>NZ_JACJIS010000009.1:0-1433 GCF_014138495.1 Flavobacterium gossypii | reverse complement strand
CCTGCAAATGCAGGAGCCTGGGTATCGGTTACAGTCACTGTTTGCGTATGCTCCGCAGTGTTACCGCAAAGGTCAGTAGCCGTCCATTTTCTTATAAGGGTATAGCTTCCGGCGCAAGCACCATCAGTTCTAGTTTCAGCGAATGTTACAGCCGCGCTTCCGCAAGCATCGGTTGCAGTTAACGTAGCCGCAGCCGGGATGTTGTCGCAAGATGCAGCCACTTCAGCCGCAGGCAATGTTCCTGCAAATACAGGAGCCTGCGTATCAGTCACGGTTACTGTCTGAATATGCTCGGCAGTATTTCCGCAAAGGTCGGTAGCCGTCCATTTTCTTGTAAGCGTATAGCTTCCGGCACAAGCACCGTCTGTCCTTGTCTCGGCGAATGTCACAGTTGCAGTTCCACAGGCATCGGTTGCAGTAAGCGTAGTAGCAGCAGGTATGTTTTCACATGAAGCCGTGATATTTGATGGAAGTGTTCCTACAAACGTTGGAGCCACATTGTCCTGTACAGTCACTACTTGCGTGTGTACGGCAGTGTTACCGCAAAGATCGGTAGCCGTCCATTTTCTTGTAAGCGTGTAGCTTCCGGCGCAAGCACCATCGGTTCTTGTCTCGGCAAAAGTTACAGCCGCACTTCCGCAAGCATCGGTTGCAGTAAGCGTAGCCGCAGCCGGGATATTGTCGCATGACGCAGCCACTTCAGCCGCAGGCAGTGTTCCTGCAAATACAGGAGCCTGCGTATCAGTCACGGTTACTGTCTGAGTATGTACGGCAGTATTGCCGCATAGGTCGGTAGCCGTCCATTTTCTTGTAAGCGTATAGCTTCCGGCACAAGCACCGTCTGTCCTTGTCTCCGCAAAAGTTACAGTCGCGCTTCCGCAGGCATCGGTTGCAGTAAGTACAGCAGCAGCCGGGATGTTTTCACATGAAGCCGTGATATTTGATGGAAGTGTTCCTACAAACGTTGGAGCCACATTGTCCTGTACAGTCACTACTTGCGTGTGTACGGCAGTGTTCCCGCAAAGGTCAGTAGCCGTCCATTTTCTCGTAAGGGTGTAGCTTCCGGCGCATGCACCGTCGGTCCTTGTCTCGGCAAAAGTTACAGTCGCGCTTCCGCAAGCATCAGTTGCAGTCAACGTAGCAGCAGCCGGGATATTGTCGCAAGACGCAGCCACTTCAGCCGCAGGCAGTGTTCCTGCAAATACAGGAGCCTGGGTATCGGTTACATTCACTACTTGAGTGTGCTCGGCTGTATTGCCGCAAAGGTCAGTAGCCGTCCATTTTCTAGTAAGCGTGTAGCTTCCGGCACACGCACCATCGGTCCTTGTCTCAGCGAATGTCACAGTCGCGCTTCCGCAAGCATCGGTTGCAGTCAATACAGCCGCAGCCGGGATGTTTCCGCAAGCAGCAGTTATGCTGGCAGCAGGCAACGT
>NZ_JACJIS010000008.1:0-4193 GCF_014138495.1 Flavobacterium gossypii | reverse complement strand
GCAGCCCCTAGTGCGACTATCTCTACTGCGTCTCCTGTCATCTGCGAAGGCGGCAGCGCTACTGTCGACTTCTCGGGCACGCTCGACGCGGATGTTACCTATACTGTAAACGGCGGGGCCCCTCAGACGATAAGGCTGTCTACGCCCAGCGCTGCGGACCCGGCCATCGGCGAGGCCTCCATCACCCAGGCCCTTTCGGCCGACACCAGGTATGCCCTTGTGAGCGTGGCCACGACCGGTACGGTCCCATGCTCGGCAGCCCTCACTGGCTTCATAGACATCACCGTGACCCCGCTTCCTGCGGGCACCATCGCGGCTACAGACGCGACGGTATGCGAGGGCACGGGCACGACCATCATATTCATGGGGCCTGCCGGGGGCACGGTCACCTATGCCATAGGCACTGGGGCCGGCACTACGGCGACCCTTGATGCTGCAGGCACATATTCACTGCCTACAGGAAACCTTTCGTCAGGGCAGACCTACAGGCTGCTCGGGGTAAGCACGGGCGGAGCGGTGCCATGCTCGCGCACGCTGAACCTCCAGGCGACGGTATCGGTGAAGGCGCTGCCTACGGCCGTCATCACCGGCCCTGCGAACGTCTGCTCCAACAGGACCGCAGAGCTCGAGATCACGGGAACCCCCGGCGCTACGGTGAGCTTCACCTGGAACGGGGGAGCCGATACGGACACGGTGCTCCTTGACGGTGCGGGCTATGCCCTGTACACGACCCAGGCAATCACCGCGACGACGACCTTCAGCCTGGCCAGCGCCGTTTCCGGCGGGACCCCGTCCTGCACGGCAGCCCTTGCTGGAAGCGTGACGGTCACCCCGATCGCAGCGCCCGTAATATTCAACCCGACGCCGCTCGAGGTGTGCGACGACAATACTGACGGCATCGCGGTGTTCGACCTTACGGACAAGGACCTGGAAATCACCGGCGGCCCTTCCACGCTGATAGTCACCTACCACGAGACGGAGCAGAACGCGATCGACAATGCCTTCCCTAAGCAGGACTTCCCGTACTCTAACCTTGTGGACGCCTCTCCGGAGCAGGCGCCGTATATCATGTGGGTGAGGGTAGAAGAGCCTGGCGGAAGCCAGTGCCCGTCCTTCACGCAGCTTCGCCTGATCGTGAACCGCACGCCGCAGCCGACAGCCCCTAGCGCTATCGAGATCTGCGACGACGCCACGGCAGACGGCCTTGCTACCTTCCCGGACATAGGGATCAGGGAGCCTGACATGATCCTTGGGCTGAACCCTCTGGACACCTATACCTTTGCATACTATATCAACGAGGCCGACGCTAAGGCAGACGTTCCTGCGAACCCGCCTATCGGCAGCGTCTTCAACTTCAACAATACGACGCCCTACTCCCAGATCATCTGGGTAAGGGTATCGACGCCTGAGGGATGCTTCAAGGCAGTGCCGCTGGAACTGAAAGTAAACCCGAACCCGGTGATCCCGGGACCTGGGCTGGTTCCGGAATATTCTGTATGCGACGACCCTAGCCAGGACGGATACGAGACCTTCGACCTTGAGGGCTACAAGTCGCGCATATCGGCCGCTCCGGGACTGGACATCCAGTACTATTTCGACGACGCGGCCCTGGCAGCAGGAACCCCGCTTCCGCTGTCCTACCAGAACCAGGTCATGACCGTGCAGACGATCATCGTCGGGGTGACCAACACGGCTACGGGCTGCTTCTCCAGGACGACCCTCACGTTGAGGGTGCAGCCGCTGCCGCTGATCAACATCCCGGCACAGATCCCTACGGCCTGCGATCCTGACGGGAACGCTACCGAGCAGTTCGACCTCGATGCGCTCATCCCTGAGATCACGGGCGGTGCACCCTACATAGTGAC
Organism: Flavobacterium gossypii; assembly: GCF_014138495.1. Lineage (NCBI taxonomy): Bacteria > Pseudomonadati > Bacteroidota > Flavobacteriia > Flavobacteriales > Flavobacteriaceae > Flavobacterium > Flavobacterium gossypii. The sequence continues at coordinate 2,328 of NZ_JACJIS010000008.1, read as the reverse complement.
CTTCCACGAGACGGAGCAGAACGCGGAAGACGGCGTATTCCCATACACGAGCCCTTACAGCAACCTTGCTTCCGGAATCATCTGGATCCGCGCCACCGACCCGTCCACGGGCTGCTACTCCGTAGCACCGCTGCAGCTGATCGTGAATCCGGTGCCTGTTGTGCCGGCACAGATCGACGACCTTGTGGTGTGCGACACAAATGCCGACGGCACGATGAGGGTAGACCTTCAGGCCCATGCGGAACAGGACCTTCTGGACGCGCAGCTTCCTGGCAACTATACCGTACGCTTCTATACCCTTGAGGCAGATGCGGAGGCCGGCCTCGGCGGAGCCATCGCTACCCCGACAAGCTATCCGGCTACCAACGGCCAGACTATCTGGGTAAGGGTGACCAATACCGACACGGGATGCTACAACGTGGGAAGCTTCACTGTGGTGATCAACCCTGCGCTGTCGTTCGCCCCTGTGGAATACTCGCTCTGCGACGACGCGCTTCCGAATGACGGGTTTACCGTATTCGACCTGACCTCGCAGAACGGCAACCTTACGGGCGGCCTTCCGGGCTACTCCGTTGCCTTCTATACCCTTGCAGGGGTGCTGATCGATCCGGCAGACGCCTATACGAACCAGAATCCCGGGGCGCAGACCCTGAACGTGGTGATCACCAACGACGCCACCACCTGCGTGAGCAGGACGACCCTGACGATCCGCGTGGAGCCGCTTCCCAACCCTAGGACGGATCCTCAGGATATCGAGTCGTGCGACAACGGGACGCCTGGAGACGGGATCTCCGAAGGCATAGACCTGACGGTAAACGAAGGCTACATAAGAAACAATGCGAATCCTGCCAGCGTGGCGTTCTACTATTACACGGACGAAGCCACGGCCATAGCAGACGGAAACCAGGGAACCACGTATCCTAACGCCATCCCTGACCCGACCGACTATGACGGCCCTGCAGGAACGATATACGTGCTGATGACCACCAACGCGAACAACCCTTCGGCAAGAAAATGCTACCAGGTAGTAAGGTTCGAGCTGATCGTTAACCCGCTGCCTGCCCTAGGCGACAACGGCGATATTGACGACTTCGTTGCCTGCGTGGGCGGATCGACCAACACCTTCGTGCTGAGCAGCCACAATATAGAGGTGATAGCCGACGGCCTTGACGTTGCCGACTATACCTTCACGTACTACCATACGCAGCCGGAAGCGGAAGCGGCAGTTCCGGGAACGGAGCTTCCTGACAGCTATCCTAACGCGACCAATCCCGAGACGGTATGGGTAAACGTTAGGAACAATACGACAGGCTGCTACAGCGTGGGCACCTTCGACCTTATCGTCGACGAGCCTGCAGTAGCCAACCCTGTTACGGATCCTGCGCTGATTACCAAGTGCGATACGGACGGCACCAACGACGGGCTTGCCGACTTCGACCTGACGGCCTTCGACGCGACGGTGCTGGGCACCCAGCCGGCAGGAGACTTTACGGTACACTATTATGACGACAGGGCAGAGGCGGAAGCCGACGGGGACCTGGGCATCACGTCCACGAACCCTAACGCGCTGACCGGCCTGAACCCGTACCATACGGCCACGGCGACCATCTATGCCCTTGTGATCAACAGGACGTCCACGACGGGCTGCCCTGCGATAGTGGCGATCCCGCTTACGGTGAACAGGCTGCCAGAGGTGACCCTTGAGGGAGGATTCTACTGCGTGGATCCGGTGACGCTGGACCCGCTGAACACCTTCACGCTTACTGCGGTTACGGACAATGGGGCGAATCCTGCGGACTACACCTACGTGTGGACCAGAGACGGCGGCGTGCTGCCCGATACGGGAAGCACCCTTGTGGTGGACGAGCAGGGAAGCTATACGGTGACCGCCACGAACATCGCCACGGGCTGCGTATCGGAGCCGTCTGACGCTGCGATCGTCACGGCGACCTCTGCTGCGATCATCACGGACGTTACGGTGACCAACGCCTTCACGGACAACGCGACCATCACGGTAGTGGTAGACCCGACGAGCCTTGGCGACTACGAGTACAAGCTTGACGAGGGCCCATGGCAGCAGGGCAACGTGTTCGCGCCGGTTTCTGCTGGCGACCACATCGTGTACGTGAGGGACAGGAACGACGGCGGATGCCAGGACTCCCAGCCGGTGCCGGTATCGGTGATCGACTACCCGAACTACTTCACGCCCAATGCGGACGGGTACAACGACACGTGGAACATCATCGGCCTTGCGGGCCAGCCAGAGGCGTCGATCTACATCTTCGACCGCTACGGCAAGCTCGTGAAGCAGATCAGCCCTGCGGGCTC
>NZ_JACJIS010000007.1:0-5265 GCF_014138495.1 Flavobacterium gossypii | reverse complement strand
GTAAGGACTCTTTCAAAGGAAGGCGGCGACATACTCTCCCACAGGATTGCAGTACCATCTGCGCAGGCGGGCTTAACTTCTCTGTTCGGGATGGGAAGAGGTGAGCCCCGCCGCAATAACCACCTTGGATCATTCTTGCCGTCGGGCGGCATGTCCATGGCCTCTTTTTACGGATACCATGGCAATATCTTGGCATACTGGGATAAAATACATTTTTAAGTCTTATAAGAAAGTTTCTTCCTGCCCCGGAGGGCAGGAAAATCGCGCATAAGCTTACGGGTTATTAGTACTGCTCGGCTATGACATTACTGCCTTTACACCTGCAGCCTATCGACGTGGTCATCTCCCACGACCCTTAAAAGAAATCTCATCTTGTGGTGGGTTTCGCGCTTATATGCTTTCAGCGCTTATCCCTTCCCGACGTAGCTACTCTGCGATGCCCCTGGCGGGACAACAGATACACCAGCGGTCGGTCCAATTCGGTCCTCTCGTACTAGAATCAGATCCACTCAAATTTCTTGCGCCCGCAGTAGATAGAGACCGAACTGTCTCACGACGTTCTGAACCCAGCTCGCGTGCCACTTTAATGGGCGAACAGCCCAACCCTTGGGACCTTCTCCAGCCCCAGGATGTGACGAGCCGACATCGAGGTGCCAAACCCCCCCGTCGATATGAGCTCTTGGGGGAGATCAGCCTGTTATCCCCGGCGTACCTTTTATCCTTTGAGCGATGGCCCTTCCATGCGGAACCACCGGATCACTATGCTCTACTTTCGTACCTGATCGACCTGTATGTCTCTCAGTCAAGCTCCCTTATGCCATTGCACTCTGCGCACGGTTACCAAGCGTGCTGAGGGAACCTTTAGAAGCCTCCGTTACTCTTTTGGAGGCGACCACCCCAGTCAAACTACCCACCAAGCAATGTCCCCCGCAGCGCGGGGTTAGGCTTCAGACAAGCAAAGGGTGGTATTTCAACAATGACTAACCTACGCCTGGCGACGCAGGATCGAAGTCTCCCACCTATCCTACACATCACTTGTCCAAAGTCAATACTAAGCTATAGTAAAGGTGCACAGGGTCTTTTCGTCCCACTGCGGGTAATCGGCATCTTCACCGATACTACAATTTCACCGAGCTCATGGCTGAGACAGTGTCCAGATCGTTACACCATTCGTGCAGGTCGGAACTTACCCGACAAGGAATTTCGCTACCTTAGGACCGTTATAGTTACGGCCGCCGTTTACTGGGGCTTCAATTCAATGCTTCTCCGAAGATAACATCTCCTCTTAACCTTCCAGCACCGGGCAGGTGTCAGGCCCTATACTTCATCTTACGATTTTGCAGAGCCCTGTGTTTTTGATAAACAGTCGCCTGGACCTCTTCACTGCGGCCAGCTTGCGCTGGCGACCTTTCTCCCGAAGTTACAGGTCTATTTTGCCTAATTCCTTAGCCATGAATCTCTCGAGCACCTTAGGATTCTCTCCTCGACTACCTGTGTCGGTTTACGGTACGGGTTCTTATAATCTAAGTTTAGAGGTTTTTCTTGGAAGCCCTTAGGCACACTATCGCTTTGTCCGAAGACTCCGCGTACTATCGCATTTCGCCATTCCCTACGGATTTGCCTATAGGAAATATAGCTAGGTGCTTCAACGAACTATTCCGTCAGTTCGCGGTGCTTTCATCACTCCGTCGCCCCATCACAATTATAAGAAGTACGGGAATATTAACCCGTTGGCCATCGACTGTCCCTTTCGGGTTCGCCTTAGGACCCGACTAACCCTCAGCTGATTAGCATAGCTGAGGAAACCTTAGTCTTTCGGTGTGCGGGTTTCTCGCCCGCATTATCGTTACTTATGCCTACATTTTCTTTTCTGGCCGGTCCAGCATACCTTACGATACACCTTCGCCCCAGCCAGAATGCTCCCCTACCACTTGCAATAAATTGCAAATCCATAGCTTCGGTAATATGCTTATGCCCGATTATTATCCATGCTCGTCCGCTCGACTAGTGAGCTGTTACGCACTCTTTAAATGAATGGCTGCTTCCAAGCCAACATCCTAGCTGTCTGGGCAGACAAACCTCGTTCTTTCAACTTAGCATATATTTGGGGACCTTAGCTGATGGTCTGGGTTCTTTCCCTCTCGGACTTGGACCTTAGCACCCAAGCCCTCACTGTTATGAAACATTATACAGCATTCGGAGTTTGTCAGGAATTGGTAGGCGGTGAAGCCCCCGCATCCAATCAGTAGCTCTACCTCTGTATAACTTTACGCATAACGCTGCACCTAAATGCATTTCGGGGAGTACGAGCTATTTCCGAGTTTGATTGGCCTTTCACCCCTACCCACAGGTCATCCGAAGTCTTTTCAACGACAACCGGTTCGGACCTCCACTGTGTGTTACCACAGCTTCATCCTGCCCATGGGTAGATCACACGGTTTCGCGTCTAACACTGCCGACTATGGCGCCCTATTCAGACTCGCTTTCGCTACGGATCCGTGGCTGAACCACTTATCCTTGCCGGCAACGTTAACTCGTAGGCTCATTATGCAAAAGGCACGCCGTCACCCCACTAAAGGGCTCCGACCGCTTGTAGGCGCATGGTTTCAGGATCTGTTTCACTCCGTTATTCACGGTTCTTTTCACCTTTCCCTCACGGTACTGGTTCACTATCGGTCTCTCAGGAGTATTTAGCCTTGGCGGATGGTCCCGCCGGATTCAGACAGGGTTTCACGTGCCCCGCCCTACTCAGGATACCGCTATCTATTACAATCATTGCCCGTACGGGGCTGTCACCCTCTATGGCGCGACTTTCCAGTCGCTTCCGGTTCTTCTTGCATAAAATGTCGCGGTCCTACAACCCCAGGTATGCCGTAACATGCCTGGTTTGGGCTAATCCGCGTTCGCTCGCCACTACTTACGGAATCACTTTTGTTTTCTTCTCCTCCGCCTACTTAGATGTTTCAGTTCAGCGGGTTCGCCCTCCTATCGGAGTACTATGCCTTCAGCATAGTGGGTTGCCCCATTCGGATACCTGCGGATCGATCGGTGTGTGCCCGTCCCCGCAGCTTTTCGCAGCTTATCACGTCCTTCTTCGCCTCTGAGAGCCTAGGCATCCCCCATGCGCCCTTATTTTGCTTATTGCGCTTTCTCTTCTGATAAATCAGAAGAATGCTTTCTACTTTTTAAATGTTTTCTTATCCCAATATGTCAATGAACTGTTTTCCTTCCGGAAACGTGGAGAATATCGGAGTCGAACCGATGACCTCCTGCGTGCAAGGCAGGCGCTCTAGCCAGCTGAGCTAATCCCCCATCTCTAATCTTAAATTATGAATGTTGAATCTTGAATTAATGCGTAATTCGTACTCATACTTCTAAAATTTCCTATCAAAGCCTTAAAAAAGTAGTCCCGGGCAGACTCGAACTGCCGACCCCTACATTATCAGTGTAGTACTCTAACCAGCTGAGCTACGAGACTCTGTTTTATTGCTTTTCTTTAATATTTTTGAACCAACAGCGAGAGCAGGCGGACCACGATGGCCCCCGCAGGCGAGATTTGCGTCTTTCTCTAGAAAGGAGGTGTTCCAGCCGCACCTTCCGGTACGGCTACCTTGTTACGACTTAGCCCCAGTTACCGGTTTTACCCTAGGCAGCTCCTTGCGGTCACCGACTTCAGGCACCCCCAGCTTCCATGGCTTGACGGGCGGTGTGTACAAGGCCCGGGAACGTATTCACCGGATCATGGCTGATATCCGATTACTAGCGATTCCAGCTTCACGGAGTCGAGTTGCAGACTCCGATCCGAACTGTGAACGGTTTTGTAGATTCGCTCCTGGTCGCCCAGTGGCTGCTCTCTGTACCGTCCATTGTAGCACGTGTGTAGCCCAGGGCGTAAGGGCCGTGATGATTTGACGTCATCCCCACCTTCCTCTCAGTTTGCACTGGCAGTCTCGTTAGAGTTCCCGACATGACTCGCTGGCAACTAACGACAGGGGTTGCGCTCGTTATAGGACTTAACCTGACACCTCACGGCACGAGCTGACGACAACCATGCAGCACCTTGTGACCTGCCCGAAGGAAAAACCGTTTCCGGTCCTGTCAGGCCACATTTAAGCCCTGGTAAGGTTCCTCGCGTATCATCGAATTAAACCACATGCTCCACCGCTTGTGCGGGCCCCCGTCAATTCCTTTGAGTTTCATTCTTGCGAACGTACTCCCCAGGTGGGATACTTATCACTTTCGCTTAGCCACTCAGGTTGCCCCGAACAGCTAGTATCCATCGTTTACGGCGTGGACTACCAGGGTATCTAATCCTGTTCGCTACCCACGCTTTCGTCCATCAGCGTCAATGTATTGATAGTAACCTGCCTTCGCAATCGGTATTCCATGTAATATCTAAGCATTTCACCGCTACACTACATATTCTAGTTACTTCCCAATAATTCAAGCCCTGCAGTATCAATGGCAATTTCCCGGTTGAGCCGGGAGATTTCACCACTGACTTACGGGGCCGCCTACGGACCCTTTAAACCCAATGATTCCGGATAACGCTTGGATCCTCCGTATTACCGCGGCTGCTGGCACGGAGTTAGCCGATCCTTATTCCTACGGTACCGTCAGTCTGGCTCACGAGCCAGGGTTTCTTCCCGTATAAAAGCAGTTTACAATCCATAGGACCGTCATCCTGCACGCGGCATGGCTGGATCAGGCTTGCGCCCATTGTCCAATATTCCTCACTGCTGCCTCCCGTAGGAGTCTGGTCCGTGTCTCAGTACCAGTGTGGGGGATCTCCCTCTCAGGACCCCTACCCATCATTGCCTTGGTAAGCCGTTACCTTACCAACAAGCTAATGGGACGCATGCCCATCTTCCACCGATAAATCTTTAATTACGAAATGATGCCATTCTGTAATACTATAAGGTATTAATCCAAATTTCTCTGGGCTATCCCTTTGTGGAAGGCAGGTTGCATACGCGTTACGCACCCGTGCGCCGGTCTCGATGTCCGAAGACGTCTACCCCTCGACTTGCATGTGTTAGGCCTGCCGCTAGCGTTCATCCTGAGCCAGGATCAAACTCTTCATCGTATATTTTAATAATTTCGACGAATCTCAGCTCTGTTGCGGGTCTTATCTAAAGACCGCGCCGCTCTCTCTTTTTTAGCTCCGGCATCGCTGCCGAAACTGCTGTCAATCCAATATGTCTATGAACGTGTTCTTCTATTCTTTCGCCTCTCTCGAAGCGGGTGCAAAAGTACGATTATTTT
>NZ_JACJIS010000006.1:0-68040 GCF_014138495.1 Flavobacterium gossypii | reverse complement strand
GCCCGCCTGCGCAGATGGTACTGCAATCCTGTGGGAGAGTATGTCGCCGCCTTCCTTTGAAAGAGTCCTTACATATCGTAGGGACTCTTTTTTTTTGCATAAAACTCAACAAAAAAAGCTATTAATTTAAAAAGTAATAGCTTAGGATGATTAAAAAGTAAAATTAATTATGTGTTGGTCTCTAAATCATTGATATAATCTTGATATTCATAGAAGAATCGCTCAAAAGCATCCATGTTTTGATAAAAAAAATCAAATATTTCCGGCCATGTGGCTTTGTTAAAAAGACTTATTCCTGTTTTTTCTACCCAAACTTTACTTATTATTTTGCCTGTTTCTAAGTGAAAATTTCTTTCAAAAACGGCATCAGGAATAAATTCATCCAGCAAGATCTGCTTTAGCGATTCAATTTTCTCAAAATAAATCTTCCTTTTTTCTTCGTCTTTTGACTCTATGTCAATCAGGACTTGAGCTTTTTTGTTATCGACATAAAACTTAAAGGAGAAATCTTTAATTTTTGTATCGTAGAGAAGCCACTTTCTCGGATATTCTTCGGCAAATTTGATCCAAAATTCCTTTTTAATAATTTGAGCTTCTGCTTTGCTGTACATGTTGAATAAATAAGTTTGATTAAAATGAATTTTACGGTACCTTTATAAATCACATTGCAAAAAGATATAATGGATTTTCAGGCCTTTTTAGAATATATACCAAAAATAGAAAAAGAAACGCTACCATCGGTTGAAGCTCATATAAAAATGGCTTCGCTAGAACGCATTTCTACTATAATTAATAAAACTTATGATAGAGACGGATTAAGGAATGCGGCCGTAATGATGCTTTTTTACCCAAAGAATTCAGAAGCACATCTCGCCTTAATCGTAAGAAATGCTTCTATCGGAATTCATTCTTCACAAATTGCTTTTCCTGGCGGTAAAGAAGAGCCAGAAGATTTAAATCTAGAAGCGACTGCTCTTAGAGAAACGTTTGAAGAGATAGGCGTCCTTCCAGAAAGGATTCAAGTTGTTAAGGCATTTTCTGAAGTTTATATTCCGCCTAGCAGGTTTCTTGTTTCTCCTTTTTTAGGCATCTGCCTGGCAGAGATAGCATTTAATCCTAGCGCTGATGAAGTTGCAGCAATGATTGAATTGCGGCTAGAAGATCTTTTAGACGATGTCAATTTAGTCCAAGCAAAGATCAAGGCATCTTATACTGATGAAATAGAAGTTCCGGCATTTAAACTGCAAGGACATATTGTTTGGGGCGCAACGGCAATGATGCTGAATGAGCTTAAAGAAACGATAAAAAGAGTGCTTTAATAGCTGCGATTTTGTAAGTTTGCCTTCTGTTTTAAAAAAAAAGCTAAATCGTATGGGATTGTTTAAAAGAAATCCTTTTGGTCATATACTTTTCTTGAAAAAATGGCTTATCCGTGTTTTTGGAATGCTGACGCATAGACGTTATAGAGGTTTTAATGAGCTTCAGATTGATGGCTCAGAAATTATCCGAAGTCTTCCAGATACTAACGTGCTGTTTATTTCCAATCATCAGACGTATTTCGCGGATGTTGTGGCCATGTTCCATGTTTTTAATGCCAGCCTAAAAGGACGTGAAGACAATATCAAAAACATCGGCTATATCTGGAATCCGAAACTGAATATTTATTATGTAGCGGCTAAAGAAACGATGAAAGAAGGCCTGCTTCCTAGAATCCTAGCCTATGCAGGAGCTATTACTGTTGAAAGAACTTGGCGTGCTAAAGGAAAAGATGTGCAGCGAGAAGTAAATCCAAATGATACCGAAAATATAAAGATTGCATTAGAAGATGGATGGGTGATTACCTTTCCGCAAGGCACCACGAAATCTTTCAAGCCTGTGCGAAAAGGAACGGCTCATATTATCAAACAGCACAAGCCTATCGTTGTTCCGATAGTCATTGACGGTTTTAGGCGTTCTTTTGACAAGAAAGGACTTCGCCTTAAGAAAAAAGGAATTCTTCAGTCTTTTATCATCAAAGAACCTTTAGATATTGATTATGAAAATGACTCTGTAGAAGAAATTGTTGAAAAAGTAGAGTATGCTATCGAACAGCATCCGTCGTTTTTAAAAGTGCTTCAGCCTGAAGTCTTGGAAGAAGTTTTAAAAGTAGAAGAGGAATTAAACAAGAAAAGAAGGTGGGATTATTAACTATTTTACAGCTTCAACAGTAAAACCCTGCTTTCTCAATAACAAAATCACACCATTTTCGCCTGCAAGATGTGCGGCACCAACTCCAAAAAAAGTAGGCTTGAATCGAGCCACATCAGCAATTATAGGAATCCATTTTGCATTTCTCTTAACCAGCATTTCATCATCAAATTTTGAGGAGGCTGTTTCGCCGAGCTCGTTTGTGAAATTTAGTAAATCGCTTATTTTTTTATCCTTATACAATTGCATAAGCTTATTGAAATCTTCTTCATAAGTCTTGATGCCATTTTTTGCAGTTCTGACTAATTCATCCATCTGTTCTTGATACGAAATCTTGTCAAAAACTTTCATCTGCTCAGCAACGGTTTCTAGGCCATAAATTGCCTCATTTTGTGATTTGCTGATTTCAGCTAGTGCTTCTTCGACTGATTTGGGCTTACAGCCAAGGATTTTCTGTACAAACATGATGCTCACGAAGCTTGGCTTTATGGTATTGATTGTCTTGGCAGAGATAGCCGCATTGTCTCTTAAAAAGTCATCTACAATTTTATAATCTTCTGCAGAAACGAGCGATTCCATAGTCACGCCGTTTTTCATGTTCATATTGGCCATCATCAGACTTTCCATCTTTGGATCGTCAACATCAATCTCAAGATAAAGCTGTTCCGTCTTTTTCATCGCCTCGATGACATTCTGATCTAATAACGTATCGCAAGAAGCATGGATGGTTCCGTACAGATAAGAAGGTTTTTTTATCCCGTTTCCCGAAATTTTCCATAACAAGGCATCCTCAAGCTTTTGAGCTTGCAAACCTATAAAAAATAGTGAGAATAAGAGCGATAAGCAATATTTCATGGAATTACTAAAGGTCTATTTTCTTTAGCTCCTCATAATTTTTATAAAGCTTTTTCATCAAGAAGCCGTATAACAATTTATAAAAAAGCCAGGAAATCACAGTAAATACGCCTACAATTGCAATGACAATGCCAATAAAGAACAAGATAGCTTTAATGCCGTCATGTTCAATTTTTTCTTTTACCAAGGCGAAATCAGGATTGTAAAAATAAGCCAGCATGAATCCTAATATCAAGCTGAATATGATCATTCCTAAGTTATACCAGACATAAATATTTACCGTTCTTCTTGTCTTTAAAATGTTTTTCATCAAGATTTTGGTAGAATCTGTAGTAGAAATTACGATGTAGTTCTTGTAAAATAAATAGATGAAGGTGACGATAATAGCATAATGGGCATACGTTAAAATTCTCATGTACAACAATATGTTATCCATGTTAAGCTTTTGGAAATATTCATCATTGTTTGAAAAAAGGCTGATTCCTATCCAAAATAAAAATTCTATGATACCAATAATCATAATCAATCTTACTACAGAAGATGAGTTCTTATGAATCATCTTGTAGATATCATTCTCAGAGACTTGCTGAAAAGAATTTTCATTCTTTTTCCAATCTTTCTTTAATAAATCTAACTCTTTCATATTTTTTTTCCTTGTTAGGGATTTAATATTTTCTTCAATTTTCCTTTAATCCTGTTCATTTTCACTCTCGCATTCACTTCGCTGATTCCTAAGGTTTCCGATATTTCTTCATAATCCTTATCCTCCAGATACATAAAAATCAAAGCTTTTTCAATGTCGTTTAATTGATATACGGCCTTATACATCAGTTTTATCTGTTCTTCTTCTTCATAATTATAATCTTCCTGCTTGATAAAATGCTTCGTATTGTCAAATTCCATTGTAGAAATTGACCGCGTACTTTTTCGATATAAAGTGATGGCTGTGTTCAAGGCAACCCGATACGCCCAAGTAGTGAATTTAGAATCTCCCCTAAATTTTGGATACGCTTTCCAAAGCTGGATCGTGATTTCTTGAAACAGATCGTTATGAGCATCATCGCCAGAAGTATACAATCTACAAATCTTGTGGATTATATTCTGGTTTTCTTTTAGCTGCTTAACAAAAGACTTTTCTAAATCTTGGCTCATGTAAGGTTAGTAGTTGAAGACGCAAATTTGTTACAAGTTACTATTAATTTTAAATAATTATCTCGAATGTTTATACCAATTTGTCAAGTTTGCATAAATAAAAAAGCCTCTATTTTAGAGGCTGATAAAAGTTTATTTTCCTTGGATGAGTTTTTCTAATTTATCAATCATTTCCTTTTGCTGCTGTAACATACGTTCGTATAGTTCTACCATTTTATCAAGGGGATTGAATGTAAGTTGACAATTATAATTGTTTCCAATTGTACCATGATTAGAACTGTTATCATTAAAAGTATTGATGTATGCAATAGCTGCTTCTTCATCAAAATTCTCAAAAGCTTCTACAGGCACTTTTAGTATTTTAGCAACCTGCGAGAGTATGCTTGCTTCAATCGTTTCTTTCTGCTCTAAAAGCGAAATTTTCTTTTGGTTCCAGTCGTCGCCCAGTTCAAAAGCCAATGCTTCTTGCTTGATGCCTAGCATTTCGCGAAAGCGTTTGATGTTTCGACCTTGGTGAATTTTTTTGTGTGGCATGTCGTCGTGTATCATAATCGTTAGGTATAAAAATGTTAGTAACCGATATAAAGTTCGGATAAATATAAACAAATTATGTTTCTCATGTATTCTTATATTGGGATAAAATAGGCTTTTTGTCTTTCTCTACAGATGGCGTCATGCCAGCAGTAGCAAGAGATTAGCGTAAAAACCAAAATTTACAACAGAATCTAGATGATGCTATATTACAACAGTTTCATGTTATACAACATAATACTTATGCTGTATAACATTAGCTTCATGTTATACAACATTAGACAAATATTCACAACATATAGTCAATGTTGAATTACATTATCTTTTTGTTATACAATGCATGGCAGATGCTATACAACATAAGTTCTATGTTATATTTCTCTAATCTATTGTTACATTACATTGTTGAATATAATACAGCATGAGCCTAATGTTATACAACATTTATGCAAAAAAAGAAGTACTTGATTAAAATTTTCTATTTACAAACTGTAAAAAAATAATGGCTTGCAAAGGCATAGCGTCACAGAGTATAAAACGTCTAAATTTTATTTAAAGCGACAGGCTACAGTTTTAATTTTCGGGATAAAACTTCGTATCTTGCAGTAAGAATAAACGCAAACGATGAATATCCCACAATCAGATCTTCCTAGAATAGTTATTTTGGGAGGCGGCTTCGCCGGAATCGCATTAGCCAAGAAATTAAAAAACAAGCCTGTACAAGTCGTGCTTTTAGACAAGCACAATTACCATACGTTTCAGCCTTTATTATATCAGGTGGCAACTGGAGGGCTTGAGGCCGGCTCTATTGCCTATCCGATTCGGAAAGTAGTCCATGAATATAAAAATTTCTATTTCAGGCTTTGCCATGTAAACGAAATCAATACCAAAAGCAATAAGGTGGTTGCCGACATCGGGGAGCTTCAATATGATTATTTGGTTATTGCAACCGGCTCTAAGACCAATTATTTTGGGAATAAGGAGATTGAAAGGAATAGTATTGCGATGAAAACAATTCCGCAGTCGCTTAATATCAGGAGCCTGATACTCGAAAATTTTGAGCAGGCACTTTTGACAGATGATGTGAATGAACGGAATGCGCTGATTAATTTTGTTCTGGTCGGCGGTGGCCCTACAGGGGTGGAATTGGCTGGTGCCTTAGCCGAAATGAAAAATGCTATTTTACAGAAAGATTACCCAGATTTAGATATCAGCAAGATGCAGATCAACTTGGTTCAGAGCGGAGACAGGATACTGAATACCATGTCTGAAAAATCGTCTGAAGCCGCAGAAAAATACCTGAAAAAACTCGGCGTAAATGTCTTGAAAAACATGCGCGTTACAAGTTATGACGGAAGAACGATTTCTACCAATACAGGAGTTTCTTTTGAAACAGCTACATTAATCTGGACGGCTGGTGTGCAAGGTGCTATCGTAAACGGGCTTCCTGTTTCATCTTTGGTTGAAAAAGTAGAACGCATCAAAGTGAATGAATACAATCAGGTTGCAGGCTATTCGACTATTTTTGCTGTAGGCGATATTGCAATGATGGCAAGTGAAGAATATCCGCAAGGACATCCAATGATGGCGCAGCCTGCCTTACAGCAAGGAAAATTATTAGGAGAAAATATAATACGGCTGATCCAGAAGGAAGAAATGAAGCCTTTTAACTATAATGATAAAGGTTCGATGGCAACTATTGGACGAAACAAAGCGGTTGTCGATTTGCCGCATTATCACTTTCACGGCGTTTTTGCGTGGTTTGTTTGGATGTTTGTCCATCTTTTTTCGTTGATTGGATTTAAGAACAAAGCGGTAGTTTTTATGAACTGGCTGTATAATTATATCCGTTTTGACCGCGAAGGAAGGCTCATCGTTAGGCCGTACAAAAAGAAAAGCTTTACTAGTTTTACTTTTGATGAGATATAGCTAGAAGCTTAAAGCGGATGATTTTTATAATACCCAATCATCAACCCAACAAACTTGCTATAGCTTTCAAGCCCGTCTTTCTGCTGGTTTATTTTTAAGAAATGATCGTAGAAATAATGAAAAAAAGTATCGATAGGGGTTTGATAGCTGTCCCAAAAATCTTTTGATTCTTGGAAATTTTTTAAGATTCCGGGATGGATTAAAGGCAATAGCTCTTTGCTTTTTCCTTCCTCAATTTTTTCGATGTTACCCAAGCAATATTTCAGCGCATACGAATAGCCCGAATATTTAAAATAAATATTTGGGTTGTTTATAGAAGCCAAATAACCAATGAAATTAGCTTCGCTTTCAGAAGCATAGCCTATCTGATGTGCCATTTCATGGCAGACAGTAGTAGGGAAGTTGTATTTTGGAATCTTATAATTGACTTGGGCTTCATTCGTGAAAGGATTCAGATAGCCGCCAAATCCCATATAGGTCAAAGGCAAGCTCACCAAGGATTTTTTAATGCTAGGCACTTGGTATTGGAAATACGAATACTGTTTTCCTAGTTCGTCATATCCATCTTGTGTCAGCGCATATATTTTCTCAATTTCATACGGATTGTCAACTTTTAGGCTGTCATTTTTTACAATCTGACTATGGATTTCGTTTGTCTTAGCAATCATTTGTTTTGTAAATGCCTGCAATTCTTCCAGCGTATAGTCTTTGTCAAGTTTCATTTTGGCATACAGTGGCACGCGATGGTAGTTCAAGCCCCACAAGCAATTAAAAAGAAAGTAAAAGATAGAAATAAAGCTCAGTACCGATAGCGTTTTTGATTTCCAATCCATTTTCCAAGATGCCCATGAGAATAACTGAGCTCTTCTTTTATAAAGGCGATACATTAGAAAACAAATCAATACAGTATAAGCAATGTCTCCAAAAGAAAAAGGCAAGCCGCCAAAAAGAGTTCTTGAGATTTTTGAAAGCCACAAGTAAAAACCATTACTATAATATTTTTCAATGGCTTCAGGAAAAAACGATACGATATTGAGGATAATTATCTGAACTACTAAGAAAATACTCCAGATAATTTTTGATTTTTTCATCGACGAAACATTTGTTTTTGTAAATATAAACAGAAACAATTTAAAGTTTTTTTCTAGAAGAAACTTTAGATAAAAAATTAATACTCGCTTCGTGCTTTGGTATGATAATAAGTCGTAAAATTGCAATAGATTTCAGCGTAAAATCAGCAGCTTACTTTGATTATTTATGAAAAAGAAAAATGAAGAGAAAATAATTTTTTTCTGCAACGGAAAAAAGTGCGGCAAGTACAATAAAGAACCGAAAGATTACCTGAAAAAGAAGATTGCCGAATTCGGACTAGAAGATAAAATCTGTATTTCAAAAATGGACTGCCAAGGAATGTGCAAGAAAGCGCCGGTAGTCTATATTGAGCCGAAAGATATCTGGAAAAAAGAAGTTACAGAAAAAAAAGCTAAAAAAATATTTGAAAAGTATCTCCTTTAAGCTTTTATATCTTGGGCATTCCGCACATAACTTTGTAACTTTGCTATACTAAATTCAAAAATAAATAATGAGTCAGGAAATAAGAAACCTTGAGCCGAAAGCGCTTTGGAATAAATTCGCCGATTTGAATGCCGTGCCACGTCCTTCAAAAAAAGAAGAAAGAGTGATTGCCTTCATGAAAGATTTCGGTAAAAAACTAGGCTTTGAGACCATCGAAGACGAAGTTGGAAATGTAATCATCAAAAAACCGGCTACTGCTGGAATGGAAAACCGCAAAACCATCGTAATGCAGTCGCATTTGGATATGGTGCACCAAAAAAATAACGATACTGTTTTCGATTTCGATACGCAAGGTATTGAAATGTATGTGGCTGACGGTTGGGTTCGTGCTAAAGGAACAACGCTAGGCGCAGATAATGGTTTGGGCGTTGCTACTATTATGGCTATTTTAGAATCTACTGATATTCCTCATCCTGCTATCGAAGCCTTATTTACGATTGATGAAGAAACAGGAATGACTGGCGCTATGGGACTAAAAGGAGGCTTGCTAGATGGCGAAATTCTTTTGAATCTTGATACTGAAGAAGATGATGAAATTGATATCGGATGTGCTGGCGGAATTGATGTGACGGCAACTGCCGAATATGACGAAGAAGAAACACCACAAGGCTCTGTAGGGTATTCGATTACCGTAAAAGGCTTGAATGGCGGACATTCTGGAATGGATATCCACAAAGGTCTAGGAAATGCAAACAAAATCATGAACCGTTTGCTTTTTGACGGTTTTGATAACTTCGGATTGCAGATTTCTGAAATAAAAGGAGGTAGCCTTCGCAACGCGATTCCTCGTGAAAGTGTTGCAAAAGTAATCATCGCCGAAGTTTATGACGAAGCTTTTGTTTTCGATATGCAAGAAATTGTAAACGAAATCAAAACCGAATTCAAGACAACGGAGCCGAATTTAGAAATCGTTTTTGAAAAATTAGATACTGCTCCGGCAAAAGTTATGCCTTCGATTGCACAGTTCTATTTCGTAAGAGCAATGTATACTGCCCATAACGGCGTTTACAGAATGAGTGCTGATTTCGATGATTTGGTGGAAACTTCTAATAATATTGCAAAGGTAGTTGTAGGCGAAGGAAAATTATCTGTTCAATGCCTGACACGTTCTTCTGTGGAATCATCTAAAATGGATTTAGCGAATGCTTTGCGTTCCGCTTTTGAATTAATGGGGTGTGAAGTTGAGTTTTCAGGTTCTTATCCTGGATGGACTCCGAATGCTAAATCTGAAATCCTTGATGTTCTAACAGGAATCTACGAGACTCAAAACGGAAGCAAGCCAAATGTAGTAGCTTGCCATGCAGGTCTTGAGTGTGGTATCCTTGGAACTAATTATCCGGATATGGATATGATTTCTTTCGGTCCCACGATCAAAGGAGCGCATTCTCCTGATGAAAGAGCCAATATCGCTTCAGCTCAAAAATATTGGAAATTCGTATTGGAAATTTTGAAAAACATTCCAAGCAAGAATTAAGAATTTCCTATAAAATTCAAGCCATAGATTGATAGATTAGCACAGATAGAGAAGTTTATAATCTGTGGAAATCCTTTAGTCTGTGGCTATTTTTTTTACTTTTACAAAAAACCTTTCCTATGAATTCAAGACAGCAAAAACTCGACGCATTTGGCAGATTATTAGATATTATGGACGATTTGCGTGAAAAATGTCCGTGGGATAAAAAACAGACGCTGCAGACTTTGAGGCATCTGACGATCGAGGAGACATACGAATTAGGAGATGCGATTCTTGATAACGACTTGCAGGAAATTAAAAAAGAATTAGGAGATGTCCTGCTTCATATTGTTTTTTATGCAAAAATCGGAAGCGAAACCAACGATTTTGATATTGCCGATGTATGCAACGAGATCTGTGAGAAACTAATTCACCGCCATCCGCATATTTATGGAGATGTGGTCGTAGAAGATGAAGAAGAAGTAAAGCAGAACTGGGAAAAACTAAAGCTTAAAGAAGGAAAGAAATCGGTTTTAGAAGGTGTTCCTAAAAGCCTTCCTGCATTAGTAAAAGCAAGCCGTATCCAAGACAAGGTCAAAGGTGTCGGATTTGATTGGGAAGAACTGCATCAAGTATGGGACAAGGTAGAAGAGGAAATTCAAGAGTTTCAAGAAGAAATCAAGAATGGCGACCAAGACAAGATTGAAGCCGAATTTGGCGACGTTTTATTCTCCATGATAAACTATGCCCGATTTTTGAAAATCAACCCAGAAGATGCCTTAGAAAGGACCAATAAAAAGTTTATCAAAAGATTCCAATATTTGGAAAGCAAAGCTGGCGAATTAGGAAAACAATTGTCAGACATGACACTTGCGGAAATGGACGTTTTCTGGAATGAAGCCAAGAAGCTAAAATAAAAAGAGGCCCAACTGAGCCTCTTTAAATGAATTATAATTAACCGAAAACCTAGATATTATTTTCAATAATAGATTGCCATTTTTTTGCAATCATTTCATTTTCTTGCCAATAAGCTTTTCCGAGCTTGTCATTTTCTAGGTCATAAAGCACTACCGAATTCGTATTTCCGTTTTTAAGCTTGAACGTAAAAAGGATTTTATCGTCGTTGCCTGTTGATGTTTCTTCAACTCTGCAAGAAGTCACTTCTTTTAAGTCTACAAAAGAAGCTCTGTCGTTTTCTTTGTTTAAGTCGATAAAAAGAAATCCTTTGTTCGCCTCATCTAAAGCATAGATTTTCTTATAATGCGTTTCACGCGTTGAGAAATCGTATTTTCCTTGGCGGAAATGGTCAAAGATTTCCTTAATTTTCTTTTTGTTTTTTGCTTGACTATTGGCGATATAAAGTAATGGCAAGACGCAAACCAAAGTAAGCACTAGCCCTATTGTTAGAGATGCTGTATCCATTTTTTAGATTTTTTGTATAATGATGATTTGGCTGATAGAAGTATCAGCCCTAAATTTTTAGTGTACGATAAAAATCACCAAAAAAAGTGGAAGGGAAAAAGTAAGATTGAGACATTGTCACATCGATTGATGTCCTGTCTCAGAAAAGCTGCAGTAGCTTTGCAGGTGCTGAAACCTGAAAAACTTATGTCATAATACGATTCGAACCATTTGGCGTAAACAGGAAGATCTGCTCTCGGATTCGAAATAGAATGGATGCTTATTTCTTGATTTACAAAAGCCGAAGCTCTAAGATAATCAACCTGCTCAATGGATTTTTTATTGTTTTGTATAGCACCAAAAGCTTTTCCTTCGTCGCTATTGACAAAGAGAAAGGCTACCAGAAAAACGGAGAACAGCGCTATGTTTTTAATCCATTTCATCGGGCAAAGATACTTTTTATAAAAAAGGTATAAAAGGATTAGAGGCATAAATGCCACAAAATCATAAAAAAAGCCCTGCAATTTGCAGGGCTTTTGGAAATATACTTATTCTGTTTTTATATTTCGAATCTGTTTCAGTTTGTCTTTCCACATCTGAAGGCTTTCTTTATGTCGCTCGATGTTTTTCTTTACTTCAAGAACCATTGGATTGTCCTTTTTTGCATTCGCAAAAAACTGGATGTTATTCTCTAACTGGAAGATTTCTTGCTGTACTTCTTCAATCTTGCGAATCAAGAAAATCTTCTCGTTTTCAAGTTTTCTTGTATCATCAGAGCCAGAAAGCTGGTCGATTCTACTATTGAAACGAGCCATTTCAGAATCTTTTTTGCTTAAGCTCAATTTGTCGAACAAAGCATCTAGAATCTTATTGAATTTTCCTTCGATATGACGTCTAGCATGTGGCACCTTTCCGAAGCCTTTCCAAGTTTCGATATGCGCTTTTATGGCATCCAAATCAGCTTTGTGCTCTCCAGTCAAAGCAAAGTCTTTGATGGTTTCAAGGTACGCTTTCTTTTTATCGAAAGCTTCGATTTCTTCTGAATTTACCTCGTTTCTTTGTGCATGAAGCTTATCGAAATAATGATTGCAGGCTTCTTTAAAGTCTTTCCAGATGCTGTCGGAATATTTTCTTGGCACATGTCCAATCTGTTTCCATTCTTCTTGAATCTGCTTCATTATCGGAGTCGTTGCGGCAAAATCTTCGCTGTCTTTTAACGCATTTGCTCTTTCGACTAAAGCTAATTTCTTATTCAGATTGTCTTGTTGGTCTTTTTTGATATCCTTATAAAATGAATTTTTCAAGGCATTAAAGTCACGCACGGCATTTTTGAAAGCCGACCAAGTTTCTTCGTTAACATCGGAAGGCACTTTTCCGGTAGAGAAAAATTCGTTTCTCAAGGCTTCTACTTTTTCAATCTGACCTTGCCATGAAGAATGTGCTTCTACTTTTTCTTTCGCTAATTCTTCTATTTTTGAAATGATTTCTTTTTTCTTCTCAAGGTTTTCTTGCTCTGTGCCACGTTGTTTTTCGAACAGAAGTTCTCTTTTGTCATGGATTTTTTTAGTCAGTTCGCTAAACGTATTCCAGATGGCCTCGCGGTGTTCTCTTGAAACCGGACCGATATCTTCTTTCCAGATTTTATGAAGATCTTGCAATTCGCGGAATGCTTTGTTTACATCCGGCTCATTTACCAGCACTTCTACTCGAGTAATTATTTTTTGCTTCAACTCTAGGTTGTGCTTGAAATCCAAATCCCTAGCTTCTCTGTCCAAATGCAAGTAGTCATAAAAGTTTTCTACATGGAAATGGTAGTTATTCCAAACGTGGTTGTATTTGTCTCTCGGAATAGGCCCTGCATTTTTCCATCTTTCACGCAATTCATTGAAATGTTTTAGCGTATCCTTGATGTTTTCTTGAGGATTGATCAATTCTTTCAGCTCCTCTACGATAGCCAAACGTGCATCCAAGTTAGATTTCAAGTTGTTTTGAAGGCTCTTGAAGTGTGTGTTTTTCTTATCTCTATATTGGTTAAATAAAGTGTCAAATTTGACTTTTAAAGGAAGATGGTAATGAAAATCTTCAGTCGTATCTGGATTTTCAGCTAAAAACTCTTCTCTTTTTTCTTCTATAAAATGATTGTATTTTGAGAGGAAAGCAGACTTGATTTCTTCCACATGGTCTTTTACAGACATTACTTTTTCAACAGCGACTAGCTTTTCTAATTCCTGCACAAGCGATTCCATGTCCATTGCTTCATAATCTTGCATCGGAATTTCATGACGTTCCTTAAGAGTTTCGTCTTCACTTTCTTCTGCATTGGAGTGAGCAATAGCATCTAAGGCTTCTTGGTTTTCGCTGACAGCAATGGTTTCTTCTAATTCTTCAGGAGAAATTTCTACAGTGTCTGCATTTTCAGCAGCAACAGTCTCAGCTTCTGCTTCAACAGCATCAGCATTGTTTTCGCTTTGTTCTTCTATCTGCGGATTTTCATTTTGAGACACATCTTGTGTTTCATTTTCTTGACTTCCATCTGCTTCATGCAGGTTATCATTCTTTTCTTCTAACATCATTAAATGTTTAAGGTTGGTAATTCTTTAGTTTGGAAAGATAGTAAAGGCGGATGAAAATTCAAAGAAAAACCAATATTTAAAGTAATTTTTGCCACTATAGATGTTTTTGTCGCAATAGAACTTTAGAGATTTTTGTTGAAAAAGCTACTTATTCCAAATTTTCCATGATTTCTCAGCCTGATAGCGCAGCATTTCTAATCCGTTTTTAGTTTTGGCTTCGTATTTTTTAGCTTTCTTCAAAAAGATAGTTTCTTCGGGATTGTAGATCAAGTCATGGGCGATATGCTTTGGAGAGAAATATTCATAAGGAATAGGAGGAAAGGCATCTACATTAGGTGAAGTGCCAAGCGGCGTGCAGTTGATTACGATTTGATGATTGTCAAAAGTCGTAGCGTTGACTAGATTGTATCCGATGCTTTCACCGGAAGCTTCTCTGGACACAAAAGTGTATAAAATTCCGAGTTCTTCCAAGGCGAAAGCCACGCCTTTGGATGCGCCTCCGGTTCCTAAAATTAATGCTTTCTTATGATGTGGTTCTAATAAGGGTTCTAATGATTTTTTGAAACCGTAATAGTCGGAATTATACCCTTTTAATTTTCCTTTTCGTGTAAATTTTATGGTATTGACGGCTCCGATTCTTTCTGCTTTTTTTGAAATTTTATCAAGATAAGGCATTACGGCTTCTTTATAGGGAATGGTGACATTCATTCCTTTTAAATTAGGATGCTGCTTGATGATTGCTGGAAATTCCTCAATCAACGAAATGTCAAAATTGACATAATCGTAATTGTTTAGATTCAAAGATTTGAATTTTTCTGCAAAATATCCTTTTGAAAAAGAGTATCCGATATTTTTTCCGAGCAGCCCGAATAGGTGTGTGATTTTCATGCGTCTAAAATTAAAAAGCCTGGCAAAAGCGAAATTAATCATTTTTGCCAGGCTTCTAAAAGATATTCTTTTTGTTATTTTTTATGAATCATTTTTTGGACATCTTTTCTTTCCCAAACAGTAGGGAAGAGGGTTTCAAGAATGGTGTGGTTTTCGAAACTTACTCTCAATCCATTGCTGAGATGGAATTTTCCTTTTGTTTCGTCATCTTCCATAAAATATAAACCAGCAAGACGGTATTCTAATTGAAACTCTTCTGGGAAATACTCTGAAGCCTGCAATAATGTGTGTATGGCCGCTTCGAATTCTCCTAAATACTGCAGGATGTCAATCCAATACAGCCAAGTATCCAGCTCATAATCGCCAAATTCTACAGCTTTTCTATAACCTATTTCGGCTTCTTCTAGAAAATCTAAGGCTCTGTTGATGGTTGCATAACGTTTCCAGTACAATCTATTTTCGTTATCAATTCCAATGGCCTTATTTACATAAAACAATGCTTTTTGATAGTTTTTCTGTCTTACGTAAAAATCGGTAATCGCAATCCACCCTTTGTCCAATAATGGATCTTCGTGAACAGTCTTGTGAAAATATTTAAGCGCCAATGGCTTGTTGCCTAATTTTTCATAACATTTTCCGATTCGAAGCAAGGCATATGACGTTGGATCATCTAATTCAATGGTCCTGTTATAGCTTTCAATCGCTTCATCATAACGTTTAAGACGTTCTAGAGA
Source organism: Flavobacterium gossypii (assembly GCF_014138495.1). Lineage (NCBI taxonomy): Bacteria > Pseudomonadati > Bacteroidota > Flavobacteriia > Flavobacteriales > Flavobacteriaceae > Flavobacterium > Flavobacterium gossypii. The sequence goes on along the minus strand of NZ_JACJIS010000006.1, from coordinate 52,762 downwards.
CTTGGCTTTTTCCATAAAAGCACCCATGAACTCATCGTCGATCATGGAAGCGTAATCGAAACATCTCAAGGCGTTCTCATAATCTTGCAGTCCGTAATAAAGTCTGCCGCTTTGGTGCCATGCGATTTCGCTGTAAGGATTTCTGTCAATATAGTTCTCAAGAAAGGCAATAGCTTCCTTGTTTTGGTCTAAAAATTCAAAACAGTATACCACATTGTATAATGCGGCTTGGTCTTCTACGTCTTCTTCAAGACATTTGATAAAATTCTCTTTGGCAAACTCCAAATTGTCCATGAAAAGGTATTCCATGCCAATCAAGTTGTAGACATCTGCATAATCATCCGTCAGTTTTAGGGCTTCCTGCAATAATTCTACAGCCTTCTCATGATTGTCTCTTTTGGAGTAAATGTTGGCTTTTTGGATAAAAATTTCTTCGTTTTGGGGCTCAATGGCGTAGAGTTCGTTTAACAGCTTTTCAGCTGTTTCTAGCTTGTCATCATACACCAGCATTTCTACTTGTACTAGTTTTAAGCCTGTAGAACGAGGGTGCTGCTCAAGCGCTAATTTTAAGGCTTTTTTAGCCAGAGACGCTTTACCCATATCCAGATAGTGAAGAATAATTTCTTCAAATTCTTCCGAATCAAAGAAGAGAACTTTGTTAGTTTTCAACATCGATTCGAACTTGGACAAGGATAAATTGTAATCTTCTTCATCGTGACTCAAATGCATACTCTTTGTTTTTAAAATTATCCTTAATAAATTTAGGGAACGTAAATCTTTTTGCGAGGTAAGGCTGAAATTGTTGTGAACAATTTAATTAACAAAACTACTCTCTGTAAGTTACGGATTTTTATTGTTAAATCCTAATTTTTCAGGGCGGATTGCACTTCATCCATTACTTCTAAAATAATGGCACAACCTTCTCTAATTTCTTGTTCAGATATCGTCAGCGGAGGCGTAATTCTAATCGCTTTGCCTTCAAACAGCAGCCAGAACAAAATCAGTCCTTTGTCTTGGCATTTTAAAATTACTTGGTTCGTAATTTCGGCATCTTCAGTCATTGCGGCAAGCATTAATCCTCGCCCTCTTACTTCTTGTATCAAAGGATGTACCAAAAGCGAACGGAAAAGCTTTTCTTTCTCCAGAGTCTGCGGTATCAGGTCGGTTTCGGTAATTTCTTGTAATGTTGCCAAGCTGGCTGCAGCTATGACAGGATGTCCGCCGAAAGTCGTGATATGCCCTAATTTGGGATTATCGCTCAATAAATCCATCATTTCTGACGAAGCTGTAAAAGCGCCAACCGGCATGCCGCCACCCATTCCTTTGCCTAATATAATTACGTCAGGAACGACATCATAGTTTTCAAAACCGAATAATTTTCCGGTTCTTCCGAAGCCAGGCTGGATTTCATCGACAATCATCAGCGCACCAACTTCTGTACATCTTTCTCTGACTTTTTTCAAGAAGCCGTTTTCTGGCTGTATGAATCCAGCGCCACCTTGAATACTTTCTAATATTATTCCTGCAGTTTTTGTCGTTATTTTCTGTAAATCTTCTTCGTTGTTAAACGTGATAAAATCGACATCAGGTATTAGCGGACGGAAAATTTGTTTTCTTTCCTCAAATCCCATAACGCTCATGGAGCCCATTGTATTGCCATGATAGGCATTATTGCAGGAAATCAATTGGCTTCTGCCTGTAACTCTTCTCGCGAGTTTTAAAGCACCTTCTGTAGCTTCTGTTCCCGAATTGACCAGATAGGTTTTTTCTAACGGTTTTGGAAGGAGAGAAGCTAATAGCTTGCAAAATTCGACAGCTGGATTTTGGGCATACTCGCCGTAAACCATAACGTGAGAATACTTGTCGAGTTGATTTTTTATGGCGTCATTGACTCTTTTGTTCTGGTGGCCTAATGTACAAGCGGAAACGCCGGCGACAAAGTCAAGGTATTTTTTGTTATTGGTATCGTAAATGTAAGAACCGATAGCGTGAGAAACTTCCATTCCCAAAGGATAAGGAGATGTTTGCGCTTGGTATTTGTGAAAATCTTTAATCATTGAAATCTATATCATTGTACTGTTTGATTGCTTCGCTGCAATCCTAAATCTGCAATCTAAAATCTTATTGCACTTTCGCTTTCTTCTCAGGATTCTTTTTGTCATATTCCAAAGTTTCTTTCCGGACCTCCATCGGGACATCTTCTTTGGCCTTGTCAATCTTGCTTTGCTTCACAATTTTTTCATGGAGCTCTTGTTCTTCTGGCGGAAAAATATCATCCTTGCTTTTTATAATCTCGTCGCCCCGCCAAATAAATCCTCGGAGTTTCCGGGCATTTTCGGGCAGGTCTTTTTCGGGATAACTTTCGCTTTCTGTATTTTTAAACGCGGTTACCGTCGTGATTTTGTTGTCTTCTAACTCAAGATGTATACTGCTGCTGATTCCTTTGTCGATAGCAGCTAATTGGCCTTTATCATAGGCATAATAAATCTTTTCGGTATTCTTGACGAGATCGACCTCATAGAGCTTATTGTCCCGAAATTTACCGTATAAATTGACGCCCTTGACCTGATTATATCCTTTGCCTAAGGTATCTTTGGAGGCAATAAAAGCATCTGTCAATACCTTGAGAGAATCTAATTTTTCAGTTTCTGTATTCGAAATAAGATGGATTACTTTTCCTGTCAATTGATTTTCTCCATTCCAAACTACTGGCCTTCCTATTAATTGCGTGAGTCCGTTTTTTTCGTTCGAGTGTAAGGAATCGCATTTTCCGCTCATGTCGATTTTATAAAAACGTACGTTATTGAAAGCCCGCATGATTCTATTTTCTGGCTTTCCGGTAACCATCAACTTTTTGCCATGAATATAAAGTGTGTCTTTTTCAATTAATGTCGCAGCAACAGCTCTTTTGGTCATCACTAAAGAGTCTTGGTTTCGATACACTTCGCCATAATGGCCTCGGACAATTCCTCTGTTGATAGAATCGGTGATTTTGACGTTGTTGGTTGCTGAAGCAAATTCCCTATTTCGGTCATAATACAAACTGTCGCCTTCGATAAGCCGGTTGTTGTATTTAATATAGGAATTCTTTACAAAATGAGCATAATTCTTTTTGGTGTCATAAAATCCTTTTTCGGTGTAGATAAAATTTTCCTTGCTGGTAATCGTCGACGGACCGAAAAGATAGGAGTGGCCTGAATTTGAATAATAATCCAAATGATTTGACTTGATGACGTATTTTGGATTTGTAATCGTAACGGCGGTCAGGAACTGGAATTTCTTTTCATTCAGGAAATACCTTCCGGATTTGCTTACTAAAGTGTTTTCTTGGTCTTTTATTGTGCCATATGTGTTATAATACGCCTGCTGGATTCTCCTGTCAAAATTAATCGTATCCGTTGTCAGTGTCATTTTTGGATCACGCATGACCACATTTCCTGTGGCATAAGCGAATTTTATGTTTCCTTGATATTCCGCATAGCGGCTGTCCATGAAAACCGTATCGCCTTGGTTCATTTTCACGTCGCCAAAAGCCTTTACATAGTTTTCTTTTTGGAATAGATAAGCCGTATTGCAGGTCATCCTAACACCATCGTGCAGAATCCTGACATTTCCTCTATATCGAATTGCGCCTGGAATTTCTTCCTGTTGGATATCGACAAAATCGGAATTTTCAACTACTATTTTTTTAGGAGGTGCCTGTGCTAGCAGTGTGTTGAAACTCAGTAGGATAAAAAAGCTTGCAAGAAATAAAAAGTTCTTCTTCAATGGATCGTATTTTGGCTCAAATTTAAGTAAAATCTCCAAATCTGATTTTTAATTAAGAATTATTTATAGGTAGCATAAAAAATAAAACGCCTTGACATTATCAAGGCGTTTTTATTATTTTGTAATAGTCTGGGTTCTGTCTGGCCCGACTGAAATTACCTTGATCGGAACTTCTACAAATTTCTCGATAAACTCGACATATTCTTTTAATTCTGAAGGAAGCTCGTCGTAAGAAGTCATTCCCGTCAAATCAGCTTTCCAGCCTTTTTTCTCAACATATACTGGAGAAACGTTTTCTGGTTCTATGTTGTAAGGAAGATGGTCGATTTCTGCTCCTTTGTATTTATAAGAAGTACAGATTTTTAGGGTATCAAATCCTGAAAGTACATCACCTTTCATCATGTATAAAGCAGTTACTCCGTTTACTTGAATTGCATATTTCAAAGCTACTAAGTCTAACCAGCCGCAACGTCTAGCACGACCTGTTACGGATCCGAATTCGTTTCCGACTTTTGCCATGGTTTCGCCGTCTTTGTCAAAAAGCTCCGTTGGGAAAGGTCCGCTGCCGACCCTTGTCGTATACGCTTTGAAAATTCCGAAGACTTCTTTTACACGGTTTGGAGCGATTCCTAAACCAGTACAAGCGCCTGCTGCAGTTGTATTGGAAGATGTCACGAAAGGATACGTTCCGAAATCAATATCTAAAAGTGAGCCTTGCGCGCCTTCTGCCAATATTGATTTTCCTTCTTTCATCGCTTTGTTGATGTATTCTTCACTATCGATGAATTGCAATGTTTTTAATACTTTGATAGACTCAAAAAACTCGTCTTCCAGTTCTTTCAAGTCGTATTGAAGATCGACATCATAAAAAGCAATCATAGCTTCATGCTTGTCGGCTAAAGTTCTATATCTTTCTTTAAAATCAGCCAGTTCGATATCGCCTACGCGAAGACCGTTTCTTCCTGTCTTGTCCATATAGGTTGGCCCAATTCCTTTTAAGGTTGAACCGATTTTAGCTTTGCCTTTTGATGCTTCAGAAGCAGCGTCAAGCAGACGATGCGTAGGCAAAATAAGGTGTGCTTTTCTTGATATGATCAATCTTGACTGGATGTCGATATCAAATTTTGCCAATCCTTCCAATTCTTTTTGGAAAACAACAGGGTCAATCACGACGCCGTTTCCGATAATGTTGATTGATTTTTTGTGAAAAATTCCAGAAGGGATAGTTCTCAAAACGTGCTTGATTCCATCAAATTCAAGCGTGTGTCCAGCATTTGGGCCGCCTTGAAAACGGGCAATAATATCGTACTTTGAAGTGAGAACGTCAACAATTTTTCCTTTGCCTTCGTCGCCCCACTGCAATCCGAGTAGTAAATCTACGGTCATTTTTTAGTTGTTTGTGTTTATTTATTCTTTAGGTGTAGTCTTTTTGTTTCCGTAAAGGTATAGAGAGTGGTTGTGGATTTCGATATCAAAAATTTCTTCAATAGTTTTTTTGATGCTTTGGATTCGCGGATCGCAGAATTCAATCACTTCACCAGAATCGGTCATGATGATATGATCGTGCTGTTTATCGAAATAAGATTTTTCGTAATGTGCCTGGTTTTGCCCAAATTGATGTTTTCTTACCAATGCACAGTCCAATAGAAGTTCAATCGTGTTGTAAAGCGTAGCTCTACTAACGCGGTAATTCTTGTTTTTCATCTTGATATAAAGAGATTCAATGTCGAAATGCTCTTCATTATCATAAATTTCCTGAAGTATAGCATAGCGTTCAGGAGTTTTGCGATGTCCTTTAGTTTCAAGATATTTTGTAAAAACATTTTTTACAATCTCTTGATTTTTATTGTTATCTACGGAAATTAGTGTCATATCCTGCAAAGATAAATTATTTTATTCAAGTATCAAGTTTCTCGTTTATTGATTTTTATATGTTTAACAAAAGATATAGACTATGAATTTTAATGAAGGATTTTGCTTGTGAAATTTCTGCGAAAATTCGAAAAACCGATTCTGAAACAAGTCTTTTTGAGGCTAGTTCTTGTTAATTCGGGTTACTTTATCAATTCCGTCTATCTTTTTAATGTTTTCAATCAATTTTTTGAGAATCGTATTGTTTTGTACAACAACTACAACTTGCCCGTTGAAAATTCCGGCATCACCGCTCAACGAAATACTTTGGATGTTTACGTGCATGTTGTTGGAAATTACTTTGGTCAATTCATTCGTCAGACCAAGCGTATCCATTCCAGTAATGTTCAGGATAGCCTTAAATTCTTGCTGCGTTGAGTCGATCCATTTCGCCTTGATGATTCGGTAAGCATAGTTAGATTGCAAGCTGATAGCATTTGGACAGTCTTTTTTATGGACTTTTATGCCTTCGTTGATAGTCACAAATCCAAAAACATCGTCTCCTGGAATCGGATTACAGCAAGTAGCTAATTTATAATCAAGCTTATCTTGTTCTTTCCCAAAAACCAGCATGTCATAATTGTTGCTGATTTCGGGCTTATTGATGATTTCAGGATTTGTAGTAGGAGAGCGCTTGATCTTGTTTTTGAAAAAGTTCATAAACGTATTGCTCTTCTGCGCGGCATAATCTTTCAACTGCTGGTTGTCGATAGCACCAATTCCCACGCGATAAAAGAGATCAAGGCTTGTTTTTAGCTTGAAATAATTGACCAGTTCATTGACAGTCGTTTCGTTTAAGGTCACTTTTAGATGACGCAATTTTCGAGTCAACAATTCTTTTCCGTCTTCAGCGGTTTTCTTCGTATTCTCGTTTAATACGTTTTTGATTTTCGTTTTTGCGCGCGAAGTTGTCACATAATCCAACCAATGCGATGTCGGCTTTTGGTTTGGAGAAGTGATAATTTCAATCTGGTCACCGCTGTTTAAGACATGATTTAGCGGGACTAATTTTCCGTTGACTCTTGTTCCGCGTGTCCTGATTCCGATTTCGGAGTGGATACTGAATGCAAAATCCAACGATGTGGCACCTTTCGGCAGCGACTTGATTTCGCCTTTCGGCGTAAATACATAAATTTCTTTAGAATATAAATTTAGCTTGAAATCTTCGACAAAGTCAACAGCATTTGTTGAGGCGTTTTCGAGAGCTTCTTTCAAGAGATTTAACCAGGTATCCAAACCGTGCTCTTCGTTGCCGCCCTGTTTGTATTTGTAATGGGCAGCGTAGCCTTTTTCGGCAATTTCGTCCATTCTTTCGCTTCGGACTTGAATTTCTACCCAACGGCCTTTTGGTCCCATTACCGTAATGTGCAAAGCTTCGTAGCCTGTCGATTTTGGCGAAGAAATCCAATCACGCAAACGGCTCGGGCTGGGACGATAATGGTCGGTAACGATAGAATAGATTTTCCAAGCCAAGAATTTCTCTTCGCTTGGTGCTGCTTTGTAAATGATTCGTAAGGCAAACTTATCATACACTTCGTCAAAGCTTACGCCTTGTGCCAGCATTTTCTTCCTGATTGAAAAAATGGATTTTGGACGACCTTTTATGATGTAGTCGATTCCTTCTGCATCTAGCGATTCTTTCAGTACATCTGAAATGGATTTGATGTATTCGTCCTGCTGTTCCTTGGTTTCTTTTATTTTGCTGACAATGTCATTGTAGATTTCAGGCTCGGTATATTTCAGGCCTAAATCTTCTAACTGATTTTTTATATTGTAAAGTCCCAAACGGTGGGCAAGAGGCGCATAAATATAGAGTGTTTCGGATGCAATTTTTGCCTGTTTGTAATCGACCATCGATTCCATAGTCTGCATGTTGTGCAAACGGTCGGCAATTTTGATAAGAATTACACGCACGTCATCATTCAGCGTCAATAGCATTTTGCGGAAGTTTTCCGCCTGCATCGAGATTTCGTTATCAGTTTTTACTTGGGCTATTTTGGTCAATCCTTCGACGATTTTTGCAATCTTCGGATTGAACATCTTTTCGATGTCTTCTACAGTAATATCAGTATCTTCAACAACATCATGCATCAGTGCAGCGGCAATAGAAGTGGCTCCCAGACCGATTTCTGATGCGACAATTTTTGCCACAGCAATCGGGTGGAAAATATACGCTTCGCCAGATTTTCTGCGTTGGTCTTTATGAGCGTCTACAGCAACATCAAATGCTTTGCGGATTAGTTTTTTATCATCTTCTGAAAGCGTCTGGTAACTGATTCGCAAAAGTTCTTTGTATTCTCTAGCAATTGCCTTGTTTTCTTGTTCTAAATCAATCTCTACCATGGCGTTTCTGATATTTGTTAGCTACTCACTAAAAGTAAAATAAAGTTTTGGATTTTCCAATTTTTTTGCTAGTTTGTATAGAAGCAAAAACCGCTCCAAATTGGGCGGTTTTTTTGTTGTATGGAGTTGTGTTTTATCGCTTTTATTTTATCCTGAAAAAGTTAAGGTCTTGAAAATCATAACTAAAATCTGTAGCAGGAGAAATAGGCTTCATCGTGAATTCTGCATTGTCTTTTTCGAAGAAGATATGCGCATCAGCGTGGAAATAGCGGTTGTCCCATTTTACAACGAAATTATTGTCTTTGTAAAAGAAAATTTCGCCTTTTAATTGCGGAGAACGCTTAGAAGCAAAATACATTTTTCCTTTCTTTTCTGTAATCGTAATTTCTCCGAGCCAATTGTCTTTATAGGTTCCAATATACTTCTTGAAATCGATTTTCTGGTTTTTATTGTTTGTGACAGTTTGCCATACTTCATCTGTAATTTTGTCTGCTTTTTCTTCGGTAGCTTTATTTCTATCGCTGTAGATTTTTACATGATCAATCGGTTCGATTCCGAGATAGCTGTCTTTAATCGTATTGGTGATGGCCGAAAAAGCAGCGCCAGATTGCTGATTCGTAAAAACAATGATTCCGAGCTGCAATTCGGGAATTAAAGTTACTTGGGTAACGATTCCTTCTAAACCGCCTGTATGTGAAACTTGCATCTTTCCTTTCACATCGGTTAATTGCCAGCCGAGACCATACGCTTTGAAAAGAGAATTATAAGGAGGCGCAGGCTTATTAGGCATCAGGGTTTGCGGTGTCCACATTTCTGCGTGTTCTTTTTCCGAAAACAATTTTTGTCCGTTACCGTATTTTCCTTTATTCAATTGCATGATGGCCCATTTGCTCATATCGTTTACGCTGGAATAAATACCCGCGGCTGCGTCAAAAGTTTGATTTTTATAGCGTGAAATGACCTTTAGCTTTCCATCGATAGGAACATGAGGTACGATTACGTTAGAAGTGTCTTTTAGGCGTACCCACGTAGAAGCTGTTTTGGTCATTTCCAACGGTTTCAGGATTTTAGTTTCTATAAAATCATTCCATGTTAGGCCGCTAGCTTTATGAACAACTTCTCCCGCGATGATATACAACAGATTGTCGTAATCGTATTTTGTCCTGAATCCAGAAACAGGCTTTAAGTATTGGATATTTTTAATAATGTCTTGTGCTTTAAAATCAGAACCGTCAGGCCAGATCATTAAGTCGCCTGCGCCAAGTCCGAGGCCGCTTCGATGTGTCAGCAGATCTCTGATAGTAAACTCGTTGGTCACATACTCATTATACATTTTGAATTCTGGCAAGTATTTGATGACTTTGTCGTCCCATTTGATTTTACCTTCGTCAACAAGCATTGCCAAAGCAGCGCTGGTAAAAGCTTTGCTGTTGGATGCAATTCCAAATAAAGTATTTTCGTCTACTTTTTGTTTGGTGATTATCGATTTGACGCCATAGCCTTTGGAATGGATTACTTTTCCGTCTTTTACGACAGCAACCGCGATACCAGGCACATCAAAAGTTTTTAGTGTTTTTTCTACGACTTCGTCAATTTGCGTAGGCGTAATCTGTGCCGAAAGAGTAGTGCTTATTAAAATAGCGAATAGGCCTAATTTAAAATTCATAAGTTGTAATTCATAAGTGATTAAAATCCTCTTTGTCTTTTTGCTTCAAATATCAAGATTGCAGCGGCCACAGAAACGTTCATGGAATCAATTGCGCCTTGCATCGGGATGATTATGTTTTGGGTCGCAGTGTCGCGCCATTCTTGCGTGAGTCCGGTAGCTTCCGTCCCAACAACTAAAGCGGTCGGGGTGGTATAATCTTGCGTATGATAGCCTGTAGAATTCTGCAATGTAGCACAATAGATGCTGATGTTTTTTTCTTTTAGGAAGGTAATAATTTCTTCAGTAGTTCCTGTCGCGATGTTGTTTGTAAAAAGACAGCCCACACTCGAGCGTACAATATTTGGATTATACAAATCGCTTTTTGGGTTGGCTATGATAACCGCATCTAGGTGGGCGGCATCAGCAGTTCGCAGAATGGCTCCAATATTGCCTGGTTTTTCAGGTGCTTCGGCGACAAGAATGAGCGGGTTTTCACCTAAATCTAATTCAGATAAAGAAAGATTTTTGGATTTTGCAATGGCTAAAATTCCTTCCGTAGTATCACGATAGGCTAGTTTTTGGTAAACTTCTTTGCTGATTTCAATCAAGTCTGCAGAATGGGAAAGTTTTCCGGCTTCGTTTTCAGAAATGATTTCCGGCAGAAATAAGATGGTTTCGATTTCATAACCGCCTTTCTGCGCCAGTTCGATTTCTCTTTGCCCTTCGATTAAAAAAGTTCCGGTCTGCTTTCGGGCTTTGGATTTTTCCTGAAGCAGCACCAGCGATTTTATAAATGGATTTTGGACAGAAGTGATTTGTTTCAAGATTGTAGTTTCTATGTTTCTAAGTCGCTAAGGTACTACCTTTTCTAAAATCATAAAACCTAAAATCATAAATTAAAGTATTCCTCTAGCTTTAATTTCCAAATATTTATTAATCGTGTCCAAAGTAAGATTTTCGGGTTGTGTCAATACCGAATAGATTCCGTATTTTTTCAATTCGTTAACGATAAGACGTTTTTCAAAAGCAAATTTTTCAGCGATGACCTTGTCATATACTTCTTGAACTGTAACTGCCTTCGAATTGATAATTTCGTTTAGTTCTGTGTTCTGAAAGAAAACAACAACCAGCAAGTGGCTTTTTGCAATTCCTTTTAAATACGGAAGCTGGCGATGAAGACTGTCTAGAGTTTCAAAATTTGTATATAAAATGATAAGGCTTCGGTGGTTGATATTTTTCTTTATGTCGGCATACAATCGGCTGTAATCGCTTTCAAAGAAATCGGTTTTGATGTTGTAAAGGCTTTCCAAGATTTGGTGCATCTGTGAAGAGCGTTTTTCAGCTACGACACGATTTTCTACTCTTTTTGAAAAGGCAAACATTCCGGCCTTGTCTTGTTTTTTTAGAATTACGTTAGATAAAACCAAAGTCGCATTTATAGCATAATCCAACAGGCTTAGGCCGTTAAAAGGCATTTTCATCACACGGCCTTTGTCTATAGCCATATAAATGGATTGCGATTTTTCATCTTGGAACTGATTGACCATTAACGAATTCTTCTTTGCCGTGGCTTTCCAGTTTAGCGTACGGATGTCATCACCTTGCACATATTCTTTAATCTGCTCAAATTCCATCGTATGGCCAATTCTTCTGATTTTTTTTACGCCGTATTGAAACAGGTTGTTCGAGAAGGCCATCAGGTCGTATTTTCTCAACTGAATATAAGACGGATAGGTTGGGACCATCTGGTTTTTGTCAAACGTAAATCTTCGAGAAACCAGTTTTAATGGAGAAATCACATAGATGTTGAGGTTTCCAAAAACATATTCGCCTCGTTCTGTCGGACGAAGATAATATTGGATGTCGTCTTGAGAAGAAGCTTTTATTTTTCGCTTGATTTCAAAATTACGGACTTGGAACTGCTCGGGAATTTCGTCTATGATTTTTATCCCGATAGGGAAGGTATAATAGTTTTTTATATGTACCCCAACTGGATTTTCATCGCCGTTTGATAGCTTTTCGGGGGCGATTCGAGTTCCGTCTATTCCGGTTTTGGCCGCAAATAAGATCAGTATGTCAAGGACTAGAAACGCCAAAAGCATCAGCAATACATATCCTGCCGCATTGTAGAGTGCCGGAAACATAAAAGCAAAGCAATAGATGAATCCGACGCCAATCAGCGCGAAAAAAAAGAAATTGTTGATGTATAGTTTTTTGAGCAGTTTCAAAGCAGCAGTGTTTTAAATTATCTAGGAATTTCGATAGCTTCAATCACCTGCTTGATGATTTCTACGCTTGTAATTCCTTCCATTTCACGTTCCGGCGTTACGATAACTCGGTGTTGCAGAACTGGAATTGCGGCTTCTTTGATATCTTCTGGCGTTACGAAATCTCTTCCGCGAATAGCAGCATATCCTTTGGCAGCATTTAGGATGGCAATTGATGCACGAGGCGAAGCTCCTAAATACAAGAAAGCATTTTCTCTTGTGTTTACGACTAGCTTGGCGATATATTCCAAAAGCTGAGGTTCTACAATAATCTGTTTTACTAAAGATTGGTATTTCTGAATTTCTTCAGAAGTCAGAACCGTCTGGATGTTATCTAATTTTCCATGATTCTGCAATTGGTGCTCTTTTTGGATAATCAGGATTTCTTCATCTAATTTCGGATAATCGATATTCACTTTGAAAAGAAAACGGTCTAATTGGGCTTCTGGCAAACGATACGTTCCTTCTTGCTCAATCGGGTTTTGGGTTGCGATAACCAAAAACGGAGCTTGCATTTCATAAGTAGTGCCGTCCATTGTAATTTGGCGCTCTTCCATGACTTCAAACAATGCAGCCTGTGTTTTGGCAGGAGCACGGTTGATTTCGTCAATTAAGACTAGATTGGAAAAAATCGGTCCTTTTTTAAACTCAAATTCTGATTTTTTAAGATCATATACAGAAGTTCCCAAAATATCAGACGGCATTAAATCGGGCGTGAACTGAATCCTGCTGAATCCGATGTTTAATGTTTTAGCCAATAATTTTGCCGTAATGGTTTTGGCAACTCCAGGAACTCCTTCCAATAGAACGTGTCCGTTTGAAAGGATAGCGACCAAAAGCTGATCGATCATCTTGTGCTGGCCTACAATAACGCTTCCGATTTCAGTCCTGATTTTTTCGATGCTTTCTTGCAATTGGCTCAAATCAATTCGAGATTGAAAATTTACGTTTTCAGTTGCATTTTCGTTTTGGCTGTGTTCTATATTTTCTTCCATTGGATATGTGGATTATGTTTCTTAATTGTCTTTTTCTTTTGCGAAAATCTTTTCGATGGCCGTATTTAAGGCTATCAAGTCGCTTTCAATACTTTGATGATAGTTTTTTCGGTACTGGTTTATAAGATAGACGGCTCGTTGTATATCTTCTAACTTCTTGCCTGTTTTCTGCTGTAACTTTTTCTCGAAATTTTCATCCAGAACAGTAGTATCAAGCAGGTATTCGTTTCTAACTTTTTCTAGGAAATATATGATTTTCTTTTCAATTATGTTGTCGTGATTGCCTTCTTGGAAATATAAATTTCCGATGGTCTTCGTAAAATCGACTGTTGTGTTTTCTAAAGGCTTTATGATCTTGACGATTCTTTGTTTTCTTTTTGCATTGAATATAAGGAAAACCAACATTCCTAGCAAAAATATATACCATACGGCTTTTAAAGCGGGCTGACTAAGTATATAGCGCAATGGGGAATTTGAAATGATTTCCCCAGTCTGGTTTTTTACAAGCCAGAATATTTCTCCGTCTGCATAGCTCAAGGCTTTAGCAGCATATTTTGAGTGATTGTCTTTTAAAAGATGATAGTTCGTAAAGACGGTCGGCTGCGTGTGCAGGTAAAATTCTCCTTTGCCATAAGGAATTTTTATAAAATTGACCAGCTTTTCCGATTTGTTTCCTTGATATCCAAGAACAGTGGTATTAAGCGTGTCTATTTTATTGAAATAGGAATTTCCGGATCCGACGGTGATATTGTATTTTTCTGAACCTAGATTTGGATTGGCCAGCCATGCCGAGATGGAATCCCTGCCTAGAAATTTTGAGGAATACTCGAATTTCAGGCTGTCCATTAATTTTTGCGGAAATGATTTTGAGCTGATAAAAATCTTATTTCCATGTTCGGCAAAATATAAGATTTCCTGCGTCGATTCGTCGTCAATCAAGTAGTTTTCTGAAATCGAAAGAATGGTTCCCTTGGCTTTATAGGTATTGACAAGACTGTCATAATCGTATAACGGTTCAAGATATTCGTAGGCGGTTTGTGTAATCCTATTCACTTTTTCATTATCAAACAAAGCTGGTGCTTCTTGATTAAAGATATACATCCCAAAAGGAATTTTATCGTTAATTCCAAAAGTAGACGACCAGTTGATCGGTTTCGGCCGTGTAGCATCAATATAAACAATGCCCGCTAAAAGCAGTACCAAAAACACGATGTATATTTTGATAGTCTTGTTCATTTATAGGGCTTTGATGGTTTTTTCAAATGATTTTACGGCTTTTGACAAGGTGTCTTCTTCTAGTTCAAATTCGCCATACCAGATGTAATTGTAGAGATAAGAAAGGTATGAAAAATCGTTCCTTAGTTTTTCGCTTTTTATTTCGTAGAGATAGTCGGAATTTGTTTTCTCTACATCCCATTCGATGATTTCTTTTTCGGCTAGCTTTTTCAGCAGCCATAAATAATAATAGCGCACGACCAATCGGCTTTCGCCTGATTTTGTGGCTTCTTTGATGAGCTTTTCGAAATCGACCAAATGAAGATTCTTCTCGATTTCGTCGTAATGAATTACTTTTTTGTCTGAAGATTTTCCAAAAATCCATCGGCCTTCATCATTCATAATAGCCTTCACGATAAGGTAGATTACGAATAGGATAATGATTACGGCTAGAATCTTCAGAAATAGTTCAACAAAAGACATGGAAGCTTCCTCGCTGCTCAAGCTGAAAATTTTCCCAAACCAATACGAAAGCCATTCCTTGAAACGATCCCAAGCATTTTTTTCTTGTGTCTTGGTTTCGTACTCAAAGCTCGAATCGCTGTATTTCTCTTTTAATTTGCTAAACGAACGGCTTTTTATTTCGGTGCTGTCGATTGCGATGTCTTTTTCAGAAAACTTAGAAATAGCAGTAACTGTGTCGGTTTTTTTTTCCGGCGGAGGATCCTGACTGAAAGCGGTATTCAGGCAGAAAAAGAAGAGAACTATGTAGAGTAGCTTATTCAAAATCTTTTCCGATACTGTCGATTTCTCCAAACGAAGTTTTGTTTTCCTCATGTTCTCTGCGGCTGTAGTAAATTAGGCCTTGGTTTACAATAAGGAGATTATTCAATACGTAATTTGCCAAGATTACAATTACAAAAATTATAGCCATCACGATTCCGATTGTAGAGAGCGCTTCTGTTGTTCCGTCAGCAGTCCCAGATTCAATTGAAGTAAAGAGGACAATCATAGAAATGACATACGGAATCATCGAAAAGATGGTCAAGACAACTTGAACAATCATATACATAATCATCGTGACGCCAATAATCGGCCAAAATTGTTTCTTCAAGTATCCTATAGCATTTCCAAACGAAGTAAAATAGCCGTTTGAAGTATTGAGATAATCAAATAATGTAAGTGATAGTATGCTGAATAGTGCAGGAATGGCAATGATAAGCAACGGGATTCCGATAATGATAAAAGATAGAAATACTAAAACCACGAACAAAATCATTACAAGCGGCGTAATTACAAACATGGAGATAATAAAAAACAGCACTATTTTTCCTGCTTTAGATTTTAAACGGACAATTATCTGTTTGGTCGTGAAATTGCTTCCTCCGTTTTCGTCATATTGTTGCAAATAAACAACTGGATAGGCAAAATTTAATAAGGTAAGAAATAAGGAAAGAATAACAAATCCGACTAATGATCCAATAAAAAGACCTAAGTTTTCATTAAAAAGCTTTTCGGTAAAATTATAACCAGGATTTGTATTGTCTATTGAAGAAAAAATAGCTTCAAAATAAATTTTTGAAAGAAAATAGATGAAAACTGTCAGCAACAACAGGAATATTCCGTTGATGACAAAATAGTTTTTCAGGAAATGCTTTCCATCTTTTTTGAAAAAGGAGAAAGTGTCGTTAAGATAATCGCTAAAATTTCTTTTCTTGAATAAGGCTATCATTTGGCGGATTGGATTTTTTTGTTGACGATAAAAGGAAATATCAGAAAATAAAAAGAAATCAGGGATAAGGTGGACAGAATAATAAAGACGTTCAGCCAATTCGGCATCTCTAAGGAATATCGGGTGACAAAGCCTTCAAGTATTCCAGCAGCAATGGTAAAAGGCATTGTTCCCATAAAAATTTTCAAGCTGCTCTTGAATCCTATCTTAAAAGAAGTCATTCTGGAATAGGTTTTCGGGAACAGTATAGAAGCACCTAGAATAAACCCAGCGGCTGCTTCAATCACTATCGCAAAAATTTCCATAGAGCCATGAATCCAGATGCCTTGAACACTTTCCCAAAAAACACCTTGTTCGTAGAAAAAGTATTGGAAAGCACCGAGCATTATGCAGTTTTGAATCAAGATGTAAAAAGTGCCCAAGCCTGCAAAAATACCATAAAGGAAGCATCGCAGTCCTACATATAAATTGTTTAGGGTGATTCCGATCGTCATGCCCCAATTGCTTCCGTCTTTATAGATTGCAACAGGATTACCGTCTTTGATGTTTTCTAAAGTCTTATTGACATAGCCGTCGCCTAAAATCAGTCGTACAAAATCAGGGTCGTATTTTGCGGATACCACGCCAATTGCTGTAGTCAGGAAGAAAAGGAGGAAAGCGTATAAAACATACCTTCGGTATTGGTACACCAGCAAAGGAACTTCGATAGAAAAGAAATACACGAACCTGTTGGTTTCTGTCCTTTTAGTCTTGTAGATTTTTTGATAAATCTGTGCTGCTAGATGATTCAGATAGACAACTGTCTTGCTTTTAGGATAATAGGTTTGTGCATACGATAAATCGTTGACCAAATGTATGTACAAACTGGCCATTTCATCAGGATTTTTTTTAGCTTTACCAAAAATTGCTTGTTCAAAGTCAAGCCATTTTTCTTTATTTTGCTTTATGAATGCAACTTCTCTCATCTGATGCTAAAATATAAAATATGACACAATTATCTATAAATACGACGCAAAATGTCAATATTAATTTTACGGCAGCCTCTATAGGTGATAGGATTTTAGCATACCTGCTTGATTTTCTGGCTAAAACAGCCTATGCTATTGTTGTGTATTCCATTTTTTTCTATGGATTGGGCATCAATAAGCTATTGGACAAAATGGATAATTGGTCCAGAATCTCAATATTAGTTTTGTTTTATATGCCGGTCATTTTTTATTCGCTTCTTTTGGAAAGTTTATTAGAAGGGCAGACTTTAGGCAAAAAGCTTATGAAAATAAAAGTCGTTAAAATTGACGGCTATCAGGCTTCTTTTGGCGATTATTTGATGCGTTGGGTTTTTAGGATTGTTGATGTTAGTTTCAGCGGCGGTATTGTGGGATTGATAGCTATCATTTCTAGCGAAAAATCGCAACGCCTTGGAGACATGACTGCTGGGACTTCGGTAATCACGCTAAAAAATAATATCAACATCAACCATACGATTTTGGAGGAAATTGACAATAGTTATGTGCCGACCTATCCGTTGGTGATAAAGCTAAGCGACAACGATGCACGAATCATTAAGGAAACGTTTCATAGCGCAAGAGCAAACCGCGATTTCCACATGCTTTCAAGATTGAAGACGAAAGTAGAAGATGTTACCGGTATCAGAAACCAGTCTGGAAATGATGAAGATTTCATCAAGACGATTTTGAAAGACTATAATTATTATACTCAAAAAATGTAATTAGAATTACGAATTACGAATTACGAATTACGAATACACTAAATAATTTCCTGAAATTACTATGTTTTATCTTTTAGATATTATTGGAACCATGGCTTTTGCGCTATCTGGCGCACTGACGGCAATGAACAAGAAACTCGATCCATTCGGGGTTTTTATTATTGCTTTTGTGACTGCTGTTGGTGGCGGAACACTAAGGGACATCATGATCGGGCGTACTCCTGTGGGATGGATGCGCGACTTGAATTATGTGTATTTTATCATTGCCGGCTATTTTATCGCTATTATTTTCAGGAAGAAACTAGACAGGCTCCGAACTTCTTTGTTTTTATTTGATACGATTGGCTTGGGCGTCTTTACGTTGATTGGCCTTGAAAAAGGATTAGATACGAATCTTCATCCGATTATCTGTATTGCTTTGGGGACGATGACAGCTTGTTTTGGCGGTGTCACACGAGACATTCTATGCAATGAAATACCTGTGATTTTTAGAAGAGAAATTTATGCCACAATCTGTATTATTGGCGGAATTTTGTTTTTCATCTTAAAACGATGGAATCTTGATAACGATATTCTTTATCTGATAACTTCCTGCGTGATGATCGCAATTCGCTTGATGGCTGTCAAGTTCAAATGGTATCTTCCAGCCTTGAACCAAAAATAATTATCGGGTCAGATAAACATAACCTGTTAGAGGAGTTTTATAATCTGGATCGTTGAGATCCAAGACATAATAATAGGTGCCGTCTGGAAGATTGGTCCCGTTGATTTCAATTCCTTTAGTTGCTTTCCCATACCAGTTTTCGGTATTATTATTTCCTGTCCACACCAACGTGCCCCAGCGGTTATAGATAAGCAATTCGAAATTCAAAAAGATATCTCGTAATCCGTCTATAAAGAAAAAATCATTCCACCCGTCATCATTGGCAGTAACAGCATTATAGACTGTTGGCGGGCAGTTTTTTGTGTCTAATAAAAAAGAAGTAATACTATAGCAGTTTTCATCTTCGATCCTCACAAAGATTTCTTTTGGCGTTACCGAAGCAATATAATTATGCGAATTAAGAATCGGATTTTCGTTAGATTCAGCTTCCTCTTGAGACGCAAAAAAATGAACTACATGACTAGGATCAATCTTTACAGCGTCTTCATAATGCGAAAAATTGAAAGTTCCTTTTTTTAAGCCTTCATTGCAAGCGAAAATTGTTTCGAGCGGATTAAATTCTGGAGAAACCAGAAAAGAAACAGTAACAGAAAAATCGTTGTTCATTTCATTTAATTCGGTTACGATTCCTGTTCCATTTCCGCCATCGTCGACTACAAATTTTAGAGTAAAATCATTCGGAATTTCATCAGGTATTGTAAGATGGATACTATCGCTATAGCTTCCTCCAATCGGGATAGGAGGGACTGTCAAGGTTTGCTCAATCAAGATTCCGTTCGCATAAATCGAAATAGGTACTTCTGCGATGAGAGGATCGGTGCTATCAATATTGTATACGGTATAATCTACAATGATGCGTCGCGAATTGCATTCTAAAGCAACATTATCAATTGAAATGGTTGCATCTGGAAGCTGGTTATTTAGTTTGGTAAGGACAGTGCTAATCATTACAAAATCCTGCTGCGAAGTAAGCTGAATTTCTACCGATTCGTCTCTGATATCTATAAAGTCTTGGATTTCATAAACATCCAGATCCATATTGTATAAGGTGCTGGAGCCTGTAAAAGTATTAGTGCCGTTAAAGGCATTATTTGGAGGATTTAAGGCATTGCTTAAAGTATTTCCGTTAATTTTTAAAGATTCCGTAAACCCAGGATTAGGGAGGTTAACATCGCCTTCCCAAGCGATGAATCCAATTTTAGAACCGACATTATCAATTACATTCAGGCTATTTAACGTCAAAGTCAAGTCATTCTGTGTTCTTGAAACACCCTGCAGTCCGTCATAGACATTGATTTGGTTCAGTGGAAGGCTTTCGTTTTTGTAGATGATTACGATGGCCCAACCGGCAAAGTTTGTACGGTTGTTGCAATAATGCGTCGGATTTAAAAACGGAGAAACATCCAAATCGGATAACGTATAATTTCCGTTTCCAGTCGTGCGGATTTGTGCCGTTACATCTGTAAAAGCGCAGAAATAGTCTAAATCGTTTTGGAAGAAAGCAAAATTCCTTTCAGAAGTTATAGGCGTTCCGTTTAGAAGCACATTCAAATCGCCTGTGCCCGAACCTGCCCAATAGAGATAAGCTTTTTCAATTTCATCTGTTGTATCCATTGTCAAAATTGCAGAAGAGGAAGTAGAAATAGAACATAGGGTGTTGAGATTATTTTCTGAAGTATTAAGCGTATTTCCTACAATCGTGAAATCATAACGGCCGTTGAATTGTTGGAATAAAGCTACATCTTGCGCTAGAACGGTGCAAGAGAAAAGCAGAAAGACGATAATGTTTCTAATTGGTAGTTTTAGATTCACTCGATAATCAATTGAAAGTTATAAAGATAGTATTTATTTATAATAGAGTATGTTAACAAAATAAAATTACCTTTTGCGAATGCCTTAATCTTATCTAAAAAATTAGTACTTTTCCAAAGCATAAAAATAGGCCGTGAGAAACTATACCGTTAGAAAATATAAAGCCGAAGACTACGATAATTGGAACGCTTTTGTGGATAAAGCCAAAAATGCGACATTTTTATTTCATAGAGATTTTATGGAATACCACAGCGATAGGTTTCGGGATTTTTCATTGATTATTTTAGATGGTGAGAATTGGGAAGCGGTTTTGCCAGCTAATGTTGTTGGCGGCGCTATTTTTTCTCATCAAGGCTTAACTTATGGAGGAATTGTGTGCGATGAAAAGATGAAACAATCCATAATGATTTCAGTTTTCAAGAGCGTATTGCAGTTTTTAGAATCCAACGGAATCCAAAAGCTTCATTTCAAGATGATGCCTTCTATTTATTTTGATTTTCCTTCCGACGAATTAAATTACGCTTTATTCTTAGTCGATGCAAAATTGACACGAAGAGATGCTTTGTCTGTTATTGATAATTCTAAACCATACAAGATTTCTAGAGCTAGAAGAGCTTGCGTAAGGAGGGGACAGCAGTTGGGCTTGATAATCAAAGAAGAGCCTAATTTTAAGTTGTTTTGGGAGGAAATATTGATTCCAAATATCTCAGAAAAGCATAGTGCAAAACCTGTTCATACTGTTGAAGAAATAGAAAAACTACATCGTTTATTTCCAGAAAACATCAGGCATTTTAATGTGTATTATCAAGATAAGATTGTTGCAGGGACAACTATTTTTATTTCTAAAAATGTTGCTCATCCTCAGTATGTTTCTGGGCAAAATAATAAAAACGAGCTAGGTTCGTTAGACCTTCTGTACCATCACTTGATTGTTGATGTATTTCCTGATAAGCGGTTTTTTGATTTTGGAATTTCTAATGAACAAAATGGACAAAAACTCAATGAAGGACTTATTTTTTGGAAGGAAAGTTTCGGGGCAAGGACTCTGACTCAGGATTTTTATGAAATCTCAACCTCCAATTACAACAAGCTAGAAAATGTTTTGATATGATAAAATTTCTGGATTTAAAGAAAATAAACCAACCGTATGAAGCGTCTTTCCAAGCAAAGCTAAAAGATATCTCAGACAAAGGTTGGTACATTTTAGGTGAAGAAATCAAAGCTTTTGAGCATAATTTTGCGGCATATTGCGGCGCAAAATATTGTATTGGCGTTGGAAATGGCTTGGATGCTTTGGTCTTGATTTTCAAAGCGTATATTCAATTAGGCAAAATTCAAAAAGGAGATGAGGTAATCATTCCTGCAAATACCTACATTGCGAGTATCTTAGCGGTACTTCAAGCAGATTTAGTTCCTGTTTTAGTCGAGCCAAATCTTGAAACCTACAACATCGACCCAAAAGAAATAGAGAAGGCCATTACGCCAAAAACTAAAGCAATTTTGCCTGTTCATTTGTATGGACAGTTGTCTCCGATGCAAGAAATTAATTCCATAGCAAAGAAATATAAACTGTTGGTGATCGAAGATGCGGCGCAAAGTCATGGAGCCGTTTTAAATTCAAAAAAAGCAGGAAGCATAGGCGATGCCGCAGGATTTAGCTTTTATCCAGGTAAAAATTTAGGCGCTTTGGGCGATGCGGGGGCCATTACCACAAATGATGAAGAATTGGCAAGAATGGTTTTTTCTTTACGCAACTACGGATCCGAAACAAAGTACGTTAATGATTATATCGGAATTAATTCTAGGCTGGATGAATTGCAGGCGGCATTTTTAAGCGTAAAATTGCCAAATCTTGATGCCGAAAATACAATCAGGAAGAAAATAGCAAGACGGTATTTGTCCGAAATAAAAAACAATAAGATTACTTTGCCGTTTTATGACGATTCCGACAATCATGTTTTTCATCTTTTTGTTGTCAGGACAGCTGATAGGAAAGGATTTCAAGAGTATTTACTGAAAAATAATATCCAAACCTTGATTCATTATCCGATTCCACCTCACCAGCAAAAAGCGCTTTCTTTTCTCAAAGAATTATCTTTCCCGATTACTGAAAAGATTCACAGGGAAGTTTTAAGCTTGCCGATAAGTCCTGTCATGAGCGAGGAAGAGGTTGGCTATGTGATTGAAATTATTAATAAATTCTAATTGATTTCTATAAAAAAAATAGTAGCATCGTCACTGTTCAAGGTAACCTCTTTGAATAGTATCAGTGTTGTCATAAAAATTTTAATAGGAATTCTGTCATCCAAGATCATTGCTCTTTTTTTAGGAGCTCCCGGAATGGCGTTGGTCGGAAATATGAGGAACTTTTTTTCTTCGGTAGAAACGATTACGACCTTAGGCTTCCAAAATGGAATCGTAAAATATGCAGCAGAAAATCAAAATGACGAAGCTCATATCAAAAAAATAATTTCCACCACTTTTATTACGTTATTGTGCTCTTCGATACTATTTGCCTTTGTCCTTTTTTTATTTAGTGGCTACTGGAACGAGCAGGTTTTCGGAGCTCATCACAATTTTGATTTTGTATTTATTGTCTTAGCTTTTTCTGTACCGTTTTATGTCCTCAATGTTTTTTTGGTGAGCATACTGAATGGTTTTGGAAAATACAATAAGATAATCTACATCAATATTTTTGGTAGTATTATTGGACTCATCGTTTCTGTAATCTTAATCTGGGAACTCAACATAGCAGGTGCCTTGATTTCGGTAGTTGTCACACCGGCCTTACTCTTGTTTGTTACCTTTCTTTATTTTAGAGCCGAGATGGATTTATGGAAGTATATCAGCTTCCATTCTTTTGATTTTGACATTATCAAAAGCCTATCGTCCTTTTCACTGATGGCTCTAGTTTCGGGATTCTTAGGCCCATTGGTCTTTCTGGCTATTCGGAACAATGTGATTGAAAAATTAGGAACAGAACAAGCCGGATATTGGTCAGCAATGGAAAGAATTTCATCCAATTACTTGATGTTTATTTCTACCTTACTGACTGTTTATTTTCTGCCAAAATTAATATTAGCTACCGCAAAAAAAGAGACTAAAGCTGTTTTTTATAGCTATTATAAGACCATTTTGCCGATTTTTATTTTTACCGCTGGTATCATTTATGTGCTAAGGCATTTCATTGTGGCTTTTCTGTTTACGAAAGACTTTATGCCCGTCGAAAACCTGTTCAAGTGGCAGCTGATAGGTGACACGCTTAAAGTAGCATCGCTTATTCTTGGATTTGAATTCTTTGCTAAAAAAATGACAGTAGCTTTTATTATTTCTGAACTATTATCTTTAGCCGTATTATACGCCTCAACTCTATTTTTTATAGCGGATTATGGTATAGAAGGCATAGTGATGGCACATGCCTTTACATATCTGCTGTATTTTTTGGTGTTGAGTGTTTATTTTAGAAGCACTATGAAGCTATAATACCTTTATTAATTTTAATACTAAGAGCTTTAGAATGAACAAAAGTCTTTTTATAATACCCTTTTACAACGAAGAAAAAAGAATATCATCTGATGAATATCTCCAAATCATTGAAGAATCAAAAGAGATAGATTTTTTATTGGTAAATGATGGTAGTTCAGATGCTACTTTAGGTATTTTAAAAGAGCTTTCTGATAAATTATCAAATTGTGAAACTTATGATTTGCCTCAAAATTCAGGGAAAGCCGAGGCCATAAGAAAAGGTATACTTCATGCACAAAATGAATACGAATATATCGGTTATCTTGATGCTGATTTTTCAACACCAGTATCAGAAATGATAAAACTATTGGACTATGCAAAAACAAACCCCCACCTAAATATTGTCTTGGGAAGCCGCGTAAAGCTTTTAGGTAATCAAGTTATAAGATCGCAGGTAAGGCACTATTTCGGACGAATTTTTGCCACTGTAATAAGTAAATTCATTTTGCGTGTTCCAGTTTATGATACCCAGTGTGGTGCAAAAATCATAAAAGCTGACGTCGCAAAAACACTTTTTGAAAAACCATTTTTAACGCGATGGATTTTTGATGTCGAAATGCTATTACGCTATAAAACAACATACCCCAACTTTCTAACAACTGCTAGCGAATATCCATTGGATATTTGGATCGAAAAAGGCAAAACATCTATAAAACTAAAAGAGTTCTTGATTTTTCCATTTCAAATTTTAAAGATATATTTTCACTATTCTAAAAAAAATAATTGATATTTTTTAATGAACTGACTTTCTTACAATAACAGGAAATTCTTCATTTTTTTCTATCGTGTTGTAGATTATGAAATGTTTTGTTTCGTCTATCTTTTTGAAGTTTTTATAGATGTATACGGCAATTACGCTAAAATCTTCTTTTTTGTCAAACATAAACTCCTCACTACCATCAAGAAAACTTTTTTCTAAAAAGATAAAATTTTCTTTTTCTGACGCAATCTTTAAAAAACGACTTGGGTCTCTGTTTACTTCGTTATTTGTTAGCCAATCTGCAGGTAAAACACTTTGAGTATTGAATACGTAATGTGCCATCGGAAAACTTGGAGCAACAATAAAACGATTGCCATATTTTTCAACCAGAGACTTAAGATCGAGTAACTTGTTTCTGTTGTCTTTATTGGTCTTGAGGTATTTTAGCTTTGGAGAAACAGCATCTAGAGGGTAATTTAATTCAGAAATTTGTTTTTCTCTATAAGGCCTAAAGTTGGAAGAATAGGCTAATAGTAAAATGATACTTCCACCTAAAATAAATAACCTTGAATTATATACTTTATCTACATCTTCTGAAAATAAGATTGTTAATGATAAGATTATGCCAGTAGAAAAGAAAATAGGATAATTATAGCCCATGCTTATTGAACAGCTCCAAGCTATCAAAAGCGTCAGGAGGATTGGAATATAATACCTGAAGTTATTTCGGTCTTTAATTATTTTACTGATTACAGCAAAAGCAGCAGAAAGCATTGCAATTCTTGAAGCCATTAGAAATTCTATAAAAAAGCATAAAGCAATAGAAACGACAAGCAGAACAATAGAGAGATTTTTTAAATATTCTGGAAAAGTGATTGCTTTCTTTTTTGGAAAATACAATAATAAATAAGCCAGCAGAATGATTAAGGGCAGTAAAAAAGATACTTTAGGATAGGTCCATACATAATCTAAAAAACCTGAATAGAGAAGGTCTTTAAAATGCGTCTGTCCAGTGGTTTGCTCTAGAAAATCAGCAATAGATGACGTATGCTCGATCCACAAAAAGAATAGTAAAACAAAAACAAGCAAAAAAGCTAAAAATTGCAGTCCCTTTTTTATTCCTTGCATACAGGCAATCACTAAAAAGAAACCAAAAGGAATTAAATAAAAGGATTGTTTTGTAAGTGCCGATAAGAGACAGAAAAAAGCGATTGCCAAAAGTTGAACTATACTCGATTTTCCATTCCTGCTTAAAGAGAGAATATATAAAGCAATTACAGCAAAGAGCAGGCCATCTGTTGTAGGCCACGGATACGCCGTGAAATTCAATAATGAAATGACAAACCCTACCGTCATTAACGCCCACTTATTAAATTTAAATTGAAGCGGGTAAAAATTAGTAAAACTTTTAACCGCTAAAAATACTTGCAAAGCAAACAGCAAATAGTTGACAATTTTGATATAATAAAATTGACCCGCTATAGGAAGTATTTTAATAAAAATGGCCTGAAAATATAAAGTTGACGGTGGAGCTTTATAGACAAAATCTTTATAGACATCTTGCCCGTTTGCAATTCTCCATGAAAAACTGGGAAGATATCCAGTATCCCAAGTTTCAAATCCATAACGTGCAGTGAATAAACAATAAATGACTACAACGATAAAAAATAAAGAACAGTAGATGGTATTTGTTGAAATTGTTTTCATGAATTATTTTTTTTCGACTATAGATTTATTGCCAGTTTTCTAAATACCTCTCAGCAATTTTAATAAAATGATGCTCCTTTTCAACGAACGCTCGTGCATTCCTACCCATTTTAGCTAATTCTTCTGGATTTTCGATTAAGAACGATAGTTGATCTACTATAGAATCTACATCTGGCAAAGCATTTACAGCCACTTTATCGGTTAATTGATAATGCTCATAAAATTCAGATTCAGCTCCCGTAAAAACGACTTTTCCTTGCGCCATGGCTTCCAAGGCATTATATCCTTGGTCAAAAGAGTAAATTTGGTCAAGAAGTATATGAGCCGATTGCAAATACTTTTGATATTCGTCATAAGCCAAGCTATTCACTATTATGATTTCGACTTTGTCTTTGTACTTTACTTCTATTTTTGATAACGCCTCTAAAAAAACAGCACTTCCTTTTTTGACAGAACTGTATTTATTAATACCATGGAAAATGATAATCTTTGAATCAATTTTTATCGACGAGAACTTAAGCTTATCCGTATTTATCGGATTTGGAATCAATGAAAAATCAATATCTGTCTGTTCCATCGGGATCTTATAATCCAAATCAGAAACCAATATTCCATCGCAGTTAGATTTCAAGAAATCAAAAAGCTTTTCCTGCTGCTTTCCAACATAACTCAAAGTATAATTGTAATATTTTTTATTTGAAGCATCATTAAAATAAGGCGTAAGTACCGAATATTTTAAATTGTTTTTTAATAAGACTTCTACAATTGGAGTTTCGTCCCCGCAAATCAAAAGGAATTTTTTGTTGTTTTGTGCAAATAGTTTTCGGTAAAGTTTTTCCGCTAGTCTAGGCGAAGTTTCAATTGCATTTGAATTAATCAATTGAACGACATCGTAATTTTTCAGTTGAGGTAAAAGCTTTCGGAATCTAGAGGCTCTTTCCAATGCTTCCAAATCCAGCATAAAAACTTTCTTGAAAACCTTGTTGCAGAATCGAAATAAGCCATTAGAAGGAATTACTCTCGAAGCAATTGAGAAATCAACAGGATATTTTTTAAAATCATCTCCGGTACCTACAATATGCACTTCATGTCCTAAAGCAGTAAGTCCTTCCTTTAACGAATTGTGTAATCGGCTGAATTCTCCAACGAGTAGAATCCTCATAATTGTTTATATTTGTTTCAAAAATAATTAAAAAAGTAGCAACAGATGCATCAAACGAAAATATGTTTGATTGGAAATAATCTTTCAAATGGCGGTGCCGATAAGATTCATGCTATTTTATCAAATTTTTTTTTCAGCAAAACCATTGATGTTCATAATGTGATCATCACAGATGAGATAACCTACGATTTCTCTGGAAAATTGCTGAACCTCGGCAAGCTGAAAGACAATGGCAATGGGCTTTTAAACAATCTCAAAAGATTTTTGGTGCTTAAAAAGTATATCAAGCAACATAATTTTGATTACATTATCGACGTACGCGCTAGAAACAACCAGCTTAAGGAATTTTTAATTGCGAAGATGATTTATAAAGTTCCTTATGTAGTGATGATTCATAGCTATAATACGGATTGGTATTTTCCGAAAAATGATTTTATAGCAAAGACTATTTTTTCTAATGCTTACGGAATTGTCTGCGTATCCAAAGAAATTGAAGCAAAGGTTAAGGAAAAATACGGCTATAAAAACCTAAAAACAATTTATAATCCGCTTGAAATTGATAAAATTACAGTTCTTTCAAAAGAAAATATCGATCTGGATTTTGAATACGTTTTGGCCGCCGGAAGAATGGTTTTTGACAACAACAAGCAGTTCGACAAGATGATTAAGGCCTATGCCGCTTCAAGGCTTCCGATGAAAAATATAAGATTGGTTCTGCTAGGCAATGGCCCTCAAAAAAAATACTTGCAGGAATTAGCCAAATCCGAAGAGGTTGAAGATAAAGTGGTGTTTTTGGATTTTCAAAAGAATCCGTTTAAATTTATAAAACGTGCTAAATTTACGCTGCTAACGAGCAAACATGAAGGGTTGCCTAATATTATCACTGAATCTTTAGCCTGCGGCGTACCGGTTGTTTCTTTTGATTGCAAGTCGGGACCTAATGAATTAATAGAAAATGGCAAGAATGGACTTTTGGTCAAAGATCAAGATTTTGAGGAATTTGTGCATGCTATGGATGAGATGGATCAAAACGAAACCCTGCTAGCAACTTGCAAAGAAAATGCATTGGAAAGCATACAGCGTTTTTCTGTAGAAAAAATTGGTGCTGAATGGCTAGAATATTTAAAAATTAACAAATAGGTAAATGAATATCGAAATTATTGAAATCCCAAAAATTGAAGATTATAGAGGAAATATTGCCGTTATCGAAAACGACGTCGTTCCTTTTGATATCAAGCGTGTTTATTACCTATTTGATGTCCCGAGCAATTCTCATCGCGGCGGGCATGCGCATAAAAACTTGATACAGCTGCTGATTCCGTTATCAGGAAGCTTCGATGTTGTACTAAACGATGGCAGAGAAAATCAGATAATTACGCTCAACAAACCAGACAAAGGACTTCTTATAAAACCAACAGTCTGGAGAGAACTAGAAAACTTTTCATCAGGAGCAGTATGCCTTGTTATTGCTTCAGAAGTTTATGAAGAAGATGATTATATCAGAGAGTTGGATCAATTTTTAGCGTATGTAAATCAATCATAGATTGAAATCAAGATATTTTTTTGTTCCAGATATTTTTTGAAAGCATATAACTTTCGAATCAAAAATGTCGGCATTGCCAATATAATTTTCGTCTTGAAAGGAATATTAGAACGATCGACAGACTGCATATAAAAATCAAAAGTCTTTGCATCTCCGGCTAGTTTATGGCGTATTGCAAAGAAAATCCGATGCAGATCTAAATATTTTTTTAATGACGGATTATTTTTTTCTTCCTCTTTAAATTCGTCAAGTTTCGCAAAAGAACGCTTCAAAGTACTTGCCAGTGAAACCCTATTTTCAGCATCCAGCATGTGCCTTGCCGAAATTTCATTGTCAAAAGCAACATCAAATCGTAAAGCAATTCGTAACCATAAATCGGTGTCTTCTCCGGCTCCTAAAGTAATTGTCGTTTTAAAGTTCCCAACCGTATCAATAACTGTTTTGGGCACAGCTACCGCAGATGTCCATGCAATTCTGTCGATATAGCTTGACTGAAAAAAATCGTTTACAATGCCTTTCCATGGATGATGAGGAATAGCTACATAGGTTGGTTTGATAATCTTATTCGGATTGTAAAACCGTTCATAATTTGTGCAATAAAGACCACATTGTGGAAACATTTCATAAAGTTCTGACAGTTGTTTCAAATGATTTGGAAACCAATAGTCATCTGCATCCAGAAAAGCGATAAGAGTTCCCGAAGCTTTTGCAATTCCATAATTTCGTGCAGCTGAAACACCTTGATTTTCTGTTGAAAACAGCCTAATTCTGGAATCGTTAATTGCGAGTGCTTTGGATTCGCTTTTATCGGTAGAGCCATCATTTATGATTATGATCTCAAAGTCAGTAAAGGTCTGGTCCAGAGCACTTTTTAAGGTGTTTTGGATGCTTTTCTCTTTGTTGTATAATGGAACTATGACAGAGAATAAAGGCATACTACTTTGTTTTTAAATCACAAAAATATCCTAATCGGAACAGGTCAAAAACGAATAATGATGGATTTTTTCCTAAAAGATTATTTAAAAAAGCGGACTTGAAAGTTTTATAAAAGAATAAATATAAGCCTTTCATGCCATATTTTTTCAATGTTTTGTAGTATTCAGATAACTTGACGTATTCTGGAACAATCAATTTGTTGTCGATCAAATAGTCGAGTCCGATTAAAGCTTCTTCGGATTTTCTTAAAAAGACCTTGCTACTTTCCAGTCCCAGATGATAGACTGGGTTTTCAATGTGGACGACCTTGATGCCAGTTTTTTTTAAATCATAAGAAAACAACGTGTCTTCATGCCTCAAATTTGGAATTTCCTCATTAAAAGAAACAGTTTTGAAAACTGACTTTTTGATCATAAAATTTAAGGTCAGAAACGCTAGATACGGATTCTTCTGACGTACTTCAACGGGAAGAGCTTCTCTTGAATTGCCGTAGACCCATCTTAAAATCTGGTCTTTGCTTGGTTTATCCTTTTGATAGCGGATGCCGCCGTACACTACTTTTTCTTCAGAATCAATTTGGGAAACATAATTGGAAACAAAATCTTCCTCTATCGGAATTACGTCAGCATCAAGAAACAACAAGTTTTCAAAGCGTGCTTTTTTTGCCAAAAGATTACGTATGGCGCTTCGACCGATATTTTTTTCTAAGATAGTATACGAGCAATGATCTAGTGTGTTAATTTTTTGATTTTCAATATGATAATTTTTTGAAGCATCGTCCAAGCATATAATTTCGTATTCAATAGTTAGCTTTTTTGCTTGTTCGTGTAAGGAAGAAACAAGCGGGAAAATATCAAAATTATATGTCGGGATTAAGATTGAAATCATTAAACCGTTCTCTGAACTACTTCAAATACAGAACCGCTATCGCATTTTAAGGTCTTGGCAGGATATTTCATCAACAACGCATAATCATGTGTTGCCATGATGATAGTCTTTCCGTTCATGTTGATTTTTCGCAATACCTCCATGACTTCAACGCTAGTTTGCGGGTCAAGATTTCCCGTAGGCTCATCGGCCAAGATAATTTCCGGATCGTTTAGCAAAGCTCTTGCAATGGCAATTCGCTGCTGCTCGCCTCCTGATAATTGGTGCGGCATCTTATTCGCGAAATTTTTCATTCCGACTTTTTCTAAAACTTCTTCAATTTTGTCTTGCATTTCTTGCTTGTCTGTCCAGCCAGTGGCTTTTAAGACAAATACCATATTCTCGTTTACATTTCGGTCGGGAAGCAATTTAAAATCTTGGAAAACAATTCCGATTTTGCGTCTCAAATACGGAATGTTTTTTTCCTTCAATGCCGCCAGGTCATAATCAACAATGCTGCCTTGGCCTTCAGTTAACGGAAGATCCGCATACAAAGTTTTCATGAAACTACTTTTTCCGGAACCGGTTTTTCCAATAATATATAAGAATTCGCCGTGTTTTACTTCAATATTTACATTCGATAAAATGAGATTTTTCTCTTGATAGATATTTACGTTTCTCAAAAAAAGTACTGGTTGCGACATAATAATTTCGTTTATGTGGTAAAAGTAATAAGTTAACGTGCTTTATCAAAATTAAATTGTAAATCACTTTCTAAAGTTTCAGAATTATCTTCTAGTTTTTTGATGAATTTCCAATATTATTTTTCCAATAAATTCAATTCCATCTGAATATTGCATCGTTTGTAGGGCGTTGGAAGTCCGGCTACTTTTTGAAAACCCAATTTATAATAGAGATTAATGGCAGGTTTCAATATCGTATTGCTTTCCAAATATAATTTTGAAGCGCCTAATTCTTTTGCAGTTTTGACGATAGCCTCGCCGAGCAAAAAGCCGATATTTTTCCCTTGTGCTTTTGGAGAAACAGCCATTTTCGCCATTTCAAAATCGGTATCGTTCATTTTGATCAAAGCACAGACGCCAACAGGTTCATCATCATAAAGTGCGACAAGTATTTTTCCTCCTTTGTCTAAGATGTATTCTTTTGGATTGTCCAAGGCTTTGTAATCCGCTTCTTCCATTTCAAAATACGTAGAAATCCATTCCACATTCAGCGACTTGAAGGCGGAGTGGTATCGACTTTCATAGTCTACGATTTGTACATTTTTACTTTCACGAAGTTTCTTTTGCTCTTGGACTCTTTTGAACAATGTTTTTTGTTCTAATAAAAATTCCCATTCTTCAATAGCTTCCCATAAATTGTGAGTCGCTTCGCTCATGATACTCTCAATAGCGTTGCCTACATCTTGGTATTGTATGCTGAATTTTTCAGACAGAATTTTGCCTTTTTCGGTCAGAGCAACCATATTCCGACGCTTATCGCTCGTCTTCAGGTTTTCTTGAACCAAGCCAGCAATAGTCATTTCCTTGATGATTTTTGTAATTGATGGCTGTGAATGGCCTACATCGTTAGCAATTTCCGTAATTGTTTTTTCGCCTTCTTCTGAAAGTATAAAAAAGATAGGGAACCATTTTGGAGAAAATTCCACATTGTACAATTCGTATATTTTTGAGGCATCTTCGGTCACTTTTGCTGTAAGCAAGCGCAACCGACTTCCTAATGCCATCTTTCCTGTTTTTTCGAATAAATTCATTTTATAATTAAGTATATAATTAGTTATGTAAAATTATAAAAAAATTAAATTCCCGTGATATGTATTTTTATGAAATTTAAAAGAAATTTATGATTGGCATAAAATTTACAGGTTCTAAAACGCTCTCTTTCACGCGTAAACCTTGTTTCTGAGAAATGTTAAAAATTTTGTTTACAATAAACCCAAAGAGGCTTCCGTTATAAACTTAAGAATTTGATATATTTGAATCTTAAACAAAACCATTAAAAATGCACAGACTCTCAAGGTTATTTCTGTTGTTTTCATTCATAGGAACCACTTCGGTTTTTGCACAGCAGACGGCAATTTACACTAACGATCTAACAGAATACAATAAGGCAGTTTCGCTTTACAATGATAAGCAATACCAAGCTGCACAAATTATTTTCGAAAAAGTAAAAGCTGAAAATAATACTAAAAATTCTGATGTTGAAGCCGATTGTGCCTACTACATTGCCAATTGTGCTATTCGTTTGAATCAGGCCAATGCCGATCAGATGATGGAAAGTTTTGTAGAAGACTATCCAACAAGCACAAAGCAGAACCAGGCGTATATCGAGGTAGCGCATTATTATTTTGAGCAAGGAAAATATCCACAATCGCTTAAATGGTTTGATAAAGTGGATGAAGGTTCATTAAGCGACAGCGATAGAGAAAAATATAACTTCCAAAAAGGCTATAGCTTTTTTACTGCTGGAAAGAAAAAAGAAGCCACTAACTACTTCAATCAAGTGCTGAATTCTAAGGAATACGGTTCCCAAGCAAAATACTATTTAGGATTTATGGCTTATGAATCGGATGATTATACCAAAGCAACAAAATTATTTGATGAGGTTTCTGGTGAGGAAAAATACCAAGAGAAAATGTCGTATTTCCAAGCAGACATGAATTTTAAGCTCGGCAAATTTGACAAAGCAATCGAGTTAGGAAAAGCAGCTATGGCGAAATCCAATGCCATGGAAAAATCAGAACTAAACAAGATTATCGGGGAAAGTTATTTCAACCTAAAACAATACGACAAGGCGATTCCATACTTGAACGAATACAAAGGCAAAAAAGGGAAGTGGAACAATACCGATTTTTATCAGTTAGGCTACGCGTATTACAAGCAAAATGACTACGAAAATGCGATTTCCCAATTCAACAAAATTATCGACGGACAAGATTTCGTAGCACAGAATGCCTATTACCATTTGGGAGAAAGCTATTTGAAAACCGATAAGAAACAGCAAGCTTTAAATGCGTTTAAAAATGCTTCGGAAATGGTTTTTGATACAAAAATTCAAGAAGATGCCTATTTGAATTATGCCAAATTGAGTTATGAAATTGGGAACTCGTACCAAAGTATTCCAGCAGTATTGAATGGATTTATTGAAAAATATCCAAATAATCCGAGTAGGCCAGAAATCGAGACACTTTTGATCAATTCGTATATCACTTCAAAAAACTACAAGGAAGCTCTAGTGTTGTTAGAAAAAAACAAAGGGTCGAACAGGGAAGCCTATCAAAAAGTGACTTTCTATCGAGGTTTGGAATTGTATACAGACGGCAATTATCAAGAAGCCTTGGCGATGTTCAAAAAATCATTGGGAGAAAGGAGCAACGCTAAATTTACAGCACGAGCCACTTTCTGGAAAGCCGAAACAGAATACGTTTTAGATAGTTTTAATGAAGCCGTCTTGACATACAAACAGTTTCTAGGCGATGCCGAAGCTAAAAACACACCAGAATACAAAAACATCAATTACAACTTGGGATATGCGTATTTCAAGCTGAAAGACTACGACCAAGCGGCGACTAATTTCCAAAGCTATATTTCAGGGCCTAAAGATGATAAAGTACGTTTGAATGACGCTTATCTACGTTTAGGAGACAGTTATTATGTTTCGGCAAAATACTGGCCAGCGATGGATGCGTACAACAAGGCAATCGAAATCAAAGGTATCGACGCGGATTATGCGGCCTACCAAAAAGCAATCAGCTACGGATTTGTTTCCAGAAACGATAAAAAGATTGAAGACCTGAACAATTTCGTCAAAAACTTCCCGAAATCGCAATTGCGCGATGATGCGCTTTATGAGCTTGGAAACACCTATGTGACTGAAAAGAAAACTGAAAGTGCCGTTCAGACGTATGACAAATTGATAGCAGAATACAAAGGAAGTTCTTATGCTTCAAAAGCAATCTTGCGTCAAGGTTTGGTATATTATAATGCTGAAAAAGACGAGTTGGCTTTAGCGAAATTAAAAAAAGTAGCGGCTGAATTCCCAAATACTCCAGAGGCTTTAGAAGCCGTGTCTACCGCCAGATTGATTTATTTGGATAACGGAAAAGTAGACGAATATGCTACTTGGGTAAGAACACTAGATTTCGTTGAGGTTTCTGATGCCGAACTAGATAATGACACTTATGAAGCCGCAGAAAAACAATACCTGCAGAATAATGTCAAGCCTGCAATTACAGCTTTGAGCGGTTATGTGGCGAAATTTCCAAACGGAATCAATTCCCTAAAAGCAAATTTCTACCTGGCACAGTCCTATTTTGCTGATGGTTTAGAGAATAATGCAATTCCGAATTACGAGTTTGTGATTGCAAAACCACGAAACGAATTTACAGAACAATCGTTGGCACGCTTATCGCAAATCCTGCTTAAAAAAGCTGATTATGCAAAAGCAGTTCCAGTATTGAAAAGATTGGAAACAGAAGCAGATTACCCGCAAAATATCACTTTTGCGCAATCGAATTTGATGAAATCATACTATGAGCAAAAAGATTATGAAAATTCGGTTGTCTATGCCGAAAAAGTCTTAGCAAACGCAAAAACAGATGATAAAGTAAAAAGTGATGCTCAAGTAATTGTGGCGCGTTCTGCTATAAAAATCAACGATGAGGTGAAAGCAAAAGCAGCGTATGCAAAATTGCTTACGATTGCTAAAGGAGAGCTAGCAGCCGAAGCCTTGTTTTATGATGCCTATTTCAAAAACAAAGACGGAAAGTTTGAAGCTTCAAACACGGCTGTTCAAAAATTAGCAAAAGATTATTCAGGATATAAGTATTTTGGAGCCAAAGGTTTGGTCGTTATGGCGAAAAATTTCTACGGACTGAAAGACAGTTTCCAAGCAAATTATATCTTGGAAAGTGTTGTCAAGAATTTCAAAGACTATCCAGATGTTATCGAAGAAGCCCAAAAAGAATTGGATATTATTAAAGGAGAAGAAGCAAAACGCAACTCATCCATTCAAAATTAATCACATCTTATTCTAAATTCAATACAAGTAATATGACACATAAAATTCAATATAAAATTGCTTTACTGTTTCTTTTTGCAGGCGTACAGGCTGGTTTCGCACAAAAGAAGGATGAGAATATCGGGACTGAAGTCGTGAATGTGGTGAAGCCTTATACGCCAACTATTTCTGATGCCTTCAAGGTAAAAGAAACACCGACGTTAGAAGACGAGGACAATACCAAAAAAGAAGAAATCAAATACAATATTTTTTCCTTTCCTGTGGCCTCGACATTTACTCCAGCAAAAGGAAGGGCAGCTGCTGTCGATAAGACAAAACAAGAAAAATTATATAAAAATTATGCGACTTTAGGCGTCGGGAATTACGGCACGCTGAATGCCGAATTGTTTGTTACCGAAAACCTAAACAGAAATGAATACGTAGGAGGAATGCTCCGTCACCTTTCGTCTCAAGGCGGCATAGATGATATTTTGTTAGATGACAAATTTTATAATACATCGCTGGATTTGACTTACGGGAACCAGCAAAAAGACTTTTCTTGGAACGTAGATGCAGGCTATCAGCATCAAGTTTACAATTGGTATGGACTAAGAAACGATTTTGCTAATGACCTTGCCGATCCGCAAGACAGGCAAGACTTAATCAACAGTATCGATCCGCAGCAGACCTACCAAAATATTTATGTAGGAGGAAGATTCAGTGCGAAAGAAAGTATTTTTAAAGAAGCGAGTCTGAAATTCAATCATTTTTCTGATGCTTTCGGTTCTTCTGAAAATCGATTTTATGTGAAGCCGACTGTCGGTTTTGAAGTTTCTGGAAGAAAAATTAATGCCAATTTCATCATTGATTACCTAGGCGGTTCTTTTGAAAAAGACTATTTCGGCTTGACCGATATCAATTATGGATATACTAACATTGGTGTACAGCCAAGTTTTGTTTACCAACAAGATGACTTGACGGTTAATCTTGGTGCCGGACTTTTCTACAGCATGGATAACGAAAATAGCGACAATAAGTTTTTTGTCTATCCGCAGATTACGGCTACCTACAGAATCGTAGGCGATGTCATGATTGCGTATGCAGGAGCAGAAGGAAGCTTAAAACAAAATTCGTATCGTGATTTAGTACAAGAGAATTTCTTCGTATCGCCGACTCTAGGTATTGCTCCGACGGATCAAAAGTACGATGTGTATGTAGGATTGAAAGGTAAAATTGCAAATAACGTCGGTTTTAATATCCGAGGTTCATACAAGAATGAAGACCAGAAAGCAATGTTCTTGAACAATCCGTATAACAATGAAAACGCAAATCAAGAAGGCTATGCTTTCGGAAATTCGTTCAATGTTGTGTATGATAACGTAAAAACGATTAGCTTTTTTGGAGAACTGAAAGCCGATCTTTCTAAAAATGTTTCTTTCGGCGTGAGCGGTACATTCAATAGTTATACAACAGACGACCAGGCAGAAGCATGGAATCTTCCAGAACTTCAAATTGCAGCCAATCTGGATTTCAACATCACCGAAAAATGGTATGCAGGAACCAGCCTCTTTTTTGTTGGAGAGCGAAAAGACGTCTTTAGCTATACTTCGCTGTTGAGAAATGAATTGGAGACTGTTACTTTAGACAGTTGTTTTGATTTAAATGCCCATGTCGGATATAGATACAATGACAGGCTTACGGCTTTCCTAAAAGGAAATAACCTCACAAGCCAAGACTACCAAAAATGGCTGAATTATCCTGTACAAGGAATTCAAGTCATGTTGGGAGCTAGCTACAAGTTTGATTTTTGATAGTAATAATTAAATTTCTAAAAGCCTGCATTAAATTTGTAGGCTTTTTTATTTCAAAAAATCAGCGAGAAACAGCGTCTATGTTTTATCCACGTTTAAAAATAAGTATCTAATGACCCTCAAAGAAAAAACACTCCAATACTACAAACAATTGGTTCAAGATAAAATCGATGTTTTCCATGACATGATTTCGAACCTGACCGAAGATGCTAAAAACGATGCAAAAGGTTCTGCTGGTGACAAACACGAAACCGCGTTATCTATGATGCATCTAGAACAGGAAAAATTAAACCACAAGCTGAAAGAATTTCTAGAACAGAAAAACATTTTAGATAAAATTGATGCGTCTAAAACAACCAAGATAATAACTATCGGAAGTATCATAAAAGCGAATGGTATCCTTCTGTTTATGAGTGCTGCGCTTCCCAAAATAAAAATAGAAGAGAAAAACATTATTGCGCTTTCGCCTCAGTCGCCATTAGGAAGCAAGCTGTTGGGTCAGCAAGCTGGCTATAGTTTTGAAATCAACAGCACTAAATACCTGATTGAAAGTGTAGAATAACATTTTAGAAAAATATAAATTCTTAAAGCCATCCTATGCGATGGCTTTTTTTATAGAATAAAACCAAACAGACTATTTTTTGTGCCAATATGTTTATTAAATAATTAAAAATTACTGTTTCGGTTTTAATATGTAACTAAAAAATAAATTATACTTTATTAAATAAAACAAATACTTCAAATTTGCTTTATCAAAACAACCAAATTAAAGAATGAAGTTATGTGTGGAATTTTAGCAATTATAGGAAAAGGAAAAGATGAAGAATTGGTAAAACAGCTTTCAAAAAGGATGTCGCATCGCGGTCCGGACGAAAGTGATCTGCATATAACAGAAAACGGACATATCCTGAGCCATGAACGTTTGTCTATTATCGACCTGCATTCAGGAAGACAGCCGATAAAAGGCACAAAATCGGCCTATATGGTTCATAACGGAGAAATTTACAACCATCAAGAATTGAGAGATACGGTCTTGAAACACCATACGTTTCGCACAAAATCCGATTCAGAGGTAATCGTGCACTTGTACGAAGAATTTGGGTATGATTTTCTGAACATGCTGGACGGGGATTTTGCCTTTGTCGTAATCAATGGCGATGATTTTATTGCTGGTAGAGATGCGGTAGGAGTAAAGCCATTATATTATGGATTAGATGAAAGAGGACGTATTTATTTTTCGTCAGAAATGAAGCCGATAGCAGATCAATGCAAGACGTTTGCGACTTTTCCTCCAGGACATTATTATACGCAGAAAACAGGTTTTGTGAAATATTACAGACCAGAATATGAAGACCATGAAAAAGCAACTGAAGCTTTGGATTTATCTAAAATACGCGAATCTTTGACAGAGGCGACTCGCAAAAGACTAATGAGCGATGTGCCGATCGGGGTCTTGCTTTCAGGAGGATTGGATTCGTCGCTTACATCATCAATTGCGGCCAGACTGCTCAAGGAAAATGGAAAAACGCTTCATTCATTCTCAATAGGATTGGATGCAGAAGCGCCAGATGCAAAAGCAGCTCGAAAAGTAGCCAAATTTTTAGGAACGGAACACCATGAAATCCATTTTACGATTGAACAAGGTATTGAAATTCTAGATAAATTAATCTGGCATTTGGAAACCTATGACGTGACTTCGGTTCGTGCCAGTACGCCGATGTATTTCCTTTCAAAAGCGATTACGGATATGGGGGTGAAAGTTGTGTTATCTGGCGAAGGAGCCGATGAGATTTTTGGAGGCTATTTGTATTTCAGAAATGCGCCATCTACAGAAGATTTTCAGAAAGAAACTATCGAAAGGGTACAAAAGCTATTTACAGCCGATTTGCTTCGCGCAGACAAATCCACAATGGCTCACGGACTAGAAGCAAGAGTTCCGTTTTTAGACAAAGCATTTTTGGATTTAGCTATCAGAATTCAGCCAGAAGAAAAACAGCCAAAAACCTATGATGGAGTAGAGAAATACATTCTTCGCAAGGCATTTGACACGCCAGAAGATCCGTATCTTCCTCAAGAAGTGTTATGGAGACAGAAAGAGCAGTTTTCAGACGGCGTCGGTTATAACTGGATTGATACTTTGATCGAATACTGTTCGTCACAGATTACAGATTACCAATTAGAAAAAGCAGGAGAACGATTTACGTATAACACTCCAAAAACCAAAGAAGCTTATTTCTATAGAGATATATTCCACAAACATTTTCCACAATTAAGCGCCGCCCAGACCGTGAGAAAATGGATACCGAAATGGCAGGAAAACCAAGATCCAAGTGGCCGTGCAAATGCTGCCCACGTCCAAGCAGATACTGCAATTGCAAAGCCCAATGCTATTGCCTAGATATTAAATATTAGTTTAGTTTGTTTGTTGAAAAGCGTTCACTTTTAGTGGCGCTTTTTACGTTTAAGATACTTTCTGAAAATAAGTCGTAGCAAGTTAAAAAACTTATGCCAAAACCTTAAAAATGTTGATAACTTAAGTGCTAAAATCTCCATTTATAGCTGATTATCACTCCTGTTTTTATATATTTGTTCGTTAAACAAAAAAATACCTTTTTTAGACAAATTATATATGAGCGAAGAAATCAAGAAGAGCAATTATTCAGCCGATAGTATTCAAGCATTAGAAGGGATGGAGCACGTTAGAATGCGTCCGTCGATGTATATTGGAGATGTAGGTGTAAGAGGTTTACACCATTTAGTTTATGAAGTTGTAGACAACTCGATCGATGAAGCGATGGGCGGCCATTGCGATACCATATCCGTTACTATTAATGAAGATAATTCCGTTACCGTTGAAGATAATGGTCGTGGAATTCCAGTAGATATTCACAAAAAAGAAGGCGTTTCTGCACTTGAAGTTGTAATGACTAAGATTGGTGCCGGAGGTAAATTCGATAAAGATTCCTATAAAGTTTCCGGAGGTTTGCACGGGGTTGGGGTTTCGGTAGTAAATGCATTGTCAAATCACATGCGTTCTACGGTTCACCGCGATGGAAAAATCTATGAGCAGGAATACGAAAAAGGAAAAGCCCTTTATCCGGTAAAACAAATTGGAGAAACTACAAAAAGAGGTACTATCCAGACTTTTTATCCAGATGATACGATTTTCACTCAGACGACAGAGTTTTCATACGATACCCTGTCTGCTCGTATGCGTGAGCTTTCTTTCTTGAATAAAGGTATCACGATTACGTTTACCGACAGAAGAGAAAAAGATGACAAAGGAGAGTTCGTAAGCGAAGTTTTCCATTCTGACGAAGGTTTGAAAGAATACATCCGTTTCCTAGACGGCAACCGCGAGCCAATTATTTCGCATGTTATCAGCATGGAGAGAGAAAAAGGCGAAATTCCAGTTGAGGTTGCTTTGATTTACAATACCAGCTACTCAGAAAATATTTTTTCTTATGTAAATAATATCAATACACACGAAGGAGGAACGCACTTACAAGGTTTCCGTAGCGGTCTGACAAGAACGCTTAAGAAATATGCAGATGCTTCTGGACTTTTGGAAAAATTGAAATTCGAAATCACGGGAGACGATTTCCGCGAAGGTTTGACAGCTATTATTTCTGTAAAAGTTTCTGAACCGCAATTCGAAGGCCAGACAAAAACAAAACTTGGAAATAGAGAAGTTGTTTCTCCTGTAAGCCAAGCTGTAGCCGAAATGCTTGAAAATTATTTGGAAGAAAATCCAAATGATGCCCGAGTAATCGTGCAAAAAGTAATCTTGGCAGCACAGGCACGTCACGCAGCGAAAAAAGCTCGTGAAATGGTGCAAAGAAAAACCGTTATGGGCGGCGGCGGATTGCCAGGTAAATTATCAGACTGTTCTGAGCAAGATCCAGCAAAATGCGAAGTTTTCCTTGTCGAGGGAGATTCTGCAGGCGGAACGGCAAAACAAGGACGCGATAGAAATTTCCAAGCGATTTTGCCTTTGCGTGGTAAAATCTTGAACGTAGAAAAAGCAATGCACCACAAAGTTTTCGAGAACGAGGAGATTCGAAATATCTTCACGGCTCTTGGCGTAACTATTGGAACTGCTGAGGATTCAAAAGCCTTGAATTTAGAAAAACTAAGATACCATAAAGTAGTCATCATGTGTGATGCCGATGTCGATGGTTCTCATATTTCTACCTTAATATTAACCTTCTTCTTCAGGTTCATGAAAGAGTTGATTGAAAACGGCCACGTTTACATCGCAACTCCGCCTTTATATTTGGTGAAGAAAGGAAACAAAAAAGAATACGCATGGACAGACGCGCAGCGTGATGAAATCACAGAAAAAATGGGCGGCGGTTCAAACATCCAGCGATATAAAGGTCTTGGAGAGATGAATGCGGAACAATTGTGGGAAACTACTTTGAATCCAAATTTCAGAACATTACGCCAAGTAACAATCGATAGCCTTGCAGAAGCAGACCGTGTTTTCTCTATGCTGATGGGAGATGAGGTTCCGCCTCGACGTGAGTTTATCGAAAAAAATGCCGTGTATGCCAATATCGATGCATAGCATTCTTTCATTTTGAAACAAACAACAAATAAACAAATACAATTATTATGAAAGTTACAATAGTAGGTGCCGGAAATGTTGGCGCAACTTGTGCAGATGTGATTTCGTACAGAGGAATTGCCAGCGAAGTAGTTTTATTAGATATTAAAGAAGGTTTTGCAGAAGGTAAGGCGATGGATATCATGCAATGCGCTACCAATACTGGATTTAATACAAAAGTTTCCGGAGTAACCAACGATTATTCTAAAACGGCAGACAGCGATGTGGTAGTAATCACTTCTGGAATTCCTAGAAAACCAGGGATGACAAGAGAAGAATTAATCGGAATCAATGCTGGAATCGTGAAATCGGTTGCAGAAAATGTCTTAAAATATTCTCCAAATACAATCGTAGTTGTAGTTTCAAATCCGATGGATACAATGACCTACTTGACGTTAAAAGCGACAGGACTTCCAAAAAACAGAATCATCGGAATGGGTGGTGCTTTGGATAGCTCTCGTTTCAGATATTATTTGTCAAAAGCCTTAGATAAACCATCTAACGATGTTTCTGCAATGGTAATTGGAGGACATGGCGATACAACAATGATTCCATTGACAAGACTGGCTTCCTATAATGGTATTCCAGTTTCTGAATTCCTTTCTCAAGAAGCTCTAGATAAAGTTGCGGCTGACACAATGGTCGGTGGTGCTACCTTGACTGGACTTTTAGGAACTTCGGCTTGGTATGCTCCAGGTGCTTCTGTAGCCTATTTGGTTGATAGTATCTTGAATGACCAAAAGAAAATGATCGCTTGTTCAGTATTTTTAGAAGGAGAATATGGACAAAATGATATTTGTTTAGGAGTTCCTTGTATTATCGGTAAAAACGGTATCGAAGAAATTCTTGCTATCGACCTTGACGAAAAAGAAAAAGCATTGCTTGCGAAAAGCGCCGATGCGGTTAGAAATATGAATGCCGATTTAAAGTCGGTTTTGGCATAATTCCTGCCTTATAAATTAAGAGACTGCTTCTTGCAGTCTTTTTTTTATGATATAATTAGCAAATTAATTGGTTAATCTTTTGGTTAATTATATATTTGCTCGTTTTAAAAAAAAGCGAATAACTCAAGTAGTAGTATTATTTTTGATAACTGCTTGATTTAGCTTGTTTTATTTGTTTAGACACACCAACAATAAGAAATTTAATTAATTTTTAGTAATAATGCAGAATAGAGGACTCGTTAAATTTTTTGCAATTTTATTTGCATTGGTAAGTATTTACCAACTATCATTCACATTTGTCGCCAATCGCGTTAAGAGTGATGCAAAAGCTTTTGCTAACGGAGATGAGAAAAAAGAAGTAAAGTATCTCGATTCAATCGGGAAAGAAGAAGTCTATAATCTTGGCTTCACAAAATTTACTTACAAAGAAGTTTCTGATAAGCAGATTAACAAAGGGCTTGACCTTGAAGGTGGTATCAATGTGATTTTGCAAATTTCTGTAAAAGACGTTTTGAAAACGCTGGCTAACAACACAAAAAATCCAGTTTTCAACAAAGCTTTAGAAAATGCCGATAAGAACCAAGAAGGTAATCAAGATTACATCGATGCATTCTTTATCGCATTTGACCAAGAGTCTAAAGGAGCAGTGAAATTAGCTGATCCTGAAGTTTTTGCACACCGTAATTTAGAAGAAGTTACTTTTAATATGACTGATGCTCAGGTAAAAACGATCATCAAGAGAAAAGTAAAAGAATCTGTAGAAAGTGCTTTTAGAGTATTAACAGAGCGTATCGATAAATTTGGAGTAGTACAGCCAAACATCCAAATGCTTGGTGAATCAGGTAGAATCTTGGTAGAGCTTCCAGGAGCAAAAGATGTTGATCGTATCAAAAAATTATTGCAAAGTACAGCTCAGTTAGAGTTCTGGGAAACTTACAAAGTAGAAGAGATGAGCAATTTCTTGATGGCTTCAAACGAAGTCCTAAAGAAAACAGAAAAAGCTATCGATACAAAAGAAACGCCAAAGACGGCTAATGATACTATCGGTAACCTATTGACTGATGCTTCAAAAGATTCAACTGCTGTAAAAGGTGGTAATCCTTGGATTGACAAAATGGTTGCTTTCGGAAACGGTCCTATCTTGGGTTATTTCTCTCCAAAAGATACCGCTAAGATCAATGGATATTTGAAAATGCCAGAAGTAAAATCACTTCTTGTAGGAGAGCAGCGTTATGCAAAATTTGTATGGAGCAAGCCGCAATCTATAAATGTTCTTAATCAGCAAATCGTTGACCCAACTAAAGCAGCTAACTCTAAAAAGATAGAAGCATTAGAATTATATGCACTAAAAGGAAACAGACAAAACACACCTGCAATGAGCGGTGGTGTTGTGACTGATGCTAGTGATAAATTTGACCAGATGGGTAAACCGTCTGTAGAAATGGTGATGAACAGCAAAGGTGCCAAAGACTGGGAAGCCTTGACTGGAAAAGCCTATACTGAAAAAGGATTCATTGCAATCGTTTTGGATGATGTAGTATATTCTGCACCAGGTGTAACAAGCGGTGCTATTACAGGTGGTATTTCTCAAATCACAGGAAACTTTGATATCTCTGAAACAAAAGATTTAGCGAACA
This sequence comes from Flavobacterium gossypii, assembly GCF_014138495.1. Lineage (NCBI taxonomy): Bacteria > Pseudomonadati > Bacteroidota > Flavobacteriia > Flavobacteriales > Flavobacteriaceae > Flavobacterium > Flavobacterium gossypii. The sequence goes on along the minus strand of NZ_JACJIS010000006.1, from coordinate 8,218 downwards.
TTCTTAGAGCTGGTAAATTGCCTGCTTCTGCAGATATCGTTCAGTTCGATGCAGTAGGTCCGTCTTTAGGTCAAGAAGCTATCGACAATGGTATTACTTCAGCTTTAGTTGGATTGCTATTGGTTTCTCTTTGGATGATTATCTATTATGGGAAATCAGGATGGTATGCTAACATTGCTTTGGCAGTTAACTTACTTTTCTTATTTGGTATCCTAGCTAGTATTGGTGCTATCCTGACATTGCCAGGTATCGCAGGTATCGTATTGACAATGGGTACAGCGGTCGACGCCAACATCATTATATACGAAAGAGCAAAAGAAGAATTGCGAATGGGCAAGACACTAGAAGAAGCCGTAAAAGTTTCTTTCAGCTGGAGAGGTGCGATGTCGTCTATTACAGATGCAAACGTAACTCACGTACTGACTGGAGCGGTATTGTTCATCTTCGGAACAGGACCGATCAAAGGTTTCGCAACTACTTTGTTGATTGGTATCTTTACTTCTCTATTTACATCAATCTTCATTACAAGAATCTTGTTAGAGTGGAGTATTGCTAGAAAAAATAACCTGACATTCGTAACATCAATGTCTAAAAACTGGTTTACTAACTTCAACTACGACTTCTTGGGTAAAAAGAAATTTACATATATCTTCTCAAGCTGTGTAGTTATCGTGAGTGTGGCTTCGTTATTCATTAACGGATTGGACGAAGGTGTTGACTTCAAAGGAGGACGTACTTTTCAAGTTAGATTTGAAAAACCAGTTGAAGCTTCTGAAGTAGCTGATGAGCTTACTAAAGTATTCGACGGTGTAGTTCAAGCGAAAGTATTAGGTGATAAAGAACAATTGAAAATTGTTACCAAATACAAAATTGATGTTGCAAGCTCTGAAGCTGATGTTGAAGTAAACAAAATGTTATTTGACAACCTTAAGAAATACTACGGACCAAATTTGACGTATGAAAAATTCGTTAATGCTTATGACGGAAAGACTGTAGGTATTATGTCTTCTTCAAAAGTTGGACCAGCAGTAGCAAAAGATATCAAAACCAACTCTTTCTGGGCTGTTTTAGGAGCAATGGGAATCGTTTTCCTTTACTTGATGATAAGCTTTAGAAAATGGCAATATAGTTTAGGTGCGATTGCAGCTGTTGCTCATGACGTTATCTTCGTTTTAGGAATTTACTCATTGTGTTATAAATTCATGCCATTCCACATGGAAATGGACCAGCACTTCATTGCGGCGATCCTGACTGTAATTGGATACTCAATGAATGATACCGTAATCGTATTCGATAGAATTCGTGAGTACCTAGCTGGTAAAACAAAAGGAAGTTTCAACGAAATCGTAAATAGATCTGTTAATACTACAATGTCAAGAACATTAAATACTTCGTTGACAATGATTATGGTATTGTTAATCATGTTTATCTTCGGTGGTGAATCTATCCGCGGATTTATATTCGCGATGCTTGTAGGTATCATCGTAGGAACGTACTCATCATTGTTCATCGCAACACCAGTTCTTTGTGATACCATCTCTGATGCAGAACACAAAAGAATTGAAGACATGCATAACAATGCAGATAACAACAAAATATAAATAAAAAGATATTTTATATAAAAAGGGCCGATTTATCGGGCCTTTTTTTGTAGTTATAATTTAATGAGGCAGTCTAGTTCTTTTTCGGATTGCTAAGAGTGCGTATAAGCTCGCTAGCTTGCCCAATTAGTTGTTGGGTTAATATTTTCTAATAATAAAAAGAAGAGCCTTAAAAGCACATTTTAGTAAGAGGATAGCGGATAATCTAAAGATTGTACTTTTGTTATTATTGATAGTAAGATAGAATTACTATAAACATAAAAGAGGGCATTATAGCCCTCTTTTATGTTTTGTACAACGAATTTTTATAAAGAATTCACCTTCTTTTCTGCGCTAAAGATGAAATACAAGCCTGCAATTATAAAAGGAATACTCAACCATTGTCCTGTGGAGAAAAGCCCTAAGGATTCTTCTATACCGCCTTGGCTCTCTTTTACGTACTCGACAACAAAACGTACAGTCCATAAAAGAACTAAGAATACTCCGAAAAGATATCCTAATTTTTCTCTAGCTTGAGTTTTCCAATATGCAAAATATAAGATGATGAAAACGATGATATAACCTACAGCTTCATATAATTGTGCAGGATGTTTTGGAGTCACCTGTTGGAGAATCGCGGCGTATTCTGGATTCGTAGCAATCTGATGGTAAGCGTCATTTGCATTATTTGTCTTGGTTTCGATCATGGCCACATCCGGCTTGATACTGTCGCGTATGAATTTGATTCCCATAGGAGAGTCCGTCTTATTTCCTACAATTTCAGAATTGAAAAAATTACCTAACCTTACGAAGATTGCGCCGCAAGATACCGGAATTACAATTCTGTCCAAAATCCACAATAGCGGACGTTTGATTATATTTTTACTATAAAAATACATGGTAATGATAATGGCAATAGCAGCTCCGTGACTCGCTAATCCAGAAAAGCCAGTAAACTCAAAATGCGGTTTTGTCTTGAAAGGCAAGAAAACGCTCCAGAAATCTTCGCGGAAAAGCTCCGATTGGTAGAAAATTACATGTCCGAGGCGTGCTCCTAATAATGTTGCGAAAAAAGTATAGATAAAAAGCGTGTCCAATTTTTCAATGGATTCACCTTCGCGCAAATATATTTTTTTCATTAAATACCATCCTAGTACAAAAGCGATTACAAACATTAGGCTGTAATATCTAATTACAAAAAAACCTAAATCGATACCTTCTGATGGATTCCAAACCATGTTTAGAGCTGTAGTCATATTTTTATATTCTTAATTTATCTGTAAAAATAAAGATTTGTTTTAATAGGATTCAAAAAAAGGCGTTAATGTTTGTGCCCGCACGTTTTTTCGGGAACGGGATCGTAGCCTTTTCCGCCCCACGGATTGCAACTTAAAATTCTTTTGATTCCGAGATAGCCGCCCTTAAATAAACCGTGTATTTGCAATGCTTCTAGCGTATATTGCGAACAGGTTGGTTCGTAACGGCAAGCCGAAGGCAAAAAAGGGGAGATGCCGGCTTGATAAAACCGAATCAGGAGGACAAAAGGGGCGATAAGTATTTTTTTTAAGCCCAAGATGAATACTGTTTAAAAAAAATGATGAAACTTGTCAGCTTCATCATCGTTTGTTAGTTTATTGAGAACGTTGTTCCTTCTTTACCATCTTTGAGATTGATTCCAAGAGCGGTCAGCTGGTCTCGGATAGTATCGGACAGCGCAAAATCTTTGTTGGCGCGTGCTTCATTTCGCATTCCGATAAGCATGTTCACAACACTGTCTAATTTATCATTATTTTCAAGAGACTTTTCATTGGTCAGGCCTAAAACATCAAACAAGAAGCTTTCCATGGCTTTCGTCAGCAGACTTAAATCTTCTGCGGTAAGAGTCTCTTTATTTTCTTTTAATAAATTGATATAGCGGACAGCCTCAAAAAGCTGAGCAATCAAAATAGGAGTGTTGAAATCGTCATTCATGGCATCATAGCATGCGGCAATCCACGCCTGGATGTCGATTGTAGAGCTTTGTGAAGGAATGATTTCATTTATAGTATCATAAGCTTCCATTAATCTCACGAACCCTTTTTCAGAAGCTGCAATAGCATCATCAGTAAAATCAAGATTGCTTCTATAATGAGCCTGTAGCATAAAAAAGCGAGCTACAGACGGAGAATACTTTTTGCTTAAAAAAGGACTTCCGCCGGCATAAATTTCTCGTGGCAATATGTTGTTTCCAGTCGATTTTGCCATTTTTTTGCCATTTAGCGTAAGCATATTGGCGTGCATCCAGTAATTTACTGGGGATTGGCCAGTACATGCTTCATTTTGGGCGATTTCGCATTCATGATGCGGAAACTTCAAGTCCATTCCTCCACCGTGGATGTCAAAATGATTCCCGAGGTATTTAGTACTCATTGCAGTACATTCTAAATGCCAGCCTGGAAAGCCGTCACTCCAAGGAGAAGGCCAGCGCATGATATGTTCTGGTTCGGCTCTTTTCCACAACGCAAAATCTTGAGGATTTCTTTTGTCGGACTGTCCGTCAAGCTCACGCGTATTGGCAATCATGTCTTCAAGATTTCGACCGCTTAATATTCCGTAATTATGGGTTTGGTTGTATTTTAAGACATCAAAATAAACCGAGCCGTTTGATACATAACCGATTCCATTATCAATAATTTTTTTGATAATCTCGATCTGCTCGATGATGTGTCCGGTAGCGGTTGGTTCGATGCTTGGAGGCAGGAAGTTGAATTCCTTTAAGATTTCATGAAAATCGACAGTATAACGCTGTACGATTTCCATCGGCTCTAGCTTTTCGACACGAGCTTTTTTTGCAATCTTATCTTCGCCTTCGTCTTCATCATCAACTACGTGTCCGACATCGGTAATGTTGCGCACATAACGCACTTTGTAACCAAGATGCGACAAGTATCTAAAAACTACGTCAAATGACATGAAAGTCCTCACGTTTCCTAAGTGCACATTGCTATAGACAGTAGGCCCGCAAACATACATTCCGACATTGCCTTCGTGCAAGGGAATAAAAACTTCTTTTTCTCCAGAAAGAGAATTGTATATTTTTAGATTCTGAGTCTTATATAATGGCATACTTATGATTTTTGAAGCACTATGGCAGTTTAAAATTGAGTATCAAATTTAATATAATCTAGGAATTCTCTTCGAGTAGCCTCGTTTTTAAATTTACCACCAAATTCAGAAGTGATAGTACTGCTTTCGATGTCTTTGATTCCTCTTGAATTCACGCAAAGATGTTTGGCGTCAATTACACAAGCTACGTCTTCGGTATTTAATACTTTTTGTAATTCCTGTACAATCTGCATAGTCAAACGTTCCTGAACTTGAGGGCGCTTTGCAAAATATTCAACAATGCGGTTCATTTTAGAAAGACCCACTACTTTTCCGTTTGAAATATAAGCAACATGAGCCCTGCCAATAATAGGAAGGAGGTGGTGCTCGCAAGTAGAATATAAAGTGATGTTTTTTTCTACCAACATCTCGCCGTATTTGTAGTTGTTTTCGAAAGTGGATGCGCTAGGTTTTTTTGCTGGATTCAATCCCCCAAAAATTTCTTTTACAAACATCTTTGCAACACGGTTTGGAGTGCCTTTTAGGCTATCGTCGGTAAGATCCATTCCTAAGGTTTTAAGAATGCTTTCAACGTCTTTTTTTATAAGCTCAATTTTTTGGTCGTCTGATATATCAAAGGCATCACTTCTTAAAGGATTTTTTGCATTTGTAGCAATATGATTATCTCCAATTTCGTCTAGAAAATCTTCATTATTTGTCATTGAAAATGATATGTTATTTTGGATATGTATTTAAGACTGCAAAGATAAATAATTAATGGCAAACAATTTCCATGGATGTTAAATTTAAAAATTTTCAAAATTTAAGATAATTATTTCTTAAATTTATGTAAATTTCGCTCCTCAAAATAATCTAAAAATGAAAAAGAATTATCTTTTATTATTCTTATTTACTTTATTGTTAACAAATAGTTATGGTCAAGATTTAGGCTGTGTCAGCGTAAATGCTATAACTCCACTGCCAAGTTGTAACCCTGGTGACTGTAGAACTATAGTCGCTTCGCCGCCTCTTAACAGTATTCCAAAGCAGACTACAAGTTACGCTTTGGCGCAAACTCCTTTTGTATGGAGAAGCCCTGATAACGTAAATGATATCACGAGTATCACATCGGATGATAGATGGTCGGGTATAATACCACTTAGAGGAAAACAAACAGTGCCTTTTAACTTTTGTTTTTATGGTGAAAAATATAGCGAATGTTTGATAGGGGATAATGGGGCCGTGACCTTTAGTATTTTGGGGCATCCGGATTCTCCAGGAGGATTGTATAGACCAAGTTTTTTAGTGCCTGCCGAAAGCGGTAGTGGATGGGCTTTTAATAACCCGATTCCTTCGGGTCCAGGTTATGGTCCTCCTTATAAAAATGCAATTATGATGTTGCAGGATTTGAATATTGCCAATGGGCCTATTGCAAGTACTACAATTAACTACTTTACAGTCGGAACCTATCCATGTAGAGCATTTGTTGCCAACTGGCAAGATGTGCCTCTTTTTGGTAGTTGTGGTGCTTCAGGATTGCAATCGTATCAAATAGTATTGTTTGAGTCTACGAATGTTATAGAGATTCACGTAAGAAGAAGAACATCTTGTGCCGCTTGGAACGGAGGTAATGGTCTGCTTGGAATTCAAAATGCAGATGGCTCTTCAGCATATTCTCCATCCAGCCCAAATAGAAATACAGGAACTTGGCAAGTACTGGATACACAATCAGAGGCTTGGAGATTTACTCCAAACGGCCCTGCTGTTCCAGTTACTTATGAATGGACTGAAGCTGGAAGCCCAGGAACTGTTATAGGAACTGGTCCAACTTTAACTGTTTGTCCAACTGTAACTACTTCCTATTGTGTCAAGGCTACTTTTGGTAGCTGTGATGCAGCCATTCCGCCAATTACTGCGACGGATTGCGCAACTGTGAGAGTTAACGAAGATGAAATAGGTTTTACTCCTAAAGACATCAAGCACTGTACTACAGATACGGATCCTCGACACTTTAATATCGGTATCAATACCGATGTTGTCTTAGGTACTTTTGTGCCCGGGCCACCTGATAATTTAAATCCGTATGATTTTGAAATCAATTATTATGACGATTTAACGAACGCCCAAAATGATCTTTCTCCTATAAATACAGACTTTTATGATCCAGCCAATACAGCAGCTCCTATATGGTACGATCTTGTAGCACCGGCTACCGATAAGACGCTTTATATAAAAATCCTCGATATTATTTCAAATTGCTCTTATATAATTCCTTTTAAAGTTATTCTAAGAGATTGTGATGCGCAGGAAATTGCACCGCTTATTATTTGTGATATAAATAATGATTTACAGGAAAATTTTGATCTAAATGATGAATTGCCTGCTATTAATGCCGCCATTGCAGCAGAAACAGGTAATCCTCTTCCTTCGGATTATTCCATAACTTTCCATGAAAGTGAAGCTGATGCTGATGATGTTACAACAGCACTTACAGCAGCAGAGGTATTATCTCACCCTGGAGTACCAGGTGATATTATCTATGTTAGAGCAGAAAGTATTGCTGATCCTACAAACTACTTTGTCTATTTCTTTGACTTGGACTTAGTACCAACGCCAACTGCGACCATTTCTGGAACAACTCAGATTTGTGAAAATTCTACTGCAACCATTACGTTTACAGGAACTCCTGGTGCGACTATAGAATATACAGACGAAACAGGTACCACTAGAACTATTGTATTAGTTGATGATGGTACTGGTACAAATACGGGTACAGCTTCTATTACAACTCCGGCTGCTGTCGCTGGCAACTCATATACTTATACTTTGGTTAGCGGTTCTTTAACCACAAATGGTGTTACATGTACGCAGCCATTGACTGGTACAGCTGTTGTGACTGTTGGTGGTTTACCTACCGCCCAGATTACGACAGCGGATACTCCGATCTGCGAGGGCATTGGCATGACGGTAGACGTCCAGGGCACCCCTGGCGCTATCGTAACATACACCGACCCTTCAGGGACGCAGCAGACGCTCACCCTTGACGCTGCTGGAGCAGGTACGATAGCCATCGCCGCCTCGCTGGCTCCGGGCACCTATACCTACACGCTGGTGAAGGCCTCGACGGCCAGCACGCCTCCGTGCGAGCAGAACGTTTCGGATTCGGTGACGATCACCGTAAGGGAGATGCCTACGGCATCGATCCAGCAGATCGACGCCCAGGTATGCCTCGGCAGCCCGTCCAGGGTGAGGTTCACCGGACAGCCGAATGCTGAGGTGATCTACCTGCTTGACACCGCTGCGCAGCCTCTGATCACGCTCGATGCTGCCGGCGAATACATCCTTCTTGAGGTGCTTCCTTCGGCAGGTACCCATACCTACGATCTTATCGGGGTAAGATCTGCCGACGCTCCCTTCTGCACGCAGGCCCAGCCGGGCAGCGTAACGGTGGAGGTGACGGCAGCCCCTAGTGCGACTATCTCTACTGCGTCTCCTGTCATCTGCGAAGGCGGCAGCGCTACTGTCGACTTCTCGGGCACGCTCGACGCGGATGT
>NZ_JACJIS010000005.1:0-90313 GCF_014138495.1 Flavobacterium gossypii | reverse complement strand
TCGCTGCCGAAACTGCTGTCAATCCAATATGTCTATGAACGTGTTCTTCTATTCTTTCGCCTCTCTCGAAGCGGGTGCAAAAGTACGATTATTTTATTATCTCGCAAGTCTTTTGAAAAGTTTTTTTTAGAAATTTAATTTCTTTTTTACTTTTAAAATTCTTACTCAATATTTCAATGAATCCTCACTGTTGCGGGGCGCAAAGGTAAAATCCTTTTTTATTTCTGACAAGCTTTTTTTAAAATATTTTTTAAATTTATTTTCTCTATTCTTATCATCAATATTTCAAAAGAACTTCGCCGTAATTGCGGGTGCAAAAGTAAAATCTTTTTTTCTTTCTTGCAAATTTATTTTTAGAAATTTTATTTTCTTTTTAAACTTACTTTCTGTCAGTATTTACTTATGAACTTCGCTTTCAATGCGGGTGCAAAAGTAGCACCTTTTTCTGCTTTCGCAAGCTTTTTGATAACTTTTTTTTGATGTTTTCTTAAATCAAAACTTAACTTACTGGAAAGCAGATTCTTGATTCAAAAAGTTTTTTTAACCTTTTTTAGATTGACAGACCTTGCAACAAATACAAGCTTTACAAATCCTGCTATTATACCCATAACACGCCCTCTTACTATCCCTTAAAAACAACCAGCTTATGAAATGCTAAGTGATTTAGTAGCAGAAAAAGCTTTTATGCTTAATATATATAAGGTATTATGAATTTATAGTATACATATATATTGTATGTGTTTTGAGAAACTTCTATATTTGCGGTCATAAATTTTATACGATGATAAAGATTACGTTACCCGATGGGTCAGTTAAAGAGTTTGCGCAAGGCACAACTCCGATGGATGTCGCAAAAAGCATTAGTGAAGGATTGGCAAGAAATGTTATTTCCGCTTCTTTCAATGGAACTACTGTGGAAACCGCAACCGAACTGACGACCGACGGGTCACTCATATTATATACATGGAATGACAAAGATGGCAAAAAAGCTTTTTGGCATTCTACTTCTCACGTCATGGCACAAGCTTTGGAAGAATTGTTTCCTGGAATCAAACTGACTTTAGGGCCAGCGATTGATAATGGATTCTATTATGATGTAGATTTTGTCGACCAGAAAATCACTGAAGCCGACTTCAAAAGAATTGAAGATCGCGTTTTAGAGATTTCAAGAGGAAAATATGAGTTTAAAATGCGTCCAGTTTCTAAAGCGGAAGCTTTGGATATATATAAGGATAACGAATACAAAACAGAATTGATCTCTAATCTTGAAGATGGAACCATTACGTTTTGTGACCATGCTAACTTTTTTGATTTATGCCGCGGTGGACACATTCCGAACACAGGAATCATCAAGGCCATGAAAATCATGAGCGTTGCTGGTGCTTACTGGAGAGGTGATGAAAAGAACAAGCAGCTGACTCGTGTTTACGGAATCTCTTTCCCTAAGCAAAAAGACTTGACTGATTATCTTGAGTTGCTAGAAGAAGCCAAAAGACGCGACCATAGAAAACTAGGAAAAGAACTTGAATTGTTCGCTTTCTCACAAAAAGTGGGACAAGGTCTTCCGTTATGGTTGCCGAAAGGCGCTGCTTTGAGAGACCGACTAGAGCAATTCTTAAAAAAAGCACAAAAGAAAGCAGGCTACGAACAAGTGGTAACACCACATATCGGACAAAAAGAATTGTATGTGACTTCTGGACATTACGAAAAATATGGCGCAGATAGTTTCCAGCCAATTCATACGCCAGCTGAAGGTGAAGAATTTTTATTGAAACCAATGAACTGCCCTCACCACTGTGAGATTTTCAACGTAAGACCTTGGTCGTATAAAGATTTGCCGAAGCGTTATGCTGAATTCGGTACCGTATATAGATATGAGCAATCAGGAGAGCTTCATGGCTTGACTCGTGTTCGTGGATTTACTCAGGATGATGCGCATATCTTCTGTACTCCAGAACAATTGGACGAAGAATTCAAAAAAGTAATCGACCTTGTATTATATGTATTCGGTTCTTTAGGATTTGAAAACTTTACAGCTCAGATTTCCTTGAGAGACCAAGAGAATAGAGAGAAATATATCGGTTCTGACGAAAACTGGGAGAAAGCAGAAAATGCGATTATCAATGCCGCAAAAGACAAAGGCCTGAATACGGTTGTTGAATACGGCGAAGCTGCTTTCTACGGACCGAAGCTTGACTTTATGGTAAAAGATGCCTTAGGAAGACAGTGGCAATTAGGAACTATCCAAGTAGATTACAACTTGCCAGAACGTTTCGACCTGACTTACAAGGGTTCAGACAATGAATTGCACCGTCCGGTAATGATTCACAGAGCGCCTTTTGGATCGATGGAACGATTTATAGCTATCTTATTAGAACATACGGCAGGAAATTTCCCAATTTGGCTGATGCCAGAACAGGCTATTATATTGTCTTTGAGCGAGAAATATGAAAATTATGCCAAAAAAGTTTTAGATTTGCTAGAAAATCACGAAATTCGCGCCCTAATTGACAACAGAAACGAAACGATTGGTAAAAAAATCAGAGAAGCTGAAGTTCAAAAGTACCCGTTTATGCTGATTGTCGGCGAGGAAGAGGAGAAAAACGGAACCATTTCTGTACGCCGTCATGGTCAAGAAGGAAAAGGAAATATCAGCGTTACAATTGAAGAATTCGCTTCTATTGTCAATGAAGAAATAAAAAAGACATTAAAAACATTTACAGTTTAACTTAAAATTTTAGAGCCATAGCAATAAGAAACAACAGAGGTTACCAGCCTCGAGTAGAAAAAAAAGACGCACACAGGATTAACAATTTGATTCGTGTTCCAGAAGTGCGCCTTGTTGGAGATAACGTTGAGCCGAAAGTCTACAAGACATCAGAAGCTTTAAGGATGGCAGAAGAGCAGGAACTTGACTTGGTCGAGATTTCTCCAAATGCCGAACCTCCAGTTTGTAAAATCATGGATTATAAAAAATTCCTTTACATGCAGAAAAAGCGTGAAAAGGAGTTGAAAGCAAAATCTACTCAAATTACAGTAAAAGAGATTCGTTTTGGTCCGCAAACGGATGAGCACGATTATGAATTCAAAAGAAAGAATGCAGAGAAGTTCCTAAAAGAAGGTTCTAAACTGAAAGCTTTTGTTTTCTTCAAAGGCCGTTCGATTATCTATAAAGATCAAGGACAAATTCTTTTATTGCGTTTGGCTCAGGATTTAGAGGAATACGGGAAAGTAGAAGCTTTGCCTGTGTTAGAAGGAAAGAGAATGATTATGTTCATTGCTCCGAAGAAGAAGAAATAATTTAGGCAATACGCACCAAGCAATAGGCAGTAAGCCTAAAGCGTAAAGCATATAGCTTAAAGCAAAAATAGTAAGTAAGACAAATTAAATACACTAGGAAAAGATGCCTAAAATGAAAACCAAATCTAGCGCCAAGAAACGTTTTAAAGTTACTGGTTCTGGAAAGATTAAAAGAAAGCACGCTTTTAAAAGTCATATCTTGACTAAAAAGTCTAAAAAGCGTAAATTGGCTTTAACTCACTCAACTCTTGTTCACAAGACTGATGAGAAAAGCATCAAACAACAATTAAGAATTATCTAATAGTCAAAAGTTAGAAAGTCTTAAAGTCGAAAGTCCCTGACTTTTTACTTTAGACTTTACCACATTAGACTATCGATAATCTTTAGGTTAAAAAACATTTAAATAACCTTGGAGTATGGCTTTAAGTTCCTTTGATTAAATTCAGGACGCCTGCTACAAAAACACATTAAAATTATGCCAAGATCAGTAAATTCAGTTGCTAAAAGAGCAAGAAGAAAAAAGATAATGAAGCAAGCCAAAGGTTTCTTTGGTAGACGTAAAAACGTTTGGACAGTTGCTAAAAACGCGGTGGAGAAAGCCATGGTTTATGCTTACCGCGATAGAAAGCAGAACAAAAGAAATTTCCGTGCATTATGGATTCAACGTATCAACGCTGGAGCTAGATTGGAAGGAATGTCTTATTCTCAATTCATGGGGAAAGTAAAAGCTAACGGAATCGAATTGAACAGAAAAGTTCTTGCAGATTTAGCGATGAACCACCCAGAAGCTTTCAAAGCAATACTTAATAAAGTAAAATAAACGTTTTATAAATCTATTTGTCTTACTTACCATAAAGAAACCATCTCGAAAGAGGTGGTTTTTTTGTTATGTATTATATTTGTTTTATGGATCGGCTAATTACACATATCAGGAAGACTGTTAATCTGGATGATTCGGAAGCAGCAATCGTCTCCTCCTATTTCGAATATGAAACGGTAAAAAAGAAAAAACATCTAGTCGAAGAAGGACAAACCGTCCACAAGCAATATTATATCCTGAAAGGTTGCCTTCGCATCTATACCCTTAACACCAAAGGAAATGAACAGACGCTCCAATTCGGAATCGAAAACTGGTGGATTGCCGACTATCTGGGTTTTCTGGGCCAAACTCCTTCCAACTATTTTATACAGGCTGTAGAAAACTCTGAGGTTATTTCGATAGACAAAAATTCATTAGACGAATTGCTTTCCCAACTTCCCAAGCTCGAAAAGTATTTCAGACTAACATTCCAGAAATCATTAGGCGCCGCACAGATGCGTATCAAATATCTTTTTACAATGACGGCCGAAGAAAGCTACCATCATTTCAACAAGAATTTCCCAGAATTTGTACAGCGCGTGCCACAATATATGCTTGCCACCTACCTTGACTTTACGCCCGAATTCATGAGCAAGATTCGAGCGGGAAAAGCCTGATTTCATTTCTTAAAGTAGTTTAAGTTTTTTACGACTGAGGTTGCAGAACTTTGTCATGAACTTTAAAACACATCAAAATGGAAACCAGAGTAAACATCCTGAAAACAACTCCAGAAGCGTATAAAGCCATGATGGCATTAGAAAAATTCATTGCTTCTACTTCTTTAACTCCAACCCATAAAGAACTTATCAAAATCCGCGCTTCTCAAATCAACGGTTGTGCCTACTGTATCAACATGCACACGAGAGATGCCCGCAAACTAGGCGAAACAGAACAAAGAATCTATCTGCTGAACGCTTGGAGAGAAACAAAACTTTATACCGAAGAAGAACAAGCTATTCTTGCCCTGACAGAAGAGGTTACGTTGATTCAAAATCACGTGTCAAAAGAAACTTACGACAACGCCAAAAGATTGTTTGACGAAGAATACCTCGCAGCCATCATCATGATGATCACGACCATCAATGCCTGGAACCGCATAGCCATTTCTACAGAAATGCCACTAGACTAAAACAAAAAAAGCCTGACGATAATCGTCAGGCTTTTTTTGTTGAATTATATATTACAAGAACATTCCGCCAGAAGCTTCAATTCGTTGCGCCGTAATCCATCCCGCTTTTTCAGAACAAAGAAAGGCAACTATGCCGCCGATGTCGGTTGGCTGCCCTACCCTTCCTAAAGAAGTTATTGACGACATGTATTCGTTCAAGCCTGGATGTGATTCAAAGGCCCTTTTTGTAAAATCGGTTTCAATAATTCCGGGCGCTACCATATTCGCCGTAATCTTTCTATTACCTAATTCTTTCGCAAGGTATTTTGTAAAAACCTCAATAGCACCTTTCATCGAAGCATACGCTGCATAACCTGGCGTAGCAAATCGTGTCAATCCTGTTGAAACGTTTACAATCCTGCCGTTGTCGGCAATAAAAGGCAATCCTTTTTGCGTAAGGAAATAAACACCTTTAAAATGCACATTCATCAGGTTGTCAAAATCCTCTTCTGTAGTATCGGCAAACAAAGAGTGGGCATCAATTCCGGCATTATTCACTAGAAAATCAAAAGTAGTACGGTTCCAGTTGGCTGCTAATGCTGCGGAAAGTCGTTCGTAAAAATCAGCAAACGATTTTGTATTGGCTACATCCAACTGCAGCGAAACCGCTTTAGTTCCGATAGCTTCTATCTCTTTTACGACAGCTTCTGCCTCTTCTTTATTGTTTCGATACACCACCACGATATCATTTCCTGATTTCGCGAGTTCCAAAGCCATGTTTCTTCCCAGTCCTCTATTGGCGCCTGTTATAACTGCTATCTTATTTGTTTTGTCCATTTCTCTAAATTTTAATTGTTTTGATGGTACAAAGTTAGCGCGAAGGCACTTTAAAAATATGGTGACTGTTTCAGATTAAATGGTGACAGCTTCCGTTTTTAAAGAAAACTTTTCTTGCATCATCTGCTCTCGGTATTGTTTAGGAGTAAGTCCGGAGAATCGTTTAAAGAATTTTGTAAAATTAGAAGGATCAAAAGTGAGCAGCGTGGCAATCTGCCCAATCGAAAGCTTGTTCTCTTTAATCATCGATTTGGCAATAACCATGATCTTTTCTTCAAAGAAAAAGCAAGGTGCTTTTCCGGTAACCAGCTTTATGGTATTGCTAAGATGTGTGGGATGGATAAACAATTGCGCGGCAAGATCTCGAATTTCAAACATTTCTGTAGCCCTTCCTTCCAGAATATCCAGCAGATGCTTGTCGATTTCTTTTAAGAAATCGGCAGTAATCTCGTTTTGCCTTGCCAATATTTTTTTCGGAATTACAGCCATCGTGCTTCATTTGTGTATTCAAATTTACGGAATTCAAAACAATCCCGTTTAAAAAGAAACCTAAGAAATCGCCAAAATATCTCGATTTAAAAAAACGCAGGATATTTTAAAGTAATTTTATGTCTCGTTCGTCTTCCCTATCATGAAAGCGGAGACAAGCCTAACTATGGAGGAAAAACCTAAAAATACAATTTCTAGCACCGTCAGCAAATTCGGAAAAGGACTGACCTCTTTCGTTCGCGGAAAGGTAAACAGTTCTGAAGATGCCGAAGACGTGCTGCAAGAAGTATGGTATCAGCTTAGCAATTTTTCAAACATCGACGATATCGAAAGCATGAGCGGCTGGCTGTTTCAGGTTGCCAAAAACAAAATCACAGATTTATATCGAAAAAAGAAACCCGAAGCGCTGGAGAATTATTCTTATGAGAACGACGAAGGTGAATTTTCGTTTAAAGAAATCCTGCTTTTAGACGATTCCGAAAATCCAGACTTGGCTCTTTTTAAAGAACTCTTTTGGTCAGAACTGCTCAAAGCGTTAGACGAGCTGCCCGAAAACCAGAAACAGGTTTTTATACTCAATGAAATCGAAGACCTCACATTGCAGGAAATTGCCGACCAAACCAACGAAAACATCAAGACCATCATTAGCCGAAAAGGCTATGCCGTCAAATACCTAAGAAAGAAACTCAACTATTTATACCAAGAATTAAATTATTAAAACTATAAAGATGGAACGATCAAACAGAAGAAACAGGAGAAGAAAGCCTTTCTTTTTATTCATAATTGCCGGATTATTTGCTCTGGGTGCCGTAGTAATGTTTTTATGGAATGCCATTCTCCCGGATATCGCAGCCGTTTCTGCCCTCACCTATTGGCAAGCGCTCGGACTTTTAATCTTGTCACGAATACTTTTTGGAGGTTTTAAATGTGGCCCAAGAAGAAATCGAGGGCCGTTTGCCCATCCGAGATTCAGAGAAAAATTCATGAACATGTCGAGAGAAGAACGGATCAACTTTAGGAACGAATGGAAAGAACGGTTCAAAAGATAATATCTCGCCAACATAAGCCATCAGTTTTTAGCTGGTGGTTTTTTTTTTGAATGTATTTAAAGTAAAAATCCATCAGCAGCGTCTTCCTTACTAAATAACAATCAAAATTAAAAAGATGAAATCAATTTTAAGATCAATCGCAATCGGAATACTAATCGGAGCCTTGGCATTTTTTGCTTTTCAGTTAGTCATTACCTTTCTAATTATCGGAGGAATTATAATGCTTTTAAGCCGAAGACGTTTTGACAGACGCGCCTTCGGAAATGAAAGATTTGGTGGACATCGTTTTGCTTTCGCCGATAAGATTAGAAACATGAATGACGAAGAATACGATTCTTTCAAGAAAAGGTTTGAAAATAGAAGTTGCAGAAACCGAAATAAAACAACAGAACAACTTTAATTAAAACACAGCATGAGAAGAAAACCAAAATTTTTACTCGCTTTAGCCATCGCAATACTGACTTTTGCCAGCCTAAAAGCTTTTGTTCCCGAAAAATTTCAAAACCGGCATTGCTGCCATAGGGAAGATTGCAACAACAATCATCAATCAAAAAGCGAGCATTAACGTACGCATCAATCAAAAAAGCATCCTATTATGGGATGCTTTTCTGTATAATTACCGTTAAACTTTCCGGTTTTACCCTACAAAACTCTTGTTAGTGGCTGTATTTTATTTTCTTTCAATTTTTACTAACCCTTGTCTTGTTGCTAAATATAAATTCCCATTTTCGTCAAGAGTCATTGTAGAAATGTAAGAAGTTGGAATTTCGGAATTTTCGTTATGATAATTTTCCCATCCGTCTTTAAGATCATATCGTACTAATCCGGCTCTATCTGTTGAAATCCAAAGAACTTTTTCGCTTTTGTCATAAACAACACAGTTGGTATGATTGAATGGCATCCCTGAATTTTCAGTAGTAAACTGTTTGAAAGTTCCATCAGAATCTCTCACAGCAATACCTTCATCATTATTCACTTTTCCTTTTTCCTTTCTATCAAATTCAAAAAGCGAAAAATAAAGATTGCCGTTTTCATCTTCATCCATTGAAGTAATACACTTGCCTTTTAAAACTGTTTTAGTAGTTTCAAAATTGGTTGCTTTTCCGTTTTCATCAATCATTACAGTTCCACTAAAAGTACCAATCCAAATTCTGTTTTTTGAATCTCTTTTAGCAAAAGTCACTCTGTTTGACGGAAATTCTTTAATCTTATCTTTATTAATATTTGACCATTTTCCGTTCTTGTAGATTGTCAATCCTTCATCTGAACAGAAAAATACTTCGCTCGTTTTGGAATTATTTATAATTTTATAAGCCCCGTCAATTCCAATTTCTTTTGGGTCATACATAGTCCATTTTGAATTGTCAAAACTATAAATATTTTTTTTTCCGTAAACCCATTTCACATTATCATTATCCGATGCAATTGCATAATAAGAAAAGGATTTCCCTTTGTCTGTTATATTTTGTTCCGCATTTTTAAAATTTTTACCATCAAAAGTCACAAGCCCTTCATCTAAAGTTAACCATATCAATCCGTTTTTGTCTATTGTGATATCGTCATTCATATTATCCGGAAGATTTGAGTTTTTCGAATTCCAAACCGTTATTTTGTAATTTTTTAAATTCTGGTTTTTATAATCATAGGTTTTATTAAATATTTCGGGACTTTTAGGATTGTCAAATGATTTTTTAAAAGATGTCATATCAACTCGTTCAATCTTTCCAATAATTTTATTTTCATTAACTGTAAAAATTAAATTAATTGATGATTTTTCCTCCTTTTTTCCTGCGGTTATTGCGGGTGTCCATTTTTTAAATTTATTAAGTTCTTCAATAATTTTTGAAGAAATTGAGTTTTTGGATTGATCTGTATGACTCAAAACACAAGCCCTACCTTTCGAATCAACAAGTACTTGAAATTTTGCAGCACCTTTAATTCCTTCTAATTTTAATTCTTTATTTAGTTTGTCTTGCAATTTTGCAAACTCTTGTTCGTCATAACCGGCTTTCGTGTCACCACAGTCAAGGCAAAACTTTTCAGTCTTACAGTTGTCTAGTTTTACAGGAAATAAGTTTTGTGCGTTTACTTGAAAAGTCAAGCCTGCGAAAAAGATAAAAACTATTTTTCTCATTTACTCTGTTTGTTTATTTCTTTTGAATTAGTTTTTCTAATTTATCAATCATTTCTTTTTGCTGCTGTAGCATACGTTCGTAAAGCTCTACCATTTTATCAAGGGGATTGAAAGTACAGTGAAAATTTGCCTGCGCTCCTTCGGTAAAAGTATTGGCAACAGCGCTATCGTGAAAAGTGTTTGCTATAATATTGATTGCTTGTTCTTCGTCAAAATTTTCAAAAGCTTCTGTAGGTACTTTTAAGATTTTAGCCACTTGAGCTAGTATGTCTTTTTCTACGGTTTCTTTTTGTTCTAGTAGCGAAATTTTCTTTTGGTTCCAGTCGTCGCCCAGTTCAAAAGCCAATGCTTCTTGCTTGATGCCTAGCATTTCGCGAAAGCGCTTGATGTTTCGGCCTTGGTGGATTTTTTTGTGTGGCATGTCGTCGTGTATCATAATCGTAATGTATAAAATGTTAGTAACCGATATAAAGTTCGGATAAATATAAACAAATTGTGTTTCTGATGTATTCTTTTACTGGGATAAAATATGCTTTTTATTTTCTCGGCAACAAACGTTACGCTAGCAGTAACAAGACATTGAGATAAAAACTCAAAACTTACAAAGGAATCTAATCGGTTCTGTATTGCAATAACTTTATGCTGACAGAATTTATCCGTTGCTAGCAGAAAAACCTCTTTTTCAGTCTACATCTACAAATTGCTATACGGAATCTGTCTTATGCAGTTTGAAACTATTTATTACTACCTGCATTTGTAAATTGCTATATGGAATTCGCTTTATGCTGTTTGGAAAAATATTTATCTGTCAGCATCTGAAGAATACTGTACTGCATTTGGTAGATTCTGTCAGCATCTATGAAATGCTAAAAGATTCTACTCAATGCTGTACTACAATAACTTTTTTCTGTCAGTATCTGTGAAATGCTAGAAGAATTTACTCAATGTTATACTACAATAACTATTTTCTGTTAGTATGTGTGAAATGTTAGAATAATTTTCTAGATGTTATAAAGAGAAACATTTTTTCTATATAAAATTTGACAGATGTCATACAGCATTCGTATAGAAATAGAGTGCTTGATTAAAATTTTGGTAGTTTAGAGAAAAATAAAAAGGTATCTACCCATTTTATAGCATAGTGAGCAAGTATAAAGGCGAAATTATATCGTAGCCAAAATCTAATATAAACTTACGTTTTCGTTTAAATATAGGCAACTAGGAGAAGTTTACAGTAAATCAATTACAGGATCTTGCTAGTTATTATTTTTTAATTCTAATTTCATCATTATATCCGTCTGTTCATCATCTCCTAACTTAAAAATGTGTTTATCAAATTCAACAAAACCATTTTTCTTATAAAAACTTATTGCTCTTGGGTTTTCTTCCCATACTCCTAACCAAACATAGTCAGCATTAGTTTGCGAAGCAACCTCTATTGCTTTGTCATAAAGCAACTGGCCGACCTTTTTTCCATGAAAATCTTTTAAAACATAAATACGCTCAATTTCAAGAGCCTTATCGTCTTTTAGTTCTGTTTGAGATTCTCCGAAATTTATTTTTAAATAACCTATTATCTCGTTGTTAAGTTCTGCGAAATAAAATTCTGAATTTTTACTATTAAGTTCTGCAGTCAACTTATCTAAAGAAAAACCATCTTCTAGATATTTATTCATGTTTTCGGAGGTATTTGTCTCTGAAAACGTTTCTAAAAAGGTTTGTCTGCCAATTTCTTGCAGTAAATTAATACTGTTTAAATCAACTCTTTTGATTTCAATACTTACCATTATTCTTATGTGTGTCTAATTAAAAACTTCCTCATTCACACCATCAAAGCTGGCAAACACCATGCTTGGGTGCGAATCTTGATGAAAAATGTTTCCGTCTTTATCAATAGCAATAGCTCCTGCAAAACCATCAAAAGGTTTTAGCTCGTTGAATGTTTTTTCAAACGCTTCTTTTAAAGAAAAGCCATCGGTCACGCGGGTTACGATCTTGGCCGCAACGGCGCCGCTAACAATATCTTCACCTACGCCTGTAAGGCTCACCCCGCAGAATTCATTGGCATAGTTTCCGGCAACAGTAGCAGAATCTGATATTCTTCCTGGAATTTCAAATCCCTTTCCTCCTGTTGATGTCGCTACGGCAATTTTTCCGTCGCTGTCTAATGCTACGCAGCCTACAGTTCCGGTGCCTAATGATTGCAATTTGGCTTCGTATTCTGCACGTCGTTGTGGAATTTCGGTAGAAAATGCCTCAAAACCGTGCTTCCGTGCAAAATTGGTCGCGCCGCTTCCGCCTAAAACTTTATCGTCATAATCCAGTAGAATCTTGGCAACCTGAATCGGGTTTTTTACTTCTTCGATATTAATAACGCCGCTCATCTTGTGCGCAAAGCCGTCCATCAAAGAAGCGCTCATGCGTATCTTTCCGTCGCTTTGTATCTGAGAGCCGATGCCTGCATTAAACAGCTTGTCGTCTTCTAAAAGCGAAACGGCATACACGGCCGTTTCTAAAGCAGAATGTGTTTTTAAAAAAGCATGTGCATCTTTCGCAATGCGCAACAATGCATTTTGCTTGGCAACCTTAGTTTCCTGACTTGTGGAAGATTCCGAAAAAAAACCACCGTGAATGATAATTTTCATGTCTTTAAACGTATTGCGAAGATTGGATGTGCATTTTGTTGGTTTTCAAATCATACGTATCGTATTTGCTCATCACGTGAACAATCAGATTGTTGATAGAAACGGGCTGTCCTAATTCAATCTGCGTCAGATTGGTATCTTTAATCTGGCGTCCGTCTACTAAGATTACCAATCCAGAGCCTATGGCTTCCATCTTGTTATCAATAATAAGCAGACCGGTATCTTCTCCTAAACCAATTCCTAATACTTTAGGATTTCCTACAACCGCCTGAAACAATCGTCCGATTCTTCCTCTCTGCACAAAATGCGTATCGATAATCACGTCGTCTATCAGTCCGAGTCCGCTTGTAATCTTCACTTCGCCTTTTAGCAAAGCTTCAGAGCTGCTTCCTTGATAGATCATATTGGTTGAAGCTGCAGCCGCTCCTGCAGAAGTTCCTGCATATAAAAATTCTTCGTTTCTGTATTTATCTAATAAGATATCATGAAATTCTGTGCCTCCTAAAATTGATGTTAGTCGTAGCTGGTCGCCTCCGGTAAACATCACGACATCGGCTTCTCGTAATCGCTGCAAGACTTCAGGTTCCGTAGCCTGCTCTCTTTTTTCGATGTGGAGCACATCAACGTTGGTGGCATTCAGGTATTGCAATGCCTTTACATATTCTGGGCCTACTTCTCTTGGTATTTTTGACGCTGTGGTTACGACTTCAATTCTTGACTTTTCTTTGTGTTTTGATTCAATCAGCAGCCTTTTTAATATCCCCGTCTCGAAGAAATTCAAATTGTTGGCCACATTGGCATCAAAACTGGCTTCTGTAAAACTTCCTTTATCTACAGCACCACCAATAATCATTAATTTTCCTTTTATATTCATTTCAAATGGTATGTGAATTCGGTAAAAATAACCAAAAACTTAAAAAACACAATTAATCTGGGGAGTTTTATTCTAACTTTTTACAATTCCGTTTTTACGCTAGTCTTGTTCTAAAGAATTAAAAAAAAATTGATTGATATTTTAAAAAAATTATTTTAGTACAGTCGTATTATAATTTTTTTAACTAAATTTCTAAAAAATATATAGCTTGCAGCATACAGATTTCGACAACTAAATATAAACGGCTGTAAATTAATAATTTACAATAAAACTAACCCATCATTTATGAAAATACTAAAGATACAAGCCTTGCGAGGACCTAACATTTGGAGCGTTCAAAGAAAAAAACTAATCCAGATGCGTTTGGATCTTGAGGAAATGGAACAATATCCGACCAACAAGATCGACGGTTTTAAAGAAAGAATTGAAGCCATGTTTCCTACTATGTACGAACATCGCTGTTCCGAAGGAGTTCCCGGAGGTTTTTTTATGCGCATCGAAAGGGGTACATGGATGGGCCATGTTATTGAGCATATTGCTTTAGAAATCCAAACACTGGCAGGAATGGAAACGGGATTCGGAAGAACCCGCGAGACAAAAACTCCGGGAGTCTATAATGTTGTTTTTAGCTATACCGAAGAAAATGTAGGGCTGTTTGCAGCCGAGTCTGCCGTGGCTATTGCCGAAGCGCTGATTGCGGGAACGGAATATGATCTGGAAACCGACATCCAGAAAATGCGAGAAATCAGAGAACGCGTCCGTTTAGGGCCTAGTACCGGAAGTATTGTGGAAGAAGCTGTTGCAAGAGATATACCGTGGATTCGTTTGGGAACCAATTCATTAGTACAATTGGGCTATGGAATCAACCAGATGCGTTTTCAAGCCACCATTACCTGCAAAACCAGCAGTATTGCGGTAGATATTGCCTGCAATAAAGAAGAAACCAAGCGTATGCTGGACAATGCTTCGATTCCTGTAGCCAAAGGCGATATCTGCGTAGATGAAGAAGGTTTAGAAGAAACAATCAAAAAGATAGGCTTTCCGATTGTCATCAAACCGTTGGACGGAAATCATGGCAAAGGAGCTTCAATTAACGTGATGAATCTTCAAGATGCCAAAGAAGGACTGATTTATGCACAAAAATACAGCCGTCGTGTTATCGTAGAAAAATTTGTGACGGGTTTCGACTTCCGCGTATTGGTTATCGACAACAAGATTGTTGCTGCCGCGCAGAGAGTTCCTGCACACGTAAAAGGAAATGGAACAAGCACGATACAGCAACTGATTGATACTGAAAATCTCGACCCAAGAAGAGGCTATGGCCATGAAAACGTATTAACAGAGATTACCGTTGACCGAGATACTACAGATTTGCTGGCAAAGATGAATTATACGTTAGAAACCGTTCCGAGAAAAGGAGAAATCGTATATCTAAAATCGACTGCCAACTTAAGCACAGGAGGAACGTCTGTAGATGTTACAGATATGATGCATCCTGAAAATATTTTCTTGGCCGAACGAATTTCAAGAGTCATCGGACTGGATATTTGCGGTATCGATATTATGGCAGAGAACTTGACACAGCCGCTGAATGAAAACGGTGGCGTTATCTTAGAAGTGAATGCCGCTCCTGGTTTTAGGATGCACTTAGCTCCATCCGAAGGATTGCCAAGAAATGTGGCTTCTCCTGTAATCGATATGTTGTATCCTCCAGGAAAACCAAGCCGCATTCCGATTATTGCTGTTACGGGAACAAATGGAAAGACAACGACAACGCGTCTTCTGGCGCATATCGTAAAAAACAACGGATATAAAGTAGGATTTACGACTTCGGACGGAATCTACATCCAAAATCACATGCTCGAAAAAGGAGATACGACGGGACCGATAAGTACCGAATACATCTTAAAAGATCCTACTGTAGAATTTGCCGTGCTTGAAACGGCGCGTGGCGGAATCCTCCGTTCCGGTTTAGGTTTTAGCCGCTGTGACATTGGAATCATCACAAATATTTCTTCTGACCATCTGGGATTGAACGATATCGATACGCTTTCGGATCTCGCACGCGTGAAAAAAGTAGTTGTCCGCAGCGTGAAAAAAGACGGCTGGGCCATCTTGAATGCCGATGACGACGAGTGCGTAAAAATTGCTTCGGAACTAGAATGCAACGTTGCTTTTTTTAGTATGGACGAAGAAAATCCGCTCGTCAAGAAATTAGGAAAAGAAGGAAAGATTGTGGCCGTTTATGAAAACGGATACATTACGATAAAAAAAGGCGACTGGAAAATACGCGTTGAAAAAGCCGCGCATATTCCACTGACCTTGGGCGGAAAAGCCAAATTTATGGTTGCGAATGTCTTGGCCGCTACGTTGGCTTCTTATTTATGGGGATTCAAAACGGAAGATATTAGCCTTTCGCTGCAGACATTTATTCCTAGCGTGGCACAGACTCCAGGCAGGATGAATATTTTTGAATTTAAAAAATTCAAGGTGATGATTGACTTTGCGCATAATCCGTCAGGATATATGGCGATTGAAGACTTGCTCAACAATATTGAAGCTACTAGAAAAATAGGAATCATTGCCGGCGTTGGCGACCGACGGGACGAAGATATTAAAGAATGTGGTATGATTGCGGGAAGAATGTTCGATCATATCATCATCCGTCAAGAAAAACACCTAAGAGGAAGAACCGAAGAAGAAATCATCAACCTAATCTTAGAAGGCATCGAAGAATCCGGAAGAGACATTACGTATGAGATTATCCCGAAAGAAACCGAAGCTATCAAGCATGCTATAAACAGCGCAGACGAAGGCACTTTTATCACTGCCTTGAGCGATGTCGTTACCAATGCTATCGAAATCGTACAGCAATATCTCGATAAAGAAAATGAAGACGGGATAGTTTAGTTTAAAAAATACATAAAACTGCTTAAATGCAACATCTTTGTTGCTTTAAGCAGTTTTTATTTTTCTTCAATTATTTAATTAATTCTTATATTTATTCCCTAAGAACTCCCTAAAAATTAAATAATAATGAAGAAAATTACCTTATTGATTCTATTTTTCAGTACCATTATCCATGCACAAGATACAGGATGGGTCTGGGCTAAGACTTTTGAAGACATCAGCAATGCTGCAATTACAAGTTCTTTTATAGACAATCAGAAAAACAGCTACCACATCGGCACTTTTAGCGGTGCTACGTTGACTATTGGAGAAACGGTGATTAACAATTCCAGCGATATTTTGGGCAATCCAACAATAGGCTATCAGGATACGTATATTACCAAGCATGATTCAGAAGGAAACGTTCAGGTTCTCAAGCATTTTTCTGGTTCAAAATTCGAAGCGATTACTTCTATCGCTTATGACAACAATGCTCATTTTTATATTACCGGACATTTTAATGGCGACATGACTATCGGTACCAATACGTATCAAACTCCCAATAATGAAACCAAGAGCTTTATAGCCAAATTGGACTTGAACGGTAATGTTATTTGGAGCAAACAGATAAATTATAACGGGAGTGCACTCCTAAAATATAAGGACAACTACTTGTATCTTGCCGGGACTTATACAGGAAATACTTTTACGTTAGATAATATTACGGCGCCGAGTGTTGGATATACCGCTGTAGTCACCTATATGGACAAGACTTTTGTCGCCAAGCTTGATTTGAACGGAAATGCGATTTGGCTCAAATCGTCAACGTATAATGGCAGCGCGACCATTGAAGAACCGCATAGAATTGGAACGCAGCCTAGAGGCTTGGCTGTCGACAATCTTGGAAATGTATATGTTGCAGGAATGTTTTTTTGCCGCGCTACTTCTTTCGGATCTATCAATCTGACAAAGTCGGTTACCACGAATAATGCGAATCTATTTATTGCCAAATACGACAGTACGGGCAATGTGTCTTGGGCGTCTACGGCTGCGACAAATTCTAGCGCGCATAGCATCGTGACGGATCTTGCTACCGACAGCAATAATAATGTCTATCTTATCGGACAGTTATATCGATCTACGGTAAACTTTGGCGGCACCACTTTAAATTTCCCTGGAAATTATGGCTCATATCTTGTAAAATATGCTACGGCAGGCAATGTTCTTTGGGCGAAAGCAGCAAAAATAGCGACAGATGCGCAGCCTAGCACGGGTATAGGAACTAACTTTTTTAGCCGCATGTTTATTGACAACAGCAATAACATTCATGTAACGGGCATTTTTACATCGTATATTAACTTTGGCAACAACTTCTTTATCCAGAACGACAATTATAATACGAACTTATTTTCTGTAAAATTTGACACTAATGGTACTGCGAGCGACTTTTATAAATTAACAGAAGCTGAGAATTCAAGAGACATCAAGATTTTAGATATTTCGGCAGATCAGAATGTGGTTTATTTTAGCGGCAAGACGTCGAATCCTACTTTTACTTTAGGAAATATTACCTTGGCCAATCCGAATGGCAAAAGCCTTACGTATATCGCAAAGAGAGATAAAACGTTAAGTATTGAAGAGCATTCTGGAAAAGGATTTACTGTGTATCCAAACCCTTCACAAGACCAGCTTTATATTTCTGGATTGGATGCTGCAGAAGCGATGTATTTTACCGTATTTGATCTGACAGGAAAAAGAATAAAGTCTATAGAACCTACCAACACGGACACAATTGCTATTGATGTTAAAGATTTGGCTTTGGGCACGTATGTCTTAAAGATAGAAAATGGCACGACGCAAAAAAGCATCAAGTTTATAAAAAGCTAAACCGTTAGCTTCCTTTTTAAAAGTACAAATCCCAAGCAGCAGCTTGGGATTTTTTATTAAAATATAGACATTCCTGTTTTGGTTGTAAACAACTCCAGAGCATTCATGCCTAATTCTGAATTTCCTTTCTCGTTAAGACGCGGGCTCCAAGTAACAATCGTAAAGTGTTTCGGGAATAAGGCAGCAATACCGCCGCCGACGCCACTTTTTCCCGGAAGGCCAACCTTATAGGTAAACTCTCCGGATTCGTCATAAAAGCCGCAAGTTTGCATCAGCGCATTTAAACGTTTGACATGGCTTTTTGACAAGACTTGTTTTCCGTCTATCGTCTTGCCTTCGTTTGCAAAGAAATAGAACGAATGGGCCAGTTCTTTACAAGTCATTTCGATAGCGCATTGGTGGAAATAGAAATCTAAGACGGTTTCTACGTCGTTTTCAATATTCCCAAAAGATTTCAGGAAATTGGCTAATGCCGCATTTCGAAATCCGGTATCTTTTTCGGATTGTGCGACTTTTAGATTAAAGTCAATGGATTGCGTGCCAGAAATCGTCCTGATAAAAGCCAAAAGGTCTTCTTTCGGATTTTCAAGATGGGTCACCAACATATCAGCAATGACCAATGCTCCAGCATTAATAAAAGGATTTCTCGGAATTCCCTTTTCAAATTCAAGCTGAACTAAAGAATTAAAAGCAGTACCGGAAGGTTCCACGCCTACCCGTTTCCAGGTTTCTTCTCCTAAAAAAGAAAAAGCCAATGCTACGGTAAGGGCTTTAGAAACACTTTGGATTGAAAACTTTTCGTTGCTGTCGCCAATGCCATAATCCTGTCCTTTTATAGTCGTAAGGTGTATGCCGAATTTATTCGGATCTATTTTTGCCAGCTCTGGAATCGTATCAGGGACATATCCAATTTGCGGAAAGGATTTGGCTTCTTCGAAAACCTCCTCTATTATTTTTTGATAATTCATTCCCTTCTCTGACTAGGTTTTTAGCTTTTTCTTCCTAGCCGCAGGAAAGAGTACATTGTTAAGTATAAGCCTATAGCCAGGAGAATTAGGATGAAGGTCTAAAACGGTAGGAGCATCGCCTACTCTATGCTGATAATCTTCTGGATCGTGTCCGCCAAAATAGGTAAACATTCCTTTTCCTTTCGTGCCATGGATGTATCTTGCTTCATTATTCACTTTGTTTTCGCCCATGACCAAAACGCTAGACTTAATCCTGTCGCTGTCAAAAGAAGTCGTCTGTCCCATAAATCCTTTGATTAATTGCGTATGGTTTTGGCAGAGCATGCTCGGAATCGGGTCCCATTTTGCAGAATAATCCATTAAAGTGAAATAATCCTTCTCGGGCATGATGTTTCTTTTCTGCGTCATGTCGATATCCGAAAACTCATAAACAATAGGGTTTCTTTCCAAAATATAATCCTTAAACGCAAAGCTATTATTGTAGTCGATTTTAGACTGGTAGTTTCCTTCGCTTTCGTCACCGTCAAACATCGGCTCGCAAATATCGACGCCTTCTGCGGCTAAGGCGATATCAAAACTGTCGGTTGCAGAACACATGGCAAACATGAATCCACCGCCAATCACAAAATCACGTATCTTTTTTGCCACAGCTAATTTTTCTTCGGATACTTTACTGTAGCCTAATTTTTTGGCTAATTCTTCAGCTTCTTTTTTCTGCTCGATGTACCAAGGCGCATTTCTATAGGCTCCAAAAAACTTACCGTATTGTCCTGTAAAATCTTCATGGTGCAAGTGAAGCCAGTCGTATAAAAGCAAACCATCTGATAAAACCTCTTCATCATAAATCGCTGTAAAAGGAATTTCGGCATAGGTCAAGACCAAGGTAACGGCATCATCCCAAGGCTGTTTGCCTTTTGGCGTATATACGGCAATCTTCGGGGCTTTTTCTAAAACTACCGTTTCCATATTTTGGGAAGGACTGCTGATTTCATCTAAAATCTGGTTCGCCTGTCCGTCCGAAAGCAGTTCAAAACTAACGCCGCGAATCTGGCATTCTTTTCGTATTTCTGGCGCATCGGGCAAAAGGAAAGAACCGCCTCTGTAATTCAATAGCCAGCTCACTTTATAGTGCTTATCTAATGACCAATAGGTAATTCCGTAGGCTTTTAAATGATTCTGTTGCGACGATTCGTCCATCGGAAGCAAAATAAAAGAAGCCCATGAAGGCATGGAAATCAAGAGCAATAGAAGTGTATGGAATAGTTTTCTAAAAGGCATTCTAAACTTTTTATTTCAAAGATAACGGTTTTTGAGAAAGTAAATTATAAAAAAATCCGCCCAAATGAGCGGATTCTGATTTTATCTAGAATGGAACATCGCTGTCATCGTCAACGCTGTTCATATTGCTGCCGAAAGCATCGTTAGCCGATGGCAGATTTTTTGTCAAAAATGGATTGTCTTGCATGTTCATTTTGGAAGGCAGATCATCAAAGCTGGTTCCGTATTCGTCAAGGTTATCGAACTTACCGAGATTTCCGATGAATTTCAGCCTTACGTTTTCCAAACTACCATTTCTGTGTTTCGCAATGATAAATTCGGCTTGGCCCTCTGTTGGCGAGTGTTCATCATCATCCCATTCATCAATTTTATAGTATTCCGGACGGTAGATAAACGAAACGATATCCGCATCCTGCTCAATCGCACCCGACTCCCTAAGATCCGAAAGCAACGGCCTTTTACTCGAACCACGTGTCTCTACCGCACGCGAAAGCTGTGACAGTGCAATCACAGGAACGTTAAGCTCCTTTGCTAATGCTTTCAGGTTTCGAGAAATGGTAGAAATCTCTTGTTCACGGTTTCCTCCACCTTTTCCATTACCGCCTGCTGTCATCAGCTGAAGGTAATCGACAATGATAAGCTTGATTCCGTATTGCGAAGCTAAACGACGTGCCTTCGCTCTTAAATCAAAAATGGAAAGCGACGGCGTATCATCAATATACAAGGGTGCTTTTTCAAGGTTTTTTACCTTGATACTCAACTGCTCCCATTCGTGTTTTTCTAATTTTCCAGTACGAAGCTTTTCGGAAGAAAGTCCGGTTTCGGAAGAAATCAGACGGGTAATTAGCTGTACAGAGGACATCTCTAGAGAGAACAAAGCGACAGCATGTCCGAAATCAATCGCAATGTTTCTTGCCATCGACAATACGAAAGCGGTCTTACCCATACCCGGACGTGCTGCGATAATAATCAAATCACTCGGCTGCCATCCAGAAGTTACTTTGTCTAGTTTTTCAAAGCCGGTAGCAACACCGCTCAGACCTTCCTTATTTGCAATTTCTTCGATTCTTTTCTTTGCTTGAATCACCAAGCTTTGTGCCGTTTCGGAACTTCTTTTGATGTTTCCTTGCGTTACTTCGTATAATTTGGATTCGGCTTTATCAAGCAAATCAAAAACGTCTGTCGTTTCATCATAGGATTCTTCGATAATTTCAGAAGAAATCTTGATCAAGCTTCGTTGGATAAACTTTTGGAGAATAATCCTCGAGTGAAACTCGATATGTGCTGAAGACGAAATTTTTTGCGTAAGCTGAATCAAGTAAAAATCACCGCCAGACAAATCCAGTTTTGCACTCTTTTTAAGTTGTGCTGAGACTGTTAATAAGTCAATCGGCTGTGAATCGTTGAAAAGCTGTACAATAGCTTCAAAAATATACTTGTGGGCTTCTTTGTAAAAGGCATCTGGCTGGAGAATATCGATCACCTCATCCACCCCTTTTTTATCAATCATCATCGCGCCCAAGACAGCTTCCTCCAA
Source organism: Flavobacterium gossypii (assembly GCF_014138495.1). NCBI lineage: Bacteria > Pseudomonadati > Bacteroidota > Flavobacteriia > Flavobacteriales > Flavobacteriaceae > Flavobacterium > Flavobacterium gossypii. Next base: position 68,459 of record NZ_JACJIS010000005.1, on the reverse strand, counting down.
GTCGAGCGCTTGCGGCGGGAGCTTTCCTTTTTCGAGATTGATTATAGTAGTTTTGTCTACTTTAATCGGGTTTATATTTCTGAGATTTTCCATAATGCGAATGTAACTAAAAATTAAAAAAAAATGCCCTCGACTTGTTAGTTACCGTATGTTTATAAGTATTAAAATTGTGTTGATAACCAAAAAAAAATCCGAAACCACGGGGCTTCGGATTTAGTTCTTCTTTTCGTAAGGTTTACTCTTTAAATTCGCCCATTTTGCTGTATTTATCCATTCTTTGGGATACTAATTCAGCTGTTGATAAGTCTTTTAATTCGTTATATCCTTTCAATATGTATTTTTCTACTGATTTGAACGTGGTATCTCTATCATAGTGAGCGCCGCCTAGCGGTTCTGGAATGATATCGTCGATCAGCTTTTGTTTTTTCATGTCAAATGAAGTCAGTTTTAATGCTTCAGCTGCTTGTTCTTTGTATTCCCAGCTTCTCCATAAGATGGAAGAACAGGATTCTGGAGAAATAACAGAGTACCATGTATTTTCTAACATGTATACTTTATCACCCACGCCTATTCCTAATGCACCACCTGAAGCTCCTTCTCCAACAATCACAGTGATGATTGGAACTTTCAAACGAATCATTTCAAGGATGTTTCTTGCAATAGCTTCTCCTTGGCCTCTTTCTTCGGCTTCTAAACCTGGATAAGCTCCCGGAGTATCTACCAAAGTCACTACAGGAATTCCGAATTTCTCTGCCATTTTCATCAAACGCAACGCTTTACGGTAACCTTCTGGGTTTGCCATACCAAAATTACGGTACTGGCGTGTTTTGGTATTGTATCCTTTTTGCTGTCCGACAATCATGAACGACTGTCCACCAATTTTACCCAAACCACCAATCATCGCCTTGTCGTCTTTGAAATTTCTGTCTCCAAAAAGTTCTAAGAAACTGTCTCCACACAATGCATTCACATGATCCATTGTATATGGGCGACTCGGATGCCTTGACAACTGTACACGCTGCCAAGCGGTTAAGTTTTTATATATATTTTTCTTAGTTTCTTCTAGTTTTTTCTCAATCTGCTTGCAAGTATTCGATACGTCAATGTCTGATTCTTGACCAATTACTTGGCATTTGTCTAACTGGTCTTCAAGTTCTTTTATAGGGAGCTCAAAATCTAAATATTCCATAGGACTTGTGCATTTTTAGTTTGGTTCGAACTGCAAAGATAGAATTTTCATTTAAGAACGAAAGCTTATTTAGAAAAGATTTAAAGCCTTATGGTCTTAAAAAACAAACTTCAAAGAAACCTGCTATTAATCAACTTGCAGTGATTTTTTTGACTTATAATTCTTTAGGATACCGTTCAATATTACGGTTGCCAAGATAATGAGGGCACCGATATAAAAAGCAGGGCTCATCTTTTCTTTGTCTCCTAAAATAAAATAGGCAAGCATGATTCCGTAAACCGGTTCCATGTTGGTCGTAAGCATGACAGTATAGGGAGTAAGCTTTTTCATTACGTTTACGGATGCTGTAAAAGCATAAGCCGTACATACTGAAGAAAGAATCAGCAGCAAAATCCAGTCGTTTAGTGAAACCGTAAAAAATTCTGGCGTAAACTTTCTTCCATATAACAGATAGAGGGATACAAAAAAGACGCCTGCAAAAAATTCGTAAAGGGTAATTACAGACGGGTCATATTCGCGAATTAATTTTCCGTTAAAAAGCGTAAACATGACGCCTAAGAAAACTGAAATCAGTGCATACACCATTCCTAAAATATATCGGGTCTCGACCTGCATGATCATCAAAAGTCCGCCGATGATTATCAATCCGAAGAAAACTTCATACCAAAGCATTTTTCTATTGAAGAAGATCGGTTCTAATATTGAAGCGAAAAATGCGCCTGTTGAAAATACTGCCAGCGTAATAGAAACATTGGAGACATTTATTGCTTTAAAGAAGAAAATCCAATGTAGAGCAATCAGCAAGCCAACGCCAATCAACTGGAAAAACGATTTGCGAGGAATGCGCCAAGGCTTTTTGGTGATAAGTACGTATAGGAGCATAAAGATTCCGGCCATCAGCATTCTGTACCAGACAACCGATTCTTCTTTTACCGTAATCAGTTCGCCAAGAATTGCCGTGAATCCCCAGATAAAAACAATCAGATGTAGATTTAGATAGCTTTTTAGGTTGTTATCTTTTTGCATTCCGAAGCAGGTATATAGCTAAAATTCCAAAAACAAAGTTAGGAAGCCAAACGGCTATAAAAGGTGGTATGCTTGATTTTTCAGCTAACGTTCCGAAAATCTTATCAAAAAAGATAAAGGTAAAGGCGAGTCCAATTCCGATAGCAAGGTTCATTCCCATTCCGCCTCTTCTTTTCATAGAAGATACGGCTACGGCAATAACCGTCAGAATAAATGCGGACACGGGAAGGCTGTATTTTTTATACAATACCACGAGATAGGTATTTATATTGGAAGAACCTCTTTCTCTTTCTTTATTGATAAAATCATTCAATTCGCCTACAGTAAGCGTTTCCGCGATATAGATTACAGGAGTCAGATCTTCTAAATCAAATTTAAAAACCGTGTCTTTTTTTGCCGCGGTTTCTAATCTATCGTCTGTTGTACCCAAAGTTCTTTTTACATAATTATACATCGAATACGTGCTATCTTTTTCATTATAGTGTATACGACTAGCATTGATACTAAAATCAAGCTTGTTGTCTTTGAATTTCTTCAGCGAGAAATCGAAAGCGGTTTTTGAATTGATGTTGAAATTACTGACATAAATAAACTCGCCTGGACTGATTTCTCTGTATACATTCGATGTTTCTCTCGTTTTATTGTTGCCTTTTAAATAAGTATACCTAAAATCATTAAACCCTTGGCTTGCCTTGGGCACGATAAAAAATCCCATAAGTAAGGCCAAGACCGAGATAATCGTAGCACCAATAATATAAGGACGTAAGAATCGGCTAAATGAAATTCCCGAACTTAATATAGCAATAATTTCCGTATTGTTAGCTAGTTTTGAAGTAAACCAAATCACTGATAGGAACAAGAAAATCGGAAAAAGGAGATTGGCAAAATAAATCGTGAAATTCAGATAATAAAACGCAACTTCAACAAATGGCACTTTGTTCTGAAGAATCTTATTAATCTTTTCAGATACGTCGATAACAATCCCGATCGGAATAAACAGAAACAGCATCACAAAAAATGTGGCTAAATATCTTTTAAGGATATATTTGTCAATTATCTTCATTCTTCTTGTAGATAGTTAGTTTAGTTTGGCTGTCAATTACAGCCTTTGATCCATCTGCTTCACCATCATTTCTTTCCAAACTCGGAAATCTCCTGCTAAGATATGCTTTCTTGCTTCACGAACCAACCACATGTAAAAACCTAAGTTATGGATAGTGGCAATCTGTTTTCCAAGATATTCGTTTGCGGCAAAAAGGTGGCGTAGATACGCTTTTGTATATTCAGTATCGACAAAAGTATGTCCCATTTCATCAAGCGGAGAGAAATCATCTTCCCACTTTTTATTTTTTATATTAATTGTGCCATGTGCTGTAAACAACATTCCGTTTCTAGCATTTCTGGTCGGCATCACGCAATCGAACATATCGATCCCGAGCGCAATATTTTCTAAAATATTAATAGGAGTACCCACTCCCATCAAATATCTCGGTTTGTCTTTTGGCAAAATTTCTGTAACGACTTCGGTCATTGCATACATTTCTTCGGCTGGCTCTCCTACAGAAAGCCCTCCTATCGCATTTCCTTGCGCTCCGGCATTTGCGATATATTCTGCCGACTGCTGACGTAAATCCTTATAGGTACTTCCTTGTACGATTGGAAAAAATGTCTGCTCATACCCATACTTATAAGGAAGCTTGTCTAAATGATTAATACATCTGTCAAGCCATCTGTGGGTCATATGCATAGAGCGTTGAGCGTAACGGTAGTCGCATGGATAAGGCGTACATTCGTCAAAAGCCATGATAATGTCTGCACCGATTGTCCTTTGGATTTCCATGACATTCTCCGGCGTGAAAACATGATACGAACCGTCGATATGAGATTTGAACTTTACACCTTCTTCTTTTATTTTTCTGTTAGAAGAAAGCGAATATACTTGGTAGCCTCCTGAATCGGTCAAGATATTGCGGTCCCAGTTCATGAATTTATGGAGCCCTCCCGCTTTTTCAAGAATCTGTGTTTGAGGTCTCAAATAGAGGTGATAGGTATTTCCTAAAATAATATCAGGATTGATATCGTTTTTCAGTTCTCTCTGGTGTACGCCTTTTACGGAAGCAACCGTCCCAACTGGCATAAAAATAGGCGTTTCGATAACGCCGTGATCCGTAGTTATTTTCCCGGCTCTTGCCTTTGAATTCGGATCATTTTGTAATAGTTCAAATTTCATTCTTTTCTCTTTATCCCAAACTTTCGGGAGGCAAAGATAATTTATTTACAATTTATCATTTTAGATTTATGATTTAATTTAACATCATATCCTAGAGCCATTCTGTTTTCACAAAAAAATGTTTACTTTCAGTTTTTTAAGTTCCAAAAGAGCATTTGTCTTGAGAAAAAATTTATTGCTATTTTTAGACCCGAATGTGATACCCCCAAAAGCATTTCCCCTGCCAAATCCTGATAGACAATGAAAACACAATTGATGGCTGAATTGCTTGCTATACTTCTAATAACAAGGCCTTTGCTCACGGTCTTTCATGAGCTAGGCCACGCAATTCCCGCCATTTTGATGACGCGCGAACGTGCTACGATATTCCTCGGTTCCTATGGCGATACTGAACAGAGTTTTAGATTCGCTGTCGGCAAGCTGGAAATCTGGATCAAATACAATCTTTTTAAATGGAAAGGCGGCCTTTGTGTTCCGCATGCCAGTAATATCTCCATCAACAAAAAAATCATCTATACCTTAACAGGCCCGCTTGCTTCTCTCTCTATTGGGATAGTTTCCTGTTATATGGCTTTTGCCCTCAAGCTCACTGATTTCATGTCTTTTCTTTTCTTGGTCTTCTTGTTGCTTTCAATTTTTGATTTCCTAAAAAATATTATTCCCAGCAGGCGTTCCATAGTCCTCCATGATGGAAGAATCGGTCACAACGACGGCACTTCGCTCGTACGTCTTTTTCGACACAAAAGATTTCCCAAACAATATTTTGAGGCTATAGCTTTATACAACCAAAAACAATACAAAGAAGCAGCTTTTCTTTTTGATTCACTTCTCTCCAGCGGCCTACAAGACCAGGACACCTATCGTTGGGCTATTTATTGCCATCTCCTGTTAAAAGACTATTTTAAAGCCAAAGTTTATTTTTCTGAATTCAAGAAGCGCTTTACGATGAACTCCGAAGACTATTCCAATCTTGGCCTTATTTATTCGCACTATGAAAATCATGAAAAGGCAATGAAATTCTACGCCAAATCATTAAAGCTGAATCCTATGAACAGCTATTCGTTAAACAATAAAGGCTATACTTTAAATATTTTAGAAAAATACGAAGAAGCGATTGCTTTCTTTGATAAAGCACTTGAAATCGACAAATCTTTTGCCTATTCCTATAACAATAGGGGACTTTCTAAAATCAAATTGGGGCGTATCGAAGAAGGGCTTCACGACCTCAATCTCTCTTTTGAACTTGACCCTTACAATTCTTATTATTTTCGGAATCTTGGCATTTACCATCAGGACAAAGGCGAATACGGAAAGGCTTTGAAATTATTTCTAAAAAGCAGGTCACTTGACCGCTATACACATAATATAGACCTGTTGATTGCCGAGGCCAAAGATTACCTGAGCCGAAAAATTTAGAAAATAATATTTCTGTACTTTTCGCTCCCATAACTCTTGACAACTTTCTGAAAATCTGAAAATTCAAACCTCAAAAAATCCAAATATCTGATTATCTTTGCGCCAGTTTAAATTTATCACATAAGAATGAAACCTAACACACAACAATTAAACAACTTAACTATTCAAGTGCGAAGAGATATTCTTCGAATGGTTCATGCTGTAAACTCTGGACATCCGGGCGGTTCGCTAGGATGTACTGAATTTCTCGTAGCACTTTATCAAAATTTAATGGAGCGCAAGCCAGGTTTCGACATGGATGGGAAAGGCGAAGACATCTTCTTTTTGTCAAATGGCCACATTTCACCTGTTTTCTACAGCGTTTTAGCTAGAAGCGGTTATTTTCCTGTAGCTGAATTGGCTACTTTCCGCCACATTAACTCGCGCCTTCAAGGCCACCCTACTACGCATGAAGGGCTGCCAGGAATCCGCATGGCTTCTGGGTCTTTAGGACAAGGAATGTCTGTTGCAATTGGAGCGGCGTTGACGAAAAAACTAAATAAAGATTCACATTTGGTTTACAGTCTTCATGGTGATGGCGAATTGCAAGAAGGTCAAAACTGGGAAGCTATGATGTATGCTTCTGCTTATAAAGTTGACAACTACATTGCTACAATTGACTTAAACGGAAAACAAATTGACGGACCAACCGACGAGGTCTTGAACATGGGAAGCATCAGAGCTAAATTTGAAGCTTTTGGATGGGATGTTCTAGAAATCGAAAAAGGAAATGATATCGAGGCAATAATTGCCGGAATGACAGATGCAAAATCAAGAACAGGAAAAGGAAAACCAGTTTGCGTATTGCTTCACACCGAAATGGGTAATGGTGTAGATTATATGATGTACAGCCACGCTTGGCACGGAAAAGCTCCAAATGACGAACAGCTGGCAACTGCCTTGGCTCAAAATTATTGTGAAGGCGAAAGCGACTATTAAAAAGCAGTAAGCTAAGCAACTAGCCTTATGCTTATTGCCACAGCTATTATTGCGTATATCAAAAAGACAAAAATGAAAAAATATACAAATACAGGAAATAAAGATACTCGTTCTGGTTTTGGAGCGGGATTGACCGAATTGGGTCAAAAAAACGAAAATGTTGTGGCGCTTTGTGCCGACTTGATCGGTTCTTTGAAAATGGACGATTTCAAAAAGAATCATCCAGAGCGTTTCTTTCAAGTAGGTATTGCTGAAGCGAACATGATTGGAATCGCGGCAGGAATGACAATTGGCGGGAAAATTCCTTTTACCGGAACATTCGCTAACTTTTCTACAGGAAGAGTTTATGACCAAATCCGTCAATCTGTTGCTTATTCAGATAAAAATGTAAAAATCTGTGCTTCACACGCAGGCTTGACTTTAGGTGAAGACGGTGCAACACACCAGATCCTTGAAGACATCGGACTGATGAAAATGCTGCCTGGCATGACTGTAATCAATACTTGCGATTTCAACCAAACTAAAGCGGCTACTATTGCAATTGCAGAGCATCACGGACCAGTCTATCTACGTTTCGGACGTCCATCTGTTCCAAATTTTACTCCTGAAAACGGAACTTTCGAAATCGGAAAGGCAGTATTGCTTAACGAAGGAACTGATGTAACAATTGTGGCTACCGGACATCTAGTTTGGGAAGCATTGGTTGCTGCTGAAGCGTTAGAAGCTAAAGGAATTTCGGCGGAAGTAATCAACATCCACACGATTAAGCCTCTTGATGAAGAAGCTATCTTAAAATCAATCGCTAAGACAAAATGTATCGTGACTGCTGAAGAGCATAACATGCTTGGCGGATTAGGCGAAAGTGTAGCAAGAGTTTTGTCGTTAAACTATCCTGCACCGCAAGAATTTGTTGCCGTAAATGACAGCTTTGGCGAATCGGGAACACCAGATCAACTGATGCAGAAATACAAGCTTAACAATCAAGCTATTGTTGAAGCTGCTGAAAGAGTAATTAAAAGAAAATAATATTCTTCATAATAAAAAAAATCCCGCTCAATGAGCGGGATTTTTTTTATTTAACTTTTATCTTATTCGCAGCTAGGATCTAAATATCTTTTTAAACCTCCTGTCGTTCCCGCACAATTTGGTATCAGATCAAACGGATACAAATTACCAAAACTATCTTTTATTTCTGTCCTTGTCCTTGTACCGTCGCCATCATCATCAACATCTAAAAAGTCAGGTATACCATCACCGTCTGTATCATCATCGTAATAATTACCATTGCCGTTCAAATCTTCTAGATAAGACAAAATTCCGTCGCCATCAGCATCCGTATATTTTACAGAATGCAGATTTAAATTAAACACTAGAGGGGAATATGCTTGAACAGAAGAACCCGATGGAGGGCTGTTATAATAACCTAGTCCAGAAGGAATAAACAGAAGCCCTACTCCATAATCTGTCAACAAAGTACCTCCAGGATTTGAAGGATCATCGATTGCATTTCCTGTCTTAAATTCTGTCATCAAGTTTCTCCATCCAGAAACCACTCGTTCTTGAGAAAGCCAAATCGGATTCGGTCTGTAATCAAACTGAGTACCATCTAAAAGATGTCCTTTATAAGTAACCAATGTAGAATCTAGCAATCGCGCAGGCTGGCCAACACCTTCTCTTATTTTTATATAATACAATTTATATTCAACCGGATCTTCAATAAGCTTTCCTACTATAGGATCGGCAGTGCTGTAAGTTCTTAAATCGTTTTTCACCATTTTAAATTGCAACGGATACTCTGTCTGATTCCAAATAGAAACTTGTGACCCTCCTTCTGGAATTGCGGTAATGGCTGGAATTGGATTGTTATTAGCATCTGTAGTAACTGTCAGATAATGCGTTTTCAGATAACTCTCTATATCCGCAATGTCTGATGCATATTGTGTAGCTCTGTCTCTAGGCGGGACAACGCTTGCGGAATCATCATCCTTTTTACAAGAGAAAAGTACTGTACTTGAAACTATAGCTATAAAAAAAAGCTTAATTCTGGTCATTATTATTGAATTTAGAGGCGCAAGATACAATTTTGATTTATTTTTGTAAATAAATTAACTTAGATTTTAAGTTTTAGTATGAGAGTAGATAAATACTTATGGTGCATTCGATATTACAAGACGCGCAATATGGTAACCGAGGCTTGCAAAAAGAACCACATTACAGTAAACGGACAGGTCGCCAAACCTTCCAAAGAAGTATTTCCGACAGACAAGATTACCTTCAGGAAAGACCAAATCACACACACGATAACCGTGCTCGATATTCCCCAAAACCGCGTTGGCGCCAAGCTGGTTGATATGTATAGAAAAGATGAAACCCCAATCGAATCATTCCAGCATCTAGAGCTTTTAAAGCTATCTAAAGAACATTATAGAAAACATGGCGAAGGAAGGCCAACTAAAAAAGACCGCAGGGATCTGGAAGACTTTAGCTTGGATTTCGAAGAAGACGAAACAGAATAGCATTTAACCTTTAGATGATATATAAATCTACCTTCAATCGCCTAAAGAAACAAACCGTTTTTTATCTTTGGAAAAAATAAATCAAAATGAGCAAAAATATAATTCTTAACAATCAAGAAATAGAACACAAAATCCTAAGAATCGCTTATCAGATATACGAAACTTTTGTGGATGAAGAAGAAATTGTTATTGCCGGAATTGCTAAAAACGGCTACATTTTTGCCGAAAAGATTGCTCAGAAAGTCAACCAAATAGCCGATCTAAAAGTATCGCTATGCGAAGTCTATATCGACAAACAAAATCCTCATAACGAAATCACCACTTCTCTAGAAAAAAAGCAGTACGAAAACAAAGGGCTTGTTCTTGTTGACGATGTGCTTAACTCTGGAACTACATTGGCCTATGGCGTAAAGCATTTTTTGGACGTTCCTTTGAAAAAATTCAAAACCGCCGTACTTGTAGACCGAAACCATAAAAAATATCCCGTGAAAGCCGATTTCAAGGGAATTTCGCTATCTACTTCCTTACAAGAGCACGTTCAGGTTGTTTTTGAAGATACAGAAGATTATGCTTACTTAAGCTAAAATCTTTGAAATAGCTGAAACAACCTCTTCAGGAGATTGATTATCGACAACCACGACATGCGTCGCTTGATTGTAGTAATAGCTTCGGTCAAAAAGATGCTTGGCAATATACTCCTTCATTTCTTCTTTTTCCTGCTCTGCTATAAGCGGACGATTATCTTTAATAGAAAGCAACCTGCTAAAAAGCGTCTCAATCGAAGCTTTTAGGTAAAAAGAAATTATATTGCTTCCATTAAGCATTTCGTGGTTATTGGCATAACAAGGAGTTCCGCCGCCTAAGCTCAATATCATCTGTTCATCAGAAGAGATTAATTCTTTAAATATTTGGTGCTCCAGCTTCCGAAAATAGATTTCTCCTTTCTGGTCGAATATATTTTTTACAGACATTCCAACCCTTTCTTCGATGATTTTGTCTAAATCGCAAACCCTGATTTGAGTTTTTTCAGACAGCAAATTGGCAATTGTTGACTTTCCAGAACCCATATAACCCAATAAAATAATTTTTGTCATCGAAATAAATCCTTATAAATTAAGGCATTATGAAAGATTATTAAAAAAAGACAAATTTAAAACAAATTTGCTTTGAAAAATAAATAATAAGGCCTTATATTTGCACCCGCATTCAAGAAATTAAATGACTCGATAGCTCAGTCGGTAGAGCACATCACTTTTAATGATGGGGTCCTGGGTTCGAGCCCCAGTCGGGTCACAAAATGACTTTAGATTTCTTGAATGTAATGACTCGATAGCTCAGTCGGTAGAGCACATCACTTTTAATGATGGGGTCCTGGGTTCGAGCCCCAGTCGGGTCACAAAAAGTCGAACAGCAGTGTTTGGCTTTTTTTGTTTTAGGCCACGTGGAGAAACGGTAGACTTGCCATCTTGAGGGGGTGGTGCTCGTAAGGGCGTGTGGGTTCAAATCCCACCGTGGTCACATCTAGGACAAATCAGAATTCTTCTGGTTTGTCCTTTTTTATGTTGCTAATTGGATGGCTCCTACTTTTCATTTAAGACTAAAATAGTACGCTACATTCTACTCCAACAAAGTAGCATTTCTTACATTTATGAAGATTTTTTCTCACAACAAATAATCAAGACAACAAATCTACGTTTACTACTACATGAAGCTGCATTTTCTTCTTTTCTTGGTTTTTAAGATGCCTTGCTTATGTAGCGGACAGCGCGACAGTACTTATATCAAGCCTTACGAGCATAAATTTTCGGTAATGACTTATCTTGCAAAGAATTTCCTTTCGATGGAACAGCAGACGGGTACCGAAGAATCTAAAAGATTCATGCCGAATAATCCGCCCAATATCGGATTAGGGTTTTCCTTGAATAACACTATTGTCAATGTAAGCTACGGCCAAGGTTTCAATTTTATGAGAGAGAAAGATAAAGGAAAAACCAAGGCATTAGATCTTCAAATTCATAATTATGGAAAAAAAATCATCATCGATGTCTTTATTCAAAAATACCGAGGATTTTATACTGCAGATGATGACGGCAACAACATCGAGCTCTACCCTGACCTGAAAATCCAGCAATATGGTGCGTATGGACAATATGTTTTCAATAACAAAAAATTCTCTTATAAAGCCGCTTTTAACCAAAGTGAAAAACAATTGAAATCGGCCGGAAGCTTTCTGATTGGTGGTGGCGTTTATTTTACAAAAATTGAGTCGGACAGCTCCTTCGTCCACAAAGAAAAAAATTCATTGCGGAATTTCCAGTTTGGTGTAAGCGGCGGCTACGCCTATCTATGGGCAATCAACAATAAATGGTTTGCCAGTGCTTCTACTACCGTTGGAATCAACGTAGGATCCGAAAGACTAAATACTTTCGGCAAGCGGAAAATAGAAGCTTATCCAACGCTATTTCCGCGAATTGCTGTAGGATATAATAAAGAAGACTGGTCTATCGGATTATCCTACGTCAGTAATGCCATATTTTCTGCTTTCTCGGATAATAAAAATTCGAATGTAGGCTTATACTCAGGAAATTTTAAGCTATCGTATATCTTGAGGCTGGATTCGTTTGATTTCTTCGGCAAGAAAAAGCCTGAAAAGATTTCCGATCAACAATAATCTAACTCCCATTCTCTATGTAAAAGCTGACACTATTTTGCTTAATTTGGTGGATTGCTAACATTTATAAAAATTCTATGAAAAACATTTTTAGATTAACTTTAAGCATGATAGTACTTTTTACGATCATAAGCTGCGAAAAAAAAGCAACAGGACCTGAATTAGACGGAACATGGGAACTCAGGCATGTAGCAGGAATACAAGTTCGAGGAGTAGATCCTAATTTTAAGCCCGGCAATGGGAACTCTTTCAAGTTTGACGGACAGAATTTCGAAAAATACAGCGATGGCAAAAAAGTACTCAGTGGCAGTTTTACCGTTACGCCTGAAAAGGATGTACCTGTAAATAACCGCAAGGCCAACTACAGTATTAAATTCAACAACGAAGAAAAGCTATATATGCTTTTATCTGAGAATAAATTCATTTTATTCGACGGAGTTATTGCCGCCGATGGTACCGAATCTACTTTTGAAAAGCAATAGTGCAATAACAAAAAAGGCCTCGTTTGAGGCTTTTTTATATCTAGTTTAGAACATTATTCACAAGAAACTGCTTGAACAGGCTCTGGTTTTAGTTCTTCTGTTTCTTCTGCTTCAATTGTTTTTTGTTTCTTATCTAGCGTAATAAAAGTAAATCCGAATGCCAATAAAAGCAACGGCACGCTTAGCCAGATCACTTCATGGATGCCATATCGTGCAATAATAAAACCACCTAGTAAAGCTCCTAATGTAATACCCGCATTAAAGAAAGAAGGCATCAAACTGTTTACGCTTTCGAGTGCTTGTTGAGGAACGCCGTCTATGATATGGATATTAGCCGACAAAAAGCCGCCCGTGTGTATGAAACCCCACACAGAAATAATAATAACCATTGGAACAAAAGCGCCGCCAAACTGGTAGGCTAGTAAATGGATAGCTATCAAAGAAAGTAAAAACAATCGGTTTGTCAGCGCTACGTTTTTGCTGAGCGCGATTCCCATAAGCCAATTCCCTACTATACCCGTAACTCCAAAAACCAAGAGCATGATGCTGATTTCAGTACCGTTCATGTGCGAAATCTTGTTCATATATTCTGCCAAGTAACCATACGTTGCAAACATTCCTGCTACTATAATTAGCGACGTGAAAAGCTTGAACCAAACTTGTGGCTTGTCTAATACTTTTACTTGGTTTTCTGCAGATGGCTTCTCTTCTACTGGCATGGATGGCACAAAAAGCGCCAAGGCAGCAAAAGCAACGAGATTAATGATTCCAGCTAAAATAAAGGAAGCTCTCCAATCAAACAAATCAGCCATATAAGTCGTTATCGGCACACCTAACACAGTCGCTACACTAAGACCCGCCATAACTACCGAAATTGCTTTCGGCGCATCTTTAGGTCCTGCTTGTTTTGCGGCGGCCGACATGGATACGGCCCAAAAAACAGGATGCAAGAAAGCAGGCACAATACGGGCAATCATCAACATCGTGAAATTAGGAGAAATGGCTGAGAGCAAGTTAGAAATTACGAATATCGCCAAAACAGCACACATAATTGTTTTGCGGTTTATCTTCGCTGTTAGCATTGTCGTAAAAGGACCAGCTACGGCTACTGTCAATGCAAAAGCGCTTAAAAGCCAGCCAGCAGTATCAATAGAAACTTGAAATTCTTTCGCCAGCGTAGGCAAGATTCCAATCACGCCAAATTCAGTAGTAATTATCCCGAAGGCTCCCAGAGCCATTATATAAATCGATTTATTCATTAATTCAAATATTTAAATGTTTCTATTAATATAAAGTAAAAAAATCATTAATTTTAGGATAATCCTATCCTTTAAGACTACTAAGACATGCGATATAATCGTCAAGTACTTTTTGGTTCAGCGAATATTTGAGGTTTCGTCCTTCTTTTTCAGGGATAAGAAGGTCCGCTTCGACCAATTGTTTTAGGTGATGGGAAACAGAAGGCTGCGTGAGATCCAACAAATCGTTAACCTCAGCGCAATAAAGACCTTCATGCTTTTTCTTTACTTGCTGTAAAATAGCAATTCGGCTTGTATCGCTCAAGGCTTTGGATATCTTCTCTATTTTTTTGTTGTCCATCATATATTAATTTATGCAATCACAAGTATAAGTCTTGTGATAAAAAGAACAGGACAAAAGTACATAAACATATAGAAACATATAAATATTTATATGGATAAATCTGATTTCAATATCAGCAATTTCTATATTGAAGCTCTTTCTCTTTATTTACAAGCAGTTGATTACCGGACTTTCCTTTATGCTCCTAATCACAAAAGCACTCTTTATATTTGAAATAATTTCAAGCTTGGAGATTTTATGAACAGCGAAATTTTGATAATCTTCCATGTCATCCAATAAAAGTTTTAATAAGAAATCATAAGAATGGCTGTGGGGTCGCATGTGACTGCCGACGCAAGAGATTCGAGCTTAAGATTCCGCAAGAAGAAATTGACGCGAATCCAAACATTACGAATGCTGTTAACAGCAACAGATAAACTACTTTGCTGAAGATTATAAAAACGCAATCTACTCTTTAGGTTGCGTTTTTTTATTATTTTTGTTTAACAAACCATCAAAAACAATGAACAGCATTAAAAGTGTTTTCAGCATCAAAGACTTGGAGAATTTATCAGGCATTAAAGCCCATACCATAAGGATTTGGGAGAAAAGATATAATATTCTGGAACCGATGAGGACTACTACAAACATTCGTTTGTATGATGTTGAAAATCTCCAGAAGCTGCTCAATATTACGTTATTGCATAGCCACGGGTATAAGATTTCTAAAATATCTAAATTCCCGCCTGAAAAAATTCCACAGCTGGTACAAGAAATTGTTTCTGACAAAAGCGCAAAAAACCATGCAATCAATGCTTTTAAAATGGCAATGATGAATTTTGACCAGACTTTATTTTTTACGACATATAACAAGTTGCTTTTCGAAAAATCATTCCGCGAAGTCTTCACCGAAATCTTCATTCCGTTGATGAATGAGATTGGGATTCTTTGGCAAACCGGAACGATTACGCCTTCACATGAGCATTTTATATCCTACCTTATTCGGCAGAAACTGTTGAGCAGTATCGAGCAGCTTCAGATTTTAGAACCCGCCAAAAAAGACAAGGTCTTTATACTGTATCTTCCACAAAACGAAATCCATGAGCTTGGACTGATCTATCTCAATTATGAAATCCTTTTCCATGGATACAAGACCATTTACCTCGGACAGTCAATTCCAATCGAAAATTTAAAAGACCTGACCAATCTTTTTGACACTACCGTTTTTGTTAGCTATTGGACGGTCTTTCCCGAAATTGAAGAAACGGCCAGCTATATAAAAACAATACAGGAAGAAATTTTAACTGATAAGAAATCCGAGCTATGGATTTTAGGAAAATTGGCCAAGTATATTCCTGCACAAAACCTCACCTCCCAAATATCCGTATACTTTAGTATGCAGGAAGTCTTAAACAAACTATAATTATTTCTTAAAGCTACAATTTTGTTTATCAATTTTATATATTTGTTAAACAATATGCATAAAGATATCAAGATTATCGGTTCTGGTTTTTCTGCCTTAGCAGCCTCTTGCTATTTGGCAAAACAAGGCCATACGGTTACCATTTATGAAAAGAATGCGACTATTGGTGGACGAGCAAGGCAATTAAAAAAAGAAGGTTTCACATTTGATATAGGTCCTACTTGGTATTGGATGCCTGATGTTTTTGAGCGGTTCTTTGCTGATTTCGGCAAAAAACCATCCGATTATTATGAGCTTACAAAGCTGTCGCCGGCGTATCGCGTTTATTTCGGAATCAAGGATTTTGTGACCATAGCAGACAATCTCGAAGAAATAGCCGCTACGTTTGAAACGATTGAAAAAGGAAGCGCAAAACAATTGAGAAGCTTTATGGCAAAAGCCCAAAGCAATTATGATATCGCCATAAAAGATCTCGTTTATCGCCCAGGGGTTTCGCCTTTGGAATTGATTACGCCCGAAACGGCAAAAAAAATAGGACAGTTCTTTGGAAACATCTCGAAAGACATTCGGAAACGGTTCAAAAACAAAAAGCTGATCCAGATACTGGAATTTCCGGTATTGTTTTTAGGAGCCAAGCCGTCGGATACGCCTTCTTTCTACAGCTTTATGAATTTTGCTGATTTCGGTTTGGGAACTTGGCATCCGAAAAACGGAATGTATTCGGTAATCTTGGCCATGAAAAAGCTGGCTGAAGAACTCGATGTCGAAATAAATACGAGCTGTACGATTGAAAAGATTATCGTTGAAAAAGGAAAAGCCCAAGGGCTGATTATCAATGGAGAGAAAATAGCAGCAGATATCATCTTAAGCGGCGCCGATTACCATCATACTGAAACGTTGCTAGATGAAAAAGACCGTGCCTATACAGAAGACTATTGGGCTAAAAAGACTTTTGCTCCTTCTTCGCTCCTGTTTTATGTAGGTTTTGATAAGAAAATAGAAAACGTTGAACACCATACGCTGTTTTTCGATGTAGATTTCGACAGGCATGCCGAAGCAATATATGATAATCCGAAATGGCCTGACGAGCCGTTGTTTTACGCCAGCTTTCCGTCAAAAACCGATGCGGAAGCAGCGCCTGTAGGAAAAGAAGCAGGAATATTTTTGATTCCGTTAGCCCCAGGAATTGAAGATAGCGAAGAATTGAGAGCAACTTATTTCGAGAAAATCATGGACCGTTTTGAAAAATTGACGGAACAAAATGTCAGAAAAAGTGTTATATTTAAGGAATCCTTTTGTGTCAATGATTTTATAAAGGAATACAATTCATATAAAGGAAATGCTTACGGATTGGCGAATACGCTTTTTCAGACCGCATTTTTACGCCCAAAACTAAAAAGCCGAAAAGTAAAGAACCTATATTTTACCGGACAGCTTACCGTTCCAGGCCCAGGAGTTCCTCCTGCATTGATTTCGGGGAAATTAGTTTCTGAATTGATTGATAAGAATACAGTATAAAATTGCAAACCACCACCACTCATGAAAGCTATTTTTGACATCATTTCTTTTGAATGCAGCAGGAACGTAACCAAGTCTTACAGTACTTCTTTCGCTACGGCCGTAAAGATGCTTTCGCCTACAATCCGTCAGGACATCTACAATATTTATGGTTTCGTGCGTTTTGCCGATGAAATCGTAGACAGCTTCCATGAGTACGACAAGAATACGCTGTTTGATTTATTCGAAAAAGATCTTTTTCGAGCCTTAGCAGACGGTATCAGCCTGAATCCGGTGCTGAATTCCTTTCAGCATACCGTAAAAAAATACGATATTCCCGTAGACTTAATCAGGGCTTTTTTAGAAAGTATGAAATTGGATCTGGTAAAGACAGAATACAAAACCGTTCAAGAATACGAGGAATACATTTACGGTTCTGCTGATGTCGTGGGATTGATGTGCCTTAAGGTTTTTGTAAAAGGCGACACGGCCAAATACGAAGAGCTGAAACAGAGTGCTATGAAATTAGGTTCTGCTTTCCAAAAAGTCAATTTCCTTAGAGACCTGAAAGCTGATTTTGAGAATCTGAGCCGTACCTATTTTCCGAATACAAACCTCAACAGGCTTGATGAAGCTTCAAAAAACCAGATCATTGCTGATATCGAAAATGATTTCAAATCCGGCTATGAAGGAATCACAAAATTGCCTTTAGAAGCAAAACTCGGAGTATATACGGCCTACGTCTATTACAAAAAGCTATTGCAGAAGCTAAAGAAAACACCGTCGGCTGAGATAAAAAATGCGCGGATTCGTGTTCCAGATTATGAAAAATTAGGCCTTTTCGCTAAATGTTATTTCAGTTATAAGTTGAATATCATATAAAAGATTTAGTTATGTGGATTCATATATTCGTTTTCATCCTTACTTTCTGCTTCATGGAATTCATGGCATGGTTTAGCCATAAATATATTATGCATGGCTTTCTTTGGAATCTCCATGCCGACCATCACAAAAAAGATCATGATTCTTGGTTTGAACGGAATGATGCTTTTTTTATCATCTATGCGGTAATCAGCATCATCTTTTTTCTGCTTTGGCAAAACAACATCCTAGAGATTGGATTGGCTATCGGATTGGGCATTTTTGCGTATGGGTGTGCTTATTTCTTGGTACATGATATTTTTATCCACCAAAGGTTCAAGCTGTTCAGGAATGCCAACAACAGCTATGCAAGAGCCGTGAGAAGGGCGCACAAAATGCACCACAAACATATCGGCAAAGAAGAAGGAGAATGTTTTGGCATGCTCATAGTTCCCTTTAAATATTTCAAGCAAGAGTTTCGTAAAAAATAAAAAAGCGACCAGATTTTGATCGCTTTTTTCATTAACTAACTACTAACCTAATTTAATTGGGCACCATCTTTTGCAATGGCTTTAGTTGCTCGATGTCCAGATCTGCTTTCTTTAGTACAGAAAGCATTGTCATGATAGACGTCGGTGTCATGTTATCTCCAAGAACCCTCACTACCGCAAAGCCAGCATCATTTTTATTTGCAAAAAGGACAAACTCGTCAATCGCATCGTCTTTGCCGACAAAATAAACGGCACCGCCTTCTTTCCCAGAATTGACTTTAATCAGTTCCTGGTACTTTTCGTTTTTCAAGATGCCTTTGATTTTGGTACGTTCAGTCTCGAATTTAGCCGGATTCTTTTCATCCGCCTTGAAAGCCAAAATGTTCATCTTTTTCAAAGTCTCAAGTGCCGCATTTTCTTCAGCAGATACTTTTGCTTTATTCAACTTTAGTATATCTGTCGTAAGATCAAGAGCAATAAAGTCTTTCGATTCGGTATTCTCTACAAAATATTGCTGCAATGTTGGCTCTGAGTTGCAGCTTGCCAACAGGAGGCATAAAACTGTAAGTAGTGAAAATCTTTTCATAGTCTGATTATTTTGGACCTTTCGATCCTTTTGGTCCTTTAGAACCTTTTAATCCTTTTTTTAGGGCATCTCCGCCAGGAAGATTGTCTGTCAATGCCGAAACATCATTAAGGTCGAAATCTCCTTTCAAGGACATCAAGACAGTTTCATCTTTGCCTCCGCCTTCTATAAACATCAGCAGTTCCTTAACTTTGGTCGCGCTTCCGCCTGATTTGACATAAATCCTGATGTTTTTGCCACCGTCGTTTACTCTCATGAGCTCTTCCAGCGCAGCAGATTTAAGATACTTGCTTGAAGTCAGTTTCATATCAGAAGTTATTTTCGGGCTCGATGTCACGAAGACCCTCAAATTATCAAGCTTTTTGACAAGGCTCATGTATTGCTGCGCCTCTTTGTCGTTGGACTTGACACTTCCCATCATTTCAAACATTTTTTTGTTTACGATAACTGCTGTCACTTCATCGAGCCCATCATACTTATCGAAAGCTGACTGCGCAAAAAACACGGACGGCATTAATGCTAGGACTACTGTTATTAAAAACTTCTTCATTTTAGTTGTATTTACTTATTTTGTATGCACTTTTTTATTTAGACAGACCGTCTAAGTTGCTCAAGTCGATATCTCCAGTCAGCGAAATTAAGACAGTTTCATCACCTTTCCTATCGCCGCCTTCTATAAACATAAGCAATTCTTTTACTTTAGAGGATGAATTGCCTGATTTCATATAAATCTGCACATTCTTTCCTTTGTCATTCACTCGTACTAATTCTTCCAAAGATTCTTTTTTTCTGTAGGCATCAAAAGCTGTTTTCATTTCTGCTGCTTTTTTGATGCTTGAAGTCGAGAACATTTTGAAATTATCAATCTTGTCAGCCATCTTCATGTATTTTGCCACTTCTTTTTCTTTCACGTCGGTCTTGATTTCTCCAAGCATCTCGAATGCTTTTTTATTCACGACTACAGATGTAATGTCATCTTGACCGTCGAATTTATCAAATGCAGATTGTCCAAAAAATAAGGCTGGAACTAAGGCTAATGCTAGGGTAACTATAAATTTTGTCATTTTTTCTAATTTTTAAATATTAAATCTTTTGAATCTTGGTACTCTTTAACGTATTGCATGCTTTCAACGCCTACATTCACGTTCTTTGACAACAGGTTCAGTGCTTTTTGGGTTTCCTCAAATGCCTTTTCAGGATCATTATAGGTACCTAAATCTTCACTTTGATTGATGCTTCGATTGTAGAATGTAAACATTCCCAGCAAAATCACAACAGATGCTGCAATAGAAAGCCACGCCACTTTTTGTGTCTTAGATTTTAGTGGAATCTTTTGCTCAAACTTTTGCTCTTTCGCTGAAGAGAAATAGCCAAACATTGCCTTATACTGTTCCAGATGCTGCGCAACATCTGCAGACGAAAAATAAAGTTTTAATTCATTTTCCTCGGCAATAGAGGTTTCTCCCTCAAAGTATTTTTCTAATAATAATTCTATTCTGTTTTCTTTTCTATCCAATTCCATAACTGTGTGTTTTTGTCATAAATTCTCTAATCGTCTTCCTTGCTCTTGAAAGCGCAACTCGCACTGCGGTTTCATTCATATCCATCATTTTGGCAATTTCTTCAAATTCATATTGTTCAATATCCCGAAACTGAACGATCATCCTTTGCTGTTCGGGCAGCTCGTTGATAATCTTTTCGACCCAGGTTAAGCTGTCTGAATCTTCAAGCTGTTGCTGCATCAAGGGCTGCCGGTCTGTAAAATTATTATGTACGATCTGCAGGTTTCCGGCTCTTTTTGATTTCAATTGGTCTAAGCAATAATTTTTTGTAATTGTCATGGCAAAGGCTTCAACGCTGTTGTATTTGTCCAATCCCTGTTTCTTATCCCAAAGCTTGACCAAAACTTCTTGTGTCGCATCTTCAGCTTCTTCTGTGCTAACGAGCAATCGCTTTGCCAGCCTAAAGACTTTATCCTTAAAAGGAGCTATAAGATTTACAAACTCAACTTGGTTCATTGTGACGTTTTAATTGGTCGGTTATATAATCAAGACGAAGCACTTTATTTTTTGTTACAATAAAAATTGAAAATAAGACTAAAACCTCTAAATTTACGTTAATAAAAATTACGACCTCTATAAGATACCGTATTTATGAAAAAGAAATTCAGCCTTGCAATCCTTTTATTCATTGGGATTTCTACCTTTTTTGCCTGTCAAGATGACCTTGACGACATCGAAGTTCCAACCGAATTAAAAATTAACGATTTTATCTGGAAAGGATTAAATTTATATTATTACTGGCAAGCAGATGTACCGGATTTGTCGGATAGCCGATTTGCCAATCAAGGCGAATTAAATGCTTTTCTTTATAATCACGAATCGCCAGAAGATTTGTTCTACGGCTTGCTGAACAATTATCCTACGACAGACCGATTCAGCGTCATTTTTAGTGATTATACCGTTTTAGAAGGCGTCTTGACCGGAAATACATCCAACAACGGAGTCGATTACCAATTATTAAGAAAATCAGAAGGCTCTAACGAAGTTTTCGGCTGGGTACGTTATATCATTCCAAACTCCGATGCGGCTTCTAAAGACATTCGCCGCGGCGATATCTTCTACGCCGTGAACGGAACTCCGCTGACCGTTTCTAATTATAGAGATTTGCTTGCCGATCAGACCTACACTTTAAATCTGGCGGATTATGACGGCGGAAACATCACGCCAAATTCGCGTTCGGTGGCCTTGACAAAGACTACTATTGCAGAAAATCCGATCTTGATCAATAAAGTCCTTACCTATGACACGCATAAAATAGGCTACCTATTATATAATGGTTTTTATGGGGAATACGACACAAACCTGAATGCTGCATTCGGACAGTTTAGAACCGAAGGCGTAACCGATTTGGTTTTAGACCTACGTTATAATTCTGGAGGCGCTGTCAAATCTGCGGCCTATCTTGCCAGCATGATTACGGGACAATTTAACGGACAGGTTTTTGCAAAACAGCAATGGAATGCCAAAATCGAAGATTACTTTGCCGATAATGACCCAGAGCAGTTGATCAACCGATTCTCAAACAGTATCGGAAATAGCCCGATCAACAGCTTGAATCTTACTAAAGTATATGTGCTGACTTCTAAAAGCACGGCTTCGGCGAGCGAATTGGTTATCAACGGACTGAAGTCGCACATCGAGGTTGTACAAATCGGCGATGTAACGACTGGAAAAAATGTAGGTTCGGTTACCTTATATGATTCGCCATCCTTTGGAAAACAAGGACGTACTAATCGCCATAAATATGCCATGCAGCCCATCTGCTTTAAGATTGTAAACTCGACTGGATTCGGCGATTACCAAAACGGACTGACTCCAACAACTCCATTCGTTGAAAATCTTGGAAACTTAGGAGTGCTTGGCGATGCGACAGAACCTCTTTTGAGTACAGCTATTGCTCAAATTACAGGCGTTGGCAGAAGAACCATGCAGCATCCGGATAAAGTTTACGAACACTTTAAAGATAGGAAGTCGATGCAGCGCTTCGGTACTGAAATGTATATCGACAAAGTTCCGGATGGAATCACAGACTTCTTTAAATTCTAAATTCATCATTTATACCAAATAAAAAAGGCTTCCGTTTGGAAGCCTTTTTAGTATGCAATTATAATCGATTAGTGAACAACCAATCGTTCGTTACTCTTTTTGGTTCCATACACTATTTCGACAATGTAAACGCCTTTGTTCAATTCCGAAACCGGTATACCTTCCTGAGTTTGTATGTTTTTTTGGAACACCATCCTTCCCGAAATATCATAGATTGTTACCAAAGCTGCTTCTTGCAGATTGCCAATATAGAATTTTTCAGAAGCGGGGTTCGGATACAAGCGAAGTTCTTTCCTTGAAGGATTCTGTACTCCCAAAGTCGCTTGGTTGATAACACCTACCCCATCGAGATCAAATCCTCCCGAATTAAAAGGCGTCGGAAAAGAATCGTTCACGGCATTACCAAAGCTATCGTAGGTCGCATACAAAGGATCGATAGACCCTACGACATCAATAATCTTTACATGGGTAATAGTATTCTTGTCCAACAACGGGCTGTTCGGAATATCGCTCAAATCAAAAGGCACGCCTTTGCTTCCGTATTTCCCAGCAAGGTTGTTGAGATAAGGTGCCGAAGGGGTTCCAAAGCTGCCGATCTGCGTGGTTGTCTGCGTTTCACTATGGGCTGGAAACCTGAAAAAATGAATCCCGTCGGAACTTACTTCTACAAAACCGAGTTCCAAGAATGCGGGCCCGCTGTTTTCAAAAACAGCAAAGTCAAATCCTGGTCCGTTAATGATCGGCAGTTCAAATGTCAAGATGGCACTGCCTTCGTCTCCCAAGCTTACTATGCTTCCCGTCGCAGGCCCTATCGCGTTTTCTGGAACGCCTACAGAAGCTCTGTTACTTCCAGCTACAACAAGACTCGGGTTTGCCTTATTCACATAGCCTCTTTCTACCGTAGCGCCTGTTGCCCAGGCCACAAAAAGCGGACTGCTAGGCTCCATGGCAGTTGATCCGGCGATGCCGGCCGCAGGAGCATACGATTGGCCATTGGCTGCCAGCGATATCAGGAAAGCGAAAGACAGGAATCGTTTCATTTATCTTTTTATTATTTTTTGGACGCTTCTTACGTTATCGATCGTAATTTCTACGACATACATTCCTGGATTTAATTCTGAAATAGCAACTCCAGAAACGGCATATGCTTGATTTTTAACCAATCTTCCAGACATGTCATACATTTTTATTGTAGCAGGCTGGTCGGTGTTGATGTAAAATTGATCTGTAGCCGGATTCGGATAAAGCGCAATATCGAGTTTGGCGTGCTCTCTTGTTCCCAAATTGCTATCCACAGCTTTAAGGAAAGCGTTTGGCAATTTGCCGACCGTATAGGTGTTTAGCAAGGCGCCATCTGTTGTAGAATGTACATATACTTTACCGTCTGCTACATAATTGACCGCATCGCCTACATAGATCTTGTTGTTGATGATTTCCATGCCGTAGATGCCGTATAGGTTTTGTGGAGGCAGCGTAAAGAAAGGCGTTGTAGGCACTACGTTTGACGTTGTCGTTGCTTTAAAAACATCGGCATCGATGCCATAATACATATCAGTACCGTCTATTTTCAAGTTTGAAGGATGTTCTTGCGGAAAATCCATCTGCCCTATCACCGTATTTGTTGTCGTATTGATCTTGACTAAAGCACCGTAAGTTTCAGTTCCGGCCCAGCTCGGCTTTCCGCCGCAAAGAACGTATAAGATGCCGTCTTTTTCTACCATCGAATTAGGCACGTCTCCCACTTGGATCGTTTGCTCTAATGTATTGGTTGTCGGATTGATTACAGAAACGGTATTGCCATAACCATAACCTCCTTGGTGTGCCACATACAGCTTTCCGTTGATTTCTAAGATTCTCTCCACGCCTTCAGGCAAAGCAATATTGGCTTCAATCGTATTGTTAGAAAGGTTGATTACGGCCACATAATCATCGGTCGCGCTTCCTCCGCTTCCCCAATTGGTCACGTATCCTTTCCCGTTGCTAAAAGCAATATATCTAGGATTGTTAAGTCCTGTGCTGATAGTGGCCACATATTGGAACGTTTCTTTATTGACAATTTTGATGGTATTGGAAATATTTACCACGATATAAGCATAGTCGCCATTAACGTTGATGCTTTGCGCAGTATCGCCCAGAGCTCCAGCAGTAGGATTTACGGTTGCATAAATATTGTTCTGCAGGTTTCCTGTATTCGAAAGAAAAGAAACCGAAGCGTTATTAGAGCCTGCGCCTCCTTCATTAAGAATAAATACGCCGTCATTAAAGGTTTGGCCTACAACAGGCAGGCTGGAAAGAGATAATAAGCTTACTACAAGAAAGCCGTAAAGTTGTTTCATGAGATTGGATTAAATAAATTGAATTGTTAGTTAAAATAAAAACCGTTTGGTCCTACTCCTACTGCAACCGGATTTAATAAAGTACCTGTTGTTGAGTAGATGTAAATTTGGCTGTCTGAAGAAAAATCTCCGCCATCAGCAATGTAAATTTTGCCATCGTTTACTGCAAAACCATACATCCTGCCATATATTGATTGCGATTCGTACGTAAGCAACGGAACCGTAGGCGCTGCTGTTGCATTGGCCGCCATCGCAAAAACAGCCGTATCGACCGTATAGTAAATTTTATTGTCTTCAATATTGAGGTTTCTTGCTCCAGCCGAAGTCGCTGCTGCTACCGTAATCGGCGTGCCTACCACCGTATTGGTAGAGAGGTTGATTTTTGCCAGCTTTTCAGAACCTAGAACATATAAGGTCCCGTTTTCTTCTTCAAATGCGTTAGGGCTAAATCCTAATGGAATTGTTGTTTCGATACTATTTGTAGCAGGATTAAAAACAGTTACAGAGGTACCGCTGCCGAAGTAGCCGTTCATAATGTAGATCTTGCCGTTTTCTTCTATGATTTTTTCCGACCAATTGTTCATCGCCACTCGGCTTGTCGTATAGTTTGAAAGATCAATTACGGTAAGGAAATCATCGGAACCTACTTCATAATTATCGTAATTGGTCACATAAGCTTTGCCATCCACCACTACGCCATATCTTGGACTCCTAAAATCAGTGCTGATAGTTGCGATAAACTTAAACGTATAACGGTCTACTACTGTAATCTTATTGGCTAAACCCGAAATGATAAAAGCTCTTGTATCATCAAAAAACATAGACTGGAGCAAGGTGCCCATTTCTGCGGCTTCTGGATTGACATTTCTAAAAACGTCCTGTTCTACGGCACCTGAATTGCTGATAAAAGTGACAGAGCTTGTGGTAATGGTAGAATTTCCTTCGTTCAATACAAAAACTCCATTATCATAATCGCCGAGCGACTCATT
This sequence comes from Flavobacterium gossypii, assembly GCF_014138495.1. Taxonomy (NCBI): domain Bacteria; kingdom Pseudomonadati; phylum Bacteroidota; class Flavobacteriia; order Flavobacteriales; family Flavobacteriaceae; genus Flavobacterium; species Flavobacterium gossypii. Next base: position 42,579 of record NZ_JACJIS010000005.1, on the reverse strand, counting down.
TGACGAATTATCATCACTGCTACAGGAAGCCAAGAAAAGCGAGCTAGCGAACAGCATTACAAAAATTCTATTGAACTTTTTCATATTTAAAAATTTAAGGTTAGATACATATTAAAATTGCGTCCCGGCAAATACCGGCTTTCGACGCTGGCATACTTTTTATCCAGGAGATTCAGTACTTGGAAGCCTAGAATGCAAGAATTCTTTTTGCCAAAGTCATAATGGAGAGAAGCATTGCTTACCAAATAAGCGTCGATGTTATATCTTGAATTGTTGTCGGATCTCGTAAAGACTTCGCCGTTATACAACAGCTGATAGTCTGCCGACAGCTTCTTCCAAGAATAGCTTAGTGATGAAGTAGCTTTGTGGTACGGCACATAAATCAACTGCTTCTTTTTTTCCATGTCTTCCGAAACCGTATACCCGTATGTCCCGTTCAGCATCACATGATGGTTTCCGAAGTTTTTGCTCCAGCTTACGATTGCTTCCCCTCCATACGTCCTTACTTTGTTGGTATTTTGTGGCGACCAGTTCGAACCGTTCGGAATCCAGCGGAGCATGTCCTTGATATCGATATAATACCCTGTCAGGGTGATCTTGAAAGTATTGAAACGGAACTCATTGCCCAATTCAGCTTGGTATGACGATTCAGGTTTTAAGTTTTCGTTTCCTCCCGGCTGCCAGTACAAGTCATTGAATGTCGGCACCCTAAAGTTTTTAGAACCGTTAAGTTTCAAGGTATAAAAATCAGCCGCTTTCCAGCTCGTTCCTAAAGAAAACAGGAGCGGACTTTTGTAATTATTCGTAAATTCTTTCCTAAGGCTTGCTTCATACAAGAACTTTTTCGTCAGGTTGTGCTTCAACAACAAGCTGGCCGAACCAATGTTTCGCTGTTCGTTTTTGATGTCAGAACCCTTTCCTTTGTTCTGCGTATAATCCAAGATCGCATTCAGCTGAATGGCATCAGTAGCTTGAAAGGCAAGATCGTACTTCCCGATATAGGTTTTTACCTCGCCAAAGGTGTAAGACTCCGAATCGATATTGTCGAAGTATTTATATTTTTCGCTCAGGGCGCCGACTTTTACTTTGGAAACAAACCGTCCAAAAAAGCTGTCCCATTCCAGCAGATTTCTAGTATTCAGGTCTTGGTATTTGGTCTTGATTTCCGAAGGAAAGATCAGCGAAAAATGCCTTTCCCCGTCAAACACATAGCTGTATAATTTCAAGAAATTGTTATCGTTGATCTTATACCCAATTGTCGCATTCATGCTGGTATTGTAATATTGGCCGTTCAGGTTTTTGTCGTCAGAATCCACATAATCATAGTCGTTGTCGGAGCTGTTTCTGGAAATGCTGACCTGCGCGCTGAATTTTCCGTCAGACGCATCGAGCTTGTAATTGCCTCCAAACGTATTGAAACTGCCGTAGTTGAGACGGAGCGAGTTTGAAAAATGATCCTCAAACTTCAAGGTATTGTTCAGGTGGATACTGCCTCCAATGGCACTGCTTCCATAAATAGAACTTCCGCCGCCTGCCCTTACGGATATGCTGTTGAAATCCCTTGTGGTAATCGTATTAAAATCAGTCTGTCCGTTGAGCTGCGAATTGATGTTGATTCCGTTCCAGACCACGGCGGTTTGCTGGGCGGTCGTTCCTCTAAACGAAGGCGAAGACACCATCCCCAAGCCATTCTCCTTGAAATAAATTACAGTATTGTAATTCAGCAGCGAGGTAAGCGAAGCTTGGTTTTTGTTGATGATGGAATCGGACAGTTTTAGCACCGACTGGGAATCTGAATAATTTTTAAGCTGCAGATCCGAAATCTCCACAACCTCTAAATGATGGATGCTGTCGTGCTGTGCCAATGCAGATTGGCAGATGCTGAAAAGCAAAAACAGGTATAGTTTTTTAAAAGTCATAATTTCGAAACCTTTTTCCCGAAGGCTTGATAATTGTTAAGAAAAAAGGCAGGTCTCCTGGCTTGCGTCTTGCTGTTTACCTTCCCATCCGCCGAGCGGACAGTGGTTTGTAGATAACAGCAAGCTGGATAGCTTACAGTTGCGGGAACAGCTTTGGTCTTGAACCAAATTCCCTTTTAATGTGATTATAAAACACCAATCACAACCTTAATTCGAGTGCAAATATACTATAAGTTCTATATTTTCTCCTGATTTCCTAAATATTTATATATTTACGTACATCATAAAAATCTCAATTATGAAGAGAATACTACTTTTTTTGCTGGTTCCGATGCTATCCTTTGCGCAAAACACAGGAATTGAAATGCTATTGGTAAACCCTGATGTCGGAACTCCTTCGTCTTATTGGGGTGCCCGTACTTCAAACGATTCTGGCTTGAACGCTATTTTACAGTCACATGCCGTAACAGTCTATACACTGAAACTTGGAAATCCTTATTACGAATACGACACCAAAACGGTGCAGATCCAATGTGCCGACTGCAATCTCAATGCGCTCAAGGCCGATCTAGAAGCCTATTCTTCGGTAGTCACAAAAGCTACGCTGGCAAGCCCTGCCTATTTTATAAACAACTTGTCGGTCATGTTACGAAACGCAGCAGCAGGAACGTCTACCGGAACGGTCATGAACATCGCTACTACCAATGATTCTGGGTTGAACCAGATTTTTCAAAACTTTAATGTGCGATCGTATGATATCTATGGGGATCTCAACCATTATAAATTAAGATGCGATTGCGATAACACATTGCTAAAAGCGGCTTTAGACAATTACGATACTATTGTCCTAACTACAGATTTTTTTAACGCTGCCTATCTTTTAAGCAACCAAGACTTTAAAAACCCGAACCCTAAAATTTATCCGAATCCTTTCAGCTCCAGTTTTCAGATCGAAACAAACGCGGTTGTTTCCAACTATTCGCTCTACGATATTTCTGGAAAACTTTTGATTTCTACCGATTCTAAAGCCAAACTAGACAATCATTCCAGCCTGATTTCAAGCGGTGCTTATCTTTTAAAACTAACGTTTGACAACCAAGAGAATTACACCCAAAAATTGATTAAGATCTAATCCAGAAAGCCATGCTGTCGTCAGCAGTTTTTAGGTTGATGTGTCGTTACTTCCTAGTGTCGTGCCTAGTTTTTATGTTTATGTAAACTCACTTTATGTTGTCATAAACAGTTTTCATGTTGACGTGAACATGATTCATGCTGTCGTACATAGTTTTTAGCTTGCATCAAACTTACTTCATGTTATCATGAACAGTTTTCATCTTGCATTGAATATGATTCAAGATGTCGTACATAGTTTTTAGGTTGCATTACACTCACTTTATGTTGTCGTAAATAGTTTTCATGTTGCATTGAACATTATTCATGCTGTCGTACATGGTTTTCAGCCCCATAAAAACAAGGCTAAAAACTGCAGTTTTCAGCTGCCCTAAAATCATCGCAATCCAAAAATCATAAAAACTGATGTCGGTTCAAGACAATAACTTTTATCTTTGCGGTCTTCACAAAAACTTTTTTATGAAACCAATTCTTTCAAGATACACTCTATTTCTGTTTTTAGTTTTTGCTATTGGATGCAAAAAAAATGAAGAAAATACGACTATAGCTGCAGCAAAAATCACGAATGCTATCCGTTATGCCAAAGGCTTCGAGCTGTATAAATATGAAGGATATTCTACCGTAAAAGTCTCTAATCCATGGCCCGATGCCAACAAGACCTTTACTTATGTATTGCACAAAAAGGGCGTTGCCATACCCGACAGCCTAAAAAATTATATCGCCGTACAAGTGCCGATAAAAAACATAGTCGTTACCTCAACGACGCACATTCCTTCGCTAGAAATGCTGGGCGTAGAAAATACGCTGCTCGGCTTTCCGAATACTGAGTATATTTCTTCCGAAAAAACTCGAAAGCTGATCGATGCCGGAAAAGTAAAGGAAGTAGGCGAAAACCAATTGCTCAATACGGAAGTGCTGATTGATCTCGCTCCCGATGCCATCGTCGGATACAGCAGTAGCAGCGATACCAAAGCCTATGACAATCTTGAAAAAAGCGGCCTCAAGATTTTGTTTAACGGCGACTGGACCGAAGAATCGCCTTTGGGAAAAGCGGAATGGATCAAATTCTTTGGAGCCTTGTATGGCTTAGACGAAAAGGCCGAACAGCTATTTTCTGAGGTCGAGACGGCCTATAAAGAAGCTTCTGAACTGGCCAAAAAAGCAACGACTAGGCCTACGGTGCTTAGCGGCGCTATCTACAAAGGGCAATGGTACATGCCGCGCGGTAACAGCTGGGCGTCCTTGTTCTTGAAAGATGCGAATGCCGATTATCTTTGGGCCGATACCGAAGGAACTGGCAGCTTGTCGCTATCGTTCGAAACGGTTCTGGAAAAGGCCGAAAACGTAGATTTCTGGGTCGGGCCAGCGCAGTTCACTACCTTTAAGGAAATGACCGACAGCAATCCGAATTACGCTTATTTCAAAGCTTTTAAAGATAAAAACGTTTATTCCTTCAGCAGTAAAAAGGGAAAGACGGGCGGACTATTGTATTATGAATTGGCGCCCAACCGTCCGGACCTAATATTGAAAGACCTTATCAAGATATTGCATCCTGAAATCCTGCCCGATTACGAGCTGTACTTTTTTGAAAAACTGAAATAACAAGCCATTGCATCAAAACAGTCGAAATAGGATTCTTTTCACGGCACTGCTCCTTTCTCTTGCAGTGTGTTTTCTGCTGAACATCAGCCTGGGTTCGGTGCATATTCCGATAGAAGACATTGCCAGTTCCCTTTCGGGAGGGCAGGCCAGCAAAAACTCTTGGGAAATCATTATTTGGAATTACCGCCTGCCGAAAGCCCTTACCGCCATTCTTGTCGGCATGGGACTGTCCATCAGCGGACTGTTGATGCAGACCCTGTTTCGCAATCCGTTAGCCGGTCCTGATGTATTGGGATTGAGCTCGGGAGCCAGCATGGGTGTTGCTTTTGTGATTTTGGGCGCTGGCTTATTGCCTCCTTTTTTAAGCAGTTTCTTTCTTTCTCCCTACGGAATCGTACTTGCTTCGTGTATTGGCAGCCTTATTGTCTTGGCCGCCGTCTTGGTCGTTTCGCAAAAGCTTCGCAATACTATGGCCATCTTGATCGTGGGCTTGATGTTCGGAAGCTTTACCAATGCCATCATAGGCGTGCTCTCCTATTTCAGTACTGCAGAAGAACTGCAGAAGTTTACCTTCTGGTCTTTAGGAAGCTTGGGCAACCAGCCTTGGTCGAATATCCTTGTGCTTTCAATATGCTGCTGTATCGGACTGCTGTTGAGCGCCTTGTGCATCAAGCCTCTAAACGCTTTGCTCTTGGGCGAGCGCTATGCGAAAAGTTTGGGAATCAATTTCAAGAAGACACGACTCGCCATCATCCTAGCCACCAGCTTATTGGCAGGCAGCATCACCGCTTTTGCCGGACCGATTGCGTTTATAGGATTGGCCGTGCCGCACATTGCTAAAATGATCTTTCAGACCAGCAGCCACTATATCCTCTTTTGGGGCACCCTGCTTCTCGGTGCTACCATCTTACTGATCTGCGACACCGTTTCGCAGATGCCGGGCAATGATTTTACGCTGCCGATAAATGCCATCACCTCTATTATCGGAGCCCCGATTGTCGTCTGGCTTCTGGTACGCAAACGAAAATTCATGATATGATGGAAACAGGACAAACGATACTATCGGCTACAGCACTAAGCATCGGCTATTCTTCCAAGAAAGGGAAAAATGGTATCGCTTCTGACATCCATCTGGATTTGAAATCGGGAACGCTGACGGCTTTGATCGGCGCGAACGGAATCGGAAAGTCTACCCTCTTGCGCACGCTGACCGGAATACAAAAAGCACTTTCTGGAAACGTAGTCTTAAACGGGAAAAGCATCGAAAGCTATAGCCCGATTCAACTGGCGCAGCAATTGAGCATCGTATTGACCGAAAGCTTGCCGCCCAGCAATCTGACGGTTTTTGAATTGGTCGCTTTGGGAAGGCAGCCGTATACGAATTGGATCGGAAAGCTTGCGGCGGAAGATCTCGAAAAGATACAGGAGGCCATGAGCCTGACGCAAATCACGCATCTGGCACAGAAAAAACATTACGAGATCAGCGACGGACAGTTGCAAAAAGTATTGGTGGCAAGAGCCTTGGCGCAAAACACGCCCCTGATTATCTTAGACGAACCGACGACGCATTTGGATTTGCTTCATAAAGTTTCGCTTTTGAAACTGCTAAAAAAGCTAGCCTCCGAAACAAAAAAGTGCATCTTGTTTTCGACACACGACTTGGATCTGGCATTGCAATTAAGCGACGAGATGATCGTAATGAACTCAAAGCAAACCGTGCAGGACACGCCCCCGAATCTTATCCACAATGGAATATTGAATTCTTTATTTGAAGACGAAAACATCTTTTTTGATGCCGACAAGGCTAAATTTATTCTTAAAAATTTATAAAATAAGGCCCGCATCTGCTATCTTTGATAGACACTAAAAGCAGTACTAATGAAAACTTGTCTATCCATTCTCTTCGTTTTCACGGTTTTTCTCTCCAATGCGCAAAACAAGATAACCTTGACGCCAAAAGGTTTTGAGCCCAATCCGATTGTCGGCAGCCTGCCGCAAATGACCAACGAAAAATTCATCGAAGGCACGCAGCTCTGGGCGCAAGAATTCAGCCAAGGCGAAGCCGATATTTCTGAAGTCACAGAAAATTCGATGACAATCGATGCGCTTAGGGACAATGCTTTTTTCTATCGGAACTTGGGCGAGACTTTCTTCCATAAAGTAAAATACCGTATCAAGATTTTTAAGGAAGGAAACCGCTATTCACTTACGTTTCAGGTCACTGAAATTTATGCAAAGAAGACGCTCTTAAAATCAGCCATTACAGATTATCTGACGGCTGACGGAAAACCAAAAGACGGTTTCCAAGATGTGAAGCCTTCTATTGAGAAAACCGCGGGCATTATAGTGGATTCGTATGCCCGATACATGAACAATTTCAGATAATCCCTCCTACTCTCCTTTAAGCAGGTTGATGCTTACGGTAGCGATGTCGGCTTCCGGAAATCTTCTAAAAATAGCCTTATCGGGAAACAACTGTGCCTCTGCCGCAATCTTGTTAAAGACATCAATTTCGACGATATACTGGTCAGAAAAACCATGCGTGGCATCGTAAGCCGTCGCTGCTGTCTTTCCTATATTCTTGGCGGCCAACGCTGGATTTATGGTATGCAGTTCTATCAACAAAAGTCCAAATTTCTTGACATAAGGCGACCACTTTTTTAAATGCTCCAACAGATTGTCTTCTACAAGATTGTTCGAAATTCTTTTTCCTCTGTAGGCAAAAGCGCCCGTAGAACTGCTTACCCTATCGGCAGAAATCTGCTTTGGTTCTTCCCAGATACGGTTATGATCGAGAAACGTCCTGACGTTCAAGAGGTCTTTCAAATCGATATTATAGTTCTCCATCAGGTCATTAGACAACAGATCTGGCCTTCCGATATCGCCCCATATTACTTTTGCCCAGATATCCGCCTTGATCAGGTTTGCCCGCGTCACTTTTAAGGCGGCTTGGTTATAATCGGCCCCTACTAAGAACAGCGGGTATTCGTCAAGCATTTTCCCTCTAAGGGTTTGCCTGTCTATGACTTCAAAAATATGCTGCAAGAAGGCACCGTTGCCACAGCCCATGTCTAAGATTCCCTTAGGCTGTTCTTCGATCGGACGGTTGAACAAGTGCACGATGATTTCGTCCACTACCTTAAAATAAGTATCGTGCGCGCCGCCGCTTCCCCAAACATTCATCTCTCTGTCGACATGAATTTCGTTCTCGCCGTCGGCCACCATACGCAACACATTCGGGTCGCCGAAAATCAATTCTTCAATCTTGGCAAAGGTCGGCAGATACGAAACCGTCACGCCGTAGGCACTGGCTCTTTTGGCAAAAAACAAGCCTGTTTCTGTAAACTGGTAATTGCCGTTCTTTTCCAGAAACCAGCCCAGATGCACAAAAAAGTCTAATATCTTCTTGAATTTATCGGGTGTCTTATGGAATTCTTCCGGACGGAAAGACGTTTCCATAAAGTATTTGTGAAACATGCCGTTCATGGCCAGCCGTACGATGGTAGGTCCTATCAGGTAGCCTTCAATATGCTTTAGTATCTGTTTCTGGATTTCATGCGTCAAAGCATCGTCAGAGAATTCGATTCCATAATGGACCTTGAATTTTTCGAAGATAGCATCCAGGCGTTCAAACGGAGCTTCTTCAAAAATCCTAGGATGAAATTGCGTCGAGAATTGTAGCAGATCGACAACATCTTGATACAAATGAAATAGTGAAAATGCTATCGCAGTCTTCTCGTTGGTAGTAAATTTGATGGTATCCGTTGCCGTATCAATATGGTAGTCTAAAAAGCCCTGCGAACAGAGCACGCGAAGTCCCACATTCAGATAGCCTTCGTTTGCCTTAAATCGGGCAGACAGATCGGCCAAGTCGGCCTCTCCGTTTTTTACTATATGCTCAAGGACTCCTTTATTTCTTAAGGCAATTGCTACCGGAGCAACTGCCAGGCCGTCGAGATGCCTGAAAATAGAACTGCGAAGGTGGGATTTATCAATCATAGATGTTTGAGAAAAGCTATTCTCAAATATACTATTTTTTAGATGGAAAGCTGCCTTTTTGCTTCGCCTATGGCAAAGGCTACCGAATTGGCAAGATTGTAGCTCCTAACCAAAGGTGAAATCGGAATGGTCAAATGGTTCTCAAACTTATCCAAGACCTCTTGGCTTAGTCCAACCGATTCTTTGCCAAAAACCAGCCAGTCGCCCTCTTGAAAAGTTTCAGAAAGATACGATTTCGTGCTATGAGAACTGAATAAGAATACTCTTGAAGTATCCGGTATTTGCGCTATCCATTCTTCGACCGACTGGTATTCTTTCCAATCCAAATGCACCCAGTAGTCAAGGCCGGAACGCTTCAGGTTTTTATCTGTAATCTGGAATCCGAAAGGATGGATCAGATGAAGGCGGCTTTCGGTACCGACACAAAGGCGGCCAATATTTCCGGTGTTGTTAGGTATTTCTGGTTCTACAAGAACAATATTTAGCATCTTTTTAAATTTAACTGTTGTTAGAGCGAAAACTCGCTGACTTCTTTTACTTCTCCCGAATGCATATCGCCTAGATAGACATTCCCAACCCGCACTCGCACAAGCCGCAATGTCGGAAACCCTACGGCCGAGGTCATTTTTCGGACTTGGCGGAACTTGCCTTCGTTTAAGGTGATGGATACCCAGCTGGTAGGTCCGTGCCTTTCGTCGCGTATTTTCTTAGAACGAGGCGCAAACCCCGGGTCGTCAATCTTAAAAGCCTGGCAGGGATTGGTTATGTATTTTATTCCGTCAAAGCCAATCTCGACACCACTTTTTAGCTTTTCGATGGCGTCTTCGGTTATTAGCCCATCTACTTGGGCATAATATTCTTTGGTTACTTTTTTGCTTCGAACTAATTCGCTCATCTGTCCGTCTGTCGTTAGAAGCAGCAAACCTTCGGAATCTTCATCAAGCCTTCCGATAGCCATCGTGCCTTCTGGAAAATCATGGAGTTCTCCCAAAAGCTTCTTTTTTCGCTTGAGTTCATACACAAACTGGCTAAGATAGCCGTAAGGTTTGTGAATCAAAAAATGCTTGTGGGCAGACATGACTGAATTTTCGGCAAATTTACCACTAACATTTGGAAATCCGGCAAATTAAAGCAATGTTAAAGATGTAGCTTTTGTTTTTATATAGCTGTAAATTGATTAGGCAATTTAAAAACAACCATCATGGCAGCAGCAAAAGACTTAGGAAATAAAAAATGGAACGGAGAACAGGAAAAAGCAAAGGGTGAAATCAACGAAGGCTTCAGCGGCAAAAACCTTCCCGACGAATATGATCCGTCAAAAGGAAAGCTTAAGACGGAAATCGAAAAAGATACTGCGGGTAATGTGCATGTCGTGAAACGCGCGCGTTCTGTAGAGAGTAATGTAACTCCTACTGAAACTAGCGGAGCGCCTCTAAAAAACAAGAAGAAACCTGAGAATAGGGATAAAAATTCAGATATCGACCCGAATCGTTATCCTACCTCGCATCCTGAAAATAAAAAGGATCGTGGAAACATGAAATAGCAGGGCTTAAAAACCCTGCTTGTTCTAGTCTTCTTCTTTGTCAAATTCAATATTGGCGTGGATTTTTATTTCTTCGCCTATGATGAGATGGCCGGTTTCGGTTACGTCTTCGGCTACAATTCCGAAATCACTACGGTTGAGTTTTCCGCTTATTTCAAAACCTGCTTTCATTTTTCCAAAGCCATCTTTTGCCTGTCCGCCAAAAACGGCATCTAAGACAATTTCTCTAGTTACTGATTTGACGGTTATATTGCCGCTTAATTTGTAGTGGTCGCCTTCAATTTTTTTGAGCTCTGAAGAAGTAAAATGAATTTCTGGAAATTGGTCAGCATCCAAAAAAGCATTTGATTTGATGTGCTCGTCTCTTTCGATATTGTTGGTATCAAAACTGTAGACATCAATCGAAAGGGAAATTTGCGCGGTCTCGAAATCATCATTTTTCGTCGTCATTTTTCCGTTAAAAATCTTGAAGGTGCCTGAAATATGCGAAATCAGCAAGTGCCTGATTTTAAAATCTATATTCGAGTGGTCAGGATCGATAATCCAATGCGTAGTGAAATTCATAATGGTTCGTTTAAAAATGGCTATGTATAAATTTACGCATAGCGATTTTCATTTTATAAAAACAAACCGTGAATTGTTTGTTAAAGTTTAAACCCTGTGATGGTCGGGCTTCCAGTTTTGGATGCTTTTTTTGATTTGGTTTCCAGAAAGATTTTCATCCAGCGCTTTTTTTACTAAGGCAGGCAGCTCTTCGTCTGGTGCAAACCGTAAGGCAAACAGCTGGCTGTCGGACAGCCTGTCTTCCAGCAGTTCTAGCCTTTCGTTAGTGAGAGCAAAATAACGATATCGTAATTCGAGTCGTATGATTCTGTCCTGCAACAGCAAGGCATAATGTTGGCGAAGCATGAAAGCCAGTCCAAAAAAGAGAAGCAGGAGAATGCTGATAAAGATCCAGAGCAGGCTTTCTTTTTCTCTGCCAAAAATAAAATACACACTTACCCCGAGCAGGATTAGCAACAGGGGATAAAAGACAAAATGGTGCGGTGTATAATAGAAACGTATATGGTTTTTATAATCTTGCTTTTTCATAGGATATTGGTTATTTCCTATAAAAATACTCAATAAGTTTGAATAGACAGTGCCTTCTCGGGCTATTCTAACCCATAATCGGATTGTTTATATCCTGAAAGTCAGATTTTTTTACTTCTATGCAGAAGGTGCTGCTGTCCACATATCCTGCTTCTGAAAAATCCAATAGGTACATTTTCTTTCTAAAAAGTCCATGTACGGTAAGAAGAATTTTCTTTGAAGCTTCGGGCTTTTCAAGCAGAAAATGTCTTTTTTCGGTTATCGAATCTCCTATCTTATACCATAATGCATTTCGGAATCTATAATCTAAGATTACAAATTTGTCTCCAAAAAAATGCTTATTGGAATAGTTGGAATAAATTAGCCTTATGCTTCTGTCGGACCTGAAAAGGATCTTTAAAAGGCGCGAGGCTACATTAGCTACAAATTCATATTTAATAGTAGAATCTGTAACTTTGTCTAAAGTTAATTTTGGTGGTTTCATTGTGTAAGAACTTAGGGGGAACCTACAATAGTAAGAATATTTCTTAAAAAAACATTAAAAAATCGATTAAATGCCAAAATAACCCTCGAAATACATCTATAAATTAAAGAACATTCCTAAAATAATAAATTGTATAAAGTTCATACTACAAAAAAACCGCCCTAAGGCGGTTTCTATTTTTAAAAAGTCTCTGTTAGTTTTTGACTAATCGTTTAATCATTGTACCGTTTTGGCTTTCTAGCTTCATGATATAAACTCCCGTTGCAGCCTTTGCAAGGTCAATCGTATATGCATCAGACGAACCGCTAAATTGTTTTGAGTACACCAATTGTCCTGAAATAGAAAACACATTGATTGTATCAACAGCTGTCATCTCTGCAAACTGTATGTTCACAAGACCGTTCGTTGGGTTAGGATAGACAGACACTGAAGCATTTTCAAATCCTGGTGTCGCTAATGGAGGATCAATAGTGACTACATAATCTTCCATTTCACCAAAGTTGTTGTTAGCTACTACTGGTCCGCAAGCAAATTGGTGTCCAAAAGAAGTTGCCAATGATGCCGCAACAACAACACGCATTCTTGTAGTACCCGTCAAAGCTGTTGCTGGAATTGTTATACTACCAGTAACTGCTTGATTTAAGCCAGTACCTATATAAGTATACTCTGTCGACTCAAAAGCTCCGTTATTATTATAATCGACCCAAACGCCAACCGATTCATCTAACCAACCGTCGCCAGATGGCCCTACAGAAACAGAAACGGGGATGGTTGCCCCTACATTAAATACAGGAGGCGCAACAGAGCCACTATAATTGGTGTATCCTGTAGTTGCATTTCCACAAGTTGTAGTATTGTTCAATGTGCCAATAGTAACATTCGTAATTACGTCACCATCGCCACAATTGAAATTAATTGCATTTAAACAATAGCAAGTATCTACCGCATTTTGCCCAACAGAAACTGCTGCAGAAGTAGCGCTTTGACCGCTTCCTGAACAAGTTATGATAACTCTGTAAAAAGTAGCTTGCGACTGGCCTGTCATGCTATAATTCAAAGAAACTTGTGAGGCTCCTAAATTAGTCCATTGGTCTGTTCCGGTCGGAGAAGACTGCCATTGGTAAGAGAACCCTGCTGCCGGAGTCACGCCAGAAGCACCCAAGACAAAAGAAGTCTGATTACAAACAGAAGCTTGTGTAGATGTTGCAGTTCCCACTGCTGGAGTACCCGTACATGCTGTTGCAGCAATGACATCTACTGAATAATCTTCGTATTCTCCATAACCAATATAAGGTGCTGCACAAGAACTTGTTGCAACAATCGCTTGAGAATATTGGGCTTTAACCCTCATTCGAATATTTCCTACCGTAGCCGTAACTGGAATTGCGATAGAAGCTGTTACCACAGAGCCCGCTGCTGGCGAAGTTCCTAAGTTTGTAAATTCTGAGGCATCAAAAGCACCATCATCATTGTAGTCGAACCAAACTCCTACTTGCTGTGTTCCAAAATGGGCAGGAATTGTTACAGAGAGGTCGTAAGACTGTCCTACAATAACACTAGCAGCCGTGCCGCCCGTAAAATCGCTATAGCCTGCTGTTCCACAACCAGAATTATTATTAATTCCTGCAAAAGTAACATTCACAATTTCATCACCTTCAGAACAATCTCCAGTTCCAGGCGTACAATACGATTGTGCCTGAGCTGCAGTCGAGGCCAATAAAAAAGTTCCGAAAAATAAGGATCTAGCTCCTCCAAGGCTTTGTTGCAAAGCCGAAAATAAAGTAGTTTTTTTCATGAAAATTATTTTCATGCAAATAGCTATAAACCAGAGGATAATAATTCTAGTATTAAAATTATTTGCATCGTTATACATTCACTAAAGTATGACTTTTAAGATTAAAATAAAAATTCTCTTACGAAAACACGGTCTAAAATACCAAATTTTAACATTCATAGAAATATTCATTGAAAAATAACGGTAATAAAAACCTATAATTTATTCTTACTTTTACTTTCTACAAAAACATTAAAATGAACGACACTATCATCACCATTATCGCTTTTATAATTGCCTTAGCCATAGGAATTTTTATTGGAAAGTTGCTTTTTTCTGCCAATGCAAAATCAGAAAAAGCAGGCCTTGAAGAACGAATCAACGGACTGCTTTCTCAGATAGAACAATTAAAATTACAGCAACAGCAGGACCGCATTAGCTCAGAAAATCAATTGCAGCAGATTGCCTTGGAAAGAGAAGGCCTCAGAACAGAAAAAGAATATTTAGCCATACAGCTTTCAAAAAAAGAAGTTGATTTCGAAAATCTTTGGGAACGCAACAAAGAACAAAAGCAAGAAGTAGAACAGCTGCAAGAAAAATTCACCAAAGAATTTGAAAACCTTGCCAATAAGATATTAGAAGAGAAATCCACAAAATTTACCGAGCAGAACAGGGAGAATATGAAAAATATACTTTCTCCGCTACAAGACAAAATCCAGCTTTTTGAGAAAAAAGTAGAAGATACGCACAAAGAAAGTATCGACTATCATGCCGCACTAAGGCAGCAGATTCTAGGCCTTCGCGAAATGAACGAGCAGATGAGCCGAGAAACGCTCAACCTGACCAAAGCGTTGAAAGGCGACAGCAAGATGCAAGGAAACTGGGGCGAATTGATCTTGGAAAGAGTGCTTGAAAAATCTGGCTTGGAAAAAGGCCGCGAATACGAAGTACAGCAGAGTTTTGTAACCGAAGACGGCACAAGGGTTTTCCCAGACGTGGTCATCAACTTACCCGACGGCAAAAAAATGGTAGTGGATTCCAAAGTATCCTTAGTCTCGTATGAAAAATACATCAACGAAGAAGATGAAGTCTTGAAAACAGCCTTCTTAAAAGAACACTTGAATTCAATCAGAAGGCATGTCGAGCAGCTTGGCGCCAAAAACTATCACGACCTTTATCAAATCGAGAGTCCTGATTTCGTCTTGCTTTTTATCCCAATGGAGCCTGCCTTTGCCATTGCGCTAAACGAGGATACTACACTTTACAACAAAGCCTTTGAAAAGAATATCGTAATCGTCACTCCTTCTACCTTGTTGGCTACGCTCCGAACTATTGACAGCATGTGGGCCAATCAAAAACAGCAGGAAAATGCTTTTGAGATTGCAAGGCAAGCCGGAGCCCTCTATGATAAATTTGAAGGTTTTGTAACCGATCTTGTCAAAATAGGCAAAAAGATGGATGAAGCCAAAGTAGAATATCAAGGTGCCATGAACAAACTTTTTGACGGAAAAGGCAATCTGATAAACAGCGTAGAAAGGCTGAAAAAAATGGGCGCCAAAGCTAAAAAATCATTGCCAGAGAATATCCTGAAAAGAGCCGAGACAGACGATTCTGAAAACTAATAAAGAACCCAACCCAAAACTGTATGGACAAAACGTATAAAACACCAAAATCTTCCCGAATCACGATTTCGGAACTGATGCTGCCGTCGCATTCCAATTTTAGCGGCAAAATCCATGGGGGCTACATTCTGTCTTTGATGGACCAGATCGCCTTTGCCTGTGCTTCTAAATTTTCGGGTTCCTATTGTGTCACGGCTTCGGTTGATACGGTCGATTTCCTAAATCCGATCGAGATTGGAGAATTGGTTACGCTAAAAGCATCTGTAAATTACGTCGGCAACAGTTCCATGGTAATTGGCATTCGCGTCACAGCCGAAAACATACAAACTCAAAAAGTAAAACATTGCAATTCCTCCTACTTTACGATGGTTGCGAAAGACGATTCGGGCAAAAATGTTTCCGTTCCAAGATTAACATTGACTACTGTCGAGGAAGTACGTCGTTTTTGCGATGCCATGAGACGAATTAAGGCGAAAAAAGAGCATAAAGAACAAGAACATTTATTTGACCATACCTCAACTGAAGCCTTGCAGGACATCAAAAACATGGACATCCGAATTCATTTATAAACACAACTAAACAATTTAATAATAGCCCTCTAACTTTTTTGTTATAAAATCATTTTCTTTTTAGTTTTATTATATATTTGCCATATTTATTCCTAATTTTTTGATGGTAAATCTTATGAAACACAACTATTTTTTAAAGAAATCATTACTATTACTACTTTTCTTTACCATTTTATCATGCGGGTCAGACAACGACTATGTTCCCGTACCAGAACCCGTTTCTCCAGTTACAGTTGATTTGGCAGCGGTTCCTTACGCCAAATTATCTGATTACAAATTTTTCGAAGGCGATATGAAAGAACACATACCCTCTTTAAATGTAATTCCTTACGAGCCAGCAAGTCAGCTTTTTACCGATTACGCCAAAAAGAAGCGATTCATATGGATGCCTGAAAATGTAAAAGCGACTTATACTGCAGACGGAAAGATTTTAAACTTTCCGGTAGGAACTGTTCTAATAAAAACATTCTATTATTCTACGATACAGCCAGGAAACACGACAAAGATGATCGAAACCCGATTGATGATTCGTAAAGCTGATGGATGGAAATTTTACGAATATGTGTGGAATGACGAACAGACAGAAGCGAACCTGATCGTAAACGATGACTTTATAAACGGCAGCACCAAAACAATTACCTTCAAGAAACCAAACGACGAGGTAATTACAGCCGAGTATAGAATTCCGTCAGAATCAGAATGTCTCGCCTGTCACAAGATAAATGAGATTGCGACTCCGATCGGTGTCAAACCTCAGAATTTAAATATCAATTATGCGTATAGAGAAGGAAACAAGAACCAATTGCAGAAATTGTTAGAACAGGGCTATCTGGAAAGCTATCCTTCTACTATTGCCACAACAGTTAATTACAACGACACCTCACAGTCTTTAGATTTAAGAATGCGTTCTTACTTGGATGCTAACTGTGCGCATTGCCATCAAGACCAAGGACGCTGTGATTATCGCGCCATACGTTTTGCTTTCAGCGAAACTTCAAATCCGACCAACCTAGGTATTTGTATTGACGCCGATGAGATCGTAAGCCCTACGTTGCAAAAAATTGTCTTGCCGTCCAACTTCAGCAAATCGATACTGCATTATCGATTGCGAACTAATGACGAAAGCGAAAGAATGCCCCTATTAGGAAGAACGATTACTCACGATGAAGGAATAGCGCTAGTAGAGCAATGGATTAGCTCATTAACGCAAACTTGCAACTAAATCCAATAAAACAGCTTAACAACAACCAACTAAAAACTATAGTCATTATGAAAAAAACTTTATTTTTCTTTAGCCTATTTTTTTGCTTTTCAATCGCAATAGCCCAAAGCAATTGCGATACTGCATTAAATATTACGCTTAACTCCATCACCACAGCTCCTTCGTATGCTGCTGAAAACGGAACTGCGCCAAGTAACTTGTGCGGACTTAATAATGGTCCCGGCACAAAAGGCAAATGGTATAAATATACTGCCACACAAAACATCAATGTGACCGTATCTACGCTTTTGCCTCAGAATCCTAATACCGACACCAGGGTAATTGTATATAGCGGATCTTGCACCAATTTAGTATGTATAGGTTCTAACGATGATTATGATGGCAGCCAAGCTTCACAACTTAGCTTTGCGGCTACTGCAGGCACAACCTACATCATTGCGTTTGATAACAAATACAGTAGCAATGGCTTTGATTTCTCTTTTACGCAAACAGCCTCTCCAGGTGTAGACCGATTGTCATTCACATCGCGTCCGGTTGCGGGAATAGCTGGACAACATAACAATTGTATCGTAGATATGAATGGCGACTACTTAGACGACATTGTTTCAGCAATCAACAATACACAATTAGCCATTAGCTATCAACAAGTTGGTGGTACATTTACGACTACGACATTCACTATAGCAAATACATCAGTTCAACCAACCTGGAGCATCGCAGCAGGCGATTATGACAACAACGGATACAATGACCTGATCTATGGCTCAGGCAGCGGAGTCGTGTTTTTAAAAGCCAATACAGACGGTTCGGCATATAGTACCTTTAGAAAACCCGAAAGTTACTTGACACAACGTACCAATTTTGTAGACATCAATAACGATGGCAAATTAGATGCTTTTGTATGTGATGATAACTCTCCAAATCGATATTATTTTAACGATGGCTTGGGCAATATTGGAAATCAAACTCAAGGCGGTCTGGGAATTTTCCCGACTGGAGGAAATTATGCCTCAAACTGGTTTGATTATGATAACGATGGCGATATCGACATGCATATGTCAAAATGCGGGCAAGGAGGTTCAGGTGCCGGTGGAAACATTGATGAAATGTACAGAAACAATGGTGACGGAACGTTTACCAATGTAGCTGCAACAGCAAATTTGGCAGCACCAGAACAAAGCTGGTCGTCAGCAGTTGGAGATTTCAACAATGATGGATGGATGGATATCATCTTAGGCGTAAATGCAACCTCTGACGGTAATACAAATGTAATGAGAAACAATGGCGATGGCACGTTTACCAGCGTTACAGTAGGTTCAGGATTCGATCTTATTTTTAGCACTGGAAGAGAATATGTAGCTCATGATTTTGATAATGATGGATTTTTAGATGTTTTGGGCTCAGGAAACAATATTATGTTTGGCGATGGTAATTTCCATTTTACGCCAAATCCAAATCAATACCTATTATCTCCAGTTGACAGACCCGTTGGAGATTTAAACAATGATGGCTTCTTGGATATCCAAAATGGAACTAATGTATTGTTTAACAATGGAAACAGCAATAAATGGATAAAAATCAGTTTTGAAGGCGTACAAAGCAACAGAAACGGAATCGGAGCAAGAGTGGAACTTTACGGTCCATGGGGCAAACAAATCCGAGACGTGCAAAGCGGAACTGGTTTCCAAAACATGAGCTCTCTGAATGTACATTTTGGTATCGGCCAAGCATCTTCAATAGAAAAAGTAATTATCAGATGGCCATCTGGAATTGTGGATACAGTCTTAAACCCTTCAACAGGCCAGACATTACATGTAAGAGAAGGAGCAACACTTGGAGTTGCAGAAAATAACACAAAACAATTCACATTGTATCCAAACCCTACAGCTGACTTCCTAAACATTCAGCTCAATGAATTGCAAGCTGAAATAGATGGAGCAAAAATCTATGATTTGACAGGAAGAATGATTTCTGACGCAAAAGTCTTAAACAGCAAAATTAATGTTCAATCACTTCCTGCAGGAACCTATGTAATCATCCTGCATGATACAAAAGGAGAAAAATACGCTCAGAAATTCATCAAGAAGTAGTAATCTCTCACAATAAGAAAAATCCCGAATGGTTTCATTCGGGATTTTTTTTGTACAGAAAATTCTCCCAACCTTAGCGTTATCAGGCATTACACAAAACACAATTAAACAATTTAGTATCAGCGCTATAACTTTTTTACTATAACAATATTTTCTTCATAATTTTATTTTATATTTATTATCTTTATTCCTAATTTTTTGAAACACATCTATGAAACAAAACTATTTTTTAAAGAAATCACTGTTATTTATTCTTTTCTTTATCATTTTTTCATGTGGATCCGATAATGATTATATCCCAGTAGAACCTACTTCGCCAGTCGTGGTTGATTTGGCATCCGTTCCGTACGCCAAGCTATCCGATTATAAATTTTTCGATGGCACAATGAAAAATCAAGTTCCGTCTCTTGACGTACTTCCTTACGAACCTGCAAGTCAGCTTTTCACAGATTATGCCCATAAAAAAAGATTTGTTTGGATGCCAAAAAATAAAAAAGCGGTATATGACGGCGATGGAAAAACCTTAATTTTTCCTGTAGGCACTGCGCTTATAAAAACATTTTATTACGACAATATCCAGCCTGGCAATACAACACGGATTATAGAAACTCGAGTCATGATACGCAAAGAAGAAGGATGGATTTTTGCCAATTATGTATGGAATGCAGATCAAACCGAAGCTACCCTTGATCCTAATGGTAGTTTCACAGACATTACATGGCTGGAGGAAGGAACACTTAAAAACACGAACTACCGTATTCCATCTTCTTCAGGAGGCGAATGCTTGACCTGCCACAAATCAAACGACAAGCCTATCCCGATTGGCTTAAAACCTCAAAACTTAAATTTTGCTATAAACTACGCTTCTGGAAGCAAAAATCAATTAGAAAAATGGGCAGAAGTTGGCTACTTAGACAATAACTTCCCAAGAAATATAGTATCGACAGTACGATGGAACGACGAGTCACAACCCTTGGAAAAAAGAGTGCGGTCTTATATCGATATAAACTGCGCCCACTGTCATCAACAGGACAGCCATTGTTCTTACAGGCCGATGCGTTTTGCTTTCAGCGAGACAACCGATCTTACAAATCTAGGCGTGTGCATGACACCGGTTGACATTGTAGGAAGCGGACTCTCCCACATTGTAGCACCAGGCAGTCCTGAAAGATCCGTGATGCATTTTAGAATCACGTCTGTAAATGAATCTACAAGAATGCCGCTGCTGGGAAGATCGATCGTTCATGAAGAAGCTGTCGAAATGATAGACGAATGGATAACTACCTTAGATATGAGATGTAACTAATAAACAAACAACAATATGAAAAAAAGACTACCCCTAATTATGCTATGCCTGACGGCTTTTTTGGCCAAGGCACAAGACAATTGCCAAACTGCCTTGGAAATTACAGCAGGCACGCATACCATTGATGCAATTAACGGAAATGCTAATACGTATGGCATTTGTGCCGGAAGCGGTACGGCAGCAAACAGCGAATGGTATAAATACTCACCTTCAATAAACACTTCGGTGACCGTAACAACTGACCTTATAGCCAACATTGGAGGAGACACCCGTTTCCATATCTATAGAGGTGCTTGCGGTGCATTAACTTGCGCAGGCGGTGATGATGACAGCGGAAACTTAGGAAACGGATTTTTATCAGCATTTACTTTCAACGCTGTTGCTGGTACTACCTATTTTATAGTTTTCGACAACAAATGGCGAAGCACAGGCTTCAATTTTGTTCTTGCCGAAGGACCATATACTCCAGAACAGCCTGAAGTACCTGGGCAAATTGTCGGATTTACGCCGCAGACTATAGCGCTGGGCGGTTCCTATAAAAATTGCGTGGTAGACATGAACGGTGATTATTTGGATGACATTGTAGGCATAAGCAATACTAGCCTCAACATTTTATATCAAAATGCTAGCGGTGGCGGATTTACTCCAGCTACGATAACTACACCGCAAGCCACTTATATGCCGTCATGGAGCGTCACTGCGGCCGACTATGACAAAAACGGCTATACCGATCTATTGTTTGGATCTGGCAGCGGCGTGACTTTTATGAAAGCCAACAGCACAGGCACGGGTTATACTCCTATCTCGGGACCCCAATCTATTTTCAGCCAGCGTTCCAACTTTGTAGACCTCAATAACGATGGGCATCTTGATGCTTTTGTATGCCATGACGTAAATCCTAATGTATATTACCTTAATGACGGAAACGGAAACCTTGTCTTCCATCAAGGGGGTATGGGCGATTTCCCAAGTGGCGGAAATTACGGTTCTATTTTTGTCGATTATGATAATGATGGCGACCAAGATCTTTTTATCGCAAAATGCCGTGGTGGTAATACAGGTGCCAATATTGACGAATTACACAGAAATAACGGAAACGGCACTTTTACCAATGTATCTGTAGCAGCAGGAATGGCTGACCCTGATCAATCTTGGTCAAGTGCTTTTGGTGATTTTGACAATGATGGCGACATGGACGCTTTAATCGGTTCAAACGCCGGAGGAACGACTCAAAAATTGATGCGTAATAATGGTGATGGCACCTTTACGAATGTAAGTGCAGGTTCAGGATTTGAATCCTATACTAATACTGGAAGAGAATATATTGCTCGTGATTTTAACAATGATGGATTCATTGATGTCTTTGGACCAGGCGGTATTATCATGATCAATAATGGAGATTGGACTTTTACAAAATCAGGCGGAGCACCTCAAAACGGACCTATCGGAGATTTGAACAATGACGGCTTCTTAGATGTTCAGGTCGAAAACACGGTCTATTACAATAACGGAAACGACAACAATTGGATTATACTGAACCTTCAAGGTATCCAAAGCACCAGAAATGGTATTGGGGCAAGAGTAGAGATATATGGAGCTTGGGGCAGACAGATCAGAGACGTGAGAAGCGGCGAAGGCTTTGAATTTGCAAACTCATTAAATACACATTTCGGAATCGGAACTGCAACAGAAATTACGAGACTCGTAATAAAATGGCCTTCTGGCTTGGTCGAAGAAATCCTAAATCCAGCTATAAATTCAAAACTGCTTGTTGTAGAAGGCTCGACTTTAGGAATCTCTGAAACAAATAGCAATCAGTTTATACTTTATCCTAACCCAGCTTCCGATTACATTCGAATCCAGCTTACTGACATGCAGTCTGAAATTGCCAGCGTAAAAATCTATGATTATCAAGGCAGAATGGTTTCAGATGTAAAAATACAAGAAAACCAGATTGACATTCAATCACTGTCTGCAGGAAACTACATGATGGTATTGCAAAACAGCAATGGCGAAAAGTTCTCTCAGAAGTTTGTCAAAAAATAAAGCTTGTTTTATACTACAAAAAATCCCGAAAGTTATTCGGGATTTTTTTATTTAGAGAATTGCTCTTTCGAAGTTATTCAACCACTAATGTTTTTGTGGCATTTCCATATTCAGTTCTTAAAACCACCATATAGGCGCCTGTAGTCCAATCAGAAGTATTGATTTCTGTATGGGAATCAGAAATCGACATCGTTTTCACGACCCTGCCCAAATTGTCATAAATCTTAACTTCTCCTACAGCAATAGATTGAGGTAGCTCTAGTGTTGCAAAGCTTTTTGCAGGATTTGGATAAATCTTAAACGATTCAACTGCAAAATCCTCTGTCCCAAGTGAAAAAGCAGCCACAGTAGCACCGCAATTACCCGATCCATGATAACCGATAGCCAAGCTTCCCGGCCTATGCGCCCAAACTAAATTAAGAGGTTGGGCGGCGGCGGTAAAAGTATGATCGTTTGAATCACCTGTATCACGAGCTCGTGTCGCAACCACTGTCCTTACACCTGCGTTAATTGTATTAGAAGTTACTGTCCAATTTTGATTAGAATCTAGAGGAGGAGTTACTCCCGTTCCGTTAAAGGTCCTGTCAGTCATGTTTGTCCCGTCAAAAATTACGACATCGCTACCATTATCATCCATAGATGTAGCATTAAAAGACACACTAAGCCAGTCTGTAGATGGTCCAACAAGATTCAAAGTAACCAGAGTGCTGGTAACATCTATCTTTGCAGTAAATCCAGCCATAAAGGTTACAGTTCCCGTACTATACGTCTGTGCAGACAAACCGAAGCTCATCAGGACTATAGCAAAAAAAGTAAGCGTATTTTTTTTCATATCAATTGGTTTTTAAGATTTGTATTAATTTATCGTCATTTGCAAGTACGGCATAATCAATCGCCGAATTACCTCTGTTGTCTTTGACCGCAGGATCAGCCTTAGCTTTTATAAGAAAATCCGCAATTTCATACTTTTTAAATATTGTGGCATAGATCAAGGCCGTAGTGCCATTAGAATCGGGAATATTAGGATCGGCTTTATTTTCCAATAGTTTTTTTACTATTTCAACATTGCCTTTTACGGTGGCGGCCATCAGTGCCGTTCCCATGCCGCTCGCCGTGTTTATGTCTTTTACCTGCTGCATTAAAAATTGGGCAACTTCCGTATTTCCTCTATAGCAGGCTAATATTAGCGGAGAATAGCCTTCTGAAGAAAGTTCATTAATACACCCAGGATTAGCTTTCATTAATGCTTTTACTTCATCTACCGTACCTGTTCTAGCGACATTAAAAATATCTTTTTGCGAAAAAGCATTTAGAGAAAGGAAGAGCAGAAAGATAAAAAGAGTAGTTTTTTTCATAGGCAAAGTTTCAGCAATTTTGAACCATAAATCACGATAGTCCACTCTATAATCGTATGTTTCTATCCATAAAAATAAAAAACTTCAATTCGTAAATTAACCGATATATCATCACAAATTTATCTATTTATTTTTATAATCTAATGATATTAAGTTAATTATTTAAATTTATACAGCAAGCCATCTTTTGTATTTCTCTTTTATCTAGTTTTCTAAAAATGATTCTGTCGTAAGAAAATGCCCAAAATAAAAAACTTTGTTATATTTGGAATAAGCAAATTCTGAAAACAAACTTAAACTGAAAACTATGAGTCAAAAAACTTCACCTGCCTTTGTTGCAGCATCTTGGATTGCGCTTGCTGCGGGAATGATCGGTTATTTTATAGGATTATGGAGAGCCGAGATGGAACTTAATGAAAAAGGCTACTATTTCACAGTGCTGATGTTCGGAATATTTGCAGTAGTATCATTACAGAAAAGTGTTAGAGATAGAATGGAAGGCCTTCCCGTAACTGATATTTATTATGGAATCTGCTGGTTTGCCACAATATTATCAATCGTCTTGCTAGTCGTAGGATTGTGGAATGCTACTATTTTGCCAAGCGAAAAAGGCTTTTATGCCTTTGGCTATTTATTGGCCTTGTTTGGAGGTATTGCTGTTCAGAAAAATACGCGTGACAATCAAGCTGCAAGCAGACAGAACTAAAAAACACAACAAATTAAAAAGTCCCAACTTGGGGCTTTTTAATTTTAGCAAACTATATATTTATTTTGAATTCTTCAATGTCTTTAAATACAATAAAACATCTTCTTTATAACTAGCTCCAATTGGAATTTCAATATTGCTAACTTCGATTTCGTTCATTGTAAAAGCTGTAATTTTGGAAGTATTTATAATAAAGGATCGGTGAATTCGCAAAAAATTATCCTCATTTAATTCTTGTTGGATATCTCCTATTTTATATTTTGAAGTGATATTTTTATCGCCTATCATATTGATTTTTATATAATCTTTAAGGCTTTCGATATAGACGATATCGTTCATATTGATTTTATAATTTTTGATTCCTGATTTAACCAAAATAAAATCATCCGAAACAGATTCTTTACTTTTTACTTCGCTTTTGGCAGTTTCACTTAAAAATTTGTCAACAGCTTTTAAGAAACGTTCAAAAGTAATCGGCTTTAGGAGGTAATCGACAACACCCAAATCATAGCCTTCAATTGCATAATCTCGGTAAGCAGTAGTCAGTATTGTTTTGGGCGGGTTTTTTAGATTTTTTAAAAATTCTATACCCGTAATATTTGGCATTTTTATATCAATAAACATCAAATCGATTTTTTGCAAATTCAATATCTCAAATGCTTTTAATGCTGTATTGCAAGTTGCCACAACTTCTAAGTTGTCTATTTTGGCAATATGCTTTTCTATTAATCGAATCGCTAGCGGTTCATCATCAACTACCAGGCATTTAATTTTCATAAGCTGTTGTTTTGATTGATTTGTAAAACTACTGAAAACGAATTTACAGCTTGTTTTATATCCAATGAATAATTATGCGAATATATCAGATCCAACTGTTTCTTTATGTTAGTCAACCCTATCCTATCCTCATCCTTGCTTACATAATCGCTTGAAACTGTATTTGAAATTTTAAAGGTAAAAGCTTCTTTTGTCTGAATGATGGAAATCCAGATTTTTGGAGAACCGCTATCTTCTCCTGCACCGTGCTTGAAGGCATTTTCTACTAATGACAAAAGTAATAATGGCGGAATTTGCATGTCGTTTTCAAGATCGGTATCAAAGGTAATTTCTAATCGATTGTCGTATCTCAATTTTTCCAATTCGATATAATTCTTCATCAGTTCTATTTCGCTTGACAAGGAAACGAATTGGTTATTGCATTTATACAAGACGTGGTCCAGAATATCAGACAGTTTCCCGATAGCGCTGGCTGTCTTAGGCGAATTATCCAATGAGAGCGAATAAATATTGTTTAAGGTATTGAACAGAAAATGCGGATTTAATTGTGCTTTCAGCATCTTTAGCTCAGATTCTACTTTTTTTTGTTCTAATTGTGTTGCTTCGCTTTTCTTCTGTTCGTTATTGAAAAAATATTTTACAAATAAAAACTGAAAGGAAACCGTATACACCGAAGGGAAATATTTAACTACCAGCGAATGGAGATCCGTCAAAATTTCATACACCGACTCTTGTTCAAAAGGCGGCGTCCTAACCAATTCTTCACCTACATGAATCGTCAAAATCCTGGCAAGGGCAGAAAAGATATAACAGGTCAGGAAAAATAAAATTAGTGACAAAAAATACCTCTTTTTCAATATAAACTTAGGAAGCAGGTAATAGGCAAGAAAATAAGACGCCAGCATTTGCGGAATATGGACGCAAAAATTGAATAACAAAATTACCCATAGCGGATCATTATTCTCATCCAGCAAACCCGCAGGAATGTAGGTTACTACTATAACCATCCAGAATACTAGATGCTGTGCTAACCTATTATTCCGGACATATTCTGATATTTTCTTAAGATAATCCATAGCTAAAAAAAATTAAAGATAATCAAGAACTTTTTAAATTCAATCACAGTCGACAAAAACGCAATTTTAACTCCTGAACACTCTTTTTTTGAAACTAAAGACCATTTTAGGACCTAAAATAGGCTGTTTGCCTATAAAAAACCTGTTTCTATCTTATGCCTTTATTCTGCATTACAAAACATCCAATCTTTGCCTTGTAATCTTAAACAAAAGCATGATGAAAAAAATAGTATTTATAGCAATTTTCCTCTCCTTTACGACCATTTATTCACAGGAAATTCAGAAGTCAATAACTGTCAGCGGAAAAGTAATCGAAAAAAAGACGGCTACTGCAATAGAATTTGCAACCATCACTTTAATAAATAGTTCGGACGGCAAAGTAATTGTAGAAACGATAACTGATGGCAAAGGAACTTATAGCTTAAAAATAACTCCTGGGAAATACAACATCAAAGCGGAGTTTATTGGTTTAGAAAGCAGTACCCTTGAAAATTTCGACTTGCAAAACAATCAGGTTTTACCACCGTTTTTGCTAGAAGAGATGCCAACCCAACTCGAAACTATTGAGATCCAAACAGAAAAGACAACAATAGAGCATAAATTAGACAAAAAGGTCTTTAATGTAGGCAGCGACCTAGTTTCAAAAGGTGGAAATGCAATCGATATTTTAAACAATGTACCGTCAGTAAGCGTCAATTACAATGGTGCGGTTAGCTTGCGAGGCAACACAGGCGTTCGAATCCTGATAAACGGAAAACCTTCTGTTTTAACTGCCAATAATGGTCTCGAGCAAATTCCGGCAGAGAATATAGAAAAGGTGGAAGTGATTACCAATCCATCTTCTAAATACGATTCAGAAGGAACTGCTGGCATTATTAATATCATTTTAAAGAAAAATAAAAGCAAAGGATTTGGCAGCTCCGTTCAAGTTACCGCCGGAATTCCAGACAACTATGCATTGGGCTATAACGTGAATTATAAAAATAAAAAAATCAATATTTTTTCTGATTTAAGGTACCGATATATCAATTTCCTCGGTAAGGAATCTAGCTCAAGGGCTATTTACGATGATAATACTATCGATTCGTATTTAAATGGAACCGTTGATAGGGACAGAACAAATAGAACATTTACCACGTATTTTGGCGGTGATTATTATTTTAATGACAAAAACATGATTACGTTGAGTTATTTTTACAGAAACAATACCAGCAGAAGCAAGGTTGATTATGCTTTCAACTATTTAGATGAAAACCGCAATCCTGAACGCATTGCCAATGCCAAGGAAGCTTATAAGGAACCTCAAACTGCCAATCAGATTGAATTGAATTACATCAAAACATTTGCTAAAGAAGGTCAAAAATTCACAATTAACCTGCAATATGACTTTTGGAATGATGATGAAAACGAATCCATCGTTGAGCAAGAAATCTTTCCAGTTTCATTACCCTTCAGAGCCTTAAAAAGTAGAAATATTGAAAGCAGTAAAGATTTTTTGTTTCAATCAGATTACAGTCTGCCGTTTAATGAAAAATCTAAAATTGAATTCGGAATAAAAGGCGAAATTCGAAGAATTAACAGCGATTATCAAGCTTACGATAATAACGTGGCCATTGACAGCCTGAACAACTTATTGCATTATGATGAAAGAATCATCGGTGCTTATGTTCAATACGGAAGTAGCATAAAAAAGCTCAACTATTTGTTAGGCCTCCGAATTGAAGATTCAAATACAGGAAGCAATGACAAAATCAATCAGTTTAATATTGACAAAAAGTATACTGATTTCTTCCCAACAGCCCATTTTACTTATGAAATCAATGATGTTTTCAATCTTCAATTAAGTTATAGCCGACGTATCAGCCGTCCCGCTTTTTGGCAGCTCAATCCGTTTGGAGGTATTGCAGACAGAAGAAATATCCGAATCGGAAATCCTGATTTAGATCCGGTATATACCAATTCTTATGAACTCGGGACTTTAATAAAATGGAGAAAATTCATTATCAATCCGAGTTTGTACCATCAATTTTCAAGAAACATTTTTGAAGACATTCGCATCACAAACCCTGATGGCTTTTTAGTAGAACAAGCGATAAATTCTGGAACAGAAAGTCGAATTGGTGCAGAAATTAGTATTTCATATTCTCCACTAAAATGGCTAACTCTTAATGGCGAGATGAACTACTATACCTTTGAGCAAAAGGGAATATTTAATGTTTCTGACAAAAATTTTACCTCAAAACAAAGTACGCGGATAAAATTTTCAACATGGAATTTTCAAACTAATTTGAATTATTTAGGAGCTACCAGCAGCGGCCAATACAATTCCAAATCGCAATACTGGTTTGATTTGGGAATGGGGAAAGACATTTGGAACGAAAGAGCAACAATCACATTAAAGGCGGATAATATTTTTGACTCCCGAATTTCAAAAGGGCTTGTAAGAGGGAATGACTATACTTTGGATTATAATTTTAGAAGCGTTGGTCCTAGAGTATATGCCACATTTACGTATCGACTGAATCGAAAAAAGAGCGATAGAGATCGTTTGCCAGAATAGCAAAAAAAATCCCGATTTTACAATCGGGATTTTTTATTATTTACTTAAGTACATTTTTCTTCTGGAGTACAATTCGTAGAATTGATCGTCTTTCAAATCATCAATAAACAAAATGCTTTCTCCTGTAGATTTCATTTCCGGACCTAAAGCTTTGTTTACGCCTGCGAATTTGCTGAAAGAGAATACCGGCTGCTTGATGGCAAACCCTTTTAGCTGCGGATTAAAATTAAAGTCAGTCACTTTGTTATGTCCGAGCATTACTTTGGTTGCATAATTCACATACGGCTCGCCATACGCTTTCGCGATAAACGGAACAGTTCTCGAAGCTCTAGGATTGGCCTCAATGATATACACCATATCGTCTTTGATCGCAAACTGTATGTTGATTAGTCCAACAGTTCTTAAAGCCAAAGCGATTTTCTTAGTATGATCTTTAATCTGCTGCATTACAAATTCACCAAGATTAAAAGGAGGCAATGTCGCATTAGAATCTCCAGAGTGCACGCCACATGGCTCGATATGTTCCATGATTCCGATGATGTACACATTTTCGCCATCGCAGATAGCATCGGCTTCCGCTTCGATTGCGCCATCTAAATAATGATCCAGCAGCAATTTGTTTCCTGGAATGCTTCGCAATAAATCAATTACGTGCTCTTCTAGTTCTTTTTTATTGATTACGATTTTCATACCTTGTCCGCCAAGAACATACGATGGACGAACCAGCAAAGGAAAATCTAATTTGTCTGCTAAAGCCGCAGCTTCGTCAGCTGTTTCTGCAATACCGAACTGTGGGAAAGGAATTTTTAGTTCTGTCAGAAGTTCAGAAAAACGCCCTCTGTCTTCCGCCAAATCCAAAGCATCGAAGCTGGTTCCGATAATCTTGATTCCGTATTTAGAAAGTTTTTCAGCTAATTTTAAAGCCGTCTGTCCTCCTAATTGTACAATTACTCCTTCTGGTTTTTCATGTTGGATGATGTCGTAAATATGCTCCCAAAATACTGGTTCGAAGTATAATTTATCAGCCGTATCAAAATCTGTAGAAACCGTTTCCGGATTACAGTTGATCATAATGGTTTCATAACCGCATTCTTTCGCAGCCAATACGCCGTGCACACAAGAATAATCGAATTCGATTCCTTGTCCGATTCTGTTTGGGCCCGAACCTAGGACAACGATTTTCTTTTTATCGGTTACAATACTTTCGTTATGAACGTATTTTTTACCGTCGGCAGTTTCAATTTCTGCCTCGAAAGTAGAATAGTAATACGGTGTTTTAGCCGTAAATTCTGCTGCACAAGTATCTACCAATTTATAAACGCGATTAATATTCATGTCTTCGCGCAATTTATGCACCTGGCTTTCCAAACATCCCATCATGTGAGCAATCTGCCTGTCTGCAAAACCTTTCTGTTTTGCTTCCAGCAATAATTCTTTTGGAAGCGTGTCTATCTTGAAGTTGGAGATTTCTTTTTCCAACGTATACAATTCTTCATATTGTTTCAGGAACCACATGTCAATCTTAGTGATTTCGTGAATCCTGCTCAATGGAATTCCCATCTGGATAGCATCATAAATCACGAAAACTCGGTCCCAACTTGCATACGTCAATTTCTCGATGATTTGCTCGTAATTGGTATAACCTTTTCCGTCAGCACCAAGACCGTTTCTTTTAATCTCGAGAGATTGTGTCGCTTTGTGAAGCGCTTCTTGGAACGAACGTCCGATTCCCATCACTTCTCCAACAGATTTCATCTGAAGTCCTAAAGTTCTGTCTGCGCCTTCAAATTTATCGAAGTTCCAACGTGGAATTTTTACGATAACGTAGTCTAAAGTCGGCTCGAATAATGCTGAAGTTGATTTTGTAATCTGGTTCTGCAATTCATCCAAGTTATAACCTAAAGCTAATTTCGAAGCGATTTTCGCAATCGGATAGCCTGTTGCTTTTGAAGCCAAAGCTGAAGAACGAGATACACGTGGATTGATCTCAATCGCTACGATATCTTCTTTTTCATCTGGAGAAACTGCAAACTGTACGTTACAGCCGCCAGCAAAGTTTCCGATGCTTCGCATCATTTTGATGGCCATATCGCGCATTTTTTGGAAAGTCGCGTCAGATAAAGTCATCGCTGGAGCTACCGTAATAGAATCTCCTGTGTGGATTCCCATTGGATCCATATTTTCAATAGAGCAGATAATCACGACATTATCGTTTTTATCTCTCAACAATTCTAATTCGTATTCTTTCCAACCCAACAAAGCTTTATCAATCAAAACTTCATGAATTGGGGACATTTCTAATCCGTAAGTCAGTTTTTCATCGAATTCTTCCTTCGTATGAACAAAAGCTGCTCCAGTTCCGCCCAATGTAAACGACGGACGAATTACCAATGGAAACCCAAATTCTTGCGCGATTTCTTTTCCTTGCAAGAAAGATGTAGCTGTTTTTGCAGGCGCTGTCGGTATTTCGATTCTTTCTAAAAGCTGTTTGAACTGCTCTCTGTCTTCGGTAATATTAATGGCGTTGATATCTACTCCGATCAATCGTACGCCAAAATCAGCCCAGATTCCTTTTTCATCCGCTTCAAGACATAAGTTTAAAGCTGTCTGTCCGCCCATTGTTGGCAAGACGGCATCAATCTGAGGATGTTCTTTAAGGATTTCGATAATCGACTTTGTCGTCAGTGGCTTTAAATAGATGTGGTCGGCCATTGACGGGTCGGTCATGATTGTGGCTGGATTGGAATTGATCAGGATAACTTCAATTCCTTCTTCTCTGATAGATCGTGCAGATTGCGAGCCAGCATAATCAAATTCGCAGGCTTGTCCGATAACAATTGGACCTGAACCGATGATTAAAACTGATTTAATTGAATTGTCTTTCGGCATTTTGTTGTGTGTTGTTGTAGTTAATTCTGGATGCAGGGTTTTGAATTCAAGATAAAAGGCAACCTCAAACCTCGTATCTATGACCCTGAGCCTATTTAATTTAGCGACAAGGTATAAAAAAAGGCGATACTAACATTAAGTAACGCCTTTATTGATGTTTATCTAAAACATTATTTTTTGTGTCTTGGTTCAGAAGAAACAGTAAGTTTATGTCTTCCTTTAGCTCTTCTACGAGCAAGCACTTTTCTTCCATTGGCAGAAGCCATTCTGTCCATAAAACCGTGCTTATTTCTTCTTTTTCTCTTCGATGGTTGAAACGTTCTTTTGCTCATTGCTTTGTATCTTTAAAAATCTTAATTAAATATCTTTTTATAGGTTCGAAATCAATGCTGTTCCAAAACCGAGTGCAAATATACGAAGACTTTTTTTTCTGGCAAGTGGTTTTATAAAAATATTTTTAATTGATTTTATTACCTTTGCGACTCAAATATGTAAAAATTATGTTTCACAGAAATATCAAACTCATCTTAGCCGGATTAATAATTGCTACTGGCATTTGGCAATTTACAGAAAATAATATAGGAAATGGAATTTTTCTTATCCTTTTATCGCTAGTCTTCATTCTGCTTTATTTCAAAAACGAATTCATCCTTTTGGCATTCTTAAAATTAAGGAAGCAAGATTTTGCTGGAGCACAAAAATGGCTGGCTTATATCAAGAACCCAGAAACCGCTTTGGTCAGAAAACAGCAGGGTTACTACAACTACCTTCACGGACTGATGCTTTCTCAAACTAATTTGATGCAAGCTGAGAAGTATTTCAAAAAAGCGATCGAATTAGGATTGTCTATGGATATGGATTTGGCTGTTGCCAAATTAAATCTTGCGGGAGTTGCGATGTCGAGAAGACGAAAAATTGAAGCTACGAATTTATTAAACGAAGCCAAAAGACTTGACAAACAGAATATGCTAAAAGATCAGATAAAAATGATGAAAGAGCAGATGAAAAAAATATAAGCTTTCTGCATACAAAAGATTTAAAGCCGTCTTGGAAGTTTCTAAGACGGCTTTTTTATTCGTTTATCGGTGAATTCGGCAATTTTTAGATTAAAACATAAGTTTATCGTATTATTTTAATAAATTACAGTAAATTTACTTAACAAATTAACTAATACATGAAAGATTTATTAGTTAAAATAGCACTTTTACTATTCCCCCTCTTCCTTTTCAGCCAAGAGCATGACATGTTTTTTTCTGATGCAATCAAAATAAACTTCAAGAAATACAGCTCAGAAAGCAATCTGGCCTATAAAAACAAAGATTTCAAAAGAGGAAAGTTCTTATTCGATTCCTTAGTAAAAGGACAGCTTGTCGGAACAAAATTTGACAATTATTCTTTTAAAAAAATACAAGGCGGCAAGCTAAATCTAGAATCGTCCAAAAAACCTATCTTCCTTCTTACGTATGCTTCGTGGTGTGTTCCCAGCAAAGGAGAAATTCCTGCATTGAACAAGTTGGCACAAAAATATAGCAACGACGTAAAGTTTGTTGTTTTGTTCTGGGACAAAAAACACAATGTCAAAAAAGTGGCTAAAAAATTCAACAGCCATATTACCGTGTGTTTTGCACATGAGACTTATAAAAACGATGCGCCTGCCATTTCTTCGATCAAGCATACGTTGGGATTTCCTACTTGTTTTTATCTAGATGAGCATTTAAAAATCGTAGATATCAAGAGAGGCGGAGGAAATTCAAGTCCAAGTGTTGCCTACATGAAGGCGTATACCCAAAATTATAATGCGTTTCGAGATGGACTTAGCACCATCTTAATCAATAAGAACATATCAAAAGAACGACTTGCTACAAACTAAAAAAAAGCGCTGCAGGTGCAACGCTTTTTGATTAATATCCTTCAGTCGGAATTTCTATTATGTATTTCTTCTTGGCCGGATTCGTTAATTTTCTATCGCGGAGCCATGGATTGTGGATTTTCAAAATCTTGTAATTAATGCCTTGTGCTTTTGCAAAAGCAGCCAAATCTGTTATGGAACTATCGATTTCTAGCTTTCTAGTTGGAATGTTTGGATACAATTCGGCTGGCGCTACATTAAATCCATATTCAACTGGATTTTTCATGATCTGTTTCAAGGCTAAAATTCTAAAGACATAACGCGCCGTTTCATCCGTTAGCAACAAATCGTAATAATTTGTGACTCCTTGAATTGTAATCTGTTTGTTTACGCCGCCGAAACCACCATTATACGAAGCAGCGGCTAGTGTCCAGCTTCCGAATTTTCTATACGCATCTAGCAAGTATTTGCAGGCCGCCTCCGTTGATTTTTCTAAGTGGTATCTTTCATCGACACCATCATTTACCTCCATGCCTCTTTCTTTTGCCGTATCGGGCATAAATTGCCAAAACCCTTTTGCACCGGCAGAAGAAGTCGCATTCATCAAGGCACTTTCGGCAACAGCCAAATATTTAAAATCATCTGGAACGCCATTTTTCTTTAAAATCGGCTCAATTATCGGAAAAGAGCGATTGGCTCTTTTTATGATCAGCAAAGTAGAAGCATCCAGATTCGCATTGACTAGCAATTCTCTGTCCAAACGCTCTTTCACGTCGGCAATATGCAAAGGTGTTTTTTCGCCAGCAAAATCAATTTCTGTTGGAAAAAAATATCCTTTCGCTACAGGAGCCTTCTCTCCTATTTTTTCATTGGAAACAGCATGAATTAAAATTCCGCTTACCAAAACAACTGAGGCTATCAAGCCTGTCTTTTTCATCAAGTTCATGTTCTTTTTTCTTTGAGTGTATTTTGTAAACCTACAAACATTTTACCAATTTTTAATTATCTAGAATAATTTTTGGCAGGTGTTCATTCAGCCATCTGAATTTATTAATAATCATGATGTGCGTTCCGTCTTTCACGGGAATAAAATTCTTGATGTATTTTGGAGGAAAAACTTCGTCTGCATCTCCATGGATATGAACCACTTTACTATCCGGCTCTGTCCTATCCCACAGAATAATTTGCTCTAAAGCCCAATCTAGATATTTTTTGTCTCGCATCGACAGAAATTTTTCATAAAGCTTCAGCCTTTTGTTCATCTTGTCATTTCCGAATGAAAACTTGGCAAACGTCTCTACATTTTGCATTAGTCCGGTCGGAAACAGCTTATAGGCTTTGATAGACTTTGCCATCTTCATTCTTCTTGGAAACTCAGCATTGCTTTTGACGCTTGAAATAATGATAATCTTTCTGGGATTTACAAATTTGGCCATCTCTTGCACCAAGACACCTCCAAATGAAACTCCGACCAGCACAGGATTTTCATGTTTTATTTCTTTTGAAATACGCTCAGCATATTGCGTCAGGCTTTCGCCATCTAAAGGAAGTACCCATTCTAAAAGGAAGATTTCAAACTGGTCTTCGGGAAGATGAATTCTTTCAAAGATTGTTGAGCTTGCCGCCATTCCTGGCATAAAATACACTGGAATTTTTTCCATCATAATTGTTTTAACGCTATCATAACAGCAACAAAAGGTTTTTATTACGAAATTTGTATAAAATTATGGTTTTTATTCTAAACCGCTCTTCTCATTATTTTAAATAATCGATAAATTAAGGATAGGAATGTTTTCGAAATCAAAGAGAAATCGCGCCTTTTACAACTATCGATTGCTACATCGTTGAAACATTATTTAAGTTATGGAAATTAAAGACAATACTTTTTCAAGACAATTTGAAACACAGTTTGAAGGAAAATTAGTTGCGGTTGAATACTCCTTTCAGGAGAAAAAAATTTTCCTCACCAAAATCAACCTGCCCGACCATTTTGAAAATGACGAATTCATAAATGACTTTTTAAAGGACATTATGGCCATTGCAGAGGAGCGAAAGCTAAAAGTAGTTCCTATTCACCCAAAAATTGCGGCATTTTTCAAAAAGAATCCTATTTACAGGGAATTGCTTCCACCTGGAATCCGAATTTAAGTCGAAAGTCTTAAAGTCGAAAGTCAGAAAGTTATTTTTTTTTCTAATGTTTTGAAATATTATTTTTTATTATTTTTATCCAATGACGGAAGAAAATAATCTCAAAATCCTCAGCTTCTTCGAAAACATCGAAAAATATTACGGCTGCAAGACTGAAATTACGGAAGGACTTTATAGCCTTACGGAAAGTTTTGACAACCATTCTACAACATGGAATTTATCGGAATTCACGCTCATTCGTTCTGGCTATAGAAAAACTGGCGACAGAATGATGATGGAAGGCGAAAAGATGTATTTTGAAATCTCTGCCGCCCTCATCGTAAGCTTTGAGCAGACAGGCAGGAATTCTTTTGAATTTATTGAAAAATACGGACAGTCTGTTTTTAGGGTGACCAAAATTAAGTTTCACTATAAATATTAGCGCTTAATTAAGCTTCGACATTCAAGAATTCCATACGCACTGAACCATCTTCGTCAATTTTTGTCAGATTGATTTCGTGCAATGTATTGACCAATTCTGGATTCCAAGGTGTTTTTACTTTTACGTAATTCTCCGTAAAACCGTGAATGTAGCCTTCTTTGTTTTCTCCTTCAAACAAAACAGTTCTGTTGGTTCCTAACTGGCTTTCATAAAAAGCTCTCCTTTTCTTGACAGAAAGTCCGCGCAACATCTTGCTTCTTTTCGCACGAACATTAGCCGGAACAGGATTTGGCATTTGAGCCGCTTCAGTATTATCTCTTTCAGAATACGTAAAAACATGCAAGTAGGAAATATCCAAATTGTTTAAGAAGTGGTAC
The DNA here is from genome assembly GCF_014138495.1 of Flavobacterium gossypii. Taxonomy (NCBI): domain Bacteria; kingdom Pseudomonadati; phylum Bacteroidota; class Flavobacteriia; order Flavobacteriales; family Flavobacteriaceae; genus Flavobacterium; species Flavobacterium gossypii. The sequence goes on along the minus strand of NZ_JACJIS010000005.1, from coordinate 6,022 downwards.
GTTTCTAAGAAATGCTCATCCGTTTCACCTGGAAATCCCACAATCACGTCAACACCGATACATGCATGCGGCATGACTTCGCGGATTTTATTCACACGCTCCATATACACTTCTCTTAAGTAACGGCGTTTCATTTTTTTCAAGATATCGTTGCTTCCTGATTGCAACGGAATATGGAAATGTGGCACAAAAGTTCTTGATTTTGAAACAAATTCTATCGTTTCATTGCGAAGCAGATTCGGCTCGATTGAAGAAATCCTTAAGCGTTCAATACCTTCAACTTTGTCTAACTCCTGAACCAATTCGTAAAAAGTATGTTCGTGTCTTTTATTGCCAAATTCTCCTTTTCCGTAATCGCCAATATTCACTCCTGTCAGGACAATTTCTTTGATATTTTGCTGTGAAATTTCTTTGGCATTTTTCAATACGTTTTCCAAAGTATCGCTTCTTGAAATTCCTCTAGCCAAAGGAATCGTACAATACGTACATTTATAATCACATCCGTCTTGTACTTTCAAAAAGGCCCTCGTCCTATCGCCGATAGAATAGCTGCCTACATAAAAATCGGCTTCTGAAATCTCGCAAGAATGCACTTCGCCGAAATCATTTTTCGACAGATCGTTTATATAATCGGTAATCTTAAATTTCTCTGTTGCTCCTAAAACCAAATCCACACCGTCAACCGCCGCGAGTTCTTCTGGCTTCAATTGTGCATAACAACCAACGGCCGCTACGAACGCCTTATCATTTAGTTTCATTGCCTTTTTTACGACTTGCTTGAACTGCTTGTCTGCGTTTTCAGTTACGGAACACGTATTGATAACGTAAATATCAGCCACTTCTTCAAATTCGACACGGTCAAAACCTTCGTCTTGAAAATTACGGGCAATTGTAGATGTTTCTGAAAAATTCAGCTTACATCCCAAGGTATAAAAGGCAACTTTTTTTCTGTTCTCTATCATTATAAATCCTCCGAGAAATTGGGAAATTGGTATCTTTAGCTATATTTACATTTTGCAAATAGCCTGCAAATTTACATACAATATTTTTCAAAATGAAATCAATAATTTACTATATATCAATATTTTGGATATCGTTAACTTTATTTTCCTGTGGAAAAGATGCGAAAGAAAATCGCGACCATGAAGTTTTTCGATTCAATCAAGATGCCAATGTAAGTTCCCTTGATCCGGCTTTTGCAAAATCACAAGAGAATATCTGGATGTGCAATCAGCTCTATAACGGGCTTGTTCAATTGGATGATAGCTTGAACATAAAACCAGACCTAGCCAAATCTTGGGCAATTTCTGAAGACGGAAAAACCTATACGTTTACGCTGAGAAAGGATGTCTTTTTTCACAAAAACAAAGTATTTGTCAACAGAAAAGATTCCACTCGAACTATAAATGCAAATGATTTTGAATACAGTTTCCATCGTCTTTTAGATGAAAAAGTAGCTTCTCCTGGCGGATGGATCATGCAGAATGTTGAAAATTTTAAAGCGAAAAATGATTCTGTTTTTGAAATCAATTTAAAGAAACCATTTCCTGCCTTTTTAGGATTGCTTTCTATGAAATATGCTTCTGTGGTTCCGAAAGAAGCCTTTGCCATGTCTGGTTATGATTTTAGGACAAACCCGATAGGAACTGGTCCTTTTCAATTCAAGCTTTGGGAAGAAAACGTAAAGTTAGTTCTGAGAAAAAATCCTTTGTATTTTGAAAAAGATGAAAAGGGAAATCAGTTGCCTTATTTAGAAGCCGTAGCTGTTACCTTTTTACCAGACAAACAAAGCGGTTTCCTTCAATTTGCACAAGGAAAGATTGATTTTGTTTCAGGCCTTCATCCTTCTTATAAAGATGAAATCCTGACGCAAAGCGGACAGCTTCAGGAAAAATACAAGAAAGACGTGAACATGATTACCGGGCCTTATCTGAATACCGAATATTTAGGCTTTCGCATGGATTCAAAAGAAAAGGCCGTACTTGACAAAAGAATTCGACAAGCCATGAATTATGGTTTTGACAGGCAGAAATTGGTCACTTATTTAAGAAATGGTATGGGAACTCCCGCCATCAATGGAATGATTCCGGCCGGATTGCCAAGTTTTGATACTACAAAAATCGGATATGATTATGACATCCAAAAAGCAAAAGCTTTGGTAGCTGATTATAAAAAAACAACTGGAGATCTCAATCCAAAAATTGCATTGAGTACGAATGCTACTTATCTGGACATTTCAGAATATTTACAGCGCGAATGGAAAAAAATCGGGCTGGATGTTGCTATAGATGTGAACCCGCCTGCCACATTGAGACAAGCTATTTCCACAGGGAAAGTTTCTTTTTTCAGAGCCAGCTGGATTGCCGATTATCCTGATGCCGAAAATTATCTTTCCTTATTCTATAGTAAAAATTTCGCTCCAAACGGCCCTAATTATACTCATTTCAAAAATGATGAATTTGACCGATTATACGAGCAGGCTTTTTTAGAAACGGACAATGCAAAGCGCTTTACTACTTATCAAAAAATGGATGCCTTGATCATGAAAGAGGCACCTGTAATTCTGTTATTCTATGACAAAGTCGCTCGTTTTACTAGAAAAAATGTTTCTGGGTTGGGAATAAATCCGCTAAATATGCTGGATTTGCGACGCGTAAAAAAGAGCAAAGTATAATTCAAAAAACCAAGCTATTCACTAGTATTCCCAATTGTTTCCAAAATCTGATTTTATTTTGGCTGCAAATCCAAAAATTTCAAAAGCATGAAAATCTTAATCATTGAAGACGAAGCCGGACTTAGGGAAGTGATCCAACAATCGCTCGAAAAGGAAAAATACATCGTTGAAACAGCACACGATTTTATTTCCAGTTTGGACAAGCTCGGTTCTTATGATTATGATTGTGTCTTGATCGATATCATGCTTCCCAACGGTAGCGGTCTGGATTTGCTTGCCGAAATAAAAAAACAGCGGAAACAAGAAGCCGTGATTATCATTTCTGCAAAAGATGCCGTAGATGACAAAGTAAAAGGTTTGGATTTGGGTGCCGACGATTATTTGAGCAAACCATTTCATCTTGCAGAATTGCATGCCCGAATTAAATCCGCTATCCGCAGAAAAAGCCACAATGGCGACAATCTTATTACTTGGAAAAACCTGACCCTATCTCCAGAACAACGAAGCGTTTCCGTCAACAATGAAAATCTGGTCTTGAACCGAAAAGAGTTTGACTTGCTGTATTATTTTGTCATCAATCCGAATCGGCTGATTAACAAAACGGCCTTGGCTGAATACGTTTGGGGCGACCATACTGACCAAGCCGACAATCTAGATTTCGTATATTCGCAAATAAAAAACCTTCGCAAAAAACTGAAAGATGCTGATGCCGAAATCGACATTCAAGCAGTTTACGGCATTGGTTATAAAATGAGCTGATGAAACTACAAAATTACACGCTACGCTATCTGGCCATTACGCTTCTTGCCGTAATCCCAATCTGGGCGGGCTTGTTTTATGTACTGATTTTGGATGAAGTCTATGACAATATCGACGACGATCTTAAAAACTCAAAAATCATCATCATCAGACAGGCTTTTGCTGATGAAAAATTGCTCAATACCCCTGAATTTGGAATTAATAAATTCACGATAAAGCCGCTTCCAAAAGGAAATTACTCCTATAAAGACGAATTCTTTACAGCGGCAGAATTTATGGAATATGACGATGACGACGAGCCCATCCGAACCCTGAAAACTGTATTCAACGACAAAAATGGAAAGCCGCACGAGCTCATCATCAAAGCTTCTATCGTTGAAGAAGACGAACTTTTAGAAGACTTGCTTTTAGCACTTTTGGGCCTATACGTCATGTTGGTCATAAGTATTTTGGTCGTAAATCATTTTCTCTTGAAGCGAATCTGGAAATCGTTTCACGCTATTCTGGCCAATCTGAAAAACTTTAAATTAGGAACGGGCGCTCGTATAAAATCAGTAAGTTCTCCAATTGACGAGTTTAAGACTTTGGCGAAAGAAGTAGAAGAAATGCTGCAACGCAACGAAATGATCTATTCCAGCCAAAAACAATTTATCGAAAATGCCTCGCACGAATTGCAGACGCCATTGGCTATCAGCATCAACAAATTAGAGCTGTTCGCAGAAAACAATACGCTTCCTGACGAACAGATGATCGAAATAGGAAAAATTACAGATACGCTAAATCGATTGGTACGTTTGAACAAATCGCTATTAATGCTGTCTAAGATTGAAAACCAACAATTTTCAGAAGAAGAACCTATCAATTTTAATGAACTCATTCGTCAATTAGCAGATGATTTTTCAGATTTAGCCGATTTCAAAAAAGTTACTATTACTATCGAAGAAACCGCCTCGCTTCAATTCAACATGAACAAAGGACTGGCTACGGCATTGGTAAGCAATCTCCTTAAAAATGCTTTAATCCATAACTATCAAGGCGGTTCAGTCGAATTTATAATAAATGAACATGATTTCATAATCTCGAACTCTGGCACGGCTTCGTCCTTAAATCCTGAAATCATTTTCAACCGATTTTACAGGCTTACAAATACCAATGAATCTACTGGTTTGGGCTTGGCAATCGTAAAATCGATTACCAATACTTGCTCTATTTCCATTGCGTATACTTTTAATGGAAACCACCAGTTTAAAATAATTTTTCCAAAAAAATAAGCTATTGGGCATTTATTCCTAATTGTTTCCAAATTCTGCATGTAATCTTGTATAGAATTTAAAACAACTAGTTATGAAAACACAAATGAGTTTAAGCCTAATTGCAGGTCTACTATTCAGTTTTTCGGCTCATGCACAAAAAACTACAATCACAACAGCAGAGCTTCCTGCAAAAGCACAAGCCTTTCTAAAGGAACATTTCGCAAATGAAAATCCTGTCTCTATCGTAAAAGACAAAGAGACATTTTCAACAGACTATAAGGTTCGATTTTCGAATAATACCGAGGTTGAATTTGACAGTAAAGGCAACTGGGAAGAAATTGACGGAAACCATACTCCAATTCCAACCACTACTATTCCAGCAAAAATAGCTTCTTATGTAAAGTCAAATTATAAGGAGGTTTCAATCACTAAAATTGACAAAGGTCATTGGGGCTATGAAGTTGATCTTAGTAACGGAATAGAATTAGAATTTGACTCCAATGGTAAATTCTTAAGAATAGACAATTAATTCATTTAAATTATTAAAGATATGAAAACTATTAAAAATGTATTGCTAGCCGGATTTTTTGCATCATTCATGCTGATACTGGCTTCTTGTTCCAGCGATGATAATGAAAATAACAACTCGAATGTTATTGAATCTAGTGCCCTTCCTGAAAATGCTCGAAACTTTATAACGACGCATTTTCCTGAAGCAACGTATACTTTGGTAAAACAAAATTCTGTTGCCGATGATGACGGCTCCATCTATGACGTTTATCTTTCCAATGGTTTCGAAATTGACTTCGACACAAATGGAAATTGGACAGATGTTGACGGAAATACTCAAGCTGTTCCTGTCGCCATTATTCCAGCATCTATCACTTCGTATGTTACTGCAAATTATGCAGGGCAGACCATAAACACTATCGAAATTGAAACAACCGGCTACGACATCGAGCTTTCCAGTGGCCTAGATTTGGTATTTAACGCCCAAGGAGAATTTATAAGGGTTGATTCTTAATCTGCTCATCCATTCTTCATCAAAATCAAAAAGGAGCTTCCGTTATTACAGAAGCTCCTTTTATCAATCAAAATAAACCTAAACAAAAATTATCTTTTATCTCTTGAGTGAGAAGTGCGCCCTGAACTCCTTGCCCGTCCCGTTCTCCTGGTACAGGACCTTGAACCAGTAGTCGGTCGAAGGAAGAGGGCGGCCGTTCATCGTGCCGTCCCATCCAGAGCCCGCAGGGCTGATCTGCTTCACGAGCTTGCCGTAGCGGTCGAAGATGTAGATCGACGCCTCTGGCTGGCCCGCAAGGCCGATGATGTTCCA
>NZ_JACJIS010000004.1:0-352368 GCF_014138495.1 Flavobacterium gossypii | reverse complement strand
CCTGGGTATCGGTCACGGTCACTGTTTGCGTATGCTCCGCAGTGTTACCGCAAAGATCGGTAGCCGTCCATTTTCTTATAAGGGTATAGCTTCCGGCGCATGCACCGTCGGTCCTTGTCTCGGCGAATGTTACCGCAGCGCTTCCGCAGGCATCGGTTGCAGTAAGAGTGGCCGCAGCCGGGATATTATTACATGAAGCCGTTATGTTTGAAGGAAGGGTTCCATTGAATGTCGGAGCCTGGGTATCGGTCACGCTCACTGTCTGGGTATGTACGGCAGTGTTCCCGCAAAGATCGGTAGCCGTCCATTTTCTCGTAAGGGTGTAGCTTCCGGCGCATGCACCGTCGGTCCTTGTCTCGGCGAATGTTACCGCAGCGCTTCCGCAGGCATCAGTCGCAGTAAGAGTGGCCGCAGCCGGGATGTTTCCGCAGGCAGCAGTTATGCTGGCAGCAGGCAATGTTCCTGTAAAAGTAGGAGCCATATTGTCCTGTACAGTTATTGTCTGAGTATGTACGGCAGTGTTACCGCAAAGGTCTGTAGCCGTCCATTTTCTCGTAAGGGTGTAGCTTCCGGCGCATGCACCATCGGTTCTTGTCTCGGCGAATGTCACAGTCGCGCTTCCGCAGGCATCGGTTGCAGTCAATACAGCAGCAGCCGGGATGTTTCCGCAAGCAGCAGTTATGCTGGCAGCAGGCAAAGTTCCTGCAAATACAGGAGCCTGCGTATCGGTCACGGTCACTGTCTGGGTATGTACGGCAGTATTGCCGCATAGGTCGGTAGCCGTCCATTTTCTCGTAAGCGTGTAGCTTCCGGCGCATGCACCGTCGGTTCTTGTCTCCGCAAAAGTTACAGTCGCGCTTCCGCAGGCATCAGTCGCAGTAAGTACAGCTGCAGCCGGGATATTTCCGCAAGCAGCAGTTATGCTGGCAGCAGGCAACGTTCCTGCAAATACAGGAGCCTGGGTATCGGTCACGGTCACTGTCTGGGTATGTACGGCAGTGTTCCCGCAAAGATCGGTAGCCGTCCATTTTCTCGTAAGGGTGTAGCTTCCGGCGCATGCACCGTCGGTTCTTGTCTCAGCGAATGTCACAGTCGCGCTTCCGCAGGCATCGGTTGCAGTAAGAGTGGCCGCAGCCGGGATATTATTACATGAAGCCGTTATGTTTGAAGGAAGGGTTCCATTGAATGTCGGAGCCTGCGTATCTGTCACGGTCACTACTTGTGTGTGTACTGTAGTGTTCCCGCAAAGGTCGGTAGCCGTCCATTTTCTCGTAAGGGTATAGCTTCCGGCACAGGCACCGTCGGTTCTTGTCTCAGCAAATGTCACAGTCGCGCTTCCGCAGGCATCAGTCGCGGTAAGTACAGCAGCAGCCGGGATGTTTCCGCAAGCAGCAGTTATGCTGGCAGCAGGCAATGTTCCATTGAATGTCGGAGCCTGGGTATCGGTCACGCTCACTGTCTGGGTATGTACGGCAGTGTTCCCGCAAAGGTCGGTAGCCGTCCATTTTCTCGTAAGGGTATAGCTTCCGGCGCAGGCACCATCGGTCCTTGTCTCGGCGAATGTCACAGTCGCGCTTCCGCAGGCATCAGTCGCAGTAAGAGTGGCCGCAGCCGGGATATTATTACATGAAGCCGTTATGTTTGAAGGAAGGGTTCCATTGAATGTCGGAGCCTGCGTATCTGTCACGGTCACTACTTGTGTGTGTACTGTAGTGTTCCCGCAAAGGTCGGTAGCCGTCCATTTTCTCGTAAGGGTATAGCTTCCGGCACAGGCACCGTCTGTCCTGGTCTCAGCAAATGTCACAGTCGCGCTTCCGCAGGCATCAGTCGCGGTAAGTACAGCCGCAGCCGGGATATTTCCGCAGGCAGCAGTTATGCTGGCAGCAGGCAATGTTCCTGCAAATACAGGAGCCTGCGTATCAGTCACGGTCACTGTCTGGGTATGTACGGCAGTGTTCCCGCAAAGGTCGGTAGCCGTCCATTTTCTCGTAAGGGTATAGCTTCCGGCACAGGCACCGTCGGTTCTTGTCTCCGCAAAAGTTACAGTCGCGCTTCCGCAGGCATCGGTTGCAGTAAGTACAGCCGCAGCCGGGATATTTCCGCAGGCAGCAGTTATGCTGGCAGCAGGCAACGTTCCTGCAAATACAGGAGCCTGCGTATCGGTCGCGGTGACTACTTGTGTGTGTACGGCAGTGTTCCCGCAAAGATCGGTAGCCGTCCATTTTCTCGTAAGGGTGTAGCTTCCGGCGCATGCACCGTCGGTTCTTGTCTCAGCGAATGTCACAGTCGCGCTTCCGCAGGCATCGGTTGCAGTCAATACAGCAGCAGCCGGGATGTTTCCGCAAGCAGCAGTTATGCTGGCAGCAGGCAAAGTTCCTGCAAATACAGGAGCCTGCGTATCGGTCACGGTCACTACTTGTGTGTGTACGGCAGTATTGCCGCAAAGGTCGGTAGCCGTCCATTTTCTTGTAAGCGTATAGCTTCCGGCGCAGGCACCATCGGTCCTAGTCTCAGCAAATGTTACGGTTGCAGTTCCGCAGGCGTCTGCAGAGGTCAATACTGCCGCTGTCGGGATGTTTCCGCAAGATGCAGTTATGTTTGAAGGAAGGGTTCCATTGAATGTCGGTGCGTTTGTATCGGTTACAGTAATTGTCTGCGTGTGAGTTACGGTGTTACTGCATGTATCAGTAGCTGTCCATTTTCTTGTAAGGATATAATTTCCGGCACAGCTTCCGTTGGTTCTTGTTTCCAGCATTTTTACCATAACAGTTCCGCAATTATCAGTCGCCTTAAGGTCTGCAGCTGCTGGGATATTATTACAAGATACTGTTACATTAGAAGGAAGAATACCATCGAATGTAGGAGCAGTTGTATCGTTTATTGTAATTGTTTGGGTAAAATTGGCTGATGTACAATCTGTAGCTACAGTAAATACTCGAGTTACAATAGTAGGGCAGCTGCCTGTACTAGTATCTCTATATGTTATAGTGTGTGCTAACCCAGAGTTTGATGTAGTTCCTCCAGCAGTTAAAAATTGCGCTAACGTAATTGAAACAGGTGTCTCGCTATATGCTAAAGGAGAAATACTGGTTCGGCTGCACCCTTCTATAGTACTATTAGATGGTCCTGTCAGATTAACAGATGGTTTTACAGTAACAGTAACTTGTGCACAAGAAGAGTTTCCGCAACTGTTTTCCCAACGTACATAATATGTTGTTGTTTGTGTTGGAGCTGCTATAGATAAGTTGTTTCCTGTACCGATTGATGTACCTCCGCAGCTGTCAGTATACCATTTTAAATTGGTACCCGATCCTCCAGTTGCAGACAGAATGATATTTCCGCCAGCATTAGAACAGAAATTATTGTTATTTACACTTGCAGCTGTAGGAGCGACAGGTTGCGCTCCTACAGTTACCGTTACTTGATCAGTCGATGTACATTGTCCACTAGCATTCGTAACTGTAAGTGTATATGTTGTTGTAGTAGTTGGAGAAGCAATTGGGTTTGCGATATTATTAAAGTTTAACCCAGTAGATGGACTCCAGCTGTATACGACACCGCCGCTTCCGCTTAATTGTGTATTGCCACCAGGACAGATAGTAACATCTGGTCCAGCGTTTGCAACAATAGGAGTAGGGTTACCGATAGTTGCAGTACCGCTAATATTTGGCTTGCAGCTACCTGGGTCTTTTACAACTACCGTATAATTTCCAGGAGCTAAATTCGAAAATGTATTTATACTTTGCCAGTTAGTGCCATTGTTGATAGAATATAAATAGCTTCCTGAACCTCCAGAAACGTTAACTGTCAACGTTCCGTTATTTTGTCCGTTACATTGTGCGTTAGTAGCGTTAATCGAATTGAGTACAGCAGTTTCGTATATGTTCATAGTTTGTGTAACATATACGACATCTGTCGAACAAGGGCAGCTTGTTATTGTCTTTACGATAAAAGTTTCGCCATTATCTGAAATGGCATCTGCTATCGTAGTATAAGGAATGTCAATATACGTTGCATTTGCAGGAATTGTTACTTGTGTAGGGAAAGGTTGTCCGCCAGTTGTTTGAACATCGACACCATTTGTGAAGGTTCCTGACAAAAGCAAATTAACAACTAATGGCTGCGAAATGTCGCTGCCTGTTCTTTGTACCCTGAATTTATTATTACATCCTTCAAAAAGGTTGTTCTGGTTCTCAATAAGGTTTCCGTAATTTGTAAGGATAATATTTTCAGAATTAAAACTTCTGGCACCCAAGAAAACACCAGAATCCCATTGCTGGTCTCTTGCATCACCGATACTCAGTTTGATTCTATAAGTTGAACATGGAGTAACAGGATAAGTAGCGGTTAAGATAACAGTGTTCCCGTCAAATTGGGTAGTTGTTGAACCGTTAGCATTATTTGTATAATATTGACCGTTTTCTGCTGGGAAATTAACGTTATCAACATTAGTTCCAGCTGAATGGATCGTATTGATAGAAATCGGTATATTACTGCTTGGCAAAAGCGCAAGGTTGATGGCATTGTTTCTGTATGGACCTGAGATTCCAGGACCGCTTAAGAAAAATCCAAACGCATCATTATAGCTTGTTTCGCAATATTCTAGATATTCTTCAGAGGAAAAAACATATTTAAATTCTAGCGTATTTCCGGCAGGTACAAAATCAAATTCAAGAATAGAAGCATCCTTAATTGTTTGCCCAGAAATAGAAACCAAATCAGGATCGTTAGCAGCATCTACCATTTCATCTGATTTTCCGCCAGTATTGTTCGGACCCATTGCAGAAGATGCTTTTCCAGTAGTCAGCAATAATCCTTCCTCGATTGGGAAGGTAGAAGTTGCTTTATTGAAATAAGCCAATTGACGGTCACCCGGAGTTGCAGGCCAGCTATGGTTCTGCCAAGTGTAGGTATTATTGTTTCTTCGATAATATCCGAATCTTACATTGCTGGCAGAAAGACATCCCGTAACAAAAAGATTTTTTACTAATTGTTCGGCTGTATAAGCATTGTAAGTAGCGTTTTCGGCCACAGAAATAGATCCTGCAACGGCCAAAGTTTGGTACTCAAGTCCGCCTTTTGCCTTCTTTTCAGGAGTGTATGGAATGTTTGGCTTTGTAACCCTGGTATTAAAAAGTTCTTTTTGCTGAGCAAATGAATTTGCAGACAACAAAAGCAAAAAGGTTACTGTAACCAACTTGCAAGACATTGTTAACAAGGCGTTTAATCGGGCCAGTTTTTTTAAGCAGACATTTTGGTTTTTGGACATAAAAGTATGTGTAGCTTTTATATCCTCATGCAGCGTAAAATTTTTCATGTACGTATTTTTTTGGGTAAAATTTTTAAAGCGAGAACTTATTTTTGGATAAAAAATAAGATTAGAAAATCACTTCAACGGGTAAAATTAGCATCTAGTTTTTGAGATAAACAATTTTATCCGTGAATAGCAGAAATAGTCGTTAAAGTATCATTATTGTATAATTTGCTCATAATTCGATTAGTTTTTTTAGTTATTATTAATTTTATGGCTTGTTTATTGTTTTTTATTGAATCTAAAGCATGACGAAAAGGCCCAGATATTTGGACGACTTAGTGTTTTCGTTTTGAGGGAAATTTTGCAATCAGACTCAATAGAAAAACTTCAAGGTGGTATTAAGTTTTGCTATTCAAATTTTGTCGCTTGTGGTGAGCTTCTAAAGTTTTATGATTGACTTTTATAGGACGAATGTATATTAATAAATATTTAACTAATCCAAAACCTCAGTTTTTTCGATAAAAGTGCTTAAAAACTCTGTGAAGTAAACTTTTTTTTGTAATTTGTTCTTATAAATAGAAGTGTTTTTCGAGGTTTAACTAGTTTTAAAATTATCAGTACATGAAAAATTTGATATTAATACGACATGCAAAATCAAGCTGGAATGCCCCACTTCTAGACAAAGACCGTCCATTAGCGACAAGAGGAATGAATGATGCTCATTTAGTATCTATGGAAATTGGCGGACACCTGCCAAAAACATTTATCATACTGAGCAGTACTGCAAAAAGAGCCTCTGAAACGGCTATTATTTTTGCGCAAAATCTTTCCTGCCCAATTGAAAGTATCATTTTTAAGGATGAACTCTATACTTTTGACGAAAGGCAGCTCGAAAAAATTATAAAATCGTGTAATAATGATTATGACAATGTTATTCTTTTTGGTCATAATGATGCTATAACAAATTTTGTTAATAAATTTGGGAACGTTTTTATCGATAATGTTCCTACATCAGGATTTGTTTCTATCAATTTTCAGAGCAATGACTGGCAGTCGATCGATAAAGGCAAAACACAAAAAGTGATTTTTCCTAGAGATTTAAGAAAATATGATTCAACCAATTGATTACCGTTATATTGATCGCGAAAAAAGCTGGCTTGCTTTCAATGCTAGAGTACTCCAAGAAGCCGCCGATAAAAATGTACCTTTATTAGACAGACTCCGTTTTTTAGGAATTTTTTCAAATAATCTTGATGAATTTTTCAGGGTACGATTTGCCGCTATCCGCCGCTTGAGCCATTCTGGTATTTCAGGAGAGAAGCTTTTAGGAGGCATCAGTTCTCAGCAATTGGTTAAGGATATTACAGAAATCGTTATCCAGCAACAGTCCGAAAGCCTTAGGATTTTGAGCAATATTGAAAATGAACTCGAAAACGAAAACATTTTCATCATTAATGAGACTGAAATTTCTAGGGAACAAGAGAATTTTATAAAAGACTTTTTCATTCAAAAAGTAAGCCCGGCTCTTGTAACCATCATCTTGAATGATTTGGCTGAATTTCCGGTGTTGAAAGATACTTCAGGCTATCTTGCCATTAAATTGGTCATGACCAAGCCAAAAGCAATCACCAAGATTGTCGTAAAGGATACAGTGCTGAAAATCAAGAAGCCTAAAAAAGATGTGCGTTATGCCGTTATCGAAATCCCGAAAACGATAAACCGTTTTGTAGTACTTCCGTCGAGCAATAACAAGCAGTATATCATATTGTTAGACGATGTAATTCGATACAATCTCAGTAGCATATTCAATATTTTTGATTACGAAAGCATTTCGGCTCACATGATAAAAATTACCAGAGATGCCCAGTTGGATATCGATAGTGATTTGAGCAAGAGTTTGATGGAGAAGATTTCTTCGAGCGTAAAAGATCGTCGAATCGGAGAACCTGTTCGTTTTGTATACGACCAATCGATCGAAAAAGATACGCTGAAATTTTTCCTGAATAAGATGGGAATCGATTCTACCGACAGTATCATTCCTGGAGGAAGATACCATAATCGCCGTGATTATATGGACTTCCCGAATCTTGGAAGATATGATTTATTATACCAATCAAATGTTCCGTTGCCCGTCGATGGGCTTAGCTTGGAAGGAAGCATGCTTGAAAAAATTGCCGAAAAAGACTATTTGGTAAATGCACCTTATCAGTCGTTTTCGTATCTGATTAAATTTTTGAGAGAAGCGGCGCTTGATCCTAAAGTAGTTTCTATAAAAATCACTTTGTATAGGCTGGCAAAAAATTCCCAAATTATCAGTTCCTTGATCAATGCGGCAAAAAATGGCAAAAAAGTAACCGTTCAGATTGAGTTGCAGGCGCGTTTTGATGAAGCCAGCAACATTTCCTATGCAGAACAAATGCAGACTGAAGGTATAGAACTAATTTTCGGAATAAAAGGCCTTAAAGTCCACAGCAAAATATGTGTCATAGAACGCTTGGAAGAAGGAAAAGTAAAACGCTACGGACTGATTTCTACGGGAAACTTTAACGAATCCACTGCTAAAGTCTATACCGATGTAACGCTATTTACGAGCCATTCTAAAATTCTGAAAGACGTTGCCAAAATCTTCGACTTTTTTGATATTAATTATAGAATACATCGCTACAAACACCTGATTGTTTCGCCACATTATACAAGAACGCGCTTTGAAAAGCTAATTGATAGAGAAATTGAGAATGCGTTGGCTGGAAAAGAAGCCTATATCAGCTTAAAAATGAATAGCTTGTCAGATTACGGAATGATTGATAAGCTATACGATGCCAGCAGGGCGGGAGTCAAGATTAGGTTGATAATTCGAGGGATTTGTTCCCTTATTCCTGGTATTCCTGGCATGAGCGATAATATTGAGGCTATCAGTATTGTAGATAATTATCTAGAACATTCTAGAGTATACATATTTGGAAACGAAGGCGATCCCGAAGTTTATATTTCCTCAGCAGATTTTATGACCAGAAATCTAGACGGAAGAGTAGAAGTTACCTGTCCGATTTACGATAAGAACATTAAACAAGAATTGATCGATACGTTCAATATCGGCTGGAAAGGAAATGTAAAAGTGAGGCTTCATTCCGAAAAATTAGACAATCTCTACAAAATGCGAAAAGACGACCGCGTTTTCAGGGCACAATTAGAAACCTACAATTATTACAGAGACAAGTTAGAAGTCATATCATCAGAAGAACTGACTCCCGGAACTGTAATCGAACCTAAAGAATAGCTATCATTTCTCAAGGTTCCATTTAAAAATGCTATAAAAGAATTTATGATTACGATAAAAAAATATGCGGCAATAGATATAGGTTCAAACGCAATGCGATTGCTTGTAGCAAATATTGTCGAGCAAAAAGGAAAAGAAACACAATTTAGCAAAAGTTCCCTTGTCCGAGTTCCGATTCGTCTCGGTCAGGATGCTTTCACGGTAGGAGAAATTACCGATGAAAATATCGAACGGATGATCGATGCCATGAAAGCTTTCAAGCTTTTGATGAAGGTACATAAAGTCGAAAAATATATGGCCTGTGCGACTTCGGCCATGCGTGAAGCCTATAACGGAAAAGAAGTAGTAGAACTGATCAAGAAAAAAGCGGATATAAAAATTGAGATTATCGACGGAAAAAAAGAAGCCGCGATAATTGCTTCTACAGATTTACATCATTTATTAAAAACCGACCAGACGTATCTTTATGTAGATGTTGGCGGCGGAAGCACTGAGTTTTCGCTTTTTGCTGAAGGAAAGATTGTAGCCTCAAAATCATTCAAGATCGGAACGGTCCGCTTGCTGAATAATATGGTCAATGATATCGTATGGCAAGAAATCGAAAAATGGATCAAGCACGTGACAGAAGATTACGAGCAGATAAACATGATTGGTTCTGGCGGCAATATCAATAAAGTCTTTAAGATGTCAGGAAAACTGCAGGAAAAACCTTTGTCTTATATGTACCTGAATTCCCAATTTTCTTTTCTTAATGGACTTTCGTATGAACAGCGAATTGCCGAATTAGGTCTTAATGCCGATCGTGCCGACGTCATTATTCCAGCGCTAAAAGTCTATCTGAATGCGATGAAATGGAGCGGTGCCCGTAATATTTATGTTCCAAAAATTGGACTGTCTGACGGTATAGTAAAAGCGATGTATTACAATAAAATTTAGAGAATTTGGTCTAGAAATCTAAATCAAAGGTCTTTCTCAAAAGATCCAAGCTCGGATTGATTTCATTCAATCTGTTGAATTTGTCTTGTGGCGTGAAAGCAAATTTGTTTTCTACAGATTCGTTAACGATGACCTCAATTTGGATATCATAATTATGAAGTTTTCCACGTAAGTGGCCCAAAAGATCATGTTTCTCGGATTCAAATTCGATTTTTGAACCTTCGTTAGGAAGTTCATGATAGATGGTAGTTTCTTTTAATTTTGGATCATTGATTAACAAGAGCGCTTCAAGAATTTTATAGCCTTTATCACCCAAACGCTGTGCATATTTGTTCCATTGCAAAAGCATGTCGGTTTCGGTAAAAGGCTCTTTTGGCAATTCAGCTTCATGTTTTACAATAGCACTATTTGCTTTTTCCAACTCGCGTTTCGCCTTAATGCTAGAAAGGGAAAGCGCTGAAACTTTCGGCAAGTTATTCTCAACGGGAGTTTCGATTTTTTGAACAGTAGCTATTTCTTTTTTAGGCTGTTTTTCTTCTTCTGCAGGAGCAGTTTCTTCAACAACAGGAGCAGTCTCTACTTGAATGATTTCTGGAGATTTTACAGGAATTTCGAATACTCTTCCGTAGAAGTAATTTGGAGGAATTATATATCCGTCAACTTTTTTTTTTCTCCATCAAAAGTGATAGAGGCTAATTGCATCAGGCAAAGTTCCACAAGCAAACGCTGGTTTTGGCTCGATTTGAATTTCAAATCACAATCGTTTGCCAAATCAATTCCTTTTAAAAGGAAATCTTGCGAAGCCTTTTGAGCTTGCAGTCCGTACATTTTTTGAGCTTGCTCGCCAGCTTCTAACAAAGCTAAAGTACTTGGTGTCTTTGAAACCAGCAAATCTCTAAAGTGAGAAGCAAGTCCGGCTATAAAATGGTGGCCATCAAAACCTTTAGAAAGAACTTCATTATATGCAATCAGCAATTCTGGAATCTTGTTTTCCAAAATCAGATCGGTCATATTGATATACGTTTCGTAATCCAGCACATTTAAATTCTCTGTAACCGCTAGACGCGTAAGATTGTTACCCGAAAAACTTACAACCCTGTCAAAAATTGACAAAGCATCACGCATGGCGCCGTCAGCTTTTTGGGCAATAATGTGCAAGGCATCGTCTTCAAAAGTGATTCCCTCGCTTTGCGCTACATCTGCCAAATGGTTTTTAGCATCTTTTACCGTAATTCTCTTGAAATCAAATATCTGACAACGTGATAAAATTGTAGGAATGATTTTGTGCTTTTCAGTCGTCGCCAAGATGAAAATGGCATGTTTTGGCGGTTCTTCCAACGTTTTCAAAAAAGCATTGAAAGCAGCCTGTGATAACATGTGTACCTCGTCAATGATATAGACTTTGTACTGTCCGGTTTGTGGTGGGATTCTAACTTGGTCAATCAGGTTTCTGATATCGTCGACAGAGTTGTTTGAAGCCGCATCCAATTCAAAAACATTGAATGCAAAATCTTCTGTAGGATCGTCATAACCTTCTTGGTTTATTTTTCGCGCCAAGATTCTGGCACAAGTCGTCTTTCCAACACCTCTAGGGCCTGTAAAAAGTAAGGCTTGAGCAAGGTGATTATTTTCTATGGCATTCAATAAAGTATTTGTAATAGCCTGCTGACCCACAACATCTTTAAATGTTTGCGGACGGTATTTGCGGGCTGATACAACGAAATGTTCCATAGAAATTTGACTGGAGGACAAATATAGTTTTAAATTTAAAGATTAGAAAAAATACTGATTGAAAAATTTAAAATTAATTTTTGTGCCTAAAACCGTTCCATATCAGGATGGAGAGTAATGTATTCTTCGGTCACTTTCTTGCCTGTTTCATGGATAATTATACCAATACACGAATCATTTTTAATTTCGAAAGCAACGCCTGCATCAGTAGCATCATACAATTGCATTGATTTGCCATCTGCATTATATTTTCCGACCAGTTTTATTTCTGGATAGCTTTTTTGAATGTCGGTTAGCAATTTTCCGATCGCAATTCCTTCCGAAGTTTTAAATTCAGGAGAAGTAATACGAATCTGCCGAATTACCTTTTCCTTCATTTCGGAATCTTTATATGTAGTGTAGATATTTAATTCCTTTTTTTGACCGTCTTTTGAATACCAAGTCGCCCAAGCCTTGCCCATAGCTGCATCGGAGAAATCGGGTTTTCCTAAAGACGAAAGTGTTTCGGCGTTTTGTCCTAATTGAGTAAGACCAATACTTTTCCCTGGAATGATGAGCTGTTTGCGGTCTATTATTTCTGGCGGAACGTATTTCACGATGCTGTCGGAAGTTTTTTCAGTTTCAACAGCGGAAGCTTTTTTATCAGAACAAGATAGAAGACTTATTCCAATCAAAGCTAAAGCGATTTTTTTCATAATTGTATTTTTATTATCCTAAAACTTCAGCTATGGTTTCTTTTTTCAAAAGCCTTACTAATGCTTCTTCTTCAGGATTTAGCTTATTATTTTTGATATTCTTTTTCAATTTGTAATTCCAAATAGAACCTTTTTCATACGAAGCGATAACAGTAGGATGGACGTAGTATTTCCTACAAACGGTTCTTGTATTGCCCAATTTTTTTGCCACGCAATCTACAACAGCCACGATATTTCTCTTGCATTCTGTTTCGGTTTCAAACCGACCGATTTGCTGAAAAGCAAACAATGCATTCACGCTTCCGGCCCAGACTCTGAAATCTTTGGCCGTAAAATCTTCTTGCGTAATTTCTTTAAGGTAGTTGTTGATATCGGCAGAACCAATTGAATGGTGTTTTCCATCATCGTCATAGTATTGAAAAAGTTCCTGTCCTGGAATTTCCTTGCATTTTTTGACGAGATTGGCCATTTTCCGACTCTGCAGGCTTATTTTGTGCGTGACGCCTTTTTTTCCTTTAAAGTCAAAATAGATGGTAGAATTAGAAAATTTGACATGTTTATCTCTTAATGTTGTAAGTCCAAAAGAGCCGTATAACTTTTTATAAGCATCATTTCCGATACGTATGTTGGTCATTTCTATAAGCTTTACGACCAAAGCCACGACTTTTTCATACGGAAGTCCTTTACGTTCCAAATCTTTGTCAATCTGTTTTCGTATAATAGGAAGGGCATTTGCAAATCGTCTCAATCTGTAAAATTTAGACTGATTCCGGATCTTGTTCCAATTCGGATGATAGCGGTATTGCTTCCTTCCTTTGGCGTCGATTCCGGTGACTTGCAGATGCCCATTTTCATAGGGAGAAATCCAAACTTCTTCCCAAGCTGGGGGAATGACCAGCTTTTTTATTCTTTCGATCGTAAGCTTGTCCTTGACAGTTTTATTGTTTTCATCTTTGTAGATAAAAGCACTATTCTTGTCCTTTTCACGATAATAACCTTTATGTGTAGGAGACGAATACCGCAATCCCACAGCTTTGGCTGTTATCTTAGGATCACTGCCTATTTTTTGGAGTTTTGCTTCTAATCGGTTCATGCTTTTAATTAGAAGATTGTCTGCCTTTGATGACTAGCTCGTGTAATGTTTTTGCGGCTTCGTCTTCTGAAAAAGATAAATCTCCAGAAACATAAACTCCTTTTTCTCCTTTGTCTGATTTGATGCCATAAACGGTAGCTTCGTCTCCAGGATCGGAAGCTCCTTCGTAACGATAAATATGTACGATTTCAAAACAATCGCCACAATCTTTGATACGATCTGACTCTAAATTAAAATCTACTGTAAATCCTTTTTCAGCCAATTCTTCTAAGGCTTTAGAAACAGTGGCATAATGATACATTTGATGGTCCATGACTTTTTCTTTTATAGTTGGTTTTTATTATTTCTAATTTACAATTTATATTTTTCCCTACCTGCCAATAGAATGTTAATAGAGTTTACAAGATTATGAGGTGAAATTATAGTTATACTCTTTTTAGAATAGAAGGCGAGCCACAATCTGAAATCTTATATCTCAAATCTTAAATTTATTATCTTACTTTTGCACCGCAGGCCGCCTTATCGCCGTCTTGAATAAAGAGGGAGGAAAGTCCGGGCACCATAGAGCAGCATAGCGGGTAACTCCCGTCACCAAAAGCAATTTTGGGAGGACAAGTGCAACAGAAAGTATGTACAGGTAATGCTGTAGTGAAACCAGGTAAACTCTATGCGGTGAAATACCAAGTATATCGGCATTTAAGGATTGCTCGTCCGTTGCCGAAGGGTAGGTAGATTGAGTTTGGCAGTAATGCCAAATCTAGATAAATGATAAGGATTCGCTTTCGCGGATACAGAACCCGGCTTATAGGCCTGCATTTTTTTGTTATAACTTCAGTTTAAACTCCAATCCGATATTCCGAATGCTTTCAATCGTGATTCTGGAATCTTCATTAAAATATTTTCGAAGTCGGCTGATAAAAACATCCATACTTCTTCCCGAAAAAAAGTCGTCGCTTCCCCAAACTGCTTTTAAGATTTCTTCGCGTTTGAGCAGCTGATTTTTATTTTTGTGTAAAAAGGAGATAAGAGCACCTTCTTTTTCCGTCAGTCTTTGAATGGAACCATTCATTTTTAACTCCAATCGCTGCGGATTAAAAGTATAATTGCCAATATGGATTTCTTCTGAAGAAAATACGTTTGTTTTCTGTTCGCTTCTCTTTAAGATGTTGTTCAAACGAAGAACCAATTCATCGGCTTCAAAAGGTTTTACGATATAATCGTCGGCTCCTAACTTGAGCCCTTTGATTTTGTCGTCTTTCAGTTTTCGGGCTGTCAGGAATACAAAAGGAACTTCAGGATTGATTTTGATGATTTTTTCGGCTAAGGTAAATCCGTCAATTTTTGGCATCATCACGTCGAAAATACAAATCTTGAAATCTTCTTTTTGAAAAATGTCTAAAGCCTCTTCACCATCTTTTGCCCAAAAAACTTCAAAATTATGGATGTCGAGATAGTGCTTTAAAATCATCGCAAAATCAAAATCATCCTCCGCTAAAAGTATTTTTCTTTTTATGTCTGACACGTTCCTGTAGTTTCAATAATAACCCTAAATCCTAAATCAAAAATCCTAAATCAAAAATCTCAAATCAAAAGTAGCTCCTTTCCCCAAATCACTGACTACATTAATGGTTCCCTGATGTGCCTTTATAATCTGGTCGACATAATAAAGTCCGAGACCCAAACCTTTAGCATCATGAAGATCGCCTTGTTCCACTCTGTAGAATTTATCAAATAGGAGGGAATGCTTGCTTTTTGAAATGCCGATTCCGTCATCGGAGATGCTTATTGAAAACTCATTATTGAGTAATGAAGCTTTGACAGCAATGTTTTTACAACCGTATTTTACGGCATTTTCCAAGACATTCGTTATTGCTGTTGTCAAATGGAATTTATCGAGATTGAGGCTGATTTTCTGCGTATCCAATTCTTTTGCAATTGAAATATCAGGATAGGCAATTTGGAAATCATTGACGATTGAATTCAAAAAATCGGGCATTAATACTTTTTCTTTGTGAAGCTCAATTTCTTCATAACCCAAAGAATTGGTCATTACTTGATCGATCAAATTCTGCAATCGGTTATTCTGACGATTGATTGTTCCTAAAACAGTAGAAAAAGTCGCATCATTTTCCCGAATTTCTTTTCGTTCAAGAATTTTCGTCGAAACAGAAAGTGTTGTCAGAGGCGTTTTTAATTCGTGGGTGATATTGTTGATAAAATCGGTTTTGATATCGCTGATTTTTTTCTGTTTGATCAATGCTTTTAATGCAATTACGAATAAGGTGATTAAGGTTAATATAGAGAAAATAGCCAATACCAAAAGCAGCGTCATTCTTTTCAAAACGATAAATTCCCAGTTTTTGATGGAGACGTATAAAGTGTCTTCTGTCAAAAGTTTATAATCAGAACTTAATTCTTGCTTTTTCAATGAACCGCTAGTCGTTCCGACATAATTCCGAATCAAGAAAGCATCGTCTAAGGAAGCCAAATCGCCATATAATTTATTTTCAATAAAAGGCTTTTCGGCAAAAATAGTATCGGCTTCTTTTGTCGCGTCATAAATGACAAACTTGTCCAAGACGATGGCAAAATCAATGGTCAAATCTGGAATCTCATTTTGGAATTCTTCTTGCAGTTTTCGAGTCAGTTCGCTTTTGAATTCGTTTTGCAATAAAGCATTTTTGATGTGAAAACGAGTGCTTTTATCCCGAATATAATTTTCAGCAAGCTGTTTGTATAACAAGTCCTTTTTGTTGAAAATAGTCGTATCGATGTCGCTGTAGTCGTTCGTTATCTTGGCAATTTTCGCCTTGATCTCTGAACGGAATTGCTCGACTTTATATTCATAAGTCGTCTTCACCAGATAATATTGTATGGCAGAAAGCACGACCAAAACAACAGCCGAAAATCCTATCAATAAGTTTATCTTTTTCTTCATGTTTAATGAATTACAAGCCAAAAATAAGCGATTTCTTCTTAAAAATAGACATTAACCCAGCATTAACCCAGCATTAACTTTCGCAATCTGTTTTTGAACCAATTTTGCCATAAACAATCGAATGACAATGCCAACTAATATAATAATGCTAGTTATGTTACTATTCTCAAAAATCTATTCGTATTCTCAAAAAGTTCCAGAAGATTTCGGCTACAGACACATCGCTATGAAGTATCAAGACGAACCCGTCGATATTATTGTTATTTCGAAAAAAGGCGAAGAAAAGATTGCCAAGCCTGTTTTCTTTTTCTGCCAAGGAAGCCTGCCGCAGCCGGTCGTGAAATACGACGAAAAAGGATTGTTCAGTACGTTGCCGTTTGATGAAAATCCCTTTTTAGAAGACTATCATATCGTTATTGTCGGAAAGCCATTTATCCCGATAATTTCGGATGTAAATAAGTTAGGTCCCAATTATATGTACCTAAAAGACATGGAAAAGGAGATTGCTCCGAAAGGATATACCGAAAGGAATTATTTAGATTATTATGTATTCCGGAACAATTTTGTGTTGAAGCAGCTAGCTAAAGAACGCTGGGTGAAAGGCAGAAAATTAGTCGTGGCAGGACATTCTGAAGGAAGTACAATTGCTTCAAAAATGGCTTCGATTAATAAAAAAATCACACATTTGATTTATTCTGCTGGCAATCCTTACGGAAGAATTATGAACATTTTGGCGCAAAGCAGAAGTTTCGATAATGATTCAATAAACGAAGGAAATAATACGATCGAATATTGGAAAAAAGTCGTGGCACATTCTAATGAAATCAATGCAACAAATGGTGATTCGTATAAAACAACCTATAGTTTTTCATTACCACAAAAGGAAAATCTCATGAGCTTGATGATTCCAGTCTTGGTTTCTTACGGAACAAAAGATTGGTCGGCTTCGTTTAATGATCTATTCCAGATTGAGGCCATTCGCGAGAAAAAAGACAATTACACTTTTAAAAGCTATCTGAATCTAGAGCATAATTATTTTCCGATCAACAATGACGGAACAGTCAACCAAGAAATCTACAATTGGGATACGATAGCTGCTGACTGGTTAAAATGGCTTCATACTTTATAAGATGAGATATACTATATTTTTAGCTGTCCTAGCTTTGGCTAGCAGTAGTTCTTTTGCCCAAAATACAACGGAAAACGATACTTTAAACCAGATGGATGAAGTCGTGATTGAAGGGAATACCAAGACTTTTATTTATAAAAACGGAAACATTAAAGTAGATGTGGCGAATTCTATTTATAAAACTCTTCCGAATACTTTAGATCTTCTGTCAAAACTTCCAAAAATCCAATTAAGCCCAGATTTAGAAAAAATCTCGGTCATAGGCAAAGGAACTCCATTGATTTATATCGGCAATCAGAAAGTAGAAATGAATGACCTGAAGGCTTTGTCTGTGGAAGATGTTAAAACGATAGAAATCATTGAGAATCCATTGTCTAAATATGAAGCCGAAGGCCGATCGGTTATTCTCATCACTAGAAAATTAAGCAAAAAAGAAGGTTTTCAGCTTGTTTTTTCTGAAACGGCGGCGTTTAAAAAGAAATTCAACAATTATTTAGGAGTAAACTCCAGCTTGAAATTAAGCAAGACCGAATTCAAAGCAAATTTCAATTATAATAAAGTAAATCCTTGGGAAAGCAACGGTAGCGATTATAGGATTCCGAGTAGCAATATCGAATCCGATTATCTGGTTGCAGGCTACACAAAACGTGATAAATATGTTTTTGGAGCAGGAATTTATCATCAGATCAATGAGAACGAAGATTTTTCGTTGACGGCAAACGGAAATTTTAAAAAAGATGACTTTGATTTTTCCACTGCGACGCATAGCAAAATTGATGAAGCTGAAAACAATATTAAGACTTTAGGAAAAACCAAAGGCGATGAAGGATTTATCAATTCCTTTCTCAATTATAATAAAAAGATAACCCAATGGGACGCTTCTGTTTTTGCTGGATTACAGTATTCAAATTACAATTCGGTATCTGCTAATAGTTCATCAAATAATTATAATGAAACCGTTTATCAGCCTTTCCAACAATTGAACGATGATTTTAATGTAAATGTTTTTTCGGGCCGAATTGATTTTGAGAAAAAATTCCATAACGAAATAAAACTAGAATTGGGAACCCAATATTCGTCAGCCGTTGCAAATACGAGTCTTGATATGGAGAATTTTGAACAGAATCTCAATCTAAATTCAAAATACAGGCTCAAAGAGAAGAACACGGCCGCATATGCTCAATTGTCAGGAACGCTTATGAAAATGTCTTGGACGGCAGGAATTCGAGCAGAGAAAACAATAATATCAGGTCGCTATGCAGATGAATCAGCAGCTTCTATTGATAAAAAATATACTAATCTTTTTCCAAAAGCCCAGATAACGATTCCCATAGACAGTACAAAAACGTTAAGTTTTAATTATGCCAGAAGTATTTCTAGACCTGATTATTCCTCTACAAGCCAAGGTTTTACATATATCAATCCTTATTTTGCCTTTTCTAGCAATATCAACTTGAATCCGGCTATTACTAATGAAATTGCGGCTAACTTCCAGTACAAAGACAAATCATTAAAGTTCGCCTACTTTGAAAATAGAGATGTGATCAACTACGGATTTTTATATGACGAACCGAAGCATTTATTGCTATACAGGCCTGAAAATTTTGATAAAGAAACAGGATATACTCTTGAAGCGACACTGCCTTTTAGCCAGGGATTCTGGACATCAGCAAATACAGTTAGCCTTATATTGAACAAGATTGAAGATGCCTCTGCTGTTGTAGGAAGTGCCAAGCCGTATGCGTACTATTATTCCAATCATGTTTTTAAGTTCGAAAATGAATGGCAGTTTTCGTTGACAGGCTGGGGACTCACAAACCGGAATGAAGGCGTTTTCCAAAGAAATTCTTTTTTCTTAATGGATATGGCGGTTTCAAAGACTTTTTTCAAGAACCTTTCTTGTACTATAAATTACAATAATGTATTCAAGAATAGGACGTTTACTGAAAATTTTGAAGTCAGTAAAGTGAATTCTAGAGCTATTTTCTTTGTGGACAATTGTGAATTCTCAATAGCAATCCGATATACTCTAGGGAAAGTAAAGGATTCGATTTTTAAAGAAAAAGAAGTAAACGAAAATTCAAATAGGATAAAGTAATGCCACGGATACACACATCAATCAATCAGAAAACAAACAGTTAACTAGTGAATTCGTGGGTTGCTCTATCTTAGCCTTCTTCTGTAGCGTCGATTTCATTTTTTACTTCTTCGTCATCATCACCATTCATCTCAAAAAATGAAAAAATGGAACCGCCATAACTTTTCTTAAAAGAAAAATTGATCATATGGTCCAGCTTTGTGTATTTTGAATGCTCGATAATCATCATTCCGTCTTCTTGCAGAAGTTCGTTGGCAAAAATAAGCTCGACCAATTTTTCAAAAGTAGCTTGGTCTAGATTATACGGAGGATCTGCAAAAATAATGTCGTATGAACTTTTGTTCTTTTCCACAAATTTAAATACGTCGCTTTTGATTCCGGCAATATTAAAATCAAATTCATCGGCTGTTTGCTTGATGAATTTTACGCAACCAAAATCGCCATCAACGCAAGTAATATTGTCGCTGCCGCGCGATGCAAATTCATAGCTGATATTTCCAGTACCTGCAAACAGGTCTAAAACTTTTAATCCTTCGAAACTAAAATAATTGTTCAATACATTGAACAACGCTTCCTTGCTCATGTCTGTCGTTGGACGGACTGGCAGGCCTTTGGGTGGAGAAATTCTTCTTCCTTTATATTTCCCGGATATGATTCTCATTTATGAATTGAATAGTATAAAATATTTTAAATTTTCTGCTGTTGAAAAATCGTTGTGCTTTTGCGTATGAAATACATTCATCAGCGCTATATTCCTAATATATCGATAAGCTGTCTTGAATAAATCGCTTTCTTCTGAAATTTCGCCTAATAATTGCAGTTTAAAGGTTTCCGGATTTAACTTTAGCTGTTCGGCTGTAAAAAGTATATAATAAATGAAATCCTCTTTTGTCTGGTATTCGAAAGAATTAAACAGTAACAGTTTTTGGTTTTCTATCACAATAATCTCGAAATGCTCTTTTCCAACATGGACAAACATTTGCGTTTCCGAAATATTTTTTGAGCTCTCTAAAAGCTTGGCAACTAAAATACTGTTCACGTGCAAATATTCAAAACTATCAAACTGATCCAGCAGATAATTGTTGAAATTCACATATGGAATGTAGACATTCACCATATCAAAAGGCTCTAAAGTGTCAAAAGCAAAAAAATCAGATTCAAAAACTTTTGTACTGTATTGCAGGTAGCTTCCCAAATAATTTTCATCAAATAGGGCTTTTGGCACAAATGCAGAAAGATTATTTTCGTGAATGACTACCACTTCGTCATAGGTTGTCGTGAGCTCTCTATGGTTGACAAAAGCCTGCCAATAGTGGTCTTCAACCTTGATTGATTTTTCAAAATCATTAAAATCAACTTCTTTTACGAACAAAACAACCTGATTCAGAGTGTCAAAACAGCAAAATCGAAATCCATTCAAAGATACTTGAATCGAAAGTTTTCTGTATTTTTTTTCTGTTATGTTTGTGTTAGCCGACATTGAATTTTACTGATGTTCGCAAACTTACAATTTTTTGCGTCATGCTCTCATATTTATGAAGCAAAACTTGTCTTAAAGCTATAACTTTACACCAAATAACAAACCATGAATACGGCACTTTTCTACAAAACTCTAAAATCAAAGTTTCCTTTTAATCCTACGGTTAAACAGGATATTTTTTTTCAGAAAATTGCTGAATTTTTGACCAATACCAAACAAGACGAAATCTTTGTACTGAAAGGGTATGCCGGAACGGGAAAAACAACTGTGATTTCAACCTTGGTCAATAATCTTACAGAGATTAATAAAAAATATGTACTTCTGGCGCCAACGGGTCGTGCAGCGAAAGTTATCGCCAACTATTCTCAAAAGCCAGCGCATACGATTCACAAGAAAATCTATTACCCGAAGACAAAAGCAGGCGGAGTCAGTTTTACGACACAGCAGAACAAGCACAAGAATACTATTTTTATTGTCGATGAATCTTCGATGATTTCAGATTCTAGCAACGAAACGAGCATGTATGAAAATGGTTCGTTACTCGACGATCTTATTTATTATGTGTATTCTGGAACCAACTGCAAAATGATTCTTTTGGGGGATACCGCGCAGCTGCCGCCTGTAAATCTTGATATTTCTCCAGCGCTTGACATTGACTTGCTCAATAGGAATTATGATATGGAGGTTTCTCATATCGAATTTGACGAAGTGATGCGTCAGGAAGAAAATTCTGGGATTTTATTTAACGCCACAGAACTTCGCGAACAGCTCAACGATGACTTCTTTGAAGATTTTAAATTCGACGTAAAACATTTCAAAGATATTGTACGGCTGACAGACGGTTATGATATTCAAGATGCGATTCATGGAGCGTATAGCAATTACGGATTGGAGGACACGGCATTTATCGTGCGTTCCAACAAAAGAGCCAATGCCTACAATCAGCAGATCAGGACCAGGATTCTCGATAAGGAAAGCGAACTTTCGACTGGAGATTTCCTGATGGTCGTAAAAAATAATTATTTTTGGCTCAAAGATTCCACCGAAACCGATTTTATTGCCAACGGTGATATCATTGAAGTGCTGGAAATTTATAAGATACAGGAATTATACAGTTTTAAATTTGCAACTGTAAAAATAAGAATGGTGGATTATCCGAACCAGATTCCTTTTGAAACCGTACTGATTTTAGATACGTTGACCAGCGAATCGGCTTCATTGACTTATGACGAATCCAATAGATTGTATCAAGAAGTAATGCTGGATTATGAGGACGAAAGAAGTAATTATAGGAAATTTCAAAAAGTAAAAGAAAACAAGTATTTCAATGCATTACAAGTAAAATTTTCATACGCAATTACCTGTCACAAATCGCAAGGCGGCCAATGGAATACGGTGTTTGTCGAACAGCCTTATTTGCCAAACGGAATTGACAGGGATTATATCCGCTGGCTATATACGGCAATTACGAGAGCAAAAGACAAGTTGTATTTGATTGGTTTTAAAGATGAGAATTTTATAGAGAGTTGATAGGTTATAGTTGATAATTGATAGCCAGAAATCTAAAATCAAAAATTTTAAAATGATAATTTCAAGTTAATGAAAATAATAGCAGTTATTCCAGCGCGTTATGCTTCAACACGATTTCATGCCAAGCTCATGCAGGATTTGGGAGGAAAGACAGTAATTACAAGAACCTATGAAGCAGCGGTTTCTACTCATCTGTTTGATGATGTTTTTGTAGCAACGGATTCCGATTTAATTTTTAATGAAATTGTTTCCAATGGAGGCAAAGCCATCATGAGTAAAAAGGAACATGAATCTGGAAGCGACAGAATAGCAGAAGCTGTTGAAGATTTGGATGTTGATATTGTTGTAAACGTGCAAGGCGACGAGCCTTTTATCAATAAAGAACCGCTTGAAAAACTTTTAGATGTTTTTAGAAATGATGCGTCACATCAGATTGATTTGGCTTCTTTGATGCGTGAAATAAAAGATAAGGAAGAAATTGCAAATCCGAATAACGTAAAAGTAATTGTTGACCAAAACGGATTGGCGTTATACTTTTCGCGTTCCGTAATTCCATATCCAAGAGATGAAAATGCAGGTGTTCGTTATTTTCAACATATCGGCATCTATGCTTTTAGAAAACCAGCTTTGTTGGATTTTTACAGCCTTCCGATGAAATCTTTAGAAGCTTCAGAAAAACTAGAACAGCTTCGTTATCTCGAATACGGCAAGAAAATAAAAATGGTCGAAACCACGCATGTCGGAATCGGAATTGATACAGCTGAAGATTTGGAAAAAGCGAGAAAGTTAGTGTAGCTATTTTTTCTCTAAAATAATCAGCTCATTATGCTCTTCGACTCTTGGAATCGTTCGGGCAGTATATAATTCTGTATTTACGCTTTCAAGGTATTTTTTATTTCGGAGATTGTCTTTGTCAGAAAGACACATCGTATTGAAAAGAATGATTCCTTTATTCTTTAAAAGAAAGCAAGTGCGATTTTGGAAAAATTCTTCGAAAAGAAAATTAGGCATGGTCGTATCCTGAAAAATATCAATAATGATCAGATTGTATTTGTTTTTGGTTTTTAAGACAAATTCAAAAGCATCATCAATGACGATTTCCAGATTAGAAATTTTGTCGAGATTAAAATAAGAGTTGGCAATTTTTATTATTTCGGGATCAATTTCTACGCCTGTAATTCTTCCTTTAAACTTGATTTCTTCAGTTAAAGTTTTGATTACGCTTCCGCCTGCAACTCCAAGAACAAGAATATGTTCCATTTTTAAAATAGTCTTAAAACCGATACTGTCTAATCCTTTACGGAGAATTCTCTGTAGGCTTCCGTAGGAGTAATTTGTGTTTTTAGAATCTAATACCAATTCGCCATTAGCCCATGTGATTTCTAGATTTTTACTCACGGATGACTTTTGCTTATGGATATTTATGGGGATGATGTAGCTGAATAATCGTTTTAGCACAAAATTTATTTTGCCCAAAAATAAGGATAAATGTTACATTTACAGAAAATAATACGGCATGAAGCGCTTTATTTATAAAATTATTTTTTTCAATATGATGGGATGGCGCATCACAGGAAAGATGGATCCCGAAACCAAAAAATGCATTATTATAGTTGGACCTCATACCAGCTGGCATGACTTTTATATTGGCCTTTTTGCCAGAGGAATAATCAGTCTTGAAATGCATTATGTAGCGAAAAAAGAACTGTTCAAATTTCCTTTCGGATTTTATTTCCGATGGATGGGAGGCGCACCGTTAGACAGAAACTCCAGACAGAACACGGTGGAGGCTATTGCCGAAATTTTCAAAAAAAGAGCAATTTTCCGATTGGCGATTGCTCCAGAAGGAACCCGTAAAAAGGTTTTCGACTGGAAGACAGGGTTTTACTATATTGCCCTAAAAGCAGCAGTTCCGATAGTTCCAGTTGCTTTTGACTATTCAAAAAAGGAAGTCGTACTTCACGATGCTTTTTATCCTACAGGCGATATACAAAATGACTTCTTATTGCTGAAAAATAACTATAAAGATGTGGTAGGAAGAATTCCAGAATATGGTTTTGAAGTTTAAATAAAACCATACTTTATTTTTTTTCGTAATTAAGGTTATGTCCAACCATTTAATAACCAAAAAATTATGAAAAAGAATTTATTTTTAACTGTATTGTCATTTGGAAGTCTAGGATTTGTCTCGTGTACAAGTGATGACGATTCTAATGGAGGCTCTACTATGCCGCAACTTGAATTATTTGCTTCAAGCAATACCAGCGGAACGATTACTTATACCGATTTATTAGCGTCAATGCCTACAGCCAGAGCTTTTACTACAGGTTCGGTAGATGCTGATGGTATTTATTTTGATGATGATCGCGATGAAGTAATTATTGCTTCAAGAACAAACAACAGGCTAGAGGTTTATGGCAATTTTAGGAATACATTGCTGACACCTGTAACATCTTTAATGATGACGGCAAGCAGTACGACTGGCGATTTTACCAATGCTAGAGAAATTGCTGTAGATGGAAGCAGGGTAGTTGTCGTGCAAGACCAAGCCGAAATCAATGGAAATGTGAACAAGCTTTTTGTGTATCAAAGAACCTCCACAGGATTTACGTTAGAAAAAACATTTACTATTGGATTTAAGCTTTGGGGAATCGATATCGAAGACGGAAACTTGTACGCTGTAGTTGATCTTACCGGAGATATTTCTGTCTTCAATTCTGTTTTTTCAAAACCAACAGGGGCGCTGTCGCCAGACAAAAGAGTCACTATCGAAGGATTAACCAGAACGCACGGAATTACCTATTCTGATGATGATAACACGATGATTTTAACAGATGTAGGTTTGGCTACTTCAGCTACTGATGGAGGTATTGTCGTAATTGAAAATTTCAATTCTGTCTTTTCTTCAACAGCATCAGGAGGAACTATTTCTTTGTCCAATCAGAAAAGAATTTACGGTCCGAATTCATTATTAGGAAACCCAGTAGATGTTTCTTACGATGATGAAACAAATAAGATTTATGTAGCTGAAAGGCTTAACGGTGGAGGACAAGTATTAAGTTTTGCTTATCCAACAACTGCTCAAGCAGATGCTACACCATTAACAACAAGATTAGAACCAGGTGTAACCGGAATATACTTAAGAAGGGATTAAACTTTGTGTTTGTTTTATTGGTTTGGAAAGCCTTAGCTCTTGTGGTGAGTTAAGGCTTTCCGTTTTTTATACGTCCTATTGAGGCTGGTATTCTTTAAAAGTCCCGTTTTTATAGAAGATAATAATCCTTTCCACTTTATCATCGTTGGAGAAGTTCACGGGATAAAGCGCATCTTTCTTAAAATCAGATTGATTTTTATGTTCGGTCGGATTTGAAATAGGAGCGTGGACTTCTGACTGAGTATTGTTATTTTTTGGAAAATCTCCTTTTCCGTTTAAAATCCAATACAAATCTACTTCGGGAAAAACTTCCAAAATTTTTAATATAAAATCAAGACTAGGCTTGTTTCTTCCTGATAAAAGATGCGACATGCTCGAGCGCTGTACGCCAATTTTATCAGCAAAGGAAGAAGCAGTAAGGCTATAATAGTCAAGTATTTTTTCTAGCCTTTTTATGAAATCTTCAATGTTTACCATTGTGAATTTGTTTTTAAAGAAATAAGAGTTACAAATGTAAACATAATAATGATTCTGAGGTAGTTTACAATTGTAACCAAGATAGAAATGTAACAATACAACTTTAATTAACTATGTATAAGTGATTGAATAAATGTGATTTAATTTGTTGTTTGCAAGGTAAAATAACGAATGTTAAAGTTTATACAAAAGTAAACTATCTAGCCGTACTTGATTGTTTACATAGTTAAACTACAGCGGTAAAAAATCAATTTACAATTGTAAAAAATAAGATGTTTACTTTTGTAAATCTAAATTTTCAACAATGGATTTCGAAAAACTCTTCAACGATAGCAAAGAAGAATCATTATATGGCAGATATATAACTCTTGAAAAAATAGAGCCGTTGCTGAAGGCCTTAAACAAAAATAATAACCTACATATAATTGGACAATCTGTCTTAGGAAATCCAATTTATTCCTATACTATTGGAACCGGCAAAACCAAAATACTTTTATGGTCGCAGATGCACGGGAATGAAAGCACGACTACAAAGGCGCTTTTTGACTTATTAAAATTGCTGAATAGTAATTCAGATCTTGCAGCTGAGTTATTGAAAAGTTTTACTTTTTTAGCTATCCCAATGCTTAATCCTGACGGCGCGGCAAGCTATACCCGAATAAATGCCAATGGAATTGATCTGAATAGAGACTTCCAAGATTTGACACAGCCCGAAAGTCAGTTGTTAAGGAAGGTCTATGAAGATTTTAAGCCCGATTTTTGCTATAATCTCCACGATCAGCGTACAATCTTTGCAGCTGGAGATACCAATAAACCAGCAACAGTTTCCTTTTTAGCGCCTTCTTTTAATAAAGCAAGAGACGTTAATAGTGTGCGTGAAAAAGCAATGGAGGTAATCGTTGCAATGGATGCTGTCTTGCAAGAATTTATTCCAAACCAAGTAGGGCGGTTTGATGATGGATTCAACCTAAATTGTGTCGGTGATACTTTTACCTATTTAGGAGCGCCGACGATTTTGTTTGAAGCTGGACATTATCAAAAAGATTACCAGCGAGAAAATACGCGAAAATTTATTTTTATTGCGCTTGTTTCAGGATTGAAATTCATTTACGAAAACGATATAGTTCGTAACGAAACAAATAAATATTTCAATATTCCTCAAAATAAACCTATTTTTTATGATTTGATTTATAAAAATATCAAAATTCGCTATGATAATAAACAAATTATTACGAATTTTGCAATTCAATTTTCGGAAGTTTTAGATAAAGGCGAGATAAAGTTTGTGGCCGTAATTGCTGAAATCGGAGAATTGTATCACAATTTCGGACATTTTGAATATGATGCTGAAGGTGCTGCATATTCTGATCAGAATGATAATATTCCGAAATTAGGTCAAAAAGCTGATTTTTATTTATCAGAAAAAGTTAAAATTGTTAATGGATTGCCAAATGTTTAACGATTTACTTTTTTTATTGAAAAAAAATTAATTTTTTTGTAGTCGAATTTGAAAACAAATACAAACATAAAATTATATGAATAAGTTTCGTTTAGATGAAGTTGATCATCAGATATTAGATATGCTGATTGACAATACAAGAGTTCCTTTTACAGATATTGCAAAAAAATTATTAATTTCTGCAGGAACAGTTCACGTGAGAGTTAAGAAAATGGAAGAAGCTGGTATTATCATGGGCTCTTCTTTGACGTTGAATTACGAGAAATTAGGATATTCTTTTATTGCATATGTGGGAGTTTTTCTTCATAATACATCACAAACTAAGTTTGTCTTGGAAAGAATCAACGAAATTCCTTTTGTGACAGTAGCTCACGTTACTACAGGAAAATTCAATATTTTCTGCAAAATCCGCGCAATGGATACAAAACATGCTAAAGAAGTCATCTTTATGATTGATGATATCGAAGGTGTTTACAGAACAGAAACAATGATTTCTCTTGATGAGAGCATCAACGATAAAAAACGCCTGATGCACACTATCTTCAAGGATATGTAATCTTTTGATAAAATATTTTTTAAGACCCTCTTGTGAAAACTTGAGGGTTTTTTTATTAATTTAAGGCAAAATTATTGAAATGTATACATCCCCAAAATTAGAAAGATTTGAAGAAAACGTACTTGCTAAGTATCAGATATACAATAGTATTTTAATTACCCTTCCATTCGATAATATTGGCAATACCGGAATCTTGTTGCCGCTTTTTGCCGAAGTCTGTGAGTCTGGCTTCAAAAAGCAATGGAAGCCGCAGCAGATAATCGACTATTTTTCAGAAAAATACCTAGATAATGCCTCTGAAAAAGAAAAAATCGATCTGATGTTCCGGTTTATTCAATATGTAGAAAGGCAGGTTGTTTTGTTTGATGCCATTGAAGACGCTGCTTTTTCAACTGTCAACAATTTAGATGGCGCAAATTCGCTTAGAAATACAAAAGATAAGGCGGAATCAAAAGACAATCTCAAAGAACTAAAAGCTTTTTTTGAAGAATTTAAAATCCGTACGGTACTGACGGCGCATCCTACACAGTTTTATCCAGGGTCAGTTTTGGGTATCATTACGGATCTCGAAGAAGCTATCAAAGGCAATAATCTAAAAAGGATTAAAGAATTATTAGCTCAATTAGGAAAAACACCTTTTATTAAAAAAGAAAAGCCTACTCCGTTTGATGAGGCCGTGAGCTTGACATGGTACTTGGAAAATGTCTTTTATGAAACAGCCGGAAAAATGATGCATTTCTTTCAGAAAAACATCTTTGAAGGTGAATTGCCGAAAAACCAGATATTGAATTTAGGATTCTGGCCAGGAGGCGATCGTGACGGAAATCCTTTTGTGACTACCGACATCACTTTGCAGGTAACAGAAAGGTTACGGACATCTATCTTGAAATGCTATTATAAGGACATCAGAAATTTGAAAAGAAAGCTCACTTTCCATCAGGTTGATAACCTATGGACAGAACTAGAGCACAAGATTTACCGTTCCGTATTTTATTCTGAAGGCGATCTTTATATAACGCTCGATGAGATGAAAGCGGCATTACAAGAAGTAAGAAACAGGATAATCGAAAATCACCAATCGTTATATCTGGATGATCTTGACGAATTCATCAACAAAGTAAATCTTTTCGGTTTTTATTTTGCGACTTTGGACATCCGCCAAAACAGTAAAATCCATGATGCCGTTTTTAAGGATATAGTCAAAGTGACTAATGAACGTAAACTGTCGCTTTTTCCTGAAAACTATTCTTCATTAGCTGAAAAAGAAAAAATTGCTATACTCACAGAAGCAAAAGCAAAATTGGATTCCGGATGGTTCGAAGACGATATAACAAAAGCAACAGTTGAATCAATCTATGCAATCAAGAAGATACAAGAACAGAACGGCGAGCTAGGGGCAAACCGTTATATTATCAGCAATAACCAAAGCGCTTTGAATGTTTTGGAAGCTTATGCTCTGTTTCAATTGTGCGACTGGGAAGACCCAGCAGTAGATATTGTGCCGCTTTTTGAAACAGTTGATGATTTAGAAAATGCTGAGCAAGTTATGAAGACTCTTTATACCAATCAGTCGTATTCTGCACATCTAAAACGCAGAAACAATAAACAGACAATCATGCTAGGCTTTTCTGACGGAACAAAAGATGGGGGATATTTGATGGCCAACTGGAGTATTTATAAGGCTAAAGAAGCATTGACTTCAATTTCAAGAGAATATGGAATTGAAGTAGTTTTCTTTGACGGAAGAGGCGGACCGCCAGCGAGAGGAGGAGGTAAGACGCATAAGTTTTATGCCTCACTTGGACCGAATATCGAAAATAATGAAATTCAGATTACCATACAGGGCCAAACGATCAGTTCTAATTTTGGCACTTTGGATTCTTGTCGCTATAATTTGGAGAATCTGTTGAGTGCTGGTGCGGCAAATCAAGTCTTTTATAAAGGAGAAAACGAACTTTCAGAAAAAGAAAAACAGATTTTGGAAGAACTTTCGCAGATCAGCTACAAAGAATACTCAGACTTTAAAAACCATCCGAAATTTATTCCTTATCTCGAAAGAAGAAGTGCGCTTAAATATTATGCGATGGCAAATATAGGAAGCCGTCCTTCAAAAAGAAGCCAATCGGCACAGCTTGATTTTAATGATCTAAGAGCGATTCCTTTCGTTGGAGCTTGGAGTCAGCTCAAGCAAAATGTTCCAGGTTTTTTCGGTGTAGGTTCTGCGCTGAGACATTTTGAAGAAAATGGCAACTGGCAGCAGGTAGAAGATCTGTATGCGCATTCGCTTTTCTTTAAGACGTTGATTGAAAATAGTATGATGTCTTTAGCAAAATCTTTCTTCCCGCTTACAGCTTATATGAAAGAAGATGCTGAATTTGGTGAATTTTGGGAAATTATATTTAACGAATTTAAAGAAACCAAAAGACTCCTCTTAAAGATATCCGGATTTGAGTCGCTTATGGAAAATTATCCTGACGGAAAAGCGTCAATACAGATGAGAGAGCAGATCGTACTTCCGCTATTGACGATCCAGCAATATGCTTTATCAAAGATTAACGAGTTGGGTAATAAAAACCAAGATGAACTGCTCAAAATATACGAAAAGATTGTAATGCGTTCTCTTTTTGGAAATATTAATGCCAGCAGAAATTCCGCTTAAAGATATTAAACTATGAAAACAAGCCAACTGTTACAGGCAGAATATGCACCTTATTACGCTACTTATATTTCAAAGGTAGAAGAAGCCGATTTAGTTGAAGAACTTGAAATTTCTGTACACGAATTTATAAAATTTGTACAAAATATTCCTTTAGATAAATATGATTACAGCTACGCTGAAGGAAAATGGACCATAAAAGATATTATCCAACATCTGATGGATTCGGAAAGGATTTTTGCTTACAGAGCTTTGAGAATTGCCAGAAACGATAAGACTCCGTTGGCTTCATTCGAAGAAAATGAGTATGCAGCAATAGCAGGTGCCAATCAAAGAAGCATTCGGGATTTATTGACAGAACTGTCGATCGTGAGACAATCGACTATAGCTTTATTCAAGACTTTTAGTGAAGATGTCTTGAAAAGAATTGGCGTAGCTTCCGGATATGACGTATCAGTCCGTGCTTTAGGAGTTATAATTATAGGACACCAAAAACACCATCAGAGAATATTTATGGAACGCTATTTATAGCTTGGAGAAATAACGCGTTCCTGTTAAGATATCGATTATCTGCACGATTGCAAACAAGATAAATACAAATAAAAACAGAACAATGCCTTTTTCTTTGACGTGTTTGTTTCTTGAAAATAGCGATATCACAAATAGGAGGAAAGCTATAGGTATTACAAGTTTGAAACCTCGCGTGATTTCAAACATTCTTAAGTAGATTCCTAAAATGGCCAGGCCCCACAATAAGAAGATTATTTTTAGCGCGATTAAAGTCTTAAAGTCAAACCATTCCTGGCAATGTTTCTCTTTTCCGTTGCTTCTAAATAAATGCATGATGTGTTTAGATTGGTGGTAGACTATAAAAATATAAAAATTCTATTTATTTTAAGATAAATATCGCTATAAGTATAAAAATAAACGATAAATTGCATGTATTTATTCTTTAAATTGTTAAAATTAAAACTTATAAGATTTGGTTTAAAATAGAAAAGGAGCTCCAATGGAGCTCCTTTTCTATTTATCGAGAAAGTGATTAGTCTTCGTCGTCTTCATCTTCATCGTCAGCGATATCAGAAATATCCCTGTCGTCTTCATCTTCGTCGTCAAGTTCTATTTTTTCTTCTTTTTCATCCTCGTCGTCATCGTCAGCATCATCATCTAGATCAAGATCTTTGATAGCGTCCATTGGCACTACTACATCTTCAAGATCATCATCTTCATCAAAGTTTTCAATTCTGCTGGCAAGCTTAGTACTCACTTTTACCAGATAGATAGTGTCTTCTGTTCTAACTTCGACAGCCTCAACCAATTCGTTTTTGGCATTCCTAAAGCGGATGATGTTGGAATCATCATATCCATCAGGAAATTTTTCGACGAGCAAAGTCAGAATTTCGTTGGTTAGTTTAGAATAATCTACAATAATTCTTTTCATAAATTTTTATTATAAGTCTAGTAGGTAAGCAAAAATTAATGGCGCCACAATGGTAGCATCCGACTCAATAACAAATTTTGGAGTGTTGATATCCAATTTACCCCAAGTAATTTTTTCATTTGGAACTGCTCCAGAATACGAACCATAACTGGTCGTTGAATCTGAAATCTGGCAGAAATAGCTCCAGAAAGGAACATCATGCATTTCCATATCCTGATAAAGCATTGGAACAACACAGATAGGGAAGTCACCGGCAATTCCTCCACCAATTTGGAAGAAGCCAACTCCGTTGCTGCTGTTCTTAGTGTACCAATCAGCAAGGAAAGTCATGTATTCGATTCCTGATTTCATGGTAGATGCTTTTAATTCTCCTTTGATAACATAAGAAGCAAAAATATTACCCATTGTGCTATCTTCCCATCCTGGTACGATGATAGGCAGGTTTTTTTCAGCAGCGGCATACATCCAGCTGTCTTTTAAGTCAATTTCATAGTATTCTTCCAGAACGCCAGAAAGTAACATCTTGTACATGAATTCATGCGGGAAATAACGCTCTCCAGCATCTTCAGCATCTTTCCAGATTTTATGGATGTGTTTTTGCAATCTTCTGAAAGCTTCATGCTCAGGGATGCAAGTATCTGTAACACGGTTTAATCCTCTTTCTAATAAATCCCATTCTTGCTGTGGCGTCAAATCACGGTAATTTGGAACTCTTTCGTAGTGAGAATGCGCGACAAGATTCATGATATCCTCTTCAAGGTTGGCTCCTGTACATGAAATAATCTGAACTTTATCTTTTCTGATCATTTCAGCGAAAATCTTTCCGATTTCGGCTGTACTCATAGCTCCAGCAAGAGTTACCATCATTTTTGCACCGTTCTGTAATTGTTGCTCGTAAGCTTTTGCTGCATCAACTACAGTTGCAGAATTGAAATGCAGGTAGTACTTTTCAATAAACTGACTGATTGGTCCTTTACTCATTTTGTTTTTTGTTAGTTTCTTTTTCAATGTTTGTTCCGAATCAATTCAAAATTTGGATTTTTTGAAAAGTGGTTAATCGGATGGTTTTGATACGAGACAAAATAGTCTCGAATTATTTTTCAAAAATAAATTATTTTTTGGCGTATCCTAATATTTTTAGAACATCTTCTGAACTTTGTTGCTCAGAAAAAACTTCGGTCGCCAAAATTCCATTTTCATCGCGATCAATCAAAATGTGTTTTGGCTGTGGAATCAAGCAGTGATGCAATCCTCCATAACCTCCAATGGTTTCTTGGTAAGCTCCTGTATTGAAAAATCCAATATACAAAGGCTTTTCTTTATTATACTTTGGAAGATAAATCGCGTTCATGTTCTGCTCTGAGTTGTAATAATCATCGCTATCGCATGTCATTCCTCCTAAAAGGACTCTTTCATATTGGTCGTTCCAACGGTTTACAGCCAGCATGATAAAACGCTTGTTTATAGCCCAAGTATCAGGAAGCGTGGTGATGAAAGATGAATCAATCATGTTCCATTTCTCTCTGTCGTTTTGCTGTTTTTGATATAACACCTGATAGATCGCTCCACCACTTTCGCCAACTGTAAACGAACCAAATTCGGTAAAAATGTTTGGAACGTCAACTTCTGCCTCGTCACAAGCAATTTTAATCTGATTGATAATTTCGTCAATCATGTATTGGTAATCATACTCAAAAGCTAGAGAATTTTTTATTGGGAATCCTCCTCCAATATTAAGACCGTCAAGAGTAGGACATTCCTTCTTAAGAGCAATATATACTTTGATACATTTTACAAGCTCATTCCAATAATAGGCATTATCATTAATACCAGTATTGATAAAGAAGTGAAGCATCTTAAGCTCCAGATTTTTATTTTCCTGAATCTGCTTTTTGTAAAAGTTTACGATGTTTTTATACCCTATTCCTAATCTTGAAGTATAAAACTCAAATTTAGGTTCTTCTTCCGCTGCAATCCTGATTCCAATTTTGAATTTTCCTTTTATTTCAGCTTGAAGAAGATCTAATTCTTCATAATTATCGATAATCGGAATAGCATTCTTGTGGCCATTATTGATTAGTCGCGCAATATTGGTAATATATTGGTCTCTTTTGAAACCATTACAGATTACATAAGTGCTCTTGTTAATCTTGCCATTTTCCAATAAGTTTTCGACAATATTGATGTCAAAAGCCGATGAAGTTTCGATATGGATGTTGTTTTTAAAAGCCTCATTCATCACAAATTCAAAATGAGAACTTTTAGTACAATAGCAATAGTAATATTTTCCTTCGTATTTGTTTTTTTCCATCGCTTTTCTAAACCAACCTTTTGCTCGGTTGATATTGTTGGAAATTTGAGGAAGATATGTGAATTTTAAAGGCGTGCCATATTGCTCAACAATTTTCATCAGGTCGATGTTGTGGAACAAAAGGTTGTCTTTATTTAGTTTGAACTCGTCTTGAGGGAAATAATAAGTTTGGTTGATTAGATCAAAATATTTTGTATTCATTTATTTGTCAGGATTTTAAATTAAAAATAAGAAAAAATAATTTTTTAATCTAAAGTTCAAACCCTAATATTTGCATAAATGATTGGCAACTTTTCCTGGTATGTATTGGAGTATTGAAAAATATCAAAATTTAAGATGCTTTTTATGCCAAAAGAACCTTTCAGGAAATACTGAAAAGCTGCTTTGTTTTCGCTACTGCAGGCGGAAAAAGGAATCGCGTTTTGACTTTTTTTCATTGGGGCAAATGTAAAAAATATTATAACTGATATGCAACGATTTTTATTAAAAATATATTAAGAATTGTATTCTAAAAACGAATCTACAATCAATTCATTGTCAATGATTTGTCCTGTTTTTATATTTCCGATTCCGTCAAGAAGTGCAAATTGGATTGTTCCGTATTCGTTTTTCTTGTCATGAACAAGTAATTCCAGTATGGGTTGCAGGTCTTTTTCTTCAAAAACGATGCGTTCGAAAATTGCATCAATCCCTGTCTTTATTTCTTCGTATTCTTCTTCAGAAATTAGATTTCTTTTTAAGGAGATATAGCTTTCAAGTATCATTCCTGCTGCAATCGCTTCGCCGTGGAGTAACGTGGTTTTACTTTCGCTTTCAAGGAAATAACCTTCAATTGCATGTCCTAAAGTATGTCCGAAATTTAGCGATTTTCGGATACCATTTTCTTTAGGATCTTGCATTACAATTGTATTTTTTATTTCAACTGACTGATAAATTAAAGTGTCTAAATCATCTGTATTTAAGTTGTTTAAGTCTAAAAATAAAGACCAATATCTTTTGTCAAAAATCAGTCCGTGTTTTAGCATTTCGGCTAGTCCTGAACGCATTTCGTTTTGAGGAAGCGTGGCTAAATAATGCGTATCGATCAAAACCAGTTGCGGTACATTTATAACGCCAATCTGGTTTTTAAGATTTCCCAAATCAATGCCATTCTTTCCTCCAACGGAAGCATCGACCATTGCTAATAAGGTGGTTGGGACATTGATAAAATCGATTCCTCTTTTAAATGTCGAAGCCACAAAACCTCCCATATCGGTCAC
Organism: Flavobacterium gossypii; assembly: GCF_014138495.1. Classification (NCBI taxonomy): domain Bacteria; kingdom Pseudomonadati; phylum Bacteroidota; class Flavobacteriia; order Flavobacteriales; family Flavobacteriaceae; genus Flavobacterium; species Flavobacterium gossypii. The sequence continues at coordinate 316,894 of NZ_JACJIS010000004.1, read as the reverse complement.
GACACCGCCACCTACATTAATTATAAGGCTTTTTCTGTCGGCGCCCAGTTCTGTCAACACATTCCAAAGCTCGATGCAAGTTTCTATATTCTTATTGCTTTCGCCTGGTTCAAATTCGACAATCTCAATATTTAAGTCCGTTTCAAGATTAGGAAGAAATAGAGGAAGGCAGTGCTCATTCGTATCGCTATCGGCAAAAATAAAAATGGCAGAATATTTATTTTCTGCAAGATGCTTGTTTAATGCTTCGTAGGCGTTTTCATTAAAATGTATTGGGTAGCCGTTAGCTTGGATTGATTTCATCAAGGTATTTTTTCGTGCCATAAAAATTAAGCAGTATTCGTATGAGGAATACCCAGTCATATTAGTAGTTATGGCAAATTGTTTATTTCTAACTTTTAAAAGGCAAAATAAGGCAATTTTTAAGAAAAAATCACTTAGCTCTATTTATATTTGCAGCATTATTAAACAAACGAATGGAAAAGATTTTCAACAATACACAAGTTGCTTTTGCGCTAAAGAGTGATACTGAACTTGATAGGGCTTATTTTCTTTTTAAAATGATTGCATCGGAACCTTTGGTACGAATTGGTACGGCAGTTACGAATTTTGCCTTAAAGGCACATTTACCAGTAGAAGGTCTGATTAGGGCTACAGTTTTTGATCATTTTTGCGGAGGCGTAAATGAAGAAGATTGCCTGTCAGTCGTAGATAAAATGTTTACGAAAGGCGTTTCGTCTGTTTTGGATTATTCTGTTGAAGGAAAAGAAGAAGAGGAACAATTTGACCAGGCATTGGAAATGACCCTAAAAACCATCGAATTCGCAAAAGAAAGACTTGCTATTCCTTTTGCTGTTTTTAAGCCGACTGGCTTTGGAAGGTTTGAATTGTATGAAAAGCTAGGAGAAGGAAAAACTTTTTCTGTAGAAGAAGCGGCAGAGTGGAAGCGTGTAGTTGAACGATTTGATTTAGTATGCAAGACAGCAAATGCGAAAGATGTGGCTTTGCTGATTGATGGTGAAGAAAGCTGGATGCAAGACGCGGCAGATGATTTGGTACTGGAAATGATGCGTAAGTATAATAAGGAAAAAGCAATCGTATTTAATACCTTACAGATGTATCGTTGGGATCGATTGGATTATTTGAAAAAGATCCACGAAATAGCAAAAATCGAAAATTTCTATATCGGAATGAAGCTGGTTCGAGGTGCCTATATGGAAAAAGAAAACAAACGCGCTGAAGAAAAAGGCTATATTTCTCCGATTTGTATTTCAAAAGAAGCTACCGATATCAACTATGACGATGCAGTGATGTATATGGTGGAACATTTAGAAAAAATGTCAATTTTTGCAGGGACTCATAATGAGGAAAGCTCCTATAAGCTAATGAAGCTTATGGATGAAAACGGAATTGAAAAAGGCGATCACAGAGTTTGGTTCGGACAATTGTATGGAATGAGCGATAATATCAGCTATAATTTAGCATCTAATGGTTATAATGTTGCCAAATATTTGCCATTTGGTCCCGTAAGGGACGTGATGCCGTATTTGATTCGTAGGGCTGAAGAAAATACTTCCGTTGCAGGACAGACAAGCAGAGAGCTAAATCTTATTAAAACAGAAAGAGATAGGAGGAAAGGGAAATAAACTTTCTTTTAGATTACAAAACAAAGCCGGTTTCTTAGAAGCCGGCTTTGTTGTTTTATTTAGCAAAGATTAGACGTGCCTAAAACTTACAGCTGTTTATTTTTTTGCTATGATATTTATATTGAATTCAATGGAATCCGATATAGTCTGATCAGCTAAAAGATCATAGAATTTTCTCGATTTATATCGAATATCCCATGCTGTTCGATCAATGACCAATTTGCCATTCATTTTGACTATACTATCCTTAACTTCGATTTTGGCTGGAAAACTAACTGGGTGTGTAATATTTTTAATGGTCAAGTTTCCAGTAACTCTTTTATTCTCACCATTTATTGGTATGGCTTTGCTAAGTACAATTGTAGAAAAGGGGAATTTTTCAACATCGAAAAAATCAGGATCTTTTAAGTGCTTAATAAGCCCATCATCACTCTTATGGGCTTCGTCTTCAATCGTATTCATGTCGACTTCAGCTGTACCACCTATAAGTTGGCCGTTTTCAATTATCAATTTTCCTTTTGATATAGAAATATACCCTGTGTGAGTATTTAAACCATTTAGTGTTCCGCCTTTCCACATTACAACACTTTCTTTTGAATCTATTGTGAAATATTCTTCATTCCCATCGTGTAGGGATACGGAATTTGCCAATGCATTGTTTTTATTTTCCTCTTTTACAGTTCCGCGGCAACCGAAGAGCAAAGGAGTGATAATTAAAATTAAGTAATTGATTGATGTCTTGTTGTTCATACTACAGAAATTTATTGATTAATAATAATTGATTAAATGATTTTAAAATTTATTACTGACCGGCTGCATCTTTAAAACTTGTGACGGTCTTTCCTTCATAGTGCGAAACTACTTTGAAATTTTTCGGCTTGAAGGATCTGAATTGTAAATAAAATTGTAAACTTTGTAAATAAAAACTTGACGCTATGTATCATAGTCGAAATCACCTCTTTGGAAAACGCAAATACCTATTCGGATTGATATTACTTTTGTTTGTCTCAGTAATCTGCGTGGCTTTCAGTACGGAGGATAGTAATGATTTTGATATAGCCAAAAGAGAAGTTTTGCTCCGTAAAATCGGACATGAGCTACTTTTACAATCGGGAGACAATACTTCAAGAGTGCTTCCTGTAAAAAAGATCGCCGAAAATGAGTACCAGATTACGTTTGAGAATGACCTAACTTTTCAACCGGACTCGCTAATGAATACTACTAGACATTTTTTAGACAAAGCTCCGCTCGTAGGTGATTATATTGTTAACGTTCTGAACTGTAGTAATGGCAGTGTAGCTTATGGGTATACTATATCAAAAAATAAGGAAGATGAAATTGTAGCCTGTACGGGAAGAAGTCAACCTAGAGCATGCTACATAATCAATATTAAATTCAAACCAACTGGTATAAATACAGCTAAGAATGGGTACCTTCTGGCCAGCCTGCCATTTTTAGCATTTGTCGGGTTTGTTTTTTTTAAATCTGTTAAACCACGAAGAGTTTTGCGTGACAATCATCACGCAAATAAGTTCACTTTAGGCTCGGTGCTGTTTGATGCGAAAAACAGGAAACTCATCATAAATGAAAAGACAATAGATCTGACTGGAACTGAAACTCGTGTATTGCTCATTTTTGCGTTGTCTCCCAATGAGATTATAGAGAGAAGCCGGCTGCAAAAAGAAATCTGGGAAGATGATGGTGTTATTGTGGGACGTAGTCTGGATATGTTCATATCAAAACTTAGAAAAAAATTAGAAATTGATCCGAATATCAAAATTGTTGTTATACGTGGTAAAGGATATAGGCTTGAAATTAGCTCTTAAAAAAGTTTGTTTCGTAGTTTTGCAAAATGAAAAAAGCCGAAACTTTCGTTTCGGCTTTTTTGTGGGCGATGAGGGATTCGAACCCCCGACCCTCTGGGTGTAAACCAGATGCTCTGAACCAACTGAGCTAATCGCCCTGATTGCGAGTGCAAATATACACGAACTATTTGTATTTGCAAGGTTTTCTGTCGCTTTTTTTAATCTTTTTTTATCTCCTTTAAAATAACTTTGTCGGAGTAATTGACCATTGAAACCGTAATGGGTTCACCTTTAGTGTTTTTTCCTTTGATAAAATAAATTTTTCCGTGCTCAAAAGACTTATTGCTAATTGAAAAATCTACATCGCCATATTGCATGCAATTCTTCACGTCTTGTAAGGTTACCCAATTTTCTTTTAATATCGCTTCAGATTCTGGAGAATAATGCATCGGCTTGCTTCTCAAATCCTGTAAAACACGGCAGTTTGGGAAATAGCAGAAATTTACATTTCTTGATTCGGCTTTTGCTTGAAGGAAATAAACGACGATTATGGTTCCTAATAATAATCCTCCTAAATAATAGGCAAGGCGCTGTGAAAACTTCATTATATCTTAATTTTGGCGCAAAGATAAGATTAAAAAACAATTAAATTGATGTCGCTTCCTGGCAAATCAAACCAATCTCCAATAGCTTTGTTGGTTAAAATGCCATGATATAAATATACGCCGTTTTTTAATCCTTTATTGCAGCGAATAGCACTTTCGATGCCGCCATCTTCGGCAATTTGTAATAAATATGGCGTAATGATATTGCTAATAGAAAGCGAAGCAGTTTTTGAGTACCTTGAAGGAATATTTGGTACACAGTAGTGGATTACATTATTTTTGATAAAAGTAGGCTTTTCGTGTGTAGTAACTTCCGAAGTTTCAAAACATCCGCCCGTATCGATACTTACGTCGACAATCACGGCTCCCTTTTTCATGTGTTCTACCATGGTTTCTGTTACAACGACTGGGCATCGGTCTTTTCCTCTCATGGCTCCGATGGCGACATCACATCTACGCAAAGCTTTTAGAAGTGACTTGGGTTGTATGGTAGAAGTGAAGATTCTTTGATTCAAGTTGTTTTGTAATCTTCGCAATTTTGTGATGGAATTGTCAAAAACTTTTACGTTGGCACCTAATCCGATGGCGGTTCGGGTTGCAAATTCTGCTACGGTTCCAGCGCCGATAATTACGACTTCAGTAGGAGGTACTCCTGTAATATTGCCAAACAACAAGCCTTTTCCGAATTGATTGTTAATCATCAATTCTGCTGCAATCAAGATAGAACCTGTTCCTGCTATTTCACTTAGCGATTTTACAGCAGGATAGGAGCCATCGTCATCTTTTATAAATTCAAAAGCAAGCGCTGTGATTTTCTTTTTGGCCAGGGCTTCAAAGTATTCTTTTTTTCGGGTTTTTATCTGCAGGGCCGAAATGACAAGCGAATTGCTATTCATCATTTCAATTTCTGCAATCGTCAAAGGCTCGACTTTTAAGACCATCGGGCATTTGAATACTTTTTTTGTGTCTTGAGTAATTTCAGCACCGGCATCGCTATATTCTTGGTCAGTATAGCTTGAGCTTTCGCCTGCGCCAGCTTCGATTAAGATGCGATGTCCATGGGAAGTTAAGGAATTCACAGCATCCGGTGTCAGGCAAATTCGACGTTCCTGATAGGAAGATTCTTTAGGTATTCCAATAAACAGGTCGCTTTTTTTGCGTGCAACTTCCAGTTTTTCCTCTTGAGGCATCAACTGTTGTTTTGTAAAGGGTGTGAATGACATATTTCCTGCTGTGAATTAAAGGTCTAAGTTAAGAAAAAGTTGTGAAGTTGCAAGAACTCAATGCTATAAAAATTAATAACCCTGCTAAGGCACGAAACGCAAGCAGGGCTAGCAATAATTCTATTTTAAGGTAAGCTTTCTCTTTCCGTCTTTTCCGACTTTTATAGTAACGGTCGAATGTTCTGATGGAATAAGACTCGGAATCTTTTCGGCCCATTCAATAAAGCACCATTCGCCAGAATAGAGATATTCGTCAATCCCCATGTCATAAGCCTCGCTTTCGTTATTAAGTCGGTATACGTCAAAATGATAGACAATTTCACCTTTATCAGTCTCGTATTCGTTTACTAATGAAAAAGTAGGGCTGGAAGTCGCATTCGAAACCCCTAATGCTTTAGAAAGCGCCTTAATCATAGTCGTTTTTCCGGCACCCATATCGCCGTGAAACAATACGACTTTGTGTAATTTTTGAGACAGTATTTTTTGAGCTGCTTGATGGATTTCTTCAAGCGTGAATTGTATTTCCATTTATTTAAAATCTATTTTGGGTTGAACACCAAAAACGGAATGATCATTTCTTCAAGAGAAATTCCGCCGTGCTGGTAGGTGTTTCGGTAATAGCTGACATAGTGATTGTAATTGTTGACGTAGGCCAAAAAGTAATCATTTTTTGCAAAAATATAAGAACTGCTCATATTTATAGCAGGCAGTTGGATACTTTTCGGATCTTTTACAGCATATACGTCCTTGTCTTCGTAGGTCAAGCTTCTTCCTGTCTTATAGCGAAGGTTTAGGCTGGTATTTCTATCGCCAATAACTTTTGACGGATTTTTTACGTTAATTGTTCCGTGATCGGTTGTCAAGATGAGACGAAAGCCCATCTGTTGTGCTTGCTGGATGATTTCTAAAAGCGGTGAATTTTTAAACCAGCTCAAGGTTAGAGAACGGTACGCTTTATCATTGGAAGCCAATTCTTTAACCACATCCATCTCTGTTTTGGCATGGGAAAGCATGTCAACGAAATTATAAACAACCGTTACCAAGTCGTTGTTTTTTAAGGTCTTGAAATTATCAACAAGTTTTTTTCCGCCAGCAAAATTCGTGATCTTAAAATAATCCTGCTTGATATTCATTCCAAGGCGACGCAATTGTTCTGTCAGGAATTCGGCTTCGTATAAATTTTTTCCGCCGTCTTCTACGTCATTTTTCCAGTATTGTGGGTATTTTTTCTCCATTTCCAATGGCGTCAATCCAGAAAAGATAGCATTTCTAGCATACTGTGTTGCTGTAGGAAGTATTGAAAAAAACGGCGTCTCTTTTTCTAATTTGTAATGATTGCTAACCACGCCTTCAAAAGCCTTCCATTGATCGTATCGCAAATTGTCGATTACGACGAATAGGATAGGGCGGTCCTTTTTCTTCAATTCAGGAAGGACGAGTTCTTTGAAAAGTGTATGCGACTGCACAGGTTTGTCGGCTTTTGGCAAGAACCAATCTTCGTAGTTGCGCTCGATGAATTTTCCAAATTGTGAATTTGCTTCGACTTTTTGGGATTCTAAAATCTCAAACATGCTTTGGTCGTCAATATTTTCAAGCTCCAATTCCCAATAAAGTAATTTTTGGTAGAGTTCTATCCAGTCTTCATAAGAATTAACCATCGATAATTCCATAGAAATTTTTCGGAATTCTTTTTGGTAATCCAGCGTAGTCTTTTCAGAAACCAACCTAGTATTGTCTAGGTTCTTTTTCAGGCTCAAAAGAATCTGGTTAGGATTTACAGGCTTGATGAGATAATCTGCAATTTTTGATCCGATGGCCTCTTCCATGATATATTCTTCCTCGCTTTTCGTAATCATGATTACAGGCGTAGCAGATTTTTTTTCCTTCATTTCCGAAAGCGTCTCTAGGCCGCTCATTCCAGGCATGTTTTCATCTAGGAAAACGATGTCAAAATTACCTTCTTCAAAGATATCGATAGCATCGCGTCCGTTATTGCATGTGGTTACATCATAGTTTTTTTTCTCAAGAAATAATATGTGTGGCTTGAGCAGATCAATTTCGTCATCAACCCAGAGTATCTTTATTTTGTCCATATTTTAGGGTGTAGTTATCTTAGCTATTATGTCGCAATTTAACACTTTTGTCATTCGAATATCTTAAAATTTATGTAAAATAAACGTGCTAAATGGACAACGATATTTTCAAAGAATTATTGAGGATAAAACAAAAAATATTGCTGTATTTTCAACTTTTAAAACAGTAAAGCGCTAGATTGATATTTTTTAGCATGCAAAAATGATTATAATTCATTGAAATCTAGTGTTTTAATTTGTAGTTATTGGTTTTTTTTGTAAATTTGAGAGGATAATTTACTTTATTAACTTAAATCTCAGCAATCATGGACACGAACAGCAAAAAAACAATTGAGGAATGGGATGTAGAATGGTTTGGTGGAAATTCTACCGTTGCCTTCAACAATATGCAAAATCTGAAGTATCTTGAATCTGAAGAATTCAATCAAAAAGCAAAGGTAATGTTTGAAAAATCCCTAGAAGAAGATCATGTAGATTATAGGCCCCATTCTTTTACCAGATCCTCTTTGAGAACACCGGAAGCTAGAGTAATTACTGAAAATACTCCAGATAGGTAAGTCAAAGCGAACCTAAGAATGTAAGATATGCTAAGTATCAGAATCTGATAGTATTATTTCTTGTGCTATAATTTAAATTATAAAAAAAGGCTCACATAAATAGTGAGCCTTCTCTTTTTACTTGACGAAAGTGCTATCACTTACGACATTATTTTTTTGTTGGTTGCTGTCACTTGCACTGCCATCGTCACAATTGCTGCAGCTTGCTATAAATGCCCATGACAATAATAGCAAGGAAGAAATGAGTTTCATTGAATTTTTCATAAGATTTTGTTTTTGTTTCTTCCAAGTTATAAAATCATAAAGCTTGTTATTTTATATTTAAATAAAATTTTTTTATACAATTTTTAGCATTAAAAAAGGTCTCCTGAACTACTAGGAGACCTTTTTCTTCAATACTCTAAATAGAAAGCTATTTATTTCTTGGTTTTTTAACAGGTTGTACGCCAGCAGTGCTGTCTTTTCTCACAGGCGACAATTTGTCGGGATTCACTTTCGTGTAATTTTTTGACTGTCCTTTATCTTTCGATTTCTTTTCAGCTTCTATGGCATCATCATTTTTCTTCTTTTCAGCATCAATCCGAGCGGCTCTTTCTACTTCCGACTGAGTATTTCTTGGCGGTTGTTGCTGTATTTGGTCTTGATCTGGCTGTTGATCATCGACTTTGTCAACTTGTGCTGAAGCAAATCCAATGCTTGCAAAAAAGGCAGTGGCTATTAATAACTTTTTCATGATTTCTTTTTTTAGCTTTTTTGTATATTTAAAGTTACGGCATAAAAATGTATTCTTAACTCTTTTGCATTTCAATTAACTGCAATTTAACTGCCTATGCTAAATAGTGTTAATTATAGGATTTTAGTTGAAAACTGCCTAACTTGCTTATATTTGTACTCCAATTTTAACAACAGTGAGCCATACCAATAAATTAAAGATATTTAATGATCCTATTTATGGATTTATAACTATCCCGGATACGCTTTTATATGATTTGATTCAGCATCCTTATTTTCAAAGGTTGCGTAGAATCTCGCAGATGGGATTGTCCTATTTGGTATATCCAGGCGCGCACCATACTCGTTTTCACCATGCTTTGGGTTGCATGCACATTATGCAAAAGGCAGTGGAAGTGCTTCGATATAAAGGGGTCCTTATTTCCAATGAAGAAGAAAGAGCTTTGTACGTTGCTATCTTGTTGCATGATATTGGGCATGGGCCTTTTTCTCATGCTATGGAGCATAGTATCGTAGAAAATGTTAACCATGAGGCCATATCGATGCTCTTTATGAATAAGCTAAATGAAGAATTTAACGGACAGCTTACTTTAGCCATACAAGTTTTTAAAGGCGAATATCATAGGAAATTCATGCTGCAACTGATTTCAAGCCAATTGGACATGGATAGAATGGATTATTTGAAAAGAGATAGCTTTTATTCAGGCGTTGCTGAAGGAAATATCAATTCCGATCGTCTGATTCAGATGATGAATGTAGTTGACGATGTTTTGGTAATTGAAGAAAAAGGAATCTACTCGGTCGAAAAATTCCTTATGGCAAGAAGGCTAATGTATTGGCAAGCCTATCTGCATAAGACAAGTCTTGTCGCCGAAAATATGCTCGTTAGAGTATTAAAAAGAGCAAAAGAGCTAGCCCAGAAAGGAACAATCTTGCCGGGCAGTGAACCCTTGCTGTATTTTATGCAGCATAAGGTGGAATTAGCTGATTTTGATGATGCAGTTTTAGAAAAATTCTCGCAATTAGACGATTCAGATATTATTTCAGCATTAAAAGCATGGCAGCACCACAACGATTTTATATTGAGTGCTCTAAGTAAAATGATTATCAACCGTGACTTATTAAAAATCAAGCTCAACAGCGAAAAATATACGCCAGAAGATGTAGAAGAATTAAAGTCAAAATTGGCTAATTTTTATCGAATTTCACAACAAGAAGCCTCTTATTTCATATTCAAAGGAAAAATCAAGAACCAAGCCTATAACAAAGATGTAGAGCCTATCAAAATATTAAAGAAAGACAAGACGATTGAAGATGTCGTAGAAGCTTCAGACCAGCTAAATTTAAAGGCGCTCTCGAAGCCTGTAACCAAATATTTTATTTGTTTTCCAAAAGTACTTGCGGAAAATTCATAAATAAAATCAAATTTTTATATTTTTGTCAAGATGAAATTCACAGCAGAACAAATAGCAGGCATTTTAGAGGGTGAAGTAGTGGGGAATCCCAATGCGGAGGTTTACAAGCTGTCAAAAATCGAAGAAGGTTCAGAAGGTTCCTTGACATTTTTGGCCAACCCTAAATACCTTAATTATATTTATACGACTCAAGCAACGATTACGATTGTAAATACTACATTTATTCCTGAGTCAGAAATTACAACTACACTTATCAAAGTAGAAGATGCCTATAAATCATTTTCCAAACTATTAGAATACTATAATCAGGTAAAGCTGATGAAGTCAGGTATTGAACAGCCTTCTGTAGTTTCTGAAAATGTAACCTACGGTGAAAACCTTTATTTGGGAAGTTTTTGTTACCTTGGAAAAAATGTGACTATTGGCGAAAACGTAAAGATCTATCCTAATAGTTTTATCGGCGATAATGTATCAATAGGTGACAATACTATTATTTTTGCAGGAGCAAGAATATATTCCGAAACTGTAATCGGTAAGAATTGTACGATTCATTCAGGTTCTATCATCGGTTCTGATGGATTTGGTTTTGTTCCGAATGAAGAAGGAATTTACAGCAAAGTGCCTCAAATCGGGAATGTTATCATCGAAGACAATGTCGATATTGGATCATGCACAACAATAGACAGAGCTACTTTAGGATCTACCGTAATCCGAAAAGGCGTAAAGCTGGATAACCAGATACAGATTGCTCATAATGTCGAAATTGGTGAAAATACGGTTATTGCCGCCCAAACAGGTGTTGCCGGTTCAACTAAAATAGGAAAAGGCTGCCAAATAGGCGGACAGGTTGGTATTGCAGGGCATTTGGTAATAGGGGATGGTGTAAGAATCCAAGCGCAATCTGGAATTGGAAAAAACATTAAAGAAGGAGAAGTAATCCAAGGAAGCCCGAGCTTCGGATATTCCGATTTTAATAAATCATATGTCCATTTCAAAAACTTGCCAAAAATTGTATCCGATATAGAAGCATTAAAAAAACAAATAACAAACGAAAATAGCATAAACAATGGTTAAACAGAAAACCATCAAGAATGAAATCTCGCTAACAGGTGTGGGATTGCATACTGGGAAAGATGTAAAAATGACTTTTAAGCCTGCTCCAATCAACAATGGTTTTACATTCGTAAGAGTAGATTTAGAAGGACAGCCTATTATTGAAGCAGATGCCAATTACGTAGTAAATACACAGCGAGGCACTAATTTAGAAAAAAAAGGAGTAAAAATTCAAACTTCTGAGCATGTCTTGGCAGCGTTCATTGGCTGTGATATCGATAACGTTATCATTGAATTAGATGCTTCTGAACCGCCGATTATGGACGGTTCTTCTAAGTTTTTTGTTGAAGCTATCGAAAAAGCAGGAATCGAAGAACAAGACGCAGAACGTAACGTATATGTCGTAAAAGAAGTTATTTCTTATACTGACGAAGCTACCGGAAGTGAAATTTTGGTAATGCCTTCAGACGATTATCAAGTCACTGCAATGGTAGATTTCGGTACTAAAGTTTTAGGTACGCAAAACGCTACTATGAAAAGCATTGCCGATTTCAAGACAGAAATTGCAGATGCTAGAACGTTCAGTTTCTTGCATGAACTTGAAGCTTTATTGGAAAATGGACTGATTAAAGGTGGCGATTTAAACAATGCCATCGTTTATGTCGATAAAGAAATTTCTGAAAGCACTATGGAAAACCTAAAAGTGGCTTTTGGAAAAGAAAAGATATCTGTAAAACCAAACGGAATTTTAGACAACCTGACTCTGCATTATCCTAATGAAGCTGCCCGTCACAAATTGCTTGACGTTGTCGGTGATTTGGCTTTGATCGGAACACGTATTAAAGGAAAAATTATAGCAAACAAGCCTGGACATTTTGTGAACACGCAATTCGCTAAAAAAATGTCTAAAATTATCAAGATAGAACAAAGAAATCAAGTTCCTGTTTTCGACTTGAACCAAGAGCCTCTGATGGACATTCATAAAATCATGAGTATTTTGCCTCACAGGCCGCCATTCTTGTTCATCGACAGGATTATCGAAATGTCTGACACGCACGTTGTGGGACTTAAAAACGTGACAATGAACGAAAGCTTCTTCGTAGGGCATTTCCCTGGAGCACCTGTAATGCCAGGTGTTATCATTGTTGAAGCTATGGCTCAATCAGGAGGAATCTTGATATTGAGTTCTGTTCCAGATCCTGAAAACTACCTAACTTATTTTATGAAAATCGACAATGTAAAATTCAAGCACAAAGTATTGCCTGGAGATACCCTGATTTTCAAATGCGATTTGATTTCTCCGATCAGAAGAGGGATCTGCCACATGCAAGCGAATGCTTATGCTAACGGAAAGTTAGTAGCGGAAGCCGAGCTAATGGCGCAAATCGCAAAAATTAACTAAAAAGAAATTTATGAATCAACCATTAGCATACGTTCACCCTGGCGCAAAAATCGCTAAAAATGTTGTAATAGAGCCGTTCACTACAATCCACAATAATGTAGTAATTGGCGACGGAACCTGGATTGGTTCTAATGTTACCATCATGGAAGGCGCTAGAATAGGGAAGAACTGTAATATATTTCCAGGTGCCGTAATTTCTGCAGTACCGCAAGACTTAAAATTTGGAGGTGAAGATTCACTAGCTATTATCGGCGACAATTCAACAATAAGAGAATGCGTAACCATTAATAGAGGTACAATTGCTTCTGGACAGACTGTAATTGGCAAAAATTGCTTGGTTATGGCCACTGCCCATATTGCGCACGATTGTCATATCGGAGACAATGCGATTATTGTAAACGGTGTAGCGTTGGCTGGTCACGTTACCGTTGGTAATTATGCAATTATTGGAGGTCTGGCGGCAGTACACCAATTCATCAATATTGGAGATCATGCTATGATTTCTGGCGGCTCTTTGGTTAGAAAAGACGTACCTCCTTATACTAAAGCCGCAAAAGAACCGCTTTCTTATGTAGGAATCAATTCAGTAGGTCTGAGAAGAAGAGGCTTTTCAACAGAAAAAATCAGAGAAATTCAAGAGATTTACAGAATTTTATACCAGAAAAATTACAATACAACCCAAGCTTTGGGAATTATTGAGGCTGAAATGGAAGCAACTCCAGAAAGAGATGAAATTATTCTGTTTATCAGAAATTCATCAAGAGGAGTAATGAAAGGATATACAGGGATTTATTAGTTCCCAAGAATAAAAATTTTACAAAAAACGAAATAACAAACAAACAAAATGGCAAGTACTGCAGACATCAGAAACGGATTGTGTATCAAATTCAACCACGATATTTATAAAATTATTGAATTCCTTCACGTAAAGCCTGGAAAAGGACCAGCTTTCGTCAGAACAAAATTAAAAAGCTTGACTTCAGGTAAGGTTTTGGATAATACTTTTTCTGCGGGACATAAAATTGATACTATTCGTGTCGAAACTCATACGTTCCAATTTTTATATGCTGAAGGAGATGAGTTTCACTTTATGAATGCTGAATCTTTCGAACAAATTTCTTTGAATAAAAATGTTTTGGACGCTCCAGACTTATTAAAAGAAGGTACTAACGTAATGATTCAGATTAATACTGAAACTGACTTGCCGCTTTCTGTAGATATGCCAGCATCTATCATTTTGGAAGTTACCTATGCAGAGCCAGGTGTTAAAGGAAATACAGCGACTAATGCAACAAAACCTGCAACTGTAGAAACGGGAGCATCTGTAAACGTTCCTTTGTTTATCAACGAAGGTGACAAAATTAAAATCGATACGGCTACAGGAGCCTACATGGAGCGCGTAAAAGAATAATTAATTGGTATATTTGGAAATGAGATAGCTTGATAGTTATCTCATTTTCTTATTGCTATAATTTCTAATGAGACGACCAATATGAAATTCCCTAAAATACAAACGTTACAAGAAGTTGCCGAAATTATCGACAGCAAATATATTGGCGATCCAAATTTTGAGGTTCATGGGATGAACGAAATTCATGTCGTGGAACCTGGAGATATTGTCTTTGTCGATCATCCAAAATATTACGACAAGGCATTGCAATCTGCAGCGACTATTATCTTGATCAATAAAGAAGTAGAATGTCCAGAAGGAAAAGCATTGTTGATTTCCGATGATCCGTTCAGGGATTTTAATACGCTTACAAGGCATTTTAGGCCGTTTAGAGCTATAAATACTTCCATCTCTTTAAGTGCTACTATTGGCGAAGGAACTTACATCCAACCTAATTGTTTTATTGGAAACCATGTCAAGATCGGCAAAAACTGTATCATCCATTCCAATGTTTCTATTTACGACCATACAGTAATAGGCGATAACGTGATTATTCATGCTGGAACTACTTTGGGAGCCGATGCATTCTATTATAAAAAACGCCCGGAAGGATTTGATCAATTGCTTTCTGGCGGAAGAGTTGTGATCGAAGATAATGTCGGAATTGGAGCGCTTTGTACAATTGATAAAGGAGTTACCGGCGATACAACTATCGGAGAAGGAACAAAAATAGACAATCAGGTACATGTAGGGCACGATACGGTAATAGGAAAAAGATGTCTTATCGCAGCACAGACAGGAATAGCGGGTTGTGTAAAAATTATGGATGAAGTAACTTTATGGGGACAAGTGGGCGTAATAAGCAGTATCACCATTGGAGAAAAAGCTGTAGTCATGGCCCAAAGCGGAGTTACAAAATCAATAGAAGGAGATAAGGTCTATTTCGGAACTCCTATCGATGAAGCTCGTGAAAAACTGAAGCAGTTCGCCAACGTCAAGAAAATACCAGAAATTCTCAATAAATTGAAACAATAATGACAGCAAAGGAAATCGTACAGAATTTTTATAAGTCAGATGCACTTTTAGATGAAAATATCATGGAATCTTCATTGCATCCTGAAGTTATTTTAGATTGGAATAGTTCGAAAGGCTTCTTGCAGATGAACCGATCTGAAATTCTGGCTTTGTCAGCAGAACTTCGCGTCGCTTATATAAGATCAAAAATTAGGATCAGTCATATCTTAGAAGAAGGAGACCTAGTTTCTGTCCGATATTCTCACTATGTAAAGACATTTGAAAATCCAAGAGAAGAAATGCTTTTGGCCCATTTTATGGTAATCTGGGAAATAAAAGACAACAAACTCTACAGAGGATTTCAGATGAGCCAATTGTCTTGATTTCATTAAATATTTTCAGCCTAAAAACTTTCCCATTAGGCTTCAAAACCTTACTTTTGCATCACCATTTCAAAAAATAAATTTAAAAAATATATTATGAGCGTTTTAGTCAATAAAGATTCTAAAATAATTGTTCAAGGTTTTACAGGAAGCGAAGGAACTTTTCACGCTTCTCAAATGATTGAATACGGAACAAATGTTGTAGGTGGAGTAACTCCAGGAAAAGGAGGAACGACACATTTAGATCGTCCGGTTTTCAACACAGTTAAAGATGCTGTTGACCAAGCTGGAGCTGATACAACAATTATTTTCGTACCGCCAGCCTTTGCTGCTGACGCAATTATGGAAGCTGCTGATGCAGGAATCAAAGTTATCATCACGATTACAGAAGGAATTCCTGTTGCAGATATGATCAAGGCTTACGCTTATATTCAAAATAAAGAATGTCGTCTAATCGGACCAAACTGCCCAGGTGTAATCACTCCAGGTGAAGCTAAAGTAGGTATCATGCCAGGCTTCGTCTTCAAAAAAGGTAACGTTGGTATCGTTTCTAAATCAGGAACTTTAACATATGAAGCAGCTGACCAAGTAGTAAAACAAGGTTTAGGAATTACTACAGCAATCGGTATCGGAGGAGATCCAATCATCGGAACTACTACAAAAGAAGCTGTTGAATTATTGATGAACGATCCAGAAACAGAATGTATCATCATGATTGGTGAAATCGGAGGGCAATTAGAAGCGGATGCTGCTAAATGGGTAAAAGCTGACGGTAACAGAAAACCAGTTGTTGGTTTTATCGCTGGTGAAACTGCTCCGAAAGGAAGAACAATGGGCCATGCTGGTGCTATTGTTGGTGGTGCTGACGATACAGCGGAAGCTAAAAAACGCATCATGAGAGAAAACGGAATCCACGTTGTTGACTCTCCGGCAGAAATTGGTAAAAAAGTAAAAGAAATTATGGGATAATTTTCCGTAAAACGATATAAAAAGCCTTGCAAAAACTGCAGGGCTTTTTTATTTATTGGAATTTTGTTTCTCTTTTTTAATATTTTACAATGTTTGATTTTTTTCATAAATTTAAAAGATGAAAAAAGCCTTTCCGCCATTAGTAAATCAAAATTCTAAAATCTTAATTCTCGGAACAATGCCAGGCGAAAAATCTTTGGAATTGCAAGAATATTATGGAAATAAAGGAAACAGTTTTTGGAAATTACTTTTTACATTATTTGACCAGCCTTTGCCAGCAACGTATACTGAAAAGAAACAATTATTAGAAGAAAACGACATTGCGCTTTGGGATGTTTTGGCCTACTGCGAAAGAACCGGAAGCCTTGATAGTAACATCAAGAACGAAAAAGCGAACGATTTTGAAAGCTTCTATAAAAAATATCCAAGTATCAAACATGTTTTTTTCTCCAGCAAAAATGCTTCTAACTTCTATGATAAATATGTAGGAAGGAGAAAAGACATACAATACACAATTCTTCCTTCGCCAAGCGGTGCTAATGCTTCTAAAAGTTTTATGCAGAAATTAGAAGAATGGGAAACAATCATGGAAGCTTTGAAATAAATATGTATTTTTAGATTCAAGAAACTCATAAATAAAAAACATGTCAAACATAGATTTAATTATAGAAGAAAGACCACGCGATATCGGAGATTTTTTAGTGGGAAGATTGTTACCATTTCGTAAGAAAAGAATGGTCGGACCGTTTATTTTTATTGACCATATGGGGCCGACAAAAATGGGGCCTGAGCATTATATGGATGTCGGACAGCACCCGCACATTGGCTTGGCAACCCTGACTTTTTTGCTAGAAGGAGAAGTCATGCACAAAGACAGTATTGGAACAGAACAAAAAATCGCTCCAGGCTCTGTCAACTGGATGATTGCAGGAAATGGAGTGACACATACAGAAAGAACTCCAGAAGAATTACGACACGGTTCCGAATATATGATGCACGGTTATCAGATCTGGGTGGCACTGCCAAAAGATAAAGAAGATATGGAGCCTGAGTTTCATCATTTCGACAGAAACGATTTGCCGCGCTGGAAAGACGAAACAGCCGAATTTACTTTAGTAGCTGGAAAAGGTTACGGAAAAGAATCTCCTGTTCCGGTACATTCTGAATTGTTTATGGTTGAAATAAAAACTCAAGATGAGTACTTGCTACATACTGAATGTCAGTTGTTTGGTGAAATTGGTATTTGTGTTGTTGAAGGCGCCATTCAAGCCTGTGAACATCATGTAGAAAAAGGTAATATGCTCGTGTCAAAATTAGATGATGCTTGTTCAATGACGCTACTACCTAATACACATATCATTCTATTTGGTGGTGAACCGCTTCCAGAAGAGCGTTTTATTTACTGGAATTTTGTTTCTTCCAGCAACGAAAAATTAGAAGAAGCAAAAGAACGATGGAGGAAAAAGAACTTTCCAAAAGTGAAAGGAGATGATAGTTATGTGGTGATGCCTGAAGTATAAAAAATAGTTTGGATATCCCTGAAGCTGGCACTTTATCAATTGATTAATTTTTTTGCCCATAATTGTTATAATTCATTTAAAATTCTATATTTACAATTATAATTATTCATTGGAGCCGAAAGACATGAGCTGTAAAAAATATGTCTTCATTTTGTGGAGCCGATTTTTAGCAAATCACAAGAATTGATACAAAAACTTTACAATTATAAACATATTTCATTTGATTTGTGGCTCACGCTTATCAAATCCAATCCTCAATTTAAGCTGGAAAGAAACCGCCTTTTCAAAGACTTTTTTAGAATAGAAAAGCCCTTGGAAGAAGTCAATGCTGTGATTCGCAAGTATGATATTCTTACAAATTACATCAATGAAAGAGTAGGGAAAAACTTCGACACCCTTGAAATTTACTTACTAATTTTAGATGCCTTAGGCGAAAATCTTGATAAGTATGAAATTGGAGAATTCAATACTTTTTACGATTTAAGTGAAGAATTGTTGATGCAACACAAACCAATCATTTTAGATGAAAAACTGCCTCAATTATTAGAAAATCTAAAACTGGAAGGTAAGTCAATGAATATTCTAAGCAATACAGCATTTATAAAAGGAAAATCACTAAAAAAAATAATGAAACATTATGGAATGGACGATTTTTTTTCCTTTCAGATTTATTCCGATGAAGCTGGCGTTTCAAAACCAAACCAATTGATATATCAGATTGCTTACGATGAAATTGTAAAAATCAATGACATTTCAAAAAGCGAGATTATTCATGTAGGAGATAATAGAAATTCAGATTATGACGGTGCAAAAAACTTTGGTTTTCATGCACACTTAATCGTTTAATGATAATTGATGAATACAGATTACAGTTTACATAAAATTACGGAGAAAGAAAATTGTCCGTTTTCAGAAACAGATTACAGCAAATTTAAATTTGGAGATAATGCTATTGCTAAGAAATTTGCAAAAGCCTTATTCGATGGATTTATCGAAAAACATTCTGATTTGATATTGCAACATGACGAAATTGTTATTTTGCCAAGCCCATATCTTTCAATTCCAACCGCTTCAAATTGCTTGAGCTTTCATTTCAGAATATTCTTGAACAATTTCTTGTTTGAAAACAATAAAAAAGCACTCAAGGAATCAAAAATCTATAGAAATCAGACCTACGTAACAGATTATGGAAATTTAGACTATAGCGAAAGAGTGAAGCTTATTTCAAACGACACTTATTATATTGATAAGAATATAGTTGACGGAAAACTATGCCTATTTATGGATGACATAAAAATTACCGGAAGCCACGAATTCATCGTAAAGAAAATCTTGAAAGAATATAATGTCGATGGGCATTTCGTATTCATTTATTTCGCAGAACTTTTGAACAAAGACATTCATCCGAATATTGAAAATCACTATAATTATTTCTACGTAAAAAACGTAAACCAGATAATTTCACTGATAAACCAAAATTCATTTGAATACAATACCAGAATCGTAAAATATATTTTAAGACTGGATATAAATGATTTGATACTTTTATTGCAATCAATCCCCCAACACAGAATAGATACATTATTTGATCTAGCTGTCAGCAACAATTATCACACAATAGAAGAATATAAAGAAAATTTAAAATCAATAAACAAAAAAACAGCAGACTATGGCTATAAACTTGCAAAAAGGACAACGTGAAACGTTAAACGCACCTAAATTTACAATTGGATTAGGCTGGGATACCAATGCTTCATCAACAGGAGCGGCATTCGATTTGGATGCTTCTGTTTTTATTATGGGCGACAATAAAAAAATTCTTTCAGACGAGCACTTCGTATTTTATAATAATCTAAAATCGCCAGATGATGCTGTAGAGCATACAGGCGATAACTTGACTGGTGACGGTGACGGTGACGATGAGCAAATTTTGGTAGATTTATCTAAAATTGACGCGAGAGCTTCAGAAATATGTATTGTCGTAACAATTCATGATGCCGATGCTAGAAAACAAAATTTTGGACAAGTAAGAAACTCTTTCGTTCGTATTTTAGATTCTTCAAACAATAATGAGCTTGTAAAATACGAGCTAGAAGAAGATTTCTCAATTGAAACAGCTGTAGAATTCGGAAGAATCTACAAAAGAAACAACGAGTGGAAATTTGAAGCAGTTGGAGTAGGAATGAAAGGCGGCTTGCAAGATTATTTAAATAAATACAATTAATAAAAATGGCAATTAATTTAGAAAAAGGACAGAGAATCAATCTTGAAAAAAGTAATGGTTCAAAGCTTCAAAACATTTGTGTAGGTATCAACTGGGGTGCTATCGAGAAAAAAGGATTTTTCGGAGGCGTGACAAAAGAACCTGTAGATTTAGATGCAAGTTGTGCTGTCTATGACGAAAATAAAAGAAATATCGACACTGTAAGCTTCCGTAAATTAAAATCAAACGACAATGCTATCAAGCATAGTGGTGATGATTTGACAGGAGATATGAACGGGGATGACGGTCTGGATAACGAAGTAATTACTTTAGATTTAGCTCAATTGAATCCGTCTGCAAATCACGTAGCTTTCTTTATCAATAGTTTTAGAGGTCAAGATTTTAAAGATATTCCTTTTGCTTCAATTCGAATTTATGAAGGAACTCCAACTCGCGTAAACGAAGTTTTTGCAAAATATGATATCGCAAACGACAAAAATTTTGCAGGAAACGTATCTATGGTTTTAGGTGTTTTCTACAAAAGAAATGGCGAATGGAAATTCAGTGCTGTTGGCGCTCCAACAAAAGACAGAAAATTAGAAGAAACTGTTGTAACGATTCAACAAAATCATCTATAAAATAAATAGAAATGGAAAATAATCAATTAATTGTCCAAGAACAAAATGCCTTGATTGACAAGGACGGGAATGTTAATTTGGATAATGCAACAGAATCAGATTTAAGCAATTACAGATCGCTTTCAACGCAATTGAATGAAAATGATGCGAATTCTATCTTAAATTTTGGTGCAGAAATACAAAATTCAATTTCAAAACAGAGTGATACTTTTTTGACGAATGTCAGAACCTATAATTCTGGCGAAGTCGGAACGTTAATCAACGATCTTTTGACAGAATTGAATTATGTTGACGTTGACCAATTAAACCAAAGTCCAGCGAAAAGATTTTTGTCTAAGATTCCCCTTTTAGGGAAACTAGTTACCGATGTAAAGAAACTTTTCCAGCAGTATGATAAAATTACGGTAAACGTAGAAAAAATCAGCAACAAGGTAAAAGCTGGGATGATTAATTCGGTTAAAGACAATTCTTCTTTGCAGACCATGTTTGAAGGAAATGTAAACCTTATCAAGGAAATGGAAAAGCACATTATTGCTGGACAAATCCGTTTTAAGGAACTGAACGAAGAACTGGCCGTAATGGAAGCTAATAGTGCTCAATACCAAGATTACCAAATTTCTGACAAGAGAACGTTCATCAACAGATTAGACAAGCGTCTGGCGGATATGAAAATCGTACGATTTATTATGCTTCAGTCCCTGGCGCAAATTCGTGTGGTTCAAAATAATAATACTTCGATAGCAGAAAAAGCGCAATCTATTTTGACAACTACAATGCCGGTTTGGAAAAACCAATTGACGTTAGCAGTTGCGCTTCAAAGACAAAAACAAAATATCGAAGTACAAAGAAGAGTTTCTGAAACAACAAACACCATCTTGCAGAAAAATGCTGAAATGTTGAAACAAAATAGCATCGAAGTAGCAAAAGAAAACGAGAATACAATCGTATCGCTTGAAACTTTGAAAATGACAACCAAATCTCTAATCGATACTTTGACAGAAGTGAAGCAGATTCACGAGCAAGGTGCTGAAACAAGAAGACAATTGGATGCAGGACTTCAAAGCCTAGAAGCAGAATTAAAAAAAGGAGTTATAAATTAAGGAGAAATTTAGATGCATCAGGAAGATGATGAAACATTTATTCAGATAATCAACGAAAGCAAAAAGAAACTCCAGACATTAAAGATTTTATCCAATTTTTTTAATAATCCAGTTCTTATTGCGGTCTTGATACGCACAAAAGTCATTCATAATCTTTTTGAAAATAATAAAAATCTTGACATACACAAGCTAGATTTATTTCATATTCAATATACGAAAAGTCTCATTGACTTGTTCCAAAAATTGAAAAAATCAAAAGAGCAGAGCTATCTTTTGCTTTCTGATGAAATTTATATCAACGACGATTTTATATCAAAATTAAAATCTGAAATTGAAGCTGGATTTTTTTCTGATGTAGCTTTCAGCCACGCGAAAAATCTCTCGCTTAAGATTGAGCAATTGTATAAAATCTTTGCTTTTGACGATAGTATAAATTTCCGATGGAATGAAATCAACGAGTTTTCATCAAGAAGAGCTTCTGAATTTTATAGAGAAATTGGCAAAGAAAAATTCGAGCAGATTAGCTCGCATGAATCTGACCCAATTTATGAAAATTCACTTGTCAAGATTGAAAAAAAGCTTTTAGGCAAATTAAATATTCACAAATTCCGAATCAAGTTTGCTTGTGGAATTAAGCATGAAAATGAAATTGCCGAAGTGTATGAATTTATAGATTCAAACGATAAATTTATTTTTAATGTAAACGAAAAATCATTTTATTTTTTAAATGATGCCAATACAAAAGGAATAGATTTATCTAAAAACAAATCGGTGAAAGCCCAGATTATTGAAGATTTGCAGGCGAAAAATAACAAGTTGAAAGAACAGCAAGTAAACTTAAAAACACAACTACCAAAAGATGTAGAACAAGTTTTAGAAAGTTATGCTGTAAAAATTTCAGATGTCGAGTTCTTGAACGATTTGCAAAATGTAGATGAACAGACAAATATTTTAAAAGCAATGTTAAACATAAATATTAATTCAAAATAATGGCAATTAATTTAGAAAAAGGACAACGTCAGGCAATTGACGCACCAAAATTTACAGTAGGTTTAGGTTGGGATAGCAATTCTAGCGCAACAGGAGAAGCTTTCGATTTGGATGCTTCAGTTTTTATTGTTGGAGCAAACGGAAAAATCTTGAGCGACAATCATTTTGTATACTATAATAACACAAAATCTCCAGATGAATCTGTAATCCACACAGGCGACAACCTTACTGGTGCAGGCGATGGTGATGATGAGCAGATTACTGTTGATTTGTCAAAAATCTCTCCAGACGCTGTGGAAATTTGTTTTGTGGTAACAATCCACCAAGCCGATACAAGAAGACAAAATTTTGGACAAATCAGAAACTCTTTCATTAGAATTATTGACAACATTAATACTGAATTAGTGAAATATGAGTTAGACGAAGATTTTTCTATAGAAACAGCAGTCGAATTCGGAAGAATCTACAAAAGAAATGGAGAATGGAAATTTGAAGCTGTTGGTTCAGGAATGAAAGGCGGTCTGCAAGATTTCCTGACCAAATATAATTAACCATTTAACCAACCAAAAACAAAATCAAACATGGCAATTAATCTTACTAAAGGACAAAAAATAGATCTTCGAAAAGATAACGGAGACACATTGACAAACTTTTGCATCGGTGTAAACTGGGGTGCAATCGAAACTAAAGGTTTCTTCGGATTGACAAAAAACGTACAGAACATCGATCTTGATTTGAGCTGTATTCTAATTGATGAAAACAATAACATCTGCGATCATTTATATTCTCCTTTGTATAGAGTAGAAGTATTACAGCAATTTGGTCTTCCAAAAGGAAAACTACTTACTTCAGATAATGCTATGAAACATACAGGAGATGATTTAGAAGGAGATAAAGGAGGAGATGACGGTATTGATAATGAAATTATTACTGTTGACCTTTCTAGAATCAATTCTAATGTTTCTCAAATTTTCTTCTTTTTGAATAACGCTGGAAGAGAAGATTTTTCTCAAATTCCTTATGCAAAAATCAGAATGTATGAAGGAACTCCAACAAGAGTAAACTCAGTTTTTGCTTCCTATAACGTTTCTGCAGAACCGCAATATACAGGAAAACAGTCCATCATCATGGCGAAATTATACAAGAGAAACGGTGAATGGAAATTTAGCGCTATTGGAGATCCAACAGAAGATACTTTCTTAGGACAGACGATCCATAAAATTGTAAAATCTTACCTGTAGTCTAAGATGCAAATCAAAAACATCGAAGGTTTAAGCGTAGCTCAAATAAAAGAGCTTGTAAACCAAGGAGCAGAATTTGTATATTTTCCATATACAGTTTCTTTTGTTTTAGGTACCGTAAGAAGAGCATCTTCCATTTATTTTATCAGGCCTTATGAAGGAAAATTTAAATATTCCTATAAACATGTTGGCGTGAATGCTTTGTTAGGCTGGTGGGGAATTCCTTGGAGACCAATTTATACGATTGGCTCAATGTATCATCAATTATCTGGAGGAAAGGATGTTACACATGAAGTATTGAGTGATTTAATTCAAAACGATCCTGATGCAGACACTTCGACTTACAATATAAATGGATTGTATTCTGCAAATCAAAGTGACGAAAATCCAACCTATAACATTCCAAGATAAATGAGAAGGCTGCCAGTATATTTTTTATTGGACACTTCTGGGTCGATGTATGGAGAACCCATTCAAGCGTTGAATAATGCTTTGAGCGGAATGATTAGTACATTACGTTCAGATCCTCAAGCCTTAGATTCTCTATGGATTAGCATCATAACTTTCGATAGAGAAGTTAGAGAAATTGTGCCTTTGACAGAATTGGTTACTTTTCAGCTTCCCGAAATTACATGCCCACAAAGCGGCCCGACAAACACTGGAGCCGGTTTGGATTTTGTAATCCAGAAAGTAAACCAAGATGTAATTAAAGGTTCCGAAACCCAAAAAGGAGATTGGAAACCATTATTGTTTTTAATTACTGACGGCAAACCTTCAGACATTCAATTGTATAGAGAAAAAGTTCCCGAAATAAAAGCATTAAATTTTGGAGCCGTTGTTGGCTGTGCTGCTGGGCATTTGGCTAATGATATGATGCTTAAAGAATTGACTGATAACGTGGTTCATCTTGATGCGGCTGACAGCCAGACTTTGAAAACTTTTTTTAAATGGGTTTCAGAAACTATCGAGCAAGGAAATAAAAGTCAGGGAACAGGTGAGAGCATTTCATTGCCACCGCCACCAGACGAAATAACAATTGTGATATAATGAGAAGACTTCCAATATATTTTTTAATAGATGTTTCAGAATCTATGGTTGGCGAGCCGATTCAGCAAGTTGAAGAAGGACTTTCCACTATTATTCAATCGTTAAAAACAGATCCGTATGCGTTAGAAACAGTTTGGGTTTCCATAATTGTTTTTGCTGGACAGCCTAAAACACTAGTTCCTTTGCAGGAATTGGTAAGTTTTTATCCGCCAAGATTTCCAATTGGAAGCGGTACTTCTTTAAGCAAAGGCTTAGGACATTTGATGCACGAACTTCGAAAAAATATAGTAAAAACTACCTATGAGCAAAAAGGCGATTGGAAACCGATTGTCTTTCTTTTTACTGATGGCGTTCCAACTGATGATAACAAAACAGCTATTTCAGAATGGAAACAGAATTGGCAAAGAACGGCTAATATGGTAGCCATTTCCTTTGGAGATGAAGCAGATACTGCAATTCTTTCTGAATTGACCGATACTGTTTTACATTTCAAAAATACGACGGCACAATCCTATAAAGAATTCTTCAAATGGGTTACCGATTCAATCAAGACAAGCAGCGTTAGTGTTGAAAACAATTCCAATGGCTTTGAATTGGCTAAAATTGACGGCGATACGATTTCTAAAATTGACTTGACTAAAAACGAACCTCTAAAGCCCGCAGTTGATGATAATTATGCTGTTTTAGCGGCGAAATGCCAAAATACAAAGCGTCCTTATCTGATTAAATACCGAAGGACTTTTTCGTCTTCGATTTATGCAGGAGTTGACCTGACTTCAAAATCTTATAATCTGGTGGGAGCATTTCAGGTTGATAGCTCTTATTTTGATTTAGCAGACGATTCTCAAAACAAAAACCATGTGAACAGTGAGGAACTTCTTGGAGCTCCAGCTTGTCCTTGTTGCGGCAATCAATATGGATTGGCAGTTTGCAGTTGCGAAAAAATTCATTGCATCGGATTTGAGGCTAAAAATACATGCCCATGGTGTGGCAATGTTGGAGAATATGGAGTAGGCGGCGGCAGTTTTGATGTCAATAGGACACAAGGCTAATGACAAATACCAAAAAATACATCCAACAGCTTTTAGTTTTAAAAGAAATCAATATTTCTCCAAAAAACGAGCAAGCTTTCCAAGAATTTGTTTCAAAAGAAGAAAACATAAGTAAAGTCAAATTAATTCAGGAACTACAGAAACAGATGGCAAAAGATTGGGAATTGATCAACAGAAAGCTAGATATCCAGAATCAACAGATACTATTTCCAAACGGAACTGTAGGAAAAGAATACCTTGCGCCTTTAGATTTTGATCTTCTTGACCTTTCAGATTTGAATTCAATTTCAATCGACGGACTTGAAATCTTTGGTCTTGCATACAATCCTGATAAAAAATATATTTCTGGAATTCCTTTAGAAAGCGGCAATTTAAAATTCAATCTTTTCTATAAAATCAATGAAGATGATACAAATGAGTTTTATCAAAAAACACTTTCTATAATTTTTAATCCAGATCCAAAATCACTTTGGAAAAGCATTCCTTCAAACACAGAAGATGTTTATTGGAAAAAAGATGATGTTTCTGAATTCTATTCACTAGAAGAAAAATCGGTTGTAGTCGCTTCAAAAAGAGGACGTTCGCATGCTAATAAAGGAAGTTTCCGCGATGATGATTATGCAATCAAACACTTTCCAGAAAA
Source organism: Flavobacterium gossypii (assembly GCF_014138495.1). Classification (NCBI taxonomy): domain Bacteria; kingdom Pseudomonadati; phylum Bacteroidota; class Flavobacteriia; order Flavobacteriales; family Flavobacteriaceae; genus Flavobacterium; species Flavobacterium gossypii. The sequence continues at coordinate 290,173 of NZ_JACJIS010000004.1, read as the reverse complement.
TAATTGGAGCTTGATTGCTGTTTCTGATGGTGCCGGTTCTGCAGTTCTAGGAAGAAAAGGAGCTGAAATTGCCTGTAATGCAGTCGTGACTTTTTTCCAAAAGTATTTTGATGAAAATACAGCTTCAGTTTTTGACCAAGAGGTTTTGAATTATCGAGAGAATACGGAAAACTCTTTACGTGAGGCAAAAATACAACTGCTAAATGCTTCAAGATTTGCGAATCAACAAATTCAGGATGCAGCCAATAAAATAGAAGTATCGAGTAAAGATTTTCATGCGACATTAATTTTTACACTGCTTAAAAAGTTTGATTTCGGATATGCAATCTTGGCTTTTGGAGTTGGCGATTGTCCGATTGGTGTTATCAGTAAAGACCAAACCTCGGTTGAATTGATGAATAAAATTGATGTTGGAGAATTTGGCGGCGGAACACGTTTTATAACCATGCCGGAGATTTTTGAAGACGAAAATTTCGAATCGCGATTTAGCGCTGTGATTGTAGAGGATTTCTCTTATTTCTTTTTAATGACAGACGGAATCTACGATCCAAAGTTTGAAGTAGAGGCCAATCTTAAGAAAATTGAAAAGTGGAATTCATTTATAGAAGATTTAAAAGGCAAAAACGAAGATCAATTGGCGGTGAATTTTCAAAATAGAAACCAAGAAACAGCCACACAGCTTTCGGAATGGATGGATTTTTGGAGTCCAGGAAACCATGACGACAGAACTTTAGCCATCATTTATTAATATATTCCGATGAAAACAGTAACAGTTTGGTCGGTAAATGACCGCTATAAATCCTATCAGTTTGTTGACAACAGGGAGCCCATGAAAGGTGGCTTGAAAGATGTTTATTTCAGTCCTGACCGAAAATATGTGGTCGCAATTTATAGAGATAAATTAGACGAAAGCCAAAAACAGCGGCTTGAAAAGATTACAAATTATTACCTCCCGCAAATTAAAAATAAAGATGCCTCCGATTTCTTCTTGAATGAAGTTTTTCGCTGGCCAGAAGATATTATCGAATACAACGGATTGACAGGAATAATTGTTCCTGCATACAATCAGAAATTCTTTTTCCAAAAAGGTCAGGAGTCGGTAGATTTGATACAAGGAAAAGAAAAAAATGGGAAATGGTTTGCAGGAGCAAAATTCAGGAATACGATGTTTCCACTACGTTTGGCGAAATCAGAACTAGGAAATTGGGCCGATTACCTACAGATTTGCGTAAATATTTCCAGAGGCGTAAAAAAAATGCATGCGATGGGTCTGGCACATTCCGATTTGTCCTATAATAACGTGCTGGTTGATCCAATTGAGAAATCTGCCGTAATCATTGACTTGGACGGTTTGGTTGTTCCGGGGCTTTATCCAGCAGATGTTATTGGAACTGCAGAGTTTATCGCTCCCGAAGTTTTGGCTACGAAGCATTTAAATAAAAACGATGCCAATCGGAAATTGCCAAACCGACTGACAGATTTACACGCTTTACCCGTTTTGATTTATATGTTTTTGCTTCACAGACATCCATTAAAAGGAGGGAAGGTTCATAATCTGGAAACAGAAATTGACGATTTGCTTTCTATGGGAGAAAAAGCATTGTTTATAGAGCATCCGGAAGATAATTCCAATCGCCCAAAACTGAATCAAGTCTCTAAATGGGATCTGCCTTGGGCTGATGTTTCAAAATTGCCCTATTCGATTACAGGTCCGTATCTGAAAAAACTTTTTGATGAAGCATTTATTTCCGGACTTCACAATCCAATGTCGCGTCCCGTAGCTGAAGTTTGGGAACAGGCATTATTAAAAACAATAGATTTGACAATTCCATGCAGCAGCAGAAGTTGTGATCAGCAACAGTATGTTTTTGATAATACTCCAGAACCTAAATGTCCGTTTTGCGGTACTTATTATCAAAAGTCACTTCCAATGGCTGATTTCTATTACCAATTCCAGCCTTCTGTTTGGAAACCAGAGAATCATAGACTGATGATTTATGAAAATCAACAACTGAATTCATGGCATGCAAATAGGAATAGCATTAATAATGAAAGGCTTGCAGATACTGAAAAAATACCTGTTGGAAATTTTGTATTTGAAGAAAATAAATGGTTCTTTGTCAACCAAAATGGCAAGTCAGTTAAAGACCTGACAGAAGGAAATGAGGTTCCAATAAATGGCAGGATAGAAATTACAAACGGAAAAAAAATACTCCTTTCTGCCGAAGAAGGAGGAAGAGTGGCACTATTTACAATTACGAATCAAAAACAATAATCAGTAATCAATTAATTTTATAACTAATGGATAAAGTAGATACTTTAATCAATCACCCAGGATTAATTGCAACATTTTCGGTTGTAATCATCATCATGTTGCTTTTGGATTTGGGGATTTTCAATAAAAAGAGCCATGTTGTTTCTAATAAGGAAGCCATAACTTGGTCAATTGTTTGGATCAGTTTGTCAATGATTTTTAGTGGATTTATCTATTATTTTATCGGACCGACAAAGTTCTACGAGTTCCAATCTGCCTATTGGATTGAAAAAGCCCTTTCTGTAGACAACCTTTTCGTATTTATTCTAGTATTCAAATTCTTTGATGTAGCCAATTCAAACAAGCATAAAGTATTGTTTTGGGGTATTATCGGAGCTTTGGTTTTAAGAGCGATATTTATCTTTTCTGGAGCTTTCCTAATTGAATTGACCTATTTGAACAAGCTTTTAGGATTAATGGGAATCGAAGGTTTCAAATATGATATCAATATTATCATGACTTTATTTGGATTGTTCTTGGTGTATGCAGGAATTAAATCATGGTCAGCCGGCGACGATGACGATGATGAAGATTATAACAATACAAGAGGTGCAAGATTGATCAGAAAGTTCTTTAAAGTAAGTGATAATTATGACGGAGATAAATTCTTTACTATCGAAAACGGAAAGAAACTGGCAACTCCTTTATTAGTTGTTGTTGCTGTAATTGAGTTTACAGATTTGCTTTTTGCGGTAGATTCAATCCCTGCTATTTTTGCTATTTCAAATGATCCTTTTATTCTTTATACATCTAACATTTTTGCCATTTTAGGATTAAGAGCCTTGTTTTTCTTGCTTGACAATTTCATCCATTTGTTCAGCAAATTGAAATACGGTTTGGCAATTATCCTTTCTTTTATTGGTATAAAAATGATAATCGCACCTTTCTACCATATTGATTCTATTTACTCGTTAATCGTAATTGGAGGGATTTTGGTTCTTTCAGTACTATTGTCAATTATGTTTCCTGAAAAAGAAGAAGCTAAAAGCGTAGAATAGATTATTTCAACACAAAATAAAAAGAGCTCTGCTGAATTATCAGTAGAGCTTCTTTATTTTTACAAGAGTCTCATTTTTAATTTGTTTCTTATCAAATATTCATAAAAATGCCTTATTGAATAAAAATAATTTAGAATAAATTCTATCTTTGCCTCCGTTATCACGAATCTCATAAAGAGATAGCAACCTGCAACAACAAGCAAGGTGCTAAAACGATAAGCCAAATCCTTTGGAAAAAATGTTGTCATCATACTTTCTTTTCGGTTTGCTTTTCGTCGTGAGCTTTATTAATTTTTAAGCTATCGATGATGAAACATATCAAAATTCAAGGTTCTGCTTTTGCCTTATTACCTTTTTTTGTATTTATTTTTACTTTCCTCGGAGCAGGAATTGTCCTAAATGATTTTTATGCTTTGCCTTCGCCAGTGGCTGTCACACTTGGAATTATTGTTGCATTTATAATCTTCAAACATTCCACAGAACAAAAAATAGATACTTTAATCCAGGGTTGTGGCAATAGCCAAATCATTACAATGTGTCTCATTTATCTGTTTTCTGGAGCTTTTGCTGCAGTCACGCAAGCCATGGGAGCTGTAGATGCAGTCGTGAATTTAGGAATCAATAATATCGATACAGAACATTTCCCGCTAGGGATATTTCTCATCGCTTCCTTTCTGTCAACTGCCACAGGAACATCTGTTGGTTCAATCGTAGCTTTAGGACCAATTGCAATTAGTTTGGCAGATAAAAGTGGTGCTTCAATGCCTTTGATTGCAGGTTCTTTGCTAGGAGGTTCGATGCTAGGCGACAATCTTTCTATAATTTCTGATACTACAATTGCAGCTACGCAGTCATTGGGTTGTGAAATGCGAGACAAGTTTAAAGTCAATCTGTTCATTGCTTTGCCCGCTTCAATCATAACTATTATTTTGCTGTTTTATTTAGGATTGAATACCGAAGTAAGTTCAGTTGTTATCCAAAAGGAAAGCTACGAATTGATTGCCATTTTGCCTTACATTCTCGTGATTATCTTTGCAGTAACAGGAGTAAATGTCTTTGTGACATTGCTGATTGGAATTTTAGTAGCAGGAATTATCGGCTTTGCTGGAAACGATTTCACGCTTTTGGGGTTTACGCAAAAAATATATGAAGGTTTCCTGAGCATGACAGACATTTTTCTCTTGTCAATGTTAACAGGAGGTCTTGCGGCTCTAGTCGAAAAAGCGGGCGGTATCGATTACGTATTACGAAAAATCAAATCTAAGATTAAAAGCAAGAAATCAGCCCAAATGGGAATCGGAACTTTAGTTAGCATTACCAATTTAGCGATAGCAAATAACACCGTTTCCATAGTCATTACAGGAGCTGTTGCTAAAGAAATTAATGACGAATATAAATTAAGTCCAAAAAAGACTGCCGCAATCCTAGATATTTTCTGTTGTATTGTCCAAGGAATCCTTCCCTATGGAGCACAAGTCTTGCTTATTTTAAACTTTGCAAAAGGAAAATTAAATGTAATCGAACTAATTTCAAATGCATGGTACATTTACATTTTGCTGCTATTTACGATAATCGCAATTTATAGCACTGCTTGGGATAAAAGGATTAATAAATTCCTGAAAGTTTAAAGAGATACCTTACGTCATTGCAATTGAATTCTTATATTTGTCAACCTAACAAGAGCAAACTAAATTAAAATAGAATGAAATTATTAGAAGGAAAAACAGCGATTATTACAGGCGCTAGCCGAGGAATTGGTAGAGGAATTGCCGAAGTTTTTGCAAAACACGGAGCAAACGTAGCATTTACATACAGTTCATCTGCAGAGGCTGCAAAAGTTCTTGAAGACGAATTGATTGCACTTGGCGTGAAAGCAAAAGGCTACCAGTCAAATGCTGCTGATTTTAACGAAGCGCAAAAATTAGTCGACGATGTTATCGCAACTTTTGGAAACATCGATATCTTGATCAATAATGCCGGAATTACAAAAGACAACCTTTTGATGCGTATTTCTGAAGAAGATTTCGACAAAGTAATCGAAGTAAACCTGAAATCTGTTTTCAACATGACGAAAGCAGTTCAAAAAACAATGCTAAAAAACCGTGCTGGTTCCATCATAAACATGAGTTCTGTTGTTGGAGTTAAAGGAAACGCAGGACAAACAAACTATGCCGCATCAAAAGCTGGAGTTATCGGATTCACGAAATCTGTAGCTTTAGAACTGGGTTCCAGAAATATCCGTTGCAACGCTATCGCACCAGGATTCATTGAAACAGAAATGACTGGAAAACTAAATGAAGATGTTGTTCAAGGATGGAGAGATGCTATTCCGTTGAAACGTGGCGGAACAACTGAAGACGTTGCAAATGCTTGCCTTTTCTTAGCTTCAGACATGAGTGCTTATGTGACAGGACAAGTGATGAACGTTGACGGAGGAATGCTGACATAGTCAATTATGAATTTTAAATTAGGAATTACGAATTTTGATATGCGTAATTCCTAATTTTTTTAAGGGATGTCTCCTCGTTAATTTCAAAATAGAGCATCTCAATTTTTCTAAACCTTGTAATCTAAAAAATGACAACAAACACAATCCTATTAATCTTACTTTCAGTACTAATAGCAGGAGGTCTGTCGTTTTTTCAATACTATTTCAGAGCCAAAAACAAATCAAGAACAAATCTGTTGTTGGCTTTTTTGCGCTTCTTTTCAATCTTTGGAATTTTATTGCTTCTGATAAATCCAAAAATTACAACTAATACTTTTGAGATAGCAAAAACTCCTTTGCCAATTGTTGTCGATAATTCAAGTTCTATTGCAGAGCTGAAAGCCAACGAAACTGCTTTGGAGGTTTATAAAAAGCTAATTTCAAGTAAGGATCTACAAGATAAATTCGAAGTTCAGTCGTATCAATTTTCTAACGAATTTGAGCTTTCAGATATTTTCAGTTTTAAAGGAACGCAGACCAATCTGGATGAAGTTGCAAAGAATCTCAAAAGCATCAACAAAAACACTGCTTTTCCAGCCATAATCTTAACAGACGGAAACCAAACCTCGGGTAACGATTACGTTTACAGCTTCAATCCTAACAACAAAGTATTCCCAGTAGTTCTTGGAGATACGACTACTTTTTTAGATTTAAAAATCAATCAGCTGAATGTCAATAAATATGCGTTTCACAAAAATAAATTCCCAGTAGAAGTATTTCTTCAATATTCTGGAAACAAAAATATTACTGCTGATTTTAGTATATCTCAAGGAAATTCTGTTTTGAGCAAGCAGAGCGTTTCTTTTTCTTCTTCTAAAAAAGCAACCGTGCTCAATCTTTTACTTCCGGCCGATAAAGTAGGAGTACAAGTTTTTAAAGCTTCTCTGACATCTAAAGAAGCTGAAAAAAATACATATAATAATATCAAAAATTTTGCAGTTGAAGTTATTGATCAAAAGTCAGAAGTTGCAATCGTTTCCACAATTAATCACCCAGATATTGGTGCGTTAAAAAGAGCCATAGAAACTAATCTTCAACGTAAAGTAACTATAGTCAATCCGAATAAAATCAATTCATTACAAGATTATAATGTTTTGATTTTATACCAGCCTACCGGAGAATTTAAATCTGTTTTTGAAGCCAATAAAACAGCCAATCTGAATACTTGGATTGTTACCGGAACCAATACCGATTTTAATTTTTTAAATCAGCAACAAGATATAATACAGTTCAAGATGAGTAATCAAAAAGAAGATTATTTATCGGATTTTAGTTCTCAGTTTAATCTATTTGCGATTGATAATATCGGTTTTGAAAATCTTCCTCCGCTGCAAAATGCTTTCGGTAATCTAACGGTAAAAGCAAATATAGATGTATTGCTTTCTTCTCGAATCCGAAATGTCAATACCAATATGCCTTTGCTGGCTTATTCTGAAAATCAAGGGAAGAGAAATGCTTTTCTTCTTGGAGAAAATATCTGGAAATGGAGACTGCAAAGCCATATTGACAACCAATCGTATGAAAAATTTGATGTGTTTATCGACAAGACAATTCAATTTTTAGCATCTAGCAATGCGAGAAAATCACTTGTTGTCAACCATGAAAGCTTTTATAACTCTGGCGAAGCAATTGAGATTACCGCACAATATTTCAACAAAAACTATGAGTTTGATGAAAACGCAAGACTGACGATTTCGCTTACGAATAAAAAAACAAAACAGACGAAGAATTACGACCTACTTAAAAGCAATAATTCCTATAAAGTCAATCTCGACGGGCTATCAGCAGGAGAGTATAGCTTTAAAGTTGTAGAAGCCAAGTCGAAAAATACTTATAATGGCTTCTTTGAAGTTCTTGACTTTGATATCGAGAAGCAATTCGTAAATCCTGACTTGAGCAAGCTGACACAATTAGCTTCGCAGACACAGGGCAAAGTGTTTCATCCCAATCAAATCGATGAGCTCATAAAATCGCTAGTTCAAAACGAAGACTACAAAGCTGTGCAAAAAGCAATTGTCAAGAAAACGCCTTTAGTAGATTGGATATGGCTATTGATTTTTATAGCAATTACTCTAGCTGCTGAATGGTTTATCAGGAAATACCACGGACTGCTGTAACAATTTACTTCTATATTATTACAAAATCTTCTCAATTTCATATGTTTTTTTGGCTGAAATGACTAAATTTATGCTTCAACCAAATAAAAACAAATTATGAAAACTAAGTTTTTAACTGTAATCTGTGCTATAATTTTAGTGGGATTACAATCTTGTAGCTGTAAAAAAGGAGCGGAAGCCGTTGCCGAACTTTCTATTGGTGGCTGGGAATTGGAACAGATGCACGGAGAATCAATTGATCCTGGGGAATTTGCTAAAATTCCGGCACTCAACTTTGATAAGGCAGAAAGCCGTATCTCAGGAAATTCAGGATGTAATTCTATGTCAGGAAGCTATACTATTAATGAAGATAAAATTACTTTTGGACCTATTGCACAGACAAAAATGGCTTGTCAAGGAGCTGGAGAAGGTAAGTTTATGACATTGTTCAATTCTGTACAAAAGTTTAAACTGCAAGGAGATAAGCTTAATTTATATGACGGGAACGGAAGCAAGGTACTTTGTTTCAAGAAAAAATAGTTAGATGAAAAAACAGTTTATAATCGCTTTAACGACTTTGTCTTTTCTATGTATCAACTGCAAGCCAAAATCAGCTGAAAAAGAGATTTCTAGTATAGATTCTCTTTCTATAGCAAAAGATACAGCGGTTTCTATTAAAAAGGCAGGCAGTATTTTTTTCAAAGCGACAGGAACGGAACCTTTCTGGGGAATCGAAATTTCAGATGATTCTATCCGTTTTACGACTCCGGAAACGGAAAAGAATTTTACGTTAGCTTACGGCAAGCCTAATAAGGCGATGGATGCTAATGTTATTTCTTATGAAGCAAAATCCGATAGTATTCATTTAAAATTCACGATCCAGCAGGGTGCTTGTTCTGATGGCATGTCTGATAATCAATATGCTTACAAAGTAAAAGCGTCTTTAAAAAGAGGAAGCGATAAAGATTTCAAGCTTTTAGAAGGCTGCGGCAATTATATCGTTGATCAAAAATTGCAGGGTACTTGGATTTTAGAAGAATTAGAGGGCAAAACAATTGATGCTAAAGATTTTGAGAAAGAGCTTCCAAATGTAGAAATAAATACAAGCGAGGCTAAATTTACAGGTTTTGCCGGCTGTAATAGGATGGGAGGGAAGTTGTTTTATGAAAGAGAAATATTACGCTTTTCTGATATTTTTACAACTGAAATGATGTGTCCCAACTATGATAAAGAAAAACTGCTTGTGAAAGCTTTGCAGGGCACGACACGTTACGAGATTAAAGACAACAAGCTTTATCTTTTCAATCCGGAAGGAACAAAGGCTATATTTCGAAAAAAAGAATAATATTCTATACAAAAAAAGAGGCATTTGCCTCTTTTTTTATTCTTGCATCTCAAAAAGTTGTACTTGATTTTTCAGCCTTTCAATCAGCATGTTCATCATTCTTTTGTTGAGAGAAGATGAATTCTTTATGTATTCGTTGTATTCGGCAATTGTAAACAATCCTATGACGATTCCTTTTAGCGAATTCCTGAACTTGATATCTTTTTGGATCGAGTTTTCAATATAGGCTAATTTCTTTTCGACAGAATAGGTATAAAAATCATTTTTGTACTTTGATATGTAATTTCTAAAAACGTCGATGAAAAGATCATTCTGCAGTTTTAAGATGGGGCGTAAGACCTGGTTTTGAAAAATTTCATCTGATGAAGACTGACTTGTGACTGTTCCTAAAGTTTCACCTCTGAATTCAGAAATGAAAGCGTCTCTATTTTCCATGGTTTTTCTTTTAAAGATAAAAAAAACCGCCGTATTGCTACAGCGGTTTTAAAATATTTATGAAGAAATTATTTTACTCTAAAAGTAACTCTTCTTACGATTTGACGTGCTTCTTTAGAATTTTTATTCACAGAAGCATCTTCACCATTTCCGATAACGGTCAATCTTGAAGCATCGATTCCTGAGTTAGTAACAATTGCTTTTACAGCATCAGCTCTTCTTTGAGAAAGTTCTTTGTTATAGTCTGAATTACCAATTTCGTCAGCATATCCAACAATCTCAGCATTAGCCGATGGATTTGCTTTCAAATACTTCACTAAGAAATCAACACCTGATAGAGAAGAATTTGTTGGTTTTGCAGAATTAAAGTCAAAATACACGTTTACATAACCGCCATTGATTAGTTCTTCAATTGTGCTGTTAGATGCTGTTGCTTTACCATTTTGTCCGTAAGTCTTGTCTAAATAGCTTTCTAGCTCATCTGGAACACCATTTTGGTTTCTATCGATTGATTGGCCTTTTGTATTTACAGCAACACCAGCAATAGAATTAGGCTCAAGATCGTACATGTCTGGCACGCCATCTTTATCAGAATCAGCTAATCCAGTTTCAATCATTCCAACTCTGTCTTCAAGTGCTTTCAGCTCATCGCTTTTATCTTCAGAATACCAGTCAGCATGCTTCTCGTTTTTACCTAGATAGAAAGTGAAACCTACAGAAGCATTAAGCAATGTTCCGTCAAAAGCTCCAGTAGTTGTATTTCCTTGGCCATCAAAATTATAGTTTTGCTTTCCATTAACGATTCCCGTAAGGTCACCTGTCAATACGATACTGTTACTTAATTTAATTTGTCCAGTAAGACCCAAGATACCATGTCCCATGTAGTCTTCGCCATCAAAACCATCTTTAGAAGTCAGCTGAGATGCACCAAATCCACCATGCACCAATAAGCCGAAAGTATCTGTCCAGTCTTCAAAGTTTAGGACTCTTCCTAAATTGACAACTCCTTGCAAGCTGGTTCTTAGGTAAGTGCTTTCAAATGGAGCGCTGTCATCATGCTCTTGGAATTTATCATACCCGAAATCCAGTTTCAAACCAAATTTTGGATTAAACATATACCTTACGCCTAAATCAGCATGGAAAAGGTTTAATGTTGACGTATAATAACCATCGGTCATTGTTCTAGTTGGCTTATTCACCCCTCCGTTTACCTCAATAGACCATTTGTTGTAGTCATCTGCTGGTGCTTTTTCCACAATGGGTGCGGATTCTTGTGCATTCGCCGAAGCAAAAGCCAGCAATAAAAACGATAGTAATGGTAAATTCTTTTTCATAATTCTTAATGGATTTTATTTAAGTTTTAATTTAAATTGTTCTTTACAACTTTAAAATTATGAGGCAAAGATAGACCATAAGATTTTAACATTTCCGGCTTTTTGTTATATAATTCCCATATTTATATTTTTTTTAATAATTCCATAACTTTTTTTTATGACGGTTATAAATCTCTTTTTTAATCGTTGATACTCTTGTATTTCCTAGAAAACACTATGTATTTCAGAGAGTTACAAATTAAATAAAATTAATAGTTAAGTTTGAGTTTTGGCTTTTTTATAGTAAGAACTATAAAATTGAGAAAGGACCATTAAGAGGGAATTTCTAAGAAAAAAATTAACACTTATTAAGAATTGGACGTGTTTTCAGTTTGTTTTTGCAAGATTAACTTAAGATTTTAGGCTAAATGATTGGCAAGAATTGTCTTCGGATGACAGAGAAATCGTTAATTTTGCCTTACAAATTAAGACTATGAGATTTCATACAAGAAAATGGGTCAAACCAGAGGATTTAAATCCTAACCAAACGCTATTTGGAGGAAAACTTTTATCGTGGATCGACGAAGAAGCAGCTTTATATTCCATAATTCAATTAGAAAACGAACGTGTTGTTACCAAACACATGTCCGAAATTAACTTTATAAGTTCGGCCAAGCAAGGAGATATTGTTGAAATTGGTATCGATGTGGTAAAGTTTGGAAAGACTTCTATAACGTTGAAATGCGAAGTGCGAAATATCATGACCAAAGAAACCATCATTACTGTTAACTCTATAACAATGGTAAACCTAGATAGCTTTGGACGTCCTTCTATGCATGGAAAAACTTCCATTGAATTTATCCGCGACCGGATGAAGAAATAGTTTTCTTATTCTGAAAAGACTCCTTTTTCTGAAGGAAGCTCATATATTTCCAAATCAAAATAAGGCACGGCTGCTATGATATGGTCAAAAATATCGGCCATAATATATTCGTAGTTAATCCATCTTTTATCATTTGAGAAGGCATAAATCTCAATAGGAATACCCTTTTCTGTCGGCTGTAGGTGGCGGCACATCATGGTCATGTCTTTATTTATTCCAGGATGGTTTGACAGATATTGGTTGATATACTTTCTGAACAATCCTAAATTAGTCATGTTTCTGCCATTGATTGTCAGGCTTTTATCGATGTTGTTATTTGTATTGTACTTTTCGATATCCTGTTGCCTGTGTTCGATATACGACGAAACAAGCTGTATTTTTTTCAGGCCTTCTAGTTCGTCATTATGTAAAAAGCGAACACTATTAGCTTTAATCAAAATATATCTTTTTATGCGTCTTCCTCCTGAATTCTGCATTCCGCGCCAGTTTCGGAAAGAATCAGAAATCAAGCTATACGTTGGAATCGTAGTTGTGGTATTATCAAAATTTCGCACTTTTACTGTAGCCAAATTTATTTCGATTACATCACCGTCGGCGCCAAACTTTTCAAAAGTGACCCAGTCGCCAATCCTCACCAAATCATTTACAGAAACTTGTATACTAGCCACAAAACCTAGAATCGTATCCTTGAAAATCAAGATAACGATAGCGGAAATGGCTCCGAAAGTTGCAAATAATTTTATAAACGAAGTTTCGAAAAGAATCATGACAATAGTCGTAATTCCGAAAATCCAAAGCACAATCATGAATACCTGGATATAGCTGTCAATCGGCTTATCGTTAAAATCAGGCAGTCTTTTTAAATAGTCTTTTACCGCGTTGAGGATGCTTCTTATGATCCAGAGGACCAAAAAGACGATATAAATTTCCAATCCTTTTCTGAAGAATCCTTCCCAATAGGCAAAATCCTTCAGAATGATCGGAACGGTTACGTTTACAAAAAGAAGCGGAATCAGATAGGCAATATATTTTGTGGTTTTATTAGTAACCAACAAATCATCAAACTGAGTTTTTGTCCTTTCTGCTACGCTGCTAAAGATCTCAATCAATATTTTCTTGAATATATAATGTATGATGTATACAGAAATAGCAAGCAATACAAAGTTAACGGCAACATTCACGTAAGAAGATACCGTTTCGCTGTAGCCCCAGCCTTTCAGAAGCTTATATGTCCAATTAAATATTTTTTCGATCATGTCTTAATTTGTGCTTGTGCTTAAATATTTCTTTTCAACATAAAAAGTTCCGAAAGGAATTACAGAAGCAATGGCGATGATGCCGAATTTTTTCCAGTTCCAGCTTAATTCGATCTTAAGCATGATAGATAAGATGATATAGCCGATAAATAAAAGTCCATGCGCCATTCCAATAGGGAATAAAAGCGTTTTGTAAAGTTCAGGATTGCTATTTTTAACGAATAGCATATTTGCAAATAACACCAGATAGGATACTCCTTCTAGTATGGCGACGATTTTAAAAAGTTTAAGCATTGTAAAAGTTATAGAATTTATGAATTAGTAATTGAAATTTTAGTATTCTTCTTAACAAGAAGGACATAGCCTAATATGCCACCAATCAAAGATGCTGCAAAGATGCCTAATTTAGCTTGTAGCTCATATTCAGGGTTATGGAAGGCAAGATTGGTCACAAAAAGCGACATCGTAAACCCGATAGAAGCAAGAAATCCTACGCCAAATAGGCTTTTGCTCGTAAGGCCATCCGGAAGGCTTGCCAGTTTCATTTTTATCAGGAGCGCAGATACGCCATATACACCTATTACTTTTCCTGCTAGAAGTCCAAAGACAACACCTAATGTCACATTACTTGCTGCACTTTCAATAATTCCGCTAGAAAAAGTTACTCCTGCGTTAGCCAGTGCAAAAACAGGCATGATAATAAAACTTACAAAAGGATGCAGTCCGTGTTCCAGTCGGTGTAGTGGCGACATGGCATCTTTTGACAGTTTACGCATATCTTGGAGCACGTGCAACTGATCTTCTGATAAGACAGGAGAATCCGTAGGATCAAGTTCTTTGAATTGATTCAGACGGGTTTTTATTTTTGAAATAAATAAATTTTCGTCTATTCTTGAACCGGCCGGAATGACAAAGGCAACCAATACTGCTGCAATTGTGGCATGAACGCCAGAAAGGAGGAAAGGAAGCCAAACGCCAGCAATTCCGATAATAGCATAAAACAGAATATTCCTAATGCCAAATCTATTGCAGACAAATAAAAATAGAAGGACTCCCAATCCAATGCCTAATGCGATAAAATTAATAGCAGCAGTATAAAAAAATGCGATGACCAAAACAGCGCCAAGATCGTCAACGATAGCCAAGGCGGTCAAAAATATTTTCAGAGTTGCAGGGATCCTATCGCCCAAAAGATATAAAACACCCAAAGCAAAGGCAATATCGGTTGCCATTGGAATTCCCCAGCCATGTGCTGAATCAGTTCCAAAATTAAATAAAGTATAAATCAGGGCAGGGAAGACCATTCCTCCAATTGCTGCTACTATAGGCAGCATTGCTTTTTTAGGCTGCGATAATTCGCCTCCAATGATTTCTCTTTTTAATTCCAGACCAACGACAAAAAAGAAAATGGCCATCAAGCCGTCATTTACCCAATGATGAATGGTGTAATTTAGATACAATTCATCATTAATCGTCAAGCCGATTTTATGTTCCCAAATATGATGATACCAGTCTTTCAATGGAGAATTTGCCAAAAAGACAGCCACGACAGCGGCCAGAAAAAGAATAATTCCTCCTGTTGTAGATTTGCTTATAAAATTATTTAGAGGGTTGATAATCCATTTCTCTGCTGGGGTTGCTTTTAGCTGATCATCCATCGAGTCTTTTTTGAGATTTGTCAAATTTAAGCAATATTGACGAGGATTAAAAACTTGAGCGTGACGATCTAATAAATTTAATATAGTCTCTTAAATTATCGCATAATACTATCTTTGTAAAAAGAGAATTCTAAAATGAGCAAGAGAGATCTAAAAAAATATCTTAAAGAATTAGATAAAGAACAGCTGGAAGAACAGCTGTTGGAGCTATATGAGAAATTCTCTGACGTAAAAGTATATTACGATTTTGTATTTAATCCTAAAGAAGAAAAATTACTCCAGGAAGCCAAGCTCAAGATTTCAAACGAATATTTCCCTTTAAAAGGCAAGCGCCCGAAATTGAGACGTTCTGTGGCCCAAAAATACATCAAGCATTTTTTGAGTTTGGGTGTAGATCCTTTTGTCGTGGCCGATCTGATGCTTTATAATATTGAAGTAGCACAAAAATATTCTGCGCGACGAGAAATGCGCTATACTTCTTTTTACAAAAGCATGCTGAATTCTTTCGAGCAGGTTGTAAAGTTTAGTATTGAAAACGGAATGATTTCTGATTATAAAAACAGGATTTTTGAAATAAAAGATGTTGCTTTTAAACAAAATTGGGAAAACAAAAAAGAATTTGAAAGACCGCTAGACCTGATAGATTAGGCTTTAGAACAAAGGAAGCTGGTTATTGAATTCATGGAAACCAGCTTGGCGCTGCCCGGTCCTGAACAGATTGACCATCAAATGAGCATGTCTAGTAGGCTCCGGAATCCGATATTTCTGTATCGTATTAGTCATGATTTCAAGGCTGTCATCAACAGACATATGGTGTCCGGGTGAAATAAAGACAGGCTTGACATTTGTTTTTGTGCGGAGGGCGAATCCCAGTTTTTCTTGATTTTTAAAAATAGCACTGTAACTGAATTTTTCATCTTCCAAGACATTGTATTCTCCATGAAGCATATTTTTCGCACAACCGATTGTTGGATGGTCAGCTAGGAGTCCGAAGTGAGACGCAATTCCCATTCTTCTAGGATGCGTGATTCCTTGTCCGTCTAAAATCAGCAGGTCTGGTTTTATCGGAATTTGTTCCCAGGCTTTCATTAACGTCGGAACTTCCCTAAAAGCCAAATATTCAGCCTTATATTCAAAATTGGAATTTCCTTCTGCTAAAGAATAGGATAGTGGTATCATGTCAGGATAACTTAAAATCACAATTCCTGCAAATAATTTAGAACTGCCGACATCATGCGAAATATCAGCACCGGCAACGGTTCTGATGTTTTTGTTACGCGTATTTAAAGAAATATCCTCCTTCATCTTATTTTGTAGAAGGGTTGCCATTTCAATAGTAAAATCGTCGTAACTCAGCATGGAAAATTGTATTATGGATGAGATGATGCGCTTGTTTCTCAAAATTAGAGTATTTAAAATCGAACAGCGTTATATCTTTTGCTAATATTTATATAAAGTTTTTCAAATTAAACCGCTAAAACCTCGATTTAACCCTTTTTAGTACGTACTTTTGCAAATTATTCAAAACCGCAATGTCCCAAAAGAACCTAGAATTAGAGATCGAAGAAAAAAAAGAACTTTATGCCTATCAGCAAGGGGATATTGACGCCATTTTTGAACGAATCAATAATGCTCCTCACAACCATCATCTGCTTTATCAGCTCCCGACAGGAGGAGGAAAGACCGTCATATTTTCTGAAATCGTAAGAAGATATCTTTCTTATAATGATAAAAAAGTATTGGTTCTGACACATAGAATTGAGCTTTGCAAGCAAACTTCTAAGATGCTCAAAGGCTTTAATGTTAAGAATAAAATCATCAACAGCAAAATTAAGGAACTGCCTGATCAGGACGAATATTCTTGTTTTGTAGCTATGGTTGAAACGCTTAAAAACAGGCTAAATGACGAGAAGCTCCAGATTGAAAACATAGGACTTGTGATTATTGACGAAGCGCATTACAATTCTTTCAGAAAATTGCTTTCGTCTTTCAAAAATTCATTCATACTCGGCGTTACAGCTACGCCCTTAAGCTCGAACATTAAGCTTCCGATGAATGAAAATTATGATGAATTGATAGTGGGCGACCCGATCAACAAATTAATAGAAAACGGTTTTTTAGCCAAAGCAATAACCTATAGCTATGATGTCGGACTGACTTCGCTTAAGGTGGGAATCAATGGCGATTATACCGTTAAATCTTCAGACGACTTGTATACAAATATGGCCATGCAGGAAAAACTTTTGCATGCTTATACTGAAAAGTCACTCGGAAAAAAAACCTTGATTTTTAATAACGGAATCAATACATCCTTATACGTTTTCGAAACTTTTAAAGAAGCCGGATATCCTATAAAACATTTAGATAATACCACTTCCAACGAAGAACGAAAAGATATTTTGACTTGGTTCAAACATACGCCAGACGCCATTCTGACATCCGTAGGAATTTTAACTACAGGATTTGACGAACCAACGGTAGAAAGCATCATCTTGAATAGAGCAACCAAATCGCTTACGCTGTATTTTCAGATGATTGGGCGTGGCTCTAGAAAATTGCCGCACAAAGATAACTTTACAGTAATTGATTTAGGGAACAATGCCGCTCGATTTGGGTTATGGAGCGAGCCTATAGATTGGCAGCACATTTTCAAATCGCCTGAATTCTATCTCGAAAATCTCCGAAATGATGCCGAAATCGAGATGCATTTCAAATACCAGATGCCGCCAGATGTCCGAGCAAAATTTAGCAAAACGGCTGTTGTTGAATTCGATGTAGAAGAAGAACACAGGCTTGCCATTTCGCAAAACCTTCGTTCAAAAGTAGTTTTAGACAAATCGTTAGACCAGCATGCTTCTATGTGCGTTGATAATACCGAAACTTTAAACGAAGCAAAAAATCTCTCTAAGTTACTTCAGGAAGATGTTGAATGCCGTATCCGCTACTACACCAACTGCTTGAGCAAGAGCAGTAAAAACTACCGCGAATGGCTTGTAGAAGATTACAAGACCAAACTGCTTTTGTTGATCGGTAAAAAATACCGTGAAAAAATCATGAACGAAGACTAACAAATTATCTGCCTTTCAAAATATAAAATTATGGCTAGCACATTTTCAGACTTTGGCTTTTCAGCCGCTATTACTAAAGGAATACAAAAATTAGGATTTTCTATTCCGACGGAAATCCAGCAAAAAGCAATTCCAGTTTTACTAGATACAACAGAAGATTTTGTAGGTCTTGCCAAGACAGGAACAGGAAAAACAGCCGCTTTCGGATTGCCTTTGCTTCAATTGATTGATATAAAAACTACAAGCATACAAGCTATAATTTTAGTGCCTACGAGAGAATTAGGACATCAGATTTTTGATAATTTAACTGCTTTTGCCCAGTTTCTACCTGAAGTTTCAATTGCTTCAGTTTGTGGAGGAATCCCTATCAAACCTCAAATCGAACGTCTTTCTCAAGGGGCCCACATTGTTGTAGCTACGCCTGGAAGATTGATTGATTTGATAAAAAGACAAGCTGCGGATATTAGAAACTGTAAATTTTTAATTTTGGACGAAGCTGATGAAATGATGGCTGCCCTAAAAGAAGGCTTGGATGAAATTGTGCACGAACTTCCAAAAAATAGAAGAACCTGGCTGTTTTCAGCTACGATGCCTGGCCCAATGAAACAATTGGTACAGCAATATATGTCAAAGAATATCGTCCAAGTGAGTGCCGATATGACCACTTCCGGAAATCAAGGAATCGACCATGATTACATTGTCGTGGAACCGGAAGAAAAGTTAGACGTTCTCATGCATTTCTTAAATTCGAAGGAAGGACAGCGCGGTATTATTTTCTGCAAGACAAAAGCGGCAGTAAACAAACTGGCTAAAAATTTGGCAATCAATCGTTTTTCTTCTGGAGCGTTGCATGGAAGCCTGACGCAGCCGATACGCGATCGCATTATGGAACAGTTCCGAGAAGGGCATATTTCAATACTGATAGCTACTGATTTAGCAGCAAGGGGAATTGATGTGAAAGAAATTGCTTATGTCGTAAATTACCATCTTCCTGATACGTATGAAACCTATGTACATAGAAGCGGAAGAACGGCAAGGGCAGGAGCCAAGGGACTTTCATTGACAGTTTTGCAACCCGAAGAAGTTGCCGAAATGGCTAATTTTGAAAAAGAATTAGGAATTACATTCAGTGAGTTCAAAAAACCCTCAGCCGAAAGTCTTGAAGAAAATACAGCTTTTTTATGGGCGAAACAGATTTTCAAGACCAAACCAAACCATGAGGTTTCAAAAGAATTTAAAGATAAGATCAAGACTGTTTTTCATCACTTGACTAAAGACGAGCTGATCGAAAAATTATTGGCCCACCAGCTTTTACAGACTAAAAATCCAGTTGCTGCAAAAACAGATGAGCCAAAGAAAAAGTTCAAAAAGAAATAATCTAAGATAACAAGAAAGCTTTCAAATCTTCGTAGCTGCTGATTTTTAAGCTTTTTTTCTCTTTATCCAAAACGTTTTTAATTTGCTCGGGAATTGGAATCGTAAGCGAAAGTATTTCTTCCACAGTATCTGAAAATTTTATAGGATGGGCTGTTTCTAAAAAGACTCCAATAGCGTCCATCTTATTCTCCAGCTCTTTTTTTAATCCCAAATAACCAATAGCTCCGTGCGGTTCGGCAATATATTTTGAGGTCTTGTACAGGCTTACGATGGCTGTTTTAGTTTCTTCATCTGTAAAACTGTAGGAGGAGAAGTCCTTTTCAAAATTATCCAGATTATTTCCATACAGCTCTTGAATTCGTATAAAATTACTTGGGTTTCCGACATCCATTGCATTTGAAATTGTCGCTTTTGAAGGTTTTGGAATGTATTTACCCGTTTTTAAAAATTCCGGAACCGTGTCGTTTACGTTAGTTGAAGCCACAAAATGATGAATTGGCAATCCTAATTTCTTGGCTAGGATTCCGGCACATATATTTCCGAAATTGCCACTCGGACACGAAATTACCAGCGGCTTATTGTATTTTTTTAATTCCTTGTAAGCAAAAAAGAAATAAAGCATCTGCGGAAGCCATCTTGCGATATTGATAGAATTAGCCGAAGTCAGATTTTTAGACTTTAAATCGGCATCAAGGAAAGCTCTTTTGACCATGTCTTGGCAGTCGTCAAAAACGCCGTCAACTTCTAATGCTTTGATATTCTGACCTAAAGTTGTCAGTTGTTTTTCTTGAATATCGCTGACTTTTCCGCTTGGATATAGTATTACCACTTCAACACTTTCTACACCTAGAAAGCCACTCGCTACCGCTCCACCCGTATCGCCTGAAGTGGCGACTAAAACTGTATTCTTTTGATTTTTACCACGATTAAAATAAGCCAAACATCTTGACATAAATCGGGCACCTACATCTTTAAAAGCCATCGTCGGACCGTGAAAAAGTTCTAACGAAAAGCTGTTTTCATCCACTTGAATTAAAGGAAAATCAAAAGAAAATGTTTCCTCGATTATTCTCTTTAATTCATTTTCTGGAATGTCTTTTCCGACAAATTGCTTGATGGCTTCAAAGGCGATTTCTTGATTGGAAAGTTTTTCGATCGAATCAAAAAAATCTTGAGACAGCGGTATGATTTTTTCTGGAAAATACAATCCTTTATCGGGAGCTAGACCTTGAATGACCGCTTCTCGAAAACTTACTTTTGGAGCATTTTTATTAAGGCTGTAATAGTTCATTTCTTTTAATTTAGAGTTTTTATAATTTTTATCCCTCCAGAATTTATTTTAGAAACATGTATTTCATATTTCAAATTCATTTCGTCATACACTTTGCTCATCGCTGTGGCCACTTTTTCAGCGGTGTGCTTTCCTTTACTCAAAGCAAAAATCGACGGGCCGGAACCTGAAATACCGCCACCTAAAGCTCCTGCTTGCAAAGCTTTTCTTTTTACGCTATCAAATCCAGGAATCAGCATGCTTCGTAAAGGCTCCACAATTTCATCTTGTAATGATCTTCCGATCAAATCATAATCTTCTGTATAAAGTCCGCTGATTAATCCTCCAAGATTGCCACACTGTATTACCGCTTGCTTTAAGGTCACATTTTGTTTTAAGACTGATCTGGCATCAGATGTTTTCAATTCAATCTGCGGATGGATTACGGTTGCATATAATTCATCAGGACTTTCAATTCGTATGATATCTAAAGGATTGCAGCTTCGAATCAGGACAAAGCCGCCGAGAAGTGCGGGAGCAACATTATCTGCATGAGCACTTCCGCTTGCTAATTTTTCACCTTCCATTGCAAAAGGAACTAAATCTTTCATACTAAAAGGCTTTCCCAATAATTCATTAATACCAAAAACAACACCTGAGGCACTGGCAGCACTGCTTCCGATTCCGCTGCCGGCTTTTATATTTTTGTAAATTTCAATCTCAAATCCGAAATCTAAGTCCAATACCGAAACCATTGTCATGGCAGCGACTCCTGCTACGTTTTTCTCTGTTTCAAAAGGCAGGTCAGCTCCAACAATTTTAGTAATTCTGATTCCTTTTTCAACGGTTTTCCGAACAACCATCTCATCTCCGATAGTATCCAAGCACAGGCCCAATACATCAAAACCGCAAGAAAGATTGGCAATTGTAGCGGGGCAAAAAAGTCTAATTTCTTTCATACGATTAATTATTTCCGATTCTGATTACATCTGCAAAAATTCCCGAAGCCGTTACTGCAGCACCAGCGCCAGCACCTTTTATGAGCAAAGGCTGGTCTACATAACGATCCGTGTAAAATAAGACGATATTGTCTTTTCCTTCCAGATTATAAAAAGGATGGTCTTTCGGAATAAATTGCAGGCTTACATTTGCTTTTCCGTTTTCAAATTCAGCTACATATTTCAGTCGGCAATCTTTTACTTTTGCTTCCTGAAGAATATCTTCAAAGTGAGAACTGTATGTTTTCAATGACTCAAAAAAATCATCCACTGAAGCTGTTTCAAGGCATTCTTTGGGTAAAAAAGATTTATTTTCAATTGCATCAATTTCCATCTCGTAATTGCTTTCACGAATCAAGATCAAGATCTTGCGCATGACATCAACGCCGCTCAAATCAATTTTAGGATCGGGTTCAGTATAGCCTTCAGCTTGTGCTTGTTTTACAACATCATAGAACGAGTTTTCTTCGCTGAAATTATTAAAAATAAAGTTTAAGCTGCCTGATAAAACAGCTTGGATTTTATTGACTTTATCTCCTGACGCTACTAGATTTTTTAGCGTGTCAATAATTGGCAATCCCGCTCCAACATTGGTTTCAAATAAAAAAGGAGCGTTAAATTTTCGTGAGAGTTTTTTTAGATTTTTATAATTCTCAAACGCAGAAGAACAAGCTATTTTATTGCAGGTAACAACCGAAATATTTTGTCTTAAATATTGATCATACGTCTGCGATATTACTTCGTTGGCCGTAACATCGACGAAAACGCTGTTGCGTAAATTTAGTACTTTGACTCTAGCGATGAAATTGTCTTTGTCTGCAGTTTCTCCTGAGTCTAGGATCGTTTTCCAATCTTTTAGAGCAATTCCTTCTTCATCAAAATACATTTTTCTTGAATTAGAAAGTGCTATAACACGTGGATTTAGCTGTAGATTTTCTTTTAAATATTTTTGCTGCTGATGAATTTGATCAATGAACTTTTCTCCGACATTCCCAACTCCCATGACAAAGAGATTGAGCTGTTTTATATCGTCTTCAAAGAACTTTTCATGAAGAGAATTCAGCGCCTTCTTGACGTCTTTTTGAGCGATTACGGCAGAAATATTTCTTTCGGAAGCACCTTGTGCTATAGCACGAATATTTACGTTGTTTTTTCCTAGGGTGCTGAACATCTTGCCGCTCAATCCTTGATGGTTTTTCATGTTTTCTCCAACAACAGCAATAATAGACAGGTTGTTTTCAACAAGACAAGGATCAATTTTCTTTTGAGAAATTTCAAATTCAAAAGCTGTATCAATAGCAATTTTGGCATTTTCTGCATCAGCATCTTGGATTCCGAAACAGATGGAATGTTCAGAAGAAGCTTGCGTAATAAAAATTACGCTGATATTTTCTTTTGAAAGCACTTCAAATAATCGTTTGGAATAACCTGCAACGCCTATAATTCCAGAACCTTCTACTGTCAAAAGGGAAATGTTATCAATATTGCTGATTCCTTTAATAGGGTTTCCATTGCTAGCATTGGCTTCAGAAGAAATATAAGTTCCGTCAAGCACAGGTTCGAAAGTATTTTTGATACGTATCGGTATGTTTTTATTCAGCACGGGCTGGATGGTTGGCGGATAGAGCACTTTTGCCCCGAAATGTGATAATTCCATGGCTTCCTGATAGCTTATCTTTTCTATAGATTGCGCTTGGCTCACAATGTGCGGATTGGCTGTAAACATTCCGTTTACGTCGGTCCATATTTCTAGAATTGAAGCATCAATAGCTCCAGCTATAATAGCGGCTGTATAATCGGAACCTCCGCGACCTAGAGTCGTTACATGTCCGTCATTAGAAGTAGCAATAAATCCTGGTAGAATTACAATTTCAGATTTAGTTTCTTTGAAGAAATCAGCTATTAGAGCATTAGTTAAGGAAAAATCGACAGTAGCTTTTCCAAAATGCTTATTCGTAATAATCAGTTCTCGGCTGTCTTTGAACATAGCATTTTTGTTTTTTTGCTTTACAGCTTCGGAAATAATGTAGGACGATAGCAATTCTCCAAAGCTTAAGATGGCATCAGAAGAACGATTCGATACTTCTCCAAGCAAGAAGCAACCGTCTAGCAAGGTTTCTAGGTGATTGAGCATTCGTTTGACTTGGCTTAAGATCGCACTTTGATCGTTAATTAAAATCAGTTCTTTTATCGCTAGAATATGCCTGTCTTCGATAGTTTTTAAAATTTCTTTATATTGAATATCTTTTGAAGCGGCGAGAAGTGAGGTTTCTAATAACAAATCGGTTACTTTGCCAAAGGCAGAAACGACAACGGCTAAAGGTTCTTTTTCGTTTTCTAAAATAGTAATGACTTTTTGTATGTTTTCGGCATTATTTACGGATGAACCTCCGAATTTTAATACTTTCATCTTGATGTATGTTGAGAATGAATAAATAGTTGAAGTCTTTATTTTGAAAAAAATAAAAACAGGTCGCGATGGTATGTAGATAGAAAACCCCTAAGGGGTTGTTGTAGTTGTAGCAACAGTCGTTACTGCCGAAGAAGAGGCAGTAAATTGTGAAGTGATTGTGTTGCTGTTAACTATCATTATAAGAATTTATTCAAAACAAATATAATACTTTGATTTATTATTTTTAAATTAACATATATTTTTAGTAATATATTGTTTTTAGCTGTTTATTTTATGGTATTGTGATTTTAAATATTGAAATTAAATCATAATACTAAAATCTCCTCTCTAAATAGCCATAATCTTATCCACAATAGTTGCTTTTTTGATAGTATTTGCGGAATTTTGAGGCATCAATAATCAAACAAAATGGGCAATACACATTATATAAGCGCAGAGTTACTTTCTATAGAAAATTTAGACGAGATTATCAACCATAATAAGACATTGGCCTTGTCTGAAGAAGCAAAAGTCAATATCCAGAAATGCCGCGAATATCTTGATAAAAAGATGGAATCTCATGAAGAGCCGATTTATGGAATCAATACCGGTTTCGGTTCTTTATACAATATAAAAATTTCAAACGAAAATCTTACCAAACTACAGGAAAACCTAATGAAATCTCATGCCTGCGGGACAGGAGAGGAGGTTCCAAGAGAAATCGTAAAAATGATGCTCTTGTTAAAAATCCAATCATTGAGTTACGGTTATTCTGGCGTGCAATTGGAAACTGTAGAGCGCTTGATTGATTTTTACAATAATGATGTTTTTCCTATTGTTTACGAACTAGGCTCGCTAGGAGCTTCGGGAGATTTAGCGCCATTGGCTCATTTGTCTCTGCCTTTGATTGGAGAAGGGGAAGTGTATTTTAATGATAAAAAGCACAATGCTATCGATGTCTTGAATCATTTTGGATGGAGTCCGATTCAGTTAAAATCGAAAGAAGGTTTGGCATTGCTAAACGGAACACAGTTTATGAATGCGTATGGCGCGCATATTTTAATTAAAGCAGCGAAGTATTCGTATCTGGCAGATTTAATAGGAACCATTTCTCTAGAAGGTTTTGATGGAAGAATCGAGCCTTTTAATGAATTGATTCATTTTATTCGTCCGCACAAAGGACAAATTGTTACTGCTAAAAGAGTGGCTGATTTTCTAGAAGGAAGCGAAATCATTACTCAAAAGAAACAACATGTACAAGACCCGTATTCTTTCCGTTGTATTCCGCAAGTACATGGTGCTTCGAAAGATGCGATTGATTATGTGAAGAAAGTATTTAAGACAGAAATCAATTCGGTTACTGATAATCCGAATGTATTTATCGAAAGCGACCAGATCATTTCAGGAGGTAATTTCCACGGGCAGCCATTGGCTTTAGCTTTAGATTTCTTGTCTATTGCTTTGGCTGAATTAGGAAGCATTTCCGAAAGAAGAACCTATCAATTAATTTCTGGCTTGAGAGGCTTGCCAGCCTTTTTAGTTGATAACCCAGGCTTGAATTCAGGATTTATGATTCCGCAATATACTGCGGCCAGTATCGTAAGCCAAAACAAGCAGCTAGCGACTCCTGCAAGCATTGATAGTATTGTTTCATCAAACGGACAGGAAGATCATGTGAGCATGGGAGCCAATGGAGCGACAAAAGCATTACGAATCATGGACAATCTGGAGCGAATTTTAGCTATAGAATTGATGAATGCTTCGCAAGCCATTCACTTCAGAGAGCCTTTAAAATCAAGCGATTTTATCGAAATGTTCCTGAAAACCTACAGAGAGGAAGTGCCTTTAGTTAGTGAAGACCGTATCTTGCATTATGATATCGAAAAAACTATCGCATTTTTAAAAAGCTTCCAGATAGATGAAAGTGCTCAAAACTAAAAACATAGCATTATAAAAAAAGTTGGCTTAAGCCAACTTTTTTATTTTTAATCTATTCCGTTTAAGGATTTATGGTTTCTTTTTCTCTTGTAATGCGTCTGTTTCAAATTCTCATTACCAGAGATAATACTGATGTTTCCGTCAATTTCTAAAATCGCCAGCTTTACATCTTTATAATATTCAACTCCGTGTTCGTGCATCGCTTCGGTCAATTCTTCAGAAGTAATATCTAATCGAGCTAAAGTTTTAAAATCAATCTTTCCGTTGTGGACTAATATTTCTGGTTTTTGTTGCAATAAATTATTTAATCCTTTGTAGCGGAACATCAACTTTTTCAGTATAAAATTTACTAGGAATAAAGCGCCTGCGGCTATAAGTCCGCCCCAAAGCGAAGTATCGCTTCCAACCATTGCATTTTGGACGGAGTTGCTGATGAGCAAAATCAAGATGACATCAGCTGTATTTAACTGCGATAATTCTTTTTTCCCGAAAACCCTCAAGGCGATAACCATAAAAAAATATACGGCAATGCTTCTCAGGATTATGTCAAGATAGGGATTCATTATTTCCACTTGAAGTTTTTCTCAATCGCTTTGATCATTTCTCCGGCAATATCTTTATTGGTAGCCCCTTCAATGCCTTCTAATCCTGGAGAGGAATTTACTTCCAACAAAAGCGGACCTTTTGAAGAACGAATAATATCGACACCGGCAACTTTTAGATTCATTGCCTTAGCAGCTTTGATAGCGATTCTTTTTTCTTCTGAAGTTACTTTGATGATCGAAGCAGTTCCTCCAAGATGAATATTTGCTCTAAATTCTCCTGGCAAAGCCTCTCTTTGGATGGCAGCCACTACTTTTCCGTCGATTACGAAGCAACGAATGTCTTTACCATTGGCTTCTTTGATGAATTCTTGAACTAATATATTTGCATTTAAGCTTTTAAAAGCATTGATAACACTTTCTGCCGCTTTTTTGGTTTCTGCCAAAACGACACCTTTTCCTTGCGTTCCTTCTAATAATTTTACGATTAGGGGAGAACCGCCAACCATTTTAATCAAATCGTCGGTATCTAAAGGCGAATTAGCAAATCCTGTGGTCGGAATATCAACACCATGATTGAGTAATAATTGCAACGAATATAACTTGTCCCGCGATTGCGTAATTGCGGAAGCGGAATTTAAACAGAAGACTTTCATCGCTTCAAATTGGCGTGTCAGAGCACAACCATAGAAAGTAATACTTGGACGAATCCTAGGAATTACGGCATCAAAATCACTTAATATTTTTCCGCCGCGATAATGAATTTCTGGCTTAGTCGCATCTAATTTCATGTAACATTCCTTAATGTTTAAGAAATGCATTTCATGGCCTCTCATTTCTCCGGCTTCCATGATTCTTTTATTCGAATATAATTCTGGGTTGCTAGCGAGAAGCCCTATTTTAAGCCCTGTCTTTGCTTTTTCAGAATTGTGATACAGTTCTTTTAATGTTTCGCTGGAAGGTTGTCCTAATAAATATTTTTGTTCCGGATCGACCAAAACACGTCCGCTCATAGCCTCACGACCCAAAAGCATACGGAAACCCATGGAGTCTCTATTGGTCAAAGTCATTTCAATAGGCCATTTATTCTCTCCGAAATCTAAGGTTGTACGGATGACATAGCGCTGTTCGCGGAATCCGCTGGAGCTTTTTACAATTCGTTTGTCAACCAAAGGTGCCTCGCAATGGATAATCGTCTTCAGATTGTTCTGGATCGGGTTGATATCAAACTTTACCCAGTTTTCGCCATCTTTAACAAAAGGAGCGATGTTAACTGCATGAAGGGCAGAAGTTTTTGCGCCAGAATCAACGCGGGCTTTAATGGTAGGAATTCCTAGTTCTGGAAACGAGCACCATTCTTCGCTTCCAAGGATAACTTTATTTGCGGACATAGTAAATATTGATTGAAACAATAAACTAAAGTACTACTTATTTTAGAATGAAATAATAAATTTTCGTAATTATTATAAAAAGAAAAACCTACTTAATTAGTAGGTTTTTCAGCTTTTTTGACTTCAACAGTAAGTTCTTGAGAAGTGTCGTCCAAATCCATAAAGATCAGGTCGCCGCTGCTTATTTTAGAAGTGATAATTTCTTCTGCAAGCGCATCTTCAACATATTTCTGAATCGCTCTTTTCAAAGGTCTAGCTCCAAATTGTTTGTCGAAACCTTTCTCAGCAATAAACGCCTTGGCTTTGTCAGACAATTCTAGGTTATAGCCTAATTCAGCGATTCTTGCATACAATTTTTTCAATTCGATTTCGATAATCAAATCGATGTGTTCTTTTTCAAGAGCGTTGAATACGATAACGTCGTCAATTCTGTTCAAAAATTCCGGAGCGAAAGCTTTTTTCAAAGCATTTTCAATAATACTCTTAGAATTCTCATCGGTTTGAGAAATTTTAGCGGCAGTTCCAAAACCAACGCCTTGTCCGAAATCCTTTAATTGACGCGCACCGACATTTGATGTCATGATGATGATCGTATTTTTAAAATCGATTTTGCGACCTAAGCTGTCCGTTAAGAATCCATCGTCTAAAACTTGAAGCATCATGTTGAAAACATCAGGATGTGCTTTTTCGATCTCATCTAAAAGGACAACACAATAAGGCTTTCTACGCACTTTTTCTGTCAATTGACCACCTTCTTCATAACCAACGTATCCCGGAGGTGCTCCAACTAATCTAGAAATCGCGAATTTCTCCATGTATTCGCTCATGTCGATACGAACCAAAGCATCTTCAGAATCAAACAATTCTTTAGCCAAGACTTTAGCTAATTGTGTTTTACCAACACCTGTCTGTCCTAAGAAAATAAACGAACCAATCGGACGGTTAGGGTCTTTCAACCCTGCACGATTTCTCTGGATAGAGCGAGCAATTTTTAACACAGCTTCTTTTTGTCCAATTACTTTATTTTCAATAAGTTCTGGTAATTTAGCTAACTTATTACTTTCAGTCTGAGCAATTCGGTTTACAGGAATTCCGGACATCATAGAAACAACATCAGCAACATTGTCTTCGGTTACTTGGATACGGTTATTTTTAGAATCTTCTTCCCATTGTTCTTGTGCGATCGCCAAGTCTTTTTCGATGCGTTTTTCATCATCGCGAAGCTTGGCAGCTTCTTCATATTTCTGCTTTTTGACAACAGTATTTTTCAATTCGCGCACTTCTTCCAACTGACGTTCTAAATCCAAAATTTGTTTTGGAACATCAATATTTGTAATGTGAACACGAGAACCCGCTTCATCTAAAGCATCAATCGCTTTGTCTGGAAGAAAACGCTCTGACATGTATCTGTCAGTCAACTTCACGCAAGCTTCTATAGCTTCATCAGTGTAAGTTACATTGTGATGGTCTTCGTATTTGTTTTTGATGTTGTTCAAAATCGTAATCGTTTCTGCAACCGAAGTCGGTTCTACGATAACTTTTTGAAAACGTCTTTCTAAAGCACCATCTTTCTCGATATATTGACGGTACTCATCAAGAGTAGTCGCTCCAATACATTGGATTTCGCCTCTTGCCAAAGCCGGCTTAAACATATTAGAAGCATCAAGCGATCCTGTAGCACCGCCAGCACCTACAATAGTATGAATCTCATCAATAAAAAGAATAATATCGTCATTCTTTTCTAATTCATTCATTACGGCTTTCATACGCTCTTCAAACTGTCCGCGGTATTTTGTTCCGGCAACTAAGCTCGCCAGATCAAGTGTCACGACACGTTTGTTGAATAATATACGAGATACTTTCTTTTGGATAATTCTCAAAGCAAGTCCTTCTGCAATAGCAGATTTACCAACTCCAGGCTCTCCAATCAAAAGAGGGTTGTTCTTTTTTCTACGGCTTAAAATCTGCGAAACACGCTCGATTTCTTTCTCACGTCCAACAACAGGATCTAGTTTTCCTTCTTCTGCCATTTCGGTCAAATCGCGTCCAAAATTATCAAGAACCGGGGTTTTTGATTTTTTGTTGGATTTGCTCGCCGGCGTATTGAAAGCACCTTCTTTTAAGCTGTCATCTTGTCCTGAATCATCATTATAAGATTCATTTTTTGGCAAGTCATTCAAAAATTCTTCTTCGCTGTTTGGTGTCATATTCAAGTATTGTTCTTTAGCTACGTCATAGTCGATTTTCATCTTATTCAGCAGCTTGGTTGTGGGATCATTTTCGTTTCTCAAAATGCACAATAATAGATGTGCGGTACTAATAGACGGGCTTTGGAAAACTTTAGCTTCAAGATAAGTCGTCTTCAAGGCTCTTTCCGCCTGACGGGTCAAATGAAGGTTCTTTTTTTCATTACTGGCTTCAACATTAGGGTTTGCAGGGCTTAATATTTCGACTTTTCTACGCAAATGCTCTAAATCTATTGATAAATTATTCAGTATATTTATTGCTTTACCGTTACCATCTCTTAATATCCCCAACATTAGATGTTCCGTTCCAATAAAGTCATGGCCCAAACGGAGCGCCTCTTCTTTACTGTAAGTGATTACATCTTTTACTCTTGGTGAAAAATTATCATCCATAATATAAAATATTGGTCTTGTAAATTTAGTGAATTTGTTGAGTAAATACAAAAATCATACCCTGACATAAGTACTGACAGCTAAGTGACAAAAAAATACTCAGAAATAAAAAAATATCTGAAAATTTATTTATCAACTACAAAGTGGCTTTTTTATGTTGATAAATCACTGAAATTAGTGTTAAAAAATGCGATGAAAAAGTTCTGAAATGCGTATATTGGCACGTTTTGAAACAAATTTAATTTTTTAATATAAATACTTATGTCTGAAGGAGAAAAGTTGATTCCTATTAACATTGAAGACGAAATGAAATCATCTTACATCGATTATTCGATGTCGGTAATTGTTTCCAGAGCGCTTCCTGATGTTAGAGATGGTTTGAAACCCGTACATAGAAGAGTACTTTATGGTATGTATGAATTAGGAGTTTTTTCTAATAGAGCACACAAAAAATCCGCAAGAATTGTTGGAGAAGTTTTAGGAAAATATCACCCACACGGCGATACATCGGTTTATGATGCGATGGTCCGTATGGCTCAAGAATGGAGTTTGCGCTACCTTTTAGTAGACGGCCAAGGTAACTTTGGTTCTGTAGATGGCGACAGTCCTGCAGCGATGCGTTATACGGAAGCTAGAATGCGCAAGATTGCAGAGGAAATAATGGCAGATATTGACAAAGAGACAGTTGATTTTCAATTGAACTTTGATGATACTTTGGAAGAACCAAAGGTCATGCCTACAAAAGTCCCTACTTTATTAATAAATGGTGCGTCTGGTATTGCTGTAGGTATGGCAACCAATATGGCACCGCACAACCTGACAGAAGTTGTTGATGGAACTTTAGCTTATATCGACAATAATGATATCGAGATTGACGAACTGATGAATCATATCAAAGCTCCGGATTTTCCAACTGGAGGGATTATTTATGGGTATGAAGGTGTTCGTGAAGCATTCAAGACAGGAAGAGGAAGAATCGTGATGCGTGCTAAAGTCGGCTTCGAAGAAGTTGATGGAAGAGAATGTATCGTTGTGACTGAAATTCCGTACCAAGTCAATAAGGCAGACATGATCAAAAAGACAGCTGACTTGGTAAATGAAAAGAAAATTGAAGGCATTTCAAATATCCGTGACGAATCGGATAGAAACGGAATGCGTATCGTTTATATCTTAAAGCGTGATGCAGTGCCGAACGTGGTATTGAATACGCTTTATAAATTCACGCAATTGCAGTCTTCTTTCAGCGTAAACAACATTGCGCTAGTAAACGGAAGACCACAGATGCTGAACTTAAAAGATTTGATCCATCATTTCGTAGAGCACCGTCACGAAGTTGTAGTCCGCAGAGCTCAATACGAATTGCGTAAAGCAGAAGAAAGAGCACACATCTTAGAAGGATTGATTATTGCTTCCGATAATATTGACGAAGTAATCCAATTGATCCGTTCTTCAAGCAATACTGATCAGGCTAAGGAAAAATTAATCGAAAGATTCAACCTTTCTGAAATCCAGGCGAAAGCAATTGTCGAAATGCGTTTGAGACAGCTTACCGGTCTTGAGCAAGACAAATTGCGTGCAGAATACGAAGAAATTATGAAGTTGATTACGCATTTGAAAGAATTATTAGCAAGCAAAGACTTGAGAATGGCTCTTATCAAAGAAGAGTTAACGGAAATCAAAGAGAAATACGGCGATGCCCGTCGTTCTACAATTGAATACGCAGGAGGTGATGTTAGTATTGAAGATCTGATCGCTGATGAAAACGTAGTAATTACGATTTCCCATGCTGGTTATATTAAAAGAACCAATCTTTCTGAATACAAGACACAAAATAGAGGAGGAGTAGGCCAAAAAGGAGTGGCAACAAGAGATCAAGATTTCTTAGAGCATCTTTTCGTAGCTACCAACCACCAATATATGATGTTCTTTACCCAAAAAGGAAAATGTTTCTGGATGAGAGTCTATGAAATTCCTGAAGGGACAAAAACATCCAAAGGAAGAGCAATCCAAAACCTTATCAACATTGAAAATGATGATAAAGTAAAAGCTTTTATCTGTACACAAGATTTGAAAAACCAAGACTACATCAATTCACATTATGTAATCATGGCTACGAAACAAGGTCAGGTCAAGAAAACTTTATTAGAGCAATATTCTCGCCCGAGAGTAAACGGTATTGCCGCAATTACGATTAAAGAAGACGATGAGTTGCTAGAAGCAAAATTGACGAATGGTGAAAGCCAAATCTTGATTGCTGTGAAGTCTGGTAAGTTGGTCCGTTTCGAAGAAGGAAAAACACGTCCGATGGGAAGAAGTGCTTCTGGAGTTCGAGGAATTACATTAAGAGACGACAAAGATGAAGTTATTGGTATGGTTTCTGTAAATGATATGGAAAGCGAAATCTTGGTGGTTTCTGAAAACGGTTACGGAAAACGTTCTTCTTTAGATGACTATAGAATCACGAATAGAGGTGGTAAAGGTGTAAAAACACTAAGTATTACTGATAAGACAGGAGAACTGATTTCGATAAACAACGTTACTGATGCTGATGATTTGATGATTATTAATAAGTCTGGATTGACTATTCGTATGGAGGTTTCCGACCTGCGTGTTATGGGTAGAGCGACTCAAGGCGTTAGATTAATCAATATTAAAGGAAATGACTCTATTGCTGCAGTAACAAAAGTTATTCGTGAAGAAGAAGCTATAGAAGAAATAGATGATGTAGAAGGAGATAGTACTCTTGAAGCATCTGCTGACGGAGATGTAGCCAAAGAAACAGAAAACACTGAAGAATAAACCATAACCTAAAAATTGAAAAATATGAAAAGTAAATATCTATTGCTGGCATCAGCTTTTCTAATTTCGGGCATGTCCTTTGCTCAAAAAGACGAGATGAAGGCTGCAGAAAAAGCCTTGAAAAATGGAAATCCTGCTGAAGCAAAAACCTCATTAGAAAAAGCAGAAAGCCTTATTTCTAATGCTGACGAATCTCAAAAAGCGCAATTTTATTTCTTAAAAGGAAATGCTTACTTAGGCCTTGCCGAGAAAAGAGTTGATGAAGGCAATAATCTTGTACAAGCAGCAAAATCATATAACCAACTGATTGCCACAGAGCAAGCTTCTAAAAAGTCAAAATATACAAAAGAAGCTGAAGCTTCACTTGCAAAAGTGAAAAATCAATTGGTCAATATGGCGATTGACGATAACAAGCAAAAAAGATTTAAAGAAGGAGCTGAGAAGCTATACGAAACCTATTTGCTAGACAAAAAAGATACGCTTTATCTTTATTATGCTGCTTCAAGTGCTGTAAACGGTCAAGAATATGACACTGCTCTTAAATACTATGACGAGCTAAAAAAAATAAACTACTCTGGAAAAGCAACAATCTATTCGGCTAAAAGTAAAGCTAATGGTGAATACCAAAACTTTAAGACTGCAGCTGAAAGAGACAAGATGGTAAAACTTGGAACACATGAAGCGCCAAAAACAGAAAAAGAACCATCAAAAAGAGGGGAGATTTATAGAAATATTGCCTTGATCTACAACAACAAAGGTGATGTTGACGCAGCTAAAAAAGCTCTTATTGATGCTAGAGCAGCAAATCCTGACGATGTCTCTCTTACTATGACACAAGCAGATTTGTATTTGAAAAGCAATGACGTTGCTAACTATAAAAAGTTAGTAGGAGAAATTATTGAGAAAAATCCAGCCGATCCAAATTTGTTTTATAATCTTGGTGTTCTTTCGGCTCAAGCTAAAGAAAATGCTGAAGCTGAAAAGTACTATAAAAAAACCATTGAGTTAGATCCGAATTACGTTAATGCTTATTTAAATCTTTCTGTACTCAAATTAGAAAGCGACGCTACAATTGTTGAAGAAATAAACAAATTAGGCACTTCGCAAAAAGACAATAAGAGATATGAAGTATTAAAAGCAAAAAGAGAAGAAATTTTTAAAAGCACCTTACCTTACTTGGAAAAAGCAAATAAGCTAGATCCAAAGAATGAGGATGTTTATAAAACATTACTTAACGTATACAATTATTTGGAAATGACTTCAGAAGCTAAAGCACTGAAAGCAGCGAAAAATAATTAATTTGAGATAACAACAAGAATGAAAAAACCGAAGTTTAATACTTCGGTTTTTTTTTATATTATTTTTTTGATGACTCTCAGTTTGTGAGTATGTCTATTGGTTTCCGCATTATAAATTCCTAGATGATCCAGCCTGTCAATCCTAACTTTGCCGCTAGCGTGGATGATATAATTATCATCCATTATGATTCCCACATGAATAATTTTTCCTTCTTCATTATCAAAAAAAGCCAAATCTCCAGGTTCGCTTTCTTCAATAAAACTTAGAGCTTCTCCTTGAGTTGCTTGTTGAGAGGCATCCCGCATGAGCTTATATCCGTTTAATTTATAAACCATCTGTGTTAGTCCAGAACAGTCAATTCCAAAAGGTGTCTTTCCGCCCCAAAGATAGGGAGCGTTGAGATACATGAATGCTGTATTGATCAGGTTATTTTTCGGTTTGATACCGCTAATTTTCATCCCCTCAAAATCAAGATTTCCTTTATTGATTCCGGCATTGCTGAGAAAGGAGAGTGATGCTCCAAGTGGAATAGGCATCAATAAATTATTAGGAGAATTTACATATTCAATCAGGTCAGCATTAAGTATTATAGCATCATTGCATAACAAATTGTAATCAGATTCAGAAATAGCCTGGAATTGTTTTTCGTCTACCCAGCCTTCATAATCATCATAATGTAGCTGAATTTTTGACCATTGCTTGTTTTTTTCCAAAATCCTAAAATGTTCGCCAAAAAGCACTTGGGATACAATTTCGCTTCTGTCGCTAGGTTCAAATCTTAAAGGTATAATGGCTAAATTACAAATTCCAAACATTAGGGTTTGCTTTAAATTAAATGATGAATTTCGGATTTTAAAGATACGAAATCATTTAAATCCAAAATCCATCATTATAGAATATAATTGTGCTTTTTTCTTAAGCTCTCTCAATCACTATTGCAGAAGCACCGCCGCCGCCATTGCAGATTGCAGCAGCACCAATCTTAGCATTATTTTGCTCTAATACATTTAGCAACGTAATGATAATTCTAACGCCAGAACATCCTAGAGGATGCCCAAGGGAAACAGCACCACCATTAACGTTTACTTTATCGTTCTCTAATCCAAGGATTTTAGCATTTGCCAGTCCTACAACAGAAAAAGCTTCATTAAATTCGAAAAAATCTACATCTTGGATCGTAATTCCTGCTTTGTCTAATGCTTTAGGCAATGCTTTTGCCGGTGCAGTTGTAAACCATTTTGGTTCTTGTGCCGCATCAGCATAACTTTTAATATAAGCCAATGGCGTTAATCCTAAAGATTTCGCTTTTTCTTCACTCATCAAGACAACAGCTCCAGCACCATCATTGATCGTAGAGGCATTGGCTGCAGTTACAGTTCCGTCTTTTGTGAAAACAGCATTTAGGGTTGGGATTTTATCTAGCTTAACATTAGTATATTCTTCATCTTTGGTAACCATGATCGGGTCACCTTTTCTTTGAGGCACAGGAACCGGAACAACTTCATTGTCAAATTTCCCTGCTTCCCAAGCTTTTGCAGAACGCTCATACGATTGGATTGCAAAATTATCTTGTTCTTCTCTTGAAATTTTATACTCAGTAGCACATAAATCGGCACAAACACCCATGGCATTATTGTCATAAGCATCTGTCAAACCGTCTTTCTGCATCCCATCAACCATTGAAGCTGGACCAAATTTGTATCCGTTTCTCAAGTGAACATAATGTGGAATCAAGCTCATGTTTTCCATTCCACCAGCTACAATAATTTCTGCATCACCGCTAATAATAGCTTGAGCGCCCATCATAACTGCTTTCATTCCTGAAGCACATACTTTATTTACAGTTGTAGCAATAACTGTATTAGGCAATCCCGCAAATAGTGCCGCCTGGCGCGCTGGAGCTTGTCCAACACCCGCTTGTACAACGTTACCCATATAAACTTCATCAACAAGTTTTGGGTCTAGATTTATTTTGTCTAAAGCGCCTTTGATTGCAACAGCTCCAAGTTGAGGAGCACTAACAGTTGAAAGAGCTCCCATAAAACTTCCAATCGGGGTTCTGGCAGCAGATACGATTACAACTTTTTTATTCATAATTGTTTAGTTCTTTGTTTATTTTGCGAATTTAATTATTTTTTGAATAATCAGAAATGCATTTTTGAATTAAATTCAAAATTAACTAAAGCAGGAAAGAAGAAAAGTGGATAAAAACAAAAAAGCCTTGCTAAATGAATAACAAGGCTTTTTGTGAACGCAGAAGGATTCGAACCTTCGACCGCCTGCTTAGAAGGCAGGTGCTCTATCCAGCTGAGCTATGCGTCCATTATTTCAATAACTTTCTGAGAAAGTTCTGTCGGGGTGGCAGGATTCGAACCTGCGGCCTCCTGCTCCCAAAGCAGGCGCGATAACCGGGCTACGCTACACCCCGAAAACAAAAAAAGCGGAGAGACAGGGACTCGAACCCTGGCGACGATTGCTCGTCGACAGATTAGCAATCTGCTCCATTACCACTCTGGCACCTCTCCTGAAATTACAAAGAACTTATCCTTTTTTGCGGTTGCAAATGTAACTTATCATTCTATAAATACCAACTATTTCGTCAGTTTTTTTATCTTTTTTTTGCATAAAAAATTAAAAACATTAACAGTCAGTCATATAGAAAAACGATTTTTGGATGGCTTTTGCTACTTATTGAAACTTTTCCAGTGTTATTTTCTTAAAATGTATCGCTTCAGTATTTGTATCTTTACTCTATAGAAGCTCGATTGCTATCAAAAAAATCTAATGGACACAATTTTTATAAATAAAAAAGAAATTCTTGAACGCTATAAGTCGGTTCAGGCAGAAGCTCATAAAGGAACACAAGGGCATGCTTTGATTATTGGCGGAAGCTACGGAAAAATAGGGGCTATAGTCTTGGCATCTAAATCATGCTTGAAATCAGGATGTGGCTTGGTCACAGCTTATATTCCAAAATGCGGTTATGAAATTCTTCAGACTTCATTTCCTGAGGCAATGGTTATGACTGATAGTACTGAAAAACATATAGCAGCAATTGAATTTGACCTAGAACCGGATGCTATTGCCATCGGCATGGGAATGGGGCAGGAAAAAGAAACTCAAAAGGCTTTTCTTCAGTTTTTAAAAAGCAACAAGAAACCGCTGCTTATTGATGCTGACGGAATTAATATCATCTCAAAAAATCAACAATGGTTTGATCATGTCCCAGAAAAAACAATCCTGACACCACATTTAAAAGAGCTCCAAAGATTACTAGGCGGCTGGGAATCCGAAGATGAGAAAATAGAAAAAGCCGTAGAATTTTCTCTATCTAAAAAGATAATTATTGTAGTAAAAGGGGCTCCAACAATGATTGTTGCAGGCCATACCGTTTATAAAAACGCAACAGGAAACCAAGCCTTGGCAACGGCAGGAAGCGGCGATACGCTTTCCGGAATTATTACAAGCTTTTTGGCTCAAGGCTATGAACCAGTTGACGCGGCAATTATTGGCGTTTATATTCATGGATTGACGGCAGATATAGCTTCAAAAGTTATGGGCTATGAAGCTTTTATTGCTTCAGATATAATTGGAAATTTAGGAAAGGCTTTTCTATCTTTGAGGCCGTAACTATTTATGGAAAATGGAAAAACTATCAATACATACTGAAAAGCTGCATATTCGAAATCTTACGCAAGCAGACTTAAATGATTTTCATGCGTATCGATCAAATCCTGAAGTCACCAAATACCAAGGTTTTGACGTGATGACGCTTTCAGAAGCATCAGAATTTATAGCAAGACAAGAAGATAAGTTATTTGGCAAGCCTGGCGAGTGGGTCCAATATGCTATCGAAAACAAAGAAACGGGCAAGCTAATCGGGGATTGCGCCATAAAACTAAATGGTTCTGATGAACGAATAGCCGAAGTAGGGATGACCATTTCTCACCTTCATCAGAAAAAAGGCTATGCAAAAGAAGCGTTTTCTGGGATAATGGATTTCCTTTTTGCAGGACATAACATCCATAGAATCGTAGAAACTGTTGATGCTGAAAATATAGCTTCAATAAGCTTATTAGAAAGCCTCGGATTCCGTCAAGAAGGTCATTTTATTGAAAATATTTTCTTCAAAGGAAGCTGGGGAAGCGAATTCCAATACGCCTTGCTGCGGAGGGAATGGCTTGCTAGATAAAAGCTATTCTTTTATGATAATGACGGTCGCCTTAAAGCCTGTTGCCAGATTCCAACGATTAGCGGCTACAAGTTTTCCTTTGTCATCAAAGACATGAAACTCTGCTGTATTTGGACCGGATGTTCCTTGATTGAGGGCTTCAAAATCAATTTTATTAAAACCAGGCTTTAATGGCAAATCCAATACTTGAAATTGAGAATATAAGGTAACTGAAGAGACGACTACGACATCGTTTACAGAAATCTTTATCATATCGCCATCAGGATATTCATGGTCACGGAATTTTATATTTACCAAATCTCCGTTATTTTTAAATTCCCCAAAAAACTGGTTTCCTTTGACAACCGATTGCGATTCACCGCCTTGCTTTTTATTAAGCTCTTTTTCGTATTTCTCTCCTGGATTTCCAAACTCTTCGCCGCCTTGTCCAAAGTTGACGCCTTTTGATTCTCCAACCTTATATTTATCAGATTTAGGTAATGATTTCGGAATTGTTACACCATAATTAGGATCTACCGCAGGAACAGAAATAGTTGTATTGGTATTGGAAGACGGAATCGAAATCGACTTATTATAGTCAACCTGAGAATACATCTGGAAAGAAAAAAAGATTATAAATAGTAATGCAATAGATTTCATGGACTCTTTTTGATAGACAGTTTCTACAAAATTCATGCTAAAATTAAAAAACTTTTGAATTTTAATGGCTTAATCGAACAAAATAAAGGCGCAACTTATGAAATTTTAAAAGGTGAATCTAAATTTGCCTCCTGATTTTGGTTAATTTTAGCATTTGAGTTCCTTATTATGTAGATTTAAAATCGTATTTTAGAGTGAAAAATTATTTTATCTTTTGTACTAATCAGATAAAATTCCAATAAAATTCATTCAAATCCTTTTAAATACTGCCTATGAGATTGTCCGTCGAACGTAAACCTATAAAAGTATATCCTGACTCTGGACGTGTCATCGCCCGATATTTTTTCAATGGCGAAGAGCGCGCTGTAGAACTGATTAAAAAGATATTACAGTTAGATAACGAAACGGTTTTTGGGCTCATATCGCCTTTGTTACAAGACTTTTCAAAAAGACACAGAAATATTACCAAAAAATTGCTCAAGCATTGTGATAAAGTCAAAGCTTATATAGAAAAGGCCGGAGGAAATTATGAAAAGCTTGATGAATATACAAAACTACTGGTAGGGTCCTATTTTACTCATGAGTATTCTATTGAATCAGCCGCTTTCTTTAATCCGTCTATCGTTCCAGATCCTGACCAGAGCAATCTCGAAGAAGGTCAGCTTCGGGTATTAATAAGCTTTAGGGCAGTGGGAGAGGGGCATGTTTCTTCTGTAGTATTTCGTCGCGCCATGATTGACAAATTCAGCAATATCTCTGTAATTCCAGCAGGTAATTATATTGATGAGGCCGAAAAAATCCATAATATGGTGTATAACAAAAAACTTTTCCTGAAAAAAGCACAAGAGGCCGATATTAATAATGATTTTTTGAAAGATGTAGACGAAAAGCTTGGAGAACGTTTTGATTATGAGAGCCTGAAAAAAGTCGTTATTGAAGCGAAAGAAAAAACAAAGGAAGAAAAGATAATCACGCAGTATAATATGATTCTGGCATTGTCTGACAGCTATCGAAAAATCAGCTTTTCAAAAGATACAGACATCAGCGACAGGGTCATTTTTCCAATTTCTGACTTTGAAAGTAACGGAATTGAAGATGCTCGTTTTGTAAAATTTGAAAAAGAAAACGGAACAGTAATCTATTATTGCACCTATACTGCTTATGACGGGCATCATATCATGCCAAAATTGCTACAGACATATGATTTTTATGATTTCAAGACCAGTCCGCTAAATGGATCGGGCGCAAAAAACAAAAATCTGGCGCTGTTCCCGAGGAAAATTAACGGCAAATATGCTATGCTTTCGCGCATTGACGGCTGGAATAATTATTTGATGTATTCTGATCATATCAATATCTGGGAAAATCCGATAAAAATACAAAGTCCTGAATATCCGTGGGAATTGGTGCAAATAGGAAACTGCGGTTCTCCAATAGAGACTAAATACGGCTGGCTTATCATGACTCATGCCGTTGGACCGATGCGTCGTTACTGTATTGGCGCATCATTATTAGATATCAACAATCCAGAAAAAGAAATCGGCCGATTAAAAGAGCCTCTGATTATGCCAAATCCTGATGAACGAGAAGGTTATGTGCCTAATGTGGTCTATTCTTGCGGTTCTATTATACATAATAATGACCTGATAATTCCTTATGGATTATCAGATCATAGTTCCGGATTTGCTACTGTAAATTTAGACTTGTTACTCGAAAGGCTTGTTAGTGGAGGCTGATACATATTCTTATGAACACAAAAAGTTTCTATGTAAAGTTATTTTTATTGATTCTTCCCATTGTCATCCTTGCTAGCGTTCCTCTTATTGAAGGAAACACTAACAGTATTGGCGGCGGCGGATATGATTTAACAGATTTATTTTACGGTATCTATATTTTAATTGCGATAATCGCATGGATATTTTTTATGATTATTCATTCTTTAGTTTTTAGAAAAAAGTCTGACGTCGTTACAGAAAATTCAAAACTGATAATCACTGGTATTGTGGTATTTATCATAGCTTGCTTAATTCTTTTTAATACATGGATTAAATGATAATTTGGATATGGAAAATTATTTGATTGTTCGTACATCTAACGGCAAACGATGTTTGGTTTTTATTGATAAGATTACGCATATACTCGAAGATGAAGATGGCAAAGCTATTATATACTTTGGAACAGAGAAAGTATATTGTTCAGAAAGTTATAGCGAGATTATGCATAAAATCACGCTTTAAAACCGGGAAAACTTCAGATGCAAAATCAAATTGCATAGGCATGCGTAAGCACTAAAATTTTGCGCACAAACAGCAAAATTTTTAGCAGCTTAAAAAAGGGTAGGACGAGGCAGTAACTACGTCCTCCTACAGTCCGAATGTCGGACAATTATTTATAGTTAATTAATTGAAATTATGATTGTTAAGCCAAAAAAAAGATGCTTTCTTAAAATTTAGTTAAAATTAATTATATTTGTATTTCAAAAAACCTTTAATAGAAAAAGCTTTAGAAAAAAGGCAACTATTATTAAAAGATATATCTTTAAATCTCGGTGATTTTGTTATTACTTTTGGATTGGTTGAATCAGCTATACAAGCACTTATTTTATCTATAGTAAATGTTGCAATGGAATATAATGATGTTGATCATAGAGTTATAAACTTATTAAGAATTTTGCTTAATAAATCAGATAGTGTAGATTTTAGTATTCAAACCTTAAATTCGACAATTGAAATATTTATTCGTGATAAAAGACAAGATAAATGGAAAGAAATGGTAAATGAACTTTATCAATTAAATCAATATCGAAATAAAGTTGTTCATAGGCCTTGGATGGTACAAGACGATAAAGTAATTAAGTATAATAAAAAAACTTTGTTGCCAGTCGAAATGAGCCTTGAAGAATTATTAAAAATGACAGAAAGATTAAAATTCAGGAAAGATCAGATTACTGATTTTTTGACATATACTATGAATATTATTAATCCTGATTTCATATATGTACCGTTAGTAAATGATGAGGATAGATTATTGGGAATTGAAGTAATATTAGAAAAGAATTCTAAAGGACGAATAATTAATATGTAATATTTTATATATTTGAATCAATAATTAACCGCTGAATGATATAAAAAAGAAAAAAGAAAACTGTATTTTTTTTGAACTATAATTTATATTATGTAAAATAAAAAATTACGTAAAATAGCCTACTACTTAGTTTCTAAATCAAGAATATATTCAGGCTAACTATAATCATCTATATTTACACTGCTAAAAACTTATTATGGAATACTTATTTATACTCTTGGTCATATTTCTTTTATTCTATGTTCCAAAATATTTTAGGAAGCGCAAATAATTATTCATGCAGTCGCAATCTGTTTTTTAAATCTTGAATTTCGTCTTGAAGTTCTTGCTGTTTCTGTAGTAGATTTAAAATTGCGTCAATTCCTTCCGGATTTATATGCAACTCATAATACAATTGCCTGCAGCGATCTAAATCATGCAACTTTTCAGTATCTAAGAATTTCTCATTATTTCTATTCTCAAATTGAATGATTCCCATTTCATCAAGAATGTCAATAAATGTGGTCTCGATTTTATAATGGTTGCAATAATCTGATATAGTGATTCTTTCTATTTTCATTTTCTTCAGCTTAAAGTTTCGACAATTCAGTAAAGGCTTCTTTTTGTTTTTCCGACAGATTTGTAGGTATTTTTATGTCATACGATATAATCAAATCTCCAAAAGAACCTTCTTTCTTATAAACCGCTATCCCTTTATTCTTTAATCGAACCTTGGTTCCGTTCTGCGTTTCAGGCGGTACCTTTAATTTTACTTTGCCATCCATCGTTTCTACTGTAATCTCGCCTCCCAAAATTGCTGTAAAAATATCTAAGCTAACTGTTTTATAAAGATCATTATTAAGTCGCTTGAATTCTGCATCTTCCTCGATCCGAAATGTAATATACAAATCTCCAGCGGGACCATTATTTGCTCCTGGTCCTCCATGCCCTTTCAATTTGATAACTTGGCCGTCGGCTATACCAGCAGGAACTGTGATCCTTAGATTTTTTCCGTTTACGGTAATGGTCTGTTTGTGCGTTTGG
The DNA here is from genome assembly GCF_014138495.1 of Flavobacterium gossypii. Lineage (NCBI taxonomy): Bacteria > Pseudomonadati > Bacteroidota > Flavobacteriia > Flavobacteriales > Flavobacteriaceae > Flavobacterium > Flavobacterium gossypii. The sequence goes on along the minus strand of NZ_JACJIS010000004.1, from coordinate 246,736 downwards.
GTTATACCTCTCAGTTTTAAATGTAATTCTGCATTATAATCCTGACCTTTAAATCCCATCTGTTGCCTGCTTCCACCTCGTTTTCCACCAAACATAGATTCGAAAAAATCAGAAAAATCAGCGCCTCCAAATGAAGCATCGCCATAATCAGAAAACGAGCTTCCGCCATCTTGATATTGCGATTGCGACTGCCTTGCTTTTTCATATTCTTCAGCATGCTGCCAGTTTTCGCCATAAGCGTCATATTTTTTTCTCTTTTCAGGATCGCTTAAAACCTCGTTGGCTTCATTAATCTGCTGGAACTTTTTATTGGCATCTGCATCGTTCGGATTCAAATCAGGATGGTATTTTCGCGCTAATTTTCGATACGCTTTTTTGATTTCGTCAATGCTTGCCTTTTTATCAATCTCTAATACGCTGTAATAGTCTATAAATGCCATAGTTATCAATTATTATGCTTTATAAATTTAAGAAATAATAAGCACTATCGCAACATCGTTACATAAAAAAACACTGCCCTTTCGAACAGTGTTTCAAGCTAAATTAAGTATTGAAAATCTATTTTACTTTTACAGGAATATCCCAATTTTCCCAGCTTAGGGTGACATTGTCCTTGTTGATTTTATAAGTAAGTTTTTCTGTCAGCGAAGCCGATTTTTTAGGAGTCACTTTTACTCTCAACTGCTCTTGCTTTGCATCCATTTTATAAGCGCCCCATTGTTTCCATTCTTTATTGAAAATGATTGTCGCCGCGTCTTTTTCAGGAATTACGAAAAAAGCATATTTTCCTGCTGGCAATTTTTTTCCTTCTATAGTGATTTCCTTGTCTGTTTCAAATGTAGTAGCTTCATTCGCTCCGGCACGCCATACTTCGCCATAAGGAACAAGTTCTCCCCAGATAGCTCTTCCTTTTACTGACGGGCTTCCGTAAGTAATTGTAATCGTAGCGCCGTTAATTTTTCCTGTCACTGTTTCAGCAGGACTCGCCTTTTTTTCTTGAGCATGTGCAAAAGCAGTCATGAATACTGCTACTAAAAATACTCCGATTTTTCTTTGTAATTTCATGGTCATTTTGTGTTGATTGTTAATTTGTTATGATTTTTGGTAAGTAAAGATACTTAAAGTAGTGTTTGTCTAATTTTCTATTATAATTCTTTTAAGAATTTTAACACAGAAAATAATATGTTTTTGAACATAATAAAAACCTTCTCTCTATTTTTGCAAATAAAAAGGTAAGGAAATGTTCTATATTGTCTTAAGCATCATTTGTAGTGTTTCTGTCGGCGCCCTGCTTAAATTTTCAAAAAGATATTCTTTTGATATCGTGCAGGTTATAGCCATAAATTATCTTTTTGCGCTTTTCTTGTGTTATTTTACATTTAATCCAGATATTTCAGCTATTGACAGTAGCTCCCCTTGGAAGATATATATTGGATTGGCTATTCTGCTGCCTTCTGTTTTTTTACTCCTGGCTGCTTCCATAAAGCATATCGGAATTGTCAAGACCGATATTGCACAGAGAATGTCCTTATTCATACCCATCCTGGCGGCCTATTTCATTTTTAAAGAAGACTTTAGCAATCTGAAATTGATCGGTCTTGTCATTGGCTTTCCTGCTATATTTTTGACATTATCTAAAAAAAACAATACGGATGCTCAAGAAAACAAATGGATTTTTCCGGTATTAGTCTTGCTCGGTTTTGGGATTATTGACATCTTGTTCAAGCAAATTGCCTTGCAAAAAAACATTCCGTACACCACTTCCCTATTTGTAGTTTTTTGCGGTGCTTTAGTCCTAGCCTTATGCTTTTCAGTTTATTCCATTGCAATCAAAAAGAATAAAATACGCGTACAAAATTTAATTATCGGAGCGTTTTTAGGAATACTAAACTTTGGCAATATTTTGTTTTATCTCAAGGCGCATAAGGAATTTGCTGAAAATCCTTCCACTGTTTTTGCAGCCATGAATTTAGGCGTAATCGTTTTAGGAAGCTTGGTCGGAATCATAGCCTTTAAAGAAAAAGTCTCCCTGAAAAACTACATCGGTATCATCCTAGCTTTGGCGTCAATAGTCTTCATAACGCTGTCGCAATTACAGGCATCGTGATTTGCGAATAATTGAAGTATTTTTAAACTTCTTTTATTGCAAAGAATCGGAATAAAGTTTATTTTTACTTATCATCTAGCTAACAAGATTTTATGAAAAACCCGATTGCGGAAAGGATTGTCGACTTTCTCAAGAATTATCCGCCTTTCAACAGCTTAAATTATCAAGAACTATTGCATATCGCTACAGAAGTACGCGTGCTTTATCTGGAAAAAAACAAAATACTTTTTCAGATAGGCGATGTTTGCCATGATAGTTTTTATATTGTCGCCTCAGGCGCTATCGGACTTTCTGTCACTTCCGATGCAGAAGAAACTTTGATCGATAAATGTGACGAAGGTGATATTTTGGGCTTGCGTCCGTTTTTTGCAAAAAACAATTATCTCATGACGGCTAAAGCCCGTGAAGAAAGTATTGTTTATGCAATTCCGATTCATATTTTCCAGCCTTATGTGACGGCAAATCCTGATGTGCTGAGCTTTTTGCTAGAGAGCTTCGCATCCAATACGAGAAATCCTTACGACAAGGAGCACCGTGGTAAATTGATTTCTGAAAATATTATTTATAAGGAACAGCAGGCCGACATACAATATTTCCAATCCATTCATTATTCTAAAGAACCAATTACTGCCGCTCCAGAAGCAATTGTAAGGGATATTGCCCAAATGATGACTGATAAGATGATTGGCAGCGTCATTATCACAAGCGACGGTTTTCCAATAGGCATCGTAACGGACAAAGACTTGCGTTCTAAAATTGCCACAGGACATTTTCAGATCACGACGACAGCTTCTAAGATTATGACTTCGCCTGTAATTACAGTTCCAGAAGACCTTTCTTTAGCAGAAGCGCAATTATACATGCTCAAATATAATGTCGATTATCTATGCGTGACAGAAGATGGCTCGGATCGATCTTCAGTTCGAGGAATCATCTCAGAAAATGATTTGGTCGTAGCCCAAGCCAACAACCCAGGCGTATTGATCAAAGAAGTCAAGCGCGCTCAATCCGCTAAAGATTTGAAGCGTATCCGTGAAAAATTATCAGAACTGATACAGACTTCGATTACCAAAGACATTCCGCTTTCTCATATCATGAATATTTCCGGAGAGATTAACACGGCTATTACAAGACGCGCAATTGATCTTGCCATTTTGGAAATGGGCTCCCCTCCTGCCCGATTTGCGTGGCTGAGTATCGGAAGCCAAGGAAGAAAAGAACAGCTTTTATTGACCGACCAAGACAGCTTTCTAGTTTTTGAAGACGTTGCTCAAGATAAATACAGAGATGTAAAAGATTACTTTTTACGTCTGGCTAGAAGGACTACTTCTACTTTAGAAAAAGTAGGTTATTTCTTAAGTCCAGATGGTTCTGTAGCGAGTAATATGATGTGGTGTAAATCATTGACAGACTGGATAAAACAATACAATAATTGGATTAATACTCCAGGTGAAAATAGCGAAGCTATAAACAGTATTTTCTTTGATTATGAAATAGCTTTCGGAGAAACTTCTATCGAAGAAGCCATTACAGAAATCATCTTTAAAAATGTAAAAGGAAACAAACTTTTCTTTGACTATTTAGGAAATGATGCCTTGAAAAAACCACCGCCGCTAGGATTCTTCCGTCAGTTTTTAGTTGAAGAAGGAGGCGAAAATAAAGACACTTTTGATATCAAGACCAGGGCCTTAATGCCGCTGATTGATGCGGGCCGTCTGCTTATCTTGCACCAGAATATAAAAGGAATTAATAACACCTACATGCGCTTCAAGCAATTGGCAATTGCCGATCCTAGAAACTCAGAGCTGTTTCTTAATTGTGCCGAGGCCTTTCTGACACTTTCCGAGTTCAGGACAGTAGAAGGCTTGAAAAACGACAGTTCAGGACAGTTTATAAATCTGGAAGAACTTTCGAAAACTGATAAGGTAAAGCTGAAAAATTGTTTTATTCCGATAAAAGAAGTTCAAGAATTGATAAAGAGCCGATTCAAGCTCACCTATTTCTCATAATTATGCTGGATTGGTTAAAAATAAATAAAGATTACCCACAATTCTGGAAAGACTATCTCGGAAAATTTGAGAATAAGTCCAGAAGATTTGTGGCTTTCAGTACAGAAACTACGGGTTTAGATGTAGAAAAGGATGTTATCCTTTCTATCGGAGCTGTGGGAATTGAGAATAATTCTATAGTGGTCAAAGACAGTTTTGAGGCACTTATCTTTCAAGAAAAATTCAATCCCGAAGTAGCCATAAAAAACGGAATCTTAAAAGGCAGTCCTGAAGAAAAACATTCAGAAGCAGAAGCTATTGAAGCCTTTGTCAATTATTTAGGCAATGCCGTTTTGGTCGGACATCGGATTCATTTCGATATTGCGATGATCAACCAAGCTTTAGAAAAGCTGCATTGCGGTAAGCTTAAAAATGAAGCGTTAGATGTAGAAGTCATGTTCCACAAATGGAAACAATTGCCAGACGACAAGCAGTTTAGCTTAGATGAACTGAGCGCGTCGTTTAAGATTTCTAAAAGCGACAGACATACCGCTTCCGGCGATGCTTTTATTATTTCGCTATTATTCCAAAGATTAAAACAACGTTTGGGATTATAATTTTTTTTTAAATTTATTCTATTCATGAATCGTATTTCGTGCCTTACTTTTGGCCAAACACGTCATGTTTACAAGACTTGAATTGCTTCTCTCCTATTTTAAAATACGCAAATACTTTCCTGCTTCTGCTTTAATAAGTAACTTTGGCTTTTTCACGAGCCTAAATTTCCTCTAAAAACCAGAACTTATGCTTGAAATATCCACCGAAGAAAAACTCAAGGAACGCATCAAAGAGCTCAGCTGTCTTTATGACATCTCAAAGATGATAAGCGGCAACGTGACTTGTTCTGAAGCAATTTTAAAAGAAATTTGCAGCATCGTAAAGGTAGCTTGGAGGTTCAACGAAGCCAGTATTGTTGAATTAAAACTCAATGATTTTTACTTCTGCACGTCAGATTTGCCAAAAGATTCTAATTTTCAAGCGAGTTCGGTTTTTATATTTGAAAAAGAATCGGGTTTTATAAAAGTACATTATGCTTCAAATAGCACAACTTATTTTTTAGACGAAGAACAAAAGCTATTAGACAAAGTAGCGCTAGAAATAAGCGGTTTTGTTGAAAAAAATAGTATCAAAGAAAAAGAAAAACAACTTCAAAGAAGTGTCGAACGCATTGACCGTCTCTCTATTTTAGGAGAAATAACCGCAGGAATTGCTCACGAATTAAATACGCCTTTAGGAAATATTCTTGGCTTTGCAGAATTGATCAATGAGCAAAACATAGACCGTCAGGTTTCGCAAGACGTTTCAAAAATCATCAATGCAGCAATTTATTCTAGAGAAATTGTCAAAAAACTAATGTTCTTTGCCTGCGAAATGCCCCAAAATATGGAAGTCGTTTCGATAAAACCAATCATTGTAGAAGCCTTGTCGCTGCTCGGTCCAAATTTCAGAAAAGCGCATGCTTCCTATGAACTGATTTTTGACAATCCTGATTTAAAAGCACAGATTGATAATATCCAGCTGACACAAGTGCTGTTTAATATCTTAATCAATTCGATTTATGTAGCTCCAAATAATAGCCTCATAACCGTAAAAGTAACTTCGGATTCTGAAAATTTCTTTATTGAAATTGCCGACCAAGGTAGCGGTATTCCTGAAGAAATAAAATCCAAGATATTTGAGCCATTCTTTACCACAAAACCAATCGGTGAAGGTTCAGGCCTCGGATTAAGCGTTGTCCACGGAATTATCAAAAGCCACAAGGGCGATATCATTGCTATAGACAATGAGCCAACAGGCACTATTTTCCAAATAAGATTACCTTTAAATTCATAAAAATGCTGAAAAAAGAAAACATATTGATTGTTGATGATAATTATGATATGCTGGAATTATTGCAGCGTAATTTGAAGGCACAAAACTTTCATACGTATAAAGCTTCATCCGTTTTGGAAGCTATTGATATTCTCAAAGTGGTTCCTATTGATTTGCTGATTACCGACCTGCAAATGCCGGGTTTAAACGGAATCGAACTAATTAAATTTGCTCAAGAACATTTTCCTAAAATTCCCAAACTGGTTATAACAGGATTTCCATCTGTTGATACTGCTGTAAACTCAGTAAAATCGGGAGCCCTAGATTATTTGGTAAAACCATTTACGAGTGAAGAACTAAAAAAAGCAGTACAAAATTCTTTTCAAGGAAAAATAAATACTAAAGCTAATTTTATTGCTTCTGATTCAGACAAAAAAGTGACAAATTATGCAGGAATCGTCGGTGATTCTGAGCAATTTGAAAACTTAGTCGATGTTATTGAACGTGTAAAAAACAACAAAGCGACCGTTCTCATCCAAGGGGAAAGCGGTACGGGAAAAGAACTGATTGCAAGAGCGATTCATTTCAAAGGTGCTTTTGCGTCTAATCCTTTTGTTGCTGTAAACTGTGGCGGCATTCCAGAAAACCTGATGGAATCGGAATTATTTGGCTATGAAAAAGGCGCTTTTACAGGCGCCAACGAAACCAAAATAGGTCTGTTTCAAGCTGCAAATGGAGGAACTATTTTTTTAGATGAAATCGGAACTGCACCATTGGCAGTACAAACAAGGCTTTTAAGGGTCTTGCAGGAAAAAGAAGTCACAATGATTGGGTCTCAAAAAGCCCAAAAAATCGATGTAAGGATTATTTCTGCCACAAATAATGACCTTTACGGTATGGTTCAAAAAGGAAGTTTTCGTGAAGATTTATACTATCGATTAAATGTCGTTAGCATCGAGACAAAACCGCTACGGGAAAGAAAAAACGATATTTATCCCTTGATTACGATGTTCCTGAAAAAGTATGGCGCCGAATATGGAAAACCAAGCTGTACGATTTCAGATAAGGCTATCGAGATTTTGATTCGCCATTCTTGGCCAGGAAATGTACGTGAATTGGAAAATATCGTCCAAAGAATGATTATTATGAGCGATTCAGAAATTGATATATCTGACATTCCGGACTATCTGAAATACCAGCATCCTACCGAAGACGATCTCCTAAAAACATTAAAAGATATTGAAAAAGAGCATATCTTAAAAGTACTTCATGCTGTCGGCGATAACAAGACAAAAGCGGCAGAAATCCTCCAGATCGACAGAAAAACGTTACGTCAAAAACTGCTTTAAAATCGAGTAATTTTTACCCGATTGATTCTTTTCTCTCCAGCATTTTTTTCTTTTGATTACTAATACATCATATAATCAATTGACTATCAATGAATATATAAATTCATTTTTACAATGGCATGCAGTTTGTCAATAGCATGGCACAATAAAAACTGAATACAATTATCATGTCAAAAAAACTACAGGATTCTTCTTTAAGACATCCTCCTAATGTTGCGCTTCCTATTATCACTTGTACAGAAAATATTTTCAACGGCATCAAATCATGCGGTCTAGAATTTTTACAGCATCAGGTAAAAATTGGGCTGTGCATCAACTGTGACAGAAATAATTACTGCATCTGGCAAGAAAATAAAAAAATATCCTGCGAACACTATCAATAAAATTATGATCACTATAAAAGAACCTGCGAAAAAAAGCATGTATGAAAATGTAATGGAACAGTTCAATAAGACGGCTGACATTATCAATCTGAATCCTGATATCAGGAAGATTTTATCCATAACAAATAATGAAATTATTATCCACTTTCCTGTAAAAATGGACAATGGGAAAGTTGAAATTTTTACCGGATACAGAGTACAGCATAATAATGCCCTCGGTCCTTATAAAGGCGGCTTGAGATTCCACCCTACTATGGATGTGGATGATGCCAAAGCGCTGGCAATGTGGATGACTTGGAAAACTTCGTTGGCCGGATTGCCTTACGGAGGTGCCAAAGGCGGTATCCAAATCGATCCTAGAAATTATTCTCTTTCAGAATTAGAACGCATCACGCGTAGATTTACCTATGCTTTAGGAGAAAATATCGGGCCAGAATTAGACATTCCTGCCCCAGACGTAAATACCAACGAGCAGACGATGGCTTGGATTGCAGATACCTATATGTCCACGAAATCGCCGTCCGAAAGATCCAACAACAAACATGTCGTAACCGGAAAACCTGTGGGTTCTGGAGGCTTGGAAGGCCGCGACCGTGCTACAGGATTCGGTGTTTACCTGACTTTAAAGCTTTTCTTTGAAAACAAAAAGGAATCTTTGTCTGGAAAAAAATTCATCGTGCAAGGATTTGGAAATGTAGGATACTGGGTTTCCTACTTTTTAGAACAAGAAGGAGCTTTGCTTTTGGCAGTCCAAGATGCACATGCTACAATTATTAATGACGAAGGAATTTCTGTCCATGATTTATACGAACACTCTAAGCCAAGAAAAGGTTCCATTCAAGGCTTTTCAGGCGCAAAAGAAATGGATCCTAAAGATTTCTTCGGTTTGGATTGCGATTTCATAATTCCTGCCGCTTTAGGAAATCAAATTACAGGTGCCAATGCGTATGATATCAAGGCAAAAGTAATTGCTGAAGGCGCCAACGGACCAACAGATAACGAAGGAGAAAGAATCTTATTAGAAAATGGTGTCACAATCATTCCAGATATTTTATGCAACTCTGGAGGCGTTATCGGAAGTTATTTCGAATGGCTTCAAAACCGTAACGGCGAATTGTGGCCTTTGGATGAAGTAATGGCCAAGATTGAAAAAAAGCTGACGGAAAGTTATAAAAAAGTACAAAATACCGTCAATACAAGCCATGTAGATTGGAGAACCGCAGCTTATATCTTGGCCATTTCTAGAATCGAAACCGCTTATGTGCAACGTGGCATTTTCCCTTAATAGCAGAAAATAATTATGAAATACGAAGAAATAATCATTGAAAAAAGAGAATATGAATTGCTAAGACAGATTATCTCTAATGCAGATCATAATAAAGACAAAACCTATAAAGCTTCGATCGAAAAATTAACTGATGAACTCAAATCGGCAACGATTATCAATAACGAAAACATGCCGATAGAAGTTGTCCGATTTAATTCGATTGTAACGGTACAGATGCCTTTTGGCGAACCTAAAAGTTTCCAAATCGTGACGCCAGATAAAAGCGATATCTCAAAAAATAAATTATCCATCTTAGCGCCTATGGGACTTGCTTTATTTGGATATGCTGTTTCTGATGAAATCATGTGGCAGTTTCCGTCTGGTATCAATGCCATTAAAATTTTGAACGTCGAACAGCCGGATGCTTTGCAAAAAGAATAGTTTTATGAAAAAAGAGATAATCAAAGTACACCAGGACCAAGACGATCTGCAGAAATTTTTTATCAACAGAGATGTAGATCGATGGAACGATGAAGTGGCTATTATAGAAGAAGAAATTGTTTTATTTTCTAATTTGTTGGGCATCAAAAATGACAAATTATATTCCAATATTATGGAGAGAATGAACGAGTTTAAGCTCTATAATCTAGCTTTTCAAGAAGAATTAATCGCCTATGACCGAAAATTAGAAGTATTGAAAGAATGTGAAGACCTTCAATGTGAAACTTTTTTCCTGAACTCACATAATGAATTCAAAGAAAAAATTGAAGCTCATTTTTATCAATACAGAAATTTCAAAAAGACAGTCTTTTCTGTAATCAATAATAAATAGTTTTTAATTGAATTAAAGTAATTGAGAATATACATGATTATTAAGTAAATTCGTTTGAGACAATTACTTTTTTAAAACACCGGTTTACCCAACCGGTGTTTTTATTTTATTGAATTTCTCCCAAAAGAATACTCCAGATTTCCTTTCTTTTGCTTCCGAAAGATTTTTCTTCTGGATAAAAATATATCTTTTGCTGTACGTTTTTTTGCAATATTTCTTTATCTCGGGAAATTGTCAACGCATACGAAGCTGTCCAAAAATTACTTGATGTTGCTTCTTTTTGAATATTTTGTAGTTCAAATTTTAGTCCTTTTGAAGCTATCTTCTCTAACAATTTTTCTATTGTAATTTTATCAGAAGTAAAGAAGTCGGAAACCAGGACGTTCTCTTTAAATAAGGAATAAATATTTTGTTTTACTTGTTTTTGTAAAGCTTCTGAAGAATTTTTAGCAGAATAAATTTCTAACAATTGATAAAAATCTTTCACTTTCAAAAAAGAATTTTCTTCATACGCTTCTAGAACTTTCACTGAAAAATTAGCTTTTATATCGTTTTTAATCATAGTGTTATTTGCCTCTTGCGCAGCAAGGCAATTGCAAAAAAAGAAGGCTATAACGATAAAATATCTCATTGTTTGATTCTTATAAATTCTATTTTTCCTGCTTCATTGTTTTTTATTTCCAAAATCTGCATTTTTTTCAATGATTCGGTCGGAACAATTAGCTTTTCTGAAAATTCTTTTTTGTTGAAATACTCGATTCCCAAATCATTTTTGAGCATTACAATTACTTCTAAGTCTACGGATAAAATTTTATCTAATTGAATTTTTCTCGTTTCCCAATTTTTGATGTCTGATTTCATAAAAGCTTTGAGCATCATCGCATAATCATCCGGCTGTAATAAAATTTCGTTTTTTCCAGAAACCTTAGCAATTTCTACTTCTTGCTTTTTATAATAGGGACTTTGAATAACAACTTTTGTTTTTTCATCTTTAAGCTCGACTTCTATTTCGGCATTTTGTATGGGAACTTCGACTTTTTTGTTATTTTCGATCGTATAGGCTTTTACTTCTTTTGTCGAAATAGTTTCATTTGTAAATTGATTCTTTAATTGGAACTTTTGAGTTATTTTTTTCTGGGAATATAAAAGAAGTCCAGCAATAGTTACAGCAACTACAATTCCAACGATGATAAAAGAATTCCTATTGTTTTTTTTAGGCAGCTTTATTTTTTCTTCAAAAGCCACTTCCCTATTCTTGAAAACAAATTCATCCCAGCCAGAAAATCCAGAAAATTGACTTAAGATGTCTAACATATCTTTTCTAGGCAATTTTGAATTTAGCTCTGGTTTCAAATGAGTATAAATCCATTTTTCGCTGATGCTTTGCTTTGTTTTCTCGCTTATAGAATCAATCAGGTTCTGAATATCTTGTGAAGAAAAGCTTTTCCAATTTCCTTGAAAATAAGGGTACTGCTTCTGATAGGTCAAAAGCACTTTTTGTTTTAAAAATTGGAATAGTTCTAATTCGGACATCAATAAAAATAGGTTCAAATGTAGTTTGAAAGATATAAAAATCTACTGTAAATCTACTGTAAAAGATTGTAAAAAGGTTACAGCCAAAGGAAAGTGGTTTTGCCAAACTTGATTTTAGATCTCGTTGTAATCTTGCGGCATAAACTTTAAATAACAATCAAGATGAAATTAAAAATCACTGCCGCTGGCCTTTTATTTTTTGGCATGGTCTATTCTCAACATGGGGCCAATCAGTTATATGAGAATCAAAATTCCTATAATTATAAAAACGTAGGCATTGTTCAACAAAATGCAGGAAAGGTCGTCTACAATTCAGAAGGAGTTACGTATAAAATCAATATTTTGAACAATGTTGCACCTGATTCTTACGTGGTTACACTTGGACTTAACGAAGAATCTTTATCCGTAAAGGATTGCAATGCAAAGATTAATAAACGGTTGGATGGTTTTAAAAATGCCCTGAAAAAGATGGGAATTAAGGAAGATGAAATTTTTATAGATTTTATCTCTCAAACAAAAATTTACGACTATAAATCAACTTCAACATCGAATCAAGTTAATGTAAGTCAGGTCGATAAAGGATTTGAAATTAAAAAGAATATTATCATTAAGCTGAAAGAAATAAGCTTCTTTGACAAGGTGATTGATCTGGCTTCGGAACACGAAATTTATAATATCATAAAAGTAGATTATAAAAAAAACGATACCGAAAAAATCTATAATGAAATGCTTGTGCAGGCAAATGAGCTTTTAAAATCCAGAAGCAAAATTTATGATACATTCGGGAAAAGAAATTTTGAAGATGAACCGCAACTTTCGATCAATTTTTATAGCATCCAGCCTGGAAAACAGTACAAAAATTATACTGCCTTTGAAAGTTCCGATGTGAGTTATTATAACGACTATTACAATTCCAACAAAGTATTAGTGAGGCAAGAACAGCGAAAAAGCAAGACTTTTTATTATGATGGCATTGATCCTGATTCTTTTGACAAAGTCATGAATTCTGAGTCTCCAATAGTCAGTATCCAATATGTAATGGAATTTAGTATTACTTATAAAACGAAGAAAAAGGAGGAGAAAAAGGACAAAGACAAAAAAATATACCATATTATTACGCCTAATGGAGATATAAAAACATTAGATTTAAAAAACTAGATAAAAAAACAGCTTCAACCAATTTTGATTGAAGCTGTTCCAACAATTAAATATTTAAATCAAAATTATAATCTTCCGTTTTTGATTTCTTCAACGATTTCTGGATTCAGCAATGTTGATGTGTCGCCAAAATTAGAGAAATCACCTTCGGCAATTTTTCGAAGAATTCTTCTCATGATTTTTCCAGAACGCGTTTTCGGCAATCCAGAAACAAATTGGATCTTATCTAATTTTGCAATCGGTCCGATATGCCCCGAAATGTGCTGATTGATTTCATTTGCCAAATTGGCTCGGTCTCTCGACTCTCCGTATTCTTTCAAGATGATGAAGCCATACAAAGCATTTCCTTTGATATCATGCGGAAATCCTACAATAGCAGATTCAGCAACTGCCGGATGTTCGTTGATAGCATCTTCGATCGGTGCTGTTCCAAGGTTATGTCCGGAAACGATAACTACATCGTCTACACGACCCGTAATCCTGTAATAACCTACTTCGTCTCTTAAAGCACCATCACCGGTAAAGTATTTCCCTGGAAAAGCGGTAAAATAAGTTTCTTTAAAACGTTGGTGATCACCCCAGATTGTTCGTGCCATTCCCGGCCACGGAAATTTAATACAAAGGCTTCCGACAACTTGATTGTCTTCAATTTCATTACGCTTTTCATCCATCAATACGGCCTGAACGCCAGGCAAAGGAAAAGTAGCATAGGTTGGTTTTGTTGGCGTTACAAAAGGCAATGGCGAAATCATGATGCCTCCTGTTTCTGTCTGCCACCAAGTGTCTACAATCGGGCATCTTTTCTTTCCTACATGATTGTTATACCAGTGCCAAGCTTCTTCATTGATAGGCTCTCCTACTGAACCGATAACTTTCAAAGTCGACAAATCGTGTTTTTCTACCCATTCGCTATTTTCTTTAGCCAAAGAACGGATTGCTGTTGGCGCTGTATAAAATTGCGTAACTTTATGTTTGTCAATTACATCCCAGAATCGTCCGAAATCTGGATAAGAAGGAATTCCTTCAAAAATCACGGTAGTCGCGCCGTTCAATAATGGACCGTATAAAATATAAGAATGCCCTGTAATCCAGCCAATATCAGCGGTACACCAGTAGACATCATTCTCTTCATAATTGAAAATATTTTTGAATGTATAGGCCGTAAAAACCATATATCCGGCAGTAGTGTGCAGCATTCCTTTTGGCTTTCCTGTAGAACCTGAAGTATAAAGGATAAACAAAGGATCTTCTGCATCCATGATTTCAGCTACGTTGTTAGGAATAGCTTCTTCTAATAAAGGCTGCAGCCACAAATCGCGTCCTGTTTTCATGTTAATTTCAGCATGTGTTCTTTTAACGACAAGCACTTTTTCTACTGATGGGCATTTTTCAAGGGCTTCATCGATAATTCCTTTAAGATCAATTGATTTGTTTCCTCTATAACCGCCATCGGAAGTAATGACCATCTTGCATTGCGAATCGTTAATTCTTGAGGTAACCGCTGAAGCGGAAAATCCTGCAAAGACAACAGAATGTATCGCTCCTATTCGAGCGCAAGCTAAAACAGAAACAGCCAGTTCGGGAATCATAGGAAGATAAATACAAACCCTATCGCCTTTTTTGATGCCTTGCTCGCGAAGAACATTGGCCATCTTTGCAACTCTGTCGTATAATTCGTTATAGCTAATGTGCTGTGCTTCTTCTTTCGGGTCATTTGGCTCAAAAATAATGGCTGTCTTATTGCCTCTTTTCGCCAAATGCCTGTCAATACAGTTCTTAGTAATATTAACTTTCGCGTTCAGAAACCATTTCACATCGGCCTCTTGCATGTCAAATTCCACCACCTTGTCCCATTTTTGGTACCAAGTGAAATTTTCATCCGCAATTTTATCCCAAAATTTTCTAGGTTCGCGGATGGATTTATTATAATGCTTGAAATATTGTTCAAGATTTTTGACTTGATAATAGCTCATAATCGTAAGGGAATTATAATGTGTATTGAATAAATGTAAATATACTAAACATTGTCCTAACTGTATATGTATTTATGCAAAATAGATATACATAATTTTACTCTTTTTCAAGGAGCAAATTGACCTGCTCTACTAATTTTTTGACAGAAAAAGGCTTGGTCATATAGAGATCGGCGCCAAGCGAAAGGCCTTTTTCAATATCCTTTTCTTTGTTTTTGGCAGAAAGGAAAATGACTTTGGTGTCTTTTAATTTTTCTTCTTTTTTAATCTGTTCTAAAGTGTTGTAGCCGTCAACATTCGGCATCATGATATCAAGGATGATAATATTGGGCTGGGCTGTCTGCAGGATGTCGAGAGCTTCTTGTCCGTCTCGGGCTATGAATACTTCAAAATTATTTTTCTTAAACGTATATTCTAGCGACATGACAATATTAGGCTCGTCATCTACAATCAATATTTTTTTCATGGCAATGGTTTTATTCTTTCGTGTATTTTGGAATCGTAAACAGTATTTTGGCTCCTGAATCTAATGCATTTTCAGCCCAAATCTTTCCTTGATGGTGTTCAATTATTTTTTTACAAATCGCTAATCCTAAGCCACTTCCGATAGGTTTCTTAATGTTTTGGTTTTGCGACTGATAGAACTTATCAAAGATGGCTTCGAAATCATTTTTGTCAATTCCTTTACCGTTGTCTGCTACAGCAACCTCAATATACTTTTCGTTTTCCTTGATAAAGATAGTAATTATTCCGTCTTGGTTCGGACAGAATTTGATGGCATTTGAAAGCAAATTATGAAGTACTTGTATAATCCGATCCTCGTCATAATACGCCTTGACAATATTTTTCTCCGAAACAATATCTACTTTGATATTCTTGTTCTCTATAAGCTGGTTCAGCTGCTTTACCGTTTCAGAAATAGTATGGTAGATATTATTACGGGTGACGTAGATTTTCTGTTTTCCTGAATCAAATTTCTCCAAATCTAATATTTTGGAAATCAGCCTATTTAATCTGTCCGATTCCGAAATGATATTTTGAAGAAATTGCTTTCTCATTTCTTGCGGAATCTCATCATCATCATGGAGAATCTCTGTCGCAGCACGGATTGCCGTTATCGGCGTTCGTAATTCGTGCGAAATCGTATCCAAGAATTCGTCTTTTTGCTTGTCTTTTATTACCAAGTTTTCGTTGGCCATCTTTAACTGTGCGGTAATCGCTTTTAATTCACGTGATGTTTCGGTAAGTTTCTTGTTAATGATAATGTTTTCCTTCGATTCTTCTAAAATTTTTAGAACTTCGGGCAACGTAATTTTTTCTTCCTTGACCACGCTCGCAATCAATATTTTGGCAGAAGCCGTTCCGATATGTCCTGTCAATAGGTTTTCTGCAAACTTGATAAGCCTGGCATCTGCAAGTTCTTGATTTTTGTCGATGTTATACTTAAGGCTAAAAAGATTCAAAGCTCTCTTAGTACGTTCTTCACCCAAAAAACGCTTTAATACTTTTTGAATATCGCTGATGTAAGCCGTTCCTTTCCAGATAAATGCATTCTCATGCATTGTAATATATTTGTCAATGTCCACGAACATTTCGGCATAATTGCGTTCCCTATAATTACCTTTAAAACTTACAGAAACTGCCAAATAAGTCAAGCAGTTAAACAGTATGCTCCAGAACAAAGCTTGTGGCACTGGGTCTAGATAATCAATTCCGAATAATTGGAAAGGCTTTAATAACTCGATTCCGAAAAGACCATTGGTAATAAAACTGTTATCAAAATTGGTAATTCCGATGGCATACGGAACTAATAGTGTGTAACCGCAGATAAAAAAACCAGCAATCATTCCAGCAATTGCTCCGTTTCTTGATCCTCTTCTCCACAAAATAGCGCCAAAAAATGCAGGTGCTAGCTGCGCAATGATTACAAAAGAAACCATTCCTATAGAAAACAGATTGTATTCCAACACAAAAATCCTATAAATAAAATAAGAAAGAATAATCAGCAGAAAAATACCGACTTTTCGAATCTGCACGATTTTTTTGGTATTTGTTTCTTGGGAACCGCTTTGCAATCGTCCTAAAAATCCATAGGGAATTAAAAGATTGTTACTGAGCATCGTAGATAATCCTATGGAAGAAACTACGATCATGGAAATAGCAGCTGAAAATCCTCCAAGAAATACCAATATGGTTACGACTTGGTTATTAAAAAACTGCGGAATCAATAACGAATAAGTATCTGGATTGACTGTTTTACCTTCAAAAAGAATATTGCCACCCCATGCCACAGGATAGACAAAAATATTGAACAGCAGCAAATACAGCGGGAAAAGCCATACGGCTGTTTTGATATGATTTTCACGATTATTTTCGACGACTGACATCTGAAACTGTCTCGGCAACAAGAAAATAGCAAAAAGCGAAAGCACACAAAGAAAAAACCAATTAATGGCTTGCGGAATCCCTCCTATGGTATTTTTTTCTTTAAAATTTTCCAAAACACTAGCTTGAGCATAAATATCATCAAAACCATCAAACACGAAAAAAGTGACATAAATTCCCAGGAGAATAAAGAAGAAAAGTTTTAAGATAGATTCCATCGCAACAGCGGTCACGATACCTTTCCTTTTTTCAGAGGCATCCACATAGCGCGTCCCATAATAAGAAGCAAACAAAGCCAATGCTATAGCTACATAAGTAGTCGTATCGCTAAAAATATTTGACTGCGAAGAAGTCTTGCTTACGATATGAAAGGTCTCTGCAATGGCTTTTAATTGCAAAGCGATATAAGGCAGGATTCCAAAAATACTGATCAATGTTACCAATGCGCCTAAAAAACGGCTGTTTCCGTAGCGTAACGAAATAAAATCGGCAATGCTTGAAATCTTATTGACTTTTGAAATGCGGATGATTTTCCGAAGAATAATAATCCAAGCGGGAATGATAATTATCGGCCCTACATAAATTGGAAGGTAATTTAATCCGGATGTAGCAGCAACTCCAATACTTCCGTAATACGTCCAAGCACTGCAATACACAGCGAGCGATAACGTGTAAACATACGGATTGTTGGTCCATTTTGTATTGCCTTTTTTCTCTGCCCAATGTGCAATCAAAAAGAGCAAGCCCAGATAGACCGAAAGAATTAGTAAAAGTCCGAAGCTACTCATAATATCTTTTGATTACGAGAAGAGAAATTAAAATCGAAAAAAGCCACAGAGAAAAAAAATAAATATAAATCAGAGGAATCCCTCCTATCGATGTTGCGCTGTTAAACAACAGCATCAATGGCATGTTGAAGCCTAGCAACAGGATTAGCGAAACAATGATTAATTTTTGTTCGTGTCGTTTTTTCATATACGGCTATTCTGATAAAAAGTGATAGCCCTTGAGAAATCCCAAGAGCTATCGTCTTATTAAAAACTATTATTATTTTCTTTCGTCATATTCGCCAGTAAGGGCATAATACCCAAAAGTTCCCAGTCCCAATACAATCAATGGAGTCAGTACAAAAAGGATAATGATCCCGAATACCAAGTCTTCCTGTTTGCCAGAAACGAATTTAGGGTAGCCAAACTCAAAAATACAAAAATAAGCTGCGGCTGCGGCCAAGGCCAGCCATATTATTCCGAGAAATCTTTTTAATGCGTTCATATTTTTAGTTTTTTATTCGTTTTCGATATTGTTTTTTCTTTTCAAGTAGACCATTCCGATACAGAAACTGATAGCAGCGATTACAATCGGATACCATAATCCTTCGAGATAAAATTGAGGATCGCCATTTTCTTTAGCGTTGGTAACAAAGTAAGTCGATATGGCGGGAAGCAGTCCTCCAAAAATTCCGTTACCGATATGATAGGGCAGCGACATCGACGTATATCGAATCTTCACAGGGAACATTTCTACCAAGAAAGCGGCAATCGGGCCATATACCATCGTCACAAAAATGACTTGTATAAAAATAAGGAAAATAAGCGTCCATTTGTCGGTATCATTAATGTTTACCGTGGTTTTTGTATCTGATTTCACAGCTCCCTTATCATCAAGAACAGGTTGTCCATCATGAAGATGGATCGTTTTCACCTGAGTCCATTTGGTTCCGTCTGCAAATTCTTTGGTAGCGGTATAAATCGAATCCAATTGCTGATGGCTATTTTCTTTAGTTATAGCTACCAGCTTTGCTTTGTCGACAATTTCTGTCTTTAAGCTTACATCTGTCGTTTCATACATCATTTTGTAAATCGGTCTGTAAAGCAGTATGGCACAGAGCATTCCCAACATCATGATGGCTTTTCGTCCTACTTTATCACTCAGCCAACCAAAGAACAAGAAGAAAGGCGTTCCGAATAATAAAGCCAGCCCCAGTAAACCATCGGCTTGCGAAGAATCAACAAACATTACCGTTTTCAAGAAACTCATGGCATAAAATTGTCCGGTATACCATACGACACCTTGCCCCATTGCAGCACCAAATAAGGCCAGCAAGACAAATTTCAGGTTGTATTTATTTCCAAAACTTTCTTTCAACGGATTGGTACTTGTTTTTCCTTCGGCTTTCGCTTTGGCAAAAACAGGCGACTCGTCCATTTTCTTTCTGATAATATAAGAAACAAATACCATCAAGATAGATACCCAGAAAGGCACTCTCCAGCCCCATTCGTCAAATTGCTCCGGAGTCAATACGCTTCTTGTCAAAAGAATAACCATCAAGGAAATAAACAATCCGAAAGTTGCTGTAGTTTGAATCCAAGATGTCCAGTAGCCACGCTGACCCAGCGGTGAATGTTCCGCCACATAAGTTGCCGCGCCCCCATATTCACCACCAAGCGCCAAGCCTTGCAACAGACGCAGTACCAATACTAAAAGCGGTGCCATAAAGCCGATACTTTCATAACTAGGAACGCAACCAATCAAGAAGGTCGCACCTCCCATAAGCAAAAGCGTGACCATGAAAGTATATTTACGGCCGATCAAATCGCCCAATCGTCCAAAGAATAAAGCTCCAAAGGGACGCACCACGAAACCTGCAGCAAAAGTGGCTAATGTGGATAGAAAAGCAGCAGTAGGGTTGTCTGCGGGGAAGAATTTGGTAGAAATAACCACGGCTAGACTTCCAAAAATGTAGAAATCATACCATTCGATCAAGGTTCCCAGCGAGGAGGCTGTGATCACTTTCCAAATTCCTTTTGTAGATGTTGTACTCATATAAAAATAGTTTTTAGTTTTTATAAATAGATTTGCAATTGAACGATGAATTCGCCTTTCTGCCCGTCGATAGTATCAGGCGAAGTATAAACAGGTCGTGTAGAATATTGTGTGGTTACTTTTGCATGGTGTCCGTCAATAAAGAAATTTGCTCCGATATCAAACTGACTGCTAGCTTTGTCTAAAGCTTCGAAATTTTTATAGGTATACGCTCCAAAAGGCTGGATTCTTACTTTTGGCTTTTCTTGCGCAGTCGGTAATAAAAAACCTGCTTGCGTATACCAGATATTTCCAGTTCCCATCATCGCTTGGAGATTTCCGGCACCGGCAAGCGCTCTGTCTCCAGTAAAATCTGGATCGGCAGAACCTACGTTCATAATACCTAAATTTCTGAGGTAATTTGGGCCGAAATCATAATTATAGAATACGCTATAAGCTGTCAACGCCATTTTGTTTTCTGGCTTCCCGATTGGCATGTCAACGAATACATCAGCAGAAAGCAACGTAATATCGTGCTTATCAATATTTCCTGCTACAGAAGTCTGCGTAGCATCTGGAGCGTTGTAAAATCCTGCTCCTAAATTGAACACTTTTTTAGTTCCTAAATACGACCCTACTTTATACGGCAAAACATTCGACTCTGTATCTAGGAATTGATATTCAAAATAACCTGCTTTAGACCATTTGGTATTTCCGTTGTTATCTACGGCAACCGCTAAATCAGAAGATGCTACGTCTACGGGAGCAATATTGGTTGCATATGGTTTATTGTAGCTTACGCGGTACTCGAATTTGCCATATTTTCCTTTTGCGAAAAGTCCCATCTGACGGGCAAACTGATCCGAGTTTTCAATAAGCGGCCAGCTAAAAATAGGCGAATCGATAGTCAGAAAATTTAAAGTTGAAGCCATTGTTAAACGTGAAAGTCCCATGTAATAATGCAATCCACCTCCAAGCGA
This sequence comes from Flavobacterium gossypii, assembly GCF_014138495.1. Taxonomy (NCBI): domain Bacteria; kingdom Pseudomonadati; phylum Bacteroidota; class Flavobacteriia; order Flavobacteriales; family Flavobacteriaceae; genus Flavobacterium; species Flavobacterium gossypii. The sequence continues at coordinate 226,107 of NZ_JACJIS010000004.1, read as the reverse complement.
AAGACTAAATTTTTTGTCAGCTTCTGGCAGTACTATCGCATATTCATTCCATGCGTCATGAAAAAATAATCCTGGCTTTTTGCCTTGTCCGTATCCTCCGGTTCCTGTAGTACCAGCTGCTCCTCCGTTGGTAAAAGTCTGGTTATTGATTCCGAAATGGGTTACGATCATATAGCGTTTTGAAAGTTGGGCTTGAAGTAGGATTCGAAGCCTGCGGTTTCCAATATCGGTACTGGTAGTTGCTTCTTCCCCATTAATCATTGTTCCGGGGTTCATTTCTGAAGAACGAAACCAGATTTGGTTCCACGCCAATACTCTGAGGTATTTTGAGCCTTCCTCATTCAGGTTGAATTTGAGACCGCTACCATAATCGGGAGCGCCTTGCGAATAACCATTAAGGGAGGCCGATAAAACTACTGCAATCAAAAAAAATCGTTTCATAATCTAGTTAGTTTATTGTGTTAATACTTCGCTTATTGGAGTACCAAATTCAATAATTGAAACGATGAAAAAAATATAGATATATATAATTGTAAAATGGTATAGCTAATCCTTGAAACGTTCCCATTTTATGAGCATAAACTTATCCCCTAGTTCGGTAATAATCATTCCTGCACCTGACAATTGCTCTTTGTTTTTAAGAAACTCAACTAATTCTAAATGACTGTATATCTTATAAGTAGGATGGTAATCTGCATGAGATGGCTTTTTGACTTTAAACTCCTTGATCCAATTGCTGACGGTTACATGCGACACGCCTAGAATTCTTTCAATTTCCCTAAAACTTAGTCCTTCAAGATAGAGCTGAAGTGCCTTGGTAACATAGTAGTTATCTATCTTTTTGCCAATCTTGTTGACTGTAAAATAATAATTACATTTTTTACATAAATACCGCTGTCTGTCTTTGATGACACCACTTTTTACGATTTCATTCCGTTGGCATTTTGGGCAGGCTAAAATCTCCATGTATATAAATTTTGCATAAATATACTATTTTAGCAAATATCAATAAAAGAATATGATTAAAAAATTAAAATATTTTTACACACTATATAATTTTATTCTGAATTTATTGATGATTCGTAAGCTTTTGCTCTCTTTCTGCATATCGAAGTCTTTTGTTCCAGAAAAACAAAAAACTTTAGGGCTTCAAAGGTTTTAAGAATTTAATAAGAAACAAACGAATATTGATGACTATCTTTGCATAAATCACATTCCAGAAATGCAAATTCGCAAAAAAGTAATTGGATTAAAATGGCTGAAGCTTGCCCTTGCCGCATCCTTAGTAGGATTTCTTGCTTCTCTTCTTGCCATTTCATTGAAATACGTTACAGAACATTATGAAGAAATTTTCTTCGGAAGGACAGAAAAAAACAGCTTTCTGCTTTTGATACTTCCTTTTATAGGACTTTCTGTTATCTATTTTTTAAGGTTGTATCTATTCAAGAACAAAGAAAACAAAGGCATTAAGGAAGTTTTTGAAAGCACAAAGCCAGGCAAAAGCCTTCCTGCTTATAAAATTCCTTCCCATTTTATCAATGGTTTGATTACCGTGGCTTTTGGCGGTTCTACAGGTATTGAAGTTTCTACAGTCGTGGCTTCTGCCGCTGTAGGCTCAATTGCCCATTCCAAAGAAAGTTTTTTAAAGAAATACAAAACCGAATTAATTTGTGCTGGAGTAGCTGCTGGGGTGGCTGCCTTGTTTGCAAGTCCGATTGCCGGGCTTTTGTTTGCATATGAAGTCATCTCAAAAAAATTATCCAAGTCTTTTTTATTTGCAGTTGCTATAGCCGTGGGCATTGCAGGATTGTTTTTATTCTTTTTAGACGAAAAACCGCTGTTTGCCGTAGGTCTTGAGCAATGGCATTACCATGCTATTCCTTATTTTATTTTGCTCGGAATTGTAGCAGGACTGAATTCGGTCTATCTTACGAAATGTGTACTCAAGATAAAATCCTTGTTTTTAAAAATACAAACGCCGTATTACAGAGTTGTCCTTGGCGCAGTAATTGTCGGAATTGGATTATTTGCTTTCCCTCAATTATTTGGTGATGGCTATCATGCTGTAAAAGAAAATATTATAACATCCAATACGGCTATTCCCGCAGTTTCGGTGCTTCTGACATTGGCAGCATGTATACTGTTGAAACCTGTAATGACTTCTGTTACCTTGTCTTCTGGTGGCGATGGCGGCGTTTTTGCTCCTAGCATCTTTATTGGAGCCTTGCTCGGATTGTTATTTGCTTTTGTATCCAATCGTTTTTTTGATGCAGGTGTTATTCCGTTGAATTTTATGGTAATCGGAATGGCAGCCATGCTCAGTGCTAGCATTAGTGCTCCGTTTACCGCATTATTTTTAGTGTGCGGACTCGTAGGAAGCTATGTCTTATTCTGGCCCATCTTGGTCGTGTCTTTAGTGTCTAGATATGTAGCTCAAAAGCTTTTTCCTTATACCGTATACACTTACGTCCAAAAAACCGTCTGATGCCGATTCGAAAAATAAAACGCACTTATCGCAAGACAAGATATGTCCTATACAAAGAAACTCTTGTTGATTTTAGGGAACATTTTTGGGCCTTCATAGGCTCGTTTGTCGGAATGGGACTGATCGCCTATCTACAATATGGCAAAATGAACGAGTCGGATTTTGTGTTCTTGATCGGTTCTTTCGGAGCTTCGTGCGTTTTAGTTTATGGAGTCATTCAGAGTCCATTGGCGCAGCCCCGAAACTTAATCGGCGGACATGTGGTTTCTGCGCTAATTGGAGTCTCAGTACAAAAAATGGTTCCTGATATTTTGTGGATTGCTGCCCCTCTGGCTGTCTCACTTTCGATAGTGTTCATGCAGATTACCAAAACATTGCATCCTCCAGGAGGCGCTACGGCGTTAATTGCTGTTACAGGCGGTGCGCAGATTAAAGAGTTGGGATATATTTATGTCATTTCTCCTGTACTTAGCGGTGCTCTTATTCTTTTAATTGTTGCACTGATTTTCAACAACCTGACGCCAAAAAGAAAATATCCTGCCGTTCCAATCCTTAGAAAGCGAAAAAGAAAAAAGCTCCCAAATTAGAGAGCTTTTTAGTGTTATATATCAATGCGAGTCCAATATTGCGTCCTTCCTAGTAGCGAAACGCCTATATACCCTCGAACTTTTAGTTTGTTTGCGCTTTCAAGCGTAATGTGGCATTTGTATTCTTTTCCGTTTTTAGGATCGAGGATTGTGCCATCTTCCCAAGTATCGCCGTCTTTGGTAAGGCCTTCAATGATTACCAGCCCTTTTATAGGCTTGTCTTTTTTGGCTCCTTTACACTTTTCACAGATTTTGTCTTCTTTGCCTTTTTCAAGGATTTCTAAAACCCTACCATAAATCTTGTCATTTTTCTCATAAATTTCGACAATAGACTTGGCCGCTCCGGTTTCATCATCAAACGTTTTCCATTTTCCGATAACTGTTTGGGATTGTCCAGATTGTATTCCCGCGAATAGCAGAAAAATACCATATACTAGCAACTTTTTCATTTTCCAAAACTATAACGGATTCCTACATTGATACCCACACCGCTAGCATTTACGTATTGTGTCGGAATTCTTCGTGGTGAATTAGGATCTGGAGGTCCTTGTGTAAAAGTATCCGAAAAAATAAATTTCTTTTCGTTCACAGGCAGATCAGCTAGCTGTTGGCCCGGAACCAATACGGCATTTCCGTCTGTAACTGCTGTGGTTTCATATTTGGTTATTTCGGCTGACTTGCTTTTGATGCTTAAATTTTTAAATTCAAGCTCTCCAAAAACCTGAAGTTTTGGTCCAATTGGATACGTGACACCTACCGCACCCACAAAGCCAACACTAAACTTAGATTCTACTTCCGATTCTGCATTAATATGTATATCGGTGCCGGCTCCGCCTCCATCGGTCTGGTTGGCCGTTGTTTCGATGTGTAATTTTCCTGCTGCCGGAATGATAAGTCCTATTCTAGCATAAGGATTCAGCTTGCTAAAAGCCGGTGTAAGATAGATGGCTGGAACAATATCGAGTCCTCTCAAATAGGCAATTTCTTCTGATTGTAGCTGTGGACTGGTAAATTTTCCGATAGTCTTGTCATATCCAGAAAAGTAATTAAATCCAACCTCGGCTCCTACATAGGGATTGAACATATAACCTGCCGTGATGTTTGCCTTGAAACCGCCGCCAAGCGTACCGCTCAATGATTTTATTCTGGCACTTCCATCCGGATTTATAGTAATATCCGTAGATTGCTGAATCATTGTCAGTCCATTTGGATCAGCATTATTAAACTCAGTCTTTCCTGATTCGGTAACATAACCCACGCCGCCGCGTATATAAAACTCTTGGGCATGGCTTTTCGCGCCTGTAAGCGCCATAAAAAGTGTACAAATTAGTAAGCTTACCTTTTTCATGATATAGATTTTAAATTAAAAGGAATTAGTTCTGCTCCTGTTAAGTATTGGACAGGATGCATATTAAAGTTAGGCATTTTGAGCTAGAACAGTTCCTATTTTAGCCATACCTTAACAATTGGGACTAATCCTACAATCATGATTGGTCGTGATAAGCACTTATTTCTCCAAAGATTTAAAATACTCTATGGCCTCTATTATCACATTATCAATAGGCTGATAGTGGATTCTTCTTACGCGTGTAACTGATTTTCGATTGGTGAAAATTAGCCAAAAAATAACGGAGCCCTTGAGCTCCGCTAATCACAATATACAAAATCTATGAAAATACTTTTTTAGAGGAACTATGGAATAGGCGTGAATTTTATAGCTGTTCCACCACCAGTAGCCAGATTTATATCCAATATCGTAGTGCTGTTTACCGTTTTGGAAGACATACTAACAGGATAAGGATTGGTCTTATAATCAGCTCCGTCTCCATCAGCATATACTTCTGCCTTATAGGACTTTCCGGAATCTAGGAAAGACAAAGACACTTTCAGCTTTCGGGCTTCTTGGTTGGTAATAGAACCTAAATACCAGTTCTGTCCATTCCAATCTTTACGGACAATCGTAGTATATTCTCCTATTTTTGAATCAAGTACTTTGGTATCCGACCATATGCATGGAACTTCTTTTATGAATTTAAATTCAGGCTTGCCGACATAATTTTCCGGCAAGTCGGAAGCCATCTGCAACGGGCTAAAAAGAACCACATACAACGCCAATTGATGCGCCAGCGTAGTCAGCACTTTTGCACCAGCCGCTGTTTTATAGTCAAAGTCGAAGTTGCCTGGCGTATAATCCATCGGACCAGAAAGCATTCGGGTAAAAGGCAACGTAACTGTATGCGCAGGCGTATTGCCTCCGTCTGCAGACCAGGCATTGTATTCTTGCCCCCTTCCTCCTTCTTGAGTCATAAAATTTGGATAGGTACGCTGTAATCCTGTCCCTTTTACAGGCTCGTGGTTGTCGATCATGATATGGTATTTGGCCGCAGTCTCGATTACTCTTCTGTAATGGCGGACGCCGTATTGGCTGTCGTGCCATTCCTTTTTATCCAAATATTTGTTTACGTAACCCGTCTTTACGGTATTGACACCCATCTTATTATACAATTTAAAAGCATCGTCCAATTGGCTTTCGTAATGCTTGGCAGCTCCAGCTGTTTCATGATGGCCAATGAGACGGACGTTCTTCATCGCGGCATATTTGCTTATTTCGTCAAGGTCAAAATCAGGATACGGTTTTACGAAACTGAAAGCAGTTCCGTCGGCAGTCCAATCGCCATCCCAGCCTTGGTTCCAGCCTTCTACTAAAACTCCATCAAGACCATTGTCTGCGGCAAAATCGAGGTATTCTTTGGTATTTTTTGTAGTAGCTCCATGCTTGTCGCCTTGCCCCCACGTATATTTTTCTAAGTGCATGCCCCACCAGATGCCTATGTATTTTGAAGGGGCTATCCATGAAATGTCTTTAATCTTAGAAGGTTCGTTCAAATTGAGCATCAATGTTGAAGTCACCAAATCACCAGGAGTCTTTCCTACGATTACGGTTCTCCAAGGCGTATTAAAAGGAGCTTGCGCATATACTTTTACGCCGTCTGCCCAAGGCACCAGTTCGCTTTTATACTGATTGTTTGGCAATTTTAGCAAGGTCATCGAGGCAAAATCTGTCAGGTTGGCTTCGTGTATTGCTACAAAAAGATTATTCTTGGTTTCAAAAGTAGCTGGCGTATTGATGGTATCGGTTTGGCTCATCGGAGTTTTTTTATAAAAGCTTTCATAATAGCTGTTATCAGAATGCACCGGAATTGACCAGACATCATTATCAAAAGGAAATGTGAACTGCGTAATCTCGTTGGAAATCTTCACTTTGTCCAGATTTGGCTGTTTCGGGAAAGAATATCGAAAGCCTAAGCCGTCGTCAAAAACCCTAAAAATGATATCGACCAGCCGTCCTTCACCGTCTTTCAGGTGGATGATGAGCTCATTATGATGATCTCTAATTTTTTTAAATTCTCCCCAAGGCTGTTCCCAAACAGTATCAGCTGTATTGATTTCTGTGGCTACAACTTCAAAGCCTTCGGTCATTTTCCGGATGCCTTCAAATTCAAATCCTAATAAAGAAGGCTCGATTACTGACTTTCCATTAGAAGAAAATCGGTATTGTGGCTGTCCGGATTGGGTCAGATTAAAAATGAGCTCGTTATTTTGTCCTGGAGATTTTACGATATAGGTCTTTTTAGCACTGCAGGATATAAGCAAGATAGAAGCCAGGGCTATCAGACAGAAACGGTATAGATTATTTTTCATTATTGAATTTTGCATTAATTTAGGTGCTTATTGAATTTCATTGAGTACCGCAGCGGCTTTATCAGGTTGCATGGAGACGAAATAATTAAAAGCAAGATCGAGCTTGCGCTGGATGGTAGTATTATTTCTGTAGGTTTTTCTTAACGTATGGAGCCTGCTGATGGCACTGAAATAGTTTCCTGAATACTGGACTCCTGCAAATGTTTTTATCTTTTCGATATACGAATAACCGAATTCTACTGTCGGCTCAATCATGGTTCCTTCTCCGAAATCATTCCATGTAATGAGCTGCAAGTAATCTACTCCAGCATTTTGAGCCATCGAAAGCGTTTCGTCAAGCGTTGCTCCATTGTTGTGATTGATGGTCCAGCCAATAGTTGTCGACGTACCTCCTTCTTCATAAAAATCATTAAAACCTGGATAGGCGCTTCCAAAAGCAACTCCTAGATTTGGAAGGTTGGAAGCATAAAAGCTGCTTAGCGAATTATTGTTTTGATACACCCAAGCAAATTCGCCAGAAGCGTTTGTACCTGCTTCGCCAGACTCGTTCCACAAAGTCAAAAAAGTAGGTTTTGGATTGAGTCCGCTAAAAGTACTTGTCCAGGCTGCAGGAGTAGTCAGCGTTATAGGACCAAAATTCAGCAACAGCGGACGGTTATTGATTTTTATGTAATTGGCATCGCCAAAATAATGGGTCTGCATATAGTTCATGTCTGTTTTGGCTGCGCCAGTTACTGTCGGAGCAAGTCCGGCATTTACAATATCGTTTAAGAAACGGTCTTCGTAAACGATGGCATATTCGAGACCTACTTCATCGAGCATGTCGATAAGCTGTTCGGCGTTTTCCTTAAGTATTCTGTAATCGTTAAGGTTATACGTGCCATACCAATCGATTAATATCCCATCAATTCCGGCATATTTCATCAACAGCAGATGGTTTTCGATGACCTCTTTGTCGCCAGAATGATACGGACCGATTAGCGGATAATAATGAGACGCAATTTCCCTTCTTCCGTTGGAATCAACAGTATTCGGATTTTTGTTTGCCATGGTCCAATGATAGCCCCATTGGTTATTGGGACTGCTTTCATTAGTTTCAAACCAAGGCATATAATGCATGTAGATTTTGGTATCGTTTGTCTTGGCCACCGTCACAGGAGCCAAGGGCTCTGAATCTGGAGGATTCGAACTGGAGTCGTCTTTGCTGCAGCTCGACGCAAGAGTTACACTGAGAATGCTGATACATAAGGGCAATAGATATTTTTTCATCGTAATTCGATTAATTATTAAAATGACAGCCTTCTATGACTAACTCAACACAGAAGACTGCCATTTGCCAACCTAATATCCAGGATTTTGGACTAAGTTTGAATTGGTAGCCAGCACCGTTGTCGGTATTGGATATATCGCTCTTGACGCTGGCGTAGCGCCTTTCTGCCACCATGGCTGGAAAAAAGTACCGAAACGAATATTGTCGGTTCTTCTTCTGCCTTCAAACGTAAACTCACGAAGCAATTCTTTATCGATAAAAGCAAGGTCGATAGTAGCTGGCATTTCTGTTCCGGCACGCGAAGTTATTTGCTGTACAAACGGAGCCGCAAGATCAGGCGAGCCTAATCGTACATAACATTCAGCCTGCATCATCAAGATTTCTGAATAGCGCATGAGTACCCAGTCGTGATCGCGTTCCCACTTTTCGCCTGCTTTTATTTCGTATTTGCCCAGCCTTACGCCTTCGTTTTGTTTTGCGTCTGTAAAATTCACGATGTCTTCTGTGTAAGTCAACGGCTGTCCGCTGTCCATGATGATGACTGAGCCTGTTGCCAGATTGATCTGGTCGCCCTCTATCATGCATTTTTTTCTTTTATCCGTATCTTGGAAACTAGAATACAATCCTGGCTGTCCGCAGATTCCGTTGGCGCTCCATGGATAATCTCCAGTAGCCGAAACCGTGAATCGGTGTAAGTAATGGCAGCTCATAGACGAAAGATAGTTTCCTACAGTTCCTGCGTTCGAATCATACGGAATCGAAAGAATGATTTCACTCGATGTCTGGTTCGTGGTAGCAAAATTGGCAAAGAAGTCTGTCGTTAGCGAATAGCCAGTAATGTTTTGGCACATATTGATACAATCTTGCCAACGGGCAGTTCCAACAAAAGCTTCTGAATTCAGGTAAAGTCTCGCCAATAGGCCATAAACTACATTTTTAGTAAACTTTGAATAGACCACATTCGGACGTAAATGCGGCAATGCATCTAACCATTCAGATTCCACAAAATCATACACTTCTTGTCTGGATGAATTCGATGGCAAAGACTGTTCTTCAAAATTGGTCACGATTGGCACATTTCCGAACATGTCTAAAAGCAAATAATAATAGTAGGCTCTGATAGACTTTAATTCTGCATAAATCGGCACTTTGGCCTCTGCGCTCAAGCCTGATTTATCAATCTGGTAGATGATCGCATTGATTTTTGCAATTCCCGAATAGCAGTAGCGCCATGCGGACAATATCATACCATTGCTAGCATCCCATGTATGCGTCTGTACTTGTTGGTATCTTCCGCCATCGTACCAATCGGTACCTCTAGTCGGGATAGTAGCCTCGTCTGAAGCCACCTCGTTCAAAAAGAATACATATTCGCAGGTCGGGAAAGAATTAGAAATTCCGTCGCTGAAGCCTCTCAAAGAAGAATAAGCCCCGCCTACAAGCGCTTCGATCTCGTTAGGAGTCGTTCCAAAATCATCATCCTCGACCCTATCGTATAGGTCTTCGCTCAAATCTGTACATGAAAAAGTAAAGAGAAGGCTCAGGAGTAATGCAGCTTTTATTTTGATTTTCATTTTAATTTATTTTAAGGTTATCAAGTTGCTTAATTCGTCAAGGTGAAATTAAGCCCGAATGAAATGGTCGTTGGCCTTGGATAGTTGTTGAATCGGTCAATACCAGGATTGGCTAATCCAGTCAGGTCGATTTCAGGATCTACACCATCATAATTGGTAAAGACAGCCAAGTTTTCACCCAACACGTAAAGTCTTAGTTTAGAACCTTTGTTTTTAAACGGTATCGTATATCCTATAGAAACAGTCTGCAGTCTGAAAAAAGAAGCATCTTCTATCCAATAGCTTGAAAATTTAGGTGCCGAAGTAATACCGCTGCCCAAAAACCCGTCAGGAACATTATACGCTGGAAGACGGTTTGGATCATACAGCATCATGTTTGTGGCATTCAGCACTTCTTGCCCGAAGCTTCCATAACCTGTAAATCCGAAGTCAAAATTATGGTACGTAAAATTCATTCCTAAACCTAGCGTAAAGTCAGGCTGTACGTTGCCTATCGCCTTTTCTTCGGTACCTAGGATAAATTCTCCGTTTTCGTTCAAGCCAGAACTTTCAACACCCCAAAAGGTTCCTACAGGATAGCCTTCGGCAATAATTTGGGAGAATTGATTTGACATTCCAGAAAGTCCGTGCAGAGAGCCGCTGTAGATGGCTTCTGTTTCATAAATCTGGTTGGAAAGTTTTTCTATTTTTTGCTTGTTTTTTGCAAATACAACATTGGCATCCCAAGTAAACTTGTCTCTGTTGATGATGTTGGCGTTCAAAGTAATCTCAACACCTTTATTGGACAATTCTCCCACGTTCGCAAGCATTGTCCCTACAAGATACGGCGGCTGTGGCACTTGGTAGGTGTATAACAAGTCTTTTGTCTTTTTAGAATAAATCTCAAAAGTTCCGGTTATTCTGTTAAAAAGCCCGAAATCAAGACCGATGTTTAGCTGTTCGGTAGATTCCCACTTCAAGTCTGGGTTCGGATTTTGTGTCGGCGAATACGCCAGGCTCCAAGTTCCGGTTACAGGGTCGTAATAGCTGTCTTGACCCACTCCTAGTATGGAAAGCGACTTGTATTCTCCAATACCGTCTTGGTTACCTGTCACACCATATCCTGCTCTCAGTTTTAAGTTTGTAAGCCAATCTTGTGTCGAGCTCATGAAATCTTCTCCTGTAATTCTCCAAGCGACAGAAGCGGATGGAAAAACACCCCATTTGTTATTAGCCCCGAAACGGCTGGATCCGTCTCTACGGATAGTTCCCGTAACCATATATTTTCCGTCATACGAATAGTTCGCACGGCCGAAAAAGGAAACCAAATTCGATTTTCCTTTATACGAATACACATCGCCCAAACGGTAGTTGTACCCTGCTCCAAGATTGTTATAGCTAAAAAGGTCTGTTTCAAAGCCGCTTCGCTGTGCTCCAAAACCCTCGTAAATATTCTCAAAAAAGGAGTAGCCCGCCAAAGCATTGATGCTATGTTTTCCGATTAGCTTGCTATAGCTGAGGTAGGTTTCGATTTGTGCCGTAGTATATTCGGCATAGGTCTTTTGGGCATAACCGCCTTCTGTCCTACCTTCCATTACTGCATAAGAAGGTTTGTAGGTACTTCCCTGCATTGCGTTATGTTCTAGCGACAAATTTACCGTAGCCTGAAAATCGTTAAAGATCTGAGCTTCCGTCTTAAAATAACCCAATACACGGTGTCGTTCGTTATCTACAGTTCTGTTAGTCAATATCTCAACTGGATTTTCATAAAGCGTTCCTCCAACTGAAGTAAAATCACCGTTTTCATCATAGACCGGAATTGTAGGATTCAAATTAAATGCTCTTTCGAAGATGCGATAGTCTAACGGATGCCATTTGTCGATATTGGCAAACAGTCCTGCATCAAACTTTAATGCTTTGTCTAGTGCATATTGATAGGTGCTGATGTTAGCGCTCAATCTTTCCAATCCTGTTGTTTTGATAACTCCTTCGCTGTCAAAATACGATAAGGACGTACGAAGGCCGCTGGTTTCATTTCCTGATGAAATGCTCAACGTGTGCGATTGTGTTACGGCTGTCGGACGTTCTAATTCATCTTGCCAGTCGGTGTTTCCTCCATAATCGATAGCATCCGTCAGAGAGTTTTGACGCACATGGCTTCTCCATTGGTTGGCAGAAAGCATATCCAGATGGTTAGACGATTCGCTCAATCCCGTATAGCCGTTGTAAACAATAGACAAGCCTTTAGAACCTCCTTTGGTCGTAATGATGATAACACCGTTAGCTCCTCTAGAACCATAAATCGCTGTGGCTGAAGCATCTTTCAATACGTCAATCGATTTGATGTCCGAAGGCTGTACGATGTTGATGTCTACTCCTGCTATACCGTCCACTACAATCAGCGGGCTATTACTTGCCGTTAGCGAAGTACCGCCTCTTAATCGTATTGACCCGCCGTTGCTTGGGTCGCCAGAGCCTCGAATAATCGTCAATCCCGCAACTTTTCCTTGAAGCGCCAATTCCGTTGAAGGAATAGCTCCTTTTACAAGATTTTCCGAAGTAACAGTCGAGATGGCTCCAGTAAGGTCTGACTTCCTCATGGTTCCGTATCCTACAGAAACGAGCTCGACAGCCTCAAGCATGTGCACGTCTTCTTGCATGTTAAGGATTAATGCAGAACCCGTAGTAGCATCCACGGTGATATTTTGCGTCAGGAAACCTATATAGGAAACTACGATGGTATTTCCGAGAGTAACCTCCAGCACAAATTTTCCGTCAGAATCAGTCACTGTGGTATTGGTGGTGCCTGATTCTAGAACGGAAACACCCGGCAGTGCGCCGCCGGCAGAATCATAGATGGTACCCGAAATCAATTTTTTTCCTTGTGCAAACAGTCCTGCAGAAAGAAAAAGCATGAAAATAAGGAATACCAACGATTGGTTTGACCCGCATTCAGATTGGGCCGCTTTAGTATTTTTGCTATTCATTAGAATTAGTTTTAGTTGCTGTTAGTCGGTGGTTTTGAGAGGAATGTTGGTATCAGAAATAGTCCTGTTTGTATTGTCTTTGACCAAGACATGGATCTCGCTCAGGCCTTGTACTCCGTTGAGTTCAGAAACCAGATTCACAAAACCTTTGATCTCGCTGGTACCGCCTGTAAATTCTCCTGTGAGGATACGGCTGCCCGCAGTAATCGTATAAATAAGCTTGTTTACTCCAGGTTCGTTATTTTTCCTGATGATGCCCAAAAAGTCTTTTTGGCTTAACTGCATCGGGAAGAATCGGAATTCCGGCGGTGGCGGTGGAATGTATTCTCCTGCATGGAGAATCTGATCTGGAGTGGTTGCCGCCCAATTGTCCTTGACCATCAAAAAAACGATATTGTCCATCACATAGCCGTCTTCGGTGTTGTAATATTCAGACGGGATAAGATCCATTTTATAAAAACCATCGCCTAAATTTTTCAGCTTGGTCTTTTCCACGACATCTGGCAGCCAGGCTTGGTATTCTTGCAATACCGCCCAATTATTAAGTCCGCTATGAAAATGCACGCTTGTCGCATCGGCAAACCCAGGAACCAAGTTTGAATTAAATAAGATACTTAATCCTTTGTCTATAACAGGCGCTGTCGGATACGATCGGATCAGCTCATTGGCCGTATAAAAAGACGAAAAGCTAGTATAGGCTACCTGAGCCACGTCGCTTTGTTTGGTACCTGTCTTGTTTTTCAAACGGAACCAGAATCCGGCACTTGCCGCAATAGCTTCAGCAGTTGTAGAAAAATAGGCTGTTGGCGTAAGCGTAAAGCTCCAAACCATATTGCCTTCATACGTAAGCTTGGCAAATTCAGAAGAGTTTTCCCAATTGCCAGCATCAGGCTCGGTCGGCGACCAGATCCAAAGATACACATCGCTTTCAGGGGCAAATGTGGTGCTTGAAAGATCAAAATACCATGTAACTTGTTCATCGTATTTATAAATCACAGGATAGGATGAAATAGAAGCTATAGGACCGGCAGCTTCTTGCCCAATTGCTTGGCTTGGAGCCATCATGGCAATAAACAGCAGTAGAAGTATAATTTTTTTCATATAGTTAATGGATTGCGCTTAGTTTGAATAAATAGGACACAAAGGCAGTTCCGTTAGAAACTCGCGTCAGCTGGAATTCCATCTCTTCGTTGCTTCCTGGAACTGAGATAAGGCGCAGCTCATCCGTCAGCTGGGTCTTGGCCGCATCGCTATACAGATAGATCAGCACTCCTTCGGCACGGGCCGGTTGGAAAGCGGCACTTAGCTTCCAATAGCCGCTTGGTGCGAATAACGGAGGCACGTCGCCAAGTACTTCATAAGTAGTAGGCTCCATTTTAGAGTCAACGGAAAATCGGATCTTGAAATCCTCATAATTAAAGAGTGTGCTCAAGTTTTGCTCAGAGGGTTCTACAGCATTTGACTTCGCAAACTCATCGACCATTTTCAGGCTCATTAGTCCCCACTCTCCGTTTACTTTTTCATATAAGGTAATAGGATCGGTAGGATTTCCGTCATCTGTTTCGTTGCATCCGAGCGCAAGAAAACCGACGAAAGCCAGCAGGTAAATAATTTTACATCTCATACGTTTTTTGGTTTTTTGTTAGTAGCATTATTCTTCAAAAAAGAATCATAACGAAGCTAGATGTTAAATTAGTCTTAAGAAAATGATAGGAGAAAAATCAAGGTTATAAAGCCTACATATCTGAATCAACACTTTTAAAATCAATTATTTACAAATAATGAGTTTAAAAAAAATCAAGATGTTGTATAGGTAAAAAACGCCTTCTAAAACTTAAATTAATGACAATATGAAAATTAAAGAAGCTTATTTTTTTGGATAACACATATATATCAGCAATTTTTTATAGAATTATAAAATTTTGCTGTACATTTAGCAAAACCAAAACACTTTATTGGCAATTTTAGGCGGAAAAGGATAACACAATCTCTTTCAATAATATCCCGCTGGCCAAGAACACCACTTAAATTGAAAACAGCTTAAAAATGGGCACAGCCCTAGCCAAACATGACCATGTGCAGACTACTTATTTTATTCTTTTTTCTAAGCGGAGCTACCCTTGCCGCTAAAGACATAAACCCCGTGCTTAAGGATCTGGATAAGGCGCTTCTTCACAAAGAAGTTTATATGAAGCAGAAATATGCGAAGATAAAAGCGCTCAAGATCAATATCCACAAATTTACCTTGAGCCGCGACAAGAAAAATTTGTATTCTAATTACATGCTGCTGTTTGACGAATACCGCTCTTTTAAATATGATTCGGCTTATTATTATCTCGAAAAAGCCAAATCGGAAGCCTTAGGTCTCAAAGATTTTCAGCTGGTCGACAAGGCAAAGATCAAGGAAGGTTTTGTGTTGCTTTCGTCAGGACTGTTTAAAGAAGCCATAGACACGCTCAACAGTATTGATGCCGCAAAGCTTGACCAGAACAGCAAGTTTGATTATTATTCGGTAAAAGCCCGCGCCTACTACGATCTGGCAGATTACAACAAAGACCAGCGCTACAACATCAATTATGTGCAGAACGGGAATCTTTATCTTGAAAAAGCATTGGCTTTGATCAACACCAATACCAACGAATATTGGGCTACAGAAAGCCTGAAAAGGATGAAGCAGCAAGATTGGAAAGGAGCCGAATTTGCCTTCAGCTATTGGATCAACAATTTTAAACTTCCTGCGGAATACTACGGAATCGCTACTTCCAGCCTTGGCTATATCTATTCGGAAAGAGGATTTACCGAAAAAGCGATAGAATATCTGGCACTTGCCGCTATTGCCGACGTAAAGAATGCGACCAAAGAAACCGTAGCGCTTCGCAACCTTGCCAACGAGTTATTTAAGATGGGCCATTTGGAAAAAGCCAACGAATACATCAACTTGGCTATGGACGATGCTACTTTTTATAACGCAAGGCACCGAAAAATCGAAATATCGTCTATACTTCCGATTATCGAAAAGGCGCAACTGAATAAGGTAAACGACAAAAATGACATGCTCGAAAAAATCGTGATCCTTCTTACCGTCTTAGCGCTAATTATCATTCTTTTTCTGGTAATTATCTTCAAGCAGCTCAAAGAGAAGAATGCCTCCAAAAAAGCCATGGCAGCATCTTACAGCAAATTACAGGAAATGAACATCAGCCTCAGCGAAGCCAATACGATTAAGGAAGAATATATTACGTATTTTATAAAAGCGACTTCCGACTTGATCAATAAGATTGATCATATCCAGAAGAGCACCATACAGAAAATCATTTCCAAAAAAACCGATGAGGTTATTGCAAGCCTCAAGAGATACGATGTCAGGCTAGAACGCGAACATTTGTTCCACCAGTTCGATGAGATTTTCTTAAAGCTCTTCCCTACTTTTGTTACTGATTTTAACGCACTCTTTTCTCCTGAAAATAAAAGCATTATCAAAAAAGGCGAGTTGCTCAATACAGAATTGCGAATCTTTGCCCTTTATCGTTTGGGAATCCAAGATTCCAGCCAGATGGCCGACTTTCTAGAACTTTCCGTATCAACCATATACACGTACAAGGCACGCATAAAAAGCAAATCCGATTACAAAGAAGTATTTGAGGATAAGATCATGGAAATCAAGACGATATAACCATCGTATTAGAGCTTTTTCAACACCCGTTCCGGATAATCCGTAATGATGCCGTCTACGTGCAACTCGATCATTTGGTCGATATCTTTCTCTTCGTTTACGGTCCACGGAATAAGACGCATTTTCAACGTCTTGAGCGAATCTTTTAATGCCTGGTCTACAAGTCCGTAATGCGGACTGTAAATCTCTGGCTTAAAATTCAAATTGGCCAAATTCTTAGCCAGTCCTTTATCTCCAGTAAGAAAGGCAATCTTGATGTTAGGGTATTTTTTATGCAGCGCGTTCAGTATTTGAGGGTCAAACGACTGTATGTTGATTTTGCTCTGGATGCCTTTCTCTTTAACGACTTTCATTACCAAATCTACAAATACATCAGGCTGTGGCTGTGATAAATCATATTGATCGGCGCCTGATTTGATTTCTATATTATAGCGGATAGGCTTGTTTTTTCTATTCTTGGCACTGTAGGCTTCCATATCGTCTATCAGTTCCGAAAGCAGCGGCTTATAGGCTTTTATTTTTTGCTGTTCTGGAAAATGTACATTTCCTTTCGATCCGATATCAAATTTTCGGATGCTGTCATACGGCATCAAATACAAATTATACGCCCTTTCTGTCTTGCGTGTCAAGCGCGTCCCATCAGGCAGCAGTACGTATTCAGACGACATAAAAGGTTCGTGCGAAACTACCACTTTTCGGTCTTGAGAAATTACCACGTCTAATTCGATGACATCGGCGCCTTTATCAATAGCGCTTCGGAAAGCCTCAAGGCTGTTTTCTGGAAAGTGACCGCGGTCTCCCCTATGGCCTTGTACTTCAATAGCAGGTATTTTTGCAGTGGATGTGTTGGTTGGCTTGCAAGAGCTGGCCGCTGTTAGTAGCGCGCTCAAAAAAAGGATGCTGTAGTTTTTCATTATCTTTAAGATTGTATGCTTTGGGCTTTTTCGGTACGTATAGACTGTATTGCAAATATAAGCCTTTTCGATTTTTTGCCAATCTTGCTTTCATAAAAGCCTTTCCAATTTCCTCAAAAGGCTTTTATTGTTTTTATTTAAGCTGGAACTAGGTTGGTAGAAATTCCAATCCTGTTCCATACATTGATCGTAATAATTATGATGTTTCTATCCTTATTCCTTGACGAACTTGCCAACGGCACTGCCTTGTTGCGAATAGATTTTCATTACATAACTTCCCGTTGCCAAGTCAGAAATATCCACAGAGTTAACAGCTGCTGCATTACTTATGATTAGTACCGGCTGTCCCATCATGTTGTATACAGAAATTGACTTTAGCACAATATTGTCCTTGTTTTCAAGATGCAGCAGTCCTTTTGACGGATTCGGATAGATTGAGAAACGGTCTGATAAATCAATACCCGGCGTACTTAACGACTCGATTGTAGTAACGATGCGGTCGGTCAAGATTGGCAGGTTATAATCAAAATAGATGCTGGCACTATTGCTAAAAGTATCCCCAACAGCCAAAGAAGGTTTGATCTTGATCTTGAACGCCACATAGCCGTCGTTGAAGTCGTTATAAAACGGAAGATCAATATCCTTAAACACAAACTCAACCGTATTCCCGTTGCTGATCTTGGTCGTGAAAGGATGGCTGCTTTCGATAGGCTCCAAGCTTCTCATATCAAACCTATCTGTATCGATAATGTCTTTTACTATGATATTTTTGGCGATGGCCGTTCCTGTATTCTCAAAACGGACGATATAGTGCACATACTGTCCTATATACTCTGTAGAAACCCGGTCTCCCTGCAGGCAGGTCTTGTCATTTGGGTCAAAAGAATTGGTTACTTTCTGGCGGAAGGAAATGACATTATCTTCTGGCGATGCATCGAGCGCTGGAGTGGTTACGCTGGCCGTATACTTCAGAACGTCGTTAGCATTCAACGCGGGAGTATCTGTCGGCGTGTTCAGAGTAAAACTCAACACAATCGTACGCATTTCAAGAGGCATCAATTCAGAAAAAGTCCATGAGAGACGGTCTGGCCTTTCTTGCACTGCTTGTGGCACTGAAACCTCCAGACGAAGGACGGGAGCTTCAAACTGCAATCCTATACTACCCGACTGTACGACAGTTCCCTTGTTTCGATACATAATCTTATAGCTGCTGGCATAGCCCGGAATAGCATCCCCCAAAGGCAGCATCACGATTTCCAAATCAGCATATTTCCCTTTAGGGCTAACGCAGAAATGTGGGTTCTGTGTGCTGTTCTGACTCGGAAACGTAACCGAGGCACTCGGCGGCGTAACCATAAAATACGAATTATCAGCCAGCAAGGGCGTAATGACCGAATTGCCAGACTGCAATGGCAGGTTGTATTTACCGGTACGATCCGACAGATAGATCGTTTCTGTTGTTCCGTTAACGACCTTATATCCGGCAAAAGGAAAGCCAGGATCGTTTGCTTCACAGCCATTATTGTCGTTATCAAAAGCAGTGACGCTTTCTATGGCATAATAACGTCCACCCGGCGCGAAAGAACAATACGAATTCACTTCACATTGGCGTCCGGCCGTAGCAGCAATCAAGTGCTGCAGCTGTGTCGTCTCTGCCCCTTCATCTGCACAAATATAACGCAGACGCGGTACCGTCGGCAAGGCCATCGCTACAGACGAATGGTTGTTCTTTCCATTTTTTATAAAAAGCGTAGCCAGCTGCGGATTGGATTTAAAACTCAGCACTTCTGCACCAAGACATTGAGAAACGTCCAGCGACGTCAACCTGTTGTCGTTAAAAAGGATCGAACTTACTGTAGGATCAGCCATGACTGTCAAGGCGCCCGTCAATCCGTAGTTGTTGCAGGCAATAGAAGTCAGTCCTTCATAGCCTCGAACATCCAGCAGTGTTAATGGATTATTCCTAAAATTCAGGCCGCGCTCACCAAGACCAAGCACTGGGCAGCCATATGCTTTAAGGCTTTCGAGCTGATTGTCCTGTACGCCCAATTCAGAGAGCAGCGGACATGAAACAACAAGCGAACGCAAGCGGTTATTGCCTGCCTGTACCGATTTCAAATAGCGAAATCCTACAAGGTCGGTGATCGTTATCAATCTATTGTTTTGAGCCAACAGCCGTTCTAGGCTGGCCAATCCCGAAAGATCTAAGGCTGCCAGGCGGTTGTTTGAACAGTTGAGCGATTCCAGAGCTGTCTGACCCGAAAGATCCAGCTGGACAAGAAGATTATAGCCACAGTGCAGTTCCTTGATCGGACTGCCTGTAAGGAGTAATGATGCCAGTTCGTTCGTATCACATTTCAGGTCACGCAGCGAAGCCTTTCCAGATACGTCTAAAGATGTCAGGCGGTTATGGCTGCATTCCAAATCCCGAAGACGGTTGCATCCTGAAAGGTTCAATTGGGTCAGTACATTAGTAGAGCAATACAGGTATTCCAAATCGGGCGAGCTGCTTACATCCAGCGACATAAGCTCATTATCATTACAAGCCAGATACTTCAATGCCGTAAAATATTCAATGCCAGACAAGTCGGCAATAGACGATGAAGCAATATTCAGGTAAGCGACAGCACTGGCTTCTGAAGCTTCAATCTCCCCGTTGTTGTTGCCGTCAATCGACACAAACTCACCTTCTACGTTTTTGGCTATCTTATTGCTTGTACTGGCAGACAGCAGCTTTGACTTAAAATTTGAATCCGGTATATGAAGTCCTTGCCCGTTCATTCCATGCCAGCAGCAGAACCCTAAAACAGCAAAGTACAATTTTTTCATACAGAATATTTACCGTAAATATATCTTAAAAAAATCATAAAAAATAAAAAATTATAAAAGTTCTGGTAAAGATTTTTTAACAAACAGCAACTTTCGTAATCCATTTCTTAATACTCCCCCAACCCCAAACTATCAACTATCAACTATCCACTATCATCTCCCAAACAACCGATTCACCTTCTCCGGCGCCTTAAAACGATACCCAATATAAAACTCCAAAAACTGCTGCTGATCCTGTACATGAATCTTCGCTTCAGAACTGTATGAAAACGAATTCAGGCTCGTAGCAGCGCCCGCATAAAACCGTTCCGAATTATAGCCTAACGTAAGCCGAAACTGCGCCTGAAACGAAAGCCCGTCAAAAGTCTCGTCAGGTGTGCCGTCGCTATAAACCGTCTTTGACCTATTATAACCCACGCCTCCATAGCCACCTGCCGAAACAAGAAACCTGTCTTGGAGGACCCAATTGTAATAATAGCCGGGACCTACAGCAATATCAAGGATATGGTTTTCGCTCGGGTCGTTATTTTTAATCGTCGTAAAATAATAGCTGATGCTGGGCACAAAGCTGCCCGCGCTTTTCCGCTGCCATTCGCTCTGCAGGAAGATCGCGCGAAATGAAAACTCCCGATTAAAGATATACGAGGTGCTCCCTCCTATCTTCTGTACTTGGAAATGCGGGAACAAGATGTTTTCATCCGACCCTATGTCGTCATGATCTACATAAAAGCCTTTGGTCTTGGCATATTGCAGTTCCTGCATCCAGTGGCCCAAATAAAACCGTGTCCCAAAATTATAAAACTTCGTACGCCCTCGGATGGCATCGTCCTTGTTAAAACGGATAAACTCCGGCGTATAGCCCAAATCAATCTCGATAAACTTATACATCAGCGTAAGCGTCGACCTCAGCCGTTGGTTGGGCGACAGCGTAAAATCCAGACGGCTGGCCGCGTCTTTGATATGGAAAGAATTAAAGCTGTTGCTGAACCCCAAACGCAGCTTAACGTGGTCGCTGTATTTTTCTATAGCGGTTGCAGCCGGAGGAATCGAATCAGCAGTCTGTGCCTGACAGAAAGCAGTAAAAAAGACGATAAAGAATAAGGCGTATTTTACCATAAGATATTGTGCTATCCTCTATGCAATGTACTAAATTGGCACGAAACTAAATGCAATTGCTGTTTTTATAGTGCCACATTTTTTGTAATTTGCCCTATCAAGCACACCAACTCATGGACAACACTAGAGTATTTAAGATGTCTTTTGCCAGCGTCTATCCGCATTATATTCACAAAGCAGAGAAAAAGGGACGTACGAAAACGGAAGTCGATGCCATTATCTTTTGGCTGACGGGCTATGACGAAAAGGCACTGCAGCAGATTATTGACGAGAAAACCAATTTCGAAACTTTTTTTGCCAATGCCCAGATTCCTCCCAATGCGTCAAAAATTACAGGTGTTATCTGCGGCTATCGCGTAGAAGACATTGAAGACAAGCTGATGCAGCAGATCCGTTATCTGGACAAGCTAATTGATGAGCTGGCTAAAGGAAAGGCAATGGAGAAAATCTTACGACAGTAAGAAATAGTTATCTTTTATTGCAACACTATAAACGAAATCACCTTGCCATCTTTTGTAGCTCCTACATAACCCAATCCGCGTAAATAATAAAACACATAGGTTGATTTTGCATACTGGGCTTGTAAGGCCATTAGTCCTGTATAATGACAATAAGGTGTTTTTAGTACGGCATCCTCTGACAGAAGCGTGTAAATCACTGTATTTGTTTTATCTTCATTCTGCCAGTTCTCTCCTTTTTTAAGAGATTGTTTCCAACGTATTGTTTCTGCAGAGCAACATTCTTCATATTGCAGTACTTTGCCATTCGCCTCTCTAAAATAGATCATGCTATTACTTCCGTCCTGCCATTGCTGTTTAAAAGCCACGTAGGTTTTTCCTTTTAGCATTTTATCGCCTTCAAGCGTTTCATAATAATAGGTATTGTACCAGACTATTTTCTTTTTCTGAATGTCTAACGGAAAATAACTTCCGTCTGTAGTGCCTTTACAGAAATTCTGTCCTTCTTTTTGTGCGAAGAGTGATGTGGTGAGAAAAAGTAAGAAGAGTAAATATTTCATCAAGAGATTTTTGTTAATTATGTTGAGATTCAATAAATGGGAGAAGTTGTTTGTTACATTAAAATAATCCATAATATCGTAACAATTTATTTTTAAGACCTTTGCGCTTAATGTTTCTTTTCAAGTTCCATTTATTGATTATTTAATACTCTTGCAATTTTTCTAGTGCTTACTAATAAAACGCTTCCCTGAATTTATAACTCAAAATATGCTCTTCCAAATATCTCCTCAAATTCTCATCACAAGCATAAACAAAAGTACCTCTCATTCCCCTATACATTAGAGTCTTATAGATATTTAAAATGTAATTTTTCAACTCTTTAACATCTACAATTCCTGATTTTCCATTCCTATCAAAATAATTATCTTTATTTATTACTATCTCATTAGTATCAGGATTATAAGAAATTTCATTTCCAAAAATTACGCCTGTATAATTAAGATCATAACCTTGAGTAGTATGTATGCATCCTACTTCAAAAAAAGCATTTTTTGAATTAATCCAATCACTGTTAACACTATTCCATTTAAGTTTAATGTCTTGAATGTGTATATCATAAACATTGCTCTTTTTCTTTGATTTCCACTTCCAAGCATATCCTGCAACCAATCTTGCTTGTTGAAATTCATCCTCTCTTTTCTGTAATTCATTTATCATCTGAGATAAATCATCAAAAAGATAAAATTCATATAAATTGTTTTTTAAGAATAGCTCCTTTCTCTCCAGATTACATTCTAATAAATCATCAATAAAATTAATATAATCTACACCACCAATAACCCTTAGTTGAGATTTTAATTTAACTGTTGAAACATGAGGTTTGTCTATAAGTTTTTGAAAAATCTCTTGCGGAATATCTGAAGGCCTTATGGATTGCAGTGGGTCATAGAAAAAAATCTGATTACTACTCTTTCTTAATATCCAGTCTAACTCTGTACCGTTTTGATCCAAACCCAATAAGTTATTATTCTTATCAAAAGATTTATAATTTGTTATGTTTTTGCGCCTTCTCAATCTATGAGATTCATCAACTAATAATAAATCATATTCTGATTTTAAAACCCCTGAAGGACCAATTACATTTTTCGTACTCAATCCTTTTACACTTTTAAAAACTTTTTTCAATGTTCCTCTCAATGAAGTCATGGGAACTACTAGTGCAATCTTAGGATTTGGATGTTTTTCTTTATATTTTTTGACAAGTTCTATAAGATACAAAGAATCACCATCTAAACTTTCTTCATCATAAATTTCAATATCAGTAAGTAGCAATTTCATTAAGTATACTGCTACTATTGTTTTACCCGTTCCTGCACTTCCCTTGATAAAAATAGATTGGTTATTCTTTGTAGTAAGTAATTCAAGAATTTTCGTGACAGACTCTAGCTGGTCAAAAGTCAAGGATTTATAAGGTGAATATTTAAAATAGTCTGTATTGTCAAGTTTTTTTAGTTCATCAATTGCTACTGAACTCGCTTGCAATTTTTTCCATATATCTAAAAATATTTTTCCATACAATGTTTTTTGGTAATAATTCTGATTAATTAATCCCGCGTTTCCATTTATCAACTTATATTTTTTATCTGCATCAAAGTATTTTATCAGATTAGATTCTATGTCAAGGGTAGCCGATTTATTAAAACTTTTACTGGTTATTAGATAAACGCTATTTAAATTTTTTTTAACCTTATGATTTAAATGATTTTTAAAACGCGTTATTATATTAGCAGATTCACCAATATAGACTTCTTTGATTCTATCATTTATTAAAATATAAATCGATGGCCAGAAATCAGTAACTAAAAAATTCTCCGAAGCTATTGATATAAGAGAAGAACTATCAAAATTATGCGTTTTGATATCAAAATCGAATACGTCAAAGTTTTCAATCATAACTCATCATACTTTTTAGCAGTTCCCTTTGCTTTATCAACAGGATATTTTTCCGCATTCCTTTTTATTTTTTCTAATACAATATCAAATATATCAAGATTATGTTTTTCTGCTAATAATAAAGAAAATGACAATACATCAGCTAGCTCTTCTTTTAATTTTTCGATATTCACGTTATCCGATTCGCTTTCTTTTTTCCAAAGGAACAATTCATTTAATTCAGCTGCTTCAATTGAAATTGCAAGAGCTAAATTCTTTGAGTCATGAAATTGTTCCCAGTCACGCTCATTCCTAAATTTTATCAATTCCTCTATGGCTTGCTTGTACTTATCCATATAAAATTTTAAATCATTATAATTTTCTAAAATTAGTAAATTATAAGACACTAATAACTTTGTAAGATTTATAAATTTCTATTATAAATTCTAATCAACATTTAGCATTTTAGACATTTCACTTCCTAAATGACACAAAATTATCTATTTCATAAGCTTCTAATTCTTCCAGCATGGGAAATTCACTTAAAAGCTATTTTTCTAACTTCCAATTTTATTGATGCTTAATCATTTGCACTCCCCTAACTCACTTTCCTTATAAATATACGCATCCCCTTCCTTTAGATCGACACCATAAAGCCAACTCAGCAGCGGGTCAAGAAAATGAGATTTGACTTTTCCTTCCCCATCAGGAGTCAGCACACAGTCACCGACATTAAACCGACGAGCGACTGCCGTCATACTTCCGGATTTAACCAAATTCTTTACTAAGTCTTCTTCTAGATGGTAAGTTCCGTTGATATTCCCGAATTTTATACCAACAACCGTCGGGGCTTTCTTGTCAGCCTTATCGTATAGATTTACGATATGCACCACAGTACCTTTCTTAACTATGAAATTTTCATTTTCAAGATCCAGGTCATTTTCAAGCACGAATGATTGATTTGCTTTCATATTTATTATTTGTTTAGTTCTGCTTTTAAGCTTGTCCAATACGCTTCAATTCGTAGTACGGCTTTGTTAAATTCGTCCTCATCCTCTATTGCCCCTATATTTTCCATCTTTATTTTTTCGATAAGCATTTTTTTACAATCCTCAAGTCTTTTCTTTTTGGTAGTATAGGTCATTGTATCGGCAAAAAATCCCGTAACTAAAGGATTTTGCACAGGAACAGGATCAGTAGTATTGGTCGGCTGTGGCATCGGTACAGAGATGCCCTGCGTATTCGCTATAAAATTCATGGTCTGCGTCAGTCCGGTAATCAAGGCATTGGTTGCATCAGCAGCATCCATCCTCACCCCTTTGACGATAAAGTTGTTGTTATAATCGCCGGTCTTCATCTCTTTTTCAGGCGGATTGGAACGAAGTATGACTGCCACATCTGAATTACCAAATAGATTCCAAGAAACCGTTTTGTTAAAGGTATTTTTCCAAATTAATTCCTTTCCATTTTTCATTTGGGTGATATAGGAAGTCAGAGGATCCCCTAAAATCGGAAAACGTGTCCTATCCGACCCAGCAACCGCAGCTTTAGCCGCAACAGCTAGAGACTTTTCTGCAGGCCCCGGCCCTATATCGTTAATAGATTTTTGCACCATTGCTTTTTGAGTTCCATACTCTATAGTGCCGCCTACGTTTGTTGCTTTTGCCAGATCAGCCTTATAGTCTTTTAAAACCCCTTGGATCGACATTATTTCTAAATTAGCCTTGTTAATAACCATAAAGGCATCATTAGCCTTGCCTGCATCATACTGCTTTTTGGCTTCGTCGATATAGCCGTTAATCAATATGATTTTCGAACCAAAGCGTTCCTGAAACTGCTTTTTATAATCGTCTTTAATTGCCGGCCTAAGTTTTGCTTCCAATTTTTTCTCCACAGAAGCAAATATTTCATCTAAGAGAGCTTGCTCGTTCCAGCTGTTTTTAAAATTTTCTAAAGCAATAATAGAAGGCAGTACTTCCGTTTTGAGAGAAGCCTCTGCCATCGCCAAAATCTGTTCCCTGTCCGCTACTTTTACGGTAACTTTAAGTCGGCTTGCGCAACCCGTCACTACTAACGAGAATACGGCCAATTTCAATAAGGTTTTCATATTAATTCGATTGAAGTAGTTGTAAAAGTTGTGCTACTGCTAGTTTTTGTTCTTCTGGCGTCTTTGCAGATACCCCGTTCAAGTAGGCATCAGACTGGAAGATAAAATTGTTCGTGTCCACGTTTAGCGTGCTCAAATCCATCTTTAGCTTTTGAGCCTCCTTGATCTTTCCGTCCTGCACCAAAGAAGCTGCAGAATTCAAGATGACCTGATTCTTGGAAATGTTGCCGATCTGGTC
The DNA here is from genome assembly GCF_014138495.1 of Flavobacterium gossypii. Lineage (NCBI taxonomy): Bacteria > Pseudomonadati > Bacteroidota > Flavobacteriia > Flavobacteriales > Flavobacteriaceae > Flavobacterium > Flavobacterium gossypii. The sequence continues at coordinate 199,755 of NZ_JACJIS010000004.1, read as the reverse complement.
AGAAATAGCCTTGGCATTAGTCGAAAGAATAAGCACCAGCTCATTTCCTGTCTCATTCGTAAAGCCCCCATCAGGGCTCTTTTCAAACAGCTTTCCTTTTTCTGGCTGTGCAAACTCGTTGAAATATAAGTTGATGGCATTCTGGTCAAAATAGCCGGACACATACCGAGAGCTCGATAAAAAAGAATAGCCTTTTATCTGGACTTTGTAGTAATTCGCAACTGTTTTTGTTGGAGCATCAGATGTCTCGCTGATCTTGTCCTTGAAATAATGTACCTCATTGATGGTAGAACAGGATGCCAGCAATAGCCCGCAGCCCAAGGCAGTTAATTTAAATAAGTTTTGTGTTTTCATAATTTTTGAGGGATTAATTATTAATAAACATCATGGTAATGAACTTGGCAACTCAAGAAAAAGACTTCCTAGAAAATACCGAAGTAACATTACGATAAAGAAAGAGCACTTCCTTACGGTTTTCCACATTTTGTTAAAAAAGTTAAAATTTCCTTAACCGCCTCCAAAACTTTTCACTTCTATTCCAAAAAAAACCGCCTCAACAACTGAGGCGGCTTTTTTTAAACTCTATTTATCACTATTTACTGGCTGCAATACAAATCGTCGGCAGTAAGAATGTAGTTGTGTCCGTTCGAATGTGAAAAAATCACTTTATAGGGATCTTCTGCATTGATATGATATAAGCTCACGAATCTTTCCTTTTGCTTGTTTCGCTTTTTGCCATTTGTTGATTTTATCCCCATCACAGAGGCTATATTGACCTGCTGGCAGCTGCCGTTGTTGGCCGATGGATTGTAAATGCTTCCTGTGCTTTTGATTATTTTTGTACCTAGTATGCGGCACTTGAGTCCATTTACAATTTTGACCTTCCCCGAGTTGTTCGTTTTTATCTTTGCCGAAAATTTTGCTGTTCTTCCGCTCCATTGGGCCTTTTTTGTGGGAAATTTATAGTTTTGCCGCATACACGGATTTCCATAAGGAATATTGCCCTTCGAAAGCACTTTATCCGTCATCCCGCACGTGACACCTCCTATAATAGCCGTAACTGTAAGATACTGCATCTTGCACGGCATCGAATAAACATGGATTATAGAAGGCCCTCCCGTAACAATTGTTCCATCACCAAAATCCCATGTTACCTTGCCTTGCCCAATCGGACAGCCATTTGTTTGCGGAATAGAAAAAGTCCAAGAAGCCTGCGATGAACTCACATTACCCTTAGTGGCCGTTATAGAAAATGGGCAATTATTGTCGATCGTAACACTATCTGAAGACTGGCAAGAATTCCCTTGGAGCAATTTTATAGAAGACAGAAGCGATATAGAAAATGTATTGACATCTCCTGCCGGTATACGCATGTAAAATGTACCTGTAAATGGTATTATATAGCCATAGGTCTCATCCTCATTAGTGATAGGAATGCTGGCATATGAGCCTGTGAAAGCATTGCTGAATTCTAATCCTTCTAAGTCTCCAAACGCGCTGGAAACATAATAGAAATTTAACGGATTGCCAGAATTCAATGGTTCAATACTTTCGAATGAAATTTCAAAAGTATTCCATTCTTCTGTGCAACTTTTCAGCGTACTGTTCACGACTACCTCATAGCCGCAGCCGTTTTTATTTTTGGTTTTGAACTTGCCCGACTCAACTTTGCCCCTGTTTTCAGAAATCGTCTCAAAATCATAATTCGTATCGTCGCAAGTGTTCGTGTTTTTCATCTGATTACTGATAAAAATATTGTGCATCACATCGATAGAATTCGTCTTGGCCGCATTATAGAAGTCCAATAGTTTCCCATAGTTCGAACACGAAAAAGGAATACTCTGGATCAAGCAGCCAGTATCCCAGATATAAAGCCTTTCGCCGATGATAATCATACCGTCCTGATTAAGCAGCGTTTCAAAAACGGGATCGAGTGTGAAATTCGTCTCGTCAAAAGTAGGATCGTTTGGAATGACGCCGTTGTCCATGTCCTGTTCTTTTTTGCGCAAGGAATAAAAATTGTGGCTGTCTTCATAATCAATCAGTATTTGCTCTTCCTGATTGCCAGCCTCATACAGCTGGAACAGCTGCATGTGCGCCTGCTGCAGTTCGGCCAACGTATTAAAACGGAGGATTTTCTTTCCGTTGCAGATTTCGCCGTTAAATGCCAATTCGCGCGCTGCCGTCTCTCCCTCCTTGAAAGTTTCATCTGTGTGACAGGACAGATAAATCAAAGAGGTAACAAATACTAAAATAAGTCCGATACTTCTAAAGTTTTTTCTCATTTTTTTACAATTTAAGTTAATGAATGGTTTGGGTGTTTGTTGCTTGTCATCCATGGTCGAAAAGGAACTTTTGCTGTGGAGGATCCTTTTGCGGCTATGAAATAAAGCTGTGACAAAACTATTCGTAACAAAATCATAAACTATTTGTTTGTAGCGCATTGTGACGTATTGGCATCAAAATAGTGACCAATAAAAAGAGGCCTGGGATGAATTGCTTTGTTTGTGTGACGGATTTTTTTCTAAAAAATAAGATTGTCTATCGCATCATCATAGGATGCGCTTACGGGAAGTTTTTCTCCCCGAACAACTACTTCGGTCTTAGACTTGGTATCGACCTTGTCAATCCTGACAATATAGGATCGATGGATTCTCAGGTACTCCAATGAATCGGGCGTAGCGGCTATAAAATCCCCTATTTTGCAGCGTACCACATAGGTCTTGCTTTCGGTTACCACTTCAATATAGTTGCCCGATGATTTCACATACAAGATCGTATCGGTTTTTATGCGGATATCCCTGCCTGATTCTTTAAAAACAAAATAATTTTCTTTTCTTTTTATTTTTTTTACCAAGATACGGAGCAGTTCCCGCGTGATGTCCTTGTTGTATGAAAATACGCGTAGCTTGAAAAAGAAATAGACGATACACAGCAGCATAATAACAGACACTACGATGAACCAGGCCTCTTTCCAGAAAGGTGCTTTTATGTGAATGGGGATTTCAAGAAAATTGGCTTTTTGCAGTGCATCTGGATCTTGTGCGGCAATCTTGAACACATAGTCGCCATACGGAAGCGAAGAAAAAGTGACTTTCCTGTTTTTGGTGCTGTACCATTTGGTATCGAGCCCTTCTAATTTATAATGATACACAAGCCTGCCCTCGCTTTTCAGCGACACAGCTTCAAAATTAAGCTCGATCCGATTCTCGTCATAAGACAGTCCTTTTAAAGATTCCAGACCGGCTTCCTTTTCATTCACAAGGACTTGTTTTATTCGTAGCAGGTAGTCCGTCTTGTTTTCTGAAGCCGCAAACAAGGCCTTGGGCGCATAGACCAGCCCTTTTTTAGAAGCAATCCAGACCCTATCGTTTAGGATTTCCACATCACTGATACCGTCGTTGAGCAGGCCATCAGAACTCTTGAGTCCGGTGAGCGTATATTTTCCATCGGCACCAAAACTGATTTTGTTCAGGCCCGAATTGGTACATACCCAGATCTCGTTCTCATTTTCGATATGCACCTCATTCGCGATGTCGCTAAACAGTCCGTCCTTTTTGGTAATGGCAGTTACTTTTTCCGTAGTCTTGTCATACACAATCAGTCCTTGTCCTAAAGAGGCAAAATAGAGCTCGTTCCGCTTTTCGTTATAATCAATATCGTCTATCCTGTAGCCAAAAAGCTTGTTCTTGTGCACAAGCGCTTTCAGCTTCCCGTCACGGGTATAAACGTAGGCCCCTTGCGGAGAACCAATGTAGATATCGTCCTGCCAATAGCAGGCATCGTGAGTCCTGAAAGAAATCTTTACGTACTGTTCTGGGGTATTGCCATTCAGATCGACCGAAAGCACGCCGCCAAGCTGCGTCACGAGCAGTCCTTTGTCTGTTGGCTCAGAAAATTTAAGGACATAGGATGGCAGCATATCAACCTGGGTCTGTTTTCCTTTTTTTACAAACTTGTACTCAGAATACAGCAGCGAATGCCCCGTGCGTGCATCATGCTCCATAAAAGACCGCACCATATTATTAGAATTAGAATAGATGCTCGAATTGCCGTCATGATCAATCTTTAAGACCCTGCCATTGTCATAGCTGGCAAAAAGCTCATTATTAGGATTTTTGGTGAGAGAATAGATAGGAATATCGATATTGTTCTGATTAAAAACCCGAATCTTGGGCTCCTTGACATAAAAGACGCCCGAATACAAGGTCGTAAACCAGTAGCCTCCTTCCCTATCGATCAAAAAATTAGTAATCGACTGGTCCTTTAAAAAAGAAGCCGTCACATTGCCTTGCACATCTACAATAGTACCGCCGCCAAACAGGTAGCCGATAAAAAAATGCGTACTGTCGACAGCCCTTACTATCAGAGGTCTCAAACGACTTTCTACTCTTTTGAGTATCGTACCGCTTTTGTCCCGTATCGAGATCTCAAATTCATTCCTATAAATCAGATACTCGAAATTTGGCAGCCCCACAATTTCTATCTTTGTGTCGGTACACGGCATACTAGTTGCCTTTGGACTCAACTTGGAGATGTCGTCTGACAGATAGTAGAACAAGGTATTTTTGTGTTTTTCATAAACGGCATAATTGCCTTCGCTCTTTAAATAAGAAGTTCCTTTTTTTTTGTTTTCGACAACAGCCCCTTTCTTGTCGATAACGAGCTTTCCGATCTTGTAATTGCACCCAACGTGCAGCCTGCCCGCTTCATCAAAATAGACATTTTGTATCGTCTGGTTCTCCAACAGACTCTGCTTGAGCACAGCATTATACGGATAGGGCTTGAACCCTTTAATGCCCGCCTCAAAATAAAACAATACATTGTCAAAAGTAGAGCAATATACCTTGCCGTCGGCTTGGGGATGAAAGCTTAGGACTACATTGGAGGGCAGCCCATCCTTGACGCCAAATGACTTGATTTCATAACCATTATAATTGGCAATGCCCCTATCGGTAGCAAACCAGACGATACCGTTCTTATCTTGATATAAGTTGTAGACCTGCAGGCTGGGCAGGCCCTCATTGAGCCCAAATTCTTTGTAGATATAGTCCTGTGAAAAAAGAAAACAAGGAATAAAAAATAAGACAAGTAGGATTTTTTGCTGCATTTTTGGTGGTAGTTGGTTAAAAATGGGGCCATAGAATCCAATTGGCCATCAGATTCTTATCCAACCAATACTACTATGGAATTGGCTTATTTCCTTACGGATTTCCTCATTTCGTTAAAAAAGTTAAAATTTCAGTAAGAGACATCAAAAAAGCCCCGAAGTTTCCTCCGAGGCCTTTCCCGCTGTACTCCTACACAACAGCCTACACCGCTTCAATCTCGCCCAGATATACGCTGGTAGAATACAGCCTGTCGTCTTCCGACACAAAAGATGCCCAGCAGTGTACCTGCGAACCGACAAAAGGCGCCGGCAGGGTTACAGAAGCCGACAGTGCCGAACGCAATGCCACCTTTTCCATCGTCTCAAATTTGTCGATTATCGGATCATAGACCGCCACCAGCAGTCGGTCGGTTGCTTTGGCCGTTCCCTGTCCCGAATTGTCTGTCCAAGAAAACTTCAAGATACCGCCCGCTTCCGCAGCAACTGCTGGCGTCTGCAATCCCAGCAGCACGCCGCGCGTAATCTGCACTCGGTTCAAAAGAATCTCAACACTGTCGTCGATTTGCACCAGCGCCTCCTTCATATGATACGAAGTCGCCAGGTTGTTCTTCGACTTGTCGCCCATCGCTATTCCATAATAACGTCCCATGACCGGCCTCAAATCGTGTAAAAAATTCGCAACCGTACGAAAACGCAGGCGCTGCATCTCCTGTTTGTCCGTTGCGATGCGGCCCGTCTTTTTTGGCAAGCTGCGCATCACGTCCTTGCCTCTCCAATTGGCACCTACTACCGTACCGACCTTGCCTGAAAAGGCACCTAAAATTCCCTTATTGTACGTACCCATTTTTATCTATTTTTTAGGGTTACTAAAGCCCCCTCGTGGAGCTTATCTGAAACGAAAGTACAGCAGCCAATACGGCAAACAAAAGCCCTGACTGGTTTTGAACGGTAGTGAAATGATTTGACGGGCAATGACCGAAATTGGCTGCTTTTGACCGATTTTGACCGGTTGTTCCAGAAAAAAGGCCATTTTGTTCCGGTCATGTTTTGGTCATGTTTTGGTCACGTTCGGAAAAAGGGGTGTTTTTGCGAAGAAAGGTGGGAGAAAAGTGGAATGAGGAATTACGAATTTAGGATTTATGATTTCGGAATTAGGATTTGGAATTTGGGATTTGGGAATGAGGAGAGCAGGATAAGCAATAATCATAAACAATACGGTGTATTATATACAATTTTGTTTATCGCTTGAAGTGTTTGGGATGGCCAGCCGAAGGTTGAGAAGAGAAGCTGTCTTGGGAGACAAGAAGCTTAGAAACCTTGGCCTTTATTTCGGCACCTGTTGCCCAACGTGCTTACGAAAAAGCTTTTCGGATAGACGAACTTGCCGCCGATCTTGGTAAAAGGAATTTCTTTGCTGATTCTCAGGCGGTACAGGGTGCTGTCGCTGATGTTGAACATTCTTTTGACATCCGAGCTGTCAAGCCAGTAGTCGCCGATGTCAGTTCTTTTGGGGATGTTGTTTTTTTCCATTTTGCTGCATATATTTAATATTAAGTGGGGTAAAATTCGTTCAACCAAAACGCCGCAACCATCCCCTTTATTGCATCCCAGCCCTCAACCATAAATCCTAATTCATAAATCCTAAATCATTTTACACATTTCACAATTTTCCCTTCCCAAAAATACATTCCCTTAAAAATAATTCTAAAAATTTCCTTTAATTTGTACAAACGCAAATAAAATGGAATTCAACCCTGAAGAACTGGACCAAAAAGCCATCTACAAGCTCATCACCGGAGCCATCATTCCGAGGCCGATCGGCTGGATCTCAACCATAAGCGAGGAAGGCATACCCAACCTTGCCCCTTTCTCTTTCTTTAACGTTATTGGCGACGATCCGCCTCATGTCATGTTCTCTACGGCACACGGCAACCAGCATAAAAAAGACACCCTGAACAACGCCTTGGCAACCGGGCAGTTTGTCGTAAACATGGTTACCGAAGAAATCGTGGAAGCCATGAATGCCACGGCACAATCGGTACATTCCGACATAGACGAATTCGAGCTGGCCGGGCTTACGCCCCTGCCTTCGCTCAAGATCAAGCCGCCAAGGGTAAAAGAAAGCCCGATTACGTTTGAATGCGAGGTAGTGCACCACTATTCGCTGGAAAATCATAAATACGGAGGCGCTACGATGGTCGTTGGCCGGATCGTCATGTTCCATTTCGACGAAGCCGTGCTGCTCGAAGACCACAAGATCAACTTAGACGTCTATAGGCCGGTATCGAGGCTCGCAGGAGCCAATTACTCTAAATTAGGAGAACTGTTCGCGGTCAAGAGAGGATAAAATAACATCATCCAACCAAACCTACACCGTACCCTGTCAAGGTTTAAAACCCTGACAGGGTACGGGTAAAGATTAAAAAGATAAAAAAATGAAAATAACCGTAATAGGTGGCGGTCCCGGAGGACTCTACTTCTCCATACTATCCAAAAAAGCGAATCCGGAATTCCAGATCGACGTCTACGAGCGCAACAAGGCCGACGATGCCTTTGGCTTTGGCGTGGTTTTTTCGGACGAGACGCTGAGCGAGTTCCTTACGCGCGACCCTAAGTCCTATGAGCTGATCCGCAGCCGCTTTGCCTATTGGGACGATCTTGATATTGTGCGCGACGGCGAAAAGGTACGCATTACCGGAAACGGCTTCTGCGGCTGTTCCCGTAAGACCCTGCTCCAGCTCCTGCAGCAGCGCTGCCAGGAAGAAGGCGTCGGACTGCATTTCGACCACAATGTCGACGACCTGTCGCAGTTTAAGGATTCTGACGTAATCGTGGCCAGCGACGGCATCAACAGTGCCATACGCGACCAATACCCAGACGATTTCGGCACTACTTCGGTACTGCAAAAAAACAAGTTTGTCTGGATGGGCTCAACGCGTCCGCTGGATGCCTTTACCTATTTTTTCAGGAATACGCCTTACGGCCCTATCGTGGCCCATACCTACCAATACGAAGAAGGAAAAAGCACCTGGATATTCGAGACCTCGCCACAGACGTGGGAAAAGGCAGGTTTTGTGACTGAAGACGAAGAAGGTACCATTGAGAAACTGTCAGAACTTTTTAAAAAAGAACTCGACGGCCACGGACTGATCTCCAACAAATCGCACTGGAGGAACTTTCCTGTTATTACCAATGCCGTATGGCACAAAGACAATATTGTGCTGCTGGGCGATGCCAAAGCTACCGCACACTATTCTATCGGCTCGGGCACCAAGCTCGCGATGGAATGCGCCATAGCGTTGGCCGATGCCATTGCAGCCCATCTGAACGACATACCGCAGGCTTTCCAAGCCTACGAAAAGAACCGACGCAAGCGCGTCGAGATGATACAGCACGCCGCCAAGGTTTCTTTGGAATGGTTTGAGGACATCGACAGGCACATCCAGCAGGACTTCTTGCCGTTTGCCTTTGGCGTCATGACCCGCTCCAAGAAAGTCACTTTTGAGAACCTTGCCATCAGGGATGCTTCATTTACCGATGCGGTGCTTAAGGAATTCAATACGGCCGTAGCGAGCGAGAACCTAAAAACCCCTCCGGCTTTTACGTCCTACCAGTTGCGCAAGATGCACTTGAACAACCGAATCGTCATGGCTCCGATGGAACAATATACTGCCAAAGACGGCCTCGTGTCTGACTGGCATTTGGTACATTACGGCAGCCGTGCCATAGGCGGTGTCGGCCTTATCCTTACGGAAGCCGTAGCGGTTTCCGAAGAAGGAAAAATTACTTTAGGTTGCCCGCTAATAAACACTCAAAAACAGATAGATAGCTGGAAAAAAGTTACGAGTTTCGTACACCAAAACAGCAAGACCAAGATCGGCATCCAACTCGGGCATTCCGGAAGAAGAGGCGCTGCAAAAATGCCTTGGGAAGGCTATAACGAACCGTTAGAAAATCCATGGGAATTGCTTTCTGCTTCTGCCATCCCATACAGTAGCAGGATGCCAGTGCCTAAAGCAATGGACCGACAGGATATGGATATCGTAATGGCACAATTTGCACAAGCCGCAAAAAATGCCGAGCAGGCTGGATTCGATATGATCGAATTGCAGGCCCATCATGGATTCTTGCTCGCCTCGTTCCTATCGCCGCTGACGAATACCCGTAACGACGAATACGGCGGAAGCACAGCCAACAGGCTGCGATTTCCGTTAGAAGTATTCCATGCCGTCAGAGAAAACTTTGATACCGACCGTCCGATATCCGTAAGGATTTCGGCTTCCGACTGGGCCGAAGGGGGCATCACGTCCGAAGAAGTGCTAGAAATAGCCGAAGCCTTTAATAAAGCCGGAGCCGACATCATCAACGTATCTTCAGGATATACCGTCAGCCATCAAAAACCCGCCTATGGCAGGATGTACCAGACGCCTTTTTCAGACGCCGTACGAAATTCTGTTCACGTACCGACGATTACGGCGGGGTCCATACAAGACATCGACCAGATCAACACCATCATCCTGAACCGAAGAGCCGATTTGGTAGCCCTAGGAAGGCCGTTATTGCTAGACCCGGGCTTTGTCAGAAATGCACAGGCTTACGAACAGTATCCCGCAGAAGACATCCCGCAGCAGTACGAAGCAGGAGTCTCGCATCTTTATCCGTATAAGCTGAGCGAAAGAAAAGCTGTAGAAGGAATGAAGAAAGCGTTGAAACCGGAAAGTCATAAAATTACGAATTAGGAATTATGAATTTCAAATTTGTATACTAATTGATAATTGAAAGTTGAATAATTTATAGTTCATATAATTCGTAATTCGTAATTCCTAATTAATACTTAATCTATTCGCCATGAAAACCAACAACATCATCCAAGCCAAAAGCTACAACTTTGCTGTAAGAATCATCAAGACCTATCAGTTTTTAGGTCATGAAAAGAAAGAATATGTAGTAAGCAAGCAGCTTTTGCGGTGCGGAACATCAGTTGGAGCCAATGTAGAAGAAGCCCTGGGCGGACAGTCTCGAAAAGATTTCTTTGCCAAGCTATCAATCGCCTACAAAGAAGCCCGAGAAGCACACTATTGGATCCGGCTGCTAAAAGATACCGGATATCTAACCGCCCACCAACACCAAAGCCTGCTCCATGATGCAGAAGAATTATTAAAAATAATCGGCTCCATACAAAAAACAATACGCAACACCACGAATTCCTAATTCCTAATTTGAAATTCGCAATTTAAAGTCAACACTAATTCCTAATTTAAAATTCGTAATTCGTAATTAAAAAAATGTATTTAGATAATTTCGCCCACAAGCACCTCCCTTCTCAAAAGCTGCAGCCAGAGTACATCTACAGCGATCCTGATTTTCAGCTTCCTGAAGACCTGAACTGCGTAGAAAGGCTATTGGACAACCATATCAAGGAAGGACGCGGGCAGCACATCGCCATCCGTACTTTCGAGAAGACATGGACTTATCAAGATCTGTATGAAAAAGCCAATCAGATAGCGCATGTCTTGGTCGATGATTTGGGATTGGTTTCTGGCAACCGCGTACTGATACGTTCTGCCAACAATCCGATGTTTGTGGCCATCTGGTTTGCAATACTCAAGGCTGGAGGCATCGTGGTCGCTACCATGCCGCTGTTGCGCGAAAAAGAACTGGAAGTAATGATCGACAGTGCCGAGATATCGCACGCCTTCTGTGACTATCGTCTGGAAGAAGCGTTGGCGGCCGTAAAATCTCCTTTCTTAAAACAGTCCATTACATTCGACGGTACGGAAAATGGCACGTCGAAGCTGGAAACCCTGATGCACAACAAGCCAAAGGAATTCCAGAACTTCCCAACCAAAGCCGATTCGGTCGCCCTTATAGGATTTACTTCCGGAACTACCGGAAATCCGAAGATGACATCCCATTACCATAAAGACATATTGCTGATCTGCGAAGCCTTTCCTAAATATGCGCTACAGCCCGTGCCAGAAGACATTTTTACAGGCAGTCCGCCGTTAGGATTCACGTTCGGATTAGGCGGCCTTGTGCTGTTTCCATTTTATTTCGGGGCATCCACCTTCCTTATCGAAAAGCCGTCGCCAGAACTGCTATTGCAGGCGATACAAGACCGTAAAGTCTCTATCGTATTCACGGCACCTACAGCCTGGAGGATATTGGCAACCAAGGCAGCCGACTACGATATCTCGTCGTTACGGAAATGCGTATCTGCTGGAGAAACGTTGCCTGAAAAAGTCTGGGAAGACTGGTACGAAGCCACAGGATTGAAAATCATCGACGGCATCGGCGCTACGGAAATGCTGCATATCTTTATCTCTTCTAACGAAGACAATATGAAAAAAGGTGCTACCGGACTTCCGATACGGGGTTATGAAGCCCGTATTGTAGATCGAAAAGGCAACGAACTCGGTCCTAACGAACCGGGAAGGTTGGCCGTAAGAGGAATCACGGGCTGCAAATACCTGAACCGCACCGACAAGCAGAAAGAATACGTTCAGGACGGCTGGAACCTGACTGGAGATATCTTCCGCAAGGACGAAGACGGCTACTACTGGTTTGTGGCACGAGGCGACGACATGATTATTTCTTCGGGCTATAATATTGCAGCCATCGAGGTTGAAAGCGTATTGCTCAAGCACGATGACATTTCTGAATGTGCCGTGGTAGGATTGCCTGACGAAAACCGCGGTATGCTCGTATGTGCTTATATCGTATTGTCCGATAAATCCAAAGCTTGCGAAGAATTTGCCAAGACATTGCAGGACTGGTTTAAAGAGAATGCAGCACCTTATAAATATCCTAGAGAAGTGCGTTTTTTAGACAACCTTCCGAAGACCGAAACAGGAAAAATACAGCGATACAAATTGAAGGCAATTAGCAAGGGAAATTGATTAAAAATTACTAATATTATGGCTGGTAATTTATAATAAAACAGAGAGAGTATATGAGAAAAGTATTTGTAGTATTCAGCATCACGTCGTTGGCCATTATTGGCATCATGACCTACATCAACTGGAAGGCAAGCTTCCTGCTATTGATATTCATTCCTTTGATAATCATGGGATTCTATGACATGTTTCAGTCCAAGAAAACCATCCGAAGAAATTTCCCGCTTGTGGGAAGGATGCGCTACCTGCTCGAGTCGCTAGGACCGGGCGTACGCCAATACTTTATTGAAAGCGATTTGGACGGCAAGCCTTTTAACCGTCTGGAACGCAGCCTTGTCTACCAGCGAAGCAAAAAAGAAACCGACTCTAACCCTTTCGGAACCCAATTAGACATTTACGAAGTAGGCTACCAATGGATCAACCATAGTATCAAGGCCATTCCGTTTTCGAAGGTCAATAGCAATCCGAGAGTACGCATCGGGTCTTCGCAATGCGAAAAGCCGTATGATGCCAGCCTTTACAATATCAGCGCCATGAGTTTTGGTTCCTTGAGCAAGAACGCCATACAGGCACTGAATGCCGGAGCCAAGCAGGGCGGATTCTATCATAATACAGGTGAAGGAGGACTTTCACCTTACCACCTCGAAGGCGGCGATGTCGTATGGAATATCGGTACGGGCTATTTCAGCTGCCGTGACGACGACGGAAATTTCTCTTATGAGCAGTTTGCCAAAAGAGCCGTATTGGACAACGTAAAGATGATCGAGATCAAATTCTCGCAAGGTGCCAAGCCAGGACACGGAGGTATCCTGCCAAAAGAAAAAGTAACCGATGAGATTGCCGCCATACGTTTGGTAGGTAAAGGAAAAGACATTATCTCGCCTCCTACCCACTCTGCTTTCTCTACGCCGCTGGAGCTAATGGATTTTATCAAGCTGTTGCGCAAAGGATCGGGCGGAAAACCTATCGGCATGAAGATCTGTATCGGGAACAAATCTGAATTTATTGCGATCTGCAAAGCCATGGTTCAGACAAAAACCTATTTCGACTTTATTACCGTAGACGGCGGTGAAGGCGGAACCGGAGCGGCACCACAGGAATATTCAGACCACGTTGGCATGCCGTTGAGAGACGCTCTAGCCTTCGTATACGACTGTCTAAAAGGCTTTGGCATCAAAGACCAGATCAAGATTATTTGCAGCGGCAAGGTCATTACTGGTTTCGATATCATCAAGACATTGGCAACCGGAGCCGACCTCTGCAATTCTGCCAGAGGAATGATGTTTGCCTTGGGCTGTATCCAAGCCTTGGAATGCCACGCGAATACCTGTCCGACAGGAGTCGCAACACAAGACCCGAGATTAGTAAAAGGACTGGTACCGGAAGAAAAGAGCATACGTGTTGCCCGTTTCCAGCACGAGACTGTAAAAAGCGCCATGGAACTGATGGCTTCTGCAGGAATCTGCCACCCGGATGAAGTAGACCGAAATGTTGTCAGCATGAGAGTTGACAGGACTAAGATACAGACGTTTGCAGAAACGTATCCGGAGCTTGACAGCGGCTGTCTGTTGGATGAGAATGCGCTTCCGGAAAGCTTCCGTTATTTTTGGAAGAAAGCCACAGCAGAAAGTTTTTAAGAACAATAAAAAACATAAAACCCACTATGTAGTGGATTAGAGAATATGAGCAATTATTTTATAAAAGAAGAAAAGATACGTTTCCAGCATGTTGATTATGCAGGAATTGTCTTTTATCCCCGATTTTTGGAAATGCTAAACGCATTGGTTGAAGACTGGTTTGAAGAAGCGTTAGAGCGTCCGTTTTCAACCATACACGAAACGAATGGCATTCCGACCGTCGACCTAAAAGTACAGTTCAAAAAGGCCGCCCGCCTCGGAGAGACTCTTACCAAATACCTATGGGTCAAAAATCTGGGTGGCGCCTCCGTAAACTGCGGCTTCCGATTTAAGGATGCAGAAGGAAATACCTGCCTTGAAGGCGAAGTCACCTTAGTGAATGTCGCTATCAGCAAAGACCGAAACGCTATCAAAGCCGAGCCTTTTTCCGAAGACATGAAAGAGAAAATAACGCCTTATATCGTATCCGAATCTTAAGAAGCTAATTCATAATTCATAATTAAAAAAATGGAGTTCCCTAAATTCAAAGCCGCCGCAGTACAGACCTCTCCGGTATTCCTCGATGCAGGAGCCACGGCAGACAAAGCTGTCGCATTCATCAAGGAAGCCGCTGCCAACGGAGCTGCTCTTGTCGCATTTCCAGAAGTGTTTATTGCCGGCTATCCGTATTGGAACTGGATTATGACTCCGGTACAAGGCAGCAAATGGTATGAGATATTGTACAAGTGCTCAGTAACTGCCGATGGTCCGGAAGTACAAAAATTGTGCAAGGCAGCCAAAGAACATAATGTGCATGTCGTCATCGGAATCAACGAAAGAGGCACTAGCTACGGCGAAATCTACAATACAAATCTGATTATAGATAACACAGGAAAGCTTATCGGAAAGCACAGAAAATTAGTTCCTACGTGGGCAGAAAAGCTTACTTGGACAAGCGGTGACGGTTCTTCGCTAAAAGTTTATGACACGGAGATAGGTCCAATTGGTACATTGGCCTGTGGCGAAAACACGAATACCTTGGCGCGTTTTACGCTATTATCGCAAGGCGAGCTTATCCATATTGCCAATTATATTTCCTTGCCTGTGGCACCGCCTGATTACAATATGGCAGAAGCTATAAAAATCCGTGCCGCCGCACATTCTTTTGAAGGAAAGCTGTTCACGGTCGTGTCCTGTTCTACCATTTCTAAAGAAATCATGGACGTATTGAAAGAAGATGTGCCGAATGTAGAAGAACTATTGACAAGAAAGAATTCTGCTTTTTCTGGAATTATAGGTCCAAATGGCACCGTGGTAGGCGAACCGCTGATTGACGAAGAGGGAATCGTATATGCTGATATCGATTTATCGAAATGCATACAGCCGAAACAGATGCATGACATCTTGGGGCATTACAATCGTTTTGATATTTTCGACTTGAGAGTGAACGTCGCTCCGACAAGAAAGATTACTTTTATTGATACTCATGAGGAGTTTCATAAAAAATAAATATCCTTTTTCTTCGATATTCTACCCTGACAGGGTTTTGAACCCTGTCAGGGTAGAATATCGGTACCGAAAGGAAAGTGAATAGCAAAAAATAATTTAAACGCCATACAAAATGAAAATACAACCGCTAGAACCTGGAATGTTCTATCACGTCTATAATCGTGGAAATAATGGAACTGATCTTTTTTATGATACAGATTGCTACTATCATTTTTTAAGATTGTATGAAAAATATATGAATCCGGTAGCAGACACCTATGCTTGGTGTTTGTTGGGAAACCATTTTCATTTATTGGTATATATAAAAGCAGAAGATGAGATCGATACCAGCAAGCTGGAATATTCGACAGTTGAAAAGCCGAAGGTCGTCAATGCATCCAAACAGTTTTCGCATCTGTTCAATGCATACACTCAGGCTATAAACAAGCGTTTCAAAAGAACAGGGAGCTTGTTTGAAAGGCCATTTCACAGGAAATTGATATCGTGTGAGGATTATTTCCAGAAACTGATCTATTACATCCCCAATAACCCTGTGCATCATGGTTTTTGTAAGAATATAAGCGAGTATCCATGGTCTTCCTACGGAAGTATTGTTTCCGAGAAGCCGACGCAAATAAAAAGAAAAGAAGTTATTGATGCTTTTTATGATTTAGATAATTTTATAGCGTATCATAATCAGGATCAAAATTTGTTTGATATTGATAATTTGATAATAGAATAAATATATATCTAGTTATACCCACCACCCTGACAGGGTTTTGAACCCTGTCAGGGTGGTGGGTGTCAGATACCGAATATCGAAATAGAAGACTAAAAAACAAAAAAATATGGAATCAAAATTCAACGACGACGTAATCGGAAGAGCCCGAGTCCAGACCACTCCGGAATTGGAAGCCTACTATAAAGAACTAGAAACCTTGGGTGCCGGAGCCTTATGGACCGTGGCCAACGACATCGAGCCATGGGAGCCACGTACTTCTTCTGTTCCTATGCTTTGGAAATACGAAAGCCTGAGAGAGCTGGTACTTAAATCTTCTGAACTGGTGACACCAGAACAGGCAGGACGCCGCGTAGTGTATCTGGTCAACGACAAGCGCAAAGATGTCAGCGCAGCAGTAGGCTGGCTGTATACAGGAATACAGGTAACGCGCCCTGGAGAAAGCACTTCGGCCCACCGACACAAGGCATCGGCTCTTCGCTTTATCATGGAAGGCGAAGGAGGCTACACTGTAGTAGACGGCAATAAGATTACATTTGAAGTCAATGATTTTGTGATTACTCCTAACAGTACGTGGCACGAGCATGGTGTCGCAGAAGACGGAAAGACCTGCATCTGGCAGGACGGCCTGGATATTCCGCTAATCAATGCACTCGAAGCGAATGACTATGCCGTATATGACGGAAAACAAGACTTAAAGCTCCCTGTTAACTTTTCACCTTTAACATATGGAAATTCAGGATTATTGCCAGCAGACAAAATCTGGGACAAGCCCTATTCGCCGCTATTTAAATACTCGTGGAAAACGGTCTATCCTGCCCTGCTAGAAGCCGCAAAAGTAAACGAAGGATCGCCTTATGACGGCATACTGATGCATTATTCTAATCCAGTTACTGGAGGCCATGTCATGCAGACTATGGGTGCTTCGATGCAATTATTGCGTACCGGAGAGCATACAAAAGCACACCAGCATACTGGTTCTTTTGTGTACCAATGTGCCAAAGGGAAAGGCTATTCGGTCATCAACGGAAAACGCTACGACTGGAAAGAAAGAGATATCTTCTGCATTCCGTCATGGGCTGTGCATGAGCATGTAAACCTATCAGAAACGGAAGATGCCTGCTTGTTCTCTTTTAATGACTTACCTGTCATCGAATCTTTAGGATTATACCAAGAGAGAGCTTATGAAGAAAATGGAGGGTTTCAGGTAGTGGAGAATTAAAAGTCTTAAAGTCAAAAGTTAGAAAGTCAAAAGTTGGAAAGTCCAAAAGAGAAAAGAAAAATACGATACAATCAAACCTTAGTACTACAATAAAATGAAATTAGTTACTTTCACGCATAAAAATTCAGATCCGAAGCTTGGAATTTTCAATAATGATACGGTTCTTGATCTTGAAGCCTTCGGGCACAAGCACAATGAGGAGTTTCCAAAGACCATGTTGGAACTTATCGATAAGGGACTGGAAGAAGTCAGCAGAATTGCCGAAATAGTAAAGACTTCTTCTGAAAATGCCATAGCCTCAGCTTCGCTTCCTTTGAACGAAATAAAGCTGCTGGCACCGATTCCGAAGCCTAGAAAAAACATTATCGGCATCGGACTGAATTACACAGAACACGTAGCGGAATCGGCAAGGACATTAGATACGTCAAAAGAACTGCCGCAGCAGCCTGTTATCTTTTCTAAGCCGCCAACAGCAGTCATCGGAACTGGTGAAGCCATTCTCCACAATACCAAACTGACACAGCAATTGGACTGGGAAGTAGAATTGGCCGTAATCATCAGCAAAAAAGGAAAATATGTAGCCAAAGAAAATGCTATGGATTATGTTTTCGGATATACCGTCATCAACGATATCAGCGCCAGAGACTGCCGTCGTGCGGGACAATGGATTGTTTCTAAAGGACAAGATACTTTTGCTCCTATGGGGCCTATTTTGGTAACTAAAGACGAAATTGAGAATCCGCACAACCTGAACTTGTCGCTGACCGTCAATGGTGTCGAAAAGCAGAATTCCAATACCAAATACATGCTTTTCAATATTCCTGATTTGATTGAAGACTTGAGTACTGTCTTCACGCTTGAAGCGGGAGATATTATTGCAACGGGAACGCCAGCCGGAGTCGGTGCAGGAAGAAATCCGCAAGAATGGATGTGGGATGGCGATGTGGTAGAAGCTACCGTAGAAGGTATCGGAACATTAGTCAATACCATCAAGAAAACCCAGTAAGCCTTACGCTTTATGACCTTTGACATTATGACTTTAGACTTTACAACCTTACACTAAAAAAGAATGAAAAAATATAAAATAGGCCAGATCGTACCTTCGTCTAACGTAACTATGGAAACGGAGATTCCTGCATTGTTTCGTTCTAGAGAAACGATAGCGCCAGAACGATTCACGTTCCATTCCAGCAGGATGCGAATGAAAAAAGTAACCAAAGAAGAACTGGAAGCCATGGATGCCATGAGCCTGAAATGCGCTCAAGAACTTTCGGATGCGCAGGTAGACGTTATGGGCTATGCCTGTCTTGTCGCTATTATGAGCATGGGGCGCGGCTACCATTGCGTTTCGGAAACCAACTTGCATGAAGAGACCGTAAACAACGGCTTCCCTACTCCTATCGTGACGAGTGCTGGAGCACTTATTAACGGACTAAAGGTTCTTGGAGCAAAAAAAGTAGCTGTCATTACACCTTACATGAAACCGTTAACTCAATTAGTCGTTGATTATATCGAGCATCAAGGATTTGAAGTTGTTGATTTTGTCGCGCTCGAAATAGCCGATAATTTGGAAGTAGCAGCGCAAGATCCGATGAACTTATTGCAGATTTACAAGCAGCTGAACTTAAAAGATGTGGATGTATTGGTAGCATCGGCTTGCGTACAGATGCCATCGTTGGAAGCTGTAGACCTAATCGAAAAAGAAATAGGTATTCCTGTGACTACTGCTGCCATCTGTACCACATATGAAATGATGAAAAAGCTAGGACTGGATACGAAAGTACCTATCGGAGGCGCACTACTTAGCGGAAAATATTAATAATTCTATCTTAAAATACTAAAGAACTTGAACGGAAATAGCTAACTTTAAGGAAAACCTTAAAAACCTATACCATGAACGGATTCTTTAAAACCATACTGGCCGGATGGGGAGCCAAAAAACTTGGAGGCGGATGCCTCGGTACCATCATCTTATTCTTTATTATTTATTGGCTGTTAGGCTATCTTTAAAATAAAAAAATCCCTTCGTTTGAAGGGATTTTTTTATTTAAGGATTTGTAGACCATAGTGAAGCAGACTTCAACAATGCCCTTCTATTCAATTTTAGCTGGGCTACGACCAGTTCGGCAAAGTCTTCTGGCTGCAGTACTTTTTCTGGATTGCCGTCCGTGATATTTAAAGACAGCGACATTTCTGAAGCAATCGTGCTCGGCATCAAAGCAGAAACGCGGATATTGTGTTTTCTTACTTCCATCATCAGCGCTTCTGAAAGTCCGGCCACTGCAAATTTTGAAGCGGTATAAGCCGTCGTGTTGGCATTTCCTCGAAGGCCAGCCGTAGAAGAAACGTTGATAATATCGCCTGTATTTCTAGCAATCATCCCTGGAAGCACTTGGTGTGTCACATGGTAGATTCCCATGACGTTGACGTTCATGATTTCTTGCCATCGGGCCGGATCCATTTCTAAAAAGCTTCCGAATGAAGCAATACCTGCGTTGTTGATCAAAATATCTATGGTTCCGAAAGCTTCGTGAATATAGGCGATTCCTTTTTTTACTTGCTCAAAGTCGGACACATCAAAAACGGAGTAGATTGCTTTTACGCCAAAGGCTTGTAATTCGGCCACGACCTCAAGCAGCGTCTCTTCATTCCTGCCTGTAATTGCTACATGAACGCCTTCGGCTGCCAATGCTAATGCGGTGGCTTTTCCAAGTCCGCGGCTTCCTCCCGTTATTAATGCTTTTCTTCCTTGTAATTGTTCCATTTCGATAAGTGTTTTGGGTTTCTATACGATGACAAAGTTAGCCAATGCTCGTGGATTGGAATATCTTTTAACTTTTTGTTCGGTCCAAATTATTGCTCTTGGTTAATTTTTATAAAAAGGCAAGGAAATGTGACGGCTAATAATTAAGTTTGTTATTAACCAACTTCTAGGATTTTTACAATCCTTAATTAACTCGTAGAACACTAATTACAACATTATGAAATTAAAAACCTTACTGCTCTGCCTGCTTTTTGTGGGAGCCATGACACAAGCAACTGCACAAGAAAGTGCCGACAAGATTCTCGAAAAAGCTTTTGCACAGGCAAAAAAAGAAAAGAAAAACATCTTTGTGATGTATCATGCTTCGTGGTGCAAATGGTGTAAAAAGATGGAAAACAATATGGAAGACCCGAGCGTCAAGCCTTTTTTTGACAAAAGCTATGTGACGACTTTTTTAGTAGTGCAGGAATCTAAAGACAAGAAAAATCTTGAAAACCCTGGTGCGGAAGACATCCTGAAAAAATACAAGGCAGACAACAGTGGCATTCCTTTTTGGCAGATTTATGATGCTAATGGAAAATTATTGGCTGATTCGTTTAATGCCAAAGGCGAAAACCTAGGCTGTCCGGCTACCGTTGAAGAAGTCGCCGAATTCACTGACAAGCTGAAAAAATCATCAAAGCTTAGTGAAAAAGACCGCAAAAAGATTGAAGATATCTTCGTGCTAAAGAAAAAATAGACAAATAAAAAGCCTCCTGATTGCTCGGGAGGCTTTTTATTTTTAGGCTGGATACTATCAATAATTGAAGACTGCTCCGACACCAAAGCCCATATCGCTGTCATAGTGCGTACGGATGCCCATATTTTTATTGATTATATATCGGAGATCGAACATATATTCTAAATCGGTGTTGGCCATAAAACCGGCTCTCAATCTTTTTGAGATTGGAATATCTTCGCGCATCAAAGACAAGCGCGCTATGCCGTCATGATATACTTCTGCTTGAAAGTTGACCAGCATCGGCAAGGTGTATATGACTCCCAAGCTTACGGCACTTCGGCTGTCTTTTTTATTTTTTTGTCCGAATATATTTTTCTCATGCTCGTCTTCTCCCATTTTGCGGTAGCGCCAGTCAAAACCTATAAAAGGCATCAGCCATTGCATCTTGCCAATATACCTGCCTACATGCGTTTCTACTTCATAACCGTGCATATCGTTATAGCCTAGACGCCATTCTGTACCTACAGACCATCGTACATTCTGAAACATGGCATCGCCATCATTGCCATTGGTTGCAAAATCATTTTGGGCCATAAAATGCGGCATATTGCTTTCTTCTTGCAGCATCTTATAAGCCATTTCTTTATCAGGAAGTAAAGGATTTTCGTAATCGCCTACTTCAAAAACACGATTCATCCCCGCCATCATATGATACAATATATGGCAGTGAAAGAACCAGTCGCCTTCTTCATTGGCCAAGAATTCGATAGTATTGGTTTCCATCGGCATGATGTCCATTACATTTTTTAGCGGTGCATTTTCGCCTTTGCCGTTGATTATCCTAAAATCAAACCCATGCAGGTGCATCGGATGCCGCATCATGGAATTGTTATAGAGGGTGATTCGTAGAACTTCTCCTTTTTTTACTGGAATCTTATCGGTTTCTGAAAGGATTTTATTGTCCATGCTCCAGACATACCGATTCATATTTCCAGTAAGCACAAATTTCAATTCCCGTATCTGCGCTTCTTTAGGAAGGACTGTATTGTGAGGTGATTGAAGCATGGCATAATTTAGAGTTACTATATCACCTAAAGCGTTGGCGTTGTATCGATTTGGGTCGTTATCCTTATTCATTCCGTGCTGGCTATGATCCATTTTTTGTTTGGTTTCTCCTGTGATTTCGGGATACATTACCACGTTCATGTCCATTTGGTTTAGACTCATCTTCATTCCCATATCGTCAAGGTCGCCATTCATTTTCATCATATCGTTCATCATCTTCATGCCTTCAAAATACTTTAGTCGGGGAAGCGGAGAAATAAGTTGTTTCGTACCATTTCCGATAAAATAACTTGCGGATTGCGTCCGGTCTTCTGTAGTTGCTAAAAATTCATAGGCCAATCCTTCTTCGGGAATCGTGACTACCACATCGTAAGTTTCCGACACAGCAATTATCAGCCTATCGACTTCTACAGGCTCGACGTCATTGCCATCGCTTGCCACTACCGTCATTTTGCCTCCAGCATAACGAAGCCAGAAATAGGACGATGCGCCGCCGTTTGAAATACGCAACCGTACTTTATCGCCTGCCTTTAATGCTTTGCCATCAACCGTTTTGAGGTCTGTAGAATGATTTCCATTTATCAATATCTTATCATAATAGACATCGCTTACGTCCATCGCCATCATGCGCTTCCATTCGTTTTTGAGTTTGGTCTTGAAATGGCCTTCTCTTATCGCTTCTGCGTAGGATTGTGTCGCTCCTTTTTTTATGGCAGCCCAATCGTTAGCATTATGGAGCATTCTGTTGATATTGTCGGGATTAAGATTCGTCCATTCGCTTAGCATGATTGGAACGGTTGGAAGATCGTCTATTCCTTTGCGAAAGGTTGTATCGTCATTGCGTTTCTTCATCACAAAATTACCATACATCCCAATCTGTTCCTGCAAACCGGAATGAGAATGGTACCAATGCGTTCCATTTTGTATAATCGGAAAACGGTAAGTATAAATAGTTCCAGGCGGAATAGGTTCTTGCGTAAGAAAGGGCACGCCATCTTCCTTGTTCGGCAAAAATACGCCGTGCCAATGCAATGATGTGCTTTCTTTCAATTCGTTATGTACTACAATTTCGGCCGTATCGCCTTCTGTAAACGTTAGTGTAGGCATCGGAATTTGTCCGTTTACTGCGATTGCCCGTTTTTCTTTGCCGGCATAGTTTACCAGCGTATCGCGCACATATAAGTCGTAACGTACGACCTTTTGTGCCTGCAGATGAACAGCTGTAAGCAATAGGAATACCGCTATAATTCCTGCCTTGGCATGATTATATTTTTTTGTCATTTCGCTATCTTTTAAAGTAATTGCCATGCAAAATGTGAGACTTCTGCATGGCACTTGCCTATTTGATCGTTTCAACTGTTTTTCCACACGTGAGCATCTGCGAACCATAATACGGATTTTTTACCGCGTTTTCTTTGCTCAGCCAATTGGCACCTTTGTTGTCATTCGCCATCGGACAGAATTGGTAGTAGACAGGTACTTCGTATTTTGAAACCTTAAGCAATTCATAGATACTTTTAGACAGGGTGATAAAATGATCTCTTTGGTGTTTTGCATCGGCAGTTTCAGAAATGTGTTCTGCATCTTCCTTCAGGTCGTTCAAGACTTTCATCCAAACGGTATGCTCATCTGCTTTCAGCTCATTCATCTTTACGGAACCGATCGCTTTTACTAAGGATTTTGCTTTTTCTGATGCCATCTTTCCGTCTGTTTTCACCAAAGCATCTTTTACGTCAAAATAGCTATCAAAAACGGATTTAAGCTGTCCTTTTTCCTGCGTTGCAGTAGGTGCTGGCATAGCATGTCCAGCATGGGCCGTTTCTGCTTTAGCTATTGTTTTTATGGGACGGTCGTATTGACAGCATTCCTGAAGCTTGGCATAAGCATCGTCTGGAGCACGAAAGGCATCGCTGTCATAGCCCGCCAAGGCAATACGTTTTAAGATGTCATCCAGATTGGTTGTTTTCTGGTCATAGGCTATAGACGCCATCTTGGTATCTTTGTTCCATTCTACTTTGGCAGTCTTGCTGACGTTTCCTGCTTTTTCAATTGTGCTTTTGCACATGTTGCAGTTGCCGTAGATTTTTACGGTTTCTTTTTTCTCGTTTTTGATTTGCGCCTCACAGGCCGTAAATGTAAATACCATGGCAATAACTGCCATTATTTTGGATAATGATTTCATCGTGAAAATTTTATGTAATGAGTATTATGTGTAAGCTTATAAATCGTTTTCAAAAAGACAGACGTATGGCTGTCATGAAAGGATCTTAGCTTATTTTAGGACGCAACCAGATGGAATAGAAACCAGAAGCAAAGTTGGTTGCTGCATAATAAAATTTTAATTTCTTTTCTGTGGAAGAAATTACATTATTGGAAAACTCCTGATTAAAAAAAACGGCAGCGCTCACAGAAGAAACGGGACATATACATGAAGAATGTCCGCATTTGCCTTTACAATTCTTATGATTGTTGTCTTTACAGCCATTGTTTTTTTCACAGCTGTCTTTCTTATGCTTGTGGGAAACCATTTCTTTAGAGCAGGCTTTTTTATGGGAACCTTTACTGCAAGCCCATGAAGACTCCGGTATCAAGAAGATTCCGAGGACGACCAGCAGTATGAAATAAAGTTTTCTCATTTGTCCATAAAAAGTAATTCCAAAATTAGAGATTTATTTTGAGTACTTCACTAATAAAGTGTTAAAACGATTTTAGAAAAATACTTCCGTTTACTTTTTTTGGGGTTTTAAGGCAAGATTGATAAAAATACTCCTGTCTGATGCCATAAAGGCCATTATTTATTTGAATTATAGTATTTTTGGCAGAACGTACTATCCAATAGGCTCGCAGTTTTTTATCATACTTATGAGGAAGTTTTTTGAAGAACACTTTTAGAGACTTGAGATTACAATCATCATTATTATTAACAAACTAAAATCCTATGAAAAGACTACTGTCAGCCTTTCTACTCGTGGCGTGCTGTGTTGCCAATGCCCAGCAGCTTGCCTCACCCGACCAGAACTTAGAATTAAAATTCGGTTTATCTCCAAAAGGAGAGCCTACCTATGAGCTTTCTTATAAGAAAAAAGCCGTGATCAAGACCAGCAAGCTTGGACTGGAAGTGAAAGGCGCTCCTTCTTTCCTTGACGGATTCCAAATCGACAAATCAGAAAAGAGTTCTTTTGACGAAACGTGGAGCCCTGTACTTGGTGAACAAAAAAACATACGCAACCACTACAATGAGCTTTTGGTAACATTGAGCCAAAAAGCTGTAAACGGCAGGTATATCCGTATTCGTTTCCGTCTTTTTAACGACGGACTGGGATTTCGATATGAATTTCCAGAACAGAAAAACCTAAATCATTTTGTCATCAAAGAAGAAAAGACCCAGTTTGCTCTTGCAGGCGATCACAAGGCTTTTTGGCTTCCGGGTGATTATGATACGCAGGAATACAGTACGGTAACTTCCAATCTTTCTGAAGTGAGGGGAAAGATGAAAGATGCCGTGACGCCTAATGCTTCACAGACTACGTTTTCGCCAACAGGATTGCAGACGCCTTTAATGATGAAAAGCAAAGACGGACTTTACATCAACATACACGAAGCATCATTGATCAATTATTCGTGCATGTCATTGAATCTGGACGACAAGAATATGATATTGGAATCATGGCTGACACCAGATGCCATTGGCGACAAAGGGTATTTACAGGCCGCTACGCAATCACCTTGGAGAACCATTGTAGTAAGCGACAAGGCAGCTGATATCTTGACTTCAAGATTAATATTGAACCTAAACGAACCTACCAAATACAAAGACGTTTCTTGGATCAAGCCTGTAAAATACGTAGGCGTTTGGTGGGAAATGATTACCGGAAAAAGCACTTGGGCGTATAATGATCTAGAAAGCGTACAATTGGGCATAACCGATTATTCCAAGACCAAACCCAACGGAAAGCACGCGGCTAATACAGCTCATGTCAAAGAATATATCGACTTTGCTTCCAAGCATGGTTTTGACGCCGTTCTTGTAGAAGGCTGGAACGAAGGCTGGGAAGACTGGTTTGGAAAATCGAAAGATTACGTTTTTGATTTTGTGACGCCGTATCCTGATTTCGACGTACAGGAATTGCACCGTTATGCTGCTTCTAAAAATGTAAAGATGATGATGCACCACGAAACATCTGGCTCTGTGAGAAACTACGAGCGCCACATGGACAAAGCCTACCAATTTATGGTTGATAACGGTTATAACTCCGTAAAAAGCGGTTATGTGGGCGACATCCTTCCTAGAGGAGAATTCCACTACAGCCAATGGATGATCGACCATTATTTATACGCCATCACAAAAGCGGCAGAATACAAAATCATGGTGAATGCGCACGAAGCCGTACGTCCTACAGGATTGAGCCGTACTTATCCTAATTTGATTGGCAACGAAGCTGCAAGAGGAACAGAATACGAATCGTTTGGAGGTAACAATGCCGACCATACTACGATATTGCCATTCACAAGATTGATGGGCGGCCCAATGGATTATACGCCAGGAATCTTCCAGACTAAAATCAGCGCCTATAATCCGGAAAACAATTCTTTCGTGCATACCACTCTTGCAAAACAGTTGGCATTGTACGTAACCATGTACAGTCCGTTGCAGATGGCTGCCGACTTGCCAGAAACATACAACAAATTCTTGGATGCTTTCCAATTCATCAAAGATGTGGCGGTTGACTGGGACGATACCTATGTGATTGAAGCCGAACCAGGCGATTACATCACCATGGCCAGAAAAGCCAAAGGAAAGAACGAATGGTTTGTAGGTGGAATTTCAGACGAAAATGCAAGAACGGCTAACGTCACTTTTGACTACCTTCCAAAAGGAAAAACCTATACAGCTACAATTTATGCCGACGGAAAAGATGCCAGCTACGACAAGAACCCGCAAAGCTATGCTATCAGAACCATCAAAGTAACCTCTAAGACCAAACTGCAGCAACCTATCGCACCAGGCGGAGGTTTTGCTATCAGCATCAAATAAGTACTACTTTTGTTTATCTTTTTAGAAATGGAGCAAGGCAACTTGCTCCATTTTTTTATACCTTTAATTTTCAAGGACGGACTGTAACATTTTGGCGGCCTCTCCTACTCATAAGGTAATCAAACCAAAAAACGATATAAATGACAGCACATGAAATTGACTACCACATCTATGGCGAAGAAATGCAGTATGTGGAAATAGAACTAGATCCGCAAGAAGCCGTCGTGGCAGAAGCAGGAAGCTTTATGATGATGGACAGCGGCATTGCCATGGATACTATTTTTGGAGACGGCTCCAACCAGACCCAAGGCGTTATGGGCAAACTCTTTTCAGCTGGAAAACGACTCCTGACCGGAGAAAGCTTGTTTATGACCGTATTCCTAAACCAATACCACGGCAAGCGAAAAGTAAGCTTTGCTTCTCCGTATCCTGGCAAGATTGTTCCAATTGACCTGACCGAATATGGAGGCCGTTTTATCTGCCAGAAAGATGCTTTCTTGTGCGCCGCAAAAGGCGTTTCCGTAGGCATTGAATTCTCAAGAAAACTAGGGCGCGGACTTTTTGGCGGCGAAGGTTTTATCATGCAGAAGCTGGAAGGCGACGGAATGGCCTTTGTTCACGCTGGAGGTACCTTGGCTAAAAAAGAACTTGCTTCGGGAGAAACCCTTAAGGTAGATACTGGCTGTATCGTAGGCTTTACCAAAGACGTGAACTACGATATTGAATTTGTTGGCGGTATCAAAAATACTATTTTTGGAGGCGAAGGATTGTTTTATGCGACGCTCACAGGTCCTGGAATTGTCTACATACAATCGCTTCCATTCAGCAGATTGGCAGGAAGAGTCTGGGCATCGGCACCTCAAGGTGGCGGCAAAAGCAGAGACGAGGGCAGTATCTTAGGCGGTATCGGCAACCTTTTAGATGGTGATAACAAATTCTAGTCCCTAGACTTAAAATTATCAATTATATTTACCCTCACTATAACCGACCTACTTATGATCCAAGACATATTACAGCTACAGCAACGCCATGAGGAATTTATAAAGAAAATCTGCAAGACCGAAAAAGTGTACGGCCTTGAAAACCAAGTAGGGTTTGCCACCTTAGACTCCGCCAATTACGAAGACGAAAACGGAAAGTCCATGCCTGTTATGTGCTTTTGGTCAGACAGAAACGGCGCCAGGGCTTGTGCCAAAGACAAATGGAAATCCTACGAACCTTCTGAAATCCAGCTGGCAGAATTTATAGAAGAATGGTGTGTCGGAATGTACAACGAAGGCCTTTTAGCCGGAACTGATTTTGACGAGAACAAGCTGGGCAACGAAATCGATGCACTGGAACTGTTGCTGGAAATCGCTACAGAACTGCAATCACAGAACAAAGAACTGCAATTCAAAAAGTTTGAAAATCTTTCCGACCTGGAAGAGCAAATCCGAGAAATTTTAGAATAAATCCATACGCCTTTAATCCAATCTTATGAGCAAGAAAAAAAATAGCTACTCCACGCTGCCCTTTATCCTAAAGCCTTCTTTCGTAAAACAATTTCTATTGCTCTTTTTCCTCCTATCTGGAATCTATTCTTTCGCTCAGGAAAAAGCAACAGCACCCGCTAAGCCTGTAGCAGAGAAAGGCAAGCCTTCGATCTTTACAGACGATGAACTGGCTTCTAGCGATTATCTGGCTTCCATAGAAAGAGCTGGAGAGCTGTTGGACGATGCCAAAAATAAAGGAGCGCTTGATGCGAGCGTATTGTTTCTGCTGGGCGAAGTCCATCAGACCAAAGAAGCCTTAAAGCTTATCGATTCGAACCTTGGGTCCCAAAATAATGGCAACGTGCGCAACCAGCAGATGTACCGAAAAGTACTTTTGGAACTGCAGCAAAAGTTCGAGATTTACTGGAAAGCGCTGAATGAGAACGATGAAAAGATTGTGAAAATTAGAAAAGGCAACAAAAGCATTCTTAAGGATACCGTTTTTGCCAAGCTGATAAAAGATACCTTGCGTATTAATGAATTTCGTCCGCAGCTGAAAGACTTAAAAGCAAAATGGATTACAACGGATAGCCTGCTGAAAGCCAATATCGATTCGCTTAACAGCTGGAAAAAAGGCATTACTGAAAAAAGAATGCTGATTTCCAAAGACCTTATCCTTGTGAATGAACGCCTGAACAAATCAGGAGTTTCTCTTTTTGGCAGTGAACATCCAAACTTATGGAGCACCGACCAAAAAGCTAAAACGCAAGAAATGCAGGCCTATCTAAAAGATAAATTCAATGCAGAACAGAAGGCATCTGCCTATTATTTTAGTTACAGCTTGGGTAGTACCTTCATGCTCCTGCTCCTTGCCGGACTGTTATGGTGGTGGGTTAATTTCAATTTAAAATCCCTAAAAAAAGCACAACGGTTTGAAAACTTAAACGTATTCCAGTTCCGCTATCTGAATCACAGTACTATATTCCCTATCATCGTTATAGGGCTGAATATCGCGATTGCCATAAACCTGTATGCTCCTGCCCTGTTTATCGAATCCATGCACCTGGCACTTTTGGCAACATTGACTGTGCTATTCAAAAAGATATGGTCAGAAAAAGCATTCCGTAACTGGCTCCTGCTGGTTGTTCTTTTCGCTTTGTTCTGCTTCCTCGATCTTTTTGTAGAAATCAGCCAGTTACAGCGTTGCTTGTTTGTGCTGGTCAACCTTGCCTGTATTCGCTTCGGATTTGCCTACCTGCAGACTATCCGTGATGAAATGTATATAAAGGGTCTTTTAAAATATGCCAAAGTCCTGTTTATCAGCTTGAACATCCTTGCGGTACTTTTTAATCTTTTCGGACGCGTATCTCTAGCCCATACGCTGAGCCTAGCGGCTATCATCGCCTTGACGCAAGTAATCGCGCTTTCTGTTTTCTTGAAAATTATCTTAGAAATAATTACGTTGCAGATCTATACGATTCGTATCCGCAGGGGCATCGACAAGATTTTTGATTTCAGGAACCTTGAAAAGAACTTAAAAAAACCTTTCATGCTTCTTATTACTTATCTGTGGGTCATCGTTATCGCTTCGAACCTCAACCTTTCTAGCGTATTTTATGATGTCATCACTTCTATCGTAACGACAGAAAACAAAATCGGAAACTTTACCTTCACCGTCGGTAATATATTGCTTTTCTTGCTGATTGTCTGGATAGCCCATATCATCCAGAAATATGTAGCTTATTTCTTTGGAGAAATAGACGATGAAGATGAAGAAAGCGTCAACAAAAAACAGCATTCCAAGTTGCTTATTACAAGATTATTGCTTTTAATATTAGGATATCTATTGGCTATTTCGGCAGCCGGAATACCTTTAGACAAAATTACCATCGTACTTGGAGCACTAGGTGTGGGTGTTGGTTTGGGACTTCAGAATATCGTAAACAATTTTGTTTCGGGCGTTATCCTGATTTTTGACAAGCCGATACAGATCGGTGACGTAATTGATGTAGGTGCCCAAACCGGAAAAGTCAAGACCATCGGATTAAGAACGACCAAAATTGATACGTCTAATGGCGCTGAAGTCATCGTTCCGAACGGAAATATATTGTCACAAAATATCGTAAACTGGACGTATACTAATAACTCTAAACTGGTTGACTTGAGTTTTACATTGCAGGGAGAGATTTCTCAAGAAGCAATCAAGAAAACGATAATAGACTGCATCAGCACTATCCCGCTAATTTATTCTGAAAAAGAGCCACAGCTTTTTTACAGTTATATTTCGGATACCAAGCATCAGCTTAAGATTCAATTCTGGTGCAATATTTATAGGACGGAAACGGCTATCAGTGAAGCAAGGATTGCGCTGTATGACGGTTTTAAAAAACAGGGTGTTGTTTTTGAATAGTCTTATATTTTTTCTTTGCACTCCTTGCAGAGTGAAAGAGTTTCGTTATCAATCGTAGCAATACTTTCGACTGCGTCAGTCATCACGCATTTTTTGTTTTTGCAGTGTGGCAGGCCCAAGTTGTGTCCAAATTCATGTACAGCAACTTTTTCAAGCCGTTCAAATTGCTTTTTGGGATTTGCATGACGTAGTCTGAAAGTAGAAACGACACAACTTTTGCCCTGACAAAACCCAAGTCCCATAACACCCCAATCCGAATAGCGTGAGGCAGGTTGTAATATCTTGCCATCGTTGTCTCTTTTAGTAGTCGAGACATCTTTAGTTGTCAGTCCAATAATAAAGTCTAATGAATCCGGAAGGTTTCGTTGCTGTATCCTGATAATACTGTCGGCTCTATACCTCGGAGACTTTACGTTTATAAAGGCTTGTGCATACAATTTCTTTTCAGGAAGGACAACTGTTTCTATTCCATAAAAGCTATCGATTATTTTGGCAATACGGCGTGCTTTTTCTTTAGAAAAACCTTCATAAGGCAAAATGCCCACAACCATTTTTTCGGTCACAGGCATTTGCTTTTGGCATGAGCATAAAAGAAGCAGCAATGAGGCTAGTAAATATCTCATCTACATTTTTTCTTTTAGCATCAATTCTTTGATATATTTAACAGGAGCGCTGCCATAGCTAAGGAATTTCTCATGGAAATGCTTCAAGTTAAAGCTCTTGCCCTGCTCCTTTTTAAGCTGTTCTCTAAAGTCATAGATTTCAGTATAGCCTGTAAAATACGAGCAAAGCTGTACTTGCGAAAGGGTTACGCGTTTCCATTTGCCTTCTGCTTCTGCATCTTGCTGGAAAGCTTCTTTGGTCAGCAGATGGATTCCTTCTTCTTTAGACATATTTCGGGTATGCACGCTGTTGTCCAAAATAGTATTACAAATTGTTCTCAGATTCCATTTATAATACATCAGCCACATTTCGTCTGAATTCTTGTAACCGCTCTCTAGCATCATTCTTTCGGTATAGACTGCCCAGCCTTCAATCATTGCACCATTGCCCAGGATGGCCTTGATAATACTCGGCGATTGGTTGCTGTAGACCAGCTGCGTATAATGTCCAGGAATCGCTTCATGGATGTTCAATATCTGTAGGATATAGTCGTTGTATTCTCTCAGGTAGCTTTCGGCATCTTCTGCCGACCAGCCTGAAAGGCTTCCGACGTTATAATAGGTATTTCCATTTTTATCATAAGGACCAGGTGCCGAAATTGAAGCACCCGCCACGCCCGCCATATAATCTGGTTCTTTACGAACGACTAAAGGCTTGGACGGATCGATATAAATTAGGTCTTTTGTTTTTACATAAGAGATCAGTTCTGGAATTTGCATTTCGATCTGCGACTGAAACTTCTCAGGCGTCGTATGCTGTAGTGAAATCTTGTCGATTACTTGCTTGATTATATCCAGCTTATCTGTCGGTTTTGGCGCATTGCCTAAGTATTTGCCCCATAATTTATCTGCCAGTGCAAACATCTTGTCGTGCAGTTCTTTTTTCTGACTGATGGCTTTTTGGTAAATTTGTTCGGCATTATAGCCCGACTGGATATCAAAATCAAATTTCTTGGCATACAGTTCTTTTCCGAGTCGGAAAGAGCGCGGTGTCTTATTATCCAACTTCTGAAGCCAGTCGGCATAGTCACGGATGGCTGTTACGGCTGTAGTCGCTTTTTCAAGAATAGCATCCTTCTCTTCCTTGCCTAGCTTGCTTTTGTCTACGGCTGCCTTAAGGCCTGTTTCAAAAACAGAAATACCGCCTAAGTTTTGCGCTATTGCCAGCTGCGTATGTTCTACCGTAGGATTCTTGATATTTTTTTTCGCCGCGGCATAATAGGCAGGAATATTGTCCATCTTAAGGCTGATGTCTTTCAAGCGTGCTTCGAGCGAATCGTAATTGCCATTTAGCATTTCAGCAAAAGAACTACTCACGTTATAGGAAGAAGGATCCCATTCGTCTGATTTTACTTCCTTAATATTAAAGACTACGTTTTCTAAAAGATTCTTGATCATATAGAAATCGGTCTTATTGTTGTCTGACAGGTTTTCGAGCGAATATTTTTTTAGCGAGTCCAATTGCGAATTGGAAAACTCCAGCTGTTTTTTCTCATAGGCCTCATCAGGAATCACCAAAACGCTATCGTATTTATGATAACCTTGGCTTGAAGCCCAACCAGGATTAAGCTTCCATAGCTCATCGACAAAATGTTCTTTGTAGTTTTCAAAGTGAATATCTGCAAACTCATCGGCCTCTACTTTGGCGGTCTTGTTGCAGGAATAAAGCGAACCTAAAACAACTAACGAAAGTAATGTTCTTTTCATATAAGGAATAAATTAAAGCCTAAAGATAGGAAAATGTTTATGAGGTTGAAATTATTTTGAGGTTTTATAGAAATCTAAAAGGAGTAATTTCGTTAGATAAATTTAATGAATATATTCGCACCAAAATTGGAAATATTCCAAATCATTAATCAAGTTATTGCTAGGCTTATCCTATTCCATCGCTTAAAAAATAGCTGGAAGATGAGCTTGCAGAATAAGCATGCAAATGAAGGGCAGTGGCTTGTTTTTAGTATATTTGATTTGTGGCATTTGCCGGAAGTCAACACTAACAAATAGCCATTCCTTATTTTGACAGTATGAAAGAAAAACAACATTATAAATACACTACCCTATCCTTTGTCTTGATAAACATCTGGACATTGTATGTTTTTTTTGATTATTTTGTTACAAGACATAAAATATTTAGCGAAACGGGATTATTCATTTTCTTCGTTAAAAGTCTTTTTTTTTGCATAGTTCTTGGAGTGACCCTGATTCTTTTGAGACTTTTCTATTTTAAGAAAAAGCGAAAAGACAAATTGAGAGCCAACTTCTTTTATATTTTTGCAGGTGTATTTAATTTGTATGTTTTTATCATTTGGCTTATTTGTCTTTTCTTAAAATTACTTCCAGCTGATACGCCTTTAGCATTTTATATGCTTGGGAATCTCACGATAGCGCTATTTATTGGTTTTGATATTTACTATAAAAATAAGTATAGCGTCATAAACGGCAATCACACATCTATTTAACCAACAGCAACATGTCTATCACAGAATTCGAAGAATATAGAAAAATGGTTATAGGCAGGGTCCTGACAAACTTATTTTTCACGAAACAAGACGGCCCCTATGATTATATGCCCGGAATATCGCCTGCTTATTATTTTTGGACTGTTATGGAACTGGACAATAGCACAAAACTCCGCTTCGGGAATGACTATATAGTGGAATGGGATGGTAAAGAAGAATTGATTGTCTTAACAAATTATAATTGGGAACTACCCGAGGATATCATTTTTAAAAACCAAAAAATAACAGACTTAATAAAAGATGATTACGACCAATTAATCTTCCATTTAGAAAACGGAATAACAATAATTCATACTATCGGCTATGGTGATGCATTGTTTATTGAGAACCAAACTAATATGCAATAACATCCAAAGCTATAAATTAAGCATACATATCAAAAAAATTGCCTATTATCTTAATCTTAATTTTTTTACGCTTTCATTACATAAAATCTTATAATATCATTTATTCTACTACTGTCTTCTTGCACTTTTCTTCTAGGTGAGTCCATAGTGAGTCCATAATGACTCCATAGTGACTCTATAAAAAACATTATTCTTATAGACTCACTATAGACTTACTATAGAGTCAGTATAGAGTCATATGCAATGCAACAAAAAGAAAAGCCAAATAAGAATTAGACATTCTAGGAAGATTATCAATAAAATCATGTCTTACGAACATAAAAAATCCCAAGAGAACTAATTCTCTTGGGATTTTAATTTTTAGGTTCAGGGTTTATCTAGCTTTCCCTGCTCCTATTGGTATTACTTAGTTTTTAACCAATTTGAAAGTCGCAGTACTTGCACCATTCTCTAGTTTTGCCGTGTAATAACCCGCTGACAGATGTGAAAGATCAATTACGTTATTCTCTTTCGGAGTCAGGGCTGCAGTGAATACTTTTGCACCCAATAGGTTGTACACATTAATTGAAGAATAAGGTGCGCTTTCTTGGCTCAAATCGATATTGAACAAATCGCTACTTGGATTTGGATATACCTTTATGTTGCTGAAAGTTGGATTGGTATCGATTTCAGGCTCGCTTACATATACTACGCCTGTACCTCTTGACTGCAATCCTGCATCGCCAGAAATTCTGGTAACAAATCCTGCAGATAATCCGTTAAATGTCTTGAACCTTCCGCCTACGATTACCTTACCGTCTGGTTGTAGTTTTAACGCTCTGATATGATTATAACAGAACGGGCAGCTAGAAGAACCTGGCAGGTCTGTTGTTCCAGAGCCGATACTGAATGTAGTATCCCATGTTCCGTTGGTGTTTAGGCGTATCATCTTTTTCACGGCACTTCCGTTAAACGTAGTAAACTCACCGCCAATAATGATCTTGTTGGTAACCGGTTCCATGATTACGGTATTGATCCCTCTGTCTACACCTGTAGTAGTATTAAAAGTCGGGTCAATCTGTCCGTTAGACAATAAACGCACGATACATTTTGTATTGGTACCGTTGTATTTAGTGAAGCCACCCACAACTACGATTTTGCCGTCTGGCTGCACAGTTGCTCTTGTCAATGGACTGTATATAGAAACGTCTAGATCTTGGTAATTTATCGTACCAGCAGTATCTCCTGCCAAGAATCCAGCATCCAATGTACCATTAGCATTCAATCGAACGATATTTTTTGCTGTAGCGCCTGCAACCGGAGGAGAGAATACACCTAGTAAAATGATTTTTCCATCAGACTGTACAGTTATCGAATGAACAACCGATCTGAAATAAGTATTCAATTCTGTAGGATTAAAGGTAGCATCAACTGTACCGTTAGACAGAAGCCTAGCAATTCCTAGTTTTTGTACGCCATTATAATAATAGAAGTCACCTCCTACCAAAATTTTTCCGTCTGTCTGAATAGCCGCTGCATGACCGATATTGTTAGAAAGACTTGGATGTCTTGCCGTGCCTACACCACCTACGTTAAAGCTGGTATCTACACCTCCATCAGGTAATAGTCTTGCTACACATGAAGTACCTCCAAATATAGGATTGGCTGCGACAACAATAACTTTATTGTCAGATTGTATCGCCATTCCTCTTGCTTCTTGATTTCCTGTATAGGTAAAAGCAGGGTCTAAAGTAAGATCGGTATTCAATCGGGCCATATTAATTTTCGACACGTTGTTGTAGGTCGTAAAGTATCCTGAAATGATAATCTTGCCTGTAGACTGCAATCCAATATTATTAACCGAATTGTTAGCTCTTATGCCTGGCAATGTGCTCGTACCGTTTACCACGATAACAACAGTTGCCGTATCTGTTGCATTACAGTTTCCTGTGCCACTTAATGAATATGTCAAAGTATATGTACCTGATGGAGTATTAGCAGGAACATTAATCACTCCAGTCCCGTCAATACTAGCTCCAGTAATAGAAATCGGATTTACCAAAGCAAAAGAAACATTTGATAAAGATGCCGGAGTAGACAATACACCATTATAGTTATCATTTGAATAGACGCTAGGAGTAAGTCCACCTGTGATGCCATTTACTGGTATGCTTGAAAAGTTGTCATTTACAGCGTCTACAGGAATCGTGTTCGTAGATGTTGTAGTTACGTTGATTGTGTCATACAATGTCGTAGGACAGCCGCTCGAATTGGTATACGTATACGCAATAGTGAAAGTGCCTACGCCTGTTACCGAAGGATTGAAAGAATAAATACCACCCGCTACTGATACGCCAGGACCAGAGAAAACTCCGTCTGTATCTACGTCAGACAGATAGATGCTCAAGTCATTCAGCCTTTGTGTGCTGCAAACGGCAGTTGGAAGTTCAAATGTTGCACCGTTAGTAGGAATCAACACTACATTGTCTAGATAGTATCCTCTAAAGTGTTGCTGATAATCATCAGGACCTTGGTTATTGTTATTATAAGTACAACTTGTGTTATTTACTGCAGCAGTATTGGTTACAAGTCCTGCATTGTTTAGCAATCCTAAATATAAGTATTGTTCGCCTCCTGTAGTTGTAGTGAAGGTAAAGGTAATCGTATCCCAACCACCACTATTTCTTATTATAGAAGGGGAAGTCAGCAGATTAGCCGGATTCGGAATGCTTACATCCATATTAGAATTTATAGGCAACACAGCAGTATTGGACAAATAAGCCTGCAAATAGCCTGCATAGCCGCTCATTCCATCACATAGAGACACATCAAAGCTTAGCTGATAAGTAGTGTTGGCCGACAAAGGTGCTTTTAACATTGTATACAAATGCTCCTTGCCTCCGTGACGGCTAGTTCGTATTTGAGCATAACCGTTACCGATATTATTGTTTGCTGCTTGAAATCCAAATATGTTACAAGGAACACCAACCCAAGACGCAAAAGTAGTCGAGCCTGGCAATACAAGCCCATTAAAGTAAGATGGAGAATATTGCGCATTGGCATTTGGATAGCTCCACCCACAAGCTCTTATTATTTGGCTAATTTGAGTAGGCAATGTAGAATATTGCTCAAAATCACCATTCATTACCATATTGCAGGCAGTAGGTGTCGGACTGCATCCACCAGGATTTGGCGGCGGTATGATATAAACATATAAATAGGTAATATTACCTCGCTGTGTGCCATTTATCGGAACATAACGCAACAAATGCAAACCAGGAACTGCCGTCGTAAAGTTGACTGTCGTACCCGAAGTACCTGCTGTTGCAGAAAGT
The DNA here is from genome assembly GCF_014138495.1 of Flavobacterium gossypii. Lineage (NCBI taxonomy): Bacteria > Pseudomonadati > Bacteroidota > Flavobacteriia > Flavobacteriales > Flavobacteriaceae > Flavobacterium > Flavobacterium gossypii. The sequence continues at coordinate 162,375 of NZ_JACJIS010000004.1, read as the reverse complement.
GTTGCTGCTCCAGTAATGTCTTGAAGACATTCAAATCCTGTAGCATTTACGTCGTTGGACAAAAGTATGTTTCCTGATATAGCCACATTTGTACTAGTACCACCAGTTGTAGTGATTGCGCCTGTAAAAGTATAGGAGCCGTTTGCACTTACACCGTCATTCAAACCTGCAACGATAACACCACCGCAAACTGTGCCTCCATAATTGAAGAAACCGCCGCTTGTAGTGCTCGAGCCATAAGTAGTCTTTACGCTATAGCCCATATCACATAAAGTTCTTCTCTCTTCTGCTTTTAGGTATCTTTTTGTAACACCTTTTGCAATGCTATTGCTCACTACAAAATACGTATCATTGCCATTAGGACTGGCACATGAAGGATATAACATGTCTTCAAAATGGCTCAAGCTACTTCCTAATTCAAAGCAAGTTGGCGTATAAACTGGCACAGTAGACGATCCTACGTATCTTATAGCATTGTTGCAAACCGTAGTGTTAAGCGAGCCTGTACCCAAATTGTCTGGCAATGTACAACCCGGACGCAATACTGTTGGCGATACGGCAGAGTTGAAATTTACGTTATACATAGAGCAACCTCCAATTGTCAACAAAGGCACATTGGCATTTGTTCTTAAAAAGGTATCGTATCTACTGTAATAGCCCGCTCCTGTTATAGAAGCTCCATTCTGATTGATAAAGCTGCCAAAGCCTAAAGCATGCGTTACTTCGTGAAGCACTACAGTATACAAATCATACAAGTTGCTAGGCGCATTGGTTGTTAGGTCAGTATGCCATTGGATATTGGCATCGGCAAAATTAAAAGCAATCTCCCCATGATACAGATTGACTGAACTGCCTAAATTGGTATAAGAATCTTGGCCAAGGTGTATTGTCTTCCATATCTCGCCATCCAAGATGCCTCCTGTAGTGATGCTGTTATTGCTAGGCGCAATATAGTAAGAAGACGCAGAGCCTAAAACTCCTGCCGGAGCAGAGCCAGAAGCAATATCTTTCACCCAGATGTTTACTTTTTTTCCGCTAGCCGTAAGCGGCGAATTGATAAAATTGGAAAGGTCTTCAAAAACTTTGCAGACCACTGCCCTACGGGCATTGTGAACTGGATCCGCTGTGTTTTCCATTCCACAGCCGTCTTCAAAGTATAAATTAAAGTAGGAAGTCGAAGAGCAGGTAATCTGTTGCGCTCTTTGCAACATCCTTCTTCCTGGAGTAATGATCATAATGTCCGAAAGAGAATACTCTTTACCATATCGGTCGTATACTTTTTCAAGTACGCCCTCTGGTGACAGTTTTGGATCAAATAATACAGGTTTCGGCTCAAACTCAATAGGAATGGTTCCCCGTTGAGAATAACCTGTAAAAAAGCTCATCAGCATCAAAAATGCTAATAAAAGCTGTTTTGTCATGTGTTTGTTTTTTTTCATACGATTGGATTTAGGGTAGCTAAGTTAACGAAAATTAACATTTATTAATATTTTTTTAATAAGAAAAAGAATACTTTTAAAAACCCTTTATTTACGTGGCTTCGCACATTATTTTCTTATAATTTTGACTTTCAATTTGCGATAATTTAATTTTTTTAGCGTCAAAAAAATCTCAACACAAAGTACAAATAGATTTTATTTTTTAGATAAATAGCTTACTGTGTTATCCTTATACTAGTTTTATATACAATCGGTATTGATTAGTTTTTTGGAGAGTTTTAGTATCGCAATGCGCGAATCCTATTTTAGTTTTCCTATATAAATAGGCTGCTGACAGGTACGGAAAGTCATTCGGAACATACTTGTAAAAACACGACATTAGTTTCTGATTCAAATAAAATCCTACCTTTGCCCTACTCCTTCAAAAACATAATTTCTATGGATTATGACAAATTTATCTTCTGCCTTGAAGCTGTTCCCGATATCGAAACAGAAACTACGACCGAGGCTTTTAAAAGCCTAGAAAAACTTGCATTACAGACAGGTATTGACAGCATTTACAAAACCTGCGATACAATTGAAGGACTGGAAGAAAGCTTAAATGTTTTGCTTTATGAAGACCATAATTTCAAGAATTATGAAATCATCTACCTGATCATGCCTGGTGAAGGAAATACGATCTGCCTGAACAATTATTATTACAGCCTCGAAGAGATAGCCGAAATCTTTGAAGGAAGAATGAAGGGCAAGATTCTGCATTTTGCTAATGCAAAGCCTTTGGATTTAAGTGAAGAAGAAGCGCAATATTTCTTAGATATTACGGGAGCTAAAGCCGTTTCGGGCTATGGAATCACATCCCGCAAGGCAACTAGCAGCCAGCTCGATAATGTTTTCTTCAGTCTGTGCCAAGATGAAGAAGATGTAGTCGAAATTGTAGAAACACTACATGAAAAATATTATGCAGCCTGCAAGGTGCTGGATTTTAGGCTGTATTATTAAATAGCAACAGCCGCTTTTACAAGCAGCTGTTTGAAATCTTTTATCTGTTTTTGAAATTAACGCGTCAACCAACCTCTCCTGCCCGCCGTAGCTATTGCATAAGGCATAATCCAGAATAATCCGAAAGTATATAAGAGACTGTATGAATAGGCCCATAATGATTCTGAAAAATTATGACGCTTTGCATAGAAAAACACAGGGAAACTCGATAAGATCAGGATGCCCAAAAGCGTTGAGCTGAAAAACAGTACGGGGTGTATCAGTATAAAATACAACATGAATAACAGGAATGGATAGGCCATAGCAATAGTCAAGAACTGGTTGAGAAATAACAGCCTCGCTCCTACTTTAGAACCTTTTCTAAAATTCGTGAAGACAAATTTCGACATCATCAGGTTTTCTCGTACGTTGCTTCTGCCCCATCGGATAAACATTTTTGACAAGCCACGGTATTTTTCTGGCACGTTTGTAAGCACGTAAGCATTTCTTTGGAACAGCACATGATGTCCTTGTTTTAAGATCATATTGGTCATGGCACGGTCTTCACCTATGTCTGAAGCTTGTCCCATAAATGTCTGATTGATCCATTCTTCAAGGCAGGCAAATACGGCCGTGCTGCGGTAAGCCGCCAACGCACCTGGCGTGCAAAGTACAGAGCCGACTCTGCTTTCTGCCGAACGTATAAATTCAAAGCTCATCACAAAGCTCACGTTGAGCATTTTCGGGAGCATCGCTTTCTCATTGTTCAATACCTGAACATTTCCGGCCACCGCACCGCAGTTTTCATCCACTACAAACGGGCTGACCAAATTTCTAAGAGTATCGGTCTTTACGATAGAATCGCTATCAATCGTTACAAAAATTTCTCCTGTGCCCATATTAAACCCGCGGTAAAGCGCATGTCGCTTTCCTTTGTTTTCTGGCTGCTGATAAATTGACAATCGGTCGCCCAATCTTTTTTTGGCTTCCTGCATCCAATACCAAGTATCATCCTTGCTTCCATCATCGATTGCTAACAACTGTAGTTTTTCTTGTGGATAATCGCTTTCAGCTATGCTCAGTAGCGTATCCCATACCAGCTTGCCTTCGTTATACGCCGGAACGATTACGGTGCACGTCGGCAGTTCTTCATCGGTTACAGACTTGATCGGCTTGTAGCGAAAATAAAGGTAAATATTATAGAGCATAAAGCCCGCCTTGAACAGCAGCAATACGCTGGCAAGAACCAAGAAAGGAAAGCCTATGACCGAATTTAGACGTTCGATATTGAATTCGTAAAATTCGGGCTGCAATTCATACGCCAGATAAGCTCCTGCCATCAGTAACAGGAAAGTACCTGCTAGTACCATCAAGTTTGCCTTTCTGGGATACCTCAAAAAAAGCATTTTTTCTAGGATCAGGCTGTTGATTTTAAAAATAAAGCTGGTCAATCCTTGTTCGTCGGCATGGATATCATTTTGGGGGTAAAATTTTGTAGAAGTAATTGTTTCACTTTTCATGCTATACTACTTAAATTAATAATGGGTTTGGTGGTGTGTCGTACGAAGGCCTTTTTCTTTCTAATTTTCTGTTGAGGAAAACCGTAATGAAATGTAAGTAAGCACGTACAGCAACACGATTAGCAAGCCTCGTGCCATTTGGCTTATCCTCATAATCAGGGGCTTTAGAGCACTTGTCGTTTCCACAAAATGTAGATTTTTTTAATAGAGAACAACACAATTCCCCAATGCAATTGTGGATTTTTGGTATGGTTTAGATTGAAAAACAACTGCCCCAAACCTTTAATAACTATACTTTTTATAAGCATTATTCTTTAGCAAAAAGCCTAGTTTTTTTAAGTATAAAAAAGCCACTCAAAAGAGTGGCCAGGGAAAATAGTCAGGAAATTTTTGAATAGGCTGCTTGTAAAAAAGTGGTAGTGTTCAGTTAATTTTTACAGGGATATTGCAGCTTTATGTCTTGGATGATCAGTTCGGCGTTAGGTTTGTTTCCGGCAGGAATAAAAAAATAAGAATAGATGATGCCGTCTCCCAGGTCGGTTTTCATAAACTCCATCATGTCTCTATGATAGGCAATGTAGACCAGGCTGTAGCGCTTGGGTAAAAACAAGGAGCAGGCGATGCATACCAAGTCGGTTACGGGTAATATTTCTAATCTGCTCGGCCTGAATTCCCAAGCTTCATACGTTTTGCTCAGCCCTTCTACTTTGCTTTTGGGATGCAGGAACTTACAAAAGTTCATGATTTTTCAATATATGAGAAACGATCATCTTTTACTTTTTCAACAGCTAAAAGTATTATTTTTATTAAAATTCATGATGCCCCGGTGAGTAGAATTATTACTACATGTTTAAACAAACAGATTCGATTCAATTTTTCTTCTTTTCATTACAAAATACTTACCGCTTCTTTCACTTTCGACTGTAGTATTGTAACGGCTTCTAAATTTGCGGGCTTTTAAAAACCTACATCATGAAAAAAATTACGCTTTCTTTATTCCTCGTTATCCTTTTTGCCACCCAAATTGCAATGGCGCAAACGATCGAACCAGCCCATCCAGTTCCTCAAGAATCTAAAGTGACATTTGGCTTTTTTGAAGGAACTGTTGCCGCAGGCTATGTCGATAAAGGCGGTTTCTTGAATTTTACGGGTCCAAACGTCAGCTTCACCTCTGGGAAATCAAAACTATTGCTAGGCATGCTTCCTTCGCTGCGCTTCAAGGAAGACAAATCGCAAGTAAAAAATTCTTTTGTCATGCCTACGCTCGGAATAGGACTTACGTACAGCTATAAAAAACTAGCTCTACAGATACCTCTGTATTATAATGCCAAGACAACTACGGCAGATGGAAAATGGAATGTCGGTATCGGAGTCGGAATAAAATTGAAATAAGTAAAAAAAGAAAAAGACATGGACAATTAGTTTGCGTGGTTCATGTCATGGAACACCAAGCCAATCATGTGCGGGCAGATTCAGATGATCCGAAACGTTTTCCTGAAAAATAGACGACAAAAAAAGGTGTAGATTTCGCTACACCTTGTTTATTTATATCTAAAATCTAGTATGCCATCAGCTCTTTCAAAACATCTTCAAATCGGCTCTTTGCCAAGAATTGGTCTTCGAGCGCTTTTGTAAACGGAATCGGCGAATCAAGGCTCGCTACACGTTTTACAGGACCGTCAAGATATTCGAAGCAATGCTCCATAATCATGGCAGAAATGTCGCTGGCAACGCCGCCAAACATTGTATCTTCTTGCAATATGATTGCTTTTCCTGTCTTTTTTACAGAAGCAAAAATAGCTTCGGTATCGAGAGGCTGCAACGTTCTTAAATCTAATAAGTCTGCGGATATTTCCGTATTTTTTGCTAAGGTTTCTAAAGCCCAATGCACGGCAGCTCCAAAGGCAATGATGGTTATGTCTTTTCCTTCTTTCAACAAAGACGCTTTTCCAAGCGGCAGTGTATAATAATCTTTAGGAACGTCTTGGTATACGCTTCTGTACAATTGCTTGTGCTCAAAAAACAATACCGGATTCGGATCGTTGATCGACGTATTTAAAAGTCCTTTAGCATCATACGGGAAGGCTGGATAAACTACTTTCAAGCCAGGTGTTTTAGTAAACCAAGCTTCATTGGTCTGCGAGTGGAAAGGCCCGGCTTGGGTTCCGCCACCGCAAGGCATTCGCACTACGACATCGGCATTTTCGAGCCAACGGTAGTGTGATTTTGCCAAAAGATTTACTATTGGATTGAAGCCTGTCGATACGAAATCGGCAAATTGCATCTCTACGATAGCCTTATGCCCGTTGATTGAAAGTCCCATTCCTGCAGAAACTACAGCACTTTCGCAGATTGGCGTATTGATGACCCTTTCTTTTCCGAACTGCGCCACAAATCCGTCGGTAATTTTAAAAGCACCGCCATATTCCGCAATATCCTGTCCCATGATCACTAGGTTTGCATGGCGTTCCATTGACTGCTTCAAACTGGTTGAAATAGCGTCGATCAGACGGATATTTACTTTTTTATCCGAAGGAGTAACTTCTTCAAAATCATAAGGTTTGTACACATCATTTAATTCTCCTTCATAAGTAGCTTCAATTTCTGGCTCGGCCTGAACCATTGCCCAATTCTGGTCAATTTCTTTTTTGATTTCGGCACGAATTTCTTCGTCAAGTTCAGAAGTAAGCACATCTGTTTCTGAAAGGTATTTTCTGTAATTATCTACCGGATCTTTGATTGCCCATAAATCCATTAATTCCTGAGGTACATATTTCGTACCGCTAGCTTCTTCATGTCCGCGCATTCGGAACGTCTTGAACTCTAATAGCACAGGTCTTGGCTTTTCGATCATTGAAGCTTTAAGCTCTGAAAGCTTAGTAAAAACTTCCAGAACATTATTTCCATCGATAATATGCGACTCCATACCATAGCCGATTCCTTTATCAGCCAGGTTTTCGCAACGGTACTGCTCGTTCGTAGGTGTCGATAGTCCGTAACCGTTATTTTCGATTACAAACATTACTGGCAATTCCCAAACCGACGCAATATTCAATGCTTCGTGAAAATCGCCTTCACTGGTCGCGCCTTCGCCTGTGAAAACTGCTGTTACCCTTCCATTTTTCTTTAATTTATTAGCCAAGGCGATTCCGTCGGCAACTCCCAATTGAGGGCCTAAGTGCGAAATCATTCCTATAATCTTATATTCTTGTGTCCCGAAGTGGAACGAACGGTCGCGTCCTTTTGTAAAACCATTAGCTTTTCCTTGCCATTGCGAAAACAAGCGATACAATGGGATATTTCTTCCTGTAAAAACGCCAAGATTTCTGTGCATCGGAAGAATGTATTCGTCTTTGTCTAAAACGGCAGTAACGCCGCAAGCGATTGCCTCCTGCCCGATTCCGGAAAACCACTTGGAAACTTTTCCTTGGCGGATCAAGATGAGCATTTTTTCCTCAATCAATCGGGGCTTTAAAATTCTTTTATATAAGTCTAACAGTTGGTCGTTGGTCAGGTTTTTTCTGTCGAAATTCATAATAGTTACGAAAAGGTTTGCGTGTTTTTTTAAGTTGTCCAAAAGTATAAAAAAATAACAGCATAAACTCGTAATGTTACAGAATTTTCAATTGTTGATAACTTTTGAAATTAAATTCTCAAAATAATCTATACATTTGTGATAACAAGGCTTGACGCCTAGCAAAGTTATTAACATATATTTTTAAAGAGTATGCAAAATATTCCTAGTGTTGACTTGCGTGATTTCCTTTCGGATGACCCGAAACGTAAACAAAAATTTGTAAATGAAATCGGAAAAGCTTTTGAAGACATTGGCTTCGTGGCTTTAAAAGGTCATTTTTTAGATGACCAATTGGTAGATGAATTGTATGGCGAAATCAGAAATTTCTTCGCCCTGCCATTAGAAACCAAATATAGTTATGAAATTCCAGGAATTGGAGGACAGCGTGGTTATGTTTCCTTTGGAAAAGAACATGCTAAGGGAAGAAAAGAAGGTGACTTGAAAGAATTCTGGCACTTCGGACAGTATGTAGACAAAGATTCTAAATGGGCTAACGAATATCCAGACAATGTTGAAGTAAAAGAACTTCCTCGTTTTAATGTTGTTGGAAAAGAAGCTTACCAAATGCTTGAAAAAACAGGTATTTATGTACTAAGAGCTTTAGCCCTACATTTAGGATTGGATGAGTTCTATTTTGATAAATATGCCGAAGAAGGCAACTCCATCTTAAGACCTATCCATTACCCTCCGATCACACAAGAGCCTGAAAACGCGATTCGTGCTGCAGCTCATGGTGATATCAACCTGATTACCCTTCTTATGGGCGCTCAAGGACGTGGCCTTCAAGTTCAGAACCACAATGGCGAATGGATTGATGCTATTGCAGAACCAGAAGAATTGGTGATTAACGTAGGCGATATGCTTTCAAGACATACGAATAATAAGCTGAAATCTACAATCCACCAAGTGGTCAACCCACCAAGAGAATTATGGGGAACTTCGAGATATTCGATTCCGTTTTTCATGCACCCAGTAAGCGACATGCGTTTGGATTGCTTGGAAAACTGTATTGATGACCAAAATCCAAAACTATACGAAGACATTTCGGCTGGAGAATTCCTTCATGAACGTCTGGTTGATTTGGGATTAATCAAAAAATAAGTTTTACATTTATACTTTAATTAGAAAGACATTGAGTTTTGCTTGATGTCTTTTTGATTTTTTAGAATATGAATTTAGACATGGAACACCTGTTTTGATGAGTCGTATTCTACGAAAATTACCAAAAATAAAATCTGCGAATATCAGTGCGATCCGCACGTATCCGCGTCCAATTAAATGCATATGGACTTACAAGACCAATTAAAAAAACTATTCCCAGACCACGAACCGTCTGAAGAAATTGAAGAAACTGCCGCAGAACCCAAAGAACTCTGGGTACAGAACGAACCGATGATTTGCAAATTTGAAAAGCGAAAAGGAAAACCTACTACCATAATCGAAGGTTATACCGGCGCGGACGAGGATTTCAAAATCTTAGCCAAAGAACTGAAAACCCGATTAAGTGTAGGCGGCACTTTTAAAGACGATTCCATTATCATTCAAGGCGATTATCGCGACAAGATCATGGCCATCCTTAAAGAAAAAGGCTTTAAGGTAAAACGTGTTGGCGGATAAGATAACCTCCATTTACAAACAAAAAACTTAGTAACTCAGCAACTTTGCCTTAGCAACTTATAAAAAATGATACAATCCTCAGAATTAATATTAAACCCTGACGGCAGCGTCTACCACCTGAATCTAAAACCAGAACATATTGCCAACGATATCATCTTTGTAGGCGACCAAAACCGTGTCGAGAAAATAACGCAGTTTTTCGACAAGATCGAATTTTCTACACAAAAAAGAGAGTTTAAGACGCAGACCGGTATCTTCAAAGGAAAAAGAATCACCGTAATGTCAACAGGAATTGGTCCTGACAATATCGATATCGTAGTAAACGAGCTCGATGCTTTGGTCAATATCGACTTAGAAACCCGTCAGCCGAAAGAAGAACTGACATCGCTGAACATCATACGCATCGGAACTTCAGGGTCATTGCATAAAGATATTCCTGTAGACAGCTTTGTTATGTCTAAATTCGGACTGGGCTTAGACAATATGCTTCGCTCCTACCTAATCGACAGGATTTCGGAAGATGCTATAGAAGAAGCCTTTATTCACCATACAAATTGGGACATCCGAAAAGGAAAACCTTATGTGATACGATGCAGCGAAACACTGGAAAAACTGATTGAAAGCGATAAAATCTTTAAAGGAATTACCGCAACTGCCGGAGGATTTTATGGCCCTCAAGGACGCGTACTGCGTTTGGAAATCCAAGATCCTCAGCTAAACGGCAAGATGGATAATTTCAATTTCAACGATAACAGGATTACCAATCTTGAAATGGAAACAGCAGCCATCTACGGATTATCTGCCCTGCTCGGCCATAATGCTTTGTCATTAAACGCTATCATAGCCAACCGTGCAAGCGGTACTTTTAGCGAAGATCCTTATAAAGCTGTAGACGAACTGATTGCTTATACTTTAGACAAAATAGCACAAGGCTCCTGATAATGCAAGATGTAATTCGTAAATTCGAGAAATTGCTGGACCAAAATCTTGACTATATCAAGAAGGCAGACAAAGCAGTTTTAGAATTCCAAACAGAAAATAAATGGTCTAAAAAAGAAATTTTGGGACATTTAGTTGATTCCGCCATCCATAATCTGGTACGATTTACGGAAATACATTATGTTGTAAAGCCTTATGCTTACAGAACTTACAATCAGAACGACTTGGTTAAAATCAATCGTTATCAAGAAATCGATATTGAGGAATTAGTACAGTTATGGCTTTCGATCAACAAGCAGATTTTAAGAGTTTTTAAGTCTGCAAGTGAGGAAACACTGCAGTATGAAATCGAGCTCAACGACAAGTCAATCGTTAACCTAAGGTTCTTGATGACCGATTATGTTGACCACCTAGAACACCATATCAACCAAATAAAAAGCAACTAGTTAAAAAGATGAAAACACTAAAAATAGCAGGAGTACCCGAGCATTTCAATCTGCCTTGGCACCTTTGTATCGAAAATGGAGAATTTGAATCGCAAGGTATTGATTTGCAATGGACTGATGTTCCGGAAGGAACCGGAAAGTTGTGCCAGATGCTCCGCAATGGCGAAACTGATATTGCCGTAATCTTGACAGAAGGAATTATAAAAGATATTGTAGCGGGTAATCCGAGTAAGATTGTGCAGGTATACGTACAGTCGCCTCTTATCTGGGGCATCCATGTAGACGCTGCTTCTGACTATAAAACACTTTCTGACCTAAAAGACACCAAAGCTGCCATCAGCAGGATTGGTTCCGGATCTCAGCTTATGGCCTATGTCAATGCCCATAATCAAGGATGGAAAACAGAAAGCCTGCAATTTGAAATTGTGAATACTATAGATGGCGCAGTTGAAGCATTATCAAACGGCACAGCTGACTATTTTATGTGGGAACGTTTCATGACCAAACCCTTGGTTGACAAGGGCACATTCCGCAGAATAGCCGACTGTCCTACTCCGTGGCCTTGTTTTGTAATTGCCGTTCGAAATGAAATACTAGAAAATGATCCAGGCAGTATAGAAACACTGTTGAATGTAATCAACCAAACGACCGAAGAATTCAAGGATATTCCAAGCATCGACAAAACTTTATCTTCTCGATACAATCAGAAAATCGAAGACATCCGAGAATGGCTTTCCTTGACAGAATGGTCGCAAAAGCCCTTGGATAATAAAACGTTAAACAATGTCCAAAATCAGCTGTTGGAACTTTCTCTTATTGATAAAAAAGGTACTTTTGCAGATATAGCAAAAATCTAATCGTAGATTGGCCTTTGGGTTGATATGGTAAAACAGAGTAACATAGACTTTCAAAAAATAAAGGAGAAGCTTCAGGTCAAAAAACCTTGGGACAGCGTCATTATTTTTGTGCTGAATATTTTGATTGCTATTCCTGTTTTTATTATCATCCACCAAAACATTATTGACCCGAACTGGTATTTCCACATCGATAGGATTTTGCTTTTTCTGCTCGTAGTAGTAGCTATTCAATTGGTGCTGAGATTGATGAAAACTATTATTATCCTTTGTATCGCCTTATACCTGATTGCCTTGATTTATGGTAGCTTGTTTGGTAACTATGGTTTCAACAGTGTTTTCGAAGACTATCGCTCTATGGTCTATAGTATGTCTGAAGACCCAAATCCGCAAGATATTATTATTTCAAAATTATTGCCATTTCCGAACAAGTCAAAAATTCTAAACGCTATCGAATATGACAATCCGAAAGTGCGAAACTTTGCATTGCTGGCCACTACTAAATATTTCAGGAATGTAAAAGGCTACAGTGAATACCGACGTCAAATCCAGAGTTTTGCGGTTTTCAAGGAAATACAGAGCCGCTGGAATTATGTAAGTGATCCGAAAGGAAAAGAATATATTGCCCGCGCGACAGAATCCTTGATTCACTTTTCAGGTGATTGTGATGACCATGCGATTCTTATGGCAGCCTGTGTTCGTGCTGTAGGCGGTACGCCAAGGCTGATTCACACTGGAGGACATATCTATCCCGAAGTCCTAATAGGAAACAAGACGGCAGACTTAGAGGCAATCAACTATTTAATCAAAGAAGTGCTTTTCAAGCAAGAAAGCAAGGGCAAGGAAATCCATTATCATATTGACGAACGCGGCCAGATTTGGCTCAACCTTGATTATACCGCAACCTATCCCGGCGGACCGTTTATGTCTGAAGAAATTCTCGGTGCTTTGACTTTGAATTAATCCATACCAATATATTTAAGGGAATTTGGTAAATTTATTTTATATACTGGCTGCTCAAAATCAGGCAATCTTTTTTCTATATTTACAGACAGTTTCAAAAACACGACTATGAAAAAATGGCTCTTCATTGCATTAATCGCCTTCCAGTTTTCAAATGCTCAGGACGGTTCCAATATCCTTGCTTCCAAACAAAACGAAGTCAAGTTTGATGTGCTGTCTGCTATCGCATTTTCTAAAATTCATATCAGCTATGAGCGCTTCTTGAATGAAGATTTTTCTGTCGGTATTAGCGGCGGATTCCAAGACAGCAAGAACGCGAAGGAAGATTTCGATAAAGGTTATGATCGTACGCTGCCGAAATACGAGATCAATCCTTTTGTAAGATATTCTTTGTCACAAAGCCAAAAAAGCTTCTATTTTGCCGAACTATTTGTTTCAGCAAACGGAGGAAAGTATAGAGAATTAAAGCGTTTTGTAGACGAAGCTGGTAACGGTTATTATGACACTTTTGAAGATAATTATACAGATGTAGCCATTGGCGGTGCTGTAGGATATAAGCTCTACATCCAAGAAAAGTTCGGACTTGAATTGTTTCTGGGAATGGGAAAAAATCTTTTCAATACCAACAAAAGTCCTGAAGTAGTACCGCGCGTCGGCTTAAACTTTGGCTACCGATTTTAATAAAAAATATTATGAAAAATATAAAGAACTTATTACTCGCAATTATCGGACTCACACTGTTTGCAGGCTGCGGCGATGATGACGAATTTTACAATTCCAAATACCTTTCTTTACCAAATCTGATAGCGATAGAACACCAAAACAGTTTTGCTGTCGGCGATGTGCTTTGGGTAAATACGAATTTCTCAAGATACCAACCAGAGCCCAACCAGACGACCCCGTTAGACCTTTTTAGGACGACTGGCGGTGCTTCTTTCAGTTTCGTGTATGGATTGGAGAAAAAGACAGGAACTGACACTTGGACGCAGCTTGATATCCAAAATATAATAGAAGATGAAGGGGATGCTGTAGTCAATTATTTTGTGATTGCTGAAAGTATTTACGATCCTGCTTCGCAAAATTATAAGTTTAGAGCCGGAATTCCGCTGACACAGGCTGGCGAGTATCGATTGGTTTTTGGATTTACAGAAGTATCGCAATTAGAACTGTCATCAAACAACAGCACGTCTGAAGACACTTTTCTGACGATACAGACAACAGCCAATAACGTATCGGGAGGCTATTATAATTTTACCGTACAATAGCGTCTACCACTCAATTTCCTTTTTGCCTAACGACTTCAAGTAATCATTTGCCTTGCTAAAATGCTTGTTGCCAAACCAAAGTCCTCTGTTAGCGCTTAAAGGCGAAGGATGTCCCGAGGTAAGGATCAAATGTTTAGAAGTGTCGATCAAAGTTCTCTTGTTTTGGGCAAAACCACCCCAGAGCAAAAAGATAACCTGCTCCTTTTCACTTGAAACTTTCTGAATCACGGCATCAGTAAAGGTTTCCCAGCCTTTCTTTTGATGGCTTCCTGCTTCTCCTTTTCGGACAGTCAATGTTGCGTTTAAAAGCAGTACGCCTTGATCAGCCCAGCGTTCCAGGTTGCCCGTTTTTGGCAAAGGCTTTCCTAAATCGCTTTCGATTTCCCTAAAAATGTTATACAAAGAAGGGGGAAAAGGAATTCCGTCGTTCACAGAAAAACAAAGACCATTGGCTTGGTTTGGACCATGATAAGGGTCTTGCCCGATAATTACGACTTTAACATCGTCAAAATGGCAATGATCAAAGGCAGCAAATATCTCACTTCCCTTAGGATAACAGGTATGATGGGCATACTCTGATTTCACGAAGTCAATAAGTTGATGGAAATAAGGCTTTTCAAATTCTCCAGCCAAAACGGCTTTCCAAGAAGGATGTATCTTTACTTGCATATAACGCGGGGTTTGGTTACAAATTTCGGAAAGTTTAGCAGAAAAAAAACTAAAAAATATAATTCATTTCACACAAAAGGCAAAAACTTTGTAAGTCCCGATGGCTTTGTTTTTTGTACTTTTGTATATAAAATTCGCTTAAAGATAAAATGACCAGCATAACAGACAAGACATTACAAGATTTAGAATTTAATACCGTCCTGCAAGCCATTTCAGAAATCTGCAATACAGATATCGGAAAGGAAAAAGCATTACAAATCACGCCTTTTCGAAACAAAAAGGACTTGATGGATGCCCTGCACCAGACCTCAGAATATGTTTCCTCATTCACAAATAATAATGCGATTCCGAACCACGGATTCGAAACCATCAGCAATGAAATAAAATTTCTTGCCATAGAAGACAGCTTTTTAGAGGTTGGCAGCTTTCGAAAGATTGCGGCCATTTCAGATACCGTAAACGTATTATTGCTTTTCCTCAAGAAATTCAGCGATTATTACCCTACACTAAGCGAAAAAGCCGCTACAATAGAATTTACTAAGTTCATCTCCCAAAAAATTGACGAGATTGTAGACAAATATGGTGAAATCAAAGATAACGCATCACCCGCCTTGGTGGATATCCGTAGAAACATGAACATGGTTCGCGGAAAGATAAACCAAAGCTTCGGTATGGCATTGAGCCAATATAACGGACTTGGTTATTTGGATGACATTAAGGAAAGTATCGTAGAAAATCGCAGAGTACTCGCTGTTTTAGCGATGTACAGGCGAAAAGTAAAAGGTACAATTCTTGGAAATTCAAAGACAGGAAGCATTACGTATATCGAACCAGAAGCCACGTTGAGATTTTCAAGAGAGCTGAACAATTTGGAATACGAAGAAAAAGAAGAAATCACAAGAATCTTAAAACAGCTGACGAATGATATCCGTCCGTTTTTAGAATTATTGAAGACCTACCAAGAATTCCTAAGCGATATTGACGTAGTAGCTGGAAAGGCCAAATACGCAAACAGAATCAACGGAATCTTGCCAAATATTACTGAAGAGAAACGACTTTATTTTAGAGAAGCCTTCCATCCTATCCTTTATCTGAACAATAAAAAGAAGAACGAAGTCACTTTTCCGCAGACCATCGAACTGACCAACGAAAGCAGAATAATTGTCATTTCGGGTCCGAATGCCGGAGGAAAAACAATTTCGCTAAAGACCGTCGGATTATTACAGTTGATGCTGCAAAGCGGAATGCTGATTCCTGTTCATGAACGAAGCGAAACGTTCTTGTTTGACCGAATCCTGACCGATATTGGAGACAACCAGTCTATTGAAAATCACTTGAGTACCTACAGCTACCGATTGAAGAACATGAACTATTTTCTCAAAAAGTGCAATGCGAAGACCTTGTTTCTTATTGATGAATTTGGTACCGGTTCTGATCCAGAATTAGGAGGTGCTTTGGCTGAAACGTTCTTGGAAGAATTCTATCACAGAGAAGCCTTTGGAATCATAACTACGCATTATTCCAACTTAAAGATTTTAGCCAACGAATTGCCTTACGCTTCCAATGCTAATATGCTGTTCGATGAAAAATCATTGGAGCCAATGTATAAGCTGATTCTCGGTCAAGCCGGAAGTTCTTTTACTTTTGAAGTAGCGCAAAAAAATGGCATTCCGTACGGATTAATAAATCGTGCCAAGAAAAAGATCGAGGGCGGAAAAGTACGTTTCGACAAGACAATTGCTACGCTCCAGAAAGAACGCTCTAAGCTAGAAAAAACGTCGCAAAATCTGAAAGAAGAAGAAACTAGGGCCCGTGAAGAAAGCAAGAAGATGGAAAACATCAATTCAAAAATCCAAGATAAGCTAGAACGCTATCAGGAATTATATGATGCCAACCAGCGCTTGATCTACATGGGACAAAAGCTAGATGATATTTCTGAAAAGTACTTCAACAATAAAAACAAAAAAGATCTTATCGGAGAATTTCTAAAGATGGTAGAAATTGAAAATTCGAAAAGAAAAAAGGTTACGGTGAAGGAAAAAAAGGCCAAGGAGATTATCCAAAAGCAAATCATTCAAGAAGTAGCCGTAAAAGTAGAAGAAATCCGAGAAGAGAAGAAAGAAAAGAAAATCAAAGCCATCAAGCAGGAAGCCAATAAACCTAAGCCTGTCTTAAAGCTGGGTGACCGCGTTAGAATGGTTGACGGAAAAGCGATAGGAACGATTGATAAGATTGAAAAAAACAAAGTTACGGTCAATTACGGCATATTTACCTCAAAAGTAGATTTAGAAACATTAGAATTAGTAGAAGCTAAGAAATAAAGGCTATGACAAACTTACCAAAAGACAAAAAGATAATTCTATTTGACGGAGTCTGCAATCTCTGCGATTCTTCCATACAGTTTATCATCAAGCACGACAAGAAAGACCTTTTCCGTTTCGTGGCGCTGCAGTCAGAAATAGGTATGGAAATAATTAAACATATTGGTGTGGATACTTCTAAAATAGATTCGATTCTGTTGTATGAGCCAGGCAAAGCCTATTATTATAAAGCTGAAGCTGCTTTAAAGATTGCAAAAGAACTAGGCGGAATTTATACAGCTATTAGTTGGTTTGGTATTCTTCCTAAGTTTCTGACCAATTCTGTGTATGATTATATCGCTAAAAACCGATATAAGTGGTATGGAAAAAAAGACGCCTGCATGATACCTACGCCAGAATTAAAAGCCAAGTTCTTATAATAAAAAAAGCCAAACTTTACAGTTTGGCTTTTTGATTTTATCTAAACAATAAATTAGTTTTTGATAATTTTTTTAGTTGTAGATCCTTGATCAGAGTTGATGTTCATCATGTAAACACCAGCAGACAAATCTGAAATATTAACTTGAGCAGAAGAATCTCCGTTCAATTCTACAGTTTTAACTGTACGTCCGTTCAAATCTGTAATACTTACTGAATTCAAAGAAGAGTTCAAATCGCTAGAAATATTTACTAAACCGTTAGATGGATTAGGATATACAGAGAATTTAGAAACTGCTGCAAAATCATTAGTGCTCAACAAATCAATTGTTGGAGTTGCAGTAACTACATAATTATCATAGGTGTTTTCAGAAACGGCAGCATTTGTCGTAGGAACAGCTGAACTAAAAACAACTCTTTCTGGCTGGAACGGACCTGCATAGTTAGCCTCATTTATACCTGCATTAAATCCTGGGCCTTTCCATACTACTTCACCAGTTGTTGTATCATATGCTACTCCTAATCTGTACCATGTATTATCTTCCAAAACAATTGGAGTTGCCGCAGATGCACCCAAGCCTACTAAATAAGTACCTAATGTAGCGCCATTTGTTAAGTAAGCAACTCCTGATAAGGTTTTAGTGCTTGGAACATAAGCAAATCCTCCTACGATTCTTAGAGAAGCTCCATCAACTCCGTAAATAGACATACCATTTTGAGCTGTACTAGTAGAAGCTGCACCTGTAAAGAAATCAAATTCTAATTGAATAATGTCATTTCCTGTTGTTCTAGCAGTCCATGCATCATCCATACCCGCTTTAAACATAAAACGTGATCCTTTATTTCCATTTGAAGATACGATTTTTATACCGTTTGAGCTTTGTCCAGATGTAACTACTTGAAAATTAGTAGGTCCAGAATTAGTTCCTGTTGTTGGAGCTGCTCCATTAGATGATTGTGTAAACCAACCGTCTTGTCCTGCAGTTACACCAGTCATATCAGTTCCTATGTTTCCTACTGTCAATGTATTAAAATTATTCGATTCTAATACTTGAGCATTTACACTAAAAAAAGAGCCAAATAAAAGCCCTGCAAAAAGTAATTGTTTTTTCATATTTCTTAAATTAATGATTTGGTCACGAAATTAACAATAAAAACAGACAAGCATACAATTTTTATTGTTAAAATATATGCTTTGATGTTGTTAAAAGAATATTTTTTGATTAAATTGTATTAAATAGATAATAATCTGCTATAACTAATGCTGCCATCGCTTCTACAATAGGAACAGCTCTAGGAACTACGCACGGATCATGCCTCCCTTTTCCTTGCATTTCCACTATATTTCCTTGTGCGTCTAACATTTCTTGCTTTTGCATAATTGTGGCTACTGGCTTGAAGGCCACTCTAAAATAAATGTCCATCCCATTGCTGATTCCTCCTTGGATACCGCCGGAAAGATTGGATTGTGTAGTTCCATCTGAATTATAAAGATCGTTATGCTCACTTCCTTTCATTTTTGCACCACAAAATCCGCTCCCATACTCAAAACCTTTTACGGCATTGATAGACAGCATAGCCTTTCCGAGTTCCGCATGTAGTTTGTCAAAAACAGGCTCGCCCAAACCAATCGGAACGTTTTGAATGACGCATGTTACAGTGCCTCCTACAGTATCTCCTTCTTTTCTAATTTCTCTGATGTAATCTTCCATCTTTTTCGCAGTAGCTTCATCTGGACAACGAACAGGGTTGGTTTCTGTTTTAGAAAAATCTAAGGCTTGGTAAGGCTTGTCAATAAAAATATCTCCTACAGACGAAACAAAAGCATTGATTTTGATATCTGGAATGACTTGTTTTGCAATCGCACCTGCCACTACCCTGCTTGCCGTTTCTCTTGCTGAACTTCTTCCGCCACCTCTGTAATCTCTGATTCCGTATTTTTTTTCATATACGTAATCGGCATGACTGGGTCTGTAATTGTCTTTTATATGAGAGTAATCGTCTGACTTCTGATTTGTATTGGGTATGATGAAACCTATCGGAGTTCCTGTAGTCTTTCCTTCAAAAATTCCAGAGAGAAACTGTACTTCGTCGTCTTCTTTTCGTTGCGTTACTATAGCCGACTGTCCAGGCTTTCTGCGTGACATCTCAAATTGGATGGCTTCAAAATCTAGTGTAATTCCGGGTGGGCATCCGTCAATTATGCCACCTAAGGCTTCGCCATGAGATTCTCCGAAAGTCGTTACTCTAAATAAATTTCCAAAACTATTTCCTGCCATTTTTACTTTATTTTACAACAAATGTAGGGATTCTCACGGAGATTTAAACTTAATTAAATCATCACTATATGTTAACATTCTGGTAAGTATCTATTCATAGATGTTTTATTTATTTGCTAAACTTTAAAGCACAATACGTTGAAAAAAAGAATTGTTGATTTAGTAGTAATCTCAGATGTTCATCTGGGCACTTTTGGCTGCCATGCGAAAGAACTTCATAATTATCTTTGCACAATAAAGCCTAAAACATTAATCTTAAACGGCGACATAATCGATATCTGGCAGTTCCGAAAATCTTATTTCCCGAAATCACATTTAAAAGTAATCCGAAAAATTTTAGATTTTGCTTCAAAAGGCACGCAAGTATATTATATCACTGGAAATCACGACGAGATGTTGAGAAAGTTCAGTGATTCTAAAGTCGGTAATTTTTCGATTATTGACAAGCTTGTCCTTGATTTAGACGGACAGAAAGGATGGTTTTTTCATGGCGATATTTTTGACTCTTCTGTACAACATGCCAAATGGATTGCTAAACTTGGAGGCATCGGCTATGATTATCTTATCCTTCTTAATCGTTTCTTTAATTGGTGCTTAAAAAAAATGGGGAAAGAGCCTTACTCTTTTTCTAAAAAAATAAAATCTGGTGTAAAGTCTGCTGTAAAATTTATCTCAGATTTTGAGACGGCTGCTATAGATCTGGCTATTGAAAATAAATATGATTATGTAATCTGTGGTCATATTCATGAGCCAAAAATTTTAAATCAGACAAACAAAAAAGGTAAAACGGTTTATCTAAATTCTGGAGACTGGGTTGAAAACTTAACCGCATTGGAGTATAACAAAAAGCGCTGGAAACTCTACAGGCATTCCGAAAATGTAGAAATTGTTGAAGAAGACTATCTCGAAATGGAAACGAAATTAAGTGAAAAACTGATTTCTGGCTTCATTTTTTCAAAATAAGGTAGAAAAAGCCTCTGTATTTTTGTTTGGTTATCAGTATTTTACAAAAAAAATCAATTTTTTCTTGTTATAAAATTCACAATTTAACGTTTTTTGGCAATATTATTGCTACCTTGTATTAAACTCTAAATTAAAATTTTATGAAAAAACTGTTTTTATCGGCTTTTATGCTGGCTGGGATGGCATTTAGCGCACAGGCACAAGAAATTTCAAAAAACGCATTAGGTTTGCGTCTTGGTGACAATGATGGTTTTGGTGGTGAGATTTCTTATCAAAGAGGTTTATCTAGCAACAACCGTCTGGAAGTAGATTTAGGCTGGAGAGATAGCAATCACGTTGATGCTATTAAATTAACTGGGGTTTACCAATGGGTATGGAATATCGAAGGTGGTTTCAACTGGTATGCCGGCGTTGGTGGAGGTCTTGGTACTTGGAGCTACGATTATCGAGGAGCTGACGATAGCGGTACATTCTTCTTTGCTGCTGGTGACATTGGTATCGAATATAAATTCGACATTCCTTTGATGCTTTCTTTAGACTTCAGACCTGAACTTTATTTCAATCATGATGATTTCAGAGATGATAGCTTTGGACCAGATATCGCTTTAGGTATCCGATATACATTCTAAAAATACATTTATTTATAAAAAGAAACATCCCGATAATTCGGGATGTTTTTTTATTGAAAGATAATTTCCTTGGTCGAATTAATCTTGACTATCGTATAAGGACTCGTAAAAGACATGGTGACAATATCGCCAGAACCGGGCTTGGTTTCTTCTACAGCTACATATATCTTCCCTCCTTTTTCAGAAACATTTTTTACTTTGATGGCATAGCCACCAGAACTTTTTTCTCCCATAAACAAGGCAACAATTCTTTCTTTTGAAAAGTCTACTTTCGGAACCTGAGGATCATTGACAGCTTCATATAATTTTACCAACGAAGCATTATCTTTTATAATTTCATAGGACTTCTCTGTTTTACCCTGATAAGCTGATTCGCTTAAAATCTGGTACAAAGCTGTAGAGGGATTTTTTTTACCATCAGCTGCAGTTTTTTGGTCAGTTGTCTTTTTTGTGCTGTCACAAGAAAAAAGCAGGACAATAAACGGCACTAGAATTAATTTTTTCATATCATTTGTTTTTTAATGCCTTTTCGTAAATGGCTTCATACAAAGGCATGATGTTTAAAATATCAAACTGTTTTGCCACATTCAAGGCATTCTGTTTAAATTTACTCAATTCTTCGTCACTTTCCAAAATTGACAGGGCATTTTTTGCCATATCGTCTATATCTCCCACATTGCTCAAATAACCTGAAACGCCGTTAAAATTAACCTCTGGCAGTCCGCCAGAATTACTTGAAATGACAGGAACGCTACAGGCCATTGCTTCTAAAGCAGCAAGACCGAAGCTTTCTGTTTCTGAAGGAAGCAAGAATAAATCGGTATAGCAAAGAATCTTATCGATATCATTGCTGTTTCCAAAAAAGATAACTTTATCACTAATTCCGAGTTGCTCGCATAGCATTTCTGCTTTTTCTTTTTCTGGACCTTCCCCTACCATCATCAGCTTGGCTGGAATTTTTTTCTGGATCTCATTAAAGACTTTTACCACATCAGGAATTCTTTTTATTTCTCTAAAATTACTGATATGGGTTACAATTCGTTCGTCTTTGGAAGCCATCAATGCTCTTTGGCAAGGCGCATTTTCGTCTAATCTGTTCTTGTTGATTTCAATGAAATTTGGAATCACTTCAATCTCTTTCTTGATATCAAAAAGCTTATACGTTTCATCTTTGAGACTTTGAGACACAGATGTCACTATATCTGATTTATTGATGCTGAAAGTTACTGCCGGTTTGTAAAAAGGATGGTTTCCGACCAACGTAATATCTGTTCCGTGTAGTGTCGTGACCATCGGGATTTTGATTCCTTCATGTTTCAGCATCTGCTTGGCCATATATCCTGCATAAGCATGAGGAATGGCGTAATGTACATGGAGCAGCTCAATCTTATGGAGTTTGACCATATCGACAAGCTTGCTAGAAAGAGCTAGTTCATAAGGCTGGAAATGAAATAGCGGATATTCAGGAACATTAACTTCGTGATAATGGATATTCGGATTTAAAAGGGCCAGCCTCACAGGTTGGCTATACGTAATAAAGTGTATTTCGTGTCCTCTTCTGGCAAGTTCAAGGCCTAATTCTGTGGCTACTACACCGCTACCTCCAAAAGTCGGGTAACATACAATTGCAATTTTCATAATTAATCCTAAAATGAATAACGAAAGTACTCAAAAAAGTAAGGCAAAACTGAATTTCCCATAAAATTAACGCTTATACAATCTTTGAAAAAGCCAAGTTATTTTTATAAAAATTTAGCCTTAAATTAGGATAAAGTTTCCGTTAAATTCATGATTTTCACCAAATGACACGCAACCTAAAACAACTTATTGTATCCTAATGAAGTATATCTAGCTGATAGAAATTAGAATATGATTTTTAAAAGCAAGGTTTTGTTTTAGTTTTAATAAAAAAGCCAATCACAGTCTTCATGGATTGGCTTTTTTCATTTTTTATTTTCTAAATGCACTCTCATACATCTCGATCCATTTTTCTGGAGTGATTTTTCCGAGCAATTCAGCAATCAATTCATATGGAATCTGATCCATTTTTTTGAAACGGATACAGCTTTTGCCCATGTCAAGCTTTTGTTTCGAATGTTTAGGATATTCGGCAACAAACCAATTGAGCAATTCTGGATCAGCATAGATTCCCATATGATACAAAGCTATAAAGTTTTTTTGGGAAGCCAGACTCAAGAAAGGTAATGGCATTTCTGGATTGCAATGATACCCATTAGGATAAATTGAAAACGGAACGTTGTAACAAAGCATGCCATAGTTCATACTTTCTTCAAATCCTTTTGGAAGTTTTTCAAGAATACTATTTCGAAGTTTTCCGATAGCTTCTTTTCTATCATCAGGAAGGCTGTCTAAATATTCTTTTGGATTTTTGGCTGTTGACTGCATCTTCTAAAAAATTAAAATTTAATTCTCTATCGCATCATAGATTACTTTCTGGATATTTTCGCGGACATTTTCTTTTGACAATGTATTAGGCGCGTTGGAGTCCGGATAGGTTCTGTTTGAAAGGAAAATATACACCAATTCATTTTCTGGATCAGCCCAAGCCATCGTACCTGTAAATCCGGTATGTCCGAAGCTTGATTTCGAAGCACAGCCACATGTCGGACCTGTAGTTCCAGGTAATTGTTGTTTGTCAAAACCTAGTCCTCTCCTATTTCCTTCTTTGCAATAATAGCAGGTATTGAAGGCATCAAAAGTAGCTGGAGTGAAAAACTGCACGCCGCCATAGTTTCCTTTTTGAAGATACATCTGCATTATTTTGGCGAGATCCATTGAGTTTGAAAAAATTCCGGCATGACCACCGACACCGTCCTGCATGGCCGCAGCCATATCATGCACATAACCTTGAATCGTCTGGTATCTGAAATAATTATCTACTTCTGTAGGTGGAATGATACTCATGTCAAATTTCCTCAAAGGATTATAAGTTGTATTATTGGCGCCAAGTTTTTTATAAAAATTTTCTTCAGAGAGCACATCTAGCTTTTTCCCAGTTTCTTTTTCAAGATATTCTTTTAGGATTATAAATGTGAAATCGCTGTATTTGTATTCTTTTTTAGGCAAGAGCTTACTCTCGGCTATTTTCTTTATGATCGTATCTTCGTAATCGTTTCTCAAGAATAAATTTTCTGCTACTTGCATTGAAAATTCAGGAGTCAATGTATTCTTATAATATTTTTCGCTTGGTTTTTTGTCAGCATTCAGAGTAGCTTGATAAAACGGAATCCAAGCTTGTAGCCTAGCATAATGCGATAGCAGTTCCTTAAACGTGATGTTCTTTTTATCGGTATCTGCAAACGCAGGAAGCATTGTCCCCAATTTTGTCTCTAAAGTGATTTTTTTCTGGTCGTATAATTGCATGACATCAGGCAGAGTAGAAACCATTTTTGTTAAAGAAGCCACGTCATATAAATCTGAATTTTTAACTTTCACTTCGTTTTTATAATCGTGATATCCGTATGATTTCTGGTAGACAACTTTTCCTTTTCGGGCTACTAAAACTTGTATTCCAGGTGTCATCTGCCTTTCGATCGCATTATTAGCAATACGGTCGATTTTTTCCAATGCTTTTGAATTCATCCCTACATTTTCAGCAATTGTAAATCCAAGTCGGTTGAGTTTTTTTGTTTTTAAGCCATCATTCACCTTAAAGTTAG
The DNA here is from genome assembly GCF_014138495.1 of Flavobacterium gossypii. Lineage (NCBI taxonomy): Bacteria > Pseudomonadati > Bacteroidota > Flavobacteriia > Flavobacteriales > Flavobacteriaceae > Flavobacterium > Flavobacterium gossypii. The sequence goes on along the minus strand of NZ_JACJIS010000004.1, from coordinate 137,819 downwards.
TCCCGATAGAAACCGGAAGTTTTCCTTTTGATTCGATAGCACCAAAAATAAGTTGCGCGGAAACGTTCTGCGCCACATCACTGTTTTGGTAGGAAACAACTAAGCCTTCTATATCAGTGAAAGAATTAATCGGCAAAAGCGAATAAGGCTTCGTGAAAATATCTAAAATGACCTTATTGTTTTTAGATATCTCTTGTATCTTGACAAGCTCATCTACCGTAAAATCGTGCTTTTTCCAAGCACCATCTGCCTTATGATATCCGATTATAACTGTGGTATAATTTTTCAGCTCATTCATTAAAAGATGCAAGCTGTCATTAGAAACTTCTGTCACTTCAGTATACTGCTTCAGCGTGTTTAGAAAAGAAGAATTGGTATCGTCTCCTAATTTTACGTAAGCTATCTTTTCGTTTTCAACATCCTTGATCGGAAGGATTTCATTTTCGTTTTTTAATACCGTAACAGCATTTTCATACAATTGATATTGCAATGCCTGTGCTTCCGCATTATTTAAATCATCATATAAATATGGAATTTCAATCGGCTTATAATTGTTCAGTCCTGCCATATATTTATATCGCAATATCTTTTTTACAGAATACTCTAATCTTTTTTCAGAAATAACCGTATCCTGAATAGCAACACAGATTTTTTCCAAAGCCAACGGAACATTTTCAGCAAAAAGCAAAATATCGTTTCCTGCTAAAAAAGCTTCCAAATCGATATCTCCGGGCTGTTTGAAATTCGTTGCGCCTTTCATATTCAAGGCATCAGTAAAAATAAGTCCTTTGAAATGAAGCTCGTTTTGGAGCACGTTGGTAACTACATTATAGGAAAGCGATGTCGGATAATTTTCTCTCGGTTCCAAGCTCGGAACGTTCAAATGCGCTACCATAACGCTCGCAAGTCCTTCCCTGAATAATCGCTTGTACGGATAGAACTCTACATCATTAATTCTTTGTTTTGAAAAGTTAACCATCGGAAGCGTATGATGCGAATCGGTTTCCGTGTCACCATGTCCTGGGAAATGTTTTCCTGTCGCAAAAACGCCTTGATTTTGAATACCTTTCATCAAGGCAAGTGCTCTTTCTGTAACGTTCCCCTTGTCTTCTCCAAAAGAACGGTTTCCGATAATCGGGTTTTTGGGATTGGTATTGATGTCTAGAACAGGGGCAAAATTAAACTGTATTCCCATCCTTCTGCTTTGCAGTCCGTATTTTTCGCCGACTTTTTCAATCAGCTTCATATCTTGGATCGCACCAAGCGTCATGTTCCAAGGATAACGTATGACAGAATCCAAACGCATCGCTAGTCCCCATTCAGCATCAATTCCGACAAAAAGCGGCACTTTCGATTTGGACTGGAAACGGTTGGTAAGTTTTGCTTGGCGTACAGGTCCGCCTTGGAAGAAAATCACGCCACCAATGTGCTGTTCTCTTATGAGTTTGTCAATAGCATTCGTGTGTACGCTATCTTTATTGGAATAGGCTGCCACCATAAAAAGTTGCCCTATTCTTTCCTGCATCGTCATTTTATTATAGATGCTGTCGACCCAGATTATTTCTTTGGTTCTGTCTAAATTTAATTTAGGTTCATGGAGCTGTGAAAATGCAATCTGACTGAAGAACAGTAAGGCAATAATAAAATATCTCATTCAAAAAAAGTTTGTTTTTAGAAAAAACGGCTATGCCAGCTTTCATGTGCTGGAACTTCCCAATATTCATGCCATTCCCCTACAGTATTAACGAGATTATTAAAAACAATTGTATTTGCAGAAACTGCTTTTTCTTTAGCCATTTTTTTAAATTCGACTAAAGGTTTATGTGCAATGTGTTCGCCAAGCTTGAACGTGACGTTCATCTTATCCAGCAAATCAACATTGTATTTTTTTTCTAATTCTTGTATGAATTGTACCGAACTATCAATAGAACAGCCTGTTGCTGATTGAACTTCTTGGTTCACAGCCAATATAATGAATCGATTGTAACGCAACTGGTAAGAAGCTTCTAGGCCCGTTCCGTGAGCCGCCCAGCCTTCAACAAAAGCTTTTACGTCTGATTCAATTTCAGCCATCTCATCATCTGAAAATTTTCTGTTTGATTGGTAAATCCAGATTCGTGATTCGTCTGGCAAATTTTCAAAAGGAATGTACATAATTATATTTTTTTTATGCCTTGGATTACTTTGTAATATCTGAAATCCTTGGCTTTTACGTCGTAAAATTCTTGTTCCCAGTAATCCACAGAAACTTTATCGTTTTTCTTTAATTTATTTTCGATCAGAAGGTTTGAGTCTTCAAAAAATGTCAGCACCAGCATCGTATGGTTTCTTCCTGAATTATCCTTGATTACTACTGTAAGGAATTGCTCAGGCTTTATTTCTACAATACGTCCTTCAACAGTCGAATGTTCTTGTTCTACTTCTGTAGAATCTATCTCAGACATGCCCATTTCTGCCAGCGACATCAATACATCCGGACAAATTCCGGCCATTTTCATTCCTACATCGCCGCCGAGTTTTTCCATAGCACCGTCAGCTTCCATCACATTTCCGTATTTTGCTGTCACTTCTTTCTCGTGATTTGAAAAGCTTGAGATAATGCACAATCCCAATTCCATCTGCATTTTTTGCGAATCGGCTCCTTTAAGCGTTTCTTTTTTACCGCCTGCACAAGAGCAAACTTCTTTAGCCATTATATCAAGGATATCTTGACTTTGGGCATTACTGAAAAATAATGCAAATGCAAATACGAGTAGTGATTTCTTCATAGTGTAATTAGGTTTATGACTTACAGATCTTTAGCGTTTGCGATTAATTCCGCTATATCCATAACTTTAACTTCGGCTTCTTTTTCTTTATTTTTGACACCATCCGTAAGCATTGTATTGCAGAACGGACAACCAGCAGCAATAATCTGCGGAGCGGTTTCAAGAGCATCTTCGGTTCGTTCGATATTGACTTCTTTATTTCCTGGCTCGGCATCTTTAAACATCTGGGCGCCTCCTGCTCCGCAACACAAGCCATTGGCTTTGGAACGTTTCATTTCGACAAGTTCTACATCAAGCTTTTCGATCAATTCGCGTGGTGCTTCGTAGATTTTATTGGCTCTTCCAAGATAGCAAGGATCGTGAAACGTAATTCTTTTTCCTTTGAACTGCCCACCCTCAATCGTCAGCCTTCCTTCATCCAAAAGGGATTTCAAAAATTGTGTATGATGAACGACTTCGTAAGTTCCTCCTAATTCAGGGTATTCGTTTTTCAACGTATTAAAGCAGTGCGGACAAGCCGTTACTATCTTTTTAGCTTCGTAAGCGTTCAAAACTTCGATATTCATCATGGCCTGCATCTGAAACAGAAATTCGTTTCCGGCCCTTTTAGCAGGATCACCTGTACAGCTTTCTTCTGTTCCGAGAACTGCAAAGGAAACTTCGGCTCTGTTTAATATCCTAACAAAAGCTTTGGTAATTTTTTTTGCTCTATCGTCAAAGCTTCCGGCACAGCCTACCCAGAAAAGAACTTCTGGCTGTTTTCCTTGAGCTAACATTTCGGCCATTGTAGGCACTGATAAAACTTCTGACATATATTTTATTGTTAGATTGTTAGATTGGCAGGCGTTAAATTCGCCTAAAAATCAAATAACCAAATTTATTCGTGTTGTCCGTCATCAAAAACTTGAATGGTCACTTCTTTGTCCACCAAGTCTGTAAATTTTCCTCTATAGCGGGTAGCTTTAACCAAATGATTGTCTATCCAATGGTAGTTTCCACCACGAGGTTTTCCCATTACCATTCCGTGGTATTTGAAGCCGTGTATTTTTAGCCATTGCTCCGTCACTTCGCGATGTGCTTCAGTTCTTGACGTAAAAAAGAAAATAATATGACCTTCGTCATACCATCTGTTTAATGTAGCAAGCGCATCAGGATACACTTCAGCGGTTAGCATTCTTTCGGGTTGCTCGTTTGGAATATCGTCGCAGATGGTTCCGTCAATATCAATAAGGTAGTTTTTAATTCCTTCAGGCAATATTGGGCTGATTTGCTCTCCGTCTTGAGTAGCTGCTACTAAGTTTTTATCGATATCTTCAGTCTTCATATTATTCTAAATTCTAGTTTGATGTATTGCCTGCAAGCTGCAAGGGCGGAAGTCTTATTGTTTTTCAAGAAGACCAATTCAGAAATGCCTTCTCTTAGTTTTCGTTTTTCCAGTTCAATCGGTCTTGCTGACTGTATTGCCATGGTGCTCCGTTGTTCTCTACGTTTGTCATCATCGCATTCAACGACATCGGCGCAGCACTTTGTTCCATGACCAAGTAACGTCTCATGTCCATAATAATTGAAAGCGGACTGATATTTACTGGACATTCTTCAACGCAGGCGTTACAGCTTGTACAAGCCCATAGCTCTTCTGGAGTAATATAATCGTTTAGTAAAGTCTTATTATCTGGAATAAAAACTCCTTTATTGGCGTCGATATTTCTTCCTACTTCTTCCATCCTGTCGCGCGTATCCATCATAATTTTTCTAGGCGACAGTTTCTTTCCTGTAATATTTGCAGGGCATGAAGACGTACAACGACCGCATTCCGTACATGTATAGGCATTAAGCAATTGAACCCAGTTCAAATCTTGTACATCGCTGGCTCCAAATTTTGTAGGAGCCGCATCAGCATCAGCGGGCGGTGCTGCAAATGGATCGGCATTAGGATCCATCATCAGCTTTACTTCTTTTGTTACCGATTCAAGGTTGTTGAATTTCCCAAGAGGATTTAGGTCTGCAAAATAGGTATTTGGAAAAGCCAAAAGAATGTGCAGGTGTTTTGAAAAGTACAAGTAGTTCATGAAAATCAAGATTCCTGTAATATGCGTCCACCAAAAAACTCGCTCCAAAATGATAAGCGTGCCTGTTTCCATACCGCTAAATATCGGTGCTATAAATTGGCTTATCGGGAAAGCTCCTGCTTTTATAAAATGTGGCGCTCCTTTTTCTTGTAAAGCCAAGTCAGATGCATTCATTAACAAGAAAAGAGCCATCAAGGCTATTTCAAAATAAAGGATATAATTGGCATCGCCTTTTGGCCATCCTTTCAAATCATTATGAACAAATCTCTTGAGCTTGATAATGTTTCTTCGTATCAAAAACGTAATGACCGCAAATAGAACCAATATGGCTAATATCTCAAAAGAACCGATCAATACATCGTATGCAGTACCCATAAAAGCAAAGACACGGTGCGTACCAAAAAGTCCGTCGATAATGATTTCTAATAATTCTATATTGATGATTACGAATCCAATATAGACAATAATATGAAGTATCCCTGCAATAGGACGTTTTACCATTTTAGATTGGCCCAAAGCTATTCGGGCCATGTTGGCCCAGCGTTCGCTTTTATTGTCAGAACGATCTACATCCTGACCTAATTTGATATTGCGAACAAGCTTTTTTACGTTTGATATGAAATATCCAAAACCAAGACCCAGTAAAACTGCAAATAATATATTATCTATATAGCCCATGAGCTTTCTTAATTTTTAATAGTATCTTTTACCTTTTTAGGCTCTACATAAGGTGTTGCTTTTTTTCCAAAAACAGAAAAATGCACATAACGCTTAGGATTGTTTTTCAAGTCGGCTAGCAACTGTTTCAATTCCAATGACGCGCCTTCAAGATTTTTATACATTCCTTCGTCTTTAAGCAGTTTTCCTAAAGAACCTTTTCCAGCTTGCACATCGTTGATGATATTGTCAACATTCGCCAATGATTTTTCTAGTTTTTTCACGGCTTGGCCTAAGTTAGCCTGTGCCAAAGAATCAGATAGTTTCGAAAAGTTTGCCGACGTATGGTCTAAATTAGCAAACGTACCATCAATTTTTGTCTTGTTATCCGCAATTAATGAATTGATTCCTTTGGCCGCTTGGCTGAATTCTTTCATCGTTGAAGCTAATTCCGCAATAGAAGCTTGTAAATTTTCTTGTGTCTTTTTATCAAAAATGTTGTTGATGCTTACCAGCAAGCTGTCGGCCGACACAACCGTTTTTTCTACTTTTGTCTGAAGCGGTGACAGCTTATCGCCTAAAGACGAAAGCATTCCCGGTTTTATGTTTGTAGATAACGTCTGTCCGTCTTCTGCTTCTGAAGGATCTTTGAAATTTGGAATAATGGCAATATTTTTTCCGCCAATAAAACTTGGTTCATAAATCGTAGCAATACTAGATTTCGATATCGGGAAATCAGTCTTCACTTGAATTTCTACAAGAAGTTTTCCGTTATCGCTCAACGTGATACTATTCACCTTGCCCACGGCAAGACCGTTGATTGTTACAGGAGCTGAAGGAGCCAGTCCTTCTACTTCGTCATATACGGCGTAAAATGTCTTATAATCGTTAAAAAGATCTCTTCCTTTTAAAAAACTATATCCCCAAATAAATAATAATATTGAGGAAATTACTAAAATGGCTGTTTTGACTTCTCTAGATATTTTCAAAGCTTTGGTGTTTTTAAACAAATTTAAATTAAATATTTCAAATGCATTCCAAAAAGCTATTTTAATGCTTCTTGTATGCTGATTTTTTTGCCATTCTTAAAGGCAATAAGGTAGGATGAAGTAAATCCTTTTGCTTTGGCATCTTGTACCAGCTGTTTTGCTTTCTCATAATCGCTGGTTTCGCCATACATGTATTTGTAAAGATTTCCTTCCGAAATCATAGAAATATTATCCAATCCTTTAAAGTTGCTCGGAACTAAGTCCAATTTGGTACCGCTTGCCGATATCTGCACTTTGAAAATAACTCCTTTAGAATCATTTTTTGTTTCTGTGCTAACTGTCGGAGTTTTTACCTCTGGTTTCTTTGTGTCTGGAACTTTCGCCACTGGAGCTTTAGCGCTGTCTTTCTTAACAGGCGTAACAACTTCTTTCGGTCTTTCAACTCTCAAAGCTTCTTTGTCAATCTTGTTTTCTACAGACGTACCTCCGTAATATTCTTTTTTATAGCCCATGATGGCATCTGCTATCGCTTTTGCAATTTCGTTTTGTCCTTCTTCCGAATTCAAATACTGCCCTTCTGTCTTATTAGATAAAAAGCCCATCTCAATCAAGATGCTTGGCATTGAGGTCTTGTGCAACACCATGAATGGCGCTTGCTTAACGCCTCGGCTTTTACGGCTCAACTGCTGGGTAAAATTATCTTGTATCTTACTTGCTACAGCAATACTGTGGTCTAAGTGTTCTTCTTGGATGAGCGTAATTCCGATCAAAGATTCAGGCGATTTCGGGTCATAACCTGCGTATTTTACCTTATAATCTGCTTCAAGCGTGATTACCTCGTTCTCGTTTTTGGCGACTTCAAGATTCGATTTTACCTTAGTAAGACCCATAACATAGGTTTCGGTACCGAAAGCTTCAGAATTTGGATTGGAATTACAATGCACCGAAACAAACAAATCAGCATTAGCTCTGTTGGCAATATTGGCACGCTCTACCAGTTCAATAAATACATCTGTACTTCTAGTGAAAACTACGTCTACATTAGGTTGCTTATCCAGCAGCCTGCCTACTTTTAAGACAACCGCCAACGCTATGTTCTTTTCAACAAAATTATTCTTTACGGCTCCAAAATCTTTTGCACCATGGCCAGCATCAAGAACTACTTTAAATTTTTCGCCGGATTGACCAAAAGCGGCAAAAGATACAATACAGGCTAATAAGGCGAACGAACGTTTGAATTTCTTATGGATGTACATATTTCGCTAAAGTTAATTTTAATAAAAATGCTATGGTTATAATTTTGATATTTCCTTATTTTTGATGAAAAATATATGTAAGTTTGGCACGTCAAAAATTAAGCCATATTTTTACAAAAATAGTATTTAAACCTTTGCGCACAAACTTATTTCATATCGTTTTATCAGCAATTTTCCTAACATTAGGAAGTGCAGAAGCATATTCACAAGAAGGGAAAAATAAAACCACGACAATACCCGCTGAAAAACAGCCTTCTACAAAAAAAGATTCTACAAAAGTCAGCCTTTCCGAAATTATAAAACCTGCCGATTCTACTGCCCAAGACACGCTAAAACCTAAGAAAACCTTTCTCGAAAGCAAGGTAAAACGCAAGGCTGTGGATTATGAAAAAATGGACCAGAAGAAAAAACTTCTTACTCTTTATAACCAGGCGGAACTTTATTACCAAGATTTTGAGCTCAAGGCAGGAATTATTGTCATGGACTATGAAAAGAATGAAGTTTATGCCGGAAGGATTAAAGATTCGCTCGGAAATTATACGCAACGTCCTGTTTTTAAGCAAGGAAGCAATGTTATCGAACCTGATTCTATACGTTTTAACACAGTAACAAAAAAAGCTTTGGTATGGAATTCCAGGTCTACTCAAGGCGAATTGAATATCAAGGGAGAGATTACGAAAAAAGAAAACGATTCTGTTTATTTCATCAAAAACGCAAGAATCACCACCTCAAAAAATATTGACGATCCTGAATATTATTTTTTAGCTCGAAAATTAAAGCTCGTACCCGGCAAAAAAGTCGTTGTGGGATTGACCAACATGGTTATTGCGGACGTACCGACTCCTCTGGGAATTCCTTTTGCTTTTTTTCCGATGTCAAACAAAGGAACTTCAGGATTGATACTTCCTTCTCCTAACGACTCGAACAGGCAAGGGTTTTCATTGCAAAACGGAGGAATCTATCTCGCTCTCTCAGACAATTATGATTTAGCGGTCATGGGTGACTACTATACGAATGGAAGTTATGCGATGCGTTTTGAGTCAAGCTACGCCAAACGATACAAGTTTCGAGGCAACCTGAACGTACGTTTCGAAAACCAGATCGAAAGCGAACGAGGCTTTCCAGATTATGCAAAGACAACACAGTACAACATCCAGTGGTCGCATACACAAGATCCTAAATCCAATCCAAATTCGAGATTCTCGGCTTCTGTCAACTTGGGAAGCAGTAAATACTACCAGCAATCTTTAAACCAGTCTAACGTTGGTTCTGCCTTGAATAATACGTTGAGTTCTTCTGTTTCCTTTTCAAAGACTTTTAATACGGTGCCGCAGGTAAATATGTCGATTACGGCTACCCACTCCCAAAATACGCAGACTGAAACTATCAACATGACCCTTCCTACATTTCAAGGAAGTGTTGACAGGATTTTCCCTTTTGCTTCAGAAGACGAAATCAAAAAAGGTTTTATAAAAAACATCAACTTCCAATACAACCTAAACGCTCAAAACCAGATTACGACTAAAGATTCGTTGTTTTTCAAGCCTCAGATGTTTAGAGATGCTAGAGTCGGTTTCCAGCACTCTATTCCAATCAGTACCAACTTCAAGATTTTCAAGTATTTCAGCGTTTCTGCCGGAGGAAATTACAACGAAGTATGGTACATGAAAACCATCGAAAAAAGATTCAATGAAGCGACGCAAAAAGTGGACAATATCGATATCAGAGGATTTGACGCTTTCAGGACCTATAACTTCTCTTCTAGCATCGGTACGACAATCTACGGTACCTTCAATTTTGGAGAGAAAAAGAAGATACAGGCCATCCGCCACGTCATGAGGCCATCTGTTTCTTACAGCTACACGCCTAGCTTTGCTAAATACTATGATACTTACGATCCCGACGGAAGCGGTACAATGCTAAAAGAATATACCCGTTTTGAAGGCGGAATTTACGGAGCTCCGGGTAAAGGTGTTTCGAACAACATCGGATTCAGCTTGAGCAATACTTTTGAAGCGAAGGTGACTGACAAAGACAGTACTAAGACTGAGCCTAAAAAAGTAATGTTGCTAAACAACTTGAACTTCTCGACTTCTTACGACATGACAGCAGATTCGCTTAAACTGGCTCCTTTGAGAGTAAGTGGTGGAACGACTTTGCTCGAAGATAAAATGAATGTCAACTTTGCGGCAACACTTGATCCTTATGCGCTGGATAATGCCAACAGAAGAATCGACATGTTCAATATTGACAACGGAGGAAGTTTATTCCGTTTATCAAGCGCCAACATTACGATTAATTATTCTTTCTCTAGCAAAGACGGCACTGACGAAAACGACCGCTCGGACCCTTTGAAAAACCAAGGCTTGAGAAATGGAGGTCGCGAAGATGATTTGTTCGGAACCGCAAGGGATTTAGGCGACAGCAGACAGAGCCAGTTTAATGATGAAGATACTGAAAAGGCCGAAAAAAGGACAACTTTTTATAAAGCCCTGCTCCCGTGGGATCTGCGCCTCGCCTACTCGCTGACCTATAGCAATTCGACGCGACAGAACGAAATAACTAACAACTCCCTGATGGTTTCCGGAAATATTGACCTGACGCCGCGATGGAAAGTCGGAATTTCTACTGGATACGATTTCGTGCAGGATGGAGTCACGTTCACCCAGCTTCGTTTTGAAAGGGATTTGTTAAGCTGGAGAATGGACTTTAACTGGATTCCGATTGGAGATTATACTTCTTGGGGATTCTTTATCGGAATCAAATCGTCTGTATTGAGCGATATCAAATGGGACAAGAGAAAACAACCAGATAAAAGACTTCGTTAATTCAATCGCATATGAAAAAAATAATTTTTACAGAAAAAGCTCCAGCTCCAATAGGGCCATACAACCAAGCTGTATCTTTCGGGAATACGCTTTTTACGTCTGGGCAGATTGCTATCAATCCTGAAACAGGCGACCTGGTACTTGATGATATCGAGACAGAAACCAAGCAAGTAATGGAAAACATGAAAGCCGTTCTTGAAGAAGCTGGAATGACTTTTGAAAACGTAATAAAGACTTCTATTTTTATTATGGACATGAACAATTTTGCAAAAATAAATACTGTCTATGGAAGCTACTTTGATGAAAAGACAGCACCAGCCAGAGAAACGGTACAGGTGGCTGGATTACCAAAAGGCGTGAATGTCGAGATTTCGATGATTGCTATGAAATAACCATCCGCTGGTTTAAAATAACAAAAGGCTCGATATATTATGTCGAGCCTTTTTAATAACTTATTAGTCAGAATTAAAAAACATTGTCTCCGCATCAAAAATCATTTCTCCTCACTACAAAGCTTCGCCTCCCTTTCAAAAAATGCCATCGGAGTACTATAAAATCTTGCCGGAGTATCAAAAAAGCCACCGGAGTACTGCAATGCTTCATCTCCCTTGCTCAAAATAACAATTCAGTAGTGCTGTGTACAATTTCGCCATAAAAAAAGCTCCGCCACTGCGAAGCCTTTAATCTAATAATTAGTTTATCCTGTGGTATTCTATCAGTCCGTCAATCGGCCTTCTTAAAACATTTCCTATTTTCAAGCCGTTCTTTTCCAAGACAAGCTTTAATTCGTCTTTCAGATAGAAAGCGATAGAGCCTACAAAATGAATCGGAACTTCATGGCAGTCTTCAAATTGCGTAATATAGTTGTCTACAAAAGTCTGCATGGCTTCAAAAACCAATTGCTGGATAAATTCTTCATCCTTGTGCTGGATCAAAAATTTTGCAAAGGTGGCCAGATAAGCATTCGGATTGGCTTGCTTATAAAGATGGTTCTTGATTACATCGGCATCCAAATCGTACTCTTTTTCAAAAAGAGAAGCGAGTTTTTTGGGCATCTTGCCAAAATAATAAGCACGAATCAAATCCCTGCCAAAGCGGTTACCGCTGCAATCGTCCATAGCGATATAGCCAAGCGACTGCACTTTTTGGTGCAATTCTTCTCCGTCAAAATAGCTACAGTTCGAACCTGTACCTAAGATGGAGATGATTGATCTTTCATTGGTCGGATTGGTCGCATATGCAGCCGCATACGTATCTTCTTTAACAGATACTTCTGCGTTTGGGAAAAACTCCCTGAAAGTCTCAGAAAGCGAATTCTTCATTCTGTCAGTTCCGCATCCTGCTCCATAGAAAAAAAGATGCGTGACTGCTTTTCTATTGTGATAGATATCGAAACGGTCTTCCAAACGCTCGATAACTTCTTTTTTGTCTAAAACTTCAGGATTTAATCCTAAAGATTGCGTGGTGAACAACTTGTTTCCATTATCATCTAATGCAATCCAATCTGCTTTTGTTGAGCCACTGTCTACTAATAATTTCATTTATGGTCGTTAGTTAATTTCGTATTATGGGCAGAAATAAGAACACCTTTCTTTCTTATTTCCGATTCCGAATTTTAAACAAATCTTGCGCTATAAGCAGTTCGATTCTGAAACTAAAATACGGAAAAAATAATTGGCACAAATCGATAGTGATTTGTTGCCGAAAAATAAAAAAGTCCCGCCAAATTAATGACGGGACAATTCAATTATTAATTACAGTTGCGCGATATGTACAGATAGGTCAATCAATTTGCTTGAGTATCCGTATTCGTTGTCATACCAAGAAACAATTTTAAAGAAAGTTGAGTTTAGTCCGATTCCAGCCTTAGCATCAACGATAGAAGTGCGAGAATCAGAGATAAAATCTTGAGAAACTACATCATCTTCAGTATATCCGATAATGTTTTTATAGTCTGTTTCAGAAGCATTTTTCAATACTTTCATTATTTCTTCGTAAGTAGTTTCTTTTTGAAGTTTTACAGTCAAATCCACAACAGAAACGTCTGCGTTTGGAACACGCATCGACATACCTGTTAATTTTCCGTTCAATTCTGGAATTACTTTTCCTACTGCTTTTGCAGCACCTGTTGAAGCTGGAATAATATTTAAAAGGGCAGCTCTTCCGCCACGGAAATCTTTGCGAGAAGGTCCGTCAACTGTCAATTGCGTTGCAGTCGTAGCGTGTATAGTTGTCATCAAGCCTTCAACGATTCCGAAGTTGTCATTGATAACTTTTGCCAATGGCGCCAAACAGTTGGTCGTACAAGATGCATTTGATACAATCGTGTCAGATGCTGTTGCTTTGGTATGGTTCACGCCCATCACGAACATTGGGGCATCTGCCGAAGGAGCTGAAATTACTACTTTTTTAGCACCTCCTTTAATGTGGGCATTGGCTGTTTCAAGAGTCGTAAAGATTCCTGTACATTCTGCTACTACATCCACTCCTACTTCGTCCCATTTTAATGTCGATGGATCTTTTTCTGCTGTAACGCGGATTTGTCTGTCGTTTACGAAAAGCTTTCCGTCTTTTACTTCCACTTTTCCTGCAAAACGGCCGTGTACTGAATCATATTTTAAAAGGTAAGCCAAATGCTCAACATCTAATAAATCGTTGATGGCTACTACTTCTACATTATCTCTATTGAAGGTTTCTCTAAAAACGATTCTACCAATTCTACCGAAACCGTTTATTCCTAATTTTACTTTTGACATTTTTTTGCTTGCTTAGGGCTTCAAGCTTGCGCTTTTAGCCGATTATGTAATTTGTTTATTTTGCTTGTTTGAAAAGAAATACACTGCCAGATGTATTTCAAAGAAGGGAATATTATGTTGTCATGATGTCTGACACTCTCAATAATTCTCTGTCGATTTGCGAATGTCCTTTGATAGCTTGTTCCAAAGGAGTCAGTTCTATCTTGTCGTTTAGTAATCCGACCATATAGTTGCTTTTTCCATCTAAGATAGATTCTACAGCTTTTACGCCTAGACGACTTGCCAAGACACGGTCAAAACAAGAAGGAGCGCCACCACGCTGCATATGTCCTAAAACAGAAACACGTACATCATATTCTGGCATGTTTTCTTCCACGTAGTCTTTTAGCTCGAAAACATTCTTGCCAATCTTATCGCCTTCTGCGATGACTACGATACTTGAAGATTTTCCTGATAATTTACTTTTGCGAAGTGATTCCAGCAGCCTTTCTAATCCTAAATCCTCTTCAGGAATAAGGATTTCTTCTGCTCCTGCACCGATACCAGCATTCAAGGCGATATGCCCAGCATCACGCCCCATAACCTCCACAAAAAACAGTCGGTTGTGTGAGCTCGCCGTATCTCTAATTTTATCGATTACTTCTACTACCGTATTCAAAGCCGTATCATAACCTAATGTATGAGTAGTTCCGAATATATCGTTGTCGATCGTTCCAGGAATTCCCATGACTGGGAAGCCATATTCTTTATTAAAAACAAGGCCACCAGTAAAACTTCCGTCTCCTCCGATAACCACCAAGGCTTCAACTCCTGCATCAACCAAATTGCCATGGGCTTTCTTTCTGCCCTCTTCGGTCATGAACTCTTTCGAGCGAGCCGACTTTAAGATTGTTCCTCCTTTGTTAATGATATTGTTCACGCTACGAGGTCCCATTTCTTTAAAATCGCCTTCAATCATTCCTTGGTATCCTCTGTAAATTCCGACGCATTCAATATTATGATAGGCGCAGGTTCTGACTACAGAACGGATTGCGGCATTCATTCCAGGAGAATCTCCTCCAGAAGTCAGCACGCCGATTTTTTTTATTGTTTTTGACATTTATTTGCTATTAATAATGTAAAATTAGCAAACATATATTACTTTAAAGGTAGGGTTTTTAATAATTTAGGAAACAATTAGAATTTCAATCGATTTCGTTGATAAGTTTTTATTTCCGTCTCCTAGAAGTTGATAATTTTTGTAAATTAAAGGGAAAATTGGAGCATGTTTATTCCGATTCTGGAACTTTTTGTTGTTCCGTTTTTGGGTTTTCGGTCTTTTTTCTTCTGTCCTGAGTCCATTGAATAAAGTCTGGCGATAGGTCAGAATCCGGAACATGATCGGCAGCATTTTCTTTTTCTTCTTTGGTCTTGATATTGAAAATCTTATACCACAGTTCTTTTAAGGTATCAAAATCGACTTCGTAGGAAACCCCGAGTCCTTGCGTATAGCCGATGCCTTCTCCTATGTAATTGATGTCGTTTTCGCGATTGAATACTCTCAAATTTAAGGTTCCGTCTTCGTTTACTCTATATTTTACTTCGACGTTACCTACGATAACCGACTGGTTTACGCCACCAACAGGAACTCCGACTTTTCCATCTATAGAAATTCGTTCGTTGATCTGTGTCGTGATGGCAATTCCGAATTGGCTGCTGGTTTCGGCAGTCGGCGTTCTATCTGCCATCTGATAATCCAGAGCTACTGTAAACTTACCGTCTTCGTCTTGGAAAAGGTCATTGAACAATCCGCTCGCTCTTTCGAACAAGCTTCCGTAAACTGCGCTTCCTGCATTTTCAGAACTTAAGAAATTACCCGTACCCAAAAGCGAAAGTGCTTGGTTGACACGTGTATCCTTATCGTCAAGCTTTACTTGCAATTCCGATTTCAACACCGAGCTTACTGTCGGGAAATTAATCGTAAAATCGGGCTCAGGATTCATCAAGTTGCCTGTAAGTCCGATTACGACTTCCACTGGCACTTTTCTGTTGAATGAAGCATTATCTTGCAAAACAGCTGGATTCGCTTGGGTCTTATAAATCGCATCGATATTCAGACGTGCACGAAGCGGATCTCCGTCCCAAGAAATAGAACTTCCTTTCTTCACCAAGAATTTTTTGTCAATAATACCGCCATATTTGAAGTTGTATTCTCCTTCCCTCACTTGATAATCGCCCCACATATTGAATTTTCCGAGCGTACTAATTTCCAGCCTCATGGTTCCGTCACCTTTGCCTTTCAGCGCATGTCCGGTATTTCTGTCGATGATAATCTCTATTTCTGCTTCAGGCGTAATCTTTAAGTCAAACTGCAGCTCAAGACCCGAATTATTCACGACCTGCTCGACTATACCATTTTCTTGATTGTATTTTTCTTTCGGACTCAAAAACTTTATGAAAGTATTATTGCCCACACCTGATGCGCTATTGATCGGAATCTTGATTGCAGTTCCTTGTTTGGATTCTGCATCAACCGTAATCAACAATCCGTTTGTAGGGCCTTTTATAGAAGCCGTTCCAGCGATAAAGGCTGTACCGAAATACATGGCATCGTCTGAATCTTTCGTATCCAAAGCCAATAACCTATCCGACTTTATGTTGAGATCTAGCACCCATTTTTTGAAATTTTGGTGTTTGATACTTCCTGTCAAGTAGCCTTTTGTATTGTATTTGGTGTCGGTCATTCTCGCATCGTTAAAACGGAATTGGTTTTCCGTCAGGTCAACGATCGAACGTTCGTCAAATTCATAGTCAACGTTAAGGTATGGCACTTTAAGTCCAACTTCGTCTAAGAATAGTCTTCCATTAATCTGTGGATCTTTCAAGGTTCCCGCAAAATTGGCATTCCCTGAAGCAAATCCTCGAATTCTTGAAATAACATTTCCGCCTAGCGGACTCAATGCTCCAAGGTTAAATCTGTTAAACTTAAAATCTAGGTCAAAAAGCGTCTGCTTATTCAATATGCCGATATCCCCTGTTATTATAAAGTTTTCTACGTCGTTGTTTTGCAATACTGAGTTGACGCTGAAACGGTTCAGGTTTTCATTTCCTTGTATCTTCACAGATAGGTCACCCAAGGCGATCTCATTGACATGCAGACTGTCGATTGTAATTGTTGATGTAGGCTGGTAGACTGTTTTGTTTTGCCTAAAGTCGATTTCTCCGTTCAAGTTTCCTTCTACCCGAAGGCTGTCCATAGAGGGCAATAACTTGCCTAAACTGACATCATTAAAGCTCAGCTTGATGTCTTTATAGGTACTATCTCGCATAATACCTTCTAGCTCAATTCGCTGGTTGTTGTGCGTCATCAAAATGTTTTCGATAGAGAAATTTTTAAACTTCTTATCAAATACAATCTTGTTGTCGTTCGCATCATTTTCGTTTAAGAACCACATATAGTCCTTGATATTTACTTCCGACTTTTTGATACCGACAACGTTGTTGTTCTTTTCGTCAATCGTATGGTAGACGTTCAGATTAAAAAAGTCCTTACTTTCTTTGCCTCCTTTAAACTCTGTTCTAAAAAAGAGCGTGTCTTCCAACTTAACGTTAATAGTACTGAAATTCGAAATCTTGTATCGCTTTGTCTTGATACTGTCCATTTCGATATACGCATTGTAAAGCGGATTTTGATTGTCAATTTCCAACGAAACTTTGTCAAAATAATTGCCATAGGCTTCAATCTCTGGCGAATCAAAATTCATCTTGAACTCATTAGAGTCGGAAGTCATTTTTCCAGAAACGACCGTATTGGTTCCTATCGAGACATCAGGAAGAAAAACCTCTACAAGTTTATTGTATATCGAAAGATTAAAATCTAAAAACTGCCCTGGCTTGACTTTATTGGGCTTATAGTTGGTATATAAACTACCGATTGCATTTTCTATAATTTTCGGGACCTGTCTGAATTCGTATTTTCCGACAATCTGCCCTTTGATAATATCAGGCGAGTTGATCGAAATAGTACGCACCCTATTTTCGTCAAAGCGTGATTGTATTGTAAAATCATCAAAGAAATAAATGTCTTTTTGATTTTGGTAAGACGTCTGGGAAATAGCAATATCGCCGTACATATTGTCGATGCTGTTTCCTGTAACCTGCATCATGATATCTCCCTTGAAAAGCGAAATAGAGTCTCTTTTGACCAACTGCAGCTTGTTTAAATCGGCATAATCGATTAAGGCATGGAAATCATAACGATTTTCTCTTTTGCTCAAATCTACCAAGCCTTTGAAATCCATTTTAAGATTTTCATCATTTACGAGTACCGTTCCTTGAAATAAAGGATTTTTAAAAGTTCCATCGATTTCAATATTCTTGTAGTTGTATTTTTTGAAATTTAGGCTATAGACGGTACCGCTTACTTTGGTATCCAAGAATTTTCGCGTGAATCCTTTTCCTTCTACTTCTAAATCCAGCGTAACAGCGCCAAAATCTTTCTGTCTTAAAAATCTTCCGATATTAAATTT
Source organism: Flavobacterium gossypii (assembly GCF_014138495.1). Classification (NCBI taxonomy): domain Bacteria; kingdom Pseudomonadati; phylum Bacteroidota; class Flavobacteriia; order Flavobacteriales; family Flavobacteriaceae; genus Flavobacterium; species Flavobacterium gossypii. Next base: position 119,988 of record NZ_JACJIS010000004.1, on the reverse strand, counting down.
TTCGAAATTTATATTCCCTTTATATGAAGCATTGTCAATATTATCAATATCAAAAAGCTGCAAGTCTGCCGCAAGCTCGCCAATGGCAGTTGTCAGATAGATATCCGCTTTTACGTCTGTTTTGGTAACTTCCGCATTTCCTGTAATATCAAAATCGCCTAAATATTCCAACGAAGAAGGAAGTTTTTCACCAAGAATTCTTGGCAAAATGCCTTTCAGGTTAGCATAATCAGAGGACAATCGCTTAAAATCTCCTCGGATAAGAAAAGCATTCTTGTCAGGATTAAAAAGATTCTTGAAGTTGATATCTCCTACAATTCGAGAATGATTGTCTACCACCAATTTCAGATTTCGAGTATAGAAATCATTCATGCTCCCGCTTAAGATCGTAGAAAAGTTAAACTTTTTGTTTTTGCCGAATTCATTGTAGAAATGGTTCAAGTCATTTGTGGAAATCGAAGCGGAATCCACATCTACATCAAAATGCACTTTATTCACAAAGTCGGCAAGCCCGCCTTCTTTATAAGTCAGTACGACATTGCCTTTCAAGTTGGATTCCTTTGTAAAAAGGTTAAGTTCTTTCAACAAGATGCTTTCTTTCGAGTAGCTGAATTTTCCTGTCAGATCTTTGACAAACAGTCCTCTATGGTCTTGAAATGCTAGTTTTTTTATTTCTGTGGTAATGTCGCTTCCGTAAATCTTGAACTTGCGTACGCTGGCATCCATCTTCGTAAAGTCGACGTTTGTTTTAGTGACAGCGTTTTCATTCGTCACCTTAAAATGGCTCTTGGTCAGATAGATATTATCTGCATTCAGCTGGAAAGGTTTCGGAGATTTCTTTCCTGTTTCAAATAATTTTACAAAAACATTGATATTGGATTCCTTTTCGCCTTTATAATTCTTAAGATTAAAGAAGAGCTTGTCTGCGTAAATATCTCCAAAAATCAAATCCCCAGATTTTAGTTTCTTGAAGCTTAAGATATTGGTCTTTATGGAATTTGCATAAATCAGTGTATCTTTGTGATGGTCCCTAATGAGTACAGTTTTCAACTTTACGCCGCCGAAAATCGAAACAGCAACCTGATCAACGTTGATATCTGTCCCGTAATCTTCGTTTAAAGTTTCGGTAACGTAATGTGCAATTTTAGTCTGTACAAAAGGGAGCGAAAGCGCAATGCCGAGTAGCAGCAAAAGTAGGATTATACCCAGTAAGGTACGAAATACTATTTTTTTAAATTTTTTGATACTCTTAATTGTTTTATTTTTGTCAAATATAATTCAAAATCCGTGCCCTTTTATGGGAAATAACTCTCTTTTTATATTGGCCATCGAAAGTTCTTGCGATGATACTGCAGCCGCCGTCCTGCAAGACAATAAAGTCTTGTCGAATGTTGTTGCAAATCAGAGCATTCACGGCGAATACGGCGGTGTCGTTCCTGAGCTTGCTTCAAGGGCCCATCAGCAAAATATCGTCCCTGTTATCGAGATGGCCATTCGTAAAGCAAATATCGATAAAAATCAATTAAATGCAATAGCTTTTACGCAAGGTCCTGGGCTCATGGGATCGTTGCTGGTAGGCAGTTCTTTTGCCAAATCATTGTCTTTGGCTTTAAAGATTCCATTAATTGCGGTCAACCATATGCATGCTCATATCTTGGCCCATTTTATTGAAGAAGAAGGCTATGATAAACCTGAGTTTCCTTTCTTGGCTTTGACCATCAGCGGCGGACACACACAGATCGTTAAAGTAAATGACTTTTTTGATATGGAAATTATCGGAGAAACTACTGATGATGCTGTTGGCGAAGCTTTTGACAAGAGTGCTAAAATATTGGGGCTTCCCTATCCTGGAGGGCCTTTGGTTGACAAATATGCAAAGCTAGGAAACCCGAAAGCTTTTCCGTTCACGAAACCAAAAGTACCTGGACTTGATTTCAGTTTCAGCGGACTAAAAACGGCTGTCTTATATTTCGTTCAGAAAAATGTAAAGGAAAATCCGAATTTTATAGATGAAAATCTAAATGATATCTGCGCTTCTATACAATATACAATTATCCAGATTTTGATGGACAAATTAAAACTTGCAGTCGCACAAACCGGAATAAAACAGATTGCCATCGGTGGCGGCGTTTCAGCTAATTCTGGAATCCGACAAACTTTGAAAGAAGCAGAAAAAAAATACGGATGGAAAACATTTATTCCTAAATTCGAATATACAACCGACAACGCAGCCATGATTGGAATTGTCGGATATCAAAAATACCTTTCTTCAAAATTTGAAGACAACTCAGTGGTTTCTAAAGCACGAATTGATTTTTAAGTATGCAATTATTCTATAATCCAACGATTACCCAAAACGGCGAAATCTTTTCTTTCGATAAAGAAGAAAGCAAACACATTATTAAAGTATTACGTAAAAAAGAAGGTGATAATTTATACGTAACCAATGGTTTAGGAGACCTATTCAAAACAGAAATCACATTAGCTTCTGATTCAAAATGTTTGGTAAAAATTGTTTCTTCGGAAAAAAGCGAACCTTCAAAATACTACCTGCATCTGGCCGTAGCACCGACTAAAATGAACGATCGTTTCGAGTGGTTTTTAGAAAAAGCGACCGAAATCGGCATCAGCGAAATCACGCCAATTATCTGCGATCATTCCGAAAGAAAAGTCATCAAGACCGATCGTTTTGACAAAATTATATTGTCGGCGATGAAACAATCTTTGCATTATTACCTTCCAAAATTGAATGAACCTATTTTGTTTAAAGATTTTATAAAACAGCAAAAAAGTGAAGGCTTGAACTTGATTGCGCATTGTGAGGAAACCGACAAAAAATCATTGAAGGAAGTTGTAAAACCAAATAAAGATGTAACGATTTTGATTGGTCCAGAAGGTGATTTTTCTGAAAAGGAAATCAAGCTAGCGCTCGAAAACAAGTATATTCCCGTAACTTTAGGAAATACACGATTAAGAACTGAAACCGCAGCAGTTGTTGCCTGCCATAGCGTTGTTTTTATAAACGAATAATTTGGCCGAAGCCTAAACGTATGAAAAAAATATATTTCGCTTTCCTTTTGTGTCTCTCGCTTGGAGCTAATGCCCAAGAAATTGCCTTATTAAAATACAATGGCGGTGGTGACTGGTACGGAAATCCGACATCATTGCCCAATTTGATCAAGTTCTGCAACCAGAACATCAATACTCGAATTGCTTCAAAACCAGCTACTGTCGAGCCTGGAAGCCCTGACCTACTTTCCTATCCTTTTGTCCACATGACAGGACATGGAAACGTCGTTTTTAGCGATTCTGAAATGATAAACCTTAGAAACTATCTGACTTCGGGAGGTTTTCTACACATTGACGACAACTACGGAATGGACGAATACATCCGAAAAGAATTAAAAAAAGTTTTTCCAAACAATAATCTTGTTGAAATTCCTGCAAACCATCCTATATTCCAAAAACCGTATTCTTTTCCTTCTGGAATTCCAAAAATTCATGAGCACGACAATAAAAGACCGCAGGCTTTCGGAATCTTTATCGAAAACAGGCTAGCGCTTCTTTACACCTATGAAACCGATTTAGGCGATGGCTGGGAAGATGCCGAAGTCCATAACGACCCAAAAGAAGTCAGGGAAAAAGCTTTAAAAATGGGCGCCAATATCATCTATTATATTTTTAATAATTAGAAAGATTCCCTCAAAACAATTATTATAAGCTTTTAAATTAGGACAACTCCGTTTTTTTTAACTACATTAGACTTACAAAAAAGAAAAATATGGTGACTTCAAAAACTATCGGAAACGGAATATTACGAGCCTTAGCCATTACTGCCGGGATTTTACTTTTATTATTTCTTTTGTATAAAATACAGTCCGTCATTCTTTTTCTATTCATATCGTTAATCGTCAGTATGATAGGAAATCCGATTGTGAAATTTTTAGAGAAAAGGCTGAAATTCAATCATATTGTAGCAGTTGTCGTGACGCTCCTATTCTTCATTTTGCTTTTGGCAGGTTTTATCATGATGTTCGTTCCGTTGATTATTTCACAAGGAGAAAATCTTTCGCTTTTGGATACCGCCAAATTGGAAGCCGATCTGACAAATTTGACTGAACAATTAAACAATTACTTTTCAAGCCATAATATCGATATTGAAAATATGGTCAAGGAGTCGAATTTAGCTTCGAAACTAAACTTAAATTTTATTCCGAACTTTCTTAACTCCCTGATTTCCATACTTGGAAATATTGGAGTTGCCATCGGTTCCATAATCTTTATTACTTTCTTCTTCTTAAAAGACCGAAAGTTATTTACGGTAAATGCCAAAAAGATTTTGCCGAACGAACATGAAGATAAGATTTTGAATTCTTTCAGAAAGATAAACCATCTGCTAAGCCGTTATTTTATTGGCTTAATCGGACAGGTAACCATTTTATTTATCTGTTATTTGATTGTCTTGCTCATATTCGGAGTAGAAAATGCTTTCATCATCGCTTTTATTACTGCTTTGCTGAATATCATTCCTTATATCGGACCGCTGATCGCAACGATATTGGTAGCCGTACTGACGATGCTCGGTCATATGGATCCGGAATCTCAAGGCGAAATGCTTTCGACCACATTATATGTCTTGATTGGGTATTCTGTAGCACAGATAATCGATAACAACATCACCACGCCATTGATATTTTCAAACAGCGTCAATTCTCATCCTTTGGAAATCTTTATCGTAATTCTTGCCAGCGGCTTTATATTTGGCGTACTAGGAATGATTGTAGCTGTACCGCTCTATACGATTGCTAAAGTGGTTGCCAAAGAGTTTTTCCCTAATAATCCTGTTGTCAAAATATTAACCCGAGGCATTTAGTTTGATTCCAGAAATTTTAAAATCCGAAGTTCAAGATTTTATAGAAGCCAATATTCGAAAAGATATTTCAAAATTGGCTTTTCAAAAAAATCCATTTCCTACTATCGATTATGCCTTATTGCTCAACCAAATTGCTGCGAAAAGCAAATCAGAGCATAAGCTTCCTACGTGGTTTAACTCCAAAGGAATTGTTTATCCTCCAAAAATATCAGTAGAACAGACTTCTTCCGAAGATACCGCATTTTATAAATCAGAAATTGTCTCAGGAGAAAGCCTTATCGACTTGACAGGTGGTTTTGGCGTTGATGCCTATTACTTCTCAAAAAAAATGAAATCGGTCGTGCATTGCGAAATGAATACTGACTTATCAGAAATCGCAAAGCATAACTTTAAAGTTCTTCAAGCTAGAAATATTGAGTGTTTTGCTGATGACAGTTACGAAATTTTGCAAAAGCTGAACAGAAAATTTGATTGGATTTATATCGATCCTTCGCGAAGAAGCGATGTAAAAGGCAAAGTATTTCTTTTAAAAGACTGTCTGCCTAATGTTCCCGAACTGCAAGAATTTTATTTCAACTATGCTGAAAACTTATTAATAAAAACAGCACCCATCCTAGACCTCGCGGCCGGACTCTCAGAACTCTCCAATGCAAGAGCAATCCATATTGTTGCTGTCGAGAATGAAGTCAAGGAACTGCTCTGGGAAATTTCAAAAAATCACCAGGGAAAGGCAGCAGTCAAAACCGTGAATCTTACCAAAGAGAAAACAGAAAAACTGGATTTTACCTTTGACGAATATGAACATGCACAATATGGCCTTCCTAAAAAATACCTTTACGAGCCGAACAGCGCTATCATGAAATCTGGATTTTTTGATGCCGTCGGCAATAAATTCAATTTAGACAAGCTTCATGTTCATTCGCATCTTTATACTTCGGACGAGTTAGTGAACTTTCCTGGAAGAATTTTTCAGATTGAAGAAAAGATAGGTTACACTAAGGCAGAAATGAAAAAATTTCTATCTAACAAAAAGGCCAATATAACAACCCGCAATTTTCCTGAAACTGTAGAACATATCAGAAAAAAATGGAAAATAAATGATGGAGGAAACCTGTACTGTTTTTTTACTACAGATATGAATAATGACAAAATAGTATTACTTTGCACCAAAATAAAAACAGAATAATGAAACGATTGCTTTTAATTGCTTTTTTAATGCTTCAGATGGGTCTTTATGCCCAAAAACCATGTGAATACAGTTCTAATTTTACAGATTCTATTGGCAGCTATAAGGAAACAGTACAAAAGATAGTGCACGAAAAAAACTTTGCTGGAACTTCAAGTTATATTTTCTTTTCGTTGATCAATGCCAGCGATATTCCTTTGCTTAATTTTCAATCTATCCAAAAAAGCAAAGATTTTATCAAGGCCAATTGTTTTGATAAAAATTCAAAAATTTACCTTCAGCTGACCAATGGAAAGATTATTACGTTGTTGATTTCCGACGAAGGTAATTGTGGTTCTATGGTTCGCGATGAAGCGCAAAGCGCAAATATCCGAATCTCATCAGGTTCTTTTCTTTTTATGAAAAATACGATGGAAGAATTGGAAAAATCTCCTGTTTCGTTGATTCGCGTAAAATATGCGACAGAAACTATCGATTATGTGATGAAGAAAGAATTGGTATCTGAATTAAACGGTGAGAAATCGTATCCAGAAAATTTCTTTATCGACAACCTCAAATGCTTAAATTAATTCTTGCAGTCCCAAACAAAATTTGATATCGGCAGCGTTGAAGCATTCGTCAAGTTATAATGCCACCATTCCGAAGCAAAAGACTTGAAACCGTTTCTTAACATGATGTCTTTCAATAGCTTTCTGTTTGCCAAAACTTCGGCTGAAAGATTTTTATAATCATGCGCCGCTTCTGGCCCAAAATGGTCGAATTTTGTTCCCATATCCAGCTCATTGCCGCTATAATCCGTTAAAGTAAGATCTACAGCACCTCCTCTATTGTGAATGGAACCTTTCTCAGGATCTGCCACATAGGTAGCATTTGGAGTTATTGCCCACATCTTTTTTTGTACATCCAACGGACGATAACAGTCGTATATCTTGATCTTGTAGCCTAGCTTTACAAATGCCTGATTGGCTTTAACTAATGCTTTTACAGTCTTGAATCGAAGATAGCATTCCGGACAGTCATACACTTTTGTTTTCAAAAAATTATCTTCGGTCGCATATTTCATGTCGTAAAAGAAATCCTTTCCATACTCTTTCAGGCTTACAAAAGAAGTATCGCTTATATTCATCTTGGCCGCTTCTAAAAGTGCCGCATTTTCTTCGATATATTTCCGATTGCTCGATAGCAGCGCATCGCTGTAGACAACTTCTTGCGGATTTTTACAAGACGAAATAAAAATTAGGCACGCTATTAGCAGTAGAGATCTCATAACTGTAGAAAAGTTTAATTGCAATACAAATCTATTCATTTGTATTAATTAATTTACTAATTTTAAATCAAATTAAAAACACAAAGTATGAAAAAATTAATTGTTTTAGGAATTGCTTTGTTATTTTCCGGCTACATCAGCGCACAGGAAACAACAACACAAAAGAAGGCAAAAGCTGAAGTAGCCCAAGCAAAAGCAGATAGTAAAAAAGCAGCCGACAAGGCTGAAGCCAAAGCTAAAAAAGCTGAAGAAACGGCCAAGAAAGATGTCGCTAAAGCGAAAGAAAAAGCGGCCACATCAAAAACAGAAGCTAAAACGGATGCTGCTAAGGCAAAAGCTGAAGCAAAAGTAGAAACGGCAAAAGCCAAAGAAAAAGCTACTACTGCTAAACTGGAAACTAAAAAATCTGCAGCAGAAGTAAAAGATAAGGCGTCTGGCGAGTTTTACAACGGCAAAAAAGTATACACCGGACCTAAAGGCGGCAAGTATTACATCAACAAAAACGGAAACAAAACGTATATCGATCAGAAATAATCTTAGTTGATTCAGTAAATCCCGATTGCCAAACAATCGGGATTTTTTATGACTGTTCTTTACTTTTATTGCTTAAGTAACGTAGGATACAATTTTTCTATTTCCTCATTGTTCGGTTCTTTCTTCATCACACGGCTAATTTCTCCTTGAGATGTCATCCACCTGTAAAACCAAGAGATTCCCCACTTTTTATGGTAATTGTTTTTTTGCTGGTAGACTTTATCTTTTAAGGCTTCATCTAGGCTGATAAACGTATATTTTTTAGCTTTCAAAAGCCTTATAATTTTAGGCAGATAATCTGCATTTAAAGAATTATCATGACACAAGTAAATCTGGCTTATCTGACGATGAAATTGCAATTCAGATTGTGCTTCGAAAAAATCAAAAATTTCTATTGTCTTGCTGACATACTTCTCTCCTATTATCTTAGCATTTGCCTTGTCGCCTTTAGCAAGATAATACTCATAAGCAATATCAAAGGCCCAATCTGTGCTTTCAACGGTGAAAGGAGTTATCTGGTAGTCTTTTTGCGCTAAATAATTTTCTATTTCGTTACGCTGTAACGAATCTTTTCCCAAATCATTAAACGGAAATCGGAAATGCTTTAGCGGTTTTCCGAGCTTTTTTGCCAGTTCTCTGGTAATCGATTCTCCTTTGTCAATATCACTCGTAAAAGCATCAAAACCCACATCGGAGTATCGAGGATGGCTAAAAGTATGATTGCCTAGCGTGACATACTTCCTTTTCGCCCAATCATTGAGCAATTGGAAATTTTTTGAAACTGAATCCGTTGCATAAATCTTTCCTTCGTTGATAAAAATAGCGACTGGGAGCTGCATCGAATCTAGCTTTTTCAGAAGCTGTGCCTTGAATCGATCCTGCTGAAACTTTTTTGTATTAGGAACATCATCTATGGTAATGGCTACCTGTTTCTGCGCCTGAGCGAAAACTGATTGGAAAAGAAAAACAGCCAGTAGAATTGCCTTAATATTTAGTTTCATGATTACTTTTTAGATTATTGCCAAATATAACAAAACCATAATTCGGCTGTAGTAAAACAAGCTATAATATTCCTAAAAAATCACGCCGTTTCGCCTTTGAAACTGCAAAAAAAACAATAAATTAGCAAACTTTAATTTTTATAATCAACACAAATGAAAAATACTGCGTTAACGCACATTCACGAGAGTTTAGGAGCTAAGATGGTTCCATTTGCCGGATACAATATGCCTGTTCAATATGAAGGAGTAAATGCAGAACACGAAACCGTTCGTAACGGAGTCGGTGTCTTTGACGTTTCGCACATGGGAGAATTCCTGATTTCAGGTCCGAATGCCTTGGCATTAATTCAAAAAGTGACTTCAAATGATGCTTCTACGCTGACTATCGGTAAAGCGCAATATTCTTGCCTGCCAAACGAAAATGGCGGTATCGTAGACGATTTGATTGTTTATAAAATGAAGGAAGACCAATACCTTTTAGTAGTAAACGCTTCGAATATTGAAAAAGACTGGAACTGGATTTCTACAAAAAATAATGTCGGAGCTGAGATGAGAAACATCTCTGACGACTATTCGTTACTTGCTATTCAAGGCCCTAAAGCCGTAGAAGCCATGCAATCCTTAACATCTGTTGACTTAGCGGCCATTAAATATTATCACTTTGAAGTTGCCGATTTTGCTGGAATTTCTGATGTGATCATCTCTGCAACTGGTTATACGGGTTCTGGAGGTTTTGAAATCTATGCTAAAAATTCAGACATCGAGCAGATTTGGAACAACGTTTTTGAAGCTGGTAAAGCTTATGGAATCAAGCCAATCGGTTTGGCCGCAAGAGACACGCTTCGTTTAGAAATGGGCTTCTGTCTTTACGGAAACGATATCAACGACACAACATCACCTTTGGAAGCTGGTTTAGGATGGATCACCAAATTCACCAAACAATTTACCAATTCTGAAAATCTCCTTAAGCAAAAAGAAGCTGGAGTATTGAGAAAATTAGTCGGTTTTGAATTGACCGAAAGAGGAATCCCTCGCCACGACTACGAAATCGTAGACAAAGACGGAAACATTATCGGTGTTGTGACTTCAGGAACTATGGCACCATCTTTGAATAAGGGAATTGGGCTGGGCTATGTTACGACAGAATTTTCTGGAGCTGATAGCGAGATTTTTATCCGCATCAGAAAAAATGATATTCCGGCAAAAGTCGTTAAATTGCCTTTCTATAAAAAATAAAAAATACATGAACAAAATCTGGCTGTTTTTACTGTTTGTTGCTTGTGTGTCTTATTCGCAAGACAGTGGTAAATCCTGCAATGTTTTGATAAAAATAAATACGCTCATACAGAACGAGCACTTTAATCCTAAACCGGTAGACGACAGCCTATCGGTTTATGTTTTTGAAGCCTTGATGAATGATTTGGACACCGACAAGAATATTTTCTTGAAATCGGAATACGATTATCTTTCAAAACACAAATTCAAATTCGATAATTATATTGCTGCTAATGATTGTTCTTTTTTTGATGATTTTGCAAAAACATATAAGACCGCATTAGAACGAAGCAAATCGGCAATTGAAAAACTGCAGAAAGAAAAACTAAGTTATACTACAAATGACACTGTACGCTTTACAAAAAAAGATTTCCCTTTTTATGTAAAAGCAGAAGATGTGAGTAAAGTATATGCCAAAAGATTACGATTCGACATTCTAGAAGATATTGCCAAAGCCAGCAAAAATTACGATTCGCTGAAACAAAACTTCGTAAGTCTAGAAAAAATCTCAAAGCAAAAAATATTTGAGACTGCGCTCTGCAAGATCAACAACCGAATCGATTCAAAAGACGGTATCGAAAAAAACATACGCAATAGTTTTTATACTATTTTCTGCTCTTATTTCGATCCGCATACCTCCTATTTTTCATACGATACAAAATCATCTTTCCTTTCAGAACTTTCTACTGACAATCTTTCGCTCGGGATGTACGTCAGCCTAAACGAAAATGACGAATTGGTTGTTCAAGAGATTGTGCCAGGCGGTCCAGCGGCACGCACCGAAATTATTGAAAAAGGCGATCAGGTCATCAAAGTTTCACCTAAAAAAGGAGAAGATTTTTTGGTATCCTGCAGCTCCCTAGAAACCATCGGAAGTATTATTTTTTCTGATACGCACAAGGAAATTACGCTTTCATTGAGAAAGAAAAATGGAAGTTTGTATGACGTCACCTTACAGAAAAAAATCATGAAAGCAGACGATCATGCGGCTTACAGCTATATCGTTTCAAAAAATGATACGCGCATAGGCTATATCAGTATCCCTAGCTTTTATACTGATTTCGACAAAAATACCGTCCAAGGCATTTCTGACGATGTGGCTAAAGAAATATTGAAATTGAAAAAAGACAACATCCAGGGACTGATACTTGACCTGCAAGACAATGGCGGCGGTTCTATGGAAGAAGCCATAAAGCTTTCTGGGATGTTTATCGATGCAGGTCCGGTTTCCATCTTAGTTAATAATAAAAAGGAACAGAAAGTAATCAAAGACTTTAATAGGGGCTCAATTTATAACGGGCCTGTCATTGTTTTGGTAAACGGAAATTCTGCTTCGGCCAGCGAGTTTTTTGCCGCAGCTATGCAAGATTATAATCGCGCCATCATTGCTGGTTCAACTACCTTAGGCAAAGCTACCATGCAACAGATTCTTCCGATTGAAGAAGATAATGAGCAAGATTTCGTGAAGCTGACCATCGAGAAATTTTATAGAATCACCGGAAAAAGCCACCAGTTAACAGGAGTCGTTCCCGATATCGCAATACCGACTTTATATGACGGAATAATTTCAAGAGAAAAAAGCTATAAGACTGCATTAAAAAATGATGCCATTACTTCAAAAGCGAAATTTACGCCTTATTCTAGAAGTGATTTTGAAAATCTGCTTGTAGCAAGCAAAAAAAGAATCGGCACTAATGACTATTTCAATCAAGTAAAAGCGGTCAATGAAAAAGTAAATTCGATATACAATTCGCAAAAAGCGCCAATCGTATTGAACTTTGAAAGCGTTTTCAATGACGTGCATAGCATCGATTCGGTTTTTGACTCCGTGAAAAAACTTATAGAAACACCAATTGATTTTGAGATTTCAAACACATCGTATGAAAATGAAATTTTAAAATTTGATGAATTCCAGAAGAATATTAGCGAGTACCGAATCAAAGACTTAAAAACCAATGCTTATGTCTTGGAAGGCATTAACATAATTGCCGATTACTACGCTTCACAAAAAGATTAAATATTCTATGAAGAAAATTTTCCTCACCATTATGGCTTTGTTTTGTTTAGTTGTCGCTGAAGCTCAGGATTTCAAGACTCCTATTGACTATCTGAATTTTATCGGAAAAGAAACGGATGCCATTTCAAGGAATACCTGGAATTATACCAAAGCTGTAGCGCATAGCAAAAGCGCAAGAAGAATTGACGCTACTCGAAAAACACTGGTGAAATCCATACAAAATGCCACAAAGAAAATTACGAATCTTAAAGAAGGCTATAAAGGCGATACAGAATACCGTGACCAGCTCCTTGCCTATTTAGCCATCTCAGAAAAATACATCAATGACGACTACAGCAAAATTATCGACATGCAAGAAGTTGCCGAGCAATCCTATGATTTTATGGAAGCTTACATTATGGCCCGTGATCTGGTGAATGAGAAAATTAATGAAGAAGTCGAAAAATTAAATGCCAACCAGAAACTTTTTGGAAAAAAATATAACATTCAAATTACCGAGGACAATTCTGTTCTTGGAAAAAAGATGAAGATTTCGAATGCCGTTTTCAAATATCATACTGAAATGTATCTTATTTTTTTTAAGGTAAATGTGACCGACATCAATTTGATGAAGTCAATAGAAAAAAAGGATTTGAATACCATACAGCAAAATGCTTCTTCTTTAGAACTCTATGCCAATGAAGGCCTAAAAAAGCTTGAAGGAATAGCTTCATTTAATAAGGATGCTAGCCTAATCGCCTCTACCAAAAAAGCGTTGGAATTTTACAAAAAAGAAGCGTTAGAACTGACACCGAAAGTAATTTCATTCCTTATGCTGAACCAACAAGCCGAAGACACCAAAGAATCTTTGGAGAAAAAACTTGAGAAAAACAGGACAAAGCAAGAAATCGACAATTTTAATAACCTAATCAAAGAAGTAAACCAAGAAGCGGAAGCTTATAATAAGCTGAATGCCAAATTTTATCAAGTGAAAGTCGCCGTAAATACAAATTGGGAACAGGCAGGCGAACAATTTATTTCAAAACATGTCCCGAAAGATTAAAAATAGATTTGAAATAAAAAAGGATAAGCTTATTTTTGCAACGTTTAAAAAATTTTAGAAATGGGAAGAGCGTTTGAGTTCAGAAAAAATAGAAAAATGAAGCGCTGGTCAGCAATGGCTAAAGCATTTACAAGAATTGGAAAAGATATCGTAATGGCGGTTAAGGAAGGCGGTCCAAATCCAGAGTCTAACTCTAGATTAAGAGCCGTTATCCAAAATGCCAAGGCCGTAAACATGCCGAAAGATAATGTCGAGAGAGCGATTAAGAAAGCGACCGACAAAGACACGGCAAACTATAAAGAAGTCTTATTTGAAGGATATGCACCTCACGGAATCGCAATCCTAATCGAAACGGCTACCGACAATAACAACCGAACTGTTGCGAATATCAGAAGCTATTTCAACAAATGTAACGGAACTATGGGAACTCAGGGTTCTGTAGAGTTTATGTTTGACCATACCTGCAATTTTAGGATTCCGGCTGAAGGAATCGATATTGAAGAAATGGAACTGGAATTTATCGATTTTGGTGCTGAAGAAATTTTTGCTGACGAAGACGGCATCTTGATTTATGCCCCTTTTGAAAGCTTCGGAGCTATCCAAAAAGAATTAGAAAACAGAGGCATTGAAATCCTTTCTTCTGGATTTGAAAGAATTCCGCAAGTGACCAAAAAACTTACGGCAGATCAAGTGGCTGACGTAGAAAAATTACTAGAAAAAATTGAAGAAGATGATGACGTTCAAAACGTTTATCATACAATGGAAGAAGAAGAATAGTTCCAAAAAAAATATAAATCCAAATAAAAACTCTTGAGTATTGCTCAGGAGTTTTTTGTTTTATAGGAATTCCTTACATTTACTCAAATCATTAAATCAAATCATCATGAAAAAAACACAATTCTTATGGCTGTTTGGCCTATTCTTCGTTTTAACGGCTAATTCACAAACCAAAACTGAAAACAGAACGGTCGGCGCTTTTTCTAAAATTGAATCCAGCGGTTCTTCTAAAATCATTCTTGTATCCAGTGATTCAAATACTCTTACGCTTGAAGGCGATGAAAAATCATTGCAATATCTTGTAACTGAAGTAAAAGGAAATACGTTGAAGATTTATTATGAAAGCAATAAAAAGATAAGCTTCAAAGGAGGCAGTGTAACAGTAAGAGTTCCTTTTAAGAAGCTTGATGGAGTTAGCTTATCAGGATCTGGAAATATCTCTTCTGACGCTACTATTAAAACAGATAATTTTGCGGCATCTTTAAATGGTTCTGGAAAAATCAATTTAAATGTTGCCAGTACAGGCAACGCGTCTGCAAAACTAGACGGATCTGGGAAGCTTGAGCTATATTTGACTACCAATAAAACAAGTGCAGAAATCAACGGTTCTGGGAAACTAACTCTCAAAGGAAAAACAAGCAGCTTTACTGGAAATGTTAATGGTTCGGGTCAACTAAACGCTTCCGAATTTACCTCTGAAACTTCTGATGTCAGCGTTCACGGTTCTGGAAACCTAATGACTGCTACAACAGGAACTCTTACAGCCAGTGTACATGGCTCGGGAAGTGTCAAATATAATGGAGAACCTAAGAAACTAAATAAAAATGTTAACGGTTCAGGAAAAGTATCAAAAAGCTAATTTCCAAAAAATGATATAAAAACAAAAAACTCCAGAATTATCTGGAGTTTTTTTATGTGATATAAGTAAATCTTACTTTATGAATTCTATTTTCTGAGCTTCTTCAACATTAATACTGTCAAAAAAGCCTTGCTCATTCATCCAGTCATCGCTAAATACTTTGCTCATGTATCTTGAGCCATGATCTGGGAAAATAGCAATTACGTTACTGTTTTTGTCGAATTCGCCTTCTTCAGCATATTGCTTGATCGCTTGAAGAACCGCTCCAGAAGTATAACCTACGAATAGGCCTTCTTTCTTAGCAATTTCTCTTGTCGCATGCGCACTTTCTTCGTCAGTAACTTTTATGAATTTATCAATTGAATCGAAGTCTGTTGCTGTAGGAATTAAGTTTTTACCTAAACCTTCAATTCTGTATGGGTAGATTTCGTTCGCATCAAACTCTTTTGTTTCGTGGTATTTTTTCAATACAGAACCAAAAGCGTCAACGCCTAAAATTCTAATGTTTGGATTTTTTTCTTTAAGGAATTTCGCAGCTCCGGAAATAGTTCCTCCTGTTCCGCTGCAGGCAATTAAGTGGGTAATTTTTCCGTTGGTCTGTTCCCAGATTTCCGGTCCAGTTGATTTGTAATGCGCGTCAATATTTAGCTGGTTGAAATATTGGTTGATATAAACCGATCCTTTTGTTTCTTCGTGTAGTCGTTTTGCAACATTGTAGTACGATCTTTCATCATCTGCTGATACGTGGGCAGGGCAAACATACACTTTGGCTCCCATACTTCTCAACATATCAATCTTATCTCTTGATGACTTTGAACTTACTGCCAAGATACAATTATAGCCTTTTATAATGCTCACCATTGCAATACTAAAACCGGTATTTCCTGATGTCGTCTCAATTATTGTATCGCCTGGAGACAAGATTCCTTGCCTTTCTGCTTCTTCAATAATATATAATGCGATTCTATCTTTAGTGGAGTGTCCCGGATTAAAAGCTTCTACTTTTGCGTAGAAATTGCCTTCTATATTTTCAGTGACTTTATTGAGCTTAATAAGCGGGGTATTGCCTATTAATTCCAATACATTATTATAAGCTTTTATTTCTTCTTTCATAAAAAAATAGTTAATCAAGGCAACTCATTGAATTTTTATTGACCTCAAATCCTTGCAAATTTAACAAAAAAAATCTAATTAGTTTTCAATTCCTTCTAAATCTAACAAAAAACTAAATTCCTTAGCTAATTCTTTTAGCGCTTCAAACCTTCCTGATGCACCTCCATGACCCGCATCCATGTTAGTATCAAGGAATAACAGATTATTATCGGTCTTCAGGGTTCTTAATTTTGCTACCCATTTTGCCGGTTCCCAATACTGAACTTGCGAATCATGAAGTCCGGTTGAAACATACATATTCGGATAATCTTGCGCTTTTACATTGTCATAAGGCGAATATGATTTCATATAGTCGTAATATTCTTTTTCATTTGGATTTCCCCATTCGTCATATTCACCAGTTGTAAGCGGAATCGTATCGTCTAGCATGGTCGTTATGACATCCACAAAAGGAACTTGAGCGATAACGCCATGATACAATTCTGGAGCCATATTCACGACTGCTCCCATCAATAATCCTCCAGCCGAACCGCCTTCTGCATATAAATGTTCTTTGCTGGTGAATTTTTCGTTAATTACGTATTTAGAACAGTCGATAAAATCAGTAAACGTATTTTTCTTGTGAAGCAGCTTGCCATTTTCATACCATAATCGTCCCATATCTTCGCCTCCGCGAATGTGAGCGATGGCATAGATAAATCCTCTATCCAAAAGAGATAGTCTCGTAGA
Source organism: Flavobacterium gossypii (assembly GCF_014138495.1). Taxonomy (NCBI): domain Bacteria; kingdom Pseudomonadati; phylum Bacteroidota; class Flavobacteriia; order Flavobacteriales; family Flavobacteriaceae; genus Flavobacterium; species Flavobacterium gossypii. Next base: position 103,315 of record NZ_JACJIS010000004.1, on the reverse strand, counting down.
AGAGAAATATGGGTCCATAGTAGCGCCGTATGATCCGTAGGCATAAAGCAATAAAGGATTTTTACCGTCTTTCTTTATTCCTTTTCTATAAATCATAGAAATTGGAATTTTCGTGCCATCTTGAGCTGTAGCCCAAACTCTTTCTTCGATATAGTTGTTCTTGTCGAACTTTCCGCCCAAAACTTGCTGCTCTTTTTTGATTTCTTTTTCTTTGGTCTTCATATTGAAATCAATCACAGAAGACGGAGTGCCTAAAGATTGGTAGCTATAGCGGAGAATCTGCGTGTCAAAATCAGGGTTTGTAGAAATATTAGCTGTGTAAGTCTCGCTTCCAAACGGAAGGTAATACTCCCCTTTTCCGTTCCATGGCATAATTCTGATTTTGTTCAAGCCATTGGAACGCTCGCCTATTACTAAATAATCTTTGAAAATTTCGATATCTTCTAGCAAAACATCGTCGCGATGCGGAATCAAATCTTTCCAATTTTCTTGGGAAGTCGCATTTTCAGGTGTTTTCATCAACTTGAAATTTGTCGCATTATCTTTATTCGTCAAGACATAAAAACTGTCGTTGTAATGCGCTATGCTGTATTCCATTCCTCTTACTCTAGGCTGGAAAACTTTAAATTCGCCATCAGGATTATCTGCCAAAAGCGTCCTGAACTCTGTCGTCAACGTACTGGAAGAACTGATTACGATATATTTTTTTGATTTTTCTTTGCTTACAGAAACATTAAAAGTATCGTCTACTTCGTCGTATACCAAGATATCTTCAGATTGTTTTTTGCCCAATTTATGTTTAAAAACTTTATCCGAACGCAAGGTCTGCTTGTCTTGCTGTGTATAAAATAACGTTTTGTTGTCGTTAGCCCAGGTCGAGCTTCCCGTCGTATTTTCTATCTTATCCGTAAAAATCTTTCCTGTCTGAAGATCCTTTACTTGAACCGTGTAAATTCTTCTTCCTACAATATCGACTCCAAACGAAGCATATTTGTTATCAGGGCTGATGCTCAATCCGCCCAATTGAAAATAGGAATGTCCTTTAGCCAATTCGTTACAATCAAAAAGAATTTCTTCTTTTGCCGTAAGGTTTCCTTTTTTTCGAGCATAGATTGGATAATCTTTGCCCAATTCGAAACGTGTTATATACCAATATCCATTAAAGAAATACGGAACAGAAGCATCGTCTTCTTTGATCCTTCCTTTCATTTCTTCAAAGAGCCTTTTTTGAAACTCTTTGGTATGAGCAGTCGTCTGCTCATAATATTGGTTCTCGCTGTTCAGATAGTCAATAACTTCTTTATTTTCTCTATCGTTGAGCCAGAAATAATCATCTACTCTTTTGTCGCCATGTTTTTCTAGCGTTTTCGGTATTTTTTTTGCAACAGGAGGGGGAATTGTTATAGACATTTTACGAAATGTATTTTGCGAATATGAAGTTGCAAAAATAATACAAAGGCAACACAAAATTAATTTATTTTTCATCGAATTCTCACTTGAATATGACTATGCAATTTAGTAATTTCGTAGTTACAAATCATAAAAATTATTAACAATGTTTGGAGACATAATGGGAATGATGGGCAAGCTAAAAGAGACCCAGCAAAAAATAGAAGAGACCAAGAAAAGGCTTGATTTCGTTTTGATTGACGAACAAAGCAGTGACGGGCTTTTAAAAGTAACATTGACCGCAAATCGCACTGTAAAATCAATAGAAATAGATGACAGCTTATTAGACGATAAAGAGCAATTGGAAGACTACCTTGTGCTAGTTATGAACAAAGCCATACAAAAGGCTTCTAATGTAAATGAAGCAGAACTAGGAGCTGTTGCTAAAGACGGAATGCCAAACATTCCTGGAATGGACCTGTTTAAATAAGCTTTACGCAATACGCTTTAGGTTGTATGCAAATTGCTTACTGCCTAAAGCGTATCGCCTACAGCTAAAAAGTAAGCTTCTGCAAGGTTTCTATGACATACGTATGCATAACATCTCTGTAATCCAAATGCGTCACGATTCGTAGCTTTCCTTTACCCAAAGAGCTGATAAAAATATTTTTCTGTTTCAGTTTTTCGATGACTACAGCTTCGTTATACTGCTGTTTTACCGCAAAAATCAAAATATTGGTTTCCACAGGCTCTACACTTTCAACCCAAGGTAATTGTTTAAGTATGAAGCCTAATTCTTTTGCTTTGTTATGGTCTTCCTGCAAGCGGCTCACATTATGCTGTAAAGCATAAATCCCTGCTGCTGCTAGATAACCTGCCTGACGCATGCCACCTCCAAAAATTTTCCTAACTCTCAACGCGCGGTTCATCGTTTCTTTATCGCCAACCAAAACAGAACCAACCGGAGCTCCTAATCCTTTAGATAAACATACCGAAATAGTATCGAACAATTCTCCAAAATACTTCGGATTTTGTCTTTTTGCGACTAAAGCATTCCATAATCTAGCACCATCTAAATGGTATTTCAAGTTATTTTCTTTGCAGACGTCTTTTATCTTTATCAGGTCATCCATCTCGTAACAAGCTCCGCCGCCTTTGTTTGTAGTGTTTTCAATGCTGACTAAACTGGTCAGCGGGCTATGGTAAAAATCAGGCGGATTGATAGCATCTCTTACTTGTTCTGCTGTAATCATTCCTCTTTTACCATCTACCAAACAGCAGGAAACACCGCTATTAAAAGAAGCCCCTCCTCCTTCGTAATGAAAAATATGCGACCATTTATCGCAAATAATCTGCTCCCCCGGATTCGTATGTAGTTTTATAGCCGTCTGGTTTGCCATCGTGCCTGAAGGGAAAAAAAGTGCCGCTTCCATCCCAAATATATTTGCGACCATTTCTTCTAATTCGTTGACGGTCGGGTCTTGCTTGTAAACATCGTCTCCTACTTTTGAACGAAACATCTGCTGTAGCATTTCATTTGTCGGTTTGGTTACCGTATCGCTTACTAAATTTATTTCCATAATATCAAAAGTATACCTTATTTTTGTGGGTATAAAAGTATAAAATTTATGACAACTACCGAACAAATTAAAGGTATTGTGGAGCGCCTTGGTGCGTTGAGGAGGTATCTTTGACGTCGATAAGAAATTAATCGAAATTACAAACGAAGAAGAAAAAACATTAGCTCCCGATTTTTGGAACAATCCAAAAGAAGCCGAAGCGTATGTTAAAGTATTGCGTTCCAAGAAGAAATGGGTCGAAGATTACAACAAAGCCGTTTCTCTTGCCGACGAATTGCAACTTGCTTACGAATTCTATAAAGAAGGCGAAATGACTGCCGACGAATTAGATGAGCAATACAATTTAGCCAATACGCACATCGAAAACATCGAATTCAAGAACATGTTGTCTGACGAGGGCGATACCTTGAGCGCTGTACTTCAGATTACGGCTGGCGCAGGCGGCACAGAAAGCTGCGATTGGGCACAGATGCTGATGCGAATGTACATGATGTGGGGCGAAAAAAACGGTTATAAGATTAAGGAATTGAACTTCCAGGCCGGCGAGGTAGCCGGAATCAAGACCGTTACCCTAGAATTTGAAGGCGATTATTCCTTTGGCTATCTAAAAGGCGAAAATGGCGTGCACCGCCTCGTAAGAATTTCTCCTTTTGACAGTAATGGAAAACGCCACACTTCTTTTGCCTCAGTATATGTTTATCCTTTGGCTGACGACACGATTGAGATCGAGATCAATCCAGCTGATATTTCGTGGGAAACCATGCGTTCAAGCGGTGCAGGCGGACAGAATGTCAACAAGGTAGAAACTGCTGTACGTCTTCGTCACCATCCGACAGGAATTATTATTGAGAATTCTGAAACACGTTCTCAGCTAGATAATAAGACCAAAGCGATGCAGTTGCTGAAATCTCAATTGTATGAGATCGAGTTGAAAAAGAAACAGGCGTTGCGCGACGAGATTGAGGCTAAAAAGATGAAAATCGAATGGGGCTCTCAAATACGGAATTATGTCATGCATCCTTACAAATTGGTCAAAGATGTTAGGACAGGCCATGAAACCAGTGATGTTGAAGCTGTGATGAACGGCGAAATCGACGAGTTCTTAAAAGCATTTTTGATGATGATGGGACAAAAAGAAGAAGAATAATCTTGAAAGCGTGGGCTATGCTCACGCTTTTTTATTTCGCTAATTTTAATATTTTTTTAAGAAATATGGTTTAAGTGTAACAATTTCCTTGAATTGGAGTCCTATCTTTATCAAAAGATTTTTAAATCAAACGTATTGGTTTTAAAATTAGAATCTTAAAAGATATGATCTACAAAAAACCAATTTCTATTATACCCAGTAATGAAGCCTTAAGGCTCCAAAAGCTGTATGACTATCAAGTCTTAGATACGCATTCCGAAGATACTTTCGACAAAATTGCCTTGCTAGCTTCGCAGATATTTAATACTAAAAATGCTTTCGTGACTTTTGTTGATGAACATCGCGTCTATTTCAAGGCAAATATTGGTGATTTCCAAGCCAGCGAAGTTTCTCGAGAAGACAGCTTATGTTCTTTGGCTATTTTAGATGAAAAAATGACGGTTTTTAATGACACGCATTCCGTTCCTGATTTGCTAAAAAATCCATTTGTTACCGCTACCAATGGCATACGATTTTATGCCGGCGCTCCTTTAAAATCTCCAGAAGGCTATTCTATGGGTACCGTTTGTGTTATTGACAGCGTTCCAAAAGAAGTAACCGAACATCAGATGGCAATGCTCCGTACGCTTTCCGATATTGTGATGAATAAGCTCGAAAGCAGGCTCCGCTACAATACAATTATCAAATCGCAAAATGATTTGATGGGAATTGCCCTGCATGAAATCAAAAATCCGCTGGCTTCTATAAGCCTTGCGAATGATATCTTGAGGATGGATACGTCAAAAACGCCTAAGATGACCGACATGATCAAGCGCTGCGTAGCCACTATACAAAATAAATTAGCTGACCTGCTCAAGCTTTCGGAAGATGAAGAAAAAGAACAAAGGCTTTCTATCGAAGAAGCCGATCTAAAAGAAATGCTAGATCGCTTGATTAACAATTTTGAATTGCTGGCCAATAAGAAAAATCAGATTATTGAGCTAACGATTGAAGATTCCTTGCCAAAAATCAATATTGACAAAACTAAAATTTCCGACGTGCTGCACAATCTTTTGAGCAATGCTATCAAATATTCGTACAGCAATTCTACTATCAAGATTATCGCTAAAAAGATTGACGACTTTGTAGAAATCGAATTCAAAGACCAAGGGCAAGGTTTAAATGACGAAGACGCTGACAAGCTTTTCAAAAAATTCGCCAAGCTAAGCTCGAAACCGACTGGAAAAGAAAGTTCCAACGGATTAGGCCTTTCAATCTGCAAGTCGTTTGTTGAATTGCACAAAGGGCAAATTTTTGCAAAAAGCCCAGGAAAAGAATTAGGCACTTCCTTTTTTATCTCGTTGCCAATTATATTCAAGCAAGAAGAAGAAACAGAAAGCGCCTATCAATAATTATTTCAAAATCTCTTTGAAGAACAATTTCATTGCTTCCCAAGAGCGTTTGTCCGCTAATTCGTTATAAGCTGCTCCTTTAGAATTATCATTTCCAGCACTTTTTTCTGTAAAAGCATGCACAGCATCGGCATAATAATTCATCTGCCAGTCGGCTTTTGCAGTTCGCATTTCATTTTGAAAATCCTTGATATCTTTCTCCGAAACGTAAGGATCATCAGCGCCATGAAGTACCAAGACTTTTGGAGCTATATCCTTAATTTCTCTGGAAGCATCTCTGCTCAAGCCTCCGTGGAATGACACTACGCCTTTTACCTTCATGTTCACCCTAGCTGCTTCTAAAGCGCCAGTTCCGCCGAAACAATAACCAATTACGGCTATATTCTCGGCATTAGCACCTTGCTTGACTAATTCTGCCAAAGCCAACGAAATTCTTTTTTGGTATTCTGTGATATTCGTCTTGTAATAGCTTGATTTTTCACCTGCTTCTTTTCCGTCTTTAGGTCTTTTGTCAACACCGTAGATGTCGGCCACAAAGACATAATATCCCATAGCTGCTAGTTCAGTGGCAACTTCTTGTGAATGCTCATCGATTCCTTTCCAAGCTGGAAGAATCAAAACACCAGGCTTATTAGCCATTGCTTTTTTAGGCGTAACAGAAATACCGCTTAGCACCTGCGTATTATCTTTATAATCCACCTTTTTTAGTTGTGCTACAGCCGTATTTGCTACCATTATCGAAAGAATAATTAAGTTTCTTGTCATATCTCAAATTTTATTAAAAATAACTATTTATCCAACAGGAATTAGTTAAGGATTACCTAAAACAGAAAACCACTGCAAAAGCAATGGTTTCTTAGTATTATTTTTTTCTTTACTTACATAAAGAGATTTAAAACATAATAAATCAAGGCTGCAAGCAATGCCGAGATCGGAATGGTCAATACCCATGCCCAAATCAAGCTTACAGTAACTCCCCAGCGCACCGCAGAGACACGTTTTGTCAATCCAACACCGATAATAGAACCTGTAATAGTATGTGTTGTACTTACCGGAATTTTCAAATGCTCAGTAAAATATAAAGTCAATGCTCCAGCTGTTTCGGCAGCAACACCTTCAAAAGAAGTTACTTTTGTAATTTTAGAACCCATTGTCTTCACGATTTTCCATCCGCCGCTCAACGTTCCTGCAGCAATAGCAGAATAACACGCTAGCGGAATCCAAGCTGGCATATGGAAATCTCCTGTTTCATTAGGAAGTATCACGTTCAGCCACTCCGGCATGCTTTCTTGAGACAAACCGTTGGTGTGTATATACACAGCCACAGCAGCAGCAATGATACCCATAACTTTTTGCGAGTCATTTCCACCATGTCCTAAACTGAAGGCAGCAGAAGAAAGAAGCTGCATTTTTTTCAGCCAAGACTCGGCTTTACTATGGCTCAATCTGCTGAAAAACAAACAGAAGGTACTAACAGACAATATGATAAATGCTACTAAAAACCACTTGATATTGTGCGCTTCAAAAGCAACACTCCAAAAATGCGAATCAAAACGAGGCTTTTTGATTTTTTCGTAAGGAATCATTTGATATGCAACAAATACGATCGTAGCAATCATCAAAGCTCCAGTAAATAGTTTAGGATAAATGCTTTTTTTGGAGGAATTGAGAAGCCAAATCGAAATCAGATAGGAAGCCAAAGCTCCGAGCAGAGGCGCCAAGACAATAAAGGCGATAATGATAACCACACCTGAAGGCATGCCTCCATCGCTTCCAGCTTTATACCAAGTAACCACGTCAAAACCAGCGTGAGCAATAGCTGCTCCGGCAAAACCACCGATTAGCGTATGAGAAGAACTGGAAGGAATTCCCAGCCACCAAGTCAATAAATTCCAGCAAATTGCCGCGATGATTCCGGCCAAGATAACCGTTAAGTTGATCTCCATCGTATTGGCCGTTTTGGCAACCGTATCGGCCACTCCAAATCCAAACACCCAATACGCCAAGAAGTTAAAGAATGCCGCCCAAACAACAGCCTGGAATGGAGTAAGCACTTTTGTCGCAACAATAGTTGCAATCGCGTTCGCAGCATCATGGAAACCGTTGATATAATCAAAGATTAATGCAAGAACGATTATGACAATTAATATCGTAAAATCCATAAGATTGTTGAGTCAAAAATGATATTTAAGAGTGCTTAACCACCACTGATTCTAGAACATTTGCTACACTTTTGCATTTATCAGAAGCTGATTCAAGTGCCGACAAAACTTCTTTGTATTTAATGATGTTTTTAGCATCAGTTTCATTTTCAAAAATATCAGCAACCGCTTTGTCAAAAACGTTATCTGCTTTGCTTTCTAATTTGTTGATTTTCTTGCAGGCATCAGAAATCGCTTTTAGATTTTTCAAATCTTTTAGTTCTTTTATTGCAACACCAATGTGCTGGCAAGCTTCAAGATTGATTTCTGTTAGCTTACGGATCGATTTTGTAATTTTTTCTACTTGATACAAACGCATTCTGCTCGCCGCACCGTGCATATAATCAGCAACATCATCCATCGATTTTACCAAGGCAAAAATATCTTCACGGTCAAAAGGAGTAATAAAATTTCGGCTTAGCTCAAGATGGGTCTTATGCGTAATTTCCTCAATAATAGCTTCTAGCTCTTCAATTTTTCTAAAGTAATTTTCTCTTTCTAATTTTGGAGCATTTACAGCCTCGTGCAATGTTTCAGCTAATAAAATTAAATTTTGTGAAGCTTGTTCGAAAAGAGGAAAGAACTTTTTATCTTTAGGAACTAAAAACTGGAAAATACTGTTTAAAGACATAGGTTTGTTATTTATTGCTGCAAATGTATCTCTTTAATGTTAAGGCAATATTAACAAATCATAAATAAGCAGTTATCAAAATTTACGATTTGATAATATTGGAAAAGCCTTGCCTGCAAACTCAGTTTCTTTTTATTGCAAACGTTTTCGTACTTTAGCAATCTCAAAAAATAAGCAAAATACACTCAAATACATTATGGACATCAACTTCAATAAAAACGAAGACCACAACAAACTTTTACTATCAGATTTAAAGCAACGATTCGCAAAAGTTAGACTAGGCGGAGGCGAAAAAAGAATAGAAAAACTACACGCAGAAGGCAAGATGACGGCTCGAGAACGAATCGATTATCTTCTTGACGATAAAAAAGAAAGCATCGAAATCGGCGCTTTTGTAGGCGACGGCATGTATGCCGAGCACGGCGGATGCCCTTCTGGCGGCGTCGTAATCAAGATTGGGTATGTCAAAGGAAAGCAATGCGTTGTCGTTGCCAACGATGCGACCGTTAAAGCCGGAGCTTGGTTTCCGATTACCGGAAAGAAAAATCTTCGCGCCCAAGAAATTGCCATGGAAAACAGATTGCCGATTATCTATTTGGTAGATAGTGCCGGTGTTTATTTGCCGATGCAAGATGAAATCTTTCCTGACAAAGAACATTTCGGAAGAATTTTTAGAAACAATGCCATCATGAGCAGCATGGGAATCACCCAGATTGCTGCCGTCATGGGAAGCTGTGTTGCCGGTGGAGCTTACCTTCCGATCATGAGCGACGAAGCCCTGATTGTGGACAAGACCGGAAGTATTTTCCTAGCAGGAAGTTATTTGGTCAAAGCGGCAATCGGCGAAAGCATCGACAATGAAACGCTTGGCGGCGCTACGACACATTGTGAAATCTCTGGCGTGACAGATTACAAAGCAAAAGACGACAAAGATGCTTTAGACAAGATAAAAAATATAGTAGACAAGATCGGCGATTACGAAAAGGCTGGTTTCAACAGAATTAAAGCAGAAAAACCTGCCCTTGATGAAAAAGAAATCTACGGCGTATTGCCTAAATTAAGAACCGAGCAATACGACATGATGGAAATCATCAAGCGTTTGGTCGATAATTCTGAATTTGAAGCCTATAAAGAAGGCTACGGACAGACGATTATTACTGGTTATGCCCGAATTGACGGCTGGGCGGTCGGAATCGTTGCCAACCAACGTAAAGTTGTCAAATCTAAAAAAGGCGAAATGCAGTTCGGAGGCGTAATCTATTCTGATTCTGCCGACAAGGCTACGCGTTTTATCGCCAACTGCAACCAGAAAAAAATTCCGCTGGTATTCCTTCAAGACGTGACCGGATTTATGGTAGGAAGCAAATCAGAACACGGAGGCATCATCAAAGACGGTGCTAAGATGGTCAATGCCGTTTCCAATTCTGTAGTTCCTAAATTCACGGTAGTGGTCGGCAACTCCTATGGTGCCGGAAACTATGCCATGTGTGGAAAAGCCTACGACCCGAGACTTATTTTTGCATGGCCAAGTGCCGAACTAGCTGTTATGGGCGGAACTCAAGCCGCAAAAGTTTTAATGCAGATTGAAGCTTCTTCCCTAAAAGCCAAAGGCGAAGTAATCGACGAAGCCAAAGAACAAGAGCTTTTTGACAAGATCAAGGCAAAATACGACGCACAAGTTTCTCCTTACTATGCTGCTTCGCGCTTGTGGACTGATGCTGTTATCGATCCTCTAGAAACCAGAACTTGGATTTCAATGGGAATCGAAGCCGCGAACCATGCTCCTATTGAAAAGCAATTTAACCTAGGTGTCATCCAAGTCTAATCAGTATGGGGAACCTTGACGAAAAAGAATTACAAGAACTAGCTAGTCAATTGAGCCATCCCAATGGCGAAAATGGCATACAGACGGCCTATAGCATGAACGTTGCGAATGATAATATGATTCGCAACACCATTGCCCAAATCGAAATCAAAGACAATTCTAGCCTATTGGAAATCGGGCCCGGAAACGGCGCGCATATCAAATATCTATTTGAAGTTAATTCCAATATAAAGTATTATGGAATTGATGTTTCCAAACTCATGGTCGAAGAAGCCACAAAGCTTAATTCAGAATTTACCAATACCGACAAGGCTGTTTTTGAATGGACCGACGGAGAAAAAATAGCCCATCCCGATACTGCTTTTGATAGCATCTTTACTACAAATACCATCTATTTCTGGAAAAACCCAGAAGAATACATAAGAGAGATTTTTAGAGTCCTAAAACCAAAAGGCGAATTTATCCTGGCTTTTATTCCCAAAGAGGTCATGGAAAAGATTCCGTTTTCAAAATACGGCTTTGAGCTTTATGAAAATGAAAAAGCAAGAGCTTTGTTGCAGGATGCCGGATTTACGATTGCAAATACGCTATCAGAGCAAGAAGAAGTGCTGAGTAACACAGGCGATAAAAAGATTCGTACTTTTACAATTATCAAGGCAGTAAAACCATAATCAAGCATGGTAAAATTCTTTCCTTATTTTCTCTTCTTTATTGGACTGCAAGTTTCAGCCCAACAATTCACCAGAAAAGATTCACTGCGTGGCGGTTTTTCGTTAGAAAGAACCAGCTATGACGTACAGCGTTATGACTTGAATATCACCATAGACCCAGAAAAAAAATCCATCGTCGGCTATAACGACATTACTTTTAAGATTTTAAATACGGCGTCGCAAATCCAAGTCGATTTATTTGAAAATATGAAAATCGACAGCATTGTTTTTGAAGGAAAGCAACTAAACTATAAAAGAGAATTTGGAGCTGTTTTTATTTCTTTTGAAAAACCACTAACCGTTGACGAACTAAATAAGAAAATTCGTTTTTATTATTCCGGAAACCCATTAATTGCAAACTACCCGCCTTGGGACGGAGGCTTTGTCTTTAAAAGCGATAGCCAAGACAAGCCTTGGATTGGGGTTGCCGTACAAGGCACGGGAGCCAGCTTATGGTATCCTGTCAAAGACTCCCAACATGACGAGCCGGATTTGGGCGCTACGATAAAAGTCGCCGTGCCTAATGGACTGATGAACGTTTCCAACGGAAGATTCATTGGAAGTGAAGACCTCAAAAACGGCTACACGCGCTGGGACTGGGAAGTAAAAAACCCGATCAACAATTACGATATTACCATAAACGTTGCCGACTACGCACATCTGCACGACACCCACAACGGACTAGATCTTGACTATTATGTCTTACGTGAAAACGAAGAAAAAGCAAAACAGCATTTTGAAGAAGTAAAACCGATGCTGGACTGTTTTGAGTCCAAATTCGGCAAATATCCTTTTGCAGAAGACGGCTATAAATTAGTCGAAACTTCTTATTTAGGTATGGAGCACCAAAGTGCTGTGGCTTATGGAAATAAATACAGGAAAGGCTATATGGGAAGCGATATTTCAGGCACAGGCATAGGCATGCTTTTCGACTATATCACCATCCACGAAAGCGGCCACGAATGGTTCGGGAACAGCATTACCTCTAAAGATATCGCCGACATGTGGATTCATGAAGGATTTACGACCTATTCTGAATCTGTTTTTGTAGAATGCTTGTACGGCTATGAAAAGGCGATGGAGTATATCAACGGACAGAAAAACCGTATTTCCAACAAAGCTCCGATTATCGGAACCTACGGCGTCAATGACAAAGGCTCAAACGACATGTATTATAAAGGAGCATTGCTGCTGAATACGTTGCGCCATATTGTAAATGACGATCCTAAATGGTGGCAGATACTATTGAAATATTCCGAAACCTACCGTCATAAGATAATCGATACCGAAACGGTCATTGCTTTTTTCAATACCGAAACCAACAGAAATCTCTCTCCTATTTTTGAACAATACTTAAAGCATAAAAACATTCCGGAGCTGGATGTAGAAATAAGAAAGAAAGAAGTGAAATTCAGATGGCATACCGATGTCACTAATTTTTCAATGCCTGTAGTCTTACTCGTAAATGATACGGAGATTCGGCTTGAAGCCACAAATGACTGGCAATCCTACAAAATAAAGAAAACCAAAGAAGCGGTCAAGTTTGACAGCAACAGGTTTCTTATAAAAGTAAATTATAATTAAAAAGAGCGCCAATTGGCGCTCTTTTCTATACGCTCGACAAGCTTTCTTTTCTCAAGACCTTGCCTGTCGGTGTTTCTAAAAATTTAGGAATAAACAGTACTACTTTCGGCTTTTCATATTTCCCTAATTCGCCAAAAGCAGCATCATCTATTACAAATGGATCGCCTTCAACTGCTAGGACTAATTTTTCGCCAAGCTCCTCATTTTCCTGAGAAGCTATAAAAAACCTCCGCTCAATCTTATGCGACAGCTTTTCCTCTATCTGTTCCGGAAAAAGCTTGACGCCTCCGCTGTTAATCACATTATCGATACGTCCCAGCCAGATAAATTCGTTCTCATTCAAGACTTTTACGACATCGTTCGTCACCACGGCTTCATCTGTAATGGTAGGCGCCGTTACGACCAAGCAATGCCTTTCGTCTTCTGCAACCGTAATGCCTGGCAGAACTTGAAAGGCTTCTTCTCCTACTCTTTTCGCCGCAATATGAGTTATTGTTTCCGTCATGCCATACGTCTCAAAAATAGCAGAAGAAACTTGCTGCAGTTCATTTGCCAAAGCCGAGCTGACCTTCGCGCCGCCAATAATCAATTTCTTGATTTGTCCAAGCTGTGCTAAAGAATGCTGTGCCTGTAGCGGTACCATGGCCGCAAAATCATAGGTTTCATCATTCCTTTCTAAAGGCGTTGATGTAGGTTCTACAAAATCGAGATCCAGTCCTAAAATAAACGCCCTGACAAACATCATCTTGCCTGCCACATATTGTGCCGGAAGGCAATGAAGGACTTTATTTCCGGGTGCCAGATCAAAAAAATCGCCTGTCGCCAAAGCCGAATTGACCATGGCCTGCTTGTTTACCTTAATCTTTTTAGGCGCTCCCGTCGTTCCCGAAGTCGTCATTTCGATATATTCCTTTTCATCAAACCAATCCAGTATAAAGATACCGACAGGTCGTTCAAAAGCTTCTCCTTCTTTGATAAAGCTATACGCCACACGGCACAAGTCATCCTTGTCAAGATGAAAGCCGTTCAGTTTAAAACGGTTGTGGACGCTATGGTAGGTTGGGTTATTCATCGTTTTTTCCTAATTCATTAATTTCGTGAAAACTCTCTTTTGTGGAAGGAACAATAACTCCTGTGAGCTTCTCCTTCCAGTTATTCCATTTATACTTCTTACTAAAGATAAACAAAAGAATCGGAAAAATGACAAACACAGGAAGCAAAACGTCAAATCCCGCTGTCGGTTCTGAATGGTCTTTTAAGATCGAATGCGTCTGGAAAACCGTCCAATCCGATGTCACCAGCAACGCTCCTATCAGATTATTCGCGGCATGAAAGCCCAACGAAAGCTCTATACCTTCGTCCATTAGCGCTACAATACCTAGAAACAATCCCGTGCCTATATAATAGACCAAGATAATGTAGCCCATCTTCTCTACCTCTGGATTCATAATGTGCAACAGTCCGAAAATCAAAGAAGTCATTACTAACGGAAACCATTTATTTTTTGCCAAAAGTGCAAATCCCTGCATCAAGTACCCTCTAAAAACATATTCCTCCGTACTCGTCTGTATCGGAATCAAGGCTATTGCGATAATGGCAAGAACCGCAAACTGAACCGGCTGGAAATTAATTTCGTAGTTCTCTGGAGAAGCATAGTACGTTGCAATGGTTACGACTGTGGTAATCACTGCCCAAAGTCCGAAAGAAAAGAAAAAACGCGACCAGTCCATTTTTTTTCGCGAAGTCGCCACTTCGATAAACTTTTGCTTGTGGAAATATTTAACGATCAGATACAACCCAAGCATGGCAAAGACAAACGAAATCAGCATGAAAAACAAAGTCAGGTTCGAATTCAAATAGGTCATCATTGTGTTTTGATCTTGCGGAAACTCCTCTTTTTCTGTCAACGATTTTATCCCGATCGCAATAATCCACGGAAACTGTCCTGCTGTAGAAGCAATAATGATCAATATCGAACCGACTATATATTTCCAAAACGCGTTGTCCTTACTCTTAAAACCCTGTGCTATAAACATATTCTTATTTTTTGTGCTTGAATTTATTTGACCCCTAATTTATTCAATTGTTACAACATATTGGCCTATTTTTAATTTGCATTTCATTTCTTTGCAGCTCACTAAACTGCGTATAGAAAAAATCATGATCAAAATCTATCATAATCCACGCTGCGGAAAATCTAGGGAAGGACTCGAGCTTGTCGAAAAATCAGGGAAAGCATTTGAGGTCGTAAAATACCTTACGGACGTGCCTTCTTTTGAAGAATTACAAACCATCATCAAGCTGTTGGGCATAGCACCAATCGAGCTTGTCCGCCAAAAAGAAGACGTCTGGGTGAAAAACTTCAAAGGAAAAGAAGTATCTGACGAAGCAATCATCAAGATCATGATTGAAAACCCGATACTGATCGAAAGGCCGATTGTCATCAACGGAAACAAAGCGGTCATGGGTCGCCCGCCAGAAAAAATCCTCGACATAGTATAAGAATGTTAAATGACAGTATTTAACAAACCTTTATGAAATCAGGCTTAAACCAAAGGCTACTTTTGCGGTCTTAAGCTAAATAATCAACATTCTAGTTAATGAAAAAATTAAAATTTGCAATAACCCTCCTATTGCTCTCCGTTTCGCTTTTAAGTCTTGCCCAAGAAAGGCCGCAGGCTAAAAAAGTAAAGATTACAGGAAAAATCACCGAAAAATCTACGTCCCTTCCGTTAGGATATGCGACTGTAACCCTCCAAAACAGCAAGCGTCCTGACATTATTACTGGCGGAATGACTGATGAAAACGGAGTATTTACGATAGAGGCGAATGCAGGTACCTATGATGTGAAATTTGAATTTATCTCCTTCAAGGCGATAGAAATGAAGCAGTTGGCTATCCAAGAAGACAAAGATTTCGGAACTGTTGCCCTAGAAGCCGAAGCCGAAATGCTAGATGCCGTAGAAATCCGCGCCGAGCGCTCTACCGTAGAAATCAAGCTCGATAAAAAAGTATATAACGTTGGACAAGATATGATCGTGAAAGGCGGAACTGTAAGCGACGTCTTAGACAACGTACCTTCTGTTTCTGTCGATGTAGAAGGAAACGTAAGCCTTCGTGGGAACGAAAACGTACGAATTTTGATCGACGGAAAACCTTCCGGTCTTGGCGGTATCAACATTGCCGATGCCTTGAAACTGCTTCCTGCCGATGCGGTAGACAAAGTAGAAGTAATCACCAACCCATCCGCACGTTATGATGCAGAAGGCGGCGGCGGTATCATCAATATCGTATTGAAAAAAGGAAAAAATCAAGGAATCAACGGTACGGTAACAGCTACGACAGGAGATCCTGCGAATCACGGCTTTACCGGAACGATCAACTATAAAACAGAACAATTCAACCTGTTCACGACCCAAGGCTACAGCTACCGAAAAGGGCCAGGAAACTCGCTGACCGATACGGAATATCTTGACGAGAACGGCGATATTACAAGCTACCTTAAAGAAAGAAGAAACAACGAAAGGCTTAACAAAAGCTACAATGCTAATTTTGGCTTGGAATGGTATCTTGACAAATCGACAACGTGGACCAATACGTTTTCGTACCGCAGAAGCTCTGGCGAAAACCCAGACAATGTCTTCCAGCACAAATACGATGCAGGCATGAACCTGCAAAGCATCACGAACCGTTTTAGCGACGAGTCTGAAAAAGACGAAAACGTAGATTTCTCTTCTAACTTTATCAAAAAGTTTAAAAAAGACGGGCACCAGCTGACGGTTGATGTCTCTTTTTCTCAAAGCGACGACGACGAGAACTCCGACATTCCTAGCCGCGATGTACTTAACAATCTGCCGATAAGCGATCAGAGAACCGCCAACATACAAGAACAAAACCGAACGCTGTTACAGACAGACTACGTATTGCCAATTGGCGAAAAAAGCCAGTTTGAGGCCGGATACCGCGGTAACTTCAACGACCTGCTTACTGATTATTCTGTAGAAAATTTCAACTACGGAACAGGAGCTTGGGAAAACGATCCGCAGTTCACCAACACCCTAGAATACAAAGAAAAAGTAAACGCGCTGTATACGCAGTTCGGCACCAAAATCAACAAGATGTCCTACTTGGTAGGCTTGCGTTGGGAAGATTCGAACATCGACATCAACCAGCTGACACAAAACATCTACAAAAACAAAAAATACAACAACTTTTTCCCAAGTGCCTTTTTAGCGTATGAGTTCAGCGAAAGCAGCAGCGCTTCGTTAAGCTACAGCCGCAGGATTTCAAGACCGCGCTCCCGTTCGATCAATCCATTTTCGAGCCTGTCGAGCAACATCAACCTGTTCAGAGGTAATCCGGACCTAGACCCGTCAATGACCGATGCGTTTGATTTCGGCTACCTTAAAAAATGGAACCAGCTGACTTTTAACACTTCTATGTACTTTAACAGGACGCAGGATGCCGTACAGTTTGTACGTAATACGGAAACAATAAACGGAACTGCCGTTTTAGTAACTTCTCCGGTAAACGTAGGTACAGAAGACCGTTTCGGATTTGAGTTCACGTTATCGTACAACCCTTATAAATGGTGGAGATTGAACAGCAACTTTAACTTGTTCAGAAACCAGACTAAAGGAAGCTATACGTATACCGACTTATCTGGAGCTTCAGAAACGATTGATTTCAGCAACACGGCTTATTCTTGGTTTGCACGAATCAACTCTAAAATCAACCTTCCTTTAGGTATCGACTGGCAGGCCAACACTACGTATAATGCGCCGCAGACTAATGCACAGGGACGTTCTAAAGGCATCATCAGCGCGAACCTAGCGTTTAGCAAAGACGTGCTAAAAGACAAAGGAACCGTTGCTTTAAACGTAAACGACCTTTTCAATTCTAGAAAAAGAATTACAGAAACCAATCTGCCTACGCAGAATGCCTATTCTGAAATGCAATGGAGAGAAAGACAAATTACCCTTTCTTTCACGTACCGTTTCAACAAGAAGAAAAACGAAAGAGAAAAACAGCCTAGAAAAACCGATGCCGATACTAACGGCGGCGGCGAAGAATACGGCGGATAAGAATTACCAGCTCCGGATCGAAAGGTTCGGAGCTATCCATAAAAAAAGGGAACCATTGGTTCCCTTTTTATTTTGAGTACAGATGATTAGCTCAATGACTCTTGTTTCTTTTTAGCTCTTCTTTCTTTATATCTTTCGAATAAAGCGCCGCCAATCCAATAAGGCAGGAAGCTCACCAAGAAGATCATCAGCCAGAAGCCGATTGTCAAGATGGTTAAGAAAAGTAAGAAACCTAAATACTGTTGAAATTCAAACATGTTTTCCGGAATTTTTTGAATACCCGTCAAAGATAGGTGGAATATTCATTTTGACCAATAAAAACAATGAAAATAATTTTTAAATCATTTTTTAAACCTACTTATAATCCTTATTTTTGGGCTGGTTTTCAGAAAGTAATTCAAAATCCAACCGACCCAATTTCTGTAAGCCAGCTAATTAAACAAAAATGAATACGCCCGCCTCAGAAACCATAATCATAAAGCTAAGCCGGAAAAAAATAGTCCTTACTATTCTGGGTGCCGCCTTGTTTGTGCTTATCGGAATCTGGCTGGTCGCCAAACACCAAGAAATCGACAGGCCGATAGATTCTCCCCTATTTGTGCTGATTATGGGTAGCATAGCCATCCTTTTCTTTGGCTTTATTGCCATTACGGCTATCCGAAAGCTAAGCACGCAATCCGACGGACTTATCATCTCCTCCAAAGGAGTTACCGACAATTCTAGTGGCATCAGCGCCGGATTTATTCCGTGGGAAGACATTACCGCTATCACAGAAACCGCTGTCGTAAACCAGAACTTTGTGAACATCGTCCTTAAAGACCCCGAAGCCTTTATCGCTGCCCAAAAAAACAGCTTTAAGCGCAAGGCGATGACAGCCAACTATAAATCTTTTGGAAGTGCCGTAGCGATATCGGCTAACAGCCTGGATACTACGCACGAAAACCTTAAAAAGATTCTCGTCGAGAAACTGACCGAATACAATAGAATGAATCACATATAACAACAAACAATTTACAATACAATGGACTATAGAATAGAAAAAGACACGATGGGCGAAGTGCAGGTTCCTGCAGACAAATATTGGGGCGCACAGACAGAGCGTTCAAGAAACAACTTCAAGATCGGGCCATCGGCATCCATGCCAAAAGAAATTATCGAAGGTTTTGCCTACCTTAAAAAAGCGGCTGCTTATGCCAACCACGACCTAGGCGTATTGCCTGTTGAAAAAAGAGACGCTATCGCTCAGGTTTGCGACGAAATCTTGGCCGGAAAACTAGACGGCGAATTTCCTTTAGTAATCTGGCAGACCGGTTCTGGTACGCAAAGCAACATGAACGTAAACGAAGTGGTTGCGAACAGAGCTCAAGTATTGGCCGGACACAAGATTGGCGAAGGCGAACAGTTCGTAAAAGCTAACGACGACGTAAACAAATCTCAATCGTCTAACGATACCTACCCTACAGGAATGCACATCGCAGCCTACAAAGCCGTTGTAGAAGTAACCATTCCGGGCGTAGAAAAGTTAAGAGACACGCTTCATGCCAAAGCAGAAGCCTTTAAAAACGTAGTTAAGATCGGAAGAACCCACTTGATGGATGCGACTCCGCTAACGCTTGGCCAAGAAATCTCTGGCTATGTAGCCCAATTGAACTACGGACTGAAAGCTTTAAAAAACACCTTGGCGCATTTGTCTGAACTGGCTTTAGGCGGAACTGCCGTAGGTACCGGACTAAACACGCCGGCAGGCTATGACGTAAAAGTAGCGGAATATATTGCCAAATTCACAGGACATCCTTTTGTAACGGCTCCGAACAAATTTGAAGCTTTGGCGGCACACGACGCTATTGTAGAAACGCACGGGGCGCTAAAACAATTGGCAGTATCCCTAAACAAGATTGCTAACGACGTACGAATGATGGCATCAGGTCCGCGTTCCGGAATCGGCGAAATCTTGATTCCAGAAAACGAGCCAGGTTCATCGATCATGCCAGGAAAAGTAAACCCTACGCAATGCGAGGCGTTGACTATGGTCTGCGCGCAAGTAATGGGCAACGACGTTACGATTACGATCGGCGGCACGCAAGGCCATTACGAATTGAACGTATTCAAGCCATTGATGGCGTCTAACTTCCTGCAGTCTGCCCGTTTGCTAGGCGATGCCTGCGTTTCTTTTGACGAGCACTGTGCGCAAGGAATCGAGCCAAACTACACGCGTATCAAAGAATTGGTAGACAATTCATTAATGCTTGTTACAGCACTGAATACCAAAATCGGCTACTACAAAGCAGCAGAAATTGCACAGACTGCCCATAAAAACGGCACTACCCTAAAAGACGAAGCGGTGCGCCTTGGCTATGTATCTCCAGAAGATTTCGATGCTTGGGTAAAACCAGAAGACATGGTAGGAAGCCTAAAATAGTCTTTTTTAAACCATACTATAAAAAACCTGAAGCTTGGCTTCAGGTTTTTTTTTGTACTCCTTTGTTTTGGATAAGAAGACCTTGCTCATTACTATGGTCTACCTAGCCCTATATCATGCCATGCCTTGCTCTTCACTATACTATGCCTAGCCTTCCATCAGGGTAGACCTTGCTATTTACTATAGTAAACTTAGGCCTACATCATGGTATTACCTTACTATTTACTATGGTATACTTTACTATTCACTATGGCAAACCTAGCCATCTATCATAGTGTACCTTGCCCCTAATTTAAGGAAGCCTAGAGGCATACGTAGGCTCGCCTTGCTCCTTTCAAAGCATACTATAATTCCGTTTTATACGTTCTTGTTAACATCAACAATTGCTTTTGTAAGTTTTTTCTATATCAAGAATTAAGTATATTCGTAATTATCAAACCAATACCTATGGTCAAAACACACCCCCTTACAGAGAAAAAATGGTCGGCTACGCGCAAGTTTTTCACCCTGCTGCTTATTTTCTATTTGCTGTTCTATATGTTTCCTTTTCCGCTAGACCAGATTCCGGGAGTAAATATATTGACAGGCTTCTACGGAACGGCTATCGATTTTATCAACCTGTGGGTCGGGAAAAACATACTGAAGCTCGATACCCTGCAAAAAATACAAAACACGGGCAGCGGCGATACGACGTTCGATTATGTGAAGCTGGTTACCTTTATACTGCTGGCTTTCCTTACTTCGGTCATCGTTTTTTTCGCGACCCGAAAAAGAATCAATTACGACCGGCTGTATTATTGGACCATCGTATATGCCCGCTATTATGTAGGACTGTACCTAATTGTGTACGGACTGCTAAAGCTTTTCGAAGGGCAGTTTTCGTTCCATGACTTTGGCCGTCTCGAAGAAAACTTTGGCGACGCTACGCCTATGGGACTGCTTTGGACGTTTATGGGCCATTCTAAAATATATGGCGGCTTTACCGGAATCATGGAAGCCGGAGCTGGATTTTTGTTGCTGTTCCACAATACCAAAACATTGGGCGCCCTGCTTAGCGTGGCCGTGATGAGCAATGTGGTCTTGATGAATTTTTGTTTTGACGTGCCCGTGAAATTATTTTCGAGCCACCTCTTGATTATTTCGATCATCATCTTAGCGCCTAACGTAAGAAAGCTGTATAATTTCTTTGTGCTGAACAAGACCGAAACGCTCAACCACTGCAAGCTTGTTTTTGAAAACAAGTGGAAAGCAAGGACGCGGGCCATCGGAAAAGGAATCTTAATCTTAGGATTCAGCGGCTTTATCGTCGCCCAAGGCATCGAAGGAATGTATAGCTATGGTTCCTTGGCGCCAGAAGCACCGCTAAAAGGCAGCTACAAGACCCTTGCTTTTTATGACACTACAAACGATTCCTTAAAAGAAATCCAGGACAAGAACAGCCGTTGGAAAAACCTGCACATTTCGGGAACCTACGGCAGCATACTTACCGAAGCGGACAGCACGATCTATTATGCCTTAAAGATCGATACGATTAAAAAAACGGTGCAGTTCAAGTCTTATCGAGATACGACGCAGGTTTCGATACTGCGTTATGAAGAAAAAGCACCAAAGACCTTTGTATTAAAAGGAAAGTTTGGGCAGAAAGACATACAGGCCGAATTCAGCAAAAAATCGCTGGAAGACTACCGTTTGGTCAATACCGGCTTTCATTGGATCAACGAATATCCGAACAACCGATAGTAAGCCTGAACTACGATACTACTAAAAAACCTGAAGCTTAGCTTTAGGTTTTTTTATGTTTCTATACGAATAGTGACACTAAAGTTATGCTGGCGCTGTTACCTGCTTGCCCTTTCTATCATGGCTCTTAAGGTAGCAGTTACTAAATCGTCATTGTATTTTTCGTCTTGTATTCTTTCAGAATAGTCAAAATAATGGGCCAGTGCAGTAGCCTCTTCAAAGGATATTGACTGGCATTTGTCTAAAAATTCAATATTGTCAATCAATCTTAAGAAAATATCATTCCGAAGCCGGTCTCTTTTTTCACCAATCGCTAGCAGTTTTTTAAGGAGGTAAAACCTGTTCATTACAGTAGAGTTGGCAACATCAGTATCACTTTCTGCGCTGCCTTCTACAATACATTCCGTAAAAATTTCCAGTTGATTCGTAGTCCAATTTTCTAGTTCCGTTTCCAGCTCTTTCCAATCTTCGTCCGAGAAATAGCGCGCTAATAGCCTGACTACGGTATCGTTTCCGCCTCCGACTGTCCATACATCGCTATCAACAACCTCATGTTTTAACAGAAAAGAATACAATTCAAGAATGGCAGGATTCGAGCTTTTGGTCTTGCAGTTTTCTGCATACCGCTGCTTAAACAAGTCAAAATCTTTTGCTAGCATATTTTTTTATTTTGAATCAACCAATACGAACAGCCGATAGCTAGTCGTGTTTCTTGCTGCTTTCTATCTTTTTGAGGATGTCCTCCATCATGTCCATCTGCACTTTCTGTATCTCGACAATCGACTGTTCTTGGTGCAGTAAAAGATGGTCGATTTTTTCGTGGAGCATCCTGATTTCCAGTTCCGATTTCAGGTTGATCATATAATCCTTTTTGGCGCGGTCGCGGTCTTTTTCCTCCTGCCGATTCTGGCTCATCATGATCACAGGCGCCTGCAGGGCCGCAATGCACGACAGTATCAGGTTCAAAAGGATAAAAGGATACGGGTCAAAGCCTTTGTTGGCCAGCATAAAAACGTTCGCCGCAATCCACAACAGCAAGAAAGTCATAAAGGAAATGATAAACGTCCAGCTGCCGCCAAACGAAGCTACCTTATCGGCAATTTTCTGCCCAAAGGTAAACTCCTGTATCTCATCGTCCAGCTTGTCAGAAAGAATCGTATTGTCGTTTAGGGCATCCAAAACCATCTGTTCCATATCCGACAGTTCGCCTGTTTCTTTCAAGAGCATTTCAGAGATGTATTTCTCACGGAAGTTGCGCAGCTCGTCGGCCGACATGCACTTGTCGTTTTCAAAATCAGGATGCTCCTGCTTGATAAAGTCCAAGATGGATTTTCGGACCAGTCGGGCCGTCACTCTTTCGGATTCTGGGTATTCGTTTCCGGAAATATCGCTGGTGAATTTTTTCATAGGGTGATGGTTGATAGTTTATAGTGGATAGTTTATAGTTGGTAGTTAAAAGTTAAAAGTTGAAAGTCTAAAATCTTAAGTCAAAAATCTAAAATTGCCTAAAACCAGTGTTTCCTTTTAAAGTAATACACCATGCCTAAAACCGTGAGAAACATAACGCCGAGTATGATAAAATAGCCGTTTTCTGTTTTGAGTTCGGGCATGTTTTCGAAGTTCATTCCGTAGACGCCAACAATAAACGTGAGCGGCATAAAGATGACGGAAAAGATGGTCAGCGTTTTCATGATCTGGTTCATGCGCTGGCTTTGGGATGAAAAGAACACGTTGGAAGCGCTGTCTAATGATTTCAGGTCGTAATCGATCTGGTCTAAGATTTCCAGGCTTTTCTGGTGCAGGCGCTCAAAAAAGGCATAGTTAGATTTTTCGATGCCTGCGAAATCCTCATCCTTCTGGTGCGTTTTTAAATTAAAAAGGGCATCGCGGAGCGGTATGATCGAGCGCTTTAGAAAGTTCAGGTTTTCCCGTTCCTTTTCTATGTTTTCCAAGAAAACCGATTTGTAGCTGTTCTTGGCTTCTACCAGCAGCGCCTCGATTCCGTTTTCATAACTTTCGATAGTGATAAAAAAGTTTTCCATCACGGCATCGAGCAGCAGGTACAGCAGGTAGTCGTTTTTCTTTTTTCGGACGATACCGCTATGCGTCTTGATACGTTCGCGGATGTGCGTAAAAAAATCGCTCTTTTTTTCCTGCAATGAAATCAGCACGTTGTCCTTTAGCAAAAAGCTGATCTGCTCTACCCTGACTACAGCCGACTCTTCTTCTTGCAAAATCGATTTGATGCTGAAGAAAAGAATATCGTCCAGCTCGTCCATTTTAGTCCTTCGCGAAACATTTAAGATATCGCCTACGACAAAATTCTGGAGGTTCAAAAGCTCGCCGATTTCCTGTATCAGCTTTATATCATGGAGGCCGTGCACGTTGAGCCATTTGACATCTTCGGCCTGCAAAGGGTCTTCGATTTCTTTCTTGACACGGTCGAGCGAAACTTTTTTGTATTCTTCGTAGCCCAGATCGTCATAGACAAACAGCTGCATTTCAACCGGATCGGCAGTATGGATTCCGGTATACTCAAAATAATTGGGCTGTACTTTGCGAACTTCTTTATAGCGTATTCTTCTCAAGGCATTTTAATTTGTCATAAAGATAGGAGTTTTTAAAATTCCATTTTACATTTACAGAAATATTTCAGCTTGGTTTTGGATTCGATTCCGGCCCCAAATCAGGCAAAGATGCAAACCTATTAGTACACATGAAAACACTGCTAATCAACATAAAAGAATTATTACAGGTCAGAGAAACGCACGTTGACAAAGTTTCGGGAGCCGAAATGGCAACCTTGCCTGCCCTGCAAAACGCCTACCTTTTGATCGAAGACAACTTGATAAGCGGCTTTGGCGCGATGGAAAACCTGCCCGAAGTTGCCGATGCTACGGTTATCGATGCTGCAGGAAAGACCGTGCTTCCGGCCTGGTGCGATAGCCATACGCACATTGTGTACGCTGGAAATCGCGTACAGGAATTCGTAGACCGCATCAACGGACTGTCTTATGAAGAGATTGCCAACCGCGGCGGCGGCATCTTAAACTCGGCCAAAAAGCTGAACGAGACGTCGGAAGACGAAATCTACGACCAATCCAAAGCACGCTTAGAAGAAGTCATGCTGCAGGGCACCGGAGCCGTAGAAATAAAATCGGGCTACGGACTGACGGTGGAAGGCGAATTAAAAATGCTGCGCGTCATCAAAAAGCTAAAAGAGAACTATCCTGTCGCTATCAAAGCAACTTTTTTAGGTGCGCATGCTTTTCCTACGGAATTCAAAGAAAACCATTCCGGTTATATCGATACCCTCATCAACGAGATGCTTCCGAAAATAGCCGAAGAAAAGCTAGCGGATTATATCGATGCCTTTCTGGAAACAGGCTATTTTTCTGTAGAAGAAACCGAACGCATCATGGAAGCGGGTAAAAAGTACGGACTGCCTGCCAAGATACACGTGAACCAGTTTACGGCCATCAACGGTATAGCAGCCTGCGTAAAGCACGGAGCGCTTTCTGTAGACCATCTGGAGATTGTGACCGATGAAGATATCGAAGTCTTAAAGAATTCGGATACGATGCCGGTTGCCTTGCCTTCCTGCTCTTATTTTATCAGCATTCCCTACACTCCTGCTCGAAAAATGATACAGGCCGGACTGCCGCTAGCGTTGGCGACTGATTTTAATCCGGGCACTACGCCTTCGGGCAATATGAATTTTGTAGTGGCTACTGCGTGTATCAAGATGAAAATGACACCCGAAGAAGCGATCAATGCGGCCACCATCAATGGGGCATATGCTATGGGGCTTTCCAAAACCCACGGTTCGATTACGGTAGGAAAGCATGCTAATTTGATTATAACCAAGCCGATTACGTCGTTCTACCAATTGCCGTATGCTTTTGGTACCGATTTGATTGATCAGGTGGTTATAGAAGGGAAATTAATTTGATTATCATTCCCAAAAGACCTGCTACAGAAATAAAAATCGTCATTAATGATCTTGCCTTATATTTCTTTATATAAGCTTTATCATAAACAGGCAATTCATTAAATTTCTCAGATGCCATTTCTTTTTTATAGTCTCTATAACCAGTAATGCCCCATATAAGCACAACACTACAGATTATACAAAAAAGCAAAATACCTATAACATCTTTTGTTTCCATATTTCTATTACACGAAGCGGAGCGAAAATTATATAAAAAAACCTTGAAAGTTCATTTCAAGGTTTTTCTTTATTAGCATCTTGGACCACCCGGACATGGTTCTAAAAGATTTTCACAACAATATTCAAGGCCGTTAAAATATTGTGCTGTGCCCGCAATACCGTTGATAAAGCATAAGCCGTTGGAATTAACGGTCACGCCAAAGCCGCAATGGCTCGGAACGGGATCTGTTCCTCCCTTAATTGCTTTTTGCTCTCCTTTTGTCAGTTCTTGAGCTCCCTCTAAATTTAAAAGTCTTTTTTTCATAATGTATATAGTTAAGTTAATAAAACAAAGTAAGACTGTGGTACACAGCACAATTCAAATATACATATTTTTCTTACAACTTATTAATTACAGCTAACTTTAACATAGTATGAATCAATACAATGCATTATATACAGAGTAAAAAAAGGAGCCCATTGGGCTCCTTTTCTATGCAGTTTAAGTCTTGGTGTTTTGTTTGTCTTTATTTCAGCGTAAAGCTGGTTTTTGAAACTAGCGTTCCTTTGTCGAAGATATTTACATAGTAAACTCCTTTTTCAAAATCTACGCC
The DNA here is from genome assembly GCF_014138495.1 of Flavobacterium gossypii. Classification (NCBI taxonomy): domain Bacteria; kingdom Pseudomonadati; phylum Bacteroidota; class Flavobacteriia; order Flavobacteriales; family Flavobacteriaceae; genus Flavobacterium; species Flavobacterium gossypii. Next base: position 76,850 of record NZ_JACJIS010000004.1, on the reverse strand, counting down.
GTTGCCGTCTAAAAATTCGCAGACATCGACTGCTTTATTTTCATACGCCACTGTAGTTGTGAAGCTGTACGTTAAAGACATATCTCCGAAAGCTTCTGTCTTTTTCTCGCCCAGCACGTTATTTTTACTGTCGATGATTTGAACGTAGTATAACTTGTTTCCAGATTTTGCTACTTCATTCTGTGCTATCGCAAAACAAACTTTAAGCTTGTCGGCACGTCTGGCTCTTTCAGTAACGACTTGTTTCCCTGAGCTTTTTTCTTTGATAGCTTCAGTTCTCAAGTTCATAACTGTCAGTTTTGACGCTTTCTCGACTGTTTTTGCTAAGTTTTCGTTTTGAATAACTAATGTGTCATTAAATTTCTTAGCCTCTCCTAATGCCAGACTGATGCTGTCATTTTTAGAAGTCAGAAGCGAATTCTGGTCTTTCAGCAATCCGTTTTCTTTCGCCAGCGCATTGAATTTCGCATTCAGCGTATTGTATTGGCTTTGGTATTTTTTCAGAGAAGCAATGTCTCCTTTTGATTTTTCGAGTTCGGCCATCAATTTGACAACTTTCTCTCTTTCTGCAATCAGCTCATCCGATACGGAAGTGTTTTCTGCAATTGCAGCATCTAATTTGGTTTTTAGAGCAGCCAGATCATTCATAGCAGACTCTTTGTCTTTGACCAGCAGCGTTTCTGTAGATTTCGCATCGCTGCTCATTTTGTACATGTAAACTAAACTCCCCGCGAGTAGAATTGCCAAAACGACGATAATCGCCTTTAGGCTGGAATTACTTTTTTGATTTTCCATGGTAATAGTGGTAATGGTTTAAACAAATTAAATAAAATTTTGGGGGATTTATAAGACAGTTAACGTAAGTTTATATAATTATATTATTTTTGGAGTTAAATTTTTTTTATGGAAAAGCTTATTCCCTTTACTGTGCACGATTTAGCTAGAGTAACTAATTTTCGAAGCGGTGAAGTCAAATTTGGCGAAAAGATGCAGACCATCCCAAAAGGGGCTGATACTGTTGAGTTTCTGCAAACTTCCGATGCAAAATTCGTATTGTTCGGAATTCCAGAAGACATAGGGGTTCGGGCTAATTTCGGGCGTCCTGGAGCAGCTTCTGCTTGGGAAAGTACCATAAAAAGTATTGCCAATATCCAGCACAACCGCTTTAGCAAGGGCAACCAGATTCTCGTGTTGGGCCATCTGGATGCTGCCGAAGAGATGAAAGAAGTCGAAAACCTCGATTTTAATATTCTGGAAGAAAGAAAACAGCTTTCTAAAGTTGTCGAGAAAATAGACAAGGAAGTCTCTCACATTATCTTTACGATTGTCAAGGCAGGGAAAATCCCTATCATCATTGGCGGCGGACATAACAACGCTTACGGAAATATAAAAGGAACGGCACTTGCCAAAGGAAAAGCCATCAATGCGATTAATTTTGATGCCCATTCCGATTTTAGAATCTTGGAAGGAAGACACAGCGGCAACGGCTTTTCGTATGCTTATGAAGAAGGCTTTCTGAAAAAATATTTTGTCTTCGGACTGCACGAAAGCTACACGTCTAAAAGCGTGTTGCACGAAATCAAGAAGCTGGACGAAAGAGTCCGCATCAATACCTATGACGAAATCAACATCCGCAGGGAAAAAGATTTCAGGCTGGAAATGGAAAGAGCCTTTTCATTCATCCGAAACGACTTTTACGGTATCGAAATCGATTTGGATTCGATTCCGGGCATTCCGAGCAGCGCTATGACATTGAGCGGTTTTTCTGTAGAAGAACTGCGTCAGTTTATCCACTTTTTTAGCCAAGACCCGAACGCCTGCTACCTGCATATCTGCGAAGGCGCTCCTGATTTGGGCGACCCTAAAAACAGCCATCTGGTCGGAAAGCTCATCGGCTACCTTGTGACCGATTTCATGAAGGCGAAAAGCGAAACAGAATAATAGATGAATATACTTCTTATTGAAGATGACAAGCGGATCAGTGATTTTGTAATCAAGGGACTCGAAGAGAATGGCTTTTCGGTGACTCTTGCCGTTACAGGAGAAATCGCGCGCGAGATGATTTCGGAAAACGAGTGGGACATCATCTTGATGGACATCATGCTACCAGGAATTGACGGCATCCAGCTGACCAAACTTATCCGATTCAAGAAGAACCATACGCCGATATTAGTCCTCAGCGCACTCGATGATGCAGACGATAAAGTTTCGGCTCTTGACAGCGGTGCCGATGATTATCTTGTGAAGCCGTTCCATTTTAAAGAATTGATTTCGCGAATTAACGCGTTGACAAGAAGGACAAAATTCAATTATAAGGAAAAGGAACAGGTGTATGTCTGCCATAACCTGACAGTCAACCTTGATGAACACTCTGTATTCCAAGAAGAACAGCCGATTGATCTGTCTCCGAGAGAATACAAACTGTTGCTTTTTTTATTAGAAAACAAAAACAAGGTCGTTTCTAGGACACAGCTGTTAAATGCGGTCTGGGGCATCAATTACGACAACAATACCAATGTGGTCGATGTGTATATTTCTTACCTAAGAAACAAAATCGACGAGAACCAGCATAAATTCATCCACACAATCAAAGGAACAGGATACATGCTCAAAGAATAGCTTATGAAAATCCGAAACCGCTTAACGCTAATCTCATCCGCCACGTTCGGGTTTGTTTTCATAATCGCTTCGGTCTTGATTTATCTGGCTTTCTATAACAGCTCCGAAAAAGTCGTTTTTAAGGAACTCCAAAAAACCTGCCTGCTTTCGGGCATCTATTATCTTGAAAAAGATGAGCTTCCGCATTACGAACATTCTGCAATCAAAGAACAGTTTGAAGAAAACATACAGAATGATATCGTTCGCGTTTACGACCTGAACAATACGATTGTTTATGGCGAAAAAGAAGCCGACAGAAATATCAATCCCAAGGAATTAGAGTTTGTCCGAAAGAATAAAAAGCTCAGTTTTAAATCCAACAACCACTTTTACTATGGTATTTTTTACAACGACAACCAAGGCGATTTCGTGGTCTTTGTAAAAACCAAAAGCGAAGTATTCAAGTCGCAGACCAACCGATTATTGGTCATTATGATTATCGTTTTGTTTGCCGGATTGCTGTTGATTTTCTTTTTGAGTCGACTGCTTTCCAACATTGCTTACCGTCCGATTACAGAAGTCATCAGTCAAGTTAATTCGATGGAATTAAACTCATTAGATCAACCTATTTCATCCTCTAATACAAATGACGAAGTTCAGGATTTGATTACGACTTTTAATAATTTATTGAGCCGATTGTCGGATACTTTTGCGATACAGAAGAATTTTATCAATTATGTCTCGCATGAATTCAAGACACCTTTGGCCTCCATTTCTGGAAACCTGGAAGTATTTGCCCAAAAGGACAGAACGCCGGAAGAATACCAAAAAGTAACGTCCGAAGCGTTAGAAAATGTCTATCATATCGAAGAAATCTTAAACAACCTGATGATGCTTTCGGGCCTAAAAACCATTACTCCCGAAAACGAGACATTCCGCATCGACGAAACGCTTTGGAACATCAACGATAAAATTTTTGAAGCCTATGACCGCCAAGAAATCCGTATTGATTTGGAAGTCAAAGACGAAAAGCTGCTGTCTGTCAAAGGGAGCGAGCTGCAGCTACAGCTTGCCTTGTACAACCTGATTGAAAACGCTGTGAAATATTCTGACGGAAATCCGATAAAGATTTCTTTGTCTGAAACTGACGGCCAGCTCAAAATTACCATCCAAGACTATGGAAAGGGTATCTTGAAAGAAGATCTTGACTATATTCAGCAGACGTTTTACCGCGGCAAAAATGTCGGAAACGTTAAAGGAAGCGGTATCGGGCTTTCCTTAGCAACTATCATCTTTAAGCAAAACAATATCCAGTTCTCCATTTACTCAAAAGAAAACGCTGGAACCCTGATTACGCTACTGTTTCCAAAACTCTAATCGTTTTCTAATGTCAGCTTAATTTACTTTTAATGTGAGTCAAATACTGCTATAATCTTTGCCCGATAGCTTTGCAGTCATAAAAAAGACTCACATTGAAACGTATCGTATTTACCGCCTTTTTCGTTAGCCTTTGCTCTTCTGGCAAAGCACAAAATGCCACAGCAAGAGACACTTTGTTGGTTTCAAGGGCCGAAGCCGAAGCTATTTTCTTGAAGAATAACCTAAGGCTTCTGTCTGAAAAACTCAACATCGACCAAGCTGAAGCGCAAGTTATCCAAGCCAAATTATGGCCCAATCCGCGATTAGAAGTCGGAGAAATCAACTTATGGTCGAATGCCAAATCCGAACAGCTCCCTCCTATTTCGGGCAACTGGGGAAAGACTTCTGAAGTAACCGTCGGATTAGAACAGCTCATCTATACAGCCCGCAAGAGAAAGAAATTGATGGCGATGGAAAAAGTCGGCGTGGAAATAGCACAGGAATATTTTCAAGATTTTCTTCGGATTTTAAAAGTGGAATTCCGAAACAACTTGACCCATCTGCAGTATGTCGAAGAAAAACAAAGCGTCTATAAGAAACAGCTCGCTTCTATCCAAAAACTATTAAATGCCTATTCCAACCAAGCCAGACAAGGAAATATTAGCAAGGGCGAATTCATCCGTTTAAAAGCTTCGGAATTAGAATTCGTAAAGCAATTGAGCGATCTTCAGAAAGAAAACAACCAACTGCAGAAAGAATTAAAAACACTGATGAATCTTCCTCCGCAAAGTTTTCTAAAAATCAGCATGCATCAATTCGTACCTGATGTAAACAAAATGGAAAACATCAATCTTACAGCATTGACTGCCGATGCTTTGGAAAACCGTCCGGATGTAAAAGCATCCGTTTTAGAAGAAAAATACAACAATCGAAAATACAAATACGAACTGTCGCAACGCACTCCCGATGTGACTTTATTGGCCAGCTATGACCGCGGCGGGAATATCATGAATGACTTTGTTGGCGTCGGTTTTGCTTTAGACCTTCCCTTTTTTAGCAGAAATCAAGGCAATATCAAGGCTTCGAAAATAGAAATCCAAAAAAGCCAGTATATGAAAGAAGAGAAAAACAACCAAGCGCAAAACGAGGTCATCCAAGCCTACGAAGATTTGGTTGTAGCCAAAAAGTTATACGAAAATATAGAAGCTTCCTATGAAAAAGACCTCGATATGCTTTTGGAAAGCCATCAAAAAAACTTTGCCTTGAGAAACACGAGCATGCTCGAATACCTCGATTTTGTCAATGCCTACCTTGAAAATAAGACTATCATTCTGGACTCTAAAAAAGAGCTCAACGAACATTTTGAAGAATTGCAGTTTGTCATTGGCAAAGAACTTTAATCCCTCTAATTAAGAAACACTTATTATGAAATATATCTATTTATCATTGCCATTGCTCCTGCTTTTCAGCTGTAAAGAAAAGGAAACCGTTCTAGAAAAAAGCGACAAATTCTGCCTGAACGAAGACTTAAAAAAGAAAGTTACGATTGAAGAAGTCAGAAAAGAACCTATTTCAGAAACCTTTTCATTGACTGGAAACGTAACCTACAATGCAGACAATGTAGTACAATTCACCAGCCTAATCAACGGCGTAGTAACCAGCACTTATTTTTCTTTAGGCGATTATGTCAAAAAAGGACAAGTCTTAGCCGAAATAAAAAGTACAGAGTTAAACGGATTACAGTCTGAAAACAAGTCCGTCGAATCGCAATTAGCCGTGGCGCAAAGACAGCTTTCTTCTGTAAAATCAATGTTTGAAGACGGAATCGCTTCACAGAAAGATTTAGTTCAGGCAGAAAGCGAAGTCAAGGTCTTAAAATCGTCGTTAGAAAACATCAAGAGCAACCTTGCCTTATACAGTGCCAGTTCTGAAAAATCTGTATTCCAAATCAAGGCTCCGTCCAATGGTTTTATAGTTGCCAAGAACATGAGCTCTGGAATGCAGATTTCCTCAGGAAGCGAGCCGCTTTTTACGATTTCTGACTTAAATGAAGTATGGGTCATGGTCAATATTTATGCGACCGATATGCAGAATATCAAAGAAAACATGGAAGTCAAGATCAAGACGTTGGCGTATCCTGACGCGATTTTCTCTGGAAAAATTACGGCATTATCGCAAGTATTCGATGCTGAAGAACGGGTGCTGAAAGCAAAAATCGTAATGAAAAATACCGACTTAAAGCTAAAACCGGGAATGTCGGCAGATATTATCCTGCAAAAACAAAATGTCTCCACAGAATCCATGATTGCCGTGCCGGTAAAAGCAGTAATTTTTGATGACAACCAAAATTTCATCATTGTCTATAAAGACGACTGCAATCTTGAAATCAGACAGGTCAATCCGGTAACCAAGAATAACGAGGTCGTTTATTTTGACAAGGGAATCCAAGAAAACGAAAAGATTATTTCTAAGAATCAGCTTCTGATTTATGAAAGCTTAAAATAACAGCAATCCATCCAAATACAATTTATGCAAAAGCTTGTACAAAATATAGTAGCCTTCTCGCTTAAAAATTCGCTCATTGTCTTCTTTGCCACCGCATTGCTGTTCGCGGGAGGAATCATAAGCTATATGCACACTCCTATCGAAGCGTTTCCTGACGTGACGAATACGAGAGCCCGAATTATTACGCAATGGCCGGGACGAAGCGCTGAAGAAGTAGAAAAATTCATCACGCTCCCGATTTCAAAACAGATGAACACGATTCCGAAAAAAGCAGAAGTGCGCTCGATTTCGCTCTTCGGTTTGTCTGTCGTAACCGTTCTTTTTGATGAAGATGTAGAAGATTTTTATGCCCAGCAATATGCTTCTAACCGAATGGCAAGCGTAAGTCTTCCCGAAGGCGCTGATGCCGAAATTGATCCGCCTTATGGAGCCACAGGCGAAATTTTCAGATACGTAGTAAAAGGCGATCTGCCGATAAAAGAACTGACAGCAATTCAAGACTGGGTTATCGAACGCGAGTTGGTTTCGGTTCCTGGTGTGGCAAACGTCGTAAGTTTTGGAGGCGAAGAAAAAATCTATGAGATAAAAATCAACCCGACAGAGTTGGTCAATTACAATCTGTCTCCTTTAGACGTGTATGAAGCCGTTTCAAAAAGCAATATTAATGTAGGAGGCGATGTCATCCAGCGTGGCGATCAAGCCTATGTCGTTCGAGGTGTCGGCCTGCTCGATAATATTGAAGATATCGGAAATATATTAATTGAAGTAAAAGGCTCCACGCCGGTTCTTGTCAAGCACGTTGCCGAAGTAAAAATTGGTGCCAAGCCGAGATTAGGGCAAGTTGGTTTAGATAACAATGATGATTTGGTAGAAGGAATCGTTGTCATGCTTCGTGGCGAAAACCCAAGTGAAGTTATTGAAAATCTGCGCACTAGAATCGATGAGCTAAACGAAAGGATTCTGCCAAAAGGCGTAACCATTGAACCTTTTATCGACCGCACCGAATTGGTCAACACCACCGTTCATACCGTTACCAAAAACCTGATTGAAGGCGTCTTATTGGTCTCGCTGATTGTTTTCATTTTCATGTACAATTGGCGTACAACGGTAATCGTTGCTTCTGTAATTCCGCTTTCGTTTTTGTTTGCGATTATCATGTTGCGCATCCAAGGACTTCCTGCCAACCTGATTTCGATGGGAGCGCTTGACTTTGGTTTGTTGCTCGAAGGAACACTCGTCATTGTCGAACAGGTCTTTGTCTCGCTCGAAAAGAAAGCGCATAAAGTCGGCATGAAGCGTTTCAACAGCATGTCAAAAATGGGACTTATCAAGAAAAGCGTAGGAAGCGTTGCTACTTATATTTTCTTTGCCTTGATTATCCTGATTGTCGCTCTTCTTCCTATTTTCTCTTTCCAAAAAGTAGAAGGAAAAATGTTCTCGCCATTAGCATTTACCTTAGGTTATGCTTTGGTCGGATCGCTGATCTTGAGCTTGACCTATGTTCCGGCCATGTGTAAAGTCTTACTGACAAAAAATATTGTTGAAAAAGAAAATAGGATCTCCAGATTCTTCCGAAACAATCTGTACAAAATGTTCTTATGGAGTGAAAGGCATCGAAAAGCTACCGTATATGGCTTTATCCTATTGCTTGCGGTCTGCTTTGGACGGTTTATGTTCTACGGATCAGAATTTATTCCAAAGCTGAATGAAGGCGCTATTTATATCCGAGCAACACTGCCGAATAGCATTAATCTGGACGAATCGGTCCGTCTTACGAAAGAAATGAAAACCAAGCTCCAAAAGTTTGACGAAGTAAAATTCATCCTTTCCCAAACCGGAAGGCCGAATGATGGAACCGACCCGACAGGCTTCTTCAATATCGAATTCCACATGGAATTGAAACATCAGGACGAATGGAAGCGGAAAATTTCAAAAGAACAGCTAATTTCAGAAATCAAAGAAAAGCTTGAGGAATATCCCGGAATCAACTTCGGCTTCAGCCAGCCGATTCAAGACAATGTTGAAGAATATGTGGCAGGCGTAAAAAGTCCGCTGGTCATCAAGATCTTTGGCGACGACCTGTTTAAACTCGAAGAATATGCCAACAAAGTCGCTAAATCGATCGCTCCTGTAAAAGGTATCGAAGACGTAAATGTGTACAAAAATATAGGACTTCCTGAACTTCGTATCCAATTACACGATTCAAAAATGGCACGCTATGCCGTAACCACAGCCGATGCCCAAGCTGTAATTGCCATGACTATTGGCGGACAAGCCGCAACGACTTTTTATGAAAACGAACGAATGTTTGATGTCCGAATTCGTTTTGAAAAAGAATACAGAGATTCTAAAGAGAAAATCGAAAACATTCTGATTCCGACGATGGACGGCAAAAAAGTACCGCTTCGAGAAATTGCGACGGTGAGTTACCAAACCGGTCCGACTTTTATCTATAGGGAAGGAAACAGCCGTTATATTGCCATCGGTTTCAGTATTGAAGGACGCGATTTGGGAAGCACGATTGCCGAAGCACAGAAAAAGGTAGCCGCAGAAGTCAAACTTCCGAAAGAAAACACAATGAAATGGGCGGGCGAATTCGAAAGCAAGGAACGTGCCTCTAAACAGCTGGCGATTATCGTTCCTGTTGTATTGCTGTTTATCTTGTTCTTATTGTATTTCAACTTCGGAAACATGAAAGACACGCTGATTGCGACAAGCACGATTCCGTATGCTTTTGCCGGAGGTTTCCTATCGCTTTGGATGACGGGAACCATCTTTGGCATCTCGGCAGGTATCGGTTTTATTATCCTTTTCGGAGTAAATACGATTAACGGAATTATATTGATTGCGGTGATGAAAGAAAACTTACGGGCAAAAATGCCGTTGCGAAAAGCCATTTCAGAAGGAGTTTACAGCAGAATTCGTCCCATTGTGATGATTGCGCTGATGGGTTCTATGGGTCTATTGCCTGCAGCGCTTTCATCTGGGATGGGTTCTGAAATACAGAAACCTTTGGCCATTATGATTGTCGGCGGATTGCTATTCTGCATGATTTTCTCCCTGACCGTCTTGCCGCAGGTATTTTATAGTACCTATAGAAAAAAACATGAGTAGTTGCATGTTGGTTTGTTTTATATTGGTTAATAGTGATCAAAGCTCCATAGATATGGGGCTTTTTTCTTTTAATTATTGCAAAAAAAGCAAACGAAATCTATTAAATAATAAAAACTATCTTTGCACCGTATTTGCAATTACTGCAAAGACTTAAATTACCTTTTATGTTATTTGAAGATTTATCACTTTCCAAAAGTATACAGAGAGCCGTTTTTGAAATCGGCTATTTGGAAGCAACACCAATACAAGAAAAATCAATTCCGATTATTTTAGCAGGAAACGATCTTGTAGGCTGTGCTCAGACTGGTACTGGAAAAACAGGCGCATTCGCAATTCCTATTATTCATCATATTCACCGCATTGTTGGCTCGTCAAAAAAAGCAAAACAAATCAGGACTTTGGTTGTCACTCCTACGCGCGAGCTTGCCGTACAAATCGGCCAAAGCTTTGAAGCGTATGCAAAATATACCAACCTCGTACAGCTGACCATCTTTGGAGGCGTTTCGCAAGTACCTCAAGTAGATATCTTGAAAAAAGGCGTCGATATTTTGATTGCCACGCCAGGACGATTATTGGACCTGCACAAGCAAGGCTTTATTGATCTTGACCATTTGCATACGCTAGTGTTAGACGAAGCCGACCAGATGCTAGACATGGGCTTTATCAATGATGTCAAAAAGATTGTAAAGCTTACGCCAAAAAACAGGCAGACGCTTCTGTTTTCTGCTACTATGCCTATGGCGATTAGAGAATTGGCGGAAACGTTCCTGAACAAGCCCGAATATGTTTCTGTCTCTCCTGTTTCATCAACTGCTGAAACGGTAGAACAGCGTGTTTATTTTGTCAACAAAGAAGACAAGAGACAGCTTTTATATCATCTGATCAAGAACGAAAATATTTCCGATGTCTTGGTTTTTTCAAGAACCAAACATGGAGCAGACAATGTTGTCAAGGCTTTAAGAAAGCAAGGGATCGCTGCTGAAGCCATCCACGGCGACAAATCACAGAATGCCAGACAGCGTGTATTGGACAGCTTTAAAAACAAAGAAGTTGGTGTTTTAGTAGCGACGGATATTGCCGCAAGGGGAATCGACATCGACAAACTGCCGTATATCATCAACTTTGACCTTCCTAATATTCCGGAAACTTACGTGCATCGAATTGGAAGAACAGGCCGTGCCGGAAATGGCGGTATTGCCATCTCTTTCTGCTCTAAAGATGAAGAAGGCTACTGGAAAGACATACAGCGCCTGATCAAAGTCAACGTAAAGACCATCAATGACCATCCTTACCCTTGGAAAGATATCGTTCCTGATCCAAATGCAAAACCGGACTTGAGAAATAAAAACAAGGCTAAAGAAAATAATTCGAGAAAATCGGATGCTTCAAAAAAGAATAAAAAACGCTGGTACTAACCAGCGTTTTTTGTTTTAAATTTGTATACCTAAAAATCCCCCCTGACGTATGAAATCTTTTTACTTCCTATTCTTACTGGCCGCACAGGCATTATTTTCACAAGATCTTAAAGTGATGAGCTATAATATTCGACTGGATACACAGAGCGATGGAGAGAATCAGTGGTCGAAGCGAAAAGAATTCATGACCGATCAGGTAAAATTCTACATGCCCGATTTTATGGGAGTACAGGAAGCATTACCTCAGCAGATGAGTTATATCGACAGTACGCTCACTGGATATGGCTTTATTGGAAAAGGGCGCGACGACGGAAAATCAAAAGGAGAACACAGCGCTATTTTTTATAATTCGGACAAGTTTAAGCTGTTGGAAGAAAATACATTTTGGCTGTCTGAAACTCCAGAAAAGCCGTCAAAAGGATGGGATGCCGCTTACAACAGGGTATGTACCTATGGCTTGTTCCAAAACAAAAAGACCAAAAAGAAACTTTGGGTTTTCAATACGCATTTTGACCATGTCGGGGATATTGCCAGAGCCGAAAGCTCAAAACTGATTTTAGAAAAAATCCGAAAAATAAACAGGGACAATCTTCCTGTGGTCTTGACAGGAGACTTTAATTTAGAAGCGGAAACGCTTCCGTTACAGCTTATCAAGAAAGAGCTGGATGATGCCCAAAAAGTATGTAGGGGAATTGTTTTTGGACCTGAAGGTACTTTTAATGCTTTTGAATTTAATAAGCCTGTAACGACACGAATCGATTATATTTTTATCAACAGAAATACGATGGAAGTTGTCAAATTCGCCACCTTAAGCGATTCTAAAGACTGCCGTTATCCATCGGACCACTTGCCTATTTATGCTGAGATAAATTTCAAATAAGCTAGTGCTGCGTTGAGTATTTTGCAATCTGGCTATTGATAATCTGGAATAAGCGCAAAGGCTCAAAAGGCTTGATTAAGATGTCGTTCATTCCTGACAGTTTTGCTTCGTCGGTAATTTCATCTTTATCAAAAGCCGTAAGGGCGATTATAGGTATGTCTATTCCTTTGTCGCGAATCATTCGGGTTGTTTCAAATCCGTTGATGACAGGCATGTTGATGTCCATCAAGATAACGTCAAATGTTTCTTTTTCGAGAATGTCCAGCGCAGCATAACCATCATCAACAACAAAGCATTTGTAGTTGTTCTTTTCGATGATTTTCTTGGTCACCATCTGGTTGATTTTGTTGTCTTCTACAACAAGAATCTTATACGAAGAAATATTTGTCGTATCGACATCAATGTTTTCAATATACATTTTTGTAGCGTTCGCATCATATTCGAAAGGAATCGTAAACGTGACGGTGGTTCCTTCGCCCTCCTTGCTCTCTAGACGAATACTGCTTCCAAGAAGCTCTAAAAGACGTTTTACGATAGAAAGCCCGAGGCCAGTCCCTTGATAATCTCCTTCTTTTCTGTCAATCTGTACAAATTTCTCAAAAATCTTGTTCTGATTTTCGACTGCTATACCGCATCCGTTGTCGACAATCTCAAATTTTATGTAATAGGTATTTCCTTCTTTTTTCTCCAACGCGGCGGCTAATTTTATGACTCCGTTTTGCGTAAATTTCAAGGCGTTGCTTGTAAGATTCACCAAAATCTGAGACAAACGCAGCTTATCGCCTATCAAATATTCGGGTATTTCGATATCTACGTCAATCATCACCTTGTTCCTGTTTTTGATGGCAATAAACTGAAGGGCTTCTTTCACTTTTTCGATCTCATCCAAGACATTCAGCGGAAGTTCTTCCAGCACTATTTTCTTATCTTCTATCTTATGGATTTGCAACAAATCGTTTACGAGCGATAAAAGGTAACGCGCCGAAAACTTTAAAGAGTTGATGTGCGGACTGTTTTCTAGTTCCTTATGTTCATCAAGAATTAAGTTGGTGATTCCGATAACGCCATATAAAGGCGTCCGTAGCTCGTGGGTTACGGTAGAAATAAACTGGCTTTTCAGTATAGACGATTCTTCGGCCTTGTCTTTTGCTATCTTTAGCTCTTCATTGCTTTCTAGCAGCTTCTGATTGACTTTTTTTCTGTAGATGCTGTTCTTGTAAAAAGTATACAGCAGCAAGAGCAGGATGATTAGTATGGCAAGAAATAAGATGACGATAATCTTTGAATTCCTTAGATTCTTTTGCTGGGCATATTTCTCAAGCTCAATCTTATCAATTTTTCTTCTGGACTCATCAAGCTCAATCTGGATTCCTGCTATCTGGGCGCTTTTTAATTTTTCGTGATTGTGAAGGTCGTCTTTCAGCTCTTCATAATGTACTTTATTGATATACGCATTTTTATAATCCTTGATTTGATAGAGATGCTTTGAATATTCGGCATAAGCGTCTGCCAAAGCATTTTGCTGCTTGTATCGAATTCCATAATCAATGGCAAGCTTAAAATACGAATCGGCCAGCCGAGCATTGCCGTTACTGCTGTAATACATCCCGAATAGGTTGTTTACGATTACTTTGGATTCGATATCGCCATACTTGTCAAGGTGTTTTTCGACATTCTTTAGATAAGGAAGGCCCTGCACGAAATCTTTCTTGTTGAAATACGCCCAAGCCAGGTTCATTTCTGTAAAGATTATTTCGGTAGTGTCTTTTACTTTTTGGGCATACTGGAGCGATTTTTTATAATGGTAAATTCCCTTGTCGTAGTCTTTTATCGCAAAATTGTAGAGATTGCCAATGTTGTTGTAAATCCAGTCCTTGATCGTATCATTTTGAGTCTTTTGAGAATAAATAAGGGCTTTATTATAATAGGCCAAAGCCATATTGGTATTCATGAGTTCTTCATGGCAGCCCGCAATAGTATTATAGGACATCGCAACATAATCGTATTGCTTGTTCTTATATGCCAAATTCAAAGCCTGTTTGGAAACCTGCAGCGATTCCATATATTTCAGGTCTGTCAGCAAGCCATCGGCTTTACAGATGAGATCATAAATTCGGGTTCTAGTATCTTTTATATTTTCTTGCGAAAAAGCCAGGCTGCAATAAAGTAGTAGGACCAGAACAAATGAAATTATTCTATTTCGGGGCATAGATAATTTTTACTCCAAATATACTATAAATAAAAAAAATCTCGGTCTATACCGAGATTTTGTTATTTTATTAATTCCTAATCAATTTTTTGTATTTTATTCGTTTCGGAGTCAGGTCGCCGCCTAATCGTTTCTTCTTGTTTTCTTCATACTCTGAGAAGCTGCCTTCAAAGAAATAGACTTCAGAATTTCCTTCAAAAGCCAAGATGTGCGTACAGATTCTGTCTAAGAACCAACGGTCGTGGGAAATAACTACCGCACAGCCCGCAAAATTCTCCAAACCTTCTTCTAAAGCACGAAGCGTGTTGATGTCCAAGTCGTTGGTTGGCTCATCCAGAAGCAGTACGTTTCCTTCTTCTTTTAAGGTCATCGCTAAGTGGAGACGGTTTCTTTCTCCTCCAGAAAGCGTATTTACCTTTTTGTTTTGGTCGCTTCCTCCAAAGTTGAAACGGCTCAAGTAGGCTCTTGAATTTACCTGCTTGCCGCCCATCATGATCAACTCTTGTCCGTCGCAGAAATTCTCCCAGATGGATTTGTTAGGATCTATGTTTGAGTGCGCCTGATCTACATACGCAATCTTCACCGTTTCACCGATAGAAAATTCTCCTTTGTCTGGCGTTTCTTCGCCCATGATCATTCTAAAGATGGTCGTCTTACCCGCACCGTTAGGCCCGATGATTCCAACGATTCCAGCTTGAGGCAATGTAAAGTTCAAGTCTTCATACAACAATTTGTCGCCATAGCCTTTCGCAACGCCTTTTGCTTCGATCACATTGGTTCCCAAACGAGGTCCGTTCGGGATATAGATTTCCAGATTTTCATCCAGTTGTTTTTGGTCTTCGTTTAAAAGCTTGTCATAGTTCTGAAGACGCGCTTTTTGTTTTGTCTGGCGGCCTTTTGCTCCTTGGCGTACCCAGTCTAACTCACGTTCCAAAGTCTTTCTTCTCTTTGAAGCTACTTTTTCTTCAAGAGCCATTCTGCTTGATTTTTGGTCAAGCCAAGAAGAATAGTTTCCTTTCCACGGAATACCTTCTCCCCTATCCAGTTCCAAAATCCAGCCTGCTACGTTATCCAAGAAATAACGGTCGTGGGTTACGGCAATTACGGTTCCTGAATATTGTGCCAAATGTTGCTCTAACCACAAAACCGATTCAGCATCTAAATGGTTGGTAGGCTCATCCAGCAATAATACGTCTGGTTGTTGTAACAACAGTCTGCATAATGCCACACGTCTTTTCTCTCCACCAGAAAGTACCTTGATTGGGGTATCTGGTTCTGGAGTACGCAAGGCATCCATGGCAATTTCTAATTTGGTATCAATTTCCCAAGCGCCTAAAGAATCAATCTTGTCTTGAAGCTCGGCTTGACGGTCCATCAGTTTCTGCATCTTATCGGCATCTTCGTACACCTCTGGCAATCCGAATTGGTCGTTGATTTTGTTGAACTCGTCTAAAACCGCCATGGTTTCTGCCACGCCTTCTCTTACGATTTCAATCACAGTTTTGTTTTCGTCCAATTGAGGCTCTTGCTCCAGGTAGCCAACTGTATAGCCTGGTGCAAAAACCACATCGCCTTGGTAGTTTTTATCAACACCTGCAATAATTTTTAATAGGGATGATTTTCCCGAACCGTTAAGCCCAAGAATACCGATCTTCGCTCCATAAAAGAAACTAAGATAGATGTTTTTTAATACCTGCTTGTCGCTGCTTTGGTAAGTCTTGCTTACTTTCTGCATCGAAAAAATTACCTTCTTATCGTCTGACATATAGAAATTTAAATTATATTAAACATTTTTATTAAAACTTTAATCTTGACTCGTTTTTGCTTATTCCTATGAAAATCACTCAAATGTTTCCATTTTATGTTGCCACTTGGAAACTAAACTTATAGTTAGCCAAAACTTAAAACTATGGCAACAAAGATAGTCTTAAATAAAAAAAAAGCAAGCGATGAGTTCGGTATAATTGGCATTCAATCCTTTAATAATGAAAAAAAGACTGCGGAGATTTCGGTAACCGGAAGTTGTGTTTCACGAAGAAATTCTATCTTAGCAGAGAGTACTCAGTTCGCTTTGATCCGCAACTGACGGTTACGGGCAAAACGTTAGCAGTAATTATCAGAACATTAATCTTAAAGATGAAAATACAACTATTATTTCTAATTATTTTTTCCTTGTGTTTATCTAATTGTAAAAATTCTAGCAATGAGAGCATAGATAGAATCAACGATGATTTAAATTGGACTAAAACTAATTATGCTTTATGGAAATCTAAAAATGGTGATTTAGGAATAAAAACAGTAGAAGTAAACGATGATGGAAGCAGAACCAACATATATATCACAAAACTTTCTTATAATAATTCTATTAAAGAAAAAAGCATAAATTCCGTAATTGATACTTTAACTTTTGAATATCTAGGAAGTTCTTTTTACAAGGATAAAAAAAATGTTTATAGACATTATTTAATGTCTGATGGTGGTAATTTCGCAATAGTTGAAAACTCTGACGTAAAAACATTTAAAGTAATTGGGGATTGTTATGCAAAAGACAAAAACTATATTTACGGGGAAAGAGCCATGAGAATGGATTCGGTCGACTATGAGACTTTTAAAACTGAAAAAGGTTTCGGTCCATATGCAAAAGACAAAAACGGATTTTACTTTTGGGACACTAAAATTGATTTGAAAGAGATTGAAAACACTGAAACTGAAAAAATCATTGAAGAATTAAAAAAGTTATAACTAACTGCTTTGAGCTGACTTAAAACGCGTCCGGAAATTAGAACGTAATCATTGAAACATGTTAAAAAAACTCCTTAGTATAAGTTTATTAGAAAGCAAAATTTCAATAATTCTTAGATTTTTAAATTTTATATTTTGGTTATCAGTTATAATGAGTTTCGCGTCATTGTTATTTGTTATTTTTTCAACAACAAAGTATTATTATCATTTTAGCAATCCTTCATTTTTAGATGTATTACAAGCATTAACTGTTTATACAGCTTTTTATATAATTATTTTTGTTGCTTTCCCTGCAGTGTTAATTCTGATTTTAACTTATTTTCTATTTAAAGTTAAATTCAAAAAGAGCTTACAAATCAAAAAACACATTTGGCTAATAATTTTAAATATTTTAATTTTGATCGCTATTTTCTTGATTGTTGCTATCAATAAGCCATAATTGTTACAGCATATAACCGCTGTAAAATTGATTATATAAATATCAAAGCTTTAATGTAACTTTTATCAGGTATTGGATTTCAAAGCTTAAATCCTCAAGCAATAAAAATCCTGACAAACATCTTATAAATATTGAAAACAAACACATTAAAATAATTCAATTACCTTCTTATCGTCTGACATTTTTATTTATTAAACACTGTACATAATTTGCTTAAAAGCCGACTATCAAGATCGCTTTTAAATGCAAATCTAGAAATGTTTATTCATCAATAGCGCTACTGTTTTCTTTGGAAATGTATCTAGCCTAAAACTAAAAAAGACGCTCTAGGCGTCTTTTTCTTTTTATAGAATTGCTATTGTTTTATAAACTTAGTAGTAGCGCTTCCTTTTTCAGTATGTACTTTTATAAAATAGGCTCCAGCTGCTAGAGAAGACACATCAAGTGTAGTCGTCGGCTGCGGAACTGCCATGATGACTTTACCGTCAAAAGAATATATTTCGAGAGAGCTTAGTCCTAGTCCGTCTTTGATTTCAATATTTATAAGATGTTTTGTCGGATTTGGATACAATTTGAAATAATCCCCAAAATTAAAATCAGGTCGACCTAATACTGCTATAGAAGTAGAAGCCAGATTCGTCACGATTGGCAAATTATAGTCAAAATAGATTTTTGCTTCATTAGTAAAGGTACTTCCTACTCCTAAGTTCGTTTTGGTTTTGATCTTGAACATGATATATCCATCGTTAGTAGCATCACTAAATGGCAGGTTAATATTTTCAAAAATAAACTCTACTTTTTGGCCTTTTATGCGGGTTATATAAGGATGGCTTCCTGAAATTGGCTCTAAGGTATTTATTTCAAACTTAGTGGCATCAATCATATCTGTCACGACAACGTTTTCTGCAGGATACGTTCCCGTATTCTCAAAACGTATCAAATAATGTACATACTTGCCTACTGCCGTTACAGGCACGGCTGTTCCTTC
Source organism: Flavobacterium gossypii (assembly GCF_014138495.1). Classification (NCBI taxonomy): domain Bacteria; kingdom Pseudomonadati; phylum Bacteroidota; class Flavobacteriia; order Flavobacteriales; family Flavobacteriaceae; genus Flavobacterium; species Flavobacterium gossypii. Next base: position 58,601 of record NZ_JACJIS010000004.1, on the reverse strand, counting down.
CAAGCAAGTTTTGTCGTTTGGATCATAAGATCCTACAACCGTTTGATTGAGCGTAAACGTATTGTTATACATGTCAATATCTGTATTGGCAGTAGCAATACTTGCAGTATAATATAAAATATCGCCATTAATCACAGCAGGTATTTCCATAGGAGAGTTAACATTAAATACTAAAGTTATCTCTCGGGTTTCCATTGGGTTTAAATTAGTAAAATTCCATGCCAGCATTCCATTGCTAGATATTGCAGCGGGTGCAGCAGATACTAAATCAATACTATTGTCTGGAAATGCTAAGTTTATCGTACCATTTTCAACTTGATTGCCTTTGTTCTTATAAATCAGCTTATAGGTTGCATCGAAACCTGGACGTGCCGCTGTAATTGGCATCATCATGATTTGGACATCAGTTTTATTTCCTGCAGGAGCAAGGCAAAAAGACAGATTATACGGACTAGTAGCGGTATTGAAGTTTACAGTAGCACTGGCTGGAGAAGCCGTAAAGTAATTTGTGTTCTCAAGCACTGGCGTGATTACATTGTTTCCAGTTTGTACAGGAATGCTAAAACTGCCGTCAGCTCTTGTCACTAAAAAACCGATGTTAGAGCCATTAGCAATTCTCAGCTTCAAATTTGGATATACTGGGTCAGCAGTACTACAGCCATTGGCTCCGGTATCTATTCTATTGGTTCCTGTAATCTCATAATAAGTTCCTCCAGGATGGAAACTGCAGTACGAATTGATCTGGCATTGGGTTATACCAAAGCTTGTCAATAGTTGTTGGTAATAGGTGAACTTATCTTCATCTACGCACAAATATTCTAAAGAAGGGCTGCTAAAATAATAATTAGCTCCATCACCACTAGAACGTCCATTTTTTAACAACAAAGTTTTTAAATTTGGACACGAATTCAAATTAAGGGAATAAAGGCTCGTAGAATTGGATACGTTGACAAAAGTTACAGCACTGTTATCGCCATAAATGCCTCCTAACAGCGGACTATGCTCTAAATCTAAGCGAGAAATTGCTGAATTTTCAAAATTGATAGTTTCTAATGCAGGCAATTCCGTAAAAGTAAAATTGGTCAAGGCCGTGGTTCGCTTCATTAAAATGTCTTTTAATCGTGATAATCCTGAAATATTTAATGTCGTAATGAAAATATTGCTGTCGATATTAAGATATTCTAAATTAGGCATTGCGGTTAGGTTCAAAGAAGTGATCTTGGTTCCCCCTACTGTCAATTTCCTCAGACTAACACATCCTGTCAAATTCAAGCTTGTAAAAAGTTCTGAATATTGGGGCTGTGTACAATCTAATTCTAACAAATTTTGAAAACCTGAAAGGTTTAAAGAAGTATAGTCATTGCTTTGTGCATAGAGATATTGCAGTCCAGGGCTGGTAGCTACATTTAATGTTCCAATCTTGTTGTAGCTGCAATTCAAATACGTTAATTGTGTTAGTCCTGTGATATTCAAACTCGTTAGAGCAGTGTAGTTCTTACTGCAATCAACATACTGCAGCAACGGATTCCCCGACAAGTTCAAGGAAACTAATCTATTTTCATTACAGTCTAATTTGGTCAACTGGGTTAATCCTGTCAGATTAAGTGTCGTTAGCCTATTATTGGGACATACCAATTCTTTTAATTGTGTCAACATGGAAACATTCAGACTTGTAAGTCCCAAAAAATTACATTTCAGATATTCTAGCTGTGGAACGGTAGAAAAATCCAAGTTGTTGATATACGCATTGTCTGATATGTTTAACCGTTTTAAGTTAGGTATACCCACTAAGCTGAGTGAATTTGTTTGCGAGCTACCTGTAAAACTCAAATCTTCCAAGAATGGGAAAGCTGCAAAAGAAATCGATGGATTGTAATAAAAATGCATGACCAGCTTGCGCAGATTTACAAAATTTTCCAATCCTGCAACTGAGTTATAGGTATTTGCCAAAACAGTCTGCACTACATTTAAATCAAGCTGGTATACCGCTTGGGCTTCCGAAACTTCGATTTCATTATTGCCGTTGGCATCGATTTTTATCTGATTACCGTTGACGTCTTTAGCCGTAGCATTCGTCACATCAGAATAAAGTAGTTTGTTTTTTAACCTGACATCACCAAAAGCAATGGTTTGAGCTTGGGATACTGTTGCAAAGGTTAAGACCAACAGGAGGAGGAGGTTTTTCATTCTTAAGTTTAGTTTGAAAAACAAATATATAGAATTGTAAGTGAATTCTGCTCAAAGCTTTGTAACATTATTCAGTCTAAAAATTACCTTTTATCGGCTCTTGCGATACTTTTTGCATTATCGCTCAACTCAACTGCATTATTTATGCCTTACGAATTCCCAACACCATAAAATTTTAATTTTTCAACTTTCTGAAATCCTCTTTTTTTGAAATTAGAAAATCGGTTACTTCTAGTACATTGTTAGTATTAGCAATAGTTGTCGCCTTGGGATCGGCATAACAGAATTCAAGAAAAATACCAATCTCTTCTTCCTTTAATTTTAAAGTCTTGAGGAAAAAGTCTTTGTTGAAATTATCAGAAACATACTCCTTAATGTCTACGCTAGCTACAGCCTTGTCATCTTTATTTCCTTTAAAAAGCTTTCCAATCATTTTGCCTATGGCAACAAAATTAAGTCCGTGGTTTATGGCACCGTTATAGACCATTGTGTTGGTAGGAGAATTCAGTATATTGTCCACAGACCGCAATGGCACAGCAGTAGGAGCATCAAGTTTTACATCATCTGTCTCTTTGGTAATTTCTACTTCTACCAGCTGTATTGCTTCTTGATTTAAAGCGGCCTCCATGCCGGCCTTTTCAAAATCTTTCTGTTTGAGGAAAATCCTCCTGGTCGTATAATTCTTTCCTGCAAAAATGAGAACATCGCCGACTTTTGCCGAGATAGAAAATTTTCCCGAAGCATCCGTCACAGTCAGGGTGCTGTTGGTTTGATTGATAACATCAATACCTGCAATCGGAAAACCATCAGTACTAACCTTTCCATGAAGTAGCTTTTCTGACTGGCACAAGCCAAGCTGGAATACAAATAAAAATACAGCAATAAAAGAAGTAGTTTTCATCAATACGAAAGATTAAATAGTTATGCAAGCCTTTCAAAAATAGACTTTTTCTTTCATCCATAGATTTAGGCACTTACTTTTACAATAAAATTAACGTCTGCTTTGCCTGCTTAAGTATTCCATCTTCTGGCTTTGCAGAAAAATAAGTACCTTGCAGAAACATTTATCCGGAATGGACATTCTCGAAATACTGAATCACATACATCCGCTTTCTAAAGAAGCGGGCCAAAAAATAGTGCAATATAGCACCGAAATAAAATTACCGAAAGGACATATCATCTTAGAAGCTGATAAGACGGAAACTTCCGTCTATTTTATCAAGAAAGGTATCGTTAGGGCTTTTGCCCCTAAAGAAGAAAAAGACATTACTTTTTGGTTTGGCCGAGAAGGCGACCCTATTGTTTCCATGAAAAGCTATGTAGACAACAAGCCTGGCTATGAATGCGTAGAACTATTAGAAGACTGCGAACTGTATGAAATTAAGAACCAGGACCTGCAGCAGCTTTTTTTAGAAGATATCAGCATAGCCAATTGGGGACGAAAATTTGCAGAAACTCTGCTTCTCCATACCGAAGAACGGCTTATCTCCAAACTGTTCAAATCGGCTAAAGAGCGCTATCTGGAACTGCTCCAAGACAATCCCGATTTTGTACAGAGAATACAGCTTGGCTATATCGCATCTTATTTGGGCATTACGCAGGTCAGCTTGAGCAGGATCAGGGCCGAGATCAAATAAAACCCTCCTAGCTTTTACTACCGTTTATTTTTTATCATTTGTAAAAAAAGATCTCGCGACAAGAAACGACCTTTGCCTAAATCTTAAAAGAATAGCATTTATGAATTGGATCATACTTATTATAGCTGGATTATTTGAAGTCGCATTTACCTTTTGCTTGGGCAAAGCTAAAGAAGCTACAGGAACCGAATCGTATGCATGGTACGGCGGCTTTTTGGTTGCCTGTATTATCAGCATGTCGTTGTTGATCAAGGCCACGCAAAACCTGCCACTCGGAACGGCTTATGCGGTGTGGACAGGAATCGGCGCGGTAGGAACCGTATTGCTAGGCATCTTCGTATTTAAAGACCCTGCTAACTTCTGGAGAATCTTTTTTATAGCGACATTGATCGCTTCGATTATCGGCCTGAAAACCGTTTCGCATTAATAACTACAGCGGGCTCTTACAGCCCGCTTTTTCCTTCTGCCCAATAGGGTTCTGATTTTATCCGACTGCTGATGATGCCTTTCGACAAGAGAAACTTTCGGAAGGCTTGTATCGACTTTGTGCGTCCAGTGAGATAAAAGACAGTATTTCCTGCGGTTTCCCAAAAATCTTCTTCCCATTCTTTTAGGATATCGATCACGGGCTGTGCCGGATTGTCTGATGACTTCTCTACTATTTTCACAGAGCTCCCGAGTCGGCTCGCCCAATCTTGGTGCGGTTCGTCCAGTTCTGCAAAACCGAAGAAAAATTCCTCCCGACGTTCGGCTTCTTCTTCCATACATTTCATCCAGCCCAACGAGGTTTCGTCGCCAAATAAAAAGTGATTTTCTTTGTTTTCAGAATAATGCAGCTTTCCGCCGGGCCCTAACAACTTGGCCTTGTCTCCCATCCGCAAGGCTTCTGCCCAGCTGCTTCCCGGTCCCATGCCGTGCAGATAGAAGACTATTTCGCAGTATCCGACTGTCGTATCAAACGCCGATAATGTATAATGGCGGTACTCGGTATCGTTCACGCGTACTTTGACGACATAGCCGGGTATAAATTTTACTTTTCTGAGGTCGCCTTCAAAGCGTACTCGTTTTAATTTTTCATCTAGGTATTCTACATCGGTTACGACCATTTCGTGCATAAACCGCTGATAAACCACTTCCATCGTATCTCCCAACCATTTTGGTACTGTTGCCATTCGTAAAAATTATTTTGTTTAGATTGATTCTAAATAACTATCTTTGTACAAATGTCCGAAATGCCTAGCTATCTTAGCTTACGCAAAGCGGATGTTGTTTTACGCTAAACGGATTACGATGAAAATAACCATAAATGACAGCGACCTCGACGAAATTCTTTTCGAAAAAGATTTCCATGCGGCTTATGATGGCATTACTGATGTCATCGAACAAGAAACACATTTGTTTGACAACAAAATCGGACATGCCGCCATTTCAGAAATCTGGTTCGATGGCGTGCATGCCTTAAAACGCCGCAGCATGTTGCACCAAGAAGTCTGCATGAATTTCAAGAGCGATTATTCTGTTTTTGAAATGCACTTTTCGCTTGCAGGACATGCGGAAGTAGAATCGCTTAACTCTAAATATGATTATTCTTTCGGACCTCAGCAGCATAATTTCTTCTATTCTAGCAATTTTGAAGGGAAGTTCAGAGGCGGCAAGCAGGAAGTGCCGAACGATGTTTTCGAGATTCATTTTACAGAAAATTATTTCAACCGTTTTGCCGATTCCGAAAGCAAGACCATCGACAAGTTCCTGAAGGGCATCGACAAGCAGGAAATCAGCAATTCCTTGAGTCCGCAGAACATGCCTATCACGGTGCAGATGAATCTTCTTTTGGCCGACATCAGCCAATGCCAGCGAAAGGGAGTATTAAAACGCTTGTTTTTAGAATCTAAGATATTAGAGCTTTTCTTGCTGCAAATCGAGCAGTATGAAAGCACGCATTCTGTAGTGCCTTCGGAAAAGATACGAAAGGAAGATGTAGAAAAAATTCACCATGCCAAGATGCTGCTGGAACAGAACATCACCAGCCCCTACTCGCTGTTAGAGCTGTCGCGCAAGGTGGGCCTTAACGACTTCAAGCTCAAGAAAGGCTTTAAGATCCTTTTCGGCACTACGGTATTCGGCTATTTGCATGAAATCAGGATGCAGCAGTCAAAGCGCATGCTGCTGGAGGAGAACAAGCCGGTCAAGGAAGTGGCGGCGTATTGCGGCTACCAGTATGTACAGCATTTTACGACTGCTTTTAAGAACAAGTTCGGCATCACGCCAGGCAAGCTGGCCCATTAGCATAAAAAAATCCGCCTTTTAGGCGGATTCGTTTTTTATACCAGTATTATCATACGCGGCCTTTCAGCGAGCTGAAAACCCAAGCGATTGCGAAAAAGCCGATTCCTACGGCTGCGAAACCCCAGCCAGCTACATCGTCATAGCGAAATAGGCCCAGACCGATTAGCAGCAGTCCCATCAGAACCATAACAAAAGTTGCCCAGCCCAGAATGGTGTTCTTGTTCATTCCCATAAATATTTTTGTTTATTTATTTTAAATTGCAGAGTGCAAATATCTGTAAAATTATTGTCATTGCCCAGAAGAATCTAAATTTTAAGAATTTAGGTTGCTAAACGGTTATGCCTTTCGGGCAATCAGCAGCAGGTCGGTTACGGGCGCGCCATCCCTTCCTTCAGTAATCTTGCGTTGCTGGTCAATAACTATAAAGCCGTTGTACTTCAATTCGGCAACCAGAAATTCGGCTTTATGGTAATGCATAAAAACCTCTTCGCCGTTGCTTGCCTTTTCCCATCCCGATTTTTCATAATCGTCTTCCATCGTGCTCAGGAACAGTACGCCATCGGATGCCAGTACTTTAGAGGCATCTTGCAGCAGCTTGGCTGTTTCTTCTTTTGAGAGATACGGCAGGCAGAAAGCGCAGACGATACCGTCATAGATTTCAGAAACCTTTCCTAAGTCCTTGCAATCCATCAATTCAAAGACGGCGTTCGGATTGTTTGCTTTGGCCAGTTCCAGCATCCTGGGAGCCAGATCAGTTCCTAGTATCTTAAAATCAGGACGTTTATCGAGCAGGTATTTTGTTACGTTGCCCGGCCCGCAGGCTAGCTCCAATACGGCAGCATCTTGCTTGGCAATGCTGTCGCAGAATCGGTTGAATGAATCGCTATACAAGCTCACATCCATACATCTAGTCTGGTACGATTCGGCAAGCTTGTCGAATAGGCCTACCGCAATTTTTGTCTTGTCCATCAGTTCTTTTTTTAGCTTGACCGGAACCCAGATTTCTTCTTCCGACTCTGGATCGTCGTTTTTGTATTTAGATCCCAACAGCTCAAAATGCTCCCGCTGGTCTAACAGATAGTCTGAGGCAGGAAGCCATGTCTGAAAAATATAGTCAAATACTTTTGCTCCTTCTGCTGGTCCGCCTTTGTGCGTAAAAACGGCATAGTCGCCGCCTTTGAGCCAATAGGCTTCCATTCCTTCAGGAATGTTTGCTGTATCGTCTACCGCTACGGCAGCCCATTTGATGAATTCGGCATCGAGGCTAAAGTTGTCAAAATATGAAGCGTCATAGACTTGCATCGAATACAAGTCCGTGCCTATACTGTTCTTGATTTCCTTACGTCTTTGCATAAAAGAATTCCATAACTGAAATGTCTTGTTATCAGACAAAGACATCTTTAGGTGCATGCCGACCAGTTGGGTTGGCGGAAGGTTTTTTATAATAGGTTCCATAGTACTAAAATAATCGATCGTAATAATACGCAAAAAACTCCCTGAACAGGGAATAAAAATCTCGGTATTCAAAATACCTCGGGCTTGCGCTGCTCACATTTTCTAATCCTTCTTTCTTAAAAAGCATCTTGGTCCGCGTGAGGTGGAAATATTGCGACACCACAATCAGGCTATCATAGTGCAGGCTGTCTTTCATGCGGATAACATTTGCTACGGTAGCTGTCGTGTTATTCCCTTTATTATCTACGATAACCAAAGAATCCGGCACTCCTTTTCCCACTAGATATCCCTTCATCTTATCTCCTTCAAAAAAACCTTCTTTTCCGAAACCGCCGCTGACGATAATCTTTTTTACGCGTTTGTCTTGATAGAGTTTCAGTCCGCATTCCAATCGCTTTTCTAGACGCTCTGACAAGGAACCATCTGTGTTTACAGTTGTTCCTAACACTACCGCTATATCAGCTGATTTCTCTTCGTCTTTCCTCCCATCAATTATGGTATAGACGATATGGATGCAGAACCCTATAAAAAGAAGGGGGATTGTTATTTTAAGTAGTTTTTTAAGCTTCATTGAAATAGTTTTGCGATTTAAATATAAATAAAAAACTGCAAGGTTGGCTTGCAGTTTTTTATTTGAGGAGGGTCAAGATTGTTTTTTATTTTTTACCAATCGTCTTATTTCTGCAACAAACCTCTTTTCGAATTTCTCTTTTTCTTCTCTATTCTCTACACGACTGTAATCTTTATTTATAAATTTCATGCCCTTACTGAAGGAGGCATGACTGATACCCACAAAGGCAAAAGTCGTCTCCTCTTTTTCAGATTGTCGCAACCAAGCATGTACTATCTGCTTATTCTCTGGATAATAAAAATACACATGATACCAATGCCCCTCTCGTCCATCCGTTGCTTCCAAATACTCAGGAACATTATAATGAGGGTTTTTGATTTTAAAACGACGCAACGCATCAATTGCATCCGATTCTGATGCATCTATAGCATACTCTTCTGCATAAGGGTAGCTTCCTGGACGAAAATTTATTCCGAACCAAATAACTGTTCCTACACCTATTATTGCTATAAAGAGCAATACCACTTTACTTATTTTCATGCTTTGTCTGTATCCTATGGCCTGTACATCTCCGATGAAATATACCTCAGCTGTGTATTGGCAAAAGTACCTTTTACGGTAATACTTTCCTCATTAATATCATTCTTTCCTTTGAACTCGAATTTTCCAGATACCGTCACCTGCTGTCCAGAAACTTTCATCGCGGTTAGCGTAAAAGTACCTGTCTCCGAACTCGCCGCAATCTGTACTTCTTCGTCGCCTTCGCTACCGCTCGGAACACTTTCCGAATACAGCATCGTTCTTGGGTGTTCATCATCTCCTTCTATCTTGCCCAAGGTATAGGTCTTTCCAGCCGTAAAGTCATCTTGGTTTCGGAAGTGGATGTCCAGTCGCACGATTTTTCCTCCTGTCCTGATTTCTGTGCTCATCAAAAAATAGATGTTCTTTTTTTTCGGCGGCATGATCACATTGCCTTCTACAACAGTAGCCTTATAGGTTTTTCCTTTACACTCGATAGTATAGATACCTGCTGACTGAACGATACTTGAAGTTTTTTTTGTTTTTGGAGTTCCTTCTGGAAGGAGGATGAAGCTCAAGGATATCAAGCCTAAGAGCGCCAGAAAATACGATTTGTTTTTCATGATATTATAGTATTGATTGACACTACCAAATATAAATCATGCTGCACAAACTATCTTCTTTTTTAGGCAAAAAAGCAGGCCGAAAACTTGATTAAGCAATTCCTAGGTCATAATTCAGGTTTTTAGTACCTCTATTGAAAATGCAATTATCGGTCAATCCTATCAAATTCTCATTCATAGGCGCCGTTTACTATTTTCATATTGTAGCATTAGCAGCAAAAAACAATCTTTGGGTTGTTAAATTGTTGGTGCAATTGATTTACGGAATTAATTAAATTCTAAATACTTTTTTACAACAAGGTGCCTCGCGTTATTTTCTTCATGATATGACACGGTTTAGTTAATACAAAATAAGCCAAAAGAGGCACTTTAAAAAAGTAAGCACAACGTTCTTAAGATTTCATTATAAGTAAAGGATCCTAACTCAAAATCAAGAAGGCTGGCTCGTAATTTTTTTCATACAGATTGGATTATATTGATTAACAGCAAAATATATCTTTTAAAAAATGATGAACAGCTTTCTTTTTTACGATTAAGGCAAAATAAAAAAAGTGCTTCTTCTTTCTTCATGGTTTAGTTTTTTTGTGAATTACGCAAAGGGAAGCACTTTTAAAAAATACGAAAACACCTAATTCAGCTAACAATAAAATGCTATGAAAGAAAAAGGTGTCTCTTGTTAAAAGTTAATTATGGTTTTTAGTTCATATGAGTTTACAGATTTAGGGGATCTAGTTCATCGGCTATACTTTTTTTAGAGACACTTTGCTATTAAAAAATAAGGCGCGCTCTCCAATAATTTCATGAAAATTTATCATCATAGTTTTATTCAGTGAAAATTATTACGTTATACAGATTTAGCAAGGAGGGCCTCCTATTTTTTAGCACAACATTTATATTCTTAGGATATAAAAATTTGAGATTTTAAAAACCTAACGCCATAAGGAAGTGACTTTGTACGCACGTCTTTATGGTTTATTTATTTACACTATAAAAATACCCAACTTATAGCACTGCTGTGGTGCTTGTTTACTTTAATCAATTTATACTTAAAAAATGAAAAATTTTACCCAACCTCATCGGAAGAAATTCCGAACCAAACAATGGCTGACCTTGCTGTACTGTCTGGGCATGAGTATCTTTCTCTATGCTTATTCGGGTCCAAGGCCAGACAATTACACTGCAGAAACTGGCTCACTAGCCTACTGTACTCCTGCCGCTACAGGAACATCCTACTATATTAAGGATTTTTCAACTACAGGAGCTACCCAAAATATCTCTAACCTTAGTTCTGGAATGGGAACCGGAGGCTATTCCGACCAAACAGCCAGGATCGTTCGCCAAGCAGCCAGCGGAACCATTAATTTCTCCGTAGCCTACAGCAGCGGTACTTATGGCCTTGCTATCTGGGTAGACTGGAACGGCGACACTACTTTTGATACCTCAGAAAGAGTATACCGTACTTCAGCTTACGGCTCATCTGCATCAGGAACCATCACTATTCCTGCAACAACAGCAGTCGGAACCTATAGAATGAGGGTGTTGGCCGATTACAATAAAGCCGATCCTGAAAATCCATGTACCTTCAACTCTGGAAATGGCGAAGCAGAAGACTATACGCTTGACGTAACAAGTCCTCCTAACTGCCTGCCTCCTTCTGACTTAGGAATAGGAAACGTGACCTTTACAGGAGCACAGTTTTCTTGGCTAAGCGAAGGAACTGTATTTGACGTAGAATACGGACCAGCCGGATTCGCTCAAGGAACGGGAACCATGGCATCATCTGTCGGAAATCCTTACGACGTTTCTGGACTGACAGCTGATACTGCTTACCAATATTATGTACGCAAGGACTGCGGCGCAGGAGATAAAAGCGTATGGGCAGGCCCGTTCCGTTTCTTTACCGGATACTGCCTTCCTGCTGCGACTTCAACTAGCTACTTTATCAATAGCTTCACCACTACGGGAGGTTTTGCCAATATCACTAATACGGGCACGACTATAGGAACCGGAGGCTATTCTAACTTCGCGGCTCAGAAAGTAAGCCACTTCGAGGGCGGAGCTGTAAGCTTCAGCGCAGCTTACAGCGGCGGCTCTGGATTTGCCATCTGGGTAGACTGGAACAACAACATGGCATTCGAGACTGGCGAAAGAATGTTCACTACGACTGCCTACGGATCGTCTGCAACAGGAAGCTTTACCGTTCCTGCCGGGACTCCTGTCGGAAACTACCGCATGAGAATCCGTATGGATTATAACAATAGCGGCCCATCGGACGCTTGTACCTTTACCTCTGGCAACGGAGAAGCAGAAGACTATACTTTTGAGGTAGTCACTCCTCCATCCTGCCTTCCTCCAACGGAACTAGGTGCCGGAAACATAACTTTTACGACAGCACAGTTTTCTTGGCTGGGCGAAGGAACCGTGTTTGACGTAGAATACGGACCTGCCGGATTTACGCAAGGCACGGGAACCATGGCTTCGTCTGTAGCCAATCCTTATGATGCCTCTGGACTGACTGCTGATACTTCGTACCAATATTATGTACGCAGGGCCTGCAGCAGCACAGATAAGAGCCCATGGGCAGGACCGTTCCGTTTCTATACCGGATACTGTCTTCCTGCCGCCACGGGAACAACTAACTATATCAAGGATTTTTCTACTACAGGAGGCTTTTCTAACATCAGCAACCTGAATACAACCCAAGGTACTGGCGGCTATTCTAACTTTGCTGCCCAAAAGGTAAGCCATTATGAAGGCGGAGTTGTAAATTTCAGAGCAGTATACAACAGCGGAACCTTCGGTCTTGCAATTTGGATTGACTGGAACAAAAACTTGGTTTTCGAGTCTACCGAAAGAATGTTTAATACTACAGGATACAGCTCATCACAAAACGGAACCATCACGATTCCTGCGGGAACGCCGGTGGGCAATTACCGCATGAGAGTATTGGCCGACTATAACAAAGACAATCCTGAAAATCCGTGCGGCTTTAACTCAGGCAACGGAGAGGCAGAAGACTATACTTTTGAGGTAGTTACTCCTCCTACCTGCATGCCTCCAACGGAACTAGGAGCCGGAAACGTAACCTTTACTACAGCACAATTTTCTTGGCTGGGCGAAGGAACTGTATTTGACGTAGAATATGGCCCTGCCGGATTCACGCCAGGAACAGGAACTATGGCTTCATCAGTAGGTAACCCTTATGATGTTTCTGGACTGACTGCTGATACTTCGTATCAATATTATGTACGCAGAGACTGCGGAGCTGGAGACAAGAGCCCGTGGGCAGGTCCGTTCCGTTTCTATACAGGTCCTTGCCGTTTTGCAGCGACTTCTACAAGCTACTTTATCAAAGACTTTATCACGACAGGAGGTTTCCTAAATATCAGCAATACTGCTACAGGCATCGGAACTGGAGGCTACTCTAATTTTGCGGCCATGAAGGTACAGCAGTCTGAAGGCGGAACAATCAACTTCAGCGCAGCCTACAGCAGCGGTTCCGGATTTGCGATCTGGGTAGACTGGAACAAAAACATGGCATTTGATGCCGACGAAAGAGTATTCAATACGACAGCCTACGGTGCTGCAGCAACCGGAAGCTTTGCGGTTCCGGCCGGAACTGTTATAGGCAGCTACCGTATGAGAATCATGATGGACTATAATAGTAGCAGTCCGACCACGCCTTGCGCGCCAAGTTCTGGCAACGGAGAGGGAGAAGACTATACGGTTGAAGTGGTAACGCCACCATCCTGCCTGCCTCCTACAAATCTAGCGGTAGGAAACATGACGCCTACAACAGCACAATTGACTTGGACAAGTACAGGGACATTGTTTGACGTAGAATACGGCCCGGCCGGATTCACGCCAGGAACAGGAACCATGACAACAGGAACAGCTAATCCACTGAATATTTCAGGACTTACAGCAGAGACTTCGTACCAGTTCTATGTACGTACAGACTGCGGTACTGACGGCAAAAGCGCTTGGGCAGGACCGTTCCGTTTCTTTACTGGATACTGTACGCCTGCTGCGACTTCAACAAGTTATTTTATCAGCAGCTTCACCACTACGGGCGGCTCTGCAAACATCAGCAATACGGGTACGACTATCGGAACCGGAGGCTACTCTAACTTTACGGCCATGAAAGTGCAGCAATACGAAGGCGCTTCTGTCGACTTCAGCGCTGCCTATAGCAGCGGTTCTGGATTCTCGATCTGGATCGACTGGAACAACAACATGGCTTTTGAAGCTACAGAAAGAGTATTTACTACTGCAGCCTATGGTGCTGCTGCAACAGGAAGCATTACCGTTCCGGCTACGACTCCAGTAGGAAACTACAGGATGAGAATCCGTATGGACTATAACAACAATGCTCCTGCCGATGCTTGTGGCTTTAACTCAGGCAACGGAGAAGCGGAAGACTATACGTTTGAAGTAGTTACTCCTCCTTCATGTCCTGCACCGACAGGCGGAGCAGCTGGAAACCTTACTACTGTTACAGCACAGCTGACATGGGTAAGCAGCGGAACGTCGTTTGACGTAGAATACGGTCCTAGAGGATTTACGCAAGGCACGGGAACAATGGCAACTGCTGTAGCACAGCCGCATACCATTTCTGGACTTACTGCCAATACAGCCTACCAGTTCTACGTACGCAGAAACTGCGGTGCCGGAGACCTAAGTACTTGGGCTGGACCGTTCTCTTTCACGACGGCTTGCGGAACACAGACTGTTCCTTACTTGCTTGACTTTAACGAGGTAACAGTTCCTGCATTGCCGTTATGTACGTCTATCCAAAATGCCGGAACTGGAAATAACTGGAAAACCGACAACGTAAACGGATGGGGCTTTGCTTCTAAAGTTTTGAACTACAGCTACAATTCGTCCAACCCGGCTAATGCTTGGTTCTATACGAACGGAATCCAATTAGAAGCGGGAACAAACTATACGCTGAAATTCCAATACGGAAACAGCGGTAATACGAATTATGTAGAAAGACTAAAAGTCAACATCGCTGCTTCTGCCGATTATAATGCGATGACACGAAACATCGTAGACTATCCGGCCATCACAAACAACACGCCGCTAGAATCGTCTACTACCTTCACGGTAGAAACAAGCGGTGTGTATTATCTAGGATTCAACGCCTACTCTATCACAGACAGGGCTCAGATTTATGTAGATAATATTGCGGTTGACGTATCGCTTTCTACTCCGGACTTCGAAACGACAGCTTTCAAAGCGTATCCGAACCCGGTAAAAGGCATACTGAATCTTTCGTATACGAAAAACATCACTGATGTTGCGGTATTCAACTTAATTGGACAGCAGGTAATCGCCAAGGCGATCAATGCTGACAATGGCCAAATTGATATGTCAAGCCTGCCAGCTGGTACGTATCTGGTAAAAGTAACTGCTGACAATGCAGTGAAGACCGTCAAGATCATAAAAGAATAGTTTAGGTTTCTTTTTGAGAATGGGCATGTATATTTTATATGCGTCCGAACATTAAGGTCGGTGGTAGTAGATCTTAATGCTAGAAAGCACTTCAAGTTTTGAAGTGCTTTCTTTTTTATAGCATAAGCCAATTTATTCGTAAGATCTATAGTTGATATACAAGATACATTGAGGAAGTATCTTTTTCATCTCCGCCACATGCTCTAATAAAATCTCCTCGTTCTCTTCTTCCGTAGAAACATATAGCTCTTTGAGTTTTTGGAGCTGAAATAAGCCAGGCAGGTCTTTGAGTCCGATTTTTGTCTTCAAGAGATCCAGATACACTAGATCGACCAATTGGTTCAGGTACGGCACGCTTTCGTTGGTAATATCCTTATGATCCCGCAAGGTAAGTTCTGAAAGGCTGGCAATCTTGCTGATATGCCTTACTCCTTCATCCGTAATGTTGGTAAATTTCAGATAAATTCCATGTATGGTCGGAATCCTGGAAGTCAGATACTCTAAAAACTGATCGTCTGTTTCTGAATCGATCGATTTATAGCCGCTGATTTCGAGCGGAATGTCTGCCAGCTTGGAAATGCCAAAATTGTTTTTCCAAAAATGTTTTTCTTTTCCTTTTAGATGCATGGCCTATTCTGTGGGATAATTTGCTATTCCTCTTTAAACCGTAGTTCGGCATAAAAAAGAATGCCATTTAAAATAATGTCCTTGATATCCTTATACTTTTTTGCCTCTTTTTCTTCTCCCATGCAATCAAACTTTTTGCTTTCGTAAAAGTAGGTAGCGGTATTGCCATAGCCTTCGCCTTCTTGTATATTAATGGAAACGATGCGCTCCATTTTCATAGCAGAAAACTTTTCGCTTGCTACGATAACGCCGTTCTTTTGTATGCTATAGCTGCCTTTATAATCAGAATCTTTGCTGGTAACATGATCAATGCTAATAGTATAGACACCCGAAGTTACGCTTTGTGCAGCGGCGGAAAAAGCCATAAAATAAATAATGATAAAAAGTTTGTTCATGATTTTAAGGTTTGGTTATTAAAAGAAGTGCCTATTCAATTATTCCGTAAGTCAGCTCTCCTGTATTATTTGAATCGCTAAAATACGTCCGAAAGCTATTTTTATTTCTAGATTTCCTCCATATATAATGTGTTACTGTTGAGCCAAGTATCTCAAAATTATCTATTTTGGATTTATATTTTTTATCCTTCAATTCTTTTTCGATCAAACTGGTGTTTGCTGCTCCATAAAAATCATACGTCACTTCTACGATTTTTTTGTTCTTTCCGTAGAGAATCTCAATTTTTTCAAGTTCCCCTTCATTCTCTAGATAAAATGAAAAGACTAGTTCTTCTTCAATTGCAACTCCTGATTTAAGATATTCCGTCTTTTCGACTTTATCGGTATCAAAATGCTTATTTTCCATATAAGAAACGATGTTCTCTCTTGTGGTGTTATGAAAAATATCATTGACCAGTGCCAATTTCTCATTTTCGAATTTTTCTTGTGAAAAAGAAAAAGTCGTGATAAGCAGAAAGCTTATAGCTAAAAATAATTTGGATTGAATTTTCATAGTTTAATGTTTTAGTTCATTTTTAGTTTGTCCGTGAGCCTAAGAGTTTGAAAGATCCTGAAACAGTTCTTCTAATTCATCATAAATTTCATACCCGTCACTGCCTTTCATCATGATATACATGACTACCATATTCGATTTGTCGCGTGTCGTGCTACCGCCCTGTACGCTAGTTATTTCCACATCGTTGTTGCCTTCAAGCGTAAGAGCGAACAGAAAGGCCTTGTTGCCTCGTTCCTTGTCTACCTCATCGTTCAGGCTCGCTTCTTGAATCTTTTTCGGATCGAAAGAATACGTAATAGTAAGATCCTCATAATTGCTTCCCCATGAGGTTACGCTTGTAAATGAGACCCATCCTTTTTTAGAAGCGTGTTCCGAAAAATTCATGTAGGTATGCGTCAGGTGTGACGGACTGCTATCGCCAGTCTTAATACGCACGTTTTTTACATTTTGGAGCAGCCCGTTGATATCTTTGATAATTTCTGATCTGCTTTGCGCTAGAAGGTTGAACGAGCTTGCAACCAATAGGAGTACCAATACTTTTGTTTTCATAATTTTAGGGGGTTAGTTAAATTTAGTTGTACTTTTTTTACGTCTATTTTCTATTCTTCTTATTTTTTAATTTTTCCTGCGCTGCTTTTGCCGCTTCGATTTTTTTCGGGTCCACGGGTTTCGGGTTGTTTATTTCCCATTGCCTTTCTGCCTGAACCCGCAGCCTATCCGCTGTTTGCTGATCCGGTTCAAAGTCCAGTCCATACAGCTGTCCATCGTTTTTAGAGATCAGCCAGATGGTCCTGCCGTCTACCCTAACCTGATGCGGATTCCATCTGGTCAAGTCGAGCCTCCGCAGCAGCTTGCTGTTTTTAAAATCATAATAGATGAGCTGCTTTTGGCAATACAGCCAGACACTTTCAGTATTCGTTGTCAGGATTGCGCCAGCATCATCGGGATCAAAATACGGTTCTTCTACTATGGTTTCTAGAGCTAGTGAGCCGGCTTTTCTTTTGTTAGTGCCAAGCACCAAAAGCTGCTTCTCGCTTAAAATAAAAGTGTGGCTTTGGGTTCTCTTGACCTGATGCTCCAGAGGGTCTATCTTATTCTTCCTTAAAAAGTCTGGCATAATTTCTTTGCCGTCATGTGTCAGGAATTTATATTCTTTTACAAAAACTTCGACCGTATCGATATAGGTATGCTTGCGGGTTTTTCCCTTTAGCAGGTTTCCGCTGTAGTCTGTTTCAAACCAGTTGTCGTCTTCCGCATTAGCAATAATTCGGTCTGGGCGGTACGCAGGCGCTACCTCAGCCCCATGTCCTATGTTTTTCTGCCAAAGCGTCTTGTCTTCTTGAAGGTCGTACGCCACTAATTTTCCGCCATCCCACAAAACCGTACAATACATCTTGCCATTGGCAAAATAGGGCTCGGATTGTAGCGATTCAAAAGGAAGCTCCTTACGTTTTGCTCCCGTATTCAAGTCGTATTGCGCCACTCTTGTCCTTCCCTTTTCATAATTTCCATAGAAAAAGGCAGCATCGTGCAGGTACGGCGGAGTATTCGATTTCCAGCCTGTATAGATTTCCCAGACCGGCTGCAAGCTTGCCTTATCGAGAGCATAGATTTTGTAGTCTGCGGCGTTGAAAAGAATCTTGTCGGCAGCAATAACAAGGGAAGCCGAAAGCGAAGTGGTCTCAAAGTTTTTAAATACAATATCGGATTTGTAAATTTCAGTTTGCGAAAAAGCCGCCGTGCCAGCCAAAAGCAAGGCATATCGCAAAGAATAAGAAAGAAAGCTCGCTTTTAGCATGATACTGTTTTTACGTTTAGTCCGTCCTTTATTTTAACAAAACTAGTACAAATACAAACTTCATAAAATACCCCTAAAGGGGTATTCTTTTGCGATTGCGAAACTTAAATAAGTCCTTGGAGGATGCTGTTTTTTATCAGCTCGACCGTGTTTTTAGAGTCCGACTTTGCCAAGATATTCTTGCGGTGTTTTTTGACCGTTAGCGGACTGATAAATAGTTTTGCTGCTATTTCATTATTATTTAGTCCGTTGCCCAAGAGGCGGATAATATCAATTTCGCGTTTCGAAAATTCGATACTGTGTCCGTCATTTTCATCCAGGCTTAGATTCATAAAAGAAGGCTCGCCATGCAAGCCGATAAGCGAAATCTTATAGGTATTAAAATTAGTAAGGTGGTCGATACGCGTGTGGATGTTGAGCGATTTTCCGTAGCCTCCATCATCATCCATAGTGAGCATCAAGGCTTGGTGGTTAAATAAGGCATACTCGCCATTGCGCAGCCTGCCTCTGTGGCAATAGCTTATCTTGTAGCTCATCAATTTATCACGGCTTATGTTTTCTGAAAAAAAACGAGTCAGGAAATCCTCTGCCTTTACGACAAAATCTAAATCTTCTGGATGGATTGCGCCCAGTATATGATTAAATGTTGTGTCTTCTTGATCAAACCCATGCATCTGGTAGAGCGCCGGACTTATGTGCGAAAGCGACATGTCGAAAAAATCAATAATGTAAAAATAAAACGGACCCGTGCTGATAATGGAATTCGTCAGGTCGTCAAACGAAATAGGATGCGACGATGTGGTTCTGGTGGTTCTGTTAGAAAGCCAGACATTATGAAGATTTTGTATTTCAGCGTCCATGTTATTGAGATTTGGCAAACAAATTAACATAAAATAAATTAAAAAAATAAGCGAAACCCAAAAAATACAACATATTACTTTTTATTCCCAAAAAAGCAGCGGTGTACTCTAGTTTCTGGAAGTTTTTTTTAAAGAATTTTTCAGATAGAGTACGGCTGTAAAAGTTCTTATAGGCTCTGCTCATGTTCTTATTGGCACTTCTCATGTTCTTATTGGCTTTCCTCATCTTCTTATTGGCTCTCCTCATCTTCTTATTGGATCTCCTAATCTTCTTATTGGCTTTCCTCATGTTCTTATTGGCTCTCCTCATGTTCTTATTGGCTTTCCTCATCTTCTTATTGGCTTTCCTCATCTTCTTATTGGCTTTCCTTATCTTCTTATTGGCTCTCCTCATGTTCTTATTGGCTCTGCTTGTTGAGTATTGGGCAAAAAAAATGCGCTTCCCAAAGGCAGCGCATTTCTTTTTATATAATTGTATTCTACTCTATCAGTACTAGCTAAAAATATTGGCGAGCATTTCCTTCATCAGGTCGCCTGGCGGCAGCCCGTTGGCACCAACACCTTTGCTCTTGACGTCGATATCGCGAAGCGAGGCCACAATCTGGCTCACTTTTTTCATCGGGTAATTCTTGATGGCCACGTCATACTCCTTAACAAAAAAGGGATTGATGCCCAAGGCCGAGGCCACGTTCTTCGGATTGCGATCTTTCAGTCCGTGGTATTTCAACAGCTGTATAAAAAAGCCGAACGTCTGCCCTACGGTCAATACCAGCGGATTGTCTTTCGGATTGTCGGCAAAATACTGTGCAATCTGGTAGGCCTTTTTGATGTTCTTCTCTCCTATGGCCTTGCGCAGCTCAAACACATTAAAATCTTTGCTGAATCCGATGTTTTCTTCTATGATTTCGGGCGTCACCGTGCTGCCTTGCGGCAAGATAATCGCCAGCTTGTCAAGCTCGTTCGCAATCTTGCTCAGGTCGGTTCCCAAAAAGTCGACAAGCATTGCTGCTGCCTTGGGCTCGATGTTGAGCTTCTTTCCAGCCAGCACGCGCTTGAGCCAGTCGCCTACTTGGTTTTCGTATAATTTCTTGCTTTCGTAGACCAGTCCGTTCTTATCTAAGACCTTCGTTACCTTCTTTCTCTTGTCGAGCGTCTTATATTTATAGGCCATGACCAGTACCGTTGTCGGCATCGGATTTTCGGCATAGCTTTCCAGCTTGTCGATGGTGCGCGAAAGCTCCTGTGCCTCCCTGACGATGACTACCTGCCGTTCTGCCATCATCGGATAACGCTTGGCGGTAGACACGATATCTTCTATAGACACATCGCGCCCGTAAAGTATCGTCTGGTTAAAGCCTTTTTCTTCTTCGGAAAGAAGATTTGCTTCCATATATTCCGTCAGCTTGTCGATATAATACGGCTCCTCGCCCATCAAGAAATAAATAGGCTTGATGATACCGGCCTTGATATCGTTGACAATTTTTACTACCTCATCCACACTTTTCTAATTTTGTATGCGTATTAAAGACCAAAAATAGTGCTTTAAAAGCAGAACTTATTGCTAAAAATAGCAATAAGTTCTAAAAAAAACCATAGCAGTGTAGGCCGCTGCCGGCTAAAAGGAGGATATTATCTGAGGCTGTACTGCGCTTGGCTTACCAAAGCTGTCCCCGTACTCGTGCTTTCTTTTTTTAAGACACCATCTACAAATACCTGCAGTTTCAAGGTCGAAGAAGCATTCGCTCCTACTGCATTTACGACAAAACTCGCTACTCTCGCATTGGCAGGTGCCGTAACTTCTGGGCTTGTCCATGCCAGTCCGCCCAGGCCCGTGACTGTCGTCAGGCTGGTATCATAGCCGTATACGGATTGGTTGATGGAAGATCCTGCAGAAACTTCTGCCTTAAACACAAGCTTGTGTGAATTTCCTCCGTTGGCATCATCGCCATCATCTTTAGAACAGCTCGTAAAGGCGAAAGCCGAGAGTGCAAGAATAAGGAAGGTTGCAATTTTGTTTTTTTCTGTTTTCATACATAAACGATTTTAAGGATTAAGAATTTTTGATCTGGACCAAGCCAGAAATCTTTTCCAAAATTAAAATCGAGAATCCTAACAGAATTGTATCAGAACGACATCACGCCATTGGGTCGGGGTAGATAAACGAAGCGCTCTCAGAGCCCAGGTTGGCCTGCCTCACAAAGTCATACGGAGAAAGGCCGGAGAATAATTTAAAATCTTTTATAAAATGAGACTGGTCGGTATACTCCAAGTCGTAGGCTACTTGGGTAAGATTGCCATACTGTACGGCAGAAATGGCCTGCAATGACTTCTCGAATTTGGCAATCCTTGCAAATTTTCGGGCAGACACGCCTACGTTTTGCTTGAACTTGCGCTGCAGCTGCCGTTCAGAAATATGATAGTGCGAGGCAATGGCCGCAAGGCTCTTTTCATTGTCCAATCGGTCGGCCCAATCGCCTTGAAAAAGGTTGTTGATAATCGTATCGCCTTTGGCTTGGGCTATCTTTTTATAAAAGTAGTGGCTGAGCAGGGCAACTCTTTCGAGATGGTCGTGAGCGTCTGTTAATAAGGTTGCGATTTCGGTCTTGTCCAGCAGTCCGATGTCGGGCATCTGGTCGGTAAGGTCGGCCGCATTGATGCCAAAGAAAGTATGCAGGGCATGAGGCTGGAAGCTTATTCCGAAATGCGAAAAACGGCTGTCCCAGAACGCATCGGTAGGCTGCGTATCGACACCGCTCAGGTAGCAGATGGGCTTGATGCCGCCATCGGCACCCTTGATGGGCGAAAACGAACGGATGTCCTGAAAGATAAGACGGGGATATCGGTCTGCAAAGGAACGGACGTGCAATACCTGCGTTTCTGAAGTACATACGTCGTAGCTCCAGAAATAACGTATCCAGTCTTTAAGGTCTGGATGTACAGCATATTGTTTATAGGTCATACGCTTCCGATTTCATCAATTGCTTTTGCATCAAATATACAAACAGGAAACATACAAACAAATTTTGTTTCTTTGCAGCATGCAGCAGCTCAATTTCAACACCTATGAATTCCGCTTCAAGAATACGGAAGGAAGGATTTCTATTTTCGACGAAATCCGCAGGAAATTTATTGTCCTGACGCCCGAAGAATGGGTCCGACAGAACGTAGTGCAGTACCTGCTTCAAGAAAAGAAATACCCGAAGTCGTATATTAATGTAGAAAAGATCATCAAGCTGAACGGCTTGGTCAAGCGCTATGATATCGTGGTGTTCCAGCCCGATGGCAAGCTGTTTCTTTTGGTGGAATGCAAATCGACCGACATTATCATCAGCCAGGATACTTTCGACCAGATTGCCCGCTACAATATGGCGCTCGAATCGGAATATTTAATGGTAACCAACGGCCTAAATCATTATTTTTGCCAGATGGATTATCACGAAGAAAAATACAATTTCTTAAAAGAACTTCCTAATTTCAGAACCTAGCCCCAATCGAAAACCAACATCTGATGAAAAAAACCGCCATCGTCATACTCAACTGGAACGGCCAGAAGCTGCTCGAAGAATTCCTGCCTTCTGTGTTGCGATTTTCTTCGGAAGCGAACATCTATGTGGCCGACAATGCTTCGTCGGATACTTCGGTTGATTTTATCAAAAAGACATTTCCGTCGGTAAAGATCATACAGAACACCGAGAACTTCGGCTTTGCCAAAGGCTATAACCAAGCCTTGCGGTTTGTAGAAGAAGAATATTATGCCTTGGTCAATTCTGATATTGAAGTGACAGAAAACTGGCTCACGCCCATTATCGAGCTGTTCGACCAAGAACCTGAAACGGCTATACTGCAGCCCAAAATACTAGATTATAAAAACAAGCAGTGGTTTGAATATGCTGGTGCCGGAGGCGGCTTTATCGACCAATATGCTTTTCCGTTCTGCCGCGGCAGGATCTTCCAGACGCTTGAAAAAGACAACGGGCAGTATAATGATACTGCAGACATCTTTTGGGCATCTGGAGCCTGCTTCTTTATCCGAAAAGACGTCTACAGAAAGCTCGGCGGCTTTGACGAAGACTTTTTTGCGCACCAAGAAGAAATCGATCTTTGCTGGCGTGCCTTTAACCAAGGACTGAAAGTAAAATACTGTGGAAAATCTACAGTGTACCACGTTGGCGGTGCGACTCTGAAGGAGACTAATCCGCACAAGACTTTTCTCAATTTCCGCAATTCGCTGTGGATGATGCTGAAGAACCTTCCGAGGAAGCGATTGTTTCCGGTTCTTTTCATTCGGCTGTCGCAAGACGGACTCGCTGGAATCAAGTTTGTATTCGAAGGCAAGTTTGCGCACACTTGGGCAATCCTGCGCTCGCACTTTAGTTTTTATTTAAATTTATTTAAGTTCTTAAACAAAAGAGAATCAAATCAATACGATAATTACTACAAAATAAAAAGCATCACCTACCAGTATTTCGTCAAGAAAGGCAAGGTTTTTGAATAAAATTTTAACAATAGTTTATAGATGTTAAACTTGATACCCTAGTATTAATCCTTAAATTTGTTAAAATTTTAAAACCGAAACCTATGAAAAAAGTCATTTTTATACTTTCGATTGCAGCATTTACGCTGACCTCGTGTGGTTCAAAAAAGAAAATTGCCGAACTAGAAGCAAAAAACAAAGAAATTCAAGACCTGCTGAACACTGCCACTGTGAAGCTGAACACTTGTTTGACAGAAAGAGAAGCTTTTGCCAACCAGCTTGAATTCTTGAAAAAGAACAATGCTGACCTGATCAACAATATGGGCAACTTGACTACCCTTTCTTCAAAAGGAGCAGAAAACCTTGAAAAATCATTAGAGAGCCTGAAAGAAAAAGACATCAAGATTACTCGTCTTCAAGACGCCTTGACCAAAAAAGACTCTGTTACATTGGCTTTGGTAACCAGCCTAAAAAGCTCAGTGGGTATCAGCGATCCGGATATCGAGATCAATGTTGAAAAAGGAGTTGTGTTCATCTCTATTGCAGACAAGCTTCTTTTCAAAAGCGGCAGCTACGTCGTGAGCGACAGAGCAAAAGAAATCTTGGCTAAAGTAGCGAAGGTAGTAAACAGCAAGCCAGACTTTGAATGTATGGTTGAAGGACACACGGACAACGTTCCTTACAAATCAAATGGTGTCTTGTTAGACAACTGGGATTTGAGCGTGAAACGTTCTACGTCTATCATCCGCGTATTGCAAGAGCTGAATGTAAATCCAAAACAGTTGATTGCAGCAGGAAGAAGCGAGTACATTCCGTTAGTAGACAACAACTCTGCTGAAAACAGATCAGTTAACAGAAGAACTAGAATTGTGGTATTGCCAAAAATCGACCAGTTCTATGACATGATCGAAAAAGAAATGAAAAACTTGGCGAAGCAATAAGCCGTCCAAAATAAGCAGTAAATGAAAAAGCAGGCCCGAAAGCCTGCTTTTTATGTATCCCTAACTTTTTTTATTAATAACCAATTAAATATTTAAATTAAGAATAGCATACGGTATAGATCGTTATCACTAGTAGGAACTTCTTAATTGGTAGTGCTAAATTAGGATTAAATTATCACAAAAGCGAAAGTTTTGTCATAAAACTCGCATTTTATAAAAAATCAATACTGCCTTTTCCTTCCCTTACGACTACGGGTTCGCTGCCCGACAAGTCAATTATCGTCGATGGCTGGTTGTCTCCATAGCCCCCGTCGATGACCACATCTACCAGATTCTGCCATTTCTCAAAGATCAGTTCCGGATCGGTAGTGTACTCGATTACGTCATCATCATCGTGGATGGACGTAGAAACAATAGGATTCCCGAGCTGTTTTACAATTTCCAAAGCAATCGAATTATCAGGCACACGAATACCTACAGTATTTTTTTTCTTGAACTCTTTTGGCAGGTTGTTGTTGCCCGGCAAGATAAACGTATACGGTCCAGGCAATGCCCTTTTTAACAGCTTGAACGTAGACGTATCAATCTGCTTTACATAGTCTGAAATATTGCTCAGATCGTGGCAGACAAAAGAAAAGTTAGCTTTGTCGAGCTTTATGCCCTTGATTTTGGCGATACGCTCCAATGCTTTTGTATTGGTAATATCACAGCCAAGACCATAGACAGTGTCTGTAGGATAAATAACCAACCCTCCTTCTTTCAGCACTTTGACTACGCGGTCGATTTCTTTCTCGTTGGGATTCTGAGGGTATATTTTAATAAATTGTGCCATTTTTCTTAAAGTCTTTTGATTAAAGTTACGACAATTTTCCCAAACAATTTAGGATAGGATATCCAGCTTGGCAAAACGCAGTAGCAATTTTTTGATGCCTCCGACCTCAAATTTAATTTCAGCCTTCTTGTCGGCACCCGCTCCTTCGATATTGAGCACCTGCCCTTTTCCAAACCTTTCGTGCATGACAATATTCCCCACATTCAGCTTGCTGTCTGAAACTGGAGCACCAGACGAAGCATTAGAAGAAACAGGCTTTAATCTTCGGATGCTGGAAGACGGTTCTTCTTCGCCGTACTTTTTAGGCGGCGTGCCGTTTGTAGGCTTTGCCAGTCGCAATTTCGACTTATCTACGTCGCCAAAAATATCCATATCAATCATCGGCTTGTAACGGTAGTTGCCTTCTGCCGGAGTCAGGTATTCTAGATATTCGCCATCGATTTCTTCAATAAATCGTGATGGTTCAGAATCGGTAAGTTTTCCCCAACGGTAGCGCGATTGTGCGTAGGTCAAATAGGCCTGATGTTCGGCACGTGTCAAGGCTACATAAAACAGCCTTCGCTCCTCTTCCAGTTCGCTTCGGGTGCTCATACTCATGGCACTCGGAAATAAGTCTTCCTCCATCCCTACGACAAATACATAAGGGAATTCCAGTCCTTTTGCCAAGTGAATGGTCATCAAGGCCACGCGGTCATCATCGCCTGTATCTTTGTCCAAATCAGTAGCCAAGGCTACATCTTCTAAAAACTCAGACAAGGCGCCTCTTGCTCCGTCGATTTCTTTCTGCCCTTCGATGAAATCCTTGATACCGTTTAAGAGCTCTTCTATATTTTCAAGACGCGCGATTCCTTCCGGAGTGCCGTCTTTTTTCAATTCTTGTATCAAGCCCGTCTTTTTGGTCACATGCTCTGCCAGATAAAAAGCGTCGTGGTTCTGGTCGATGACCTGAAAGCTTTTGATCATGGTCACGAAATCCTGCAACCTCGATTTTGTTCCTGAATTCAGCTTTAGGTCAATCTTGTCGATATGCTCCATCACTTCAAAAATCGAACGCTTGTAGTGGTTGGCCGCAATCGTCAGCTTTTCGACCGTAGTATCGCCGATACCTCGTGCCGGATAATTGATAACGCGTATCAGCGCTTCTTCATCCTTCGGATTGATAATCAATCGCAGGTAGCAGAGAACATCCTTGATTTCTTTTCTTTGATAGAACGACAAGCCGCCGTAGATTCGATACGGAATGTCACGTTTTCTCAAGGCATCCTCCATCGCACGCGATTGGGCGTTGGTTCTGTACAAGATGGCGAACTGTCCGTTCATCATCTGGAGCTGCATCTTCTTTTCAAAGATTTCGCTGGCCACAAATCGGCCCTCTTCACCATCGGTCAGGCTTCGGTGTACTTTTATCTTCGGACCGTCGGCATTTGCCGTCCAGACAATCTTGTCGAGCTTGGTCTTATTCTTGTCGATGATCGAGTTGGCCGCTTCGACTATATTTTTAGAAGAACGGTAATTCTGCTCCAGACGGTAGGTCTGTACGCCTTCATAATCTTTCTGGAAGTTCAAGATGTTATTGATGTTCGCTCCGCGGAAAGCATAAATACTCTGCGCATCGTCACCAACGACGCAGATATTTTGGAATTTGTCCGACAAAGCACGAACGATCAAATATTGCGAATGGTTGGTATCTTGGTACTCATCGACCAAGATATAACGGAATCGGTCTTGGTATTTTGCCAAGACATCCGGAAAACGGTTTAGCAGTTCGTTGGTCTTTAATAACAGGTCGTCGAAATCCATTGCGCCTGCCTTAAAACAGCGCTCAACATAGTTTTGGTAGATTTCTCCAAGACGCGGCTTTTTCGACATGGCATCCTGCTCCTGCAAGTCTGGGTTGTTGAAATAGGCCTTGACCGTAATCAAACTGTTTTTATAGGAAGAAATACGCCCAAAAACCTGCTTTGGCTTGTAGACGTCCTTATCCAATTGCATTTCCTTGATGATAGAGCCGATCAGTCGTACCGAATCCTGCGAGTCATAAATCGTAAAATTGGAAGGATAGCCTAGCTTGTCGGCTTCGGAGCGCAACATTCTTGCAAAAACCGAGTGGAAGGTTCCCATCCAAAGATTCTTCGCCTCGCTCGAACCTACGATATCTGAGATACGCTTTTTCATTTCACGGGCTGCCTTGTTCGTAAACGTCAAGGCAAGGATATTAAAGGCATCGACACCCTGATGCATCAGGTAGGCAATGCGTATGGTTAATACCCTGGTTTTTCCTGAGCCTGCTCCTGCAATAATAATCATTGGGCCGTCCTTTTGGAGAACAGGCGCCTGCTGGGCTTCATTAAGCTGGCTTATATACTGCTGCATTTTTTTTAGTTTCTTTTACTTGCAAAAATAAGGATTTAGATTGTAGAAAAATAATGGCACCTATAAGAAATGGTTGCCGTTCTTATTTAGTTATAAACAATGAATTTTATGAAAAGAATGTCCTATTTTTGCGTTCTTTAAAAGCATATTCTATGGATACTACAAAAATAATCGAGCTGTTGAGCTATACTCTTCCTGCCGTAATCACTGGAGGCGTAGCCTACTATTTTTTCAGCCTTCATACTAAAAACGAAGAAGGCCGCCGCAGGTACCTCATCCAGAAAGATGCGCAGAAAAGCGCGCTTCCTATCCGACTGCAGGCTTATGAAAGAATGGCTTTGTTTTTAGAAAGAATAAACCCTTCCAACCTTTTGATCCGCATTGCTCCTACTTCGAGCGACAAGATGGATTATCAGGATTTGGTCATTTCGCATATCGAAAACGAATTTGAGCATAACCTTACGCAGCAGATTTATTTATCAGACGAATGCTGGACGATTATCACGACGGCTAAAAATGCTACGATACAGATGATCCGAAAAGCGGCCTTGAATCCTGCAACGGATACGGCAAATAAATTACGCGAAGCGGTCTTGAGCGAACTGTTGGAAAAACAATCGCCAAGCAACAATGCTTTGGCTTATATCAAAGACGAAGTCGGAGGACTTTGGTAGATTGTCAGGAATAAATTATAACGAAAGCTTCTTTACAGAGGCTTTTTTTTATATCTGGATCTGGCTCATGTTTTCGCTCTTATTTTTAGCATAGTCATAGCCTTGGTGCCACCAATCTAGCATGATTTTTTTATTAAAAACAAGCGGATTGTCGGTCAGTTTTGTTGGCGTGTAATAGAAATTGAGTTTTACATTCTTGGCTGCTGCTGCCAATCGACCGATAATAATATCTTTTCGTTCGACTTGGTCGATAATCGTTCCGAACAAATCAATCGTAAGCGAGAAAGGATTTTTTCCGATGACTTTTTCGGCCGTATTGTGTTCGGTTTCCAAAACAATTACGTCTACTTCTGTCGCGCCGCGATTGATGGCTTCTTGTATCGGAATTACATTGGAGATACCGCCGTCGGCATATTCAAAATGGTCTTTGGTCACAAGGCTCATAAAAGGAATATAGTTGCAGGAAATCCAAATCCAATCGCAGAAATCTTCATAGCAGCAATCGAGGATGGATTTGTATTCTACGCAGTTCTTTGTGATGTTGGTAACCGCCACGATAATTTCTTTGGAGGAATTCCGTAGTTCGGCAAATTCTTCTTTTGAGAAATTATCTTCGATATAGTTTTTGAGGTTTTTGCTTTCGCCGAAAGTACGCTTCCCTTTCATGAATTGCATGATCACGTTAAAGTGATTGATGGTAATGACTTCTTGATTCTTCTTATGCTTGATGATAAAGGGATTGACGCTGAAAATTTTGTCCATATCTACGTTCGTATACAGCTTGAAAATTTTGTCTTCTTTGTCCAAGGCCAGATGCGGAATCAAAAGGCTTCCTGTGGAAGACCCAATAAACAAATCATAGCATATATTTTTTTCTTTGATAAGGTATTGGGCAACGCCGCCAGCAAATGCTCCTTTGCTTCCGCCACCCGAAATAACTAATGCTCGCATAAATGTGTGGTGATTTTTCTTTAAAAATAATGCTATTCTGCTGAACTAAGGACAACTTTAACAGTTCTATGGATTTAATAGTCTTTCTAAAGCGACCTTTTCATTTTCTTGCAAGGAGGGCAAAAGCTCGGAGAAAAACAATTTGTATTTTTCCTTTTTGATAAGCTCTCTTATCTTGTCTCTTGCAAATTTAGAGAACTGCCATTTGTGGTGCGTCAACGGATTGACAAGCATGCGAAGGACATTGGTATCGTTCGGATTAATATACAGAAGATTGATCAGCGCATTTTGGCGGATAGAGCTTTCGTAATTTGGAGAAGCATAGCCTAAAAGCTCGTCGTAATAGCCTAGCTTATTTTCAGGCTCAAAATCTTTTGTAGCCAAGGCCATCGTAAGCCATAAGATTCTGAGATTTTTGTCGTTCATGCCGATCCAATTCCTAGATTTGTCCAAATATTTTGTCCTGTTATCCGGAAACTGCGACCATAAGACATTTAAGGCTATTTCTTTTGTGACATAGGAATTGTCATCTAGAAACGTTTCAAAATCAGGCAGAAATTCTGCCGGAAACTTATTCAAGGTCTTGGCAACCGCCTGCCTTACTTTTATATCTTTTGACTGTATTGCAATCTGGATAAAAGGAAGCTTTTCAGGAAAATCTAACGATTGCAGCTGGAAAAGAATTTCTTCTTTTATCGGATAGTAAGCATCCGATTTCAAGGTTTCTTCGAAAACCTGCTGTTTTTCGGCCAAAGGTTTTTCGGCTAATGAAAGTACGTCTAGATAGTTCTTGATAAATTTATTCTTTTGCAAGATTCCCAACGCTTCTGTTACTTCAAAGCCTGATTTTTCCAGCCATATTTCTTGAAATTTCTTTGTGTCGTACTTGGAGACAGCATTGATTTCTGCCAAAAAATCAGCGGTATTTACATTTTTGAAAGCGTATTTTTCCAAGTATTTTTTTACGGCTTTGTTGAAGTTGTTGGCCCCTACGTTTTCACGCAGCACATGCAAGGCCCAGGCACCTTTCTGGTAAAAAGTAAGCGCGCTTGCCTTCTCGTTCATCAACGGAATGGTATCTGTTTTAGACGCCTGCTGCAGCCTTTCGGCAATCTCGTACATTTCCCAATTAAAATGGTCTTCGCCAAAAAGTTCTTTTTCTGCCAGAAGCGCATAATAGGTCGCAAAGCCCTCCTGCAGCCAATGATGCTTTCCTGACGTTGCGGTAATCAGATCGCCAAACCATTGATGCGCCAATTCGTGGGCATTGACGTTGATGTAATTTCTATCGTTAAAACCGATTTCATCGACAACATAATCTTGGGAGAAAATCGTGGAAGTCGTATTCTCCATTCCCCCATATAAAAAGTCTTTTACCGGAACCTGTCTGTAGATTCCCCACGGATATTTCACACCGATTTCGCTTTCGAAAAAGTCAAAAATTGTCTTGCTGTATTTGTAAGTGTATTCAAATTTTGAGGCATCTTCTTGCGAAAGATACATTTCTAAAGGTGTTCCGGATGCTGTCGTTTCAGTCTGTTTTGCAAATTTCCCGATAGCAAGCATGGCCAGATAAGAACTCATCGGCTTTTCCATCTGGTATTCCCATTGTTTTTGCGCTTGATTTACATCGGCTACCTTTTTTAATTTGCCGTTAGACAAGACTGTGAAATCTTTATCAAAAGAAATAGTCAGTCCAAAAATGACCTTCTCGTTTACGTCGTCAAAACTCGGCAGCCAATAGCTTGTGTATTTGCCTTGGCCTTGTGTCCAGATCTGTAGATTTTCTTTTTCGCCTATAAAATACAATGTCTGTTTTGGAGTTGCTTCGTACTCAAACGTGAGCGTGTTCTTTCCCTTTTTAAAGCCTTTGAAAAGCAATAGTTCTTTACCCGAATTCTTGAACTCGACTGTATTATTGTTGATCTTTAAATTCGAAAAACTCATGTTTTTGGCATCAATCCGAATCGTATCAATGGTTGAAAGTACTTCAAAAACATACGTAGTTTTTCCTGCTATTTTTTTGTTAGCCGCATCTAAAGAAAGTGTGGCATTCAACGTCTTGAAATCCACTTTTTGCAGTTGCTGTGAAAAAAGAAAATAAGGGAAAAGAAGAAAAAGAAATGGTAGTCGTCTCATTTTAAAAATATCTGAATTTCAAAGTTACGAAGGTTTCAGAAACAATACAGAATTATTCTATTTACACGAAACTTTTTTGCTATATTGTGTTGCCCAAACTTATATTGATCATGTTCGAGAAACATCCTCATTTGGAAAAAACAGTCCGATTCCTTGAAGAAATCGGAATATCGGTAGTTGTGAAAAATCTAGAAGAAGAAACGTTTCTTCCCGGATTGGCTTTAGGTCCTAGCACTGTTTATGTAGATTATGAAAAGCTAAAATATCCAGGCGATATGCTGCACGAAGCCGGCCATTTGGCCGTGACAACTTCTGCAGAAAGAAATCGAGCCGGAACAACCGAAATGGCAGCAGATTGGCCTACTCAAGGTGAAGAAATTGCGGCCATGCTTTGGTCTTTTGCGGCAGCAAAACACTTGGACCTGCCGATTGAATTTGTCTTCCATCCCGACGGCTATAAAAATAATTCGGATTGGCTGATTTCTAATTTCAATGGCGAGAATTATATCGGATTGCCTTTACTGGAATGGGCCGGACTTACTTTTGGCAAAGAACGCGCGCTCAAAGAAAGAAAGGAAGCTTTTCCTGTAATGGCTAAATGGTTAAGAGATTAGATCATGGATAAACTAGTACGCTCTATACAATTTCCTCTGTTTTTTGATACTGAAAAACTTAAAACGGATGTCCAAAAAATCATCAATGAGAATTGGACCGCACATTACAATACAAAGGATTATACCGGAAAATGGACCTCAATTGCATTGATGTCTGAAAGCGGCAAATCGGATCAGATTTATGCGTCGCCGAATGCGACGGAAAAGTTAGTTCCGACTGAAATCCTAAACTCTTGTACTTATTTTAAAGAAATACTCGACAGTTTTCTTTTTGAAAAAACGGCTGTCCGTTTGCTTCAACTGGCTGTAGGTGCCGAAGTCAAACCGCATAGCGACAACTGTCTTGGATATGAAGACGGCTGTTTTAGATTGCACATTCCGATCATTACCAACAGCGAAGTCGAATTTATTTTGGACGGCAAGCGCCTGATTATGAACGAAGGCGAATGTTGGTATATCGACGCCAACTTTACGCATTCTGTCGCCAACCGCGGAACAGAAGATCGTATCCATTTGGTAATTGACGGCTTGAGAAACGAATGGACCGATGCCTTATTTTTTAAGGAAGCCGATCCAGAACAATTTATAAAGCCAGCGCCTGTATTAAGCGAAGAGCAGAAACAGCAAATGATTGCCGAATTGCAGCGGATGAATACGCCAATGGCAAATGAATTGATTAAAAATTTGGGATAGTTATTTTTCGAGTATCGTATTTTCCATTACCAATATATCCAAATCGGTTATTCCGAATAGATGGATGGCTTCATCGGGAGTTTCGACAATTGGCATCCCTTTTTTGTTCAGGCTTGTATTCAGCAGTACTGCAATTCCTGTCTGTTCATAAAAAGCCTCAATCAATAGAGCAAACTTTGGATTCCAGCTTTTCTCAACCGTCTGTACACGCGCCGATCCGTCACGGTGCGTTACATTTTTAAGGGCTTGGATGTATTCATGACGTGTCTTATCCACTAAAATCATATACGGACTGTATCGTGCAGATTGGAAATAGTTGCCAACTTTGTCTTTTAGTACTGCAGGCGCAAAAGGACGAAAATCTTCTCGGAACTTGATATCCAGATTGATACGGTCTTTCATGTTTTCAATTCCGGGGTGCGCCAAAATACTTCTTCTTCCTAAAGATCTTGGGCCAAACTCTGAGCCCGATTGGAACCAGGCTATGGTTTTTCCTTCTTTTAATTTTTCGGCACAATAACGAACCAACTCGGCTTCATCGGTTATTTTCTTCGGATCGTATTTCTTGTTTTCTTCTTTGTCAAAGGTAGCGTCAATCTCGCTATCAGTATATGTTTTCCCAAAACAGGTACTGCCATCATGCGGTACTTTCGGCATTTTGAGATAGTCAAGCCAGCCGTAAAAAGCACAGCCCAAAGCCAAGCCATTATCGGCAGCGGCAGGCTCAAAATAGATGTCTTCTGCTATTTGTGCATCCTGAAGCTTCGCGTTTGCAACGGCATTGAGCGCAACACCTCCAGAATAACATAAATTCTGATGCGGAAATTTCTCCAATCGGTTTTGAATGCATTGCAACACTGCTTTTTCCACCTGTTCTTGGGCCCATTTGGCTACATTGGCATAATAGTCAAAATGTTCTTTAAAATAAGCATAGCCTTGGGATGGATTATCAAACTGGTTTTTCCAGCCATCATTGACAAACAGGTTTCCGGACTTAAATTCAAAAGCTTCGAAATCATAGGTTCCCGATTTTCCAAACGGTGCCAATCCCATCAATTTTCCGACATCATCCATATCGCCAAAAACATAATTGCTGACTGAGGCATAAAAACCTCCTATCGAATGTTGTGTCGTAGGAAGCGAAAACAAATTATCTGATTGTTCCGCCATTTTACTGAAATCCTTGGCTAAAGGGGTCAGTTGTTGTCCATCAAAATGATAAAAGCTATCTTTTTCGCAGAGCATCTGGTTTTCGTTCAAGAACTCGGGAGCTATATGCTGTTGCCGGTCGGGATGCAATTTCAAGAATTGATCCAACGGACTTCCACAACCGTCGATAACCATAACGGCGCACTCCGAAAAAGGTGAAGTGCCAACAGCGCTATAGGCATGGGCCAAATGGTGTGAAATATCTACAATCTTAAGATCTTTGGCGTCTGCAAAGATTCTTTTTCCTTTATAATAATTTCGGTCAGGAATTTCAAAATTGGCGCATTGCACGACAAGCGAAAGGTCTTTTAATTCTATGCCTTCAGCATCTAGGCAATATTGTATGGCCAGCGTGTCATTGCCGCCATCATGTTTTATACGGGTCAGTCGTTCTTTTTCGATACCCACACAGACGCGTCCGTCTTTTAATAAAACCGCAGAACCGTTATGCGAAAGTCCCGTGCCCAGGATATAAATAGGTTTTGCCATGTTTTATCTTTCCTCAAATAGTGTTAGTAATTGAGTCACGGTATTCCAGTTTCTGATTGTAGCAGTAACATTGAGCTTCTTTTCGATATATTTTTGGTCGAATCTGGTTTTTCCGGCACCGACTGCATATTTGATATAAATTCGGCTTCCATCGATACTTGCTTCGTCGGGTTTGAATTGGCTTATCTTCAAATCATTAATGCTTTCGTTCTTTAAAGTAGTAGAAACAAAAGCGACATATAGTTTTTTAGTATCGATATCTTTTTCTTTCAGGAAAGGATTGTTTCGAAAGCAGATCGCCAAATCATCTTTGCCAATAACAACGACAGGCACTTCATGACCGAAAACTTTGAAAATTTCCTGTCTAATCAGAAAACCTACTTTTAAAGCATTCTCTTCTTCTGTGTCTACGAAAACATTTCCCGATTGTATATAGGTCTGTACATTTTGAAAGCCGATAGCTTCTAGCGTCGTTTTCAGGGCTTCCATTTTAATCATATTATGTCCGGAAACATTAATGCCGCGAAGCAATGCAAGGTGCGTTGTCATTTAGATTGAATTTGAATCCAAATATATCATTTTCTTTAGCCAAAATCTTACTTTAGAATAAAATCTGTATAATCAAAAGTTAAGCTTTACGAAAGACAAACAAGTTCGGCTCGCATTTTATAGTTTTCAATTAATGGCTTATATTCGTGTTTTAATTAGACAATGCAAAACAATTTATTAGAAACTCCTATTGAATACCTAAAAGGCGTTGGCCCGGCCCGTGGCGAATTGCTTCGGAAGGAATTAGGCATTCACAAATATGGCGACCTAATAAATTTATTTCCAAATCGTTATATCGACAGGACGCGTTATTATAAAATAAACGAATTGCAGAATACCAATGCAGAAGTCCAGATAATCGGAAAGATAATCCACATCAAGACCGTTGAGCAAAAAAAGGGCAAGCGCCTTGTCGCGACTTTTATCGACGATACGGGAGAGATGGAACTCGTGTGGTTTCAAGGCCAGAAATGGATTCGGGAAAACCTGAAATTAAACACGGTCTATGTTATTTTTGGAAAATGCACTTCTTTTAACGGACAGTTCAATATGGCACATCCAGAAATGGAACTGCTTGCCGAGCACGAACAGAATCTCCGTTCGGCGATGCAGCCTGTCTATCCGTCAACCGAAAAATTGACACAGCGGGGAATTTCAAACCGCACAATCAATAAATTGATGCAGCAGCTTTTTGTAGAAACACAAGCGCTGTTTCAGGAAACGATACCTAATTATCTGATTGAAGAGCTCAAGCTGATTCCTAAAAATGCGGCTCTGTTCAATATTCATTTTCCAAAAAGTCCTGATTTATTGGCAAAAGCACAATTTCGATTAAAGTTTGAAGAATTGTTTTTCATACAATTACAGCTTATCACTAAAAACCTGATTCGAAAAAGTAAAATTAAAGGACATCCTTTTGAAAAAGTAGGCGATTATTTTAATAATTTCTATACCAACCACTTGCCTTTTGATCTGACAAATGCTCAAAAAAGAGTATTGAAAGAAATCCGAAATGACATGGGGAATCCTGCCCAGATGAATCGATTGCTGCAAGGCGACGTAGGTTCTGGAAAAACCATCGTAGCGCTAATGAGCATGCTTCTGGCTTTGGATAATGGCTTTCAGGCATGCCTTATGGCACCGACAGAAATCTTGGCTAACCAGCATTTTAATGGATTGTCAGAATTAGCTAAACCGTTGAATATTAATATCAAAATACTGACTGGCTCGACTAAAACTTCAGATCGAAAAATCATCCATGAGGAATTAGAAAACGGAAGCCTCCACATCATTATCGGGACTCATGCTTTATTGGAAGATAAAGTAAAGTTTCACAATTTAGGCCTTGCTATTATTGACGAGCAGCATCGTTTTGGCGTAGAACAGCGTTCCAAGCTTTGGAAGAAAAACGATATTCCGCCGCACGTTTTGGTCATGACAGCAACGCCAATTCCAAGAACCTTGGCCATGAGTCTGTATGGCGATTTGGATATTTCGGTAATTGACGAATTGCCACCAGGAAGAAAGCCGATTCAGACCGTCCATCGTTATGATTCGAACCGATTAAAAGTCTGGAAGTTTATCAAAGATGAAATTGAAAAAGGCAGGCAGATTTACATCGTATATCCTTTGATACAAGAATCCGAAAAGATGGATTACAAAGATTTGATGGACGGTTATGAGAGTATTTCAAGAGATTTTCCGCTGCCGAAATACAGCGTCAGTATCGTTCATGGAAAAATGAAGCCAGCCGACAAAGATTCCGAAATGCAGCGATTTTCACAAGGAAAGACCAATATTATGGTCGCAACCACCGTTATTGAAGTCGGCGTGAATGTACCTAATGCCAGCGTGATGATTATTGAAAGCGCAGAACGTTTCGGCTTATCGCAGCTGCATCAGTTACGCGGACGCGTAGGACGTGGCGCAGAACAAAGCTATTGCATCTTGATGACGGGACATAAATTAAGCAATGATAGCAAAATCAGGATGGAAACGATGACTCGAACAAACGATGGTTTTGAAATAGCAGAAGTTGATTTGAAACTTCGAGGACCAGGTGACTTGATGGGAACCCAGCAAAGTGGCGTCTTAAACTTGCAGATTGCCGATTTAGTAAAGGATAGGGAGATTTTACAATTAGCAAGGCATTATGCTGTTAAATTATTAAAAGACGATGCTTCGATGACCAAGCCGGAACATCAAAACTTGCGACAAGTTTTTATCGAAATGTCGAAAAAGAAAAACATCTGGAATTATATAAGCTAGTACAGCTAATCACTAAATATAACAAAAAATGATTTCATACAATCCAAAAGAATGGTTTTCATTCATCTTTAATTTCCATAAGGGCGATACGATCCGAAAACTTTTTTGGATAATGATCCTGATCGGTCTTTATTCCGCAGGAGTCGCCTATCTAGAATTAGAATATTGGAATTTATCCGAAAACAGCCATGTCAAAAACATAACGGTAATGCACAATATGCTTGGCTTTGTGATTTCCCTTTTATTAGTATTCAGGACAAATACAGCTTATGACCGTTGGTGGGAAGGCCGAAAAATGTGGGGCGCTTTGGTCAACAACAGCCGTAATCTCGCTATAAAATTGTCTGTAATGCTGCAAGATAAAGAGGATAAAGATTTTTTTAGGAAAATCATTCCTGCTTATGCTTCCGTACTAAATCTGCATCTTAAGACAGAAAGTATCAGCCATGAGCTTTTTGATGACAAGACTTTATCGAAAGATCATTATAAGCACAAGCCGAACCAAATTGCCAAAACAATGATACAGCGTGTAAATGAAATGTATCTTTCCGGAAGAATTTCTGGCGACCAATTGATTGTATTGAATGCAGAAATTCAATCGTTTACAGATGTCTGCGGAGCCTGCGAAAGAATCAAAAATACGCCTATTCCCTACTCTTATAGTGCGTTTATCAAGAAATTCATCTTTACTTACGTACTGACGTTGCCTTTTGGCTATGTCTTCCAATTAGGATATTATGTTGTTCCTGTCGTAGTCTTCATCTTCTATGTATTGGCCAGTTTGGAGCTTATTGCTGAAGAAATTGAAGATCCGTTTGGAAATGATCCTAATGACCTTCCAACCCAGAAAATCTCAGAAAATATCCAAAAAAATGTAGAAGAGCTTATTTATTAATTCTTAACTTCTTTCAAACAAAAAAGCCGAAGCAATGCTTCGGCTTTTTATATTTTATAGATTGTTATTAATCAACTCTAGTAAGGCAAATTTCCCTTGGAGCCGTAATCAGCAGCGGGAACGACTCTATGGTCACCGAACTGGAATCCAGCCCGAAAGCTTTCTCTTCTGAAAGTCCCATTTTCTTCAAGATGTTATACGTATCGAGAATCCATTTTTCGTAGAATGGCAGATCGTTATCGTAAGAAATAAACTTCTCTATCAAGATAAATCTGAAATCCCCGATAATATTATTCTTATTTAAAGAAGCGTAACGACTTGTTACATCTACTTCTTTGTTTTTCACCATGTCT
Source organism: Flavobacterium gossypii (assembly GCF_014138495.1). Taxonomy (NCBI): domain Bacteria; kingdom Pseudomonadati; phylum Bacteroidota; class Flavobacteriia; order Flavobacteriales; family Flavobacteriaceae; genus Flavobacterium; species Flavobacterium gossypii. Next base: position 20,175 of record NZ_JACJIS010000004.1, on the reverse strand, counting down.
TCCACCACTTTCTTGAACATCAAGCTAATTCTTGGCGCTACGCGGAAACCAAGCCTGAAATCGATTCGGATTACGTCATCATGAATAAATTCATTCACGCGGTATTCCATCGTATACGGTTCATCGACAACATGCACGTGAACGAACCAATAAATATCCGCACGTTTTGGCTGTTTATTTAAAATCGAATACATAATCTTCGATTCGATTTCTGTCCTATGATCAGCACTGGTCAGATAGACTAAGTTCGTAGCATATTTCGGTACGCTCATGTCTCGGCTCAAATCTTCCAAGACAGGCAAATAATCTGATAGTTTGACAAATACCAAATAACGATTTCTAATTTTTCTGGCAAAATACCAGACAAACATCGTTGCCATCAGCATCATCGCAATCAGCAATGTGATGTAACCGCCGTCTGAGAATTTATGAAGATTGGCAATCAAGAATGAAATTTCGATTATAGCATACGTCGTAATTAAAACGGTAATGAAAATCTTGTTGTACCTTTTTAAAATCAGATAGAAATTTAATAAAGAAGTCGTCATCAACATCGTCATCACGATTGCAAGTCCGTACGCCGCTTCCATTCCTGAAGATTCTTTGAAATATAATACGACAAGAACACAGCCAATCCATAACATCCAGTTTAGAGAAGGAATGTATAATTGTCCTTTTAGTTCAGTAGGATATTTGATTTTTACTTTTGGCCAGAAATTCAATCGGATGGCCTCGTTGATCAGAGTGAAAGAACCGCTGATCATTGCCTGACTGGCCACAACGGCAGCCAATGTCGCTATTCCGATTCCAAAAGGCAAGAACCATTCTGGCATGATGGCATAAAACGGATTCGTAACTCCAACAGATTTCAGGCTCATGCCTTCATGCGATATCAACCAAGCTCCTTGTCCGAAATAGTTCAGCAAAAGCATGCATTTTACAAAAATCCAGCTTACGCGGATATTTTCTTTACCACAATGTCCTAAATCAGAATATAAAGCTTCAGCACCTGTCGTACATAAGAAGACGGCTCCTAAAATCAAGAAACCTTGTTTGTGGTTCATCAAAAGTTCATAGGCATGATATGGGTTGAATGCAGAAAGAACATGAACATTTGTTCCTAACTGTATCGCTCCTAAAATACCAAGCATCGAGAACCAGGTGAACATGACAGGCCCGAAAAATTTTCCAATCAGCTTGGTACCAAACTGCTGTAATCCAAAAAGAATAGTAATAATCGCAATAACAATCGGAATTGTTGGAATGTCTGGGTTGATAACTCTTAGTCCTTCAATAGCAGAAGAAACCGAAATCGGCGGCGTGATAATTCCGTCTGCCAAAAGCGTACTTCCTCCAATAATGGCTGGAAAAAGCAACCATTTTACTTTGGTTTTTCTAATTAAGGTATAAAGTGAAAAAATACCACCTTCGCCCTTGTTATCTGCACGAAGCGTAATGATAACGTATTTCACGGTGGTCTGTAATGTCAAGGTCCAAAAGATAGCCGAAATGGCTCCAATGATATCTCTCGAAACAATAGGGTCGTCTCCGACTATGGCTTTTAAAACGTACAACGGCGAAGTTCCGATGTCTCCAAAAATAATTCCTAAAGTAACTAATAATCCTGCAGCAGATAATTTGTGAATATGTTTTCCCACGGAAAGTCAATTTAAAAGAGAACAAAATTACAAATAATTACCTTATCCAAATTAAAATCAGGCAAGTATTATTTTAACATAATTTTTTGAAATCGATTTCTTTCTGTCTATCGGCTTTATTGTCACCCGATTCATCCTAATTTTAGACATTTTGGAGCGATTTTTACCTAATTTATGCACTTTAAAAATTCTTTAAAAAATCAAAAAATCCTATCTTTGCAACCTTACAAAAAATAATACCAAAAACAACAATGAAAATTTCATATAACTGGCTTAAGCAATTTATCAAAACAGATTGGAAATCTGATGAAACAGCATCACTTTTAACCGATTTAGGTTTAGAAGTCGAAGGTGTTGAAAAATACCAATCCGTAAAAGGAGGCTTAGAAGGCATTGTTGTTGGACATGTGCTGACTTGCGTACAGCATCCGAATGCAGACCGTCTGAAAGTCACTACGGTTGACTTAGGCACGGGTACTCCGGTTCAAATTGTCTGTGGCGCAGCGAATGTTGCGGCTGGACAAAAAGTGCCTGTTGCTACAATCGGAACTACTTTATATGATAAGGACGGAAATGCTTTCCAGATAAAAAAAGGCAAGATCAGAGACCAAGAAAGTCATGGAATGATTTGTGCCGAAGATGAATTAGGTCTTGGAACAAGCCACGACGGAATCATGATCCTCGATGACAAATATGCTCCCGGAACTCCTGCATCTAAAGTATTCAATATTGAAAATGATGAAGTATTCGAAATTGGATTGACACCGAACCGAGCTGACGCCATGAGCCATCTTGGTGTGGCAAGGGATTTGAGAGCCGGAATGCTTCAGACGAATGCTCACACAGAATTGATTACGCCTTCTGTCAGCAACTTTAGGGTTGACAAAAGGACGTTGAAGATGGACATCAAAGTAGAAGATTCTAAATTGGCTCCAAGATATTGTGGTGTTACCATTTCTGAAATAGCGGTAAAACAATCGCCAGAATGGTTGCAAAACCGACTGAAATCAATCGGGCTTACTCCTAAAAATAATATTGTAGACGTGACCAATTATGTAATGCACGAATTGGGTCAGCCGCTTCATGCTTTTGATGCCGCTAAAGTAAAAGGAAATAAAGTTATCGTAAAAACAGTACCAGCCGGAACAAAATTCACGACTCTTGATGATGTAGAAAGAACACTTCATGAAGAAGACTTAATGATTTGTGATGAAAATGGACCTATGTGTATTGCGGGTGTTTTCGGAGGAAAAAATTCAGGTGTTTCTGAAAATACGACTTCTATCTTTTTAGAAAGTGCTTATTTCAATCCCGTAAGCGTTAGAAAATCAGCTAAAAGACATGGCTTGAATACGGATGCTTCTTTCCGTTTTGAAAGAGGAATCGATCCGACGATTACTGAATATGCGCTGAAACGCGCAGCCTTGTTGATTCAGGAAGTAGCCGGAGGTGAGATTACTTCAGACATTATCGATATCTATCCTAAAAAGATTGAGGATTTCCCGGTGTTCTTGAATTTTGCCAAAGCAACAAAAATCATCGGACAGGAATTGCCAAAAGAAACCATCAAGAAAATCTTAGTTTCCTTGGACATAAAAGTAAACAGCGTATCTGATGCAGGATTAGGACTGATTATTCCATCGTACCGAGTTGACGTGCAAAGAGAAATAGACGTGATTGAAGAAATCTTGAGAGTGTATGGTTACAACAACATCAATTTTACCAAAAAGTTCAATGCTACTGTTTCTAATGCAGCTAGGACAGAAGATTATAAAGTACAGAATATTATCGCGACGCAGTTAAATTCGCAAGGATTCAATGAGATGATGGCCAATTCGCTAACGTCTCCAGAATATGTGCAATTATCTGAAATGCTTCGAGAAGAATTCAACGTTTTAATCATGAATCCTTTGAGCAATGATTTGTCTGCGATGAGACAGTCGTTATTGTTCTCTGGATTGGAAGCTGTTTCTTATAACATCAACCGAAGAAATTCCGACTTGAAGTTGTTTGAATTTGGAAAATCTTACCATAAACTGCCGTCAGGATATAACGAGAACAAACACCTTACGTTATTTACGACTGGAAATCGTCTTGGCGAAAGCTGGAATGCGCCGCAAAAACCTTCTGATTTCTTTTTATTCAAAGGTTATGTTACTGCAATTTTATCAAGACTTGGAATCGAAAAAACAAACAATAGGCCGGTAGAATCTGATGTGTTTGCAGAAGGAATCGCTATTGCCGTAGGAAATGATATTGTTGTGGAATTGGGAACGGTTAAAAAATCAATACTGAAGCATTTCGACATCAAGCAAGAAGTCTTGTTTGCAGATTTCAATTGGAACTTGGTATTGAAATTGATTTCAAATAAAATCAAATTCACGGATATTCCTAAATACCCTGAAGTACGAAGAGATTTGGCATTGCTTGTCGATCAAAATGTAGCATTTGATGCCATATATACCATCGCACGTCAGACCGAAAAATCCTTACTGAAAGACATCAATCTTTTTGATGTTTATGAAGGAAAGAATCTTCCTGAAGGCAAAAAATCGTATGCAGTAAGCTTTATCATTCAAGATAATTCTAAAACCCTTACTGATGCGCAAATCGACAAAATCATGGGGAAATTACAGCACAATCTCGAAACGGAGCTTGGCGCTGTACTTCGCTAAATAAATACTTTTTTTAAATAGAAAAATCCCGATAGTATCGGGATTTTTCATTTACAAATTCAAAAATAGCATCTAGTTGAATTATGCCTTTGGAGTTACTACGGCATCCACTACATGGATAACACCGTTTGATTGGTTTACGTCAGCAATCGTGACTTTAGACTTAGCTCCGTTTTCGTCCGTTATATAAAGGTCTTTTCCTTCCATCCAAGCTGTCAGTTTTCCTCCTTGAACAGTTGTCAGTGTTGCCTTTCCGTTTCCTTTCTTTATGGCTTTAGCTATATCGGCTGAGCTCATTTTTCCTGCTACAACATGATACGTCAAAATCGATTGCAGCTTTGCTTTGTTTTCTGGTTTCAATAGCATTTCTACGGTTCCTTTTGGCAATTTTGCAAAAGCTTCGTTAGTTGGAGCAAAAACTGTAAAAGGTCCTTTTCTTTGCAATGTAGCCACTAGATCTGCTGCTTTTACCGCAGCGACCAAAGTTGTATGATCTTTAGAGTTTACAGCGTTTTCAATGATATTTTTTGAAGGATACATTGGCGCTCCTCCAACCATAACTGTTTTTTCTTTTTGAGCAAATACAGAAGTTCCAAGTAGTAATGTAAATACGATTGCGATTGATAAAAATTTGGTGGTTTTCATAATTAAATATTTTTTAAAAAGTTTATAATGGCATTTACGCAAATACATTTGTTTTGGTTTTTTTTCATTTTTACTATTTACTTTAAAAAAGCTGTAAAAACAAAAAGCCCCGCATTCTGCGGGGCTTTTTCTATATGAAATATTTTTTATTGGTTTGAAGAGAAAACTCCGTCAATACCATGGATGATTCCATTGCTTTGTATTGCATCTGAGAAAACAACTTTTGATTTGTTTCCTTTGCTGTCTGTAAAATAGAAATTTCTATTTTCCCAAGTAACTGTAAGGACTTCTCCGTCAGCCGTTTTGATCTCGCCTTTGCCTTTGCTCATTCTTACTAACTTTCCGAAGTCATTTGCATACCATTTTCCATAGATAATATAGTAAGCAGCTACATCTTTAGTACGCAAGATATTTTTTGGATCTAACAAGAAGTCTACTCTTTCAGAAGCTCTGTTAAAAGCTTCGTTGCTTGGTGCTAGAATTGTATAAGGTCCTTCTTCACTAAGTAGTTGCTCAAATTCTGCCGCTTTAAAAACTTTTGCTAGAGAGGAATAATTCTGAGATGCAGAAAGGTTTTGAATAATGTTTTTAGTCGCATCAAATTTTGGATCAACAGTATTCGTGTTTTTTTGAGATTTTTGAGCAAAAGAAGCAATGCTTAAGAATAACACAAACATTGTAGTTGCCAGATTTTTATTAGTCTTCATAGTTAGTTTTTAAAATTGCATTCGTATTAGAATATAATTCCATGATTTTAGGATTTCAAATTTAAACAAAATTTTAATACTATCATTTAAAATAAATAAAAAAGCCTCACATTTCTGTGAGGCTTTCGTATTTAAAAACGGTCAGGAATTAGTTTCCTCCTTTTTCCATTTTAGCTTTTAATTCAGCAAGAATATCATTGTTGTCTCCTAAAGTAGATGCAGAAGCATTGCTTGAAGATACATTGTTATTCTCAGTTGCAGCTTTCACGTTTTTCTCTTCTTCTTCACGGAAGATAGCTGTGTGAGAAGCAACTACTCTTTTGAATTCTTTGTTGAACTCGATAACTTTGAAGTCAGCGCTTTCGCCTTTTTTCAATTTTTTACCGTCTTCTTTTTCAAGGTGACGTGTTGGAATAAAAGCAACGATATCATCACCGAATTCTACAGTAGCTCCCTTGTCAACGATTTCAGAGATTTCTCCAGTGTGGATAGTTCCAACAGCGAAAGAATCTTCATATTTGTCCCAAGGATTAGCAGTAGTTTGTTTGTGACCTAAAGATAATTTACGTCCTTCAACATCTAATTCTAATACTACTACGTCAAGTTTTTCACCAACGCTTACGAATTCAGATGGATGTTTGATTTTCTTAGTCCAAGAAAGGTCAGAAATGTAGATCAAACCATCAATTCCTTCTTCTAGTTCTACGAAAACTCCAAAGTTTGTAAAGTTTCTAACGATACCTGTGTGTTTAGAACCAACAGGATATTTAGAAGTGATATCAGTCCATGGATCTTGAGTCAATTGTTTGATACCTAATGACATCTTACGATCTTCTCTATCTAAAGTCAAGATAACAGCTTCTACTTCATCACCAACTTTTACGAAATCTTGAGCACTTCTCAAGTGAGTTGACCATGACATTTCAGAAACGTGGATCAAACCTTCAACACCTTCAGCAACCTCGATGAAAGCACCGTAATCAGCGATTACAACTACTTTACCTTTTACTTTGTCACCAACTTTTAGGTCAGCGTCTAAAGCATCCCATGGGTGAGCGTTCAATTGTTTCAAACCAAGTTGGATTCTTGTTTTCTCATCATCGAAATCAAGGATTACAACATTTAATTTTTGGTCTAATTCAAGAACTTCACTTGGGTGGTTGATTCTTGACCAAGAAAGGTCAGTAATGTGGATCAATCCATCAACACCACCAAGGTCAATAAACACACCATAAGAAGTAATGTTTTTAACAACACCTTCTAATACTTGTCCTTTTTCTAATTGACCGATGATTTCTTTTTTCTGTACTTCAATATCAGCTTCGATAAGCGCTTTATGAGAAACAACAACGTTTTTGAACTCATGGTTGATTTTCACAACTTTGAATTCCATCATTTTGTTTACATATTGATCGTAATCTCTGATTGGCTTCACGTCGATTTGAGATCCTGGCAAGAAAGCCTCAATTCCAAATACGTCAACGATCATACCACCTTTAGTTCTGCATTTAACGAAACCGTTAACGATTTCACCTGTTTCATTAGCAGCAATAACTCTGTCCCAAGCTTTGATAGTACGAGCTTTTCTGTGAGAAAGAACCAATTGACCTGTTTTGTCCTCACGAACGTCAATTAATACTTCTACTTTGTCTCCAACTTTCAAGTTTGGATTGTAACGGAATTCGTTTAAAGAAATAACACCTTCAGATTTAGCGTTGATATCAACGATTGCATCTCTGTCAGTAATTCTAACTACCACACCTTCAACTACTTCTTCCTGATCTGTAGAGATAAAAGTTTTTTCAACTAATTCTTCAAATTCTTGCAGGTTTTTTTCGTCAACAGCATCAATACCTTCTTGGAAGTTATGCCAGTTAAAGTTCTCTAAAAATTCCGCTTGTGTTTTTGTTTGTTCAGACATCTGTTCTGATAAAAATTTGTATTCTGTGTTTTCTCGAGTTTCTTGATGCGATAGAAAAAACAGAAGTGTTTTACATAAATAGTTGATACCTAAAGGAAACTCTTCTCTGCCAAAAGGTCTGCAAAATTAATAATTATTTTTTAATCTGCAAAATAATTTAGGAATGATAATTTGGTCTTAAATATTTACAAATCAATCGTTAATAGATTGCTGTACTAAAAAACGACAGCGGGAATCCTATAACAAAAAAAGAGCTTCCAATTGGAAGCTCTTTTTTATATTAATGTGCAATATTTTCAACATCTTCCGGCTTGTGCTTGTGCTTAAACATTACTGCAAAAGCTATCGCAATAATTAAAGCATATACAGCAAAAGAAAGCCAGATACTGTGCCAGTCTTTTGTATCGCCTTGTGTAAAGTACTTATCTATGGCATAACCGCTGATAACGCTTCCAAGATAAGCTCCTACTCCATTTGTCATCATCATAAATAATCCTTGTGCACTTGCGCGTATCTTCGGATCTGTAGTCGTTTCAACAAATAAAGAACCTGAAATATTAAAGAAATCAAACGCCATTCCATATACGATACAAGAAAGGATAATCATCCATAAGCCTTCAACAGGATCGCCATAAGCAAATAATCCGAAACGCAATACCCATGCAATCATAGAAAACAGCATGACCTGCTTGATTCCAAAACGTCTTAAGAAGAAAGGAATTGCCAAGATGAACAATGTTTCCGAAACTTGAGAAATCGACATAATTATAGTCGAATATTCTACCACGAATGAGTCTTTATATTCTGGAATTTTAGCAAAATCATTTAAAAAGGCGTCACCGTACATGTTCGTCAGCTGCAATGCGCCTCCTAAAAACATAGAAAACACAAAGAACAATCCCATCTTATACGAACTGAATAATTTGAAAGCATTCAGACCTAATTGTTCTACAAAGCTAGCATCTTTTGAAATGGATTTCTGTGGCGGACATTTTGGCAACGTAAAAGAATAGATTCCTAATAGGATAGCTACAAAAGCCGCAATATAAAACTGATTCGCATAAATAGGGTTTCCTGAAATTTCAGAAATAGCATTACCCACACTTAAGCCCAATCCTTTGAAAATCTGCGGTGGTGTAGGCGAACTGAAAATATTCGTAATCCACATAGCAACGATGAAACCGATAGTTCCCCAAACGCGGATTGGTGGAAAAACTTTTACGACATCGTATTTATTATTTTTTAAAATAGTATAAGCGATAGAATTCGAAAGCGAAATGGTCGGCATATAGCAGATCATCGCTCCAAATATGACATAGAACAAAATGTTAGGGTCATTAACTTGAGGAACATATAAAAGGATAAGGCCGTAGAAAATGTGCAATATCCCATATAGCTTTTCGGCGTTCAGCCATTTGTCAGCTATGATTCCAGTCAGTGCTGGCATAAATAGTGAAGAAAGTCCTAATGTTGAAAAAATGGCGCCGAATTCTGCACCAGTCCAGCCTTTTGCATTAAAACAATATGTTCCAATCGTGATCAGCCAAGCTCCCCAAACAAAAAATTGAAGAAAGCTCATCAAAGTTAACCTAAATTTAATTCCCATAAATTAGTTTGTATGTTGAAAATTTAACAGCCTGTAAATCTACTATTAAAAATGAGATAAACAAAAAATTACAACGTTTTAGCTACAGTATTTACCAATTCTAAAACTTTGTCAAATTGTTCTTGGATGGAAAGATGAGAATTGTCTATTTCGATAGCATCTGCTGCTTTTGTCAAAGGTGAGTCTTCTCTGTGAGTATCAATATAATCGCGTTCTTGCACGTTTTTAAGCACTTCTTCGTAACTTACTTCTTGCCCTTTCTCAATAAGTTCGTCATAGCGTCTTTTAGCTCTTGTTTCCGGGCTTGCCGTCATAAAAAGCTTTAATTCAGCATCTGTAAAAACTACGGTTCCGATGTCCCTTCCATCCATTACGATGCCTTTGTTTTTGCCCATCTGCTGTTGCTGTTCGACAAGCTTGGCACGGACTTCAGAGATTTCGGCAATCTTGCTTACGAAGTTTGAAACCGCCAATGTTCTGATTTCTGTTTCAACGTTTTTTTCGTTCAAATATATTTCAGCAAAGCCCAAATCAGGATTGAAAAGAAATTGCAGACTGATCTTAGGTAATTTTTCGACAAGCGATTTTTTGTCGAAATGAGTTTCTGAAATAAAATCATGCTCCATTGCATAGAACGTCACCGCACGGTACATCGCACCTGTATCGACATAAATATAGCCTAAATATTTGGCAAGCTGTTTGGCCAGCGTACTTTTTCCTGTAGACGAAAAGCCATCAATGGCAATAGTAATTTTTTTATCCAAGGTAGTTTATTGAAGGTTAATCATTAATCCAAAAAGGCTGGTGTTTGCCGCCGAAGTATATCTGGAATAGGAATAATCGAATCTGATCTTATTAAAACGCAGTCCGAAACCGGCTGACAATCCTGAGAAATTTCGCTGTTCTACAATACGAAGTTCTTCTGCTCTTCTAAAATTATATCCAAGTCGAATTGAAAAACTTTTTTCAGGAAAAAGTTCTGCACCTACGATGACGTGTCTCAAAGCATTATTCATAAAGCCTACTTTCTCTTCTTTTGAACCACCGTCTAAAGAACCTTCTGTTCGGTTAGGATTTGAGAAAGCAATATTCCATTGTTGCAGGTTTTCTAATGTCAGGTGCCAACGGATAGGCACGTTTTCTAATTCTTGCGAAATTCCTGCCACGATTTCCATCGGCAACTTTTCGTTGGTATCTTGATACGGCTTTATCTGCACACCGATATTTCGTATGGCAAGACCAATATTAATATCGTTATAATCGTCAACATACAAAGCACCCAAATCCATTGCAGCTCCAAAAGAATTATAGCTTTCTAAGGTAGAAGAAATCAATTTGCCGTTCGCACCAATAAAGATATCCGTCCATGGAATGTTATAAGCATATCCGAAAGACAGTGCGATTTCGCTACCTGTAAAATCAGACGTTTTCTGTCCGTTTTCGTCATATCCTTCAAAATTACCATAATTGACATAATTGACGCCGACGTGGAAAGTCTGGACATGTCGGTCATACGTATAAGCATAAGCAGCAGTTCCGTAAGTTACTTCGCCATAATAACTGCCGTAATTTACAGAAAGACGATTGTCCATTTCTGGATTGATTGTTGCCGGATTAAAGAAACCCTGATTGACATCATAATCGTAGATGGTTACAGTCTTTCCTCCTAATGCCGCCTGTCTTGGAGAAGTTACCAGATTCAGAAACTGATATACATATTTACCGCCAATTTGACTGAAAGCTTCAGTACAAAACAGTATTAGAAAAACAATAAGCAGCTTCTTAAACATTTAGGGATTTTTCCTTATTTCTGAATATATAACGCAGATGCGAAGATATTATTTTTTAAAGCAAAAGATAAAACAGAAAAGGCAAAAGTTTGAAAATTAATTTCACTTTTGCCTTTTCGAGTAAATAGTTTGTAAATCTAAAGATTAGAGCGCTTTAGCATTCTTAGCTTTCTGGTCTGTTATTGCTATGGCTAACACTTCGCTCATTTCTTTCACATAATGAAAAGTCAGTCCTTCTAGATATTCTGGCTTGATTTCATCGATATCGCGCTTGTTTTCATGGCAAAGGATGATTTCTTTAATGTTAGCTCTTTTGGCAGCTAATATTTTTTCTTTGATTCCGCCAACCGGAAGTACTCTTCCACGAAGCGTAATCTCGCCGGTCATAGCAAGGCTTTTCTTTACTTTTCGCTGTACGAAAGAAGAAACCAAAGAAGTCAGCATGGCAACTCCGGCACTCGGACCGTCTTTTGGAGTAGCTCCTTCTGGAACGTGAACATGGACATTATAATTAGCGATTACCTCAGGATCAATTCCCAATCGTTCTGCATTCGACTTGATATATTCTAGCGCGATTGTAGCCGATTCTTTCATTACCGTTCCCAAATTTCCTGTCATAGTCAAGCTGCCTTTTCCTTTAGATAGTATCGATTCTATAAAAAGAATATCACCTCCTACACTTGTCCAAGCCAATCCTGTAACGACTCCCGCCACATCATTATTTTCATATTTATCGCGCTCCATTCTTGCAGCTCCAAGAATTTTGACAACATCTTCATCAGTTACTTTTACGTTATACTCCTCTTCCATCGCAATAGATTTTGCAGTATTACGAACTATTTTGGCAATTTGCTTCTCCAAGCCTCTGACTCCAGATTCTCTTGTATAGCCTACCACGATTTTTTCCAACTGTTTTTTACCAATAGACAAATCTTTTGTGGTCAGTCCATGCTCTTTTAATTGCTTTGGAAGCAGGTGCTGCTTTGCAATTTCAACTTTTTCTTCAACGGTGTAGCCTGTCATGTTGATGACTTCCATCCTGTCTTTCAGGGCTGGCTGTATCGAAGCCATATTATTAGAAGTAGCGATAAACATCACTTTAGAAAGGTCAAAGCCCATTTCTAAAAAGTTATCATAGAAATCTGAGTTTTGCTCAGGATCCAAAACTTCCAGCAAAGCTGAAGACGGATCGCCGTTGTTACTGCTTGATAATTTATCTATTTCGTCTAAAACAAAAACAGGATTAGATGTTTTTGCTTTTTTAAGGCTCTGGATAATTCTTCCTGGCATAGCGCCGATGTAGGTTTTCCTGTGCCCTCTGATTTCAGCTTCGTCACGCATACCGCCTAAAGAAATTCTAACATATTCTCTTCCCAAGGCTTCAGCAACCGACTTTCCGATAGATGTCTTACCCACTCCCGGAGGTCCATACAAGCAAAGAATAGGAGACTTCATATCATTTCGTAATTTTAGAACTGCCAAATGCTCAATCATTCTTTTCTTTACGTCTTCCAACCCGAAATGATCTCTATCTAATATTTTTTGGGCACGTTTCAAATCGAAATTGTCTTTAGAAAATTCATTCCAAGGCAATTCAAGATACAGCTCAAGATAGTTTCTTTGTATTCCGAAATCGGGAGACTGCGGATTCATTCGCTGCATTTTTGAAAGTTCTTTCTCAAAATGGTTCTTTGTCTTTTCGTTCCATTTTTTCTTGAGTCCTTTCTCGCGCATATCATCAATTTCTTCTTCATGAGAAACGCCTCCTAATTCTTCCTGGATCGTTTTCATTTGCTGATGAAGGAAGTATTCGCGCTGCTGCTGATCCAAATCAAAACGAACTTTAGACTGGATATCGTTTTTCAGTTCCAGCTTCTGCAACTCGACGTTCATGAAACGCAAAGTAGACAGTGCTCTTTCTTTCAAGTCATTAATCATCAACAAATCTTGCTTTTCTTTCACAGAAAGATTCATATTCGAAGAAACAAAATTGATCAAGAAAGACTTGCTTTCAATATTTTTTATAGCAAAGGTAGCCTCTGTAGGAATATTCGGGCTCTCCTTAATGATTTGGATTGCCAATTCTTTTACAGAATCAATAATCGTAGAAAATTCTGCTTCGTCGTTATCTGGACGTTTTTCAGGAACTTCTTTGATGGTTGCTTTCAAGTAAGGTTGTTCTGAAGTAACGGTATCAATTTCAAAGCGTTTTTTTCCTTGAAGGATTACGGTCACGTTTCCATCAGGCATTTTTAAAACGCGAAGAATTCGAGCTACCGTCCCAACTTTATTGATATCTTCTGGCGACGGATCTTCATCTTCTTCATTCTTTTGAGAAACGACTCCGATTACCTTTCCGCCTGCGTTGGCATCATTAATAAGCTTGATGGATTTGTCACGGCCAGCCGTAATAGGAATTACGACACCCGGAAACAAAACTGTATTTCGTAATGGCAGGATCGGAAGATCACTCGGAAGCTGCTCATTATTCATTTCTTCTTCATCCTCAGGGGTTAAAAGAGGGATTAATTCTGAATCGTTATCGAATTCTTGAAGTGACAGATTGTCAATTGTAAGTATTTTTTGATTTGACATAGTATATTTAAGTCATTTTGTCATTAAACAATATTGGAGGAAATTATCATTTGCCATAAACTGAATCATATTCCTTTGAAAACCAAACAGTAATAAAACGAATTTATTGGCTTCGTTTATATAAAATCAATCTTTATGCCATAAAAAAATCCCGAATGAATCGGGATTTTATATTATAGATGTTGACATGACTTATTAATACTCAACATCAAAAGCTCCATTTGTAATTTGATAGGTAACAGCACCAATAACTACGGTTCCTGTAAATGTACCTTTAATTCTGGTTGCTGTTTTCTCAATTATTGTAACAGAGCCACTCGTTGCCGGTGTTCCAAAGCTGGCACTTTCAGGTTTAAAATTAACTTGAACAACATCAGTCGCTATGTTTCCTGTAATGATATAAGTACCTGCCGTCAAGTTCGATCTCATGCTTACAGTAATGCTTTGCCCAGCATTATTTTCTGCAGCCACAGAAATAAAATCTTGTCCGCCAACCGATATTTCGCTTGTAAGGATGTCTGTATCATTAAACGGCAGACTGTTCAAAGTCGCATCGAAAGTATCGCCAGTCGGATTAGTTGTCGTGTATGGGATATTCGTAAATACTCCATTACTGAATGTTTTCGGAGCCACAGTCGTACTTTCATCACTCCAGTAGCCTGTAAAAGTAAATGTTCCAGAAATGGTACGATCCGTAGTGTTAATAGAAGTAATGATAACAGAGCCTGTATCCGCATTTTCATCGGTCGGATGTGATCCGATAAATCCGTACTCGCTTCCTGGTGGTGTGTACGTTATAAGATTATCGTTTGCAGGATAAGTTCCTGCAACAGTACCATCCAGAATCATTGAAAAATTTTCTCCATTAGATCTGTAGGCACCAATGATTATAGAACCGCCAGAAATATAAGCCATGGTTGTGGTTGTTGAAAATGTTTGCCCATCAAAATCAGCTTTAAATAATGCTTCTTCTGTTTCGCCTCCTTCATTCGGGTCTATAGCGCTGTCTAATGGCTCATTATCACATGAAGTGAAGTTAAAGGCTGTGAAAATTAGCGCAAAAGCAGCTAAAAATTTTAATTTGCTCATTCTATTTTTGTTAGGTTTAATTAGGTTTCCAAATATAATTTTTTTATTTGAAACGCATAATATATATTTTTATTCTTTCGGGACTATCTTTTTGGTACTCTAAATAAAAGAACTACTCCTGTAATAAAAAATATGGCTAGAAAAACAATGGCATTTCGCATACTTCCTGTAATTTGATCTATAGCTGCAAAGATTCCCATTCCAATTACGATCCCTATTTTTTCAGCTACATCATAAAAGCTAAAAAACGAGGTCGTATCTTTTGTTTCTGGCAGTAATTTTGAATAAGTAGATCTCGATAAAGACTGGATACCGCCCATGACCAATCCCACAAAGCTCGCTACGACATAAAACTGGTTCGGAGTCTCGATAAGATAAGCTGCACCACAGAGCGTAATCCATATAAAATTTATAAATATCAATGTGCGGATATTTCCGAATTTAAGCGCTGCTCTCGAAGTTAGTATAGCTCCTGCCACTGCAACTAATTGAATCAATAGTATACAAATGATTAATCCTGAGGTTCTTTGTGAATCGGTTTCCCAATTAACTTCTTGTTCTCCAAAATAAGTAGCCGCAAGCATAAACGTTTGGACTGCCATGCTGTAGACAAAGAAACTATAAAGATATTTTTTTAGAGTAAGATTCTCTCCCAACAAATTCCATACTTTTCGTAGTTCCTTGAAGCCGTTGAAAAAAACAGATTTCGTGATTTTATTTTCATTATTTCCTTTCGGCAGATAGTAAAATGAATACTGCGCAAATATAATCCACCAAGCTCCAACAGAAATAAAGCAGTAACGCATAGCTTTCATGGCTGCCTCGCCTTCTGTACCAGTGATTCCAAATAATTCTGGCTTCATGACCATGGCTAAATTAACCACTAATAAGACGACGCTCCCTATATATCCTAAAGAATAACCTCTAGCACTCAATTTGTCTTGCTGTTCTGGAAAAGCGACATCAGGTAAATAAGAATTATAAAAAACCAAGCTTCCCCAAAAACCGATCAAGCCGAAGAAATAGAAAGTCAAGCTGATATAAATCTGACTCAAATCAAACCAATACAGGCCAATACACGAAAAGGCACCTAAATAGCAGAAAAATTGCAGGAAGGTTTTTTTATTTCCGACATAGTCTGAAATTCCTGAAAGCAACGGCGAGATAAAAGAAACAACCAAAAATGCTGCCGCTGTCACAAAACTAATTAATGCCGAATTTTTGAGCGTAGTTCCAAAAACATCAATATAAATATCACCCTTGATTTTAAAAAGCGCTCCATAATAAATTGGAAAGATCGCTGAAGCAATAACCAAAGTATATACCGAATTTGCCCAATCATAAAACGCCCAAGCGTTCATTAGTTTTTTACTTCCTTTTGGTAAAGCTGTTTGCATAAGTTTGTTTTTAGGTATAAAAAAAGCTGCTCGTGAGAACAGCTTCGAAGATATTATTTTTTTATCTAATCGAGATTATCTTTTATTTAAATGTCACACCGTATTTTGCCGCTTCTGCTTTGGCCTGCGGAATCAAGGCTTTCAGGTTGGCAATTCTTGTGGAATTTGACGGGTGAGTACTCATAAACTCTGGCGGCGCACTGCCTCCTGAATTGGCTGCCATTCTTTCCCAAAAAGCAACCGACTGGTCTGGGTTATAGCCTGCTATTGCCATTAATGTCAGTCCGACCTTATCTGCCTCACTTTCATGGCTTCTGCTAAAAGGCAAGGTCACTCCGTATTGCGTTCCTACCCCATAGGCCTGCATTGCAATTTTCTGCGTAGCCTCAGTTTGGTTGCCGACAGCAGCTCCTACACCCGCTGCTCCTAATTGCTGCAAGACATCGGCACTCATTCTTTGCTGGCCATGATTTAATAGTGCATGGGCGACTTCATGCCCCATAACAACAGCCATGCCTATTTCGTCTTTTGTAATCGGAAGAATTCCAGTATAAAAGACAATTTTTCCTCCGGGCATACACCACGCATTAACTTCTTTGCTATCGACCAATTTATATTCCCATTGGTAATCTTTCAAATACCCTTTATAGCCGTTAGCGTTCAAATATTTTTCGGCTGCATTTTTAATTTTTGTACCTACAGTAGTTACTCTTTGCGCATCAGCTGTTCCTGTAATTACCTTATTCTCCTTTAGAAAGGCGCTATATTGCTGAAATGCCGATGGAAGAATTTGCGAATCGGGAACCAATGCCAACGTACTCTTACCCGTAAAAGGATTTGTTGCACAGGAATAAACAATACCAAAAATAGCAATCGGTAGTATCAGATATCTTCTTTTCATAAGAATCAATTTAATTGGTTATACTCAAATTTACTAATTTACTTCGACATTAGTTTCGAAGAAATCTTTATTTGTTGTTAAGATACTAACAATATTTCTATCAAGCGATATATAAAAACGGACTTTCAACCTAACAAATTGATTAATAGCACAAATGTCTTTTATGTTTAATTTATGATTCCTAAATTTAATAAACTTTAGCAGAAGTAATAACTTGCATAAAAATTTTGCCTTATGTCTGATCAACCGAAAATACATCAACAATCCTTAAAAATACCAAAGTCGATTTTGATTACCGCTAAATTATTGGAAGTTACTTCTTCAAAATTAGCGATGAAATTTGCGGCAAAATTATTTACATCACCCGTAAAATACAAGCTGCCCAAAAGAGAAATCGAAATGGACAAGAATTCGCTACAGCAAAACGTAACAATTTCAAGCATTGAAAAAGAAATAGTCGTTTATAGCTATGGGAAAAGCGATAAAAAAGTCTTGCTCGTCCACGGCTGGTCTGGAAGAGGCACACAGCTGGTCAAAATTGCGGACGAAATGCTGAAGTTAGGCTATACAACCATCAGCTTCGATGCGCCTGCTCATGGAAAGTCTCCAGGAAAGACGAGCAATATGACTGAATTTATAGCCAGTATTTTAGAATTGGAGAAGAATTTTGGCCCTTTTGAATTCGCAATCGGCCATTCTTTAGGCGGAATGTCGATCCTCAATTCTATAAAAAGAGGACTGAAAGTAAAAAAAGCAGTCATCATTGGAAGTGGTGATATTGTGGAAGATATTATGGATGATTTTGTAGAAAAATTAGGAATGAATATTGCTATAAGTAAAAAGATGAAAGCTAGTTTCGAAAAGAAAATTGGAGAAACCATGGACAGCTTTTCTGCGTATGTAGCAGCACGGGAAGTCTCAATTCCGGTTTTAGTACTTCATGATAAAGACGATGAGGATGTCCCTGTCAAGGCTGCCTATCACATTAATGAAAATCTAAAAGAAAGCGAATTGGTCATTACCGAGGGACTTGGCCATCGTAAAATATTAGGCGATGCAAAAGTTATTAAAAAAATTACAGACTTTTTAAAATAAAAACTATGAAAAATTACATCCTTCTATTGATTTCTCTTTTTACCTTTTTATCCTGCCAAAGCCAAGAGAAAAAAGAGGTTGCGAAAAACGAACCTGCTGCAAAAATCCAAAAGACAGATGCTGAATGGAAAAAAGAATTGACACCTGAACAATATGAAGTCCTTCGTAAAAAAGGTACAGAAAGAGCCTTTACTGGTAAATATTATAATCATTTTGAAAAAGGCAAATATGTCTGTGCGGCTTGTGGAAATGTTCTTTTTAATTCTGATGCAAAATTTGACTCCGATTGTGGATGGCCTTCTTTCGATCAAGCCATAAAAGGCTCAGTAATATATAAAGAAGATACCAGTTTTGGAATGACAAGAACTGAAGTCATGTGCGCAAAATGCGGTGGCCATCTAGGACATGTTTTTGATGACGGCCCGAAAGAAACAACAGGAAAGCGTTTCTGTACAAATTCAGTTTCTATAAAATTTGAACCTGCTAAAAAATAATGCCATGAAAGAATATCCGATAAACAAAACCGAAGAGGAATGGAAAGCCCAATTAGGCTTAGAGCGCTATAAAATATTACGTCAAAAAGGAACAGAATTTCCACATTCTGGAAAATACAACCTGCTTTTTGAAAAAGGAACCTACTGTTGCGGTGCCTGCGGAGAGCCGCTGTTTAAAAGCGACTCTAAATTTGATGCCCATTGTGGTTGGCCTTCTTTTGATGAATCGATTCCTGGAAAAGTAGAATATATAAAAGATACTTCTCATGGAATGTTACGAACCGAAATTTTATGTGCCAACTGTGGCAGTCATTTAGGCCATGTTTTTGACGATGGTCCTACAGAAACAGGACAACGCTACTGCGTAAACTCACTATCTATTGATTTCAAAGAGTAAAAGATGGATTTATTTAATGAGTTGACCGACTGGGCTACAGCCCTTAAGCCATTAATTGTAAAGTATAAAGACAAGAAACATCCTCTTGACTATAAAAATCTGTATCAATTATTGGTCATGGTAGTTTTATCTGCGCAAGATAGCGACGCTCATATTAACAAAATTGCCCCGGAATTATTCAAGGCATTTCCGAACATGAAGTCCCTAGCAGAAGCAGATGAAAAGTCACTATTACCTTATATAGAAGAAGTTCGCTTTCACGGAAATAAACTTAAATGGCTTCTTGAGATTGCAGAAAACATAAAACAAGACAAGAATATACCTCTGACAATGAAGGGATTGACAGCATTAAAAGGTATAGGCAGAAAATCAGCCAATGTAATTATGAGAGAAGCTGGAGCAGCCCCCGAAGGTATTATGGTCGATCTGCATGTTGTCAGGGTAGCACCAAGATTAGGAATTGCCAAATCAAAAGACGCAGACAAAATTGAAAAAGAAATGATGGAAGTCTTGCCAAAATCGATGTGGTCTGAAGCTGGTCTTGCCATCTCCTTTTTAGGTAGGGAAACGTGCAGGCCAACAAATCCAAAACACAGTGAATGCATAATGAACTCTGTATGTGAGTTTTATAAAAATAAAAAAGGCGGTCAAAATTGACCGCTTTTTTATTATAATATTTTTATTAAATCTCCAGCAGAAGTAAATAATGCTGTTAGCGAAGCATTGTCTTTTTTTAATACTAATTTATATTCTCCATCTGCTGCCACAGCAGCTTCCACAATTTGATAATCGCCATATTTAGCTTTTATATTCATAAGAGCCTCTTTATTAACTTCTTCTGGTGTTATCTTCTTGTATTCTTTTTCTTGTGATACTACCATAGCTGATTTCTCAGTTGCTTTAGCTTCAGTTGGTATACAAATTCCTATACCCAGAAACATTATCGATAAACAAAATAACTTTTTCATAACTATAATTTCTGTGTTGCTATAATAAAGTTAGTTCATTCATGATAGTAGTAAAAGAATTTTAAATAAACTTTAGTAGTCAAGAACGCCATTTTGATTAAGATGCCTTGCATATATGCAAAAAAAAAGAGTCCCTACATACGTAAGGACTCTTTCAAAGGAAGGCGGCGACATACTCTCCCACAGGATTGCAGTACCATCTGCGCAGGCGGGCTTAACTTCTCTGTTCGGGATGGG
>NZ_JACJIS010000003.1:0-368277 GCF_014138495.1 Flavobacterium gossypii | reverse complement strand
CCCATCCCGAACAGAGAAGTTAAGCCCGCCTGCGCAGATGGTACTGCAATCCTGTGGGAGAGTATGTCGCCGCCTTCCTTTGAAAGAGTCCTTACATATCGTAGGGACTCTTTTTTTTGCAGATATGCAAGGCATCTTGATCAAATTGGCGTTCTTTGCAACATGCATAAACTAAAACTTTTAATAATAGGGCTCGTCTTTCCTGAGCCAAATTCTTCGGCAGCTGGCAGTAGGATATTGCAATTAATCCAATTGTTTAAAGAGATTGGATATGAAATTACCTTTGTTAGTCCGGCCCAGTATAGTAAATATCAATTTGATTTAACTTCAATAGGTGTTCACGAGCAAATTGTCAGCTTAAATGATGAAAACTTTGATGATTTTATCAAGGATTTGAATCCAAATATTGTATTGTTTGATCGTTTTGTAATTGAAGAACAATTTGGCTGGAGGGTTACGAATTGTTGCCCAGATGCTCTAAAAATTCTGGATACAGAAGATTTACATTGTTTGCGCTTAGCTCGGCAAAATGCTTTTAAAGAAAAAAGAGAATTCGTTACTACTGATTTGTTTAGCGATACTGCAAAAAGAGAGATTGCAAGCATTCTACGATCAGACATTTCCTTAATCATTTCTGAATTTGAAATGAATCTCTTGATTGAAGAATTCAAGGTAGACCCTTCCTTGCTGTTTTATCTTCCTATTTTTGCTACACCAGTTTTGGATTTTCCTCCTTATGAAGAAAGAAAAGATTTTATGTTTATCGGCAACTTTTTACATGAACCCAATTGGAATGCTGTCCGTTATTTGAGAGAAATCCTTTGGCCTATAATTCATGCAGAACTTCCAGATGCTAATTTGTATATTTATGGTGCCTATCCTTCGGCTAAAGCTTTGCAATTGCATAATACGAAATTAAATTTTCATATTATGGGTAGGGTTGAAGAGGCTAGAGAAGTTATTGAAAAGGCAAAAGTAATGTTAGCGCCATTACGATTTGGTGCTGGAATAAAAGGAAAGCTTCTAGAAGCGATGCAATATGGGACGCCTAGTATCACTACAACAATAGGTGCGGAAGGTATGCATCTTAATTTGGTTTGGAACGGCTTTATCGCCGATAATCCAGAAGATTTTGCAAATCGGGCTATACAGCTTTATCAAGAAAAAATCACTTGGGAAAAGGCTCAAAAAGAGGGTGTGGTCATTTTGCAAAATAAATTCTCTAAGGATTTATATGCAAAAGGTTTTATAGAAATGATGGAGAAACTTCGAAACAATCTACAACACCATCGAAATAAAAATTTCATTGGACAAATTCTACAACATCATATGCTAAAAAGTACTGAATACATGTCGCGGTGGATTGAAGCTAAAAATAAATTGCAATAAAAAACCCGTCTTAAACGTAAGACGGGTTTTTTGTTTATAGAGAAATTAGCTTATGCTAACATCGTAACTGGATTTTCTAAGTATTGTCTTAGTGTTTGTAAGAATTGTGCTCCAGTAGCTCCGTCAACGGTTCTGTGATCGCAAGCTAGCGTTACTTTCATAGTATTGCCGACTACAATCTCGCCGTTTCTGACAACTGGTTTTTCAACAATTGCTCCAACAGAAAGAATCGCAGAGTTTGGCTGGTTGATGATTGAAGTGAATTCAGTAATACCAAACATACCTAAATTTGAAA
Organism: Flavobacterium gossypii; assembly: GCF_014138495.1. Classification (NCBI taxonomy): domain Bacteria; kingdom Pseudomonadati; phylum Bacteroidota; class Flavobacteriia; order Flavobacteriales; family Flavobacteriaceae; genus Flavobacterium; species Flavobacterium gossypii. The sequence continues at coordinate 366,593 of NZ_JACJIS010000003.1, read as the reverse complement.
CGGTAAAAGTACTTCCTTCCATTTCGGCTGGCTGTAGTTTTTTGTTTTTGGCTCTTCCAGCAACATCTTTTACATTTGCTCCGATTTGAGACAAGCTCAATTGGTCAGCAAATTTTAACACAGGAACAACCAAACCGTCTTCAACAGCAACAGCAACTCCAATGTGTACGTGATGGTGGATTACCGTCACATCCTCTTTCCATTGGGAGTTTACTTTTGGATGCTTCTTCAAGGCCATTGCACAAGCTTTGATTACCATATCATTAAATGAAACTTTCGTGTCTGGTAATGAATTGATTGTATTTCTAGAAGCTATGGCACTATCCATTGCAACTTCGATTGTCAAATAATAATGCGGTGCCGTAAATTTAGACTCTGATAAACGCTTAGCGATAACTTTGCGCATCTGTGAGTTTTTGATTTCTTCTGAATAGGTTTCGCCAGCTGGAACAAAAGGTTTTACAGCAGGAGTAGCGGCTGTTTCTGATTTAGCAGCTGTTTCTTGTTGGGGAGCTGATGCTTGAGAAGTCGCAGCAGGCTTAAAGTTTTCGATATCGCTTTTTACGATACGACCGTTTTCTCCTGTTCCTTTAACTTGTGAAATTGAAATGCCTTTCTCTTCGGCAATTTTTTTAGCCAAAGGAGAAATGAAGATTCTTTTTCCGTCTGAAACAGTTTCTACAGTTTCTTCTTTTGATTCGGCTGTTTCTGCTTTAGGTTCTTCCGTTTTTTCTTCTTTTGATGGAGCAGGAGCTGCACCGCCTTTTTTGAAGTTTTCTGCGATACCAGTAATGTCAGTTCCTTCTGGACCGATGATAGCCAAAACGCTGTCAACAGGAGCTGTTTCGCCTTCTTTGATTCCGATGGACAATAAAGTTCCAGAATTGAAAGATTCGAATTCCATTGTTGCTTTGTCGGTTTCGATTTCAGCAAGAATGTCGCCTTCGTTAATTTTATCTCCAACTTTTTTCAACCAGGTCGCCACCGTTCCATCGGTCATGGTGTCGCTTAGACGCGGCATGGTTACAACTACAACACCTTTTGGTAAAGCTGCCGTTGTGCTTTCTGTTTTTGGAGTTTCTTTCGTTTCTTCTGTTTTTTCTTTTGGTGCTTCTTCGGATTTGGTTTCTGCCTTAGGAGCTTCTTCTTTTTTGTCTGAAGAACTTCCGCCAGCTAATAAATCTGAAATATCTTCGCCTTCTTTTCCGATAATTGCGAGAAGCGAGTCAACTGGAGCAGATTCTCCTTCTTGGATCCCGATGTGCAATAAGGTGCCTGAATTGAAAGATTCAAATTCCATTGTTGCTTTGTCAGTTTCGATTTCAGCAAGGATATCGCCTTCGTTAATTTTGTCTCCAACTTTTTTCAACCATGTGGCTACAGTTCCTTCTGTCATCGTGTCGCTTAAGCGAGGCATTGTGATTTTTGTTGCCATAATGATTAAAGTTTATGAGGTAAAAAAGGATAGTTTTCTTGTTCGTAAACAACATCGTAAAGTTGTTGTACTTCTGGGAATGGTGATTCTTCTGCAAATTGAGCGCATTCTTCTACCAAGTCTTTAACTCTTTCGTCAATTGCTTCAATTTCTGCTTCGGTAGCATACTTGTTTTCTTTGATCACATCTAGAACTTGAGTGATTGGGTCGATTTTTCTGTATTCTTCCACTTCTTCTTTAGTTCTGTATAATTGTGCATCAGACATTGAGTGTCCTCTGTAACGGTACGTTTTCATTTCTAAGAATGTCGGTCCGTCACCTCGGCGTGCTCTGTCGATTGCTTCGTGCATTGCTTCTGCAACTTTAACAGGGTTCATTCCGTCAACCGGTCCGCATGGCATTTCATACCCTAAACCAAGTTTCCAGATATCTGTATGGTTTGCTGTTCTTTCTACAGAAGTTCCCATCGCATAGCCATTGTTTTCTACAATGAATACAACAGGAAGTTTCCAAAGCATGGCCATATTGAAAGCTTCATGCAAAGAACCTTGACGTGCTGCTCCATCACCAAAATAGGTTAATGTAACGCCGCCAGTATTAAAATATTTATCAGCGAAAGCGATACCAGCACCTACAGGAATTTGAGCTCCAACGATACCATGGCCTCCGTAGAATCCTTTTTCTTTTGAGAATATGTGCATAGAACCGCCCATCCCTTTTGATGTTCCGGTAACTTTGCCCAGCAATTCTGCCATAACGGCTTTAGGGTCAACGCCCATTCCGATTGGCTGAACGTGGTTTCTGTAGGCAGTAATCATCTTGTCTTTGGATAAATCCATTGCATGCAAAGCGCCTGCCAAGACAGCTTCCTGACCATTATATAAGTGAAGAAATCCTCTTACTTTTTGCTGAATGTATAAAGCGGCTAATTTGTCTTCAAACTTTCTCCAAAGCAGCATGTCTTCATACCACTTCAAATAAACTTCTTTTGTAACTTCTTTCATTGTTTGTTTTTTGCTAAACGTTATTGTGCCAGTAAATTGCTAAAAATAATAAGACGCAAAATAGTTTCCTCACACAAATTTGCGAAAGGCAAAAATAAGACATTCCAACTTAGAAGTAAAACTTAAAAGGTAAATTTTAGGTTTTTTTATAAGAAGTTTTTATCAAACATAAATGGAAGCAGATTTTTGAGAGAGTCTGATTTGTAAACGGCTCCCGTTTCTCCCATAAAATAAATTTCAATCGGATAATTCTGCTTGAATTCGTATTCGGATATGGATTGGCGGCAGGCCCCGCAGGGTGGAATAGGGGAAGTGACCGGCTTTTCATCGGATGTGGCGGAAATCGCGATTTTCAAGATTTTAGCATCCGGATAAATAGCTCCTGCCTGGAATATGGCAACTCTTTCGGCACAAAGTCCAGACGGATAGGCAGCGCTTTCCTGATTGGATCCCAAAACAACTTTGCCATTATCTAAAAAGATGGCGGCTCCGACTCTGAATTTTGAATAAGGCGCATAGGCTCTTTTTCGTATTTCAATAGCTTGATTCATCAGATTTTGCACATCTTCTGGCAATTCTTCTTTGTTGTCAAATACTGAGAAAGTGGTCGTAATGTTGATTTGTTTCATAAATGTTTTGAGGAAAAAAAATCCAAATTACTAATGAAAGCAATTTGGATTTTTTAGACTTTAAATTATATACTAATATTCATCATATTGATCTCCGAAGGCAAAGCTAAGAGAAAAACGCAATGTGTTTTCTAATGGGTTTCTGACTTTTGAAGCAGAGAATAAGTACGATACGTCTAATTTTACGATATTGTATTTAAATCCGGCTCCAAGCGAAATGAACTTTCTGGCTCCTTTTTCTTTACTTTCGTTAAAGTAACCTGCTCTTACAGCAAATGAATCTTGATACCAATATTCAGCTCCTAAAGCCCAAGTAACTTCTTTTAATTCTTCTTTTATTCCGTCAGGCGCATCTCCAAATGATTTGAAGATTCCTTCTGTCCATCCGATGGAACGGTAATCTCTATTGTTTTGTGCTCTTTCCTCATCGGTGATGTCGCCGTCACCATTTAAATCTGGATTTTGCGGAGTTGGAACCAATAGCTTGTTTATTTCTGCATTTAAAGAAACCTTGTTGTATTCGTCAAAGATAAAGTCGAATCCTCCTCCAAGTTTCAAGTTTGATGGAAGGAAGTTTGAGCCTTCATCTGAATCGTCTAAGTCATAATTGATTTTTGGACCTAAATTTTGGAAATTGAAACCACCTCTCCATCTTCCGTTAAAATCTTCGTAGGCTACTTCTTCAGATTGATAGTAACCAGAAATGTCGACTGCAAATGAGCTTGCTGCTGAAGCATCATTGCTCAATTGCGCCAATCTCAGGTTGGAACGAATGTATCTTCCGGCAACCGACATAGAGAATCTTTCACTTAATTTCAAAGAATAAGATAAGTCTACGGCAAATTCGCTAGGATTTACTTCTACCGCTGGATCATCTGGGTTGTCATTTCTGAATTCGATAACTCCAAGGCTGAAGTAACGCAAGCTTCCGGCAAAAGCACTTCTTTCGCTGATTCGGTTAAAATAAGTCAACTGGCTTAAAGAAATATCATTTACAAGTTCTGGAAGATAAGGTGTATAACTTACAGAAAAGCCTTGTTTGTCTAACGAAAAGGCATATTTTGCAGGGTTCCATTGCTGTGAATAAGCATCTGGAGACGAAGCAACACCGATGTCGCCCATACCAGCAGATCTTGCATCACCAGCAATAAGAAGAAAAGGCACTCCAGTTGTAATCACTCGGCTTTCTTCTTGGGCATTGGCTATGTTGAATCCTAATATGCAGATAATAAATAATGCGGTTTTTTTCATTCTGAGATTGGTATTAATTGAATTGAACAAATATAGTATTTTATTAAAGTATAACAAGTTTTTCGTATTTTTCTGTTTTTTTGTTAGTCTGGGTCGATTTGACCGTCAGCTTATAGACATATACTCCTTTGCCTATCTTGTCGCCAAAATCATCTTTTCCGTCCCAAGAAATCTCTCTAGATAAGAAGCCTTCTGTCGTTACTATCTGATTGATTGTCTTTACGATTTTTCCAGTAATGGTAATGACTTGTACCTGTACTTCTAACGGCTCGTACGGGCGGTTATGGGTAAACCAGAATTGCGTGTAGCTCACAAACGGATTAGGATAGTTCAGTACATTTTTTAAGGTCACGGTTTCATCTCCAACCACAATAAATTGTATTTCTGCTGTCACCGGATTGTTGTACACATCCCAAGCCTTGAAGGTAATTGTGTGCAGTCCAACTGCTAAATTTCGGAAAGGGAAACGTACTTTTCCTTTTGTATGATTGTCTAATTCGGTTTCGTAATAGTCATTAAGTATGTACGGATTGTTTTCGTCTCCGTCTAAAATTGCGACAATATCGTGCCCGATTCCGCTGGCGGTGTTGATTCCGTTTTCATCTTCCAAGAAAGCTAAAAATATAGGTGACTCATTGGTAATGCCTCCCGAAATAAACGTTTCGTCGTTCATGTACAATCGCACTCTCGGGCCTATGTTGTCGGCGACGGCATTCGGATTGATTCCTCCAATTTTTATATCAGTATTGTAGCCTGTCTGGTCTTCGAGGACTTGGTTCTTTTTCGCGTAAAAGCTGATTCTTCCGTTTCCGACAGGTATAGAAATGTCTCTTGGTACTACAAAATTAAATTCAAACTGTCCGTTGGTAACCGATGCGTTGCCGCGGAAAACAGTTTCTCCTAATAAGACAAAATCCATCAGGATTAGGTTGCCCGTCCCATCGGTTATGCCATCGTTTCCTAAAGTAGTTCGCTGTACGTTTTTATCGAATATATTTACGGATAAATTGCCGTTGTAGTTAGGAAGTATAGCATTTCCGTCTACATTCCTTACCTCACCCGATAATTTTACTGGACTCAAAGCATTAAAAATAAAAGTAGAAGAAGCTACTGGCTGGTCGTTTATTTTGGTCAAGACTATCGTAGGCTTCGGGATGGCTAATCTTAATGCCGGGTCGCCGACATATGAAACCATCAAGGCCGTGCCGTTGTAATTGTTTTTTGCAACCCTTAGTGCTTCTGATATTGGAACATTGCTCGTGGTACCATAGCCGTATAATTCACTAGAAAAAGCTTCATTGATATCTTGTCCGGTTGTTACGCTTATCTGTCTTGTGGTCGTTACCATTGATATGGCGCCGCCTTTCGGATTCCAATACGTATATTCTCCGGCCGTTGGTCTAAAAGGATTATCAAATCTTGTGAATTCACAAGTCACAGTCACAAACAGCGGATACTTATAACGGTTGTTTAAGTTTTGAGCGTCGGCTTTTTCAAAAATTCTTTCCTTTGCCAGTCCGTCTTCACCGCCATGTCCGAAATAATTAAAGACCAAAGCGCCTTGGTTGATCGCATCCACAAAATCCTTTCTGGCTTTTGGATAACGGAAACCTCCTGCCGAAGCTTCTTGTACATAAGAATCGGTGTGTATTTTTTCTACGTTCACGAAGGGTTTCTGTGCTGCAATCTGGTTTCCTAAAGCATCAATTCCAGTTTGGATTGAATTTTCCCAAGCCACATCTACGTCGTCAGAAACCAATACAAAGTTATTTCTCCATTTTCCGTACGATTCGATAGCGTGGTACTCAATAACCTTAGTGACCATTTCTTGTGCTTGTCTTGCATCCGAAACGAGCATTCTTCCAACGGCAAGTTCCATATCTTGAACAGAGCCGCTTAAAGTCATTGTTCCTTCGTTGTCGTCTAGCATGGCAAAATAATCGTCAGACATATAAGAGCCGCCTAGCGAAAAACTGTTCAGGGCTTGAAATACGGGTACGATGTTCGTATTGTTTGAAATCCTGTTTTTGTAATCGAAAGAAGCATCTCCAAACAAATTCAGGTATTTGATTCGCTTGGTAGGAATCGATCCGTTGTTATAGATGTATTTTACAAAATTTCTGATTGCTCCGATATCTTGCTTTCCAGAAGAAAACTCTTCGTAGATATTTTCAAGATTGACAACTTTTACGTTCAATTGCGAATGTGTCCTGTGGAAATTTGCCAATCGTTCTGCTTGTGAATTCAGAAATGCAGGAGTCACGATTAAGTAATCGACGTCTTGAAATGCGCCTTGAGAATTTTTAAGGATAGTTCCTTTCAGGTTCTGATTTGCTACGCGGGTTTTGGATTCCTTTAACGGCGAATAATAATCAGAGGCATCAATGGCAATGTATTTTCGGTCTTCGCCCAAATATGCTTTAAAAGCAAATGTGGCCGCTCCGTTATTTTCTACTTTTCTTACATTATAGATGTCTGTAATATCCCATATCTGCGTTATACCTGCCGCGTTCGAAAGCTGGTATTGAATTACTCCCGTGTTGACATCGGCATCATTATATTGGAATCGGAATTGTTTTCCATAACCTTGCAGGTTTCTTTTGGCTTCTACTATAATATAGTCCAGATAAGCATCGGCGCTAGGAACGCCTCCGTTGTTATAGCTTAATTTTACAGCAACATTTTCTGCTGCAGGGAAATTGCCTGTAAGGCTTCGTTCAAATGCAACATCGCCATCAGTACTTGTAGGTGGGAAATTCATCGCGCCTATATTTTGGCTGTTAGCAGTAACGCTCATAGTCGTTGCCGAAAAAGCAGCTGCGGCTGTGTTAACGGTAAGTTTTATCTGGGTTCCTGTAGCAATATTCGGGAACTTGAAGTCAAAAGTCTGTTCGTTTTCGATATTAAACCGTTCTCCAAACCATTTTCTTCCCAAGCGGCCTATGTTTGTCTTGTCTTGCTCATGATATTGATAATCGTCAAAAGTAGTAGCGTTAAGCGTCGGGTTGTCGTTAATAACGTCCATATTTCCGATTCTTTTTCCCGGTCCGCCTTGCGCTGTTACATAATAATACGACCGGTCTGCATACAAATTGTTGTGTGTCTGGCTTTCGCTGTTCCAGTTGTCAAGTCCTTCGGCATAAAAAAGAATGTAATCTTGGTTGTCAAGAGAGCCGTCGTTTTCTCCTATAATAGTAATAGCGTTTTCGGCCAAATCTTCGGGATAAAAAGTTCCGTTGAGCAGCGGAAGCATTCGGCCTCCGTTGCCATAAATTTTTATGTTTCGGGCATCTACGCCATTTAGGTTCATGCCTAAACTTTGCAGGAAGCTCCTTGATATTTTATATACTCCAGATTTTAGGACGTAAAATCGGTACCAGTCACCCGAACTCAAGACAGAATTTGAAATAGATGCAGAACTCTGGATAGAATAACGGCTCGGCCTGTTGGCTGTTGTCGTAAATGAATAGGTGAACGATTTTACTCTTTGAAAACCTGTGCCCGATTTAATGATAGGCGACAAGGCAAGCACCGCTCTTTGAGAGGCAGCGTTGTTCATATTCGTGATAGTCGCTCCTATAGTAGAAGGAATCGATGCTGTTCTTAAATCGCCCAGCTGTTCGCGACTAATCGTTTCGTAAACAATATTGGTAATCTGCAGGCTGCTTTCGTCGGCAAAACCCGATACAGGGATTTTAATATTGAAAAAAATAGCTTTCTTATCATAATCATACTGAAAGCTGGACGATTTAAAGATAGGTGCTTTTATCTGGATCTGCTCAGAATAAATACCTGAGTTGTCAATCCATTCAATGGAAATATTGTCTCTCTGCTGGGCAAAAGAAACATAAGAACACATAAGCAATAAGAGGAAGGTAATCTTTTTCATTAACTTGAATAACGCTGACTGCGCTTAATTATTACGAAAAGTAAAAATAATTTTTTTAACTTAATATTAAGTACAATAAACCCATTAAATTTGCGTTCTTAAAAAAGGCTTTTAACAAAAAATTAGTTTTTTATTAATATTTGAAAATTGTTGTTGCAGTTTAATGGTTAATTATTATATTGCGGCTCGAAATTTATTACCTACTGAAAGTATGAAAGTAAACAAAATTATGGCTTTGAAGCTGATGCTGTCCTTAGCATTGGTTATGGGTTTTACTAGTTGTAGTAAAAAATCCAGTTCAAAAAACGCATCTTCTGCCACGGGTTGGAAAATCAATGACAAGAAAGGCGGGTTCCAATACAACTCTAAATTCAAGAAGCAAGAGACTGCACCTGGATTGGTTTTGGTTGAAGGAGGAACGTTCACTATGGGTAAGGTTCAAGACGATGTGATGCACGATTGGAATAATACTCCTAACCAGCAGCACGTTCAGTCTTTCTATATGGATGAGACTGAAGTTACCAATCTTATGTATATGGAATATCTTGACTGGTTAAAAAGAGTTTTTGATCCAGAAGATGAAAATTATAAAAATATCTACGAAGGTGCGCTTCCTGATACATTAGTTTGGAGAAATAGATTAGGTTATAACGAAACAATGACCAATAACTATTTAAGACATCCTGCTTATGCAAACTATCCTGTAGTTGGTGTAAACTGGATCCAAGCTGTTGAATTCAGCAAATGGAGAACAGACCGTGTGAACGAAAATGTTCTTGAAAGAGAAGGCTACCTTAAAAGAGATGCTAAAGTTACAGATGCTAAAGGTGACAACACTTTCAGTACTGAGACTTACTTGAATACGCCGACTAAAACGTACGGTGGTAACGAAGAAATCGTCTTGAAAGGAAGAAGAGGAAAATCTAAAGACAGTGTTAACTTATATGCTCAAAGAACTTCTGGTATCATACTTCCAGAATACAGACTTCCAACTGAAGCTGAGTGGGAATATGCTGCTGCTGCTGACGTAGGAAACAGAGAATATAACCTTTACAGAGGTCAAAAGAAATATCCTTGGAAAGGAAACTACACTCGTTCTGGAAAAAGACAAGTTAGAGGTGACCAATTGGCTAACTTCAAACAAGGTAAAGGAGATTACGGCGGAATTGCAGGATGGTCTGATGACGGTGCTGATATCACGAACGTAGTTAAATATTACCCACCAAACGATTTTGGATTGTATGACATGGCAGGTAACGTTGCAGAATGGGTTGCCGATGTTTACAGACCGATTGTTGATGATGAAGCAAATGACTTCAACTACTACAGAGGTAACGTTTACATGAAAAACAAAATCGGCGAAGACGGAAAAGCTGAAATCGTTACAGGAGAAAACATCGCTTATGATACGCTGGCAAACGGTAAGATCATCGCAAGAAACTTCCCTGGACAAATTGCTCAAGTTCCGGTTGATGAGAAAGAAACTTACTTGAGACAAAATTTCGACAAGTCTGATAACAGAAACTACAGAGATGGTGACAAGCAGTCAACTAGATATTATGACTTCGGAAGTTCTGAAGACGGTGAGAAAGTAGATGATTCTAAAAGAATGTACGATTCTCCAAAACATAATGTAACTACTGACAGTTTAGGAAATATGGTTCGTAAATATGACCATTCATCAAAAAGAACAACTTTGGTAGATGATAATGTTAGAGTTTACAAAGGTGGTTCTTGGAGAGACAGAGCGTATTGGTTAGACCCAGCTCAAAGAAGATATTTCCCTCAAGATATGGCTACTGATTACATCGGATTCAGATGTGCAATGTCTAGAGTAGGTCCTAAATCTGACAAAAAGAAAAAAGCAAGAAACTAATTTTCTATACTAAATTCTACAAAAGCCCTTTTATTAGGGCTTTTGTTTTTTTAAACCACTTGTAATGGAAATTAAAGACATACACGATTTATTTTTAAGATGCGCTTCCGTCTCGATCGATACTCGAAAGATTGAAGATAACTGCATGTTCTTTGCTATCAAAGGCGAGCGTTTTGACGCCAATACTTTTGCCGCAGAAGCCTTAGAAAAAGGAGCTTCGTTTGTTATTATTGATAACAAACAATATTTTATAGACGACAGGACAATTCTGGTTAGCAATACTCTGGAAACATTGCAGGAAGTAGCTAAGTTCCATAGAGATTATCTAGGACTGCCGATTATTGGGTTGACAGGAAGTAATGGAAAAACAACTACTAAAGAACTAATCAATGTAGTGCTTTCAAAAAGATACACTACAAAAGCTACGATCGGAAACCTAAACAATCATATCGGCGTGCCGCTCACATTGCTTTCTTTTAATTCGGATACTGAAATCGGAATTGTAGAAATGGGAGCCAACCATCAAAAAGAAATAGAATTCTTGTGTAGCATTGCCCGTCCCGATTTTGGCTATATTACCAATTTCGGAAAGGCGCACTTAGAAGGCTTTGGAGGAGTAGAAGGCGTTATCAAAGGCAAAAGCGAGATGTACCAATTTCTTTCCGAAAACAATAAATACGTCTTTGTAAACCTTGATGATACCATCCAAAGAGAAAAGACAGAAAAAAATCTCCGCATTACATTCAGCCATTCCGACAAAAATGCTTCTGTCTTGATTAACAAGATTACGGCGAATCCATTTGTCGCTGTCGAATTTGATGGAATAAAAGTCAAGTCGCACCTGATTGGCCTGTATAATGCAAACAACATCAACGCTGCCATTACGATCGGCCGTTATTTCAAGATTTCAGACGACGAAATAAAAGAAGCCATCGAAAGCTATATTCCAGAAAATAATCGCTCGCAGATGCTGGTCAAGAATTCTAACGAAATCATATTGGACGCCTATAACGCGAATCCGAGCAGCATGGAAGTAGCCATCAAGAACTTCTTGCAGCTCGACAAGCCAAATAAGGTCGCAATTTTAGGCGATATGTTTGAGCTGGGCAAAGAGAGCTTGCGCGAACACAAGCATATAGTAGCATTGCTTAAGAATGAAAAAGAAGCTACCACCTATTTTATCGGCAAAGACTTTTATTCTAACAAGCTAGACAAAAAGAACCTGCTCTTTTTTGAGACGTTCGATGAATTTTCAGAAGCTTTTACGAAAGAAAAGATAGAAAATAAAACGATGCTGATTAAAGGATCTCGAGGCATGGCATTAGAAAGAACGCTAGAATTGTTATAGCCGAGACAGCAATTAGAGAGTGCCGAGAGATACTATATTTTAAAAACTGCCGTTATACTTTTAAAACTAAATAAAAAACTTATTTTTGTCTTGAAGCAATAAAATGCTTTACGATTCAAATAACCAAAATTCCGAACGATATTTATGATATTTTCAACCATTTTACTGCAGACTGATACCATTGCAAAAGCTTCTACCAATACAGTAATTGAGGGAATCGCAAAAAATGAAGAAATGAATCTGTTTAGTTTCTTGATGAAAGGAGGAGCCTTCCTGGTTCCAATCGTCATCCTTCTTTTTTATACCTTCTACTTGATTTTCGAAAGATACCTTTCGATCAAGAAAGCAACCAAGCAAGATTCGCACCTGATCAAAGATATCAGCATTCAGTTGAATTCTGGAAACATCAACGCTGCCCTGTCTTTGGCCGAAAGATCAAACACAGCCTCTGGCAATGTCTTGAGAGAAGGAATCCTGACCATCGGGAGACCGATTTCTGAAATCGAATCGAATATGGAAAGAGCTGCCAATATCGAAATTGGCGAAATGGAGAAAAGAATGGGACACTTGGGGCTTATTGCCGGTATTGCGCCGACTTTAGGTTTCGTAGGTACGATTTCTGGAGTTATCAAGATTTTCTACAGCATTTCGCAGACCGAAGATATTAGTATCGGTAATATTTCTGGCGGTTTGTATGAAAAGATGATCAGTAGTGGTGCCGGACTTGTTGTAGGAATCATTGCCTATGCAGGCTATCACTTATTCAATGGGGTGATTGATAATTTCTCCCTGAACGTCCAAAAGCAGATATTGGAATTTGTAAGTATAATCCAAAGACCTAACGATGGCTCTAAAACGAAATAGAAGATTTCACGCGGAAGTAGCTACTTCTTCCCTAAGTGACATTATGTTCTTTTTGCTGTTGTTCTTTTTGATCATATCAACACTGGCAAATCCGAACGTAATCAAGATGACGCTGCCTAAAACGCAGCAGAATGATAAAACGAACAAGCAGCACATTACGCTGTCGGTTTCGGAAGAGAAACAGTATTATGTCGACAAGCAAAATGTTTCTTTCGAAGAATTGGAAGCGACGCTATTAAACAAAATGGGCGATGCCAAAGACCAGACCGTAATTGTAAGAATACCGTATAACCTGCAAGTACAAGACTTGGTCGATCTGCTTCAGATTGGTGTCAAGAACAACTTAAAGTTTGTGATCGCTACAGATAAGAAATAAAAAATACAAGAGATAAAAAAAACGCTTCGGGAAACCGGAGCGTTTTTTGTTGGGATTCCAACCCAATATTTTCAAGTAGCTAATCATTTAAACGTTATTTCCTAACCCTATTCTTATAATTTTTTACAAGAATATAAACAGAAAATACAAAAACGACTAAGTAAATAATACCTAATCCTATATTCTTAAACTTTAGATTTTGAAAGTCGAATTCCCTATACAATGCCGATCCTACGATGATGGCTATAATGCCAAAAATAAATGATGATGCTTGTTTGTTTTCCATGTTTTCTAATGTTTCTTCGAAATTAAAGAAGGGTTTAATTTTATTAGTTTGTTTAATAATTTTTCTTAAACTATCTGAACTTTATATTCCTAAAAATAGTCTAGTCGGTTTACATCTTGATAAACTTTACCGTTACCTTTTTTTCTGAAAACGGAAAACTCATAAAATATAAACCTGTTTCATATGAAGAGACATCAATTTGAGAAGTATTTTTCACTTGCTCAATAACTTTACCAGTGGCATCACTAATAATAATGGTTTCAGGTATAGAATTATTTGTTGTTTCGATATACAGAGTATTTTTTACCGGATTTGGATAAACAGAAGCAAAGGGTTGTAATTTATTCGAAATGCCTAGACTACAATCTGCTTCATTGTTGACGTAACTTCCACTAAAACCAGCCGACCAAATTTCGGTATTTAGTAGGTAATTAGCATTTTTATTATCTACATAAACACAAGTCAGCATGGGATTCAAACCGATATGAGCATATTGTATGTTTTGGTTATTTCCATTTCTTAAGTCTAATGCGGCTAATTGATAATTATTATAAATGTCAAGTCGAGTTAGAGCAGTATTAGATGATAAATCCAAATGTTGTAATTGTTGACTTGAATATAGAGTCATCTTTTCTAATAATTGGTTTTGCGATAAATCTAGGGTTGGCAAAGTAACGCGAGATAATGCTAGGCTCTTCAAGGTATGGTTTTGCGATAAATCTAAAGATGTATAACCTCCTCTAAGATACAGGTATGTTAAATGGGGTGAATTGGTAAGGTTGATTGCTCGCATTTGAAGTGCGTCAACTGATAATGAATCTAATACCGAATTTTGTTCGACATTTAGATGATTCAGCGATTCACTGTTAATTCTGACCGATTTTAAATTAGGTGCGACAGAGGCATCAATTTCTAAAATAGAGTTTGATTTAACATATAAGTTTTCTAATAAAGGATGGTTCGAAAGAAAATCATCATTAGCAACTGGGCTATCTATAGATAAGTCCGTTAGCAATGTATTAGATGCTAAGTTTAGTGTGGTTAACGGTGCGTCGAATGTACGGATGTCTACTTTTTGCAATAATGTATTAGTGCTTAAATCTATAGATGTCACATTGCCATAAAGCCTAAAATCTGTTAATCCAACTAATGGTGAGACATCGAAATGGTATATAGTAGAGCCAAAAAAGCCGGCACCAAGTGTGAGTTTGGTCAATGCGGTATTATTTGAAAAATTTACATTATTTAGCGTATTGCTGTAGAGATCTAAAGTTGTTAATGCAGTATTGCTCGATAAATCCAGAGTATGTAATTCATATCCGCTAATATCTAAAGTTAACGTTTTTAAAGCAATATTTTGTGACAAATTCAAGCTCTGTAAAGAATAGTTATAGATATGAAGTTCTGTTAACGAAACAAAATCCTCAATTCCAGTAACAGAACCTATAAAGTCTAGGGTTAATGATGTCACGCCGCTAATATTTGCAGTAGGCACATAATGATCTATTGGGCCAGAATCATAACCTAAGTAAATAAGTTTTTCTTCGAATGAACTGTTTGGTATATAGGTAAGCTGTGAGAACGAACTGGTCGAAATTAGCATAACTACAAACATGTAAATATTTCTCATAGTAATTTTTTTATGATACATTAATTCTTTAATATTTTTCAAAATTCTTGTGAGTTGAGTTTAAAACAGATGGACTAATTTCTGTTAAAGATAGAGTTTTCGCAAATACAAGGGGTCAGCCGCCCAACGGATTTTTCATCAGTTAAGCTATTCGTCCTTTTGCCGATAACTATGTTAATTCTATCTGTTTGCTCAATCCATATCGTATTGCCTCATCAAGCACATCAATATTTATATCTTTCAGCGATTTGAATTTAATGCAATAGCCAGTTACTGTTGTCTTGCCTATTGTAGCTCCAAAGTTGTTGGGTAAATAGGTTTTGTCTTCGAGTCCCATAATATAAACCGAAATACCTGTTGTATTCGCGCTTATGCCGATTTGATAAAATTCTTTGAAAGAACCATCTTTATGGCACATCATAAACTGTCCGTAGCCTATATTCGGATTTGCAATCACTTTACCCGTAGCGTCTGTGCCGTCTAAAAACCATAATTTACTATTAGGCAACAGTTGAAGCATGTGCTGATGCAACATTTGCATATCAGCACGTTTAGGTTCTTCTTGGCTTTCGATATAGGTTTTGATTTGTTCTTTTGTGTTCATATCAACGCAACTGTTTGTTTTTTATACGTCTTGCTGGGATGTCTAACCGTTGCGACGTTCCATTTTCATTCTATTACTACTATTTATAATTGAGTAAATAAAATGCGTAATGATAGTTAAGCCTCCGCCAAAAATCCAAAATGCAAATGTAATTGCCAAGGCAGGCATGCCGCATCTTATTTCGCCATCTTTATAATCTGGAATTAAGTAATCCGGAAGTATAAAGAAATCTAAGATCAAGTACAGAACCAATACCAAATATTTCCACCTGCTTAAATTATATTTATCAAGCAAGATATAAGCAACAACTTGAATAACAAACATTGGAAGGATTAGATGAACAGGTGCCATTGTTAAAATTCAAGGTTAAAGTATAGTTCTATTTTAGCTTTTCAAAACCATACAATGTTATATAATCAATTTTATGTCCCCAAAGCTCACTAGTAGCTGTTTTAGGAAAAGCGCCCACAATGCTGGTATTTTCAAATTTATCCGAAAAATAATATTTTATATCAGCTTTATATGTTATTGGCTTTTCAAGATTGTTTCTAAGCAATAATACACTTTTCCAATCCTTATCCTCTTTTCCTCCGTTATAAAAGGCGCCCATAAAAAATAATTCTATGGTGTTCTTTTGTGGTTTTTTTGAAAAAAGATCTTCATTTTTATCCAAATCATAGTAGCCTTTAATAGGCTCGATTGTCAAGACTTTATATTCGTATTTGCTGTTCTCAATCTCTTTTAGTTCTAGTGTTATTTTAGAACCGAGAGAAAAAGTAAACTTTCCATATTCGGTAGGGAATTTTGTAGGAACATTTATCTTGCTTTGAGAATACAGATAAGAGCTCAAGACAGTGAACAGAATAAGGAAAAGCTTTTTTTTCATTTAGGATTCTTTTTTTGAGTTTTATTATAGGCAAACTTAATTTTTTTAAATGCCATATAAAGCAAATGCGTTATGCATGTGAAACATATCCCAATAATCCAAATCCCACAGAACATCGAAATTACGGGCAATAAGCATCCATTTTTATTGGGCGAAAAATAATCAACAACAAATGGAATACAGAAATAGGTTACAAGAATAGCTAAAAAAACATATAGTTTTCCGTATCTAACTTTTTTAGCATCGGTATATAGATATAATAAAATTTGTAAAACGGGTAGAATATAAATCATATAAAAAGCGATTCTTTCCATCTATGTATGTTTTTTTGCGTTAATCCTGAAATAGAATAATAGTAAACGTATTTCTTTGCAGATACGAGCGATAGGCTCTTTTTTCTGTCTGATCTAAATATTCTATAACCAAATATTTAGATGATACGATCATAACGCTAGTATTAGCTTGGGATAACTGAAGCAGTAATAGCGTAAAAGGAGGTTTGCTAACAGTACTTATAGATGCATTTTCTTTTTCAACAAAACTTTAAAGTATTCTTTGTCCTTATTAAATAGCTCAAGATTTTCTCCAATCCACCTATATACGTTACCTGCTAAAGTTCCGGCTGCTATATTATCACCAGAACTGGCATAACCATGACCTAGCATTAAATATGTTTTGTCATCAACATTAATGGGGAAAGTATACCCTTTGTTTCTCATGATTGCTATTTCGCTATCTTTTAGTTTTGGGTTCCAATTTCCATTTCCTACCTCAAACGGTTTTAATAAATAATTCCAGTTATCTCTTATTGAACGAATAGTATCTGTATCACTCCATACATTTTTGTCATGGTGATGTTTAATCGTAATTACGTAAGCGTTATCCTTGTCAAATTTTATAATCAATAAATCTCCTGTTCTTTTATTAAAGTAATCTTTAGCTTTTTCTTTATTGTGATTCAAATGTAAATGATGAATTCCCCAATCATTAAACATCATGTCATGATAATCAACGTTGAACGACTGCTTACTTTGATAGGGGTTTATGTCAAAGCCTTTTTTAATCTTATCAATTAGAAGAAGAATATCATTTTTATGTTCAGAAAGAAAGATTTTAGTTATACATTCTTTAGCAACGTGTACTTTTCTAGGTTTTATCTCAATCAATTTTAATCTAAAATTAAAATATCGAGATAAGTTTAATAATTGGTTACTTTGCGTTTTATGTCGAACGTTATATTTCTTATAGAATTCTAGTAAAATCCCGTCAATTAAATCTTGAGGTTTCAATTTCAGATAAATTGTTTTAATATTATCGCAAATATGCTATGGTTTGACGCAGTTAGGGGTCCTATTCATTTGTTTTTTCTAAGGGAACTATCTTTACTGAATATTCCCCAATTGATGCATTTTTGGTATGTACATCTTTTATCAATAAATATTCTTCGTCAATATGCTCCATATCCTGCCAATTGGCTTCAAAGATAGTAGGGTAGAGTTTTGGATCAAGACCACTTTGCATTAATAATATCTTACCTAAACTACCAAAACTATCTAACAAAATCATAACTTTCATTTGTTGATTTCTTATTTTGTTATTTACAGTTGTAATTGAGATTACTGCATTAAATAGAACATTTGATTCGTTGTTCATTAAATCATGTCTATTTATAAATTCCGATAATTGTTGAGAATTGATATATCTCTGCTCCATCTTTATTTTTTTAAGGTTGGCTATTACTTGTCTATATATGAAAATTTCCGGAAAATTTACTTTCCCCCAATTAACCTCTCTAACTTCTCAATCATTTCCTTTTGCTGTTGCAACATACGCTCATAAAGCTCCACCATCTTATCAATTGGATTGAAGGATGGTTGGTAATTAAATCCCGAAGCACTGGCATTATCTTTAAAATCTTGAAAAGAATAAGTATTCGCAATAATATTCACAGCCTGTTCTTCATCAAAATTCTCAAATGCTTCTACAGGCACTTTTAATATTTTAGCAACTTGCGCCAATATATTGGCTTCTACGGTTTCTTTCTGTTCTAGCAAAGATATTTTCTTTTGATTCCAGTCGTCACCCAGTTCAAAAGCAAGAGCTTCTTGTTTGATTCCCAGCATTTCGCGAAAGCGTTTGATGTTTCTTCCTTGGTGTATTTTTTTGTGTGGCATGTCATTGTGTATCATAATCGTAAGTATAAAATTTTTGTTAAATATAAATAAATATTTGGTTCTGAATTATGCGTGCCCAAGAATAAACTATCCTTTTACTGACTTGCTTATGATTTTGTGCCGGTGTTAGCTTCGTCGTATAAAATTATACACACATGGAAAATTCAAAACCAAACAGAAACACAAACAAAAAGATGCAAGAACGCAGGCTCAAGGTTTTTGCTAAGTCCTTTCCGAGAGGAGTAAGATACTCTATGCTTGCCTATTTAGTCTGGTTTCCAGAAATCAGGATTCAAGGCAAATGGGTGCAAGAATGTGGCTTTAATATAGACGATAACGTGACGGTTACGGTAAAAAAGAATATGATTGTAATTAAGAAAGCGGATAGTTTATAGTTGATAGTTTATAGTTGATAGTTTATAGTTGAAAGTTATAAAGTTGAAAAGTCAGAAAGGAAGTGGAACCAGAGACTACAAGTAAGAGCAAGCAACCTACAAAACCAAAAACATTTTCAAACCCCAACGCAACCAACTATCTACTGCCACCTATCCACTTTCCATTATTTAAAGTGCATAACTGCTCAGCACATCGCTATAGATTCTTTGCAATACCGTGCCTATCGCAGCAACTCTAAATTCATACTGCTGGCCGCTTTCGAGTTCTGTAAGCAGTAGTGTGGCTTTGGTAAACACAATAACTTCCCACGCCTTTTCTCCCTTTTTGCGGTATTCATACTGGTAGCTTTTTGCACCCTGTATGGTTTTTAGGCTTAGCTTTATTGTGCCTACATTTTCTGCATGCACGGCAAAGTTTTGCGGCTTAGGCAAGATGCCTACTGGCTGCCGCTGCTTGCTGAGCGTAAAGCCCGAGCTGGCCAATACAGCATCGATACCGTCTGCTTCAATCTGCACATAAAGCGCCAGCTTTTCTAACATGGCGATAAGCTCGTGTCTTTTGATTTCTCGATTCAGATGTTCTGTCTTGCCGCCCTCTTTGGCCTTGATGATGGCCGTGTCAAAAGCGGTTGTAGCTGCTTTTAGATCGGCAATAAGTGGCATCGGATTTGTGAAATTGGCATTGCCTGTCATGCTGTCTACAATCAGTTCTGCCTTTTGCTCTAGTTCGGCATCACTATATTTGCCGAACGAAGTAATGATCTTGATACGTGTCATTTCTTTGCTTTTTTTAATTAATAAATCAATTTTGGCATTCAAAGCCTAAAAAATTCCCAACGGAATTACAGAATCTGTGCAATCCTGTTGAAGAAAACTTTTTCTATATAGAACTTTAGAATTTCTATCAAAAGCCGGGCGGTTCTACATAGACTAAATTTTTTTCTATTTGTTTTTTAGAACTCCTATATAGAGGTTTAAAATTTCTCTCAGAAATTGTGCGGTTCTAAATAGACTAATTTTTTTCTGTCTGTTTTTTAGAATTCCTATATAGAAGTTTAAAATTTCTATCAGAAACTGCGCGGTTCTATTTGGAAAAACTTTTTTCTATATAGCAATTCAAAATTGCTATCGGAACCCGCCAGAATCTGACAACATTTATTGAATGCAGTGCCAAACCAATAGGCTGTCTGCTGATTTTTCTGTTTGCTGTAATGAATAACTCCCATACCTGTTTTTTGATAGTGAAGCAGACCAGAACCCGGATGCTTCTGTTTTCTGGATACAATACTAAAAGTTCAATCGGAAAAACGCAACCGAAAAGTAATAAGTGGTCAAATACGGGCGTAACTGGTCAGTTTTACGGTGTAACTGTTTTTTTGATTGGCTCCAAAAAAGGAAAAAACAGGGTAGGATTGGTGTTGGGAAAGGTGTAAAAAGAAAAAATCCGACACGTTGCAATGTATCGGATTGTAAACTTGTAGCATATCAGAGATTAGATTTAAGACAGATGCTCTTATTTTCAATAATCAATCTCTCTTTTGTATTTTGAAGCTTCATAACGTGGTTCTTTTCTGCCGTCTGGATGATGATATGTCACCAGTTGCTTTTTTTTCACTTCGATTGCATTGCCTTTTGCATCAACTGTATAGTCATATTGCGTACTTAGCACATCTTCTTTATAATAGACCGAATAGGTTTTTAAGTTGCCATTTTTATCATAGGCAAACTCATGACGCGATTGCATGCTGCCATCAGGATTAAAATTAATGACCTTAATTTCATTGCCTTTGGCATCATAATAAACTTGCTTTTGCAGGTAGGTTACATTTTTAAGTACGTTGGTCGTATTAAATTCTTTATAAGTGCCTTTGTCTGCGATGCTATATTTTTGGTGCTGGTCTAGCGTGCTGTTGCGGTAAGTCAAAAACTCTGTAGTGTTGCCTTGTTTGTTATACGACCAGGCATATTTATATTCGCCTTCTTTTGGCCTGTTTATCGTTTGGCTTATCTGCTTTCTTGCCTTATTATAAGTATTTAGGACGGTTTCTTCTAGATTTCCGTCAAAATCATACCGTTCTTTCTTTGTCTCGTTATCGGCAGCATCATACCACAGCTTCTCTTCCGAGGTCTTATAGCCCGTTTCAGAATAATTGCTTATTACGGCTGCATTGCCCCGCTTGTCGAGCTGCGTTATTTTTACAAACTTTGTAGGTTCTTGCCCCGTGCCGTATCCTCGCATGTTCTTAAGTTCGGCATTATCTCGTATTTCAAACTTTTTTATAAACGCCTCAATATCCTTGCACCGGCAGCTGTAATTGGTTACGGTAGTGCCATTAAAAATATTGACCTCGTTAGATTGGCTGCCTCTCCCTGTTTCGGCAAACGAAGTAAGCAGGCGGTTCTTTTTATCATAGGTTACTTTTTTGACAACAACCAAAACAGGATTTAGGCTGTCGCCAGAAAGTTTGTAGGTTGTATAGGATTTGATTTTTCCTTTTAGCGGAATCTTAGAAAATTCATCTTGTGCAAAAAGGCTTAACGGCAGCAGCAGTAGTAAAGCAAATACGCCTATGGTTTTTAAGAATTTCAGTTTCTTGCTTTTGGTCATTTCAGTTTATTTTAGGCAAACATACCATATTTTTTAACATGTGAATAGTCAATTGCTACTGGCCATAGCAGTATACTCTTTCCTTAACAAAAACGCAACCTATCAGAAAATGCTTTTTGCAGAAAATGGAGCTATAAAATGTGTTATAAATTCTCGTTAAAAGGAGTCTGTTTTGTTTAATGAGTTGCTTTTGTTTAAAAAATTCTTTTTTGTTGTATAATTTATTATTTTTTTATAAATTGCCCACGTATTAACTAATTTTTTATGAAGATGCATTGCTTGCTTCTAGGAAAGTAAAAGGGCGTGATTTTTTACTTGTGAAAACCTGCTTTTCCAAGTAGTTTTTTTTATGCTTCCTAGAGTATCAAAATGTATTTTATTATTAATTTTTTAATACTTTATTTTATGAAAAAAACGCTACTTTCTGTTTTTTTACTTTCTGTTTCAGGATTTGTTAATGCTCAAACCGTTTATAGTTTCGGTTTTAGCGGCACCACAGCAGAAATGGAGACGGCTGGATGGATGAGGACTAACCAAAGTAATCCTATAACAACAGCATTATGGACGATTGCCTCTTACACTCCTGTTACTGTAAATACGACTGTAACACCGGCAATTCAAGGCAACCCCTTCAATGACAGGGTTTATACTAACGGTGAGGTAAGTCCGGTTCCGAATGGCCAATCGGGAGGGCCTAATTCATTTGCGTTGGTTAATTTTAGAAGTACGACTGGAGCTGGAACAATCAGCAACTGGTTGATTAGTCCTGTGGTTACGGTACAAAATGGCGATGTTGTTTCTTTTTGGTCTAGAAAAGGAACTTCGGCCACAGACGATTATCTGGATCGTTTGGAACTAAGGATGAGTACGGCTGCAACGCATGTCAACCCAACATTGGCTGCTGGATTTGTGTATCCTAAAGTTTGGACACAGTATAGTTTTACAGTTTCTGGTCTTTCGGGTCCAACAGCTGTGAAATTTGGATTTAGATATTTTGTGACAAATGGAGGGCCGAGTGGTGCTAATTCAGATCTTATCGGGATTGATACTTTTGATGTAAACAGGGCATTGAGTACGGATGATTTCTTTGCAAATAATTTCTCAGTGTATCCAAATCCATCAATGGGAATAGTAAATTTAGCAGGCAAAAACAACATGGCTATCAACACCATCCAAATCACAGACTTGAACGGACGCGTTGTTAAAAATGTCAATACAAAAGGTGTTTCTGAAACTCAAATCAACATCTCTGATCTGACTACAGGAATGTACTTCTTAAATGTTCAGACCGATTCTGGATATGGAACTACAAAAATTATAAAAAACTAATTTTATTACATTAGTATAATAAGACAAGCCCGCTCCTAAAAGCGGGCTTTTATTTTTAAGGTAAAAAAAATAAGGATGCGTTATTGATAAGACTGAACGTGCAGGAATAAACTACTTCTTGAAACCAATCCTTGTAATACCTTGTTCAGGAAATTCTTCAATAAAAGGAGTCAATGAAATATGCTTTTTCTTTTTATCAAATATCGTCATGTGCCATTTGTTCATTTTTCCTGCAGGAACATTTACATAAAGCGTATTGGCTTTTTTTATAAGGTATCTTGTTCGGTATTCCTCTTCAGGATTGTAGAACTGTGAAGAATCAATCCCAATAATTAGTATTTGCCTGAATAGGGCTTCAACCTTTTTTATGTCATCGTCATTTAATCTCATAATACAAATTTAAGGTTATTAGGGTAATTGTGAAAATCCATTAAGAACTTAGTCACGGCCAAAAGAAAACAGCCAATAAATTTCCAAAAGTCGTCAATCTTAATGTTTTAGTAAAAAAGCAAATCGGTTTTATTTGTATGTTTGCGTCCAACAAACATTTTCTGTACAGCTCTTGGCAATTTTCGTGCGGCTGTTCAGATCGATACCCCTACAAAATGCAAAACTATTTCAGATTGCTTGTTTTATTGGTCCTTTCGGGCTTTACTCCAAACCTGTCATCGGCGCAGACCACAATTCTAGATCAGACGTTGCTTACGGCGCAAAGTTTCAATACGTTTACCGCTTTCAGCGTTACGGGTTCGCAAAACTGGTCGCATAGTACGACTTATGGAGCCATGTGTAATGGGTATGCAGGAGGACAGAGCTTTGAAAACGAAGATTGGCTTATCAGTTCGGCAATGAATCTATATCAGACAGATAACGTAAAGCTCACGTTTAACCATACGCGCGGCAATGCTGGAGTCCTAAATGTAGGCGTGGCAGAAGGCTGGTATAAAGTCTTTGCTACGGCTAACTACACAGGCGATCCGGCAACAACAACATGGGTTGAACTGACAGGATTGAACCAAACGGTTCCTACTGCCTGGCAATATGTGGCTTCGGGTCAGCTTGTGTTACCAGATGCTGCAAAATCAGAAAACTCACGAATTGCTTTTCGCTATAAAAGCAGCGCAACCCAGAGCGCTACATGGGAAATAAAGAACGTAAAAGTTGTAGGTCAACCGCAAGCAACAAATCCGAATGCCGGTGTTTTTAAAATTACAAACTGGAATACGGAATGGTTGGGCTGTACTTCATTCGGGCCGACTAACGAAAGCCAACAGATTGCTAATGTTGCGGCGGCCATGCTTTCGATGAATTCGGATATATACTGCATCCAAGAAGTTTCCAACTCTGCAGCAAATCCTTCTATCGCAACACTCGTGTCGCTTTTGGGTAGTGACGAATGGGAAGGCAAGATCGTGCCTACAACAACAGGCGATTGCGACCAGAGACAAGGTATCATCTATAAAAAATCAAAAGTGCAGTTTGTGAGCGCTACGCAATTAAGCAGCGGCAGTCCGTCGCAAGGCAACTCTTATAATTATAATTGGTCTGGCGGACGCTATCCTGCGTTGTATACCGTCAATCTTATTTCGGGAACTACATTAGTTCCGGTATCTATCGTAAACATTCATGCTAAGGCTGAAGACGGCAATGCTGCGAGCTATACGCGCCGATTAGGGGCTTCACAAGCTTTAAAGATGATTCTTGACGGAACTAGCTATAATTCTAAAAACCTGATACTGATTGGAGATTTCAACGATTATCTTATCGGAACAACAAGCGATGCCTGTGCCTGTACGCTGTCGCCCTATAAAAACTTTGTCGACGATGAGGTCAATTACAACAGCATTACCAAAAACATGGTTGATGTGAACCAGACTTGGGGAACGCACCCAATTATCGAAAACATCATCATTTCTAACGAGCTGTCGACCAACTATGTTTCGAGCAGTACGGCCCAAGAAGCGGCGATAGTGCAAAATATCAGCAATTATTATAATACGACTTCCAACCATTTGCCGGTAAGCGCGACTTTCCAATTTTCTGTATTGGGAACTCCAGAATATACTTATACTCAAAAAAGCCTATTGTCGATTTATCCGAATCCTGTAAAAGAAGAATTGCAGTTTGATACGGCTGGACTAGAAGACAATGCGACAGCACAGATATTTGACCTGACCGGCAGACAGATGAGCTGTCGTCAAATAGATGTAAATACAGTCAGTGTTACTTCTTTGCCAACCGGAATTTACATTTTGAAAGTGGGTAATAGAAGTGGAAAGTTTGTAAAGGAGTAGGGAAGATATCGTAAGTTGTGAAGCCGATAAGAATTACACGACCGTCAACTTTATGAATACGCCAAAACTCGTCGTTTCTGCCAATCTCAAAGAGTACGAAATGATACTTTCGCCGTACAGCTTTTTCCACATGCACAATCGTACTTGATTAACATGGCATATTTTGACCATTTTATTAAGGCTGATGGTGGTATACAATCGTGATGCAGAACAAACTCAGTGTGTCGCTATCCGTACGTAAAAAAAAAGAATTCCTCTTGCTGCTCGAAAGTCGGTCTTATATCCTTAAACGCTTTTCCTCTCATTGCCGACGATAATCTCGCAAAATAGCGCGTATGTTCATCGGCCAAAAATCATATTTCTTTTTGATTTAGTATTGCAATGCAGTTCAGAAACGATGCTGTTTTGGAACTGTGCGGACTTAACTTTTTATGTAACCTAAATCAATTAAAAAAGAACATGAGAACAGCATTACGAATTTTTGGAATCCTTGTCATTTTATTTGCATTACTCTTTGGAACCATGTCAATCTGGAGAGCCCAGCGCGATAAAGATGATCTTCGCGAAAGTCGCATGGAAATTGTTGAAGCGGAACAAAGCCTTTCTTTATTAAAAGAAGAAGCAAAGAACATGACAGGCGAATCAAAAACACAAATAGACGAGCAGATTGCTACGGCAGAAGAGGGTCTAAAAAAACTTCCGTCAGAATCAGTATATACGACGGTACAGATGTTGCTTGGTTTTCTTGTCGTAATTTCATTAATACTAAGCGTATTTCTTTTCCGCCCGAATTTAAATTTTTCCAGAATGTTACTAGTGTCTTCTGTAGTGCTTTTGTTGGCGGCCTATTTTGCTTCTCCTAATCTCGAACGAGGTGAATATTCTGGACTTCCAAGCAGAACATTGGCTCTTTTAACAGGGATTCCGGTAGTCATCGCAGCAGTGTTCGCGTTTTTAATTGCCAAAAATAAGCGCGCTGAAAGCTTACGCAGTGGCCGCTAAACGAAATTACTAACAACTTAATATTTTACTTATGAAGTAAAACCTCTCTCTAGTCAGTTTGCTTTTTTGCATTCTGAAGAGTTAGGAAGAAATTTTTCCACACTTGTAGAATGCAAAAAGCCGAAACGTAAGTTTCGGCTTTTCTTGTGGGCGATGAGGGATTCGAACCCCCGACCCTCTGGGTGTAAACCAGATGCTCTGAACCAACTGAGCTAATCGCCCTGATTGCGAGTGCAAATATAGACTGTTTTTTTATATCTGCAAATTATATTTACAAAAATTATAAAATTTCTGCTACTACAAATGTGCTTCCGCCAACATAGATAAAGTCAGATTCCGAAGCATTTTCTAGAGCGTTTTTGTAAGCTTCTGTAACAGAGTTGTATACTTTTCCATTGAGTCCGAATGATGTTGCTTTTTGCTGTAAAGTCGAAGCATCTAATCCGCGAGGAATATCAGGCCTGCAAAAATAATAAATAGCGTTTTTTGGGAAGAGAGGCAACACATCGTCTAAATCTTTGTCGTTTACGACTCCCAATACGATATGAAGATTATCAAATTTCTGATTGTTTACTTGATTTATTACGATTTCAAGTCCGTGCTTGTTATGTGCCGTATCGCAGATTACTTTTGGAGCTTCTTTCAATTGCTGCCAACGGCCTTGCAGTCCGGTATTTTTGACCACATTCCAGAATCCGTCTTTTATATTTTCTTCTGAAATTTGAAACTGGTTTTGGGATTGTAACACGCGAATCGCTTGCAGAACCGTTTTTTTGTTCTGCTTTTGGTAATCGCCAAGAAGCACTGAAGGATAGGTTTCTTGGATTATATCGGAAGCAAAGAAAATTTCGGATTGGGTTTCACTCGCTTTTTTCTCAAAAACAGGCTTTGTTTCGGAAGTGTATTCTCCGATGACAACAGGTATATTAGGCTTGATGATTCCCGCTTTTTCAAAAGCGATTTTTTTCATCGTATTTCCTAAAAACTGTACATGGTCCATTCCGATATTGGTAATAACGGAAAGGAGAGGAGTAATAATATTTGTAGAATCTAATCGTCCGCCCAGACCGACTTCGATAATCGCGATATCAACTTTTTCTTGGTGGAAATAATCAAAGGCCAAACCGACGGTCATCTCGAAAAAGCTCAATTGGTTTTCTTCAAAGAAGGATTTGTTTTGGGCAATAAAGCTTACGACAAAATCTTCGGAGATGTCTTCTCCGTCAATCTTTATTCTTTCGCGAAAATCTTTTAGATGTGGAGAAGTGTATAATCCGGTCTTGTATCCCGCTTCTTGTAAAATCGATGCTAAAAAGTGTGAGGTAGAGCCTTTTCCATTGGTTCCGGCAACATGAATAGTTTTGATTTCCTTTTCAGGATTATGGAGATGATTTGCTAATAAAATAGTATTGGTCAAATCTTCCTTATAGGCTGAAGCGCCTTGTTTTTGATACATTGGCAACTGGTTGAACATCCAGTCTAAAGTTTCAGGATAGGTCATTTTTCAGAATTGAAAATGATGAATATACGTTTGAATATTAATTCAAGCTGAAATTATATACGATTGTTCCGACTTGTTTTTCGGCGGCATCATTGTCTGAAGACCATTTGGTATTCATTGCGGCAATTTTTGCTTGATCCAATAAGCAACGCGCAGCATTAGTTGTTCCTTTTACGCCAGGAACAGCGCCTATTGTTTTTCCGCTTCTGTCAACAGTCACTTGAACAACAACTTTTCCTTCTTCATTGCATTTGTAGGCAGGAGCTGGTTTGGATATGGCTTTTCGGTTTCCTAATGAATAACCGCCGCCTGTTCCTCCTCCAGAACCTGGTCCGCTTCCAGGGCCATTGCCTGGTCCATTTCCAGGACCATTACCGCCGCCTGTTCCGCCTCCAGAACCTCCGTCGCCATAATAATTGTTTGAATTTTTATCGCCGTTGAGTTTTCCTTTGTTTCCGGCAACGCCGTCGTCGCCATCGCCTCCTTTGTTATTTCCGCCTAAGATATTCGCAAGCGCATCGTTAGTGGATTTTGAAGGTTTAGGCTTTTCCGGAACAACAACAGGCTTATCCGTTTTTTTAATTTCCGTTTTGACTGGTTTTTTATTTTCAACCACAGAAACCGCATCTTCATCATCAGAAGCCTGAGTCAAAATATCTTCTTGAGCACTCGCGGATGATTGCGGAGCTGATTTTGCAGTCTGGCTTACTTTTAAAACCTCGCTCGTATAATCAGCTCCAGAACCAAACTCGCTGTCTCCAAAGTTTACAGTTACACCGCCTCCACCGCCTCCGGCAAGTTCTTGGATTCTCTCTTCGGTAGCAAATTTTATTAAAATCAAAAGCAGGATGAAAATCACAAACAATACAGTTGTGATCGCCAACGACTTTTTTTGCTCTTCAGAAATGGTGTAACTCATAGCTTTAAAAAATTATTCTTGATAAAAGTATCATAAAGATAACGGAATTATTGAAAAAATGTTATCTGAACTACTATAATCAATAATTAGACCAACTGTTTCAAGGCAATCTCGAAAGCAGTCGCGCTGATGTTTTTCTTGTCAGAATTTAAGGCGTGTGCCTTTTGGATCGCATTTTTGATTATTTCAGAAGTATCGTTAAAGATAGCTTCATCAGTCATGTGAACTTTTTTCTCCATAAAATAAGCAAATACTCTGGCCATACCGCAGTTAGAGATAAAGTCAGGAATCAAGCTTACTTTTTTATCGGTCGCTTCCATAATTGGGCCGAAGAAAATTTCTTTGTCAGCAAACGGAACGTTCGCACCGCATGAAATAACTTCCAATCCAGAAGCGGTCATATTGTCTAATTGTTCTTGAGTAACCAATCTTGAAGCAGCGCAAGGCGTGAAGATTTCTGCTCCGATGGTCCATATTTTTTGGTTGATTTCTTCAAAAGGAATCATATTATCGGCTACCAGCTGGTTTCCGTTTTTGTTCACGAATAAGTTTCGGATTTCTTCAAAAGTAAACCCATCTTCATTGATAACACCGCCGTTTCGGTCAATGATACCGACCACTTTTGCTCCAGAATTAGCTAAGTAATAGGCTGCTGCTGAACCTACGTTTCCGAATCCTTGAACGATAGCTTTTTTTCCTTTGATGCTTCCGCCATAGATATCATAAAAATGACGCACTGCTTCGGCTACGCCAAAACCAGTAATCATATCGGCTACGGTATATTTTTGGTTGACATCTGGAGAATAAACTGGATTTTCAATCACCTTTACAACACCTTGACGCAATTGTCCGATTCGGTTGATTTTGTCAGCTTCAGTCGGTTTAAAATGTCCGTTGAAAACACCTTCTTGTGGATGCCAAACGCCACATTCTTCGGTCATCGGAATTACTTCGTGGATTTCGTCTACATTCAAGTCGCCTCCAGTTCCGTAATAGCTTTTCAACAACGGAGAAACAGCTTTGTACCATCTTTGCAAAACGCCTTTTTTTCTTGGGTCATTCGGATCAAAGTTGATTCCAGATTTGGCACCGCCAATAGCAGGCCCGGAAACTGAAAATTTTACTTCCATAGTTTTTGCCAAAGAAAGAACTTCGTTCATGTCTAATCCTTTTCTCATTCTTGTTCCACCGCCTGCAGCACCACCGCGAAGCGAATTGATAACTGTCCAGCCTTCTGCCTCTGTTTCGGCATCTTTCCAGTTAAATACTATTTCAGGTTCTTTATTTTCAAATTTCTTAAGTAAATCTTTCATTATGTGTACTGTTTGTATGTATTGTTTTATTGGTTTGCAAATATAGTTTTAAAGCTTCAAAAGAGCAAAGTTTTGAGAATCACAATCCTAATTTAAGGCAAGAATATTTTTCCAGAACTGTGATCGTGTTTGGCACCGGTCACGCTTGCCAATACGTTGATTTCGTTTCGCAATTTCAAAACGCCTAAGAGTCCGAAAATTAGCGCTTCCTTATATTGTATCGTTTTGTCGTCGGGAATTTCAAATGTCATTTGCGGAAGGTGGAAGGCCATTCTTTCGAGTAAGAAATCATTATAAGCGCCGCCGCCTGTCGCCAAAAGCCTTCCCGATTTTTTTGGAACGGCCAAAGCAGTTTGGATTGCAATATGCTCTACAAAAGTCCGCAATTTGTCTTCCAACGAGATTGAATGTTTTTCAATCATTGGAAGAACGATTGTCTTTACGAATTCAAAACCTAAAGATTTAGGATAGCTTTTCGAATAAAAATCAAGTGCATTCAGTTCTTGCAATAGTGCTTCGGAAACTTTTCCGCTTCGGGCTATTTTCCCCTTATCGTCATATTCCAATCCTGCTAGATTAGCATAATAATTAAGGACAGTATTTACGGGAGAAATATCAAAGGCAATTCTAGTGTTGTTTTCTTCAAAAGAAATGTTTGAAAAACCGCCCAGATTTAGGCAGTAATCATAATATGGGAATAAAAATCGGTCGCCAATCGGAACAAGAGGAGCACCTTGTCCGCCTAATTCTACATCCTGCACTCTAAAATCGCAGATTATTTTTTGTCCGACCAAGTTCGCAATGTTTGGAAGATTTCCAATCTGCAATGTGAAGCCGTTTTGTGGCTGATGCAAAATAGTATGTCCATGCGAACAGACTGCATCTAAATTTTCCAATTTATTGTCTTTAATAAAGCTGGAAATCACCTTGCCTAATAATAAGGTATATTCTTTATTTAAGATCTCGAGTTCTGTAGTTGAAAAATCTACGGCATTTTTAAGTCGGGCTATCCAATCTTCAGAATAAGGGATAGCGACAGCTTCTTTAATTTCAAAGCGCCATCGGTTCTCATGGCGGCTAAGAAGGATATGGGCCAGATCGATACCATCTAAGGATGTTCCCGACATAACCCCGATAACGTTATAGTTTTCTTTGACCATAGCGCCAAAATTAGGCAATCTTATTGAAAATTTGATAATTAATATTTACATTTGGGCACAAAAAAACAACGAACGGCAAATAATACCTTTACAAATTATGGATTTTAAATTAACCGAAGAACACCTAATGATTCAGCAAGCGGCAAGAGATTTTGCTCAAGCAGAATTGCTTCCGGGTGTAATTGAAAGAGACGAACATTCAAAATTTCCGACAGAACAGGTCAAAATGATGGCTGAACTAGGGTTTCTAGGCATGATGGTTGACCCTAAATACGGAGGTGCTGGATTGGATAGCGTTTCTTATGTTTTGGCAATGAAAGAAATTGCAAAAGTAGACGCTTCGGCAGCCGTAGTAATGTCTGTAAACAACTCTTTAGTTTGTGCAGGTATTGAAAAATATTGCAACGAAGAGCAAAAGCAAAAATATCTTGTGCCGTTGGCAAAAGGTGAGGTAATTG
The DNA here is from genome assembly GCF_014138495.1 of Flavobacterium gossypii. Lineage (NCBI taxonomy): Bacteria > Pseudomonadati > Bacteroidota > Flavobacteriia > Flavobacteriales > Flavobacteriaceae > Flavobacterium > Flavobacterium gossypii. The sequence goes on along the minus strand of NZ_JACJIS010000003.1, from coordinate 335,362 downwards.
GTGCCTTCTGCCTTTCTGAACCAGAAGCAGGAAGCGATGCGACTTCTCAAAAAACAACAGCAATCGACAAAGGTGACCATTATCTTTTAAATGGTACAAAAAACTGGATTACGAATGGAGCTACTGCTTCGACATATATCGTAATCGCTCAAACTGATGTTGAAAAAGGACACAAAGGAATCAATGCTTTTCTTGTTGAAAGAGGATGGGCTGGATTCGAGATCGGTCCGAAAGAACAAAAAATGGGAATCCGCGGATCTGATACACATTCATTAATGTTTACAGACGTAAAAGTTCCTAAAGAAAATAGAATCGGAGAAGATGGTTTCGGATTCAATTTTGCCATGGCAGTATTGAACGGAGGAAGAATCGGAATTGCTTCTCAAGCTTTAGGAATTGCTTCCGGAGCTTATGAATTGGCTTTGAAATATTCAAAAGAAAGAAAAGCTTTTGGGAAGGAAATTTCCAAACACCAAGCCATTGCTTTCAAATTGGCCGATATGGCAACGCAGATTAGCGCGGCAGAAATGTTGTGTATGAAAGCAGCTTGTGAAAAAGATGCTGGACAAGATATTTCTCAGTCGGGTGCGATGGCAAAATTATTTGCTTCTCAAACAGCAATGGATACTACTATTGAAGCGGTACAAATCCATGGTGGTAACGGTTACGTAAGAGAGTATCATGTAGAAAGAATGATGCGTGATGCAAAAATCACTCAGATTTATGAAGGTACATCAGAAATACAAAGAATCGTAATTTCTAGAAGTATCTTGAACGGATAATTTCAATGACATTGGCATAGCCAAATATAAAAATCCAGCAATTTCAGCTGGATTTTTTTTGGAACAGATTATTTTTAAATACTATCTTTATCTCATGAGTCAGAAGCCGAGATCGTTAAAAGGTAAAGTTATTGTTGGTTATCTATTGCTTTTTGTAATAGCCGTTTTGTCTATTTGGTTTGTCTATTCTGAAATTTTAAAAATAGCAACTCCCAATAAAGATGTCACTGCTGACAATCAAAAGATTATCCGAATTAGTAATGCGATTGCAAGCTTGTATGCTTCTGAGTCGGCAGGAAGAAATTCTATATTGACAGGTTCAAGAGCCGATTATAACGAATACAATAAGTTGCTCGATAGCGTAAAGTCTGAAATCGAAGCGATAAAATCCGAAGCAGACAAAACACAACTTGCTAAGCTGGATACGATTCAATACCTGCTTCAGAAAAAGAAAAATAGCATCAACGAAATTATAAAATTCCAAAATTATGTTGATGAAAAATCAACTTTCAAGAGAGCCGTACGGAAAATTTATAATACCAAAGATTCGCTGGTCAAAAAAATAAAGCCGGTTAAGTTTTCCGGCCGACAGCAGTACAGGGCCTTTTTAAATGAAGTCCTTACGAAAAATCAATTAGATTCTTTGAGCAGGTTGCCACTTTCGAATGATTCGCTTACGATGGCATTTGAAGGCGTGCTGACAAAACTGCTTATAAAAGATAACAAACTGCACTATGAGCTGTTTGAGAAAGAACAAAAAATGCTGGATGAGAACCGTTTTATTTCTGATCAGCTAAGAACCGTTCTTTCGTCTCTTGAAAAGCAGATATTGCAGAAATCGTATGCAAAAATCAATGAATCCAAACACGCAATTGATAATACTATCCAAACCATTGCCTGGGTTGGAGCCATAACTTTTTGCTTGCTGATTCTTTTTGCCTACATCATTATCAGGGACCTGACCATCAATCAAAATTATAGGAACCAGCTCGAGGTTTTGAATGCTGAAAAAGAAGATTTGTTACGAAGCAAGATGATGCTTTTGGCAACTGTAACCCATGATATACAAACACCTTTAGGAAGCGTTATCGGCTTTTCGGACTTGTTAAAAAATACAGAGATTAATCCAAAGCAACAACAGTATCTCGACAATATAAAACATTCGTCTAATTATATACTAAAGCTTGTCAACGACTTGGTCGACTTCTCAAAACTTGAAAATGACCGTATTACTATAGAAAAAATCAGCTTTAATTTTAAAGACTTGATAGAAAGTACCTGCAAGCCGTTAGAGCCAAACGCCGAAAATAAAGATATCGAGCTGAATTGGGATGTAGAAGAAGCGCTTGATGATAATTTTGTTTCGGATCCTTATAGATTGAAACAGATATTGACCAATCTGGTTTCGAATGCGATAAAATTTACGCAAGAAGGCTCTGTTGAGGTCTTGGCGAAGATTGAAGCAAACAATATCGTGGTTTCGGTTATCGATACAGGAATCGGGATTGCCAAAAACAAGCAAAAAGCTGTTTTTAAGGAATTTACGCAAGCGCATGCAGGAATCGAGAAGAAATTCGGCGGAACCGGTCTCGGCTTGACAATTGCCAAAAGAATGCTATACCTTTTAGACGGTAGCATTGTGTTGGATAGTGAGGAAAACAAAGGATCGATATTTACGATTACTATTCCGGCAATCAAGTCGGGAATAAAAGCAGTAGAGGAAAGCGTGTCGATTTTAGATTCTGAAACGGAATTTTTACGAGACAAAAGAATCTTGATTGTTGATGATGATGCGATGCAACTTTCTTTGATGAAAGAAATTTTCTCGAATTATCCGGTATCAATAACCACGTTGGTTGATGCTTCTAAAGTAAGAAATTTGCTGGAGCATGAGCATTTCGATTTGGTCTTGAGTGATATTCAGATGCCGAATATCGACGGATTTGAATTGGTGAGGATTATCAGGAATAATAACAGTCCAGAAGTAGCATCTATTCCTGTAATTGCCTTGTCTGGCAAAAGAAACCTGAATCCGGAAGACTTTACAAGCAAAGGATTTACAGCTTTTCACCCAAAGCCATTGCGATTGGAAGAATTGCTTCTTTTGATGAAATCTATTTTCAATGGAAAGCCAATGGATGTTGCCGTTCAGGTGACCAATGCCAAAAAGGACGAGAAATTGTTTGATTTGTCCAGTCTGAACAAGTTTACGCAAAATGATCCTGTTTCCTTAAAGCTAATTGTCGATACGTTTATAACCAGCGTTGCCGAAAATTCAGAATCATTGCGAACAGCCGTTGCGGAAATGAATCATCAAAGGATGGCTGAAATAGCGCATAAGATGATTCCGATGTTGAAACAGATGGAAGTCTATACAATTTCAGATTTGCTGGAGCCTATAGAAGACCAAACTTTAGGGTATGACAAAGAGGACATGGAAAAGTATGTCGGAGTCATTTTCCAAAAACTATCGGTACTAATTTCAGAGCTTGAAAAGGAAATTAACTAAAGGTCTATGCTGTATAATTTCAGCTTGTTGTAAAGCGTTTTTCGATCTATATTCAAAAGTTTTGCCGCCTTGGTTTTGTTGAAACCTGCTTTTTCCAGAGCAGAGCGAATTGCAGATTCCTCATTTTCTTTTGAATAATACGAAACAGCATTTTCTTGCTCAATAGCCGAACGCATTTCTTGAGGCAAGACATCAATAGGCACTGAATTGGTTTTGGTAAGCAATACAGATCGCTTGATCGTATTTTTCATCTCGCGAAGATTTCCCGGCCAGTCATAATTCATAAACAGTTCAATGACTTCGTCATCAAAGCCTTCAATGTCTTTTTCCAAATCTTCATTGGCCAAGGCTAAGAAGTGATGCGCAAACACCATGATGTCATGTTTTCTTTCGCTTAATTTAGGAGCTTGGATGCAAAATTCATTGAGCCTATGATACAAATCTTCTCTGAAATCGCCACGCTTAACAGCTTCTGATAAATCTTCATTTGTAGCCGCAATGACCCTGATATCTACTTTGATTTCGTGATTGCTGCCAACAGGTTTTACTTTGCGTTCTTGCAAAGCACGAAGCAGTTGGATTTGGACTTCATACGAAAGGTTTCCGACTTCATCCAAAAATAAGGTACCACCATTGGCCGCTTCAAAATGGCCCGTCTTGTCATTGATAGCTCCCGTAAAAGAACCTTTTATATGTCCGAAAAACTCGCTAGAAGCCAATTCTTTTGGAATGGCACCGCAATCTACCGGAATAAAAGGCTTGTCTTTTCGCTTGCTTTGCGTGTGTATGGTATGCGCAATATATTCTTTTCCCGTACCACTGTCGCCAATAATCAGTACTGACATATTGGTTGGCGAGACAAGGCTAATGTATTCGTGTAATTGGTTTGAAGTAGAGCTTATCCCTTTCACAAAAGCAAGATCAGTAGTTTCTTTCTTTTCGCTTTTTGTGGCAACAGGTTCCGGTTTTTCAGCTCTCTTTTTTAAAGATTGTTCAATGGTATGAAGAATCTCGTCAGGATTGATTGGCTTTCCGACATAATCATAAGCTCCCATTTTCATGGCACTTACGGCTGTTTTGATATCAGTATAACCCGTCATCAATACGACTTGGGTTTTGAAAGAAGTTTCTTTGATGGATTTTAGGATCTGGATGCCGTCGCTGTCTGGCAGTCGGATATCCGTCAAGACCACATCGAAAACTTGATTTTTTATTGCTTCTTCTGCTTCTCTGGCAGTAAAAGCATTGGTAACATCATAACCTTTTTTTTGTAAAAAGGTTTTCAGCATTACGCAAAAAGACGTGTCATCATCAATCACCAAAATTTTCGAACTCATAAGACAGGGGTGTAGTAATGTTTTTCACAAATTTAAAATTTTAAACCAATTTTAAGTGTTAATATATGTTATAATATAAAAACAATAAAGGAGATGCCCCCACATCTCCTTTAATATTGCGAAGAATATAAATTCTTCCTTCAACAAACTTAACTTAAACTATGCTTCTTTTATAAACTCACCTTTTGACGTGAAGTATGCAGTTACAGTTTTATCATCTTTTGACAGAATCAATTTGTACTCTCCATCGTCAGCTACGTGAGCTTCCTTTATTGTATATCCACCATATTTTGAACTGATGGTTTTTAACGCATCAGCTGGAATAGCAGATGGTTCAATTGGTTTATATTGTTTTTCCTGGATAACGGAAATTTCAGTTGTCGTTTTTTCTGATGCCGTAGCGTTTATTCCAAAACCTAATACTAATGCGGCTAATATTAAAATCTTTTTCATAACAATTTTTTTGTGGTATTGTGTTGTTTTCTTTTTCGATTAGTTAATAGAAATAAATGTGCCATTACGTGAAAGGCAATGCTGATTATGTTTAAATATCTGATAATCAATGGTTTTTGTTTGTTTTTATTTTTTGTTGCTAATGGGGAATTTGTGTAATTGTGTGGAAAACGAACAGAAAAAGTGTGGAATTCAACAAATTTAGTGGCGTTTTGAGAATGTGGAATCGCTGATATCAGATATAAAAAAATGCGAAATGACACCTTTGTGCTCTATTTTTAGAAAAATGCGATGTAATTGTTTCCTTATTTATCCTTTACAGATTCTCAATTATTGCCGTATTTTTTTTACTTTAGCCAAAGCCAACCCGTCAATTATAGACCGATGATTAAAAAAATAGTTTCTCTGTTTTTTTTGTGTGCCCTAGTAAGCTGCAAATCAAATTCCCCAGTTGTTGCTTATAAAGTAGAGCAACAGTCAGTCGCTAAAACATTAGAGTTTCTTGCTTCCGACGAATTGCAAGGGAGAGCTGCGGGTTCACCCGGAATTGATAAGGCGGCCCAATATCTTGAAAAAGTTTTTTCAGAGAATTCTATCAAGCCGTATTTTTCCACTTATAAAGATACACTCTCCAACTATCCTAAAACCACTTATAATATTGTAGGTTATTTGGAAGGAACAGATCCAAAGCTTAAAAAAGAATTTGTCGTAGTCGGTGCCCATTATGACCATATCGGTTTGGCGGAAAAGGCAATTGACGGAGATAATATAAATAACGGAGCAAATGATAATGCTTCTGGAACTACAGCGGTAACTGAAATCGTGAAATATTTCGGTAAGACAAAATCGAATAAAAGAAGCATTCTTTTTGTGTTCTTTTCTGCCGAAGAAGAAGGACTGCTAGGTTCAAAGCATTTGGCTAAAAAGCTGAAAGAAAAAAACTTTAATATTTATACGATGTTGAATTTTGAAATGATCGGAGTTCCTATGAAACGTGATTTCACGGCCTATATTACAGGTTATGGGAAATCGAACATGGCTTCAAAATTCAATGAGTATTCAGGCAAAAATCTGATTGGGTTTGTACAGCAAGAACTCACCTATAGGCTGTTTATGGCTTCTGATAATTATCCGTTTTTTACAGAATTCAATATTCCAGCCCAGACAGTTTGTACTTTCGATTTTGAGAATTTCGACTATTATCACCAAGTACAAGATGAGTTTAAGCTAATGGATACAGCCCACATGACTTCCTTTATCCAAGACATGCTGCCGGTAATCGAAAAAATGGCAAATACTTCTACAAAGGAAATTACCCTAAAAAAATAATGAATGCGGTCCGAAAGGGATCGCGAGTTTAATTGAAATGAAAAACATCATCATAACAGGAACAAGCAGGGGAATCGGTTACGAATTAACCTTGCTGTTTGCAAACGCAGGACATCAAGTTTTGGCAATTTCTCGAAAAACGCCACAGGCACTTTTAGAAAATAAAAACATTACTTGCTTGTCTGTTGATTTATCAATTGAAGAAGATCTAGCAAAAATCGAAAATTTCCTTTCTTCTGCGTGGAAGCAAGTCGATGCAATAGTTCATAATGCAGGAGCGCTATTGCTAAAGCCATTTTCAGAAACTTCTACTCAAGATTTCGAGAAGATTTATAAGGTAAATGTTTTCGGAGTTGCTTCGCTGACACGAATTTCTTTGCCTTATCTGAAACAAGGAAGCCATGTCGTGACCATCAGCAGCATGGGCGGAATACAAGGGAGCATGAAGTTTGCAGGTCTTTCTGCCTACAGTTCCAGCAAGGGAGCAGTAATAACACTTTCCGAACTGCTTTCAGAAGAATATAAAGAAAGAGGAATCTCGTTTAATGTTTTGGCATTAGGCTCGGTACAGACAGAAATGCTAGCGGAAGCCTTCCCAGGATATCAAGCTCCGCTTTCGGCAAAAGAAATGGCAGATTATATTTATGATTTTACCTTAAAAGGGAATAAGTTTTATAATGGCAAAGTCTTGCAGGTTTCTTCATCGACTCCTTAATTTGTTGTAAAAAGAAATAGCAACCTTTTTGGTGTCTATAAAAGTAATTACTTCTATTTTTTTACCCTTATCGACAATATTGAAGGTTATTTTATGCTCTTCTATTTCATGTGGACTGTTTAGTGCACAAATAATACGAGAACCTTCGATTTCGATTTTGAATTGTATCGGAAAATGATTGTTGTTTACAATTCTCAAATCTTTGTAGCCATAAACTACAGTAGCATCGGCACCCAAAGGAGTGAACCGTTCTTCTTCTGAATAGATATCGACGGAATGATTGTGCCTTTCCAATATCTTAAGATTGGCTTTCAATGCCGTATGATAGATGATTCCCGAAAGCTGGCAGAGTCCTCCGCCGACTTCTTCGGAAATTTTTTGGTTTACGATATTCCGCCCTTTTTTAAATCCGTTTCTTTCCGAAGGATTTCCAACTATTTTCCAAAAAGAAAATAATTCGTTCGGGAGGACGCAAATTTCATTAATAGCTTTTGAAGCCAGCTGCAAGTTGTGGATTTTGTTTTCTAAAAAAGTTCCTTTTTTTATTTCCTGCTCGTTTGTGATCGAGAAGCCAGAAATATTTTCTAGTGGTCTTTTTTTGGCAAAACGATTTTTAGAAATAAATTCTAGATCAGTAATATACCTTTTTAGTATTTTGAATTTTAGCTTTACGACCGTCGGGATAAGTCTTTTCGCATTCATGTTTTTTCTAATTCAATAATGAGGTAAGAAGAATACTCTTTGAGAAAGGTCTTGCAAAAAAAAGTATCGATCTTTTGCAATAAAGGTCGGATAGAAGAAGGAAACCGATGGATAGGAAAAAAAAGAATTCCCTGACGATGCTTTATCTTCCAATTCAATTCGATCAAGTTTTCTATGTCTTTAATTGAAAAATCATTAGCGCCATGCCAGCCTTCGTTTTTGTATTTGAACAGTCTTCTTCTCTTTTTAGAAGGAAAGTCGAAAATCAACCGGCCTTCTTTTTTTAATTTTTGATGTGATTCTTGAAGAAATTCATTAACGATTGTCTTGTCAAGATGCATTAATACATGAAGAGAAAATATGACGTCAAAAAAAGCATCGGGATATGGAATTTCAGAAACACTGCCTAATCTGATTTCTTTATCTGAAAATTTGCTTTTTGCAACTTCAATCATTCTTGGACTAATGTCAGCGCCATGGGTTGCATGATCTAAAAATCTTCCTGTTCCGCAACCTAAATCCAAGATGTTGCTGGAAATAAGAAGAGGCAAGTTCTTTTTCAAGTAGGCTCTTTCTTGAGAATCGATATAAGTGCCATACGAATTCCCAAACCTATTCTGATCATAAGTCGATGCTAATTCATCATAATATATTTTTATTTCTTCAATCATATCATAAATGTATAGCATTTCTACCAAAAATAAATAAATTTGTAATAATGAGTGAAGTCTTGTCAAAATATCTCCCTGAACACGCTGTAGAGCCATGTTTCGAGTTAATTAAAGCCAATGAAGTCCATCTAAAAATTGTCAATGAACGTATGACACGCCATGGCGATTATAGGAAAGGAGCCAGCGGCAAACATGAAATCACTATAAATTCCAGCCTGAATAAATATAAATTTCTCATGACTTTGATTCATGAAATAGCGCATCTGGTCGCTTTTAAAAAGTTTGGCAGGAATATCAAGCCCCATGGGAATGAATGGAAATATACCTTTCAGCAATTGATGGTTCCTTTTATACGCCCTGAAATTTTCCCAAGCCATATATTGCCACTGATGGCAAGGCATTTTAGAAATCCGGCAGCAAGCAGCGACACGGATGCGACCTTGTCTTTGGCCTTAAAACAATTTGACGAAGGAAACGATAAGAATTATATATTTGAGATACCTTATGGAAGTTTGTTTAGAATCCATAACGGAAAGATATTTAAAAAAGGTGCTCAAAGGATCAAACGGTTTGAATGCCTAGAAGTAAATTCAGGAAGGATTTATTTATTTAATCCGAATGCAGAAGTAGAACTTTTGCCCAGCTGATGTTAAATGTTAATTAAACCATTTTGATTTAAGTTTAGAATTAAGAATATTTACATAGATTGTAAAAATATAATCCAAAGATGAATAAGAATTATTTTGCCATACTAATGGCTGGTGGTGTTGGCTCTCGATTTTGGCCAGTGAGCACTAGCGAATTTCCAAAGCAGTTTCACGATATGCTAGGGACGGGGGAAACCCTTATCCAAAAAACATTTAGTAGGCTATCTAAGCTCATTCCGGCAGAAAATATTTTTATCCTGACAAACGAAAAATACAATGATTTGGTCTTGGCTCAACTTCCTGAAGCCAAACAAGAACAGGTTTTGTTGGAGCCAGCAATGAGAAATACGGCGCCTTGTATTTTATACGCTTCCTTAAAAATAAAAAAAATAAATCCGGATGCCGTAATGGTTGTAGCTCCAAGTGACCATTGGATTGAAGATGAAGGAGCATTCATAAACGATCTTCAGGTTGCTTTTGACTTTTGCGAAAAAGATAATGCTTTAATGACTCTAGGTATACAGCCGACTTTTCCTAATACAGGTTTTGGCTATATTGAATATGATAAATCGGATGAAAATCCTATAAAAAAAGTAAGCCAATTTAGAGAAAAACCAGATTATGAAACTGCCAAAGAGTTTTTGAAAAGCGGAAATTTTCTGTGGAATGCAGGCATATTTATTTGGAGCGTAAAATCAATTATCCAAGCCTTTGAGGTTTTTCAGCCACAGCTATATAGCTTGTTTATGAAAGGCTATGAAAACTATAATTCTGATTTGGAAAAAGTCTTTATTGAAGAGAATTATGCCGATGCGGAAAATATTTCTATCGATTATGCGGTTATGGAAAAAGCATCAAATGTATTTGTGCTTCCTGCTACTTTTGATTGGAATGATTTGGGTACATGGGGTTCTCTGTATGAGAAACTTCCTAAAGATAATCAGTTGAACGCTGTGGTTAACGCTACAGTTTTTCTAGAAAATGCCTCAAATAATATCATCCGAACCGATGCAAAGAAATTGATTGTTATTGATGGACTGAATGATTATATAATCGTAGATAGAGAAGACGTGTTACTGATTTATCCAAAGGATAAAGAACAAGAGATAAAACGAATTACAGCGATTATAAATAAATAAAAAAAGCCTGCTTCTGCAGGCTTTTTTTATTTATTGTTGTTTTCTTCTTCATCAGCATCGGCCAAAAGGCTTTCTCTGACTTTTTTGAATAGGTCTGATGAGTAGACAAACTCAACGATAGATTTGTTCTTAGTCTCTAAAATTTCTTCGTTGTTTCCTTCCCATTCTTTCAGTCCGTTTTTTAAGAAGACGATTTTTTCGCCAATTTGCAAGACAGAGTTCATGTCGTGCGTATTTATGACCGTAGTCATATTGTATTCTTTCGTGATTTCTTGGATCAGGACATCAATAAGGATAGACGTTTCTGGGTCTAACCCCGAGTTTGGCTCATCACAAAAAAGATATTTCGGATTGTTTACAATAGCTCTTGCAATGGCAACACGCTTCTGCATACCTCCAGAAATTTCAGAAGGAAATTTTTTATTGGCATCCACAAGATTAACTCTTTCTAGTACTTGATTGACGCGATCGCGGATTTCGCTCTTTTTCTTGTTGGAAAACATTTTTAGCGGAAAGCCAACATTTTCTTCCACTGTCATGGAATCAAAAAGAGCACTTCCTTGAAAAACCATTCCGATTTCTGTTCTTAATTCTCGTTTTTCATCTGGAGTCAATTCCGAATAAATTCTTCCGTTGAAAGAGATAGATCCTTCATCTGGAGTGTGAATTCCAAGCAATGTCTTAAGCAAAACGGTTTTTCCAGAACCGCTTCGCCCGATAATAAGATTGGTTTTTCCAGCCTCAAAAGTGGTAGAAATCCCTTTTAAGATTTGTGAATCGCCAAACGATTTTTTTATGTCTTTTACTTCGATCATGAGCTTAAAAGTAATTGTGTTAGTATAAAGTTCATGAGAATAACCACGACACTCGTCCAAACAAATGAAACCGTACTCGCTTTACCTACTTCTAAAGCACCGCCTTTCATGTAGTAACCATGAAAAGAAGGAATTGTTGCCAAGATAAAGGCGTACACCATTGTTTTTATAAACGCGTACACAATGTGAAACGGAATAAAATCGGTTTGTAATCCGGTAATAAACTCATCGCTAGAGGTCAGGTCGCCATAAACAGAAGCCATATAACCGCCTAAAATCCCTAAAAACATACTTAATGCAATTACGAACGGGTAAAGCATCAAAGCAGCTATTTTTGGGAAAACTAAGTAGTTTAGCGAATTTACTCCCATAACTTCTAAAGCATCAATCTGCTCCGTAACCCTCATTGTTCCGATACTGGAAGTAATGAAAGATCCTACTTTTCCGGCCATGATGATCGAAATAAAAGTAGGCGCAAATTCTAATATTACAGACTGCCTTGTGGCAAAAGCGATCAAGGTTTTTGGAATCAGCGGATTGGTCAAGTTTAAGGCAGTTTGTATCGCAACAACACCGCCAATAAAGAAAGAAATAAAAGCAACTATTCCTAAAGATCCGATGATCAAATCGTCTATTTCTTTTAAGATGAGCTGCTTCATATAGGACCATTTTGTCGGTTTATTGAAGATTTCCTTCAACATGATAAAATAGCGGCCTATTTGGGTTAAGTATCGAATTATCATTATACGTTTCTAAATTATGGCTAAAATACGAAATTTGTTATGAGTTGCTGGTTATGGATTATGAGTTTTTTTGAGAAACTGCTAAATAGATAAAAGCGATTGGACTAAAGATAGTCATGAAAATGGTAACGTACCATTAAATTAACTTTTCCTTCATTTTTTTCAGGCGGTAGTTTCTAATAAACCGGGCTTGTTCTTCTGTTACCAAAAGAGGCTTTTTTGCTGTTTTTGCCTTTAGAAAACCTTTGATGTAGTCAAAAAACAAGAAAGGTTTTTTCTTAAGCATTGCTAATTTAGCCGAAGCAATAGCTGTAATCAGAAACCCATAGCCTAAACTATAGAATGCTTCGCCTTGTTTATAACGGGCAGTTTTGTTGTAGTTAGCTCCAGTTGGTTTGAGATGTTTTACTTTTAAGGAGGCGTCGGTTACTACTTTCCAGCCGTAGAATTTGCAAAGCAGTTCGTCTACTGTGTCCCAGCCCATAGCAGGCTTTAGAGTCCCGATTTGTAGAAAGCATTCTTTTCGATATGCTTTAAAAGCGCCACGTATATGATCTTTGTCGGTAAGGTTTTCAAGTATCCAATCACCGTTTTTCTCGATATACGCAAATCCTCCGGCCATGCCGATTTTTGAGTCCGATTTGAAAATAGTGATAATCGTTTCGAAATAATTTGCTGGCAGAATCAAGTCGGCATCCAGTTTTACGATTACATCATAACTTTTATCCAACGTTTCATATCCTTTGTGAAAAGCTTGGATGACCTTGCTTCCAGGAAGATGGATGGCTTCAGAAGTTCTTTTTACCAGATTTATAAAAGGATATTTTGCAGCAAATTCTTGAACTATTTCTGATGTCTTGTCTGTCGAATTATCATCAACCACCACGACTTTTGTAGGCAGGAGCGTTTGATCTGCTAAAGACTGCAAAGTTAAAGCGATAAAAGCTTCTTCGTTATGTGCTGGAATGACGATATAATAGTTCATAATGAATTATGAATTATGAATTATGAATTATGAATTATGAATTATGAATTATGAATTATGAATTTTCTCTGCGTAGACAATATAATACCTGTTTGTGAATCTTCGCAATAAGGGTCTGATTCCAAATTTCTTGACTGGATTTGTCCATTTTTGCCTGTCGATTATTTTCCAGCCTGTTTTTTCCAACAGCCAGTCAAGCTGCCAATCCTCAAATTCGTGATAATGGCGGTCCCACATATCAGTTTTACTGCGATAAGCCGGAGAAAACCAAAGGCGCAACGGTATAGAAATAAATAGCTTGTCGGATTTTATATTTTGCAATACGGTATAAGGATTCAGCAGATGCTCGAATATCTCAAATGCTGTTGTTACAGTATAGTGCTGTTCCTGAAGTGCAGTCTGATTATCATCCAGATCTTCACCCGTCGTGTTTAGGACTTTAAAACCCTCCTCTTTCATGATTTTTGAGAATGGATTTTCCACTCCTAAATCAAGGATTGTTTCTGAAGAAGTAATATGCTTGTTTAAAAAATCCAGCGTATGCTTGAATCTTTTGTTAGGAAACGTTTTTTCGTACATCGTGTTTCAAGTTTAAGGTTTCAAGTTTTCAAAGTATTGCAATGACAGCTTGAAACCTGAAACTGGAACTTTTTATAGTCTATAAGTAAATGCGTTGACATTCATTCCTGCGCCAACGGATGCAAAGATAATAACATCTCCCTTATGAAGTTTCTGATTTTCGATTTTTCCTTTCATTAAAAGGTCGTATAAGGTTGGGACTGTTGCAACGCTGCTATTGCCAAATTTATGGATGCTCATCGGCATAATGTCTTTGGGCGGCGTTTGCTGAAATAATTTATAAAATCGATGAATTATCGCCTCGTCCATTTTTTCGTTGGCCTGGTGTATAAGAACCTTTTTGACTTCAGAAATATCAATACCACTTTTCTCAAGGCAGCTCTTCATGGCACATGGAACCTGGCTCAATGCAAATTCATAGATTTTTCGGCCGAACATTTTGATATAACGTACGTCTGGATCCAAATCTTTATTATAGGATTCTCCAAAATACAAGTAGTTGGCTTCTTCATATGCAAATGTGGCGCTTTCATACGATAATATTCCTTCGCTATCTTCCGTGCCTTCTACAATGGTCGCTCCGGCACCATCGGCATAAATCATCGAATCGCGATCATGCGGATCGATAACTCTTGAAAGTGTTTCGGCTCCAATCACAAGGCAACGTTTGGCCATTCCTGATTTGATGTAAGCATTAGCTTGGAGCGTACCTTCAATCCATCCCGGACATCCGAAAAGAATATCATAGGCCACGCATTTCGGATTTTTAATCTGAAGCCTATGTTTGACTCTTGAGGCCAAACTCGGAATCATGTCTGACTGAATTTTGCCGTGTTTTACATCTCCAAAATTATGCGCAAGTATGATATAGTCAATTGTTTCAGGGTCAATTTTTGCATCTTCTATGGCACGTTGTGAGGCCAAAAAAGCAATGTCGGAAGCAAGCAATTCGTTGTCGACATAACGACGTTCTTCTATTCCGGTAATATCTTTAAATTTTCCAATAATGACTTCTGTAGAATGAGACAAAGGCGTTCCATCTTCACTTAGAAAAACATGCTTATCAAAATCTTGGTTTGTTATTTTGATTTCTGGAATGTAACTGCCAGAACCAATTATTTTTATATTCATCTTGAAAGTTTATAGATTATGCTAATGTATTAAAAATTAATGGGCCGACAACAAAAAATGCTATGCATGCATATAATTATGATATCGTCATTTTTTTGAAAGAATATTAATGATATGCTTTTATTTTATGCTGATTTGTGTAATTTAATCTGCATAACGGTCGAAATGGATAAAGCTTTGGTTTTAATCTGTTCCGAATTTTCTCCTGAAAAGTTTTCATCAACAGTCAAATTAAAGGTAGCAAGCCATGTTTTGAAGTGTTCAGGCGTTAAATTTGACTTTTTATTGAGGTCTAAGTGAAGTTGGAGTACGTTATTTTTATAATTGCCTTTGCCAAACAAGCTCAGGTTCCAGAAATCTGTAATAATAGGAAGATGTTCTTCAAGGTTTATTTTGGCGATGTCAGTAAATAAGTAGCTTATCGTGTTGTCTTTAAGTAGTTTATTGTAGAATTTGGACATTAACATTACTAAATCCTCACGATTTTCAATATCTTTTATCATGTTATTTCGGAAAAGTTTAAAATTAGGTTAATATCTTGAGGATTAAAAAACAAATTATGTTTTTTTTGTAAGTAAAAATGTTATATTTGGCGCCAAAATCAACAATTAACTTAGAAAAAATGAAAAAAAGTATTTTATTACTGATGTTGTTAATGACCTCCTCATTAATTTTTGCACAGACTGACAAAATCTTCAAGCACAATGGAGAAACTGTTAATGGAAAAGTAATCCGTTTGGATGAATATGTTATCGTGTTTAAATATGATGGTGAAGATGCAGAAAATTCTATTGGTAAGTATGCCATTGAAAAAATCGTTTACGGAAAAAGCGGAAGAGTTGAAGAGGTTTCTGAAAAAATTATCGTGAACTCTGAAAAAGATTGGGAAAAAGTCGTAATCCTAGAAGAAAAATCGTATATCGCTGGATTGAAAAAAGGTGAAGAAGTTAGAGGAAAAACAGGTTTAATTAACTTCCAAACAGGAAATACAGGAGATAAAAAAGCAGAGAAAAAACTAAAAATGGAAGCGGCCAAACTTGGATGTCCTTTTATTTTATTAACTGCTGACAAGACTACTGTTGGAGCTAGTTCAAATTCATTAGGCGGCTCTCAAGCTATCAAAAAAGGAGTAGCTTACAAATACTAATATAAGTTTTCTTAATAAATCAAATGCCTCGAGAAGTCGGTGCATTTTTTTATGCTGTAATTTTTTATGTTCAGATATAAAAAAACCGATAGCTTTTAAACTATCGGTTTTTATCGATCTATTTTAAGGAATTAACTTTCCATATAAGCTTCTATCGGAGCACAAGAACAAACTAAGTTTCTGTCTCCATAAGCATCATCAACTCTACGAACTGATGGCCAGAATTTATTCTCAGCAATATATTCTAAAGGGAAAGCTGCGTCTTCTCTTGTGTATGGGAAATCCCAAGTGTCCGCCGTTAGCATTGCCAATGTATGAGGAGAATTTTTTAAGACGTTATTTTTGTCGTCTGTAGAAGCGTTCTCGATTTCTTTTCTGATGGAAATCATCGCATCGCAGAAACGGTCTAATTCTTCTAAGTTTTCGCTTTCTGTTGGCTCAATCATCAAAGTTCCAGCTACAGGGAAAGAAACTGTCGGAGCATGGAAGCCATAATCCATCAAACGTTTTGCGATGTCTGTTACTTCAATTCCTTTTTCTTTAAACGGACGGCATTCGATAATCATTTCGTGAGCCGCACGTCCCATTTCTCCAGAATATAAAGTCGCATAATGGCCGTTTAATCTTTCTTTGATATAATTGGCATTCAAAATAGCATGATGTGTTGAACTTGTCAAGCCTTCAGCACCAAGCATTGTGATGTATCCGTAAGAAATCAAGCAAACCAAAGCAGAACCCCAAGGTGCTGCAGAAATTGCCGTGATTGCATTGTCGCCTCCTGTTGCAATTACTGGATTCGTTGGCAAGAATTCTACCAAGTGTTTTGCAACACAGATCGGTCCAACTCCAGGTCCGCCGCCGCCGTGAGGGATAGCAAACGTTTTATGTAGGTTCAAGTGGCAAACATCAGCACCAATAGTTGCTGGGTTTGTCAATCCAACTTGTGCATTCATGTTGGCACCGTCCATATAAACCTGACCTCCATTTTCGTGGATAATTTTTGTCACCTCAATAATAGATGCTTCGTATACCCCGTGAGTCGATGGATAGGTTACCATCAAACACGCCAAGTTATCTTTATATTGGATTGCTTTTGCTCTTAAATCTTCAACGTCAATGTTTCCGTTTTCAGATGTTTTTGTTACCACAACATGCATTCCTGCCATTGTTGCCGTTGCTGGGTTTGTTCCATGAGCCGAAGCTGGAATCAAAGCGATGTTTCTGTGTGATTCGCCTCTTGACTGATGGTACGCACGAATAACCATCAAACCGGCATATTCGCCTTGAGCACCAGAATTAGGCTGTAAAGTTGTTCCGGCAAAACCAGTCACAACGTTTAACTGCTCTTCTAATTTTTTAAGCATGATTTGGTATCCTTCCGCTTGTTCTACTGGAGCAAATGGGTGAATGTTGTTCCAATTTGCCATGCTTAGCGGCAGCATTTCTGCTGCAGCGTTCAATTTCATCGTACAAGATCCTAATGAAATCATCGAGTGGTTCAATGCCAAATCTTTTCTTTCCAGCATTTTGATGTAACGCATCAAAGCTGTTTCCGAATGGTGTTTGTTGAAAACCTCGTGTGTCAAGAAAGTACTTGTTCTGTTTAAGCTTTCTTGGTAGCTGATTTGTGTAGCTAATTCGGTTACTTTCACAGTTTCTTTTCCTGCAGCTTCAGCAAAAATAGCCACAATCGTGTTGATATCTGCCAAGCTGGTTGTTTCGTTAAATGAAATGGAAACCGTTTCGTTATCGATATAATAGAAATTGAATTCGTTTTTCTCGGCAATCGCTTTTACTTTTTGAGCATCTGCTTTCACGACAATCGTGTCGAAGAAAGAAGTGTTCGTTTGGGTAATTCCGATTTTATTCAAGGCTTCTGCTGTAGTTACTGCCGAAGCATGAACTTTATCAGCGATATATTCCAATCCTTTTGGACCGTGGTATACTGCATACATTCCGGCCATAACAGCCAAAAGTACTTGAGCCGTACAAATATTTGAAGTTGCTTTTTCGCGTTTGATATGCTGTTCACGAGTCTGCAAAGCCATACGAAGTGCACGGTTTCCGTTCGTATCAACAGTCACGCCGATGATTCTTCCCGGCATGCTTCTTTTGTATTCTTCTTTTGTAGCAAAATAAGCTGCGTGTGGGCCGCCGTAACCCATCGGAATTCCGAAACGTTGCGTTGTTCCAACAACTACATCAGCTCCTAATTCACCAGGAGAAGTTAATTTTACCAAGCTTAAGATATCAGCAGCAACGGCTACTTTTATTTCGTTTGATTTTGCTTGAGAAATAAATCCAGCGTAATCATAGACTTGTCCAAATTTACCTGGGTATTGAAGAATAGTTCCAAAGAAATCATTTCCGAAAGTAAATTCTTCATGGTTTCCGATAACTAATTCTACGCCAATTGGAGTCGAACGAGTTTGTAGGACTGATAAAGTCTGTGGCAATATTTCTTCAGAAACGAAGAATTTGTTTGCATTGTTTTTCTTTTGGTCGCGTGTTCTTACGTCGAAAAGCAATGCCATGGCTTCTGCAGCGGCAGTTCCTTCGTCAAGTAAAGAAGCGTTGGCAATTTCCATGCCTGTCAATTCGATAACAGTCGTTTGGTAATTCAACAAAGCTTCCAAACGGCCTTGTGCGATTTCAGCTTGATAAGGTGTGTAAGCCGTGTACCATCCTGGATTTTCAAAAACATTTCTTTGGATAGCCGCAGGAACGATAGCTGGATGATAACCCAAACCAATATATGATTTGAATACTTTATTTTTATTTCCTAATTTCTGAATGTGATTCAAATATTCATATTCAGTCATTGCTGGTTCTAAATTCAATGGCGCTTTTAGACGGATGTCATCCGGAAGCGTTTCATAAATCAACTGGTCAATTGATTCAACACCAATAGTTTTCAGCATGTGCTGCAAATCGTTTTCTCTCGGACCGATATGTCTTAAAGCAAAAGTATCTGTTTTCATATAATATTGTAGTGGGTTGTTTTTTGTGGCACAAAAGTACTTATTAATCTCAAAAATAAATCCTTTTTTAACATGGTTTTTTTAGGAAATTTTCAACGAAAATACCGTGTTGTTAACAGTTTCGTTATTTTTGCAGTATGCAGGCTATCAGACGACTATTTGATTTTTATATAAACGGAAGCATCCATGTAGCTATTGCAGTTCTGTCCCTGGTTCTGATGACCAATCACATGTTCCAAAATAGCTTTGATTTACCGATGGCCGGCTTTGCGTTTTTTGGAACAATTTTCGGATATAACTTTATCAAGTACGAAGATTTTTTTCGAAATAAAAAGCCATTGCGATTTGAATTAAAAGCGATTGCAATAGTGAGCGTTATTTCGCTTTTGGCATCTATTTTTTTCTTTTTTTGTTTGGGCAGTGTTACTCAGATAACTGCCATAATCTTCTTTGGACTGACATTTTTGTATACGGTTCCTGTTTTTTCAAAGAAAAAAAATATACGGAATTGGAGCGGTGTCAAGATTTATATCGTAGCTATTTGCTGGTCTGGCGTTACCACTTTGCTGCCTTTGATGAACGCAGGAACAGAAGTCTTTTCAGATGTAATTCTCAAATGCTGCCAGCGATTTTTATTGGTCATCAGCTTGATCTTGATTTTTGAAATCATTGATCTGAAAACAGATGATCCTGCTCTGAAAACCGTACCTCAAAGAATAGGAGTGGCAAAAACCAAAATCTTAGGAATACTTATACTTATTCCGCTTTATTTCTTGGAGTTTTTGAAAAGCACAATCGATATTAACCAGCTTTTTGTCAATGCTATTTTGGTTATTACGACTGCTCTTTTTATGTTGTTTGCTAATGAGAATCGTTCGAAATATTATACTTCTTTTTGGGTGGAAAGTATTCCGATTTTTTGGTTAGGGATGATTTATTTGGTTTGATTTTTATAACCCTGACAGCGTTTAAAACGCTGTCAGGGTTGGTTATTTTAAATTCTTTAAAGCCATTTCCAAATCTCCAAATTCAAACTCAAAACCATTTTCTAATAATCGTTTCGGAATTACATTTCTGCTTTTTAATACTAATTCAGTTTCGGTACCGATAATTTTTGCTCCAAATTTCAAAAGCTTTTCGTTAATCGGAATTCCAGTTGGAATGCCTAAGCTTTTACGAAGTATTTTCATGAAAGCAGCATTTCGAATCGGTTTTGGAGAAACAATATTTACGACTCCGGTCAATTCTTTTTCAAGAATAAATTCTAACGCCCTGGCAAAATCCTTTTCATGAACCCAGCTGATAAATTGGTTGCCTTTTCCTTGTTTACCTCCAAAACCTATTTTCGCTAGATTTTTCAAAGGAAGAAATGCACCTCCTTTTTTGCCTAATACTATTGAAGTTCTCAGCGCTGTTTTTCTAGTTGTTGGCGTTTCGGTTTCAAAAAAAGCCTTTTCCCAAGATTTGGCAACATTCATAGAAAAATCATCTCCGATTTCACCATCGACCTCATCCATTTGTTTGTCTAATGAATGCCTATATATTGTGGAAGTTGAAGAGTTTAGCCAATGTTTTGGAGGGTTTTGACAATGAAGAACGGCAAGATTTAGAATGCGAGTGCTTTCGAGTCTTGAATCGAGAATCTCTTTTTTGTTTTCTTCCGTATACCTACAATCTACAGATTTGCCTGCAAGATTAATAAGCACGTCGGTATTTTCTAATTCTTTTTCCCAGCCAGAAAATGTTTTGGCGTTCCATTTTATATAGTTGATGCCGTCTTTTATTTTAGAATCTCCTCTCGTAAGGATAATTATTTCTTTGAATTTATCTTTAAAATGATTCGCCAAAACTTGGCCTAAGAATCCTGTTCCTGCTGCGATTACAAGCTTTTTCATACGTATAAATTTAAGATGATAATTAAGGCAATAATCCTGTAGACTGCCCAAGTGTAAGAAAGATAGGGAGGGAGTTGTAGAATTTTAATTCTTCGGAAATGTTCCATAAACATCAGCAAAACGGTAATGGCGAACCAGCCTAGAATTATAATTTCTGGGATTTCTAGGAATTGATTTAGGAGTAAAACCGGAGTCAAAAGAAGAGAGCCAAATAGGGAAACTGTCATCAGATTTCCGACATAATTTAGAACAGTCTTTTTGTCGAATTTTAATAGAAATGAGCTTTGAAAAATAATTTGTCCGAAGGCTAAACTAGCTTCCCTGCTAAAATTCCCTTTTGGTAAATCTTGAAACAATCCTGAGTAATTATAAAGCGTGAAAGCCGTAATGATTATTGCAAAAAGGATGTAAATAATTCTGTATTTGTAATTAAAACTTGGAATGCATTGCAAAATATTCTGTTCTGTTTTTTTATTCGGAATAATTACTTTTCGGTTATAAGAGATAAATGAATACAGTTTTTTCAACAAGTATTTTATTGGAGAAATGTTTCCGACTTTTTCCATCCAAGGAAAAGAATTTCCAATCACTTTCAGCAAGCTGTCGATTCCATAAATTACGGTTTTGTTTTGGTTATCGACTAAAGCAATTTCATTAGAAGCTCTTTTAAAATCAATGAAACGGTGTTCTTCATCAGTAAGGTTTGAGAAAGGTTTTTTGCCATTCTTATCCAACATTCCTGCTTTTATAAAACCTGTACTATAGGCTTGGCAAAGCGGGCAATCTTCGTCATAAAGCAAGGTTTGGTGCTCAAGTGTTTTCATAATCAATAGTTTTGATTAATGGTTATAATAGTGTTTTAAACTTTCAGAAAAAAATGAAACTTTTAATCAAATTTTTTTACTTCATGATTTTCATGACCAAACGGCCAATCCAATTGTCTTTAAATTCGGTTACTTTGTCAATCATATTGTCGGCTTTTAAAACAAAATCGTATAGTTTGGAGGTCTGATCTACAAAATGCTTTGTTTCTTTGGTTTCGTTGCCTTTGATAGAAGATACGTCTTTTAAGACTCTTAAGGCTGGCTTGATTTCTCTTTTGCTTCTTTCTTGTGCAATTTTTACGGCCAATTCATCTAGGTCTTTTTCGGCTGTAAAAAACTCTTTGCGCTCGCCCGATTTGTATTCTTTGTACACAATGCCCCAGTCCATCAAGGCACGGAGGTTCATGCTGGCATTTCCTCTAGAAATCAATAATTCTTCCATGATGTCTTCCATAGAAAGCGGTTCTGGAGAAATCATCAGCAGTGCATGAATTTGGGCCATCGTTTTATTAATGCCCCATTGAGAGCCTAATGCTCCCCACGTCTGAATGAATTTATTTTTTGCTTCCTTGAATTCCATAGTCCAAAGGTAAGAATATATTTTTAAACTTTCAAAAATAATTGAAAGATATTTTATTTTCTATCATTTTCAATTAAAAAGGCTGCCAGCAGTACTGGCAACCTCTTATTTTGTGTCAAAAAGTTATCAATGCACTTCTCGATTCAGATACACCCATCCGGTTTTTTCTTTTCCGCTTCGGAAAGAGATATAGTAGTAATAGGTTGCTGTTGGCAATAATTTTCCATCAGAACATTGGCCGTGCCATTGGTTTACGTAGTTGTTCATTTCATAGACTTCCATTCCGTAACGGTTAAAGATTTTTACCCTCAAGATGTCGAGTCCTGCCAAATTCCATGTGTCGTTATCATTATCGCCATTAGGAGAAACTCCTTTCGGAATCTTGCAATAGCTTTTTTCAACTGGAATGGATATCGTTTCAGAACATCCTTCCTCATTTGTAACTACCACGGTATAAGTTCCTGACTCTAATCCGGTAATGTCTGTAGATTGTGTCGTGGCATAAAAATTATTTGGGCCTGTCCACACATAGCTAGCAGTTGACTCGTTAAAAGAATTATCGATTGCATAGGCAGAAAGCATATAGTGGTCGTCTTCACATTTTGCCTCGGCTCCTACGGAGAAAGTATCTGTGTTTTCCTCAACTTCAATTGCTTTCGAAAATGTACAACCGTCTACATCAACAAGTACGTTATATAATCCGGGTTCGTTTACTTCAACTTCTGCAAAATTTCCTCCGATGACTTCTCCGGCTTCATTGCTCCAGAGGTAAGAAGCTTGTAATTCGTTAAAATTATCAGGAACAACTTTTAGCGAAATTTCTTGTCCGGAACAGATTCTGTTGTTTTCGTTAGCGAAATGGAATTCCGGCAATGGCGTCACGACCAATTCAAATGTTACGGGCTGCGACGGACAATTCACCAGATTGGCCGTGACAGAATAAGTTCCCGACATGGCTACGGTCGCGTTAGGAAACACTGGAGCGATGCCCGTTGCCGTAAATCCGTTAGGTCCCGACCAAACATAATGGTAAAGAATATTCGGATTTTGGATTCTCAGATTTATCGGAGCCCCGACACAAACTGGTCCTATACTATTGATAATAGGAGCAGGCAAGATATTGAGGAAATGAATCGCTATTATGGCTTCATCCTCTACGCCGCAGAAACCATTTACCACATAGCTAAAATAATAAGTAGAACCCTGTTGGGCGCCTTCTGTACTCCATACGTTGGCAGAAAGAGTACCGACTGGAGTGATTTGCTCCCAAGTACCGTTTCTGTCTGCATTATCTAATAAATAGTCAAATAAGTTGATAGAAGGTGGAATGTCGCATATATTAACTGTATTGTCTTCTCCTGCATTTGGTTGTGTTCCTGCATTGATTTCGTAGTTCAAAGTCTGGTTCAAGCATGAATCAGGTTCTGCAGGATAGGTGACAGCTACATGATAAATACCAGAATTAGTGCTGACATTTAAAGGATTAAAGTTGAGGCTGGCATTTGTGCTCAACGTAACGTTTTCGGCACCTTGCTTATACCATCTGTATTGCAAGTAAGGGAAATTCGGAACAGAAAGACTACTGTTCTGTCCGTCACATAATGTGGCTGCTATAGAAAAGACAAATGGCGTTGTCACGTCATGAGTATAAGTGCTTGTGTTTTGGCATTCGTCAACTATTTGAAAGACGTATACTGCAGATTCTAAATCTGTAAATAAAGGACTATTGCCATTTGAAAAATCAAATGGGACGTCATTTTTTTTAATGATGCTAAAAGCATAATTTCCTTCGCCTTCTACATTTAATAATACATCAGAAAGCGTGCCTGAGCACGAAAAATTTAAGGCTCCCTTTATTTCAGGAAGACTTCCTGTCTCGAATTCTTTGATTACAAATAAGCAATTGCTGCTAACGCCCACGCTACCATAAATAGATGATGCAGTTAGAACTCTGAAGCGCCCTCCGATAGCTAAATTCAGATTCCAAGCATTGTTGGCAATAGTAATTGAGTTATTACCATTTGGAGTAGTGTTTTCTGGATAGGCTACATTGGTGTTCGGATGTCCCCATTGGCCGGTTACCGGATTGAATTTCTGCAACCAATACCCAAGATTTGGAAAAGAGCCGTTGTTGTTAGTATGGTTGATCTTGAAATTAAACGAAGAACATCCTTCAACAATTTCAAAAGTTGTATTTCCAATGTATTCTTTAATCTGTAGCGTCAGTATATACTCGGAATTGCAGGAATCTTTGATCTTGATGCGATAAGTCCCGACCGGAAGCGAGCTCATCATAAAATAGGCTCCCCGGATATTGCTAGAGACATTCATAGGGCCATTATAACTACTAGGTACTGTTATAAATTCGGCATCTAAAAGCTGCACATCTTGCGCGCCTCCAATATAGACTGAACCGAAACCAGGAGCACATCCTCCTAGATAATTGACTCTCGGAACATTAGAACTGGCGGGAGGTACCGTTATGGGTTTTGTATAAGAATTTCCACAATCATCATAAAGAATGATAGTATATTGGCCAGGGACCAGTATGCCCGAGATAAAAATAGTTCCATCTGGCTGAATATAAGCATTGACGTTATAAGGCGTAGGAAAAGCAAAATTTGAAGGAGCAATTTGTATAGTGGCAGAAACAATATTGGAGCCCAAAATTTCTCCGCTAATAGTTCCTGAAGCGCCGCAAGAGCCCGTTGCTGTCACTTCGGCTGTGGTTTCATGGACAATATTTACCTCAGCGGTATCTGTTCTTCCGCAGGCATCCGTTACCCTAACCAGATAACTGCCTTCGGGAAGTATATTTGTAGTATTTCCATACGTCGGATCGCTAAAAAAAGTAGGATGCGATGGGTTATAGAGATTCGGATTAAAACCAGCTGGAGCAGAAAGAAATTGCACCGTAATAGGGTAGACGAAATTTGATGCTTTGACAGAAAATGTTTTTATGCCACAGTTGTTGATTTGCGTTTGTATGGATGCTTCATACATTTCAATGACTTGATTACTTTCTTTTTGGAATTGATTGCCACAGGCATCTGTAATCAATAAATTATAGCTATAAGGCTGATCGTAATAAGGCAAGTCGGCTTCAAAAACGTAAGTGTTTGGGTTAGATGTAAGGTCGGATGAAGTAAAATCTTCAATTCTGTTGATTGTAAAAGTTCTTATAATCGGTGCGCCACCGCCTGGTGGATAAATAGTATATACAATGGTAAGTGGATAATTGATAATATAGTCTGGATCGATGCTTAATACATGTCTCACTCCAACTGAGCTGCACGCAGACAATTCTGGATCTGGAACTAAATGTTCCGAAATAGCAAGCGGATTTGATATGCTTTCAGGCGTCACTAAAGTATACGATCGGGTTACCGCATTGCCACAAGAATCATATACTTTGATCAGGTAATTTCCGGCTACGAGATTGGTAAAAACATTAGATGGCTGTCGTGACTTTATAACAGGTCCTGCTATAATTTCATATCCTGTGGGATTTCCAGAAGTAACAATAACATTGATGTTTCTATTAAGACTGCAGGGAATATCACTGTATGTCATGTTGAATTGTAATGCAGTGACCGTGCTGTTGATGACGACATCCTGCTGCTTGTTATTGCTTTCGGTTCCCAAGGTTTGGGTAGCAATGACCCTATACGTACCTCCAACAAGACCCGACAAGGTATTTGTGCTCACGGTTGCATACGGAGAGGTTGTGTTCGGCAGCTTGTAAATAGTATAGATAATGTTAGCATTGGGATGTGTCCCGCTTACTGTAAAGGAAAGTATTCCGTTTCTATTACAAGTCTCATCAGTTGATGTGACCGTAAGAGTGAAATCTGGTAGCTGCCCGTAGGAGCTGATTACATTCAAGGAAAAAATTAACGCAAAGATAAAGTTCTGGTAAAGTTTTTTCATAAAAAGAAGTTAAGAAAGGTATCAAATATATGAAAAACTGTAAGAAAAATTATGGATTTCCATAATTCCAAAAGTTAAAGTATAGAATAAAAAAAGGGATTGCCTTATTTTACTGGCAATCCCAAATATTTTAAAATCAAATAATTAAAAACTAAAGCAGTCCTGCTCTTTTGAGCAGTGCGTCAGGTTTTGGCTCATTGCCTCTAAATCTCTTGTATAAAATCATTGGATGCTCCGTTCCGCCTTTAGAAAGGACATTTTCTTTGAACTTAGTAGCCACTTCCGGACTAAATATTCCCTGTTCTTTAAAATACTCAAAAGCATCCGCATCCAATACCTCAGCCCATTTGTAGCTGTAATATCCAGAGGAATAGCCGCCTTGGAAAATATGTGAAAAAGCAGTGCTCATAGCATTTTCTTTTACATCCGGATACAGCTTCGTCGAGGCAAACTGCTCATTCTCAAATTCCTTTACATCTTTGATAAACGTAGGATCCTGGCCATGCCATCCCATGTCAAGCAAGCCGAAGCTCAGCTGTCTCATAGTGGCTATGCCTTCTTGGAAACTTGCGCTTTCTTTTATTTTCTGGATGTATTCCGTAGGAATAACTTCTCCGGTTTGATAATGGCGCGCGAACAAAGCCAGTGCTTCCGGCTCATAACACCAATTTTCGAAAATCTGACTTGGCAATTCCACAAAGTCCCAATACACGCTGGTACCCGATAAGCTAGGATAAACCGTATCCGCCAGCATCCCGTGCAAAGCATGTCCGAACTCATGGAATAAAGTAGTCACTTCATTAAAAGTCAATAAAGAAGGCTTGGTTTCTGTAGGCTTTGTAAAATTGCATACGATAGAAACATGCGGTCTTTCGTTGATGCCGCCCAAAACATATTGCGATTTGAAAGACGTCATCCATGCGCCATTCCTTTTTCCTTTTCTCGGAAAGAAATCCGCATAAAAAATAGAAACGAGATTGCCAGCAACGTCTTTTACTTCATACGTTCTTACATCAGCATGGTATTTCTCGATATCATTTATTTCTACAAACGTCAGCCCATATAATCTTCCGGCTACGGTAAAAGCGCCTTCCAATACATTTTCTAGTTTGAAATAAGGCTTTAGCTTTTCATCGTCCAGATTGAACAACTGCTGTTTCAGCTTTTCAGAATAGTAGGCGCCGTCCCATTTTTCCAACTGCTCAATGCCGTCTAGTTCCTTAGCAAAATTTGTCAGCTGTTTGAATTCTTTTTCGGCCGCAGGTCGTGCTTTTGCCAGTAAGTCGTTAAGGAAGGTAGTTACTTTTTCAGGACTTTCTGCCATTCTTTCTTCGAGCACGAAATGCGCATGCGAAGCATAACCTAAAAGCTTGGCTCTTTCATAGCGAAGCTTGGCAATCTGCAAAACAATTTCCTGATTATCATATTCATTTTTCTGAAAACCTTTAGAACCGAAGGCAACTGCCATCTTCTTGCGCAGTTCCCTGTTACCTGCATACGTCACAAAAGGCACATAACTCGGATAATCCAGCGTAAAAACCCAGCCTTCTTTTTCTTGGTTTTGGGCCAGTTCTCTGGCAGCTTCTATCGTTCCTTCTGGTAATCCGGAAAGGTCTTTTTCATCGGTAATATGAAGCTGGAAGGCATGTGTTTCCGACAGTACATTTTCTCCAAACTCCAAGCTCAATCGCGAAAGTTCCTTGTCGATTTCGCGCAATTTGCTTTTTTTGTCTTCAGATAGGTTGGCTCCGTTTCGCGAAAAGCTTTTGTACTGCTTGTCGAGCAAGGTAGCCTGTTCTGCCGTGAGCGAGAGGTTGTTTTTATTGTCATATACGGCCTTGACCTTTTTGAATAAGTCGGCATTAAGTCGGATGTCATTCCCAAATTCAGATAATAGGGGAGAAACTTCCTGTGCTATCTTTTGAAGCTCATCGTTGGTTTCGGCCGAATGCAGGTTAAAGAAAATATTCGATATCCTGTCTAACGTAGCACCGCTAAAAGCCATGGCTTCTATAGTGTTTTCAAAAGTAGGCTCTTCTGGATTATTGACAATCTCGTCTATTTCTTTTTTGGCGTCTGCAATAGCCTCTTGGAAGGCAGGAAGAAAATCATCATTCTTGATTTGGGAGAAAGGTGCTGTATCGTATTTTGTCGTAAATTTTTTTGTAAGGACTGACATATCGGGTCTTTTTAATATTTTGAGAATAGAGAATATGTTTTTTTATGCCCGAAAATTATCTCTCGGCATGCTGTTTTCAAAAGTATAAAATTGATGGATAAATACCTATGCCGTTATGAAAACGTTACCGTTTAAAACAAAAAATCAGGCCCCTGCTTTGTAGCTGGACCTGATTTCTCAAAGTAATTTGATCTTATTTCTTTAAACCTTCCGAAGCCTTGATAACTCCTTCTCTTAGACTTTCCTTGTAAGCGATGATTTTATCGAGTACAGATTTGTCGGAACTCCCGATAATCTGTGCGGCCAATATGCCTGCGTTTTTAGCGCCATTTAAAGCTACAGTTGCGACAGGAACACCGCCTGGCATCTGTAGGATAGAAAGAATACTGTCCCAGCCGTCGATAGAATTGCTCGATTTTACAGGGACTCCAATTACAGGAAGCGGCGACATTGACGCTACCATTCCCGGTAAGTGTGCTGCTCCGCCTGCTCCGGCAATGATGACAGCAATGCCTCGGTTATGGGCATTTTTGCTAAAGTCAAACAGCTTCTCTGGCGTGCGGTGTGCCGAAACGATATCGACTTCCGTCTCGATTCCGAATTCTTTTAGTATGTCGATGGCTTCTTGCATGACTGGCATGTCTGAAACACTTCCCATTACGATTGCGATTTTCATTGTATACGATTTAATGGTTTAGATTCTTTATGAGTTGCTGATCACGCGTATCAGCTTTTTTACTTCCTCTGCAGTCTTTCTTGCTTCGGCTATATTTTTATTTACGATGGTCACATGGCCCATTTTTCTGAACGGTCTTGTTTCGCGTTTTCCGTAAATATGCGGCGTCACGCCATCAATGGCTAATATCTTTTCAATGTTTTGGTATACGACTTGTCCGGAATGGCCTTCTTCGCCTACAAGATTCACCATAATTCCTGCAACCTTGCTGTCGGTATTGCCCAAAGGCAAATCTAAGATGGCCCTTAAGTGGTTTTCAAACTGCGACGTGTAGCTGGCCTCAATGCTGTAGTGGCCAGAATTATGCGGCCTCGGTGCTACTTCATTAATCAATATGGTATCATCTTCTGTCTGGAACATTTCAACTGCAAGCAAGCCTACATGTCCAAAGGCTTCAGAAACTTGCAAGGCAATGGCTCTTGCTTTTGCAGCTACCTTTTCGTCAATGCGCGCCGGACAGATAACATATTCTACCTGATTGGCTTCTGGATGAAATTCCATCTCTACCACAGGATACGTCTTGATGTCGCCTTTCGGGTTACGGACTACGATTACGGCCAATTCATTCTTAAATGGCACCATGTCTTCGGCAATGCATTCCACGTCGGGAAGATTCGCCAAGTCCGTTATAGATCTTGCGACTTTCACTCCGTTGCCATCATAACCGAATTCGGCACTTTTCCATACAAAAGGAAAGGAAACAGTAGTATTTTCTACAGCCTCTTTTAATGCTCCTAAAGTGTTGAATCTTTTGAATGGGGAAGTAGGCAGGCTGCTTGCTGTATAAAAATCTTTCTGCCTTCCTTTGTTCTGGATCTTGCGTAATGTTTTTGGAGAAGGATAGACTTTTAGCCCTTCGGATTCTAATTTCTCCAAAGCCTCCAGATTTACGAGCTCGATTTCAAAAGTCAGGACATCTACCTTTTTTCCGAATTCATAAACAGTATCAAAATCCATAAGGTCGCCCTGAAAGAATTTATTGCATCCCATTCGGCTGGGAGCCTCTGCACTTGGGTCTAAGACATACGTCTGTATATCAAATTTTCGGGTGTCGGCCAGCAGCATCTTGCCAAGCTGTCCGCCTCCTAGTATTCCGAGCTTGAAATCGGATGAGAAGTAATTCATTGCTGTGTTGTTGTTTGCCACAAAGATAATCATTCTTTAGAATGATGGAATATCATCGTTTAGATTTAAATGCTTTCAATGCTTCCGATGCGATATCTCGGGTGAGTTGGGTAGGCGAATTGCAGTCGCAGTTGCTGAATCCGATGACATAAATATCTTCGCTTGGGATATACACTGCCATCGACTTGAAGCCAAATATGCTTCCGCCATGCTCTCTCGTTGCGGTTCCGTCCAGTTCCGTCAGATGCCAGCCATAGCCGTACTTAATGGGGTCGCCATTGTTCAAGCTTTTTTTAGTGAAAGCCTTTTTTGCCGTCTTTTTATCCAGCAGCAGATTATTGTTTAGGGCATGCTGCCATCGCAGCATATCTCCTGTGGTTGCCATCAGCGAGCCAGAAGAAAACGGAATCGTAAAGCTGATGCGCCCTTTGTTGACATACGCATTGTCTTTCTTGCGATAGCCGTAAGCCCTGTTTTTAATAATAGCGGTATCATCGGCATAACGTGAATCAGACATTCCGGCTTTTTCGAAAATATGCTTCCGGATATAGGCCTCATAGATTTCTCCAGAAACCAACTCGATGATATGGCCCAAAATCACATAACCCGAGTTGTTGTATTCGAATTTTGTGCCTGGCAGAAAATCAACAGGCTCATTCTTGAAGAAATCGATTATTTCTTTTGGCGTTAGGTCTTTCTGGGCAATCTGCTGCAGGGACTTCATTTTGGTGAAATCTTTAATACCCGAAGTATGCGTCAGCAGATGGTGCAAGGTAATCTTGTCGCCCGCAGGATAGTCTGGAATGTATTTAGAAATGCTGCTGTTGAGGTCAACCTTGCCTTCTTGTTCGAGCATCAGTATGGCAACAGCCGTGAATTGTTTGGTAATCGAGCCTATCTGGAAGACTTGGTCTGTGGTCATATTGACATCCAATTCCAGATTCGCTTTGCCAAATGCCTTATGGTAAACGGGCTTTCCGTCTTTTGCTACTAAGAACACGGCACCCGGCCCTTTTTTATCGGTAAAAACGTTCGAGATCAGGCTGTCGACCTTGCGTTCAAAATTTTGGGCAGGAGCAGCTATAAAGGCAGCAATAAGCAGTAGGGAAGTCGCTAGGAATTTCTTCATTTGTGAGAGGTTGATTTTAGCGCTTTGGACGACAAAAATGGTTACCCAGTTACAACCTCAAGACAAGCACTGCTGCAGTATTATATAAAAGGTGGCGTTATCTGGTATTTAAACGAAAATAAAACCAGTCCCACTTTCGATTTGATGCCGAACCGTTCAAACAAAGCTGTCCGGTACGATTCTATAGATTTTACAGACAATCCCATGCTGTCGGCCATCTGGTCATAGGTCAGTTCTCTTTCGTCGCACACCAGCTTTAAGAATTCCAGCTCTCTATCGGACAATAAGATCTGGCTTTTGGCGTCTTTGCTCGGAGATTCGTCATAATTCCGCATCCGCTTTAGTATTTCAGAAACGTTGTTGTAGCCGATTTTTACGATGTTGTCGATGGCAAACTTCAAATCGTGTGCGGTACAGTTTTTATGTAAAAAACCTCTGGCTCCGTGATGGTAGGCCGCATCGATAATCTGCTCGTCAAAATGCTGCGTAAGCAGCAGTACTTTGTATTCGCCTTCTATTTCTTCCAGCGCTTTCAGTACTTCTATGCCGTTCATTCCGGGCATGGAATAGTCGAGTATGAACAAATCGGGCGGACTTTCTAAAGGGAGCGCCGCTAAAAAGTCGGCACCATTGTCAAATTCTGCCGTAATCGTATAATTGCTGATTTTTTCCAGCAGTTCTTTTAAACCCTGCCTGACGATCTTATGGTCGTCGATGATGCCTATAGTTGTCTTTTCCATGTCTGGGAGATTTTGTTTTCTGATAGCCGAATCTTTGTGCCTTCGCCGATTACAGAATAAATGTTTACGGAATAATCAATAATAGCGGCACGGCTGATGATGTTTTGTAGTCCCATTGTAGCGGTAGTGTCCTTTATCTTTTCATAGTCGAATCCCTTGCCGTTGTCGGCAATGACCATTTCAAAACTTGGGCCAGTCCTTAAGCGAATTTCGATACGTCCGGCTTTCGAATGCTTGAAACAGTTGTTCATGATTTCCTGAAAGATTCTATAAACCACGATCTTTTCATTCGTCGAAAATATCCTTTTTGCGCTTCCTTTCTGTACAAGCTCAATAGGAATAGGCCCTTTCTGCAGACGCAGTATTTCCGATTCGATAGCTTTTGTCAAATCCTGCTGCAGCAGTACTTGGTTGTTCAGGGAATGGCTGATGCTGCGTATGGACTGCGAAAGTCCGCTGACCGACTGCGACAGCGGCTGCAAGGTCTGGTTCAGCTCTGGCGAATCGAGCTTGAGATTTTCGATCTGGAAATTAATATAGGTGAGCTGCTGTCCGGCATCATCATGCAGGTCTTGCGATATGTTCTGCAATACCTGTTCCTGTGTTTCGATGATAGCCGCATTCATTGCCTTTTGGAAATCAATATCTTTTTGGTAGATGACCTTAGTGTAGTTTTTGATTTTGCGGATATACAGCTTTACCAGTACCACGCAAAAGAGGATGAGGAGACTGATAAATAGCAGTCCGATAACGATTCCGAAGGCTACATCATTCACCATATTTCAACTTTTTTTCACGATAAATATAAATGTTTATCAAAGAATAATAGACGATATTCACAAAGTAAGTAATAAAGGTATAAAGTTTTATATGGCCGAAAAGAAGGAATGAGGTAACGTTTTTGCTGTTGAAACCAAACATAAAGCTCAGTCCGAAGAAAAACAGTACGGGCGCTGTAAGCAGGATATATGTGTTAGACAGAAAAAAATCGAAACTTTCTTTCCTGAGCCTATAAGAACTCTCATAAATAAAGATGATTATATACAGAAAGGCACCAACGACAAAAGTATAATAGTTGAATTTTTGTGTCCCGTCAATAAAAAGAAGGCTGGCAATGGCAAAGAGTAAAAAAGCATATAGCAACAAGAATGCAGTTTTTTGAAAAACCGCATTCCTGGCTAATAGCCACAGCCATAATCCATGATGCAGGATAGCGCCAATTGTGGATTCCAAGACTATAGACTTTGAATAGAATAGCAATATTGAATTTGTCAATTCCATAAAAAAGCACACCAACAGAATTACGAGCAAAAACCGATGTGTGATGTTTTTCCATTTCAAGCTAGACAAAGCAAAAAGCAAAGTCAGCAGTACGAGAATCTTTAGGGGCTTTGAAAATTGATAAATAAACTCTACCATTCTTTAGTAAGATAATTAATTGTTGCTGTTTTAAAGCGGTGCTTTTTTGTATCCCGAAGCATCGATTCTAGGCTCATCAGAAAAGTCGAAAAAGGTTGCCGGGTTTTTGCCGTTCAAGACCCTGAAAATAATTGTCTCCTGCTTGCTGTTGCCGACTAGCGCCCACATAAATTCAAAACTAATGTCAAGGCCTTCGTTTTCTCTAGCAATACTCCTAAAAAGAGGAAGAGAATAGCAAACTTTTGTATCGCTAAATTTAGGTTCTATCTCAATGCCTGCGATTTCTTTAGACGCATCAAGCTTAAAGCCCACATATTTTTCATATGCTGAATAGGATTCTGTCAGCTTTTTCAAATCTTCCCATTTGATTGCAAAAGACTTGCCTGTACCGAGCTTAAACGGTGTGTGTTTTATCTCATGCGTTTCTAAGGCACTCAGATAAAGCGTATCAATACATACAGCCTTCCCGTATTTTCTAAGCCAATCTGCTCTCAGTGAATCTTTTTTTGGAGGCTCTAGCTTTAAATCATCAATTTTTCTATACTCTTCCAGTCCCAAGCATTCTTGCTGGTTTTTGGCAGCTGCCATAGCCCTTGTGTCGTCTTGCGTTTCTTCTTTCTCCTTGCATCCTATCATTGCCAACGACAGGAATAAGAATAGTACTGTTTTTTTCATAATTTAAATATTGGAGGTTTATAATTAAGTTCATGACAAAGTTGGCCCATATCCATTTCTGACTCAATAGGGTTTTCCCTATTTCGTCTGGGTTATTTCCCCATCGCACCACAGCCTAGCTAAAATATCACTTTTTTCTTAATAATTTATGTATTTGTTGCTATTTCAATGAGTTAGGGAAAAGCCTTTGGTGCAATAGGGAAAACCCTATTGTTGCAGTCTAAGTGTCGCGGTAGCTTTGGCCTATACAACAGCAAACAGGCGCATCATGAAAACAACCTCTTATATCCGATTACAAAATGTTCAGCAAGGTGCTATCTTTTTATGCAGCTGTTTGCTCTTCATTTCCTGCACGATGAAAACAGATAAAATGGAAACAACCGAAGGACTGGCACTGCCCCAAGGAACCGGATATGCCTTGCTGGTAGGAGCAGCAAGAACTAGCCTTTCGGGCTATAGCAATGTGTTTACCGAAAGCGCACCCTATAATGTAGATGCCCTAGAAAGAATATTGATAAAAAATGACTTCCAAGAGCAGCATATTGCCAAACTGCACTCGCCAAAAGCAGATGTGCTGAAAGCAAATCTCCTGTCGCAGCTCCATAAGCTCACGGAAAACGATCTTTTTGTTTTTTACTTTTTCGGGCATGGCGACCAAGTTCCTGATACCGGAGTTTTAGACGAAACAGGGGACAATAAAGATGAGGTATTGATTACGGCAGACAGGAAGCTGGTTGATGATGAGATATATGAAATACTGACTAGTATCAAGACCAAGGCAAGAGTACTGTTTATTGTAGATGCCTGCAACTCCGGCACCATTTATAAATCGATGCTGAGTTTCAGAAACAAAGGCCAGGCTATTCCAGCTTTCGGATATCTTGAAGCGAAGCAAGATAATGGTATGCAATTAGATTTCTTATACCTAGGAGCTACGCAAGACGGAAGCATCGCTACAGTATACGGTTCTACCAGCCCCTTCACTTCATTGATAGAGTCGGTACTAAAAGACAAATCTTTTGAAGGAAATTATAAAGACTATTTCGGCATCCTAAGCAAAGCCATGTGGGAAGATAAAATTTTTCCAACTTTCGAGACAGGCTACGCTTCGCCCCAATTTTTAGAACAACAACCTTTTAAAATCAATTAATTATGAAAAAAATCACCCCCCTTCTCGCAATTGTAGTATTGTGGAGCTGCTCCACGTTAAGGACATCGCAGCTGAATTCAGGAACAGCATCCAATGCAAATGGATTTTACTATGCCCTGCCGAAAACCATATTGATGGCCTCTTTTGAAATCGAAAAGAAGACTATCGAAGCAGGTAAATACAGCGAATATGCCCCATGCTTTGATATTGAAGTAGAAGAAGCCGCTGGCACTTCCTATAAAATCAAGAATATGGAAATTACCTCTAGGTCTATACTAGATAAGAACAAAGTCTACCAAATGAATATGAGCCGAAATTTTTTGAACAAGAATGACTTCTCCCTTGAATATTCAAAAGAAGGGGAACTGACTTCTTCGGATATAAAAAACGAAAGCCAGATAGTACCGCTGATCAGCACCGTAGTCAATTATGCAACGCTGATTCCGGGGATAGCCGGATTAGGAAGCGAACCTGTAGCATCACTACATAGTCCATGCAATAACCAAGAAGAAAAGAAATACAAGCTGGCCAAGGAAAACTACGATAAGATATTGATTTACCAAAGCATGCTGAAAAAAATTCTGGAGAATTCAGACGGCTCCAATAAAGAAGTAGTGGAGTTCAAGCTTCAAAAAGTCAATCAATTACGAGACGAACTGTTAAGCGATTTTACAGGAAAGATTACCACAAAAAGCGTAAAAATTCAATTTGAGATTGACCCAGAAGATATGGATGATATCGGAAATGGAGCAAGCACCTACAACAAGATCAAGCTCTTTTCTATCGACAAGACCAAAGGAATCAAGATGGCGCCCGAGTTCTCCAATTATGTCACTACCGGATTTGAAAAAGAAGAAATTACGCCAACAGAAACTATCTATATCCAGCTTCATAAAATAGAAAAGGGGATAGGAGAGGTAGTCGCCAGCCATAATAAAAAAGACGATAAAAAAGCATCTTTCTATTATAATATTCCAGCCGAAGCCCGCTTCCAGATACTTAAAGAAACAAAAGACAAAAACACGGTCGAAAAACAAGCAGACCTTATGGTGCCGCAATACGGAATCGTAGCAGCAGGCCCTTCAAACATGAAAAACATGGTTTTTAAATTGCACCCAGGCCTCGGCTCCATCTTGTCCATTTCTGGAACGACTGCTACGGTAGATTTAGAAAAGCTTAATGCTGCTCCTGAAAAAATTTCAGGCATTCTGGACAAGTTTAAAAAAGAAGAACCTGAAGATCCTAAAGACAAGCTGATCAAGCAGCTGGAACAAGACGTCAAGATAAAAGAGCTAAAAGACAAGCTGAATGCTGTTTCTGAATAAATATACCTCTAATGTAAAAACATACCGCAATGAAAAATAGCTTCTCCCTTATCTTTTGCCTTATCGCAATGGCCTCCTATTCTCAGAATACGCTCAATGCAGGCGGATGGTCTACTTCCGGACCGGGATCCTATACGCGTATCACCGCGACCAACAACCTTGACCAAAAAGTATATTCTATACAAAATACCATCCATATGGATGATGCGATTTTGGAATTTGAGATTATAGCAGACGGCGTAACAATACCGACAAAAATATATGAAGGCGGCGTTGTTGCTGTTGAAGGCAAAAGCATCTTTATCCGCCAGACCAAGCCTGGCAAGCAGATCAAGGGCAACTGGAAGACTATTCAGCAGCCCGAAACAGCAGCCACAGTCATACCTTGGGTGGGCTATCCTTCGCTGAACAAAGAAATTCTTGTAGCCAGCCTCAAGACGGAGCAGGAATTTATTATCGAAATCCACGGCAGTCTTGACTGCAACGATGCGGCCTTTCAGGTATTTATTGATAATGTTCCCGTAAAAGACAGCAGCAACAATACGCTTACATTTTGGAACGGGAGCAGTCTTATAGGAAAAGGAAAATTAGTCGTAGTCAAGGTAAGCGGAAGCTGTACCGGCTCCAAGATCATAAGCGGCTATCTTAAGCTTAAGGCATAAAGACAATTCAGACCACTTTTAAAAAAGAAAACGATGAAAAAAATAATACAGGTACTGATACTGCTGGCTGTTTTTTCTGAAAGCGCTGTCGCGCAAGATCTGGCCCAACTGCAGGCAGGCAGTACGACCTTGTCTGCCGCTGCTACGGCTGAGTCATTAGACAATCTGGCATCCTGCTCGTTTGTGCTGCCTTCGCTAGAATATAGGTTTGACGACCATCTAAAGCATGGCGTATTTTTAGGAATCAAAAAGGTAAACGCACAAAAGAATTGCGATTGTTCTTCTACTATGGGCTCGCTATGTTATGCTGCGGGAGCTACTTATAGGGCTGCTGCGGGCTATTATCCTCATACAAAAACGGGCGATATAAGCCTTCATTATGGCTACCGATATTTGTTTCTGTATGGAGAATTGGGAGCCGGATATTCATTCAGTGCGAAAGAAGCTATGCCGGGACAGTTTTTTCACTTCGGGCCTTCCATAGGTTTTGACCTTCTTGCTATCCAAGCCAATGCAGGCTATTCTTTTACCACTGAAAAAATCAATGGAAAATCGGGAGCCTTTATGCTATCCATCGTATTCTCTCCAATAAGTTTGGAGAGAAATAAAGAATACAAAAGATCCGTAAAGACAATCAACAAATCTACTGCTACAGACAGGAAAAGCTTTAGGATGGATAAGGGATAATTACACTTTTATTCTGCATAACAGCATATTGCCTTCATAGTATGTCTATAGTGACTCTATAAAAACTGTACTTTTTATAGAGTCACTATAGACTCATTATAGACTCACTATGGACTCACCTGCAATAAAACCCAAACAAAAGTGCTATCATGACCAGCATTTGTATAGCGCTAAACTATAGTAAGATCAGTATAAAATACCTTGTGTTAAAAAGAAAAAGCTAGAAAGTATATAAGCCAGGCAACAGTCTGGCTTATTTTTTTATGAATAAGAAAGAATATAATTTGCTATTTTTGATTGTCAATCATCAATCCAATCATCATGCGTTATGTTTTAGCTTTTTTTCTTCCTTGGCTCTCTTTGATACTGCAAGGGAAAGTTCTTTCAGGAATACTATGTCTTATTCTGCAGCTTACTATCATCGGATGGATTCCGGCTTTTATCTGGGCCGCTACCGCCTTGAACCGGATGTATGCCGACCGTAGGACAAATAGGGTCATACGTGCCATGAACGGCAACCGTTAAGGAAATTCTTCTCGGTTTGCCAGAGCCCCCGTTGCTTAGTTTGCAAACAGCTAGTTCCCGAATCTCATCTCGAACAAGATATAGTGCTGTATCCCGAATTCTTTGCCCCAGGTTTCGATGTCCTTGCCGCTGCTTTCAACCGCGCACCAGTATTTGTTGCCCTCTTTGTCTTCATACGGCAGTATATACGCAAAAGCATAGAACGGCTTGCCTGATACGATGGGGAAATGGGTGCCGAAATCCCTAAGGCTGTAATCGTCAGAACGCATGCTTTTGTATTCTTTTTGAATCTCGAAACGGTCAAACAAAAACTTTATCTTCAAGGACTTGTCCGATGATTTTTTGGCAATTACCGTGAGATTCAGGCTGTCATTTTCAATTTTTCCGATGTAGGAGTTTGTGGCCGAACTGAAGATCGTATCGGTCTTTTTTACCTTGCCATCCCAAATTTCTTTGGCTACCATATAATATTCCGTGCCCTTTAAAGCAGCTCCCGTAAATTTCGTAGTATAATAATCCATATTGTCAAACCGCATGACATCCGTCAGTGCCTTATTTTTAGAATAGGAATCGCTTTTCATTTTTATAGGAGGCAATGCATTTTCTTGCGCTGTTGCCGTAAAAAAAGGAAAAAAGAACCACAGTCCTGCCCAGCCTAAAGCAGCCGTTTTAATCGCATTTTTTTTCATCACTAAAGTATTAGAGGTTATAGTGCAAAAGTAGGCTGGCGGTAAAGGCGCTGAGGTTAACCGCCCTGAATAAGGGTTAATTAGTGTTAATGAAAATGGCAAGGGCGCTTTTAAAATTTTATCTTTGGCTCGTATGAAGCGAAAGATACTATTGGCGTTTGTCCTGATGTCCTTTTGCGTTGCGGGAATAGCGGCGCTGCAGCTCTATTATAACTATGCGACCTATACCGCAGAGCGCAGGCAGTTTGAAAGAGATTGCAACGAGGCGCTTGAAGAAGCAGTCGACAGTTCTTTTGCCAGGCACCGCCGTATCGTGGTCGGAGAGTTCAAGGCATGGCTTTACGATCCTTCTTTCATCAAGATTACGGCCCGATGGAATCCAGATACCAAGCAGACGGTATTTACGATAAAAGAAACAGAACCTTCGGCCATAGGGCAGAGTCAGTTTAGCATGGGCATCGAAGATTTTAAAGAAAGGCTGGATAGCATTACTCCCAAAGGCAGGAGAGTGCTCGTCAACCACATGGCAAGGCAGGTGGATACTGAACTTAAAAAGGGCTATATATGGTTCTATACGCAAAAATTGGGAGACAGCCTTAACAAGCTATCGTATGACATGCCTCTGGAATTGGGAATCTTAAAGAAAGAATACCAAGCTTCATTGCAGAAAAGAGGCATATCATTATCTTTTGACTTTAATAGAAAACCCGACGGCCAGACCTTTCAGACTAAAAAAGTAAACATTTCCTTGAGAAGGCCGCATAAGCAAAAGCTATTGCAGGCGACTATCGTCAACACCGACCTGTTCTTGCTCCGGCAGCTCAAATGGGTGCTGATAGGCTCGGTGCTGCTTATACTCATTACGCTTTCCTGCTTCTGGTACACCTTGAGGCTGCTGCTCACCCAGCACAAGATCAACACGATAAAAGACGATTTTATCAACAACATGACGCACGAAATCAATACGCCCTTGACCTCGATTGCTATTACTGCCGAAGCGCTAAAAAAGTTCAACCACGATAAGGAAACACAGGAGAATTATATTGAAATCATACGCCACCAAAGCGGCAAGCTCATCTCGCTTACCGATGAGATACTGGCTGCAGCGCGACTCGAAAGTTCTGAAATGGAACTAAAAGATACGATAGCCATCAGCACGCTGCTGCAGGAAATTGTCGCAGGAGCAGAAGGCAGCGCACAAATCTCTATTTCTTATGAAGAGGGTAATAAAGTAAAAGGCAATAAAAAGCACCTGAGTAGGGCAATTGCCAACCTGATCGATAATGCGATAAAATATGCAGGATCAGAAAAGCCAATTATCGAGATACAAAGTTTTGCAGAACACAAACAGCTGACGATCAGGGTTGCCGACAATGGGCCTGGGATTTCCGATGAGCATAAAGAAGCAGTCTTCAGTCCGTTTTACCGCATACCGTCGGGCAACGTGCATGATGTCAAAGGCTATGGTTTGGGACTGAACTATGTCAGGAAAGTAATAGCCGCCCACAAAGGCAGTATCAGCCTGAAAGATAATGTCCCGAACGGAAGCGTATTCACCATCAAATTGCCCTTGTCATGAAGCACACGATCCTTTTGGCAGAAGATGAGCCGTTCTTAGGAAAGGTCATCAAAGACAGTCTGGAAAAGGAGGGCTATGCAGTCGAACTGGCTCCTGACGGAAAAAGGGCATGGGAAATCTACAAGAGCCATGCATTTTCTTTATGCATATTAGACGTGATGATGCCGTACAAAGACGGGTTCTCGCTGGCTTCGCAGATACGGAATGATGATCCGAAAATACCTTTGATGTTCCTTACGGCCAAATCGGATATAAAAGACGTGATGGCAGGTTATGCCAGCGGAGGGAATGATTATCTCAAGAAGCCGTTCAGTCTGGACGAGCTCTTTCTCAGGGTAAAAGAACTGCTCCGAAGGGCAGAACCAGAAAACGAGAAAAGCGACGAGCATCGGATAGGGAGCTATGTCTTTTTGCCGAAAAGACAAGAACTAAAACATAACGGCGAGACCGTAAAGCTTTCTCATAGAGAAGCCCAATTGCTCGTCTTGCTATTGCAGCACAAGAATCAAGTGCTTGACAGGAAATCGGCCTTACTGCTGCTTTGGGGCGACGACACTTTTTTTAATACTCGTACGATGGATGTCTATATAACGAAGCTTCGGAAAAAACTAGAGGGCGACCAAAGCATAGAAATCCTTAATATCAGGGGGTTTGGCTACAAGCTGATTTGTTGATGCAAATACTCAGGAAACAACATAAAATCTTTTGAAAAGAAGCTAACTTTGCAAAGCTAAAATTGCACGATATGGATACGAAAATGCCCGCCCGCATACCTGCTTCTAGTCTCGACTACCTCAAAATGCTCAAAAAGAATAACGATAGGGACTGGTTTAACGAGAACAAAGACCGCTACCTAAAAGAATACGACAGCCTAGAACATTTTGCCGATGCCCTGCTGCAGGAGCTCCGCAGCCATGATGTTATCGAGACTGCATCGGGCAAAAAAAGCCTGCACCGTATTTATAGGGATACGCGATTTTCTAAAGACAAGACGCCGTATAAGACCAATTGGAGCGGCGGCTATAAAAGAGCTACCGCACTCCGTAGGGGAGGCTATTATTTTCATATCGAGCCGGGCAACAGTTTTATTGCTGGAGGTTTTTGGGCTCCCAATACAGAAGACATAAAACGCATCCGCGAAGACATCAGTTCCGACCCCGATACGCTTCGGAAAATTATAGAGAGCAAGACCTTTAAAGCAACTTTTGGGTCATTGCAGGGCGAACAGCTCAAGACGACGCCCAAAGGTTTTAATGCTGCCGATAGCGCGATAGACTTATTACGTTACAAGCAGTTCCTACTCGTCAAGAGATTTACAGATGATGAGGTGCTGAGTCCTTCTTTTTTGAAAGAGGCCGACCAGACGTTCAAGAACATGCGTCCGTTTTTTGATTACATGAGCGAAGTGCTGACAACCGATGCCAATGGCGAGCCGCTTTATAGTAGCTAACTTGCAATAAGATTTTATGATTTCTTTTTCTGTAACGCTAAAAAATAATTGGCTTTATACGCAAGACAGTATCCTGTGCATAAAGCCAATTATTTATTTAGGGTTTGCTTTTAAAGCGTTGCCATGTCGATAACAAAACGGTAGCGTACATCGCCTTTCAGCATCCTGTCATACGCATTCTGTATGTCTTTGATATCGATCATCTCGATTTCAGATACGATACCATGCTCGGCGCAATAGTCCAGCATTTCTTGAGTTTCGGCTATGCCTCCGATTCCAGATCCTGCCAAACTCTTTCTGCCTCCTAACAAGCTGAACGCTGCTACTGGAGAAGGTTTTGAAGGAACGCCTACGCAGATATGGGTACCGTCTGTCTTCAATAAAGAAAGATAGAGGTTGAGGTCATGTTCTGCCGAAACGGTATCGAGTATGAAATCAAAAGAGTTTCGGGCTGCTGCCAGCTGTGCTTCGTCGGTTGT
This sequence comes from Flavobacterium gossypii, assembly GCF_014138495.1. Taxonomy (NCBI): domain Bacteria; kingdom Pseudomonadati; phylum Bacteroidota; class Flavobacteriia; order Flavobacteriales; family Flavobacteriaceae; genus Flavobacterium; species Flavobacterium gossypii. The sequence goes on along the minus strand of NZ_JACJIS010000003.1, from coordinate 292,919 downwards.
TACGACAAAATTATGGGCGCCCAATTTTCGCGCATCTTCTTCTTTGCTAGGCGAAGTGCTCAATACGGTCACTTCGGCACCAAACGATACTCCAAACTTCACCGCCATATGGCCTAGTCCGCCCAATCCTAATACAGCTAATTTGTGTCCTTTTCCTACTTTCCAATGTCTAAGAGGCGAGTAGGTAGTGATTCCGGCACACAATAGGGGAGCGACAGCCGCAAGGTTTAATTTGTCTGAAACATGAAGCACGAAGTCTTCGTTTACGACTATGGTATTGGAGTAGCCACCATACGTTGGGGTCTTTCCGTCTTGTTCCAAGCCATTATAGGTCTGCGAGTTACCTTTCAGGCAGTATTGCTCTAAATCTTTCTGGCAGTTTTCACATTCGCGGCAAGAGTCTACCATACATCCCGTTCCGGCTATATCGCCTACCTTGAATTTCTTGACATGCTCGCCTACTTTGACTACGCGTCCTATGATTTCATGTCCGGGAACCATCGGAAAGATTCCAGGAAACCAGTCGTCTTTGATCTGGTGTAAGTCGGAGTGGCAGACACCGCAATATTGGATGTCGAACTGTACGTCGTGAGGTCCTACTTCGCGTCTTTCAAAGGTCCATGGCGCTAAAGGACTTTGATTGTCCTGTGCAGCGTATGATTTTGTTGTTATCATTTTTGTTGTGTTTTAAGGGATTAGAATTCGTAACTACTAAGGTAGGGAAAAAAGCAATTGATTTTGTTAAGCTATTTTTAGCTTTTCTACAGGCGTAAAAAAAAACCGCCCATGCAAGATGCACAGGCGGTTTCGGGGAACTATATTCACTTTAACCTAACTAATTATTCTCTCATCAAGCGTTTTACTTGAGTTCCTTGAGCAGTTGTTATCTTAACCAGATAAACTCCAGAAGGGAATCTTTCCATGTTGAACTGACGGCTTGAATGTGCAGTCTTGTTCGTATCAGAAAGGATCAATTGTCCAGTGATAGAATATACTTCTATTTTTTCTGCTGTTACATCTCTAGAGAATTCAACAGTCACGATTCCGTTTGTAGGGTTTGGATACAATCTCATTTTGATATCTCCAAATTCAGGAACAGAAAGACCGCAGAAATTGCTAGGGTCTGTAATAGTTACAGTAGCAGTACCTGTTGCGACATTACCGCTGTTGTCAGTTACTGTCAATGTTACGGTATTCGCCCCAACATTACTACAGTTGAAAGTGCTAGGTGAAACAGTCACGCTTGCTATGCCGCAATTGTCTGTACTTCCGTTGTTAACCTGAGCCGCAGTGATTGTAGCAGCTCCAGCCGTAAGCGGTACGGTAATATTGCTTGTAACAACAGTCGGTGGTGTTGTGTCGGCAACCGTAGTAATTGTAAAGCTTTGCGTAGTCATACAAGAGTTAGCGTCGGTAACAGTTACTGTATAGGTTCCTGCTGCCAATCCTGTAGCCGTAGCTCCAGTGCCTCCAGACGGAGCCCATGAGAACGTGTAAGAACCTGTTCCTCCAGATACTCCTACTGATGCAGATCCATTAGAACCTCCAGTACAGCTTACGTTAGTCTGTGATGGAACGATAGCAATTGCAGATGGTGCTGTAATAGTAACCGTTCTTGTAATCTGACACAAATTAGCATCTTTTATAGTTACTGTATACGTTCCTGCGGCCAGTCCTGAAGCCGTAGCCGCAGTACCTCCTGATGGAGCCCATACATACGTATAAGCACCTGTTCCACCTGTTACTGTAACAGAAGCCGATCCGTTAGCACCACCATTGCAGCTTACGTTAGTCTGAGTCGTCGTAGCCGCAAGAGCAGCAGGCTCAGTCAACGTAACTGTTCTTGTAATCTGACATGTGTTAGCGTCAGTTATAGTTACAGTATAAGTACCAGCTGAAAGTCCTGAAGCCGTAGCTGCAGTACCTCCTGATGGAGCCCAAGCATAAGTATATGCACCTGTTCCTCCTGTTACTGTTACAGAAGCACTACCGTTAGCACCTCCATTACAGAGCAAGTTGATCTGTGATGTGGTAGCTGCAAGAGCAGCAGGCTCAGTCAAAGTAACCGTTCTTGTAATCTGACACAAATTAGCATCAGTAATAGTAACTGTGTATGTTCCAGCAGCCAATCCTGAAGCAGTCGCTGCAGTACCTCCCGAAGGAGCCCATGAATACGTATAAGCACCTGTTCCTCCAGTTACTGCTACTGATGCAGTACCGTTAGCACCGCCATTGCAGCTTACGTTAGTCTGAGATGTTGCAGCCGTAAGGACAGCAGGCTCAGTTACCGTAACTGTTCTTGTAATCTGGCAAGTATTAGCGTCAGTAATAGTTACTGTGTATGTTCCAGCAGATAGTCCAGAAGCCGTAGCTCCAGTACCTCCTGAAGGTGCCCATGAATACGTATAAGCGCCTGTTCCGCCTGTTACTGTTACAGAAGCAGTTCCGTTAGTGCCGCCGTTGCAGCTTACGTTAGTCTGAGATGTTGTAGCCGTAAGGACAACAGGCTCAGTTACCGTAACTGTTCTTGTAATCTGGCAAGTATTAGCGTCAGTAATAGTTACTGTGTATGTTCCAGCACTCAGTCCAGAAGCCGTAGCTCCAGTACCTCCTGAAGGTGCCCATGAATACGTATAAGCGCCTGTTCCTCCCGTTGCTGTAACAGAAGCAGTTCCGTTAGCACCGCCGTTGCAGCTTACGTTAGTCTGAGATGTTGTAGCGGTAAGAGCCGCAGGCTGGTTGACTGTAACGGTTCTTGTAATCTGGCAACCATTGAAATCGGTTACAGTTACGGTATAGGTTCCAGAAGCCAATCCTGAAGCAGTAGCATTCGTTCCTCCAGATGGAGCCCATGAATAGCTATAAGGCGTTGTTCCTCCAGTAGCCGATACGGTTGCTGTTCCGTTAGCACCGCCATTGCAGCTTACGTCTGTTTTTGATATAGTACCTCCCAATGCAGCCGCTGGCTGGTTGACTGTAACGGTTCTTGTAATTTGGCAAGCATTAGCATCTGTTACCGTTACTGTATATGTTCCTGCTGCTAGTCCTGTAGCAGTAGCTGCAGTTCCTCCAGATGGAGCCCAAGAATAAGTATAAGAAGGGGTACCTCCAGTTACGGCTACAGTTGCCGTACCGTTAGCACCGCCATTGCAGCTTACGTCAGTTTTTGAAGCCGTTCCTGCCAAAGCAGCCGCTGGTTGGTTGACTGTAACGGTTCTTGTGATCTGGCAAGCATTAGCGTCTGTTACCGTTACTGTATATGTTCCTGCAGCCAGTCCTGTAGCAGTAGCTGCAGTTCCTCCAGATGGAGCCCAAGAATAAGTATAAGAAGGTGTACCTCCAGTTACGGCTACAGTTGCCGTACCGTTATTTCCACCATTGCAGCTTACGTCAGTTTTTGAAGCCGTTCCAGCCAAAGCAGTAGGCTGGTTGATGGTAAAGCTTCGAGTAGCCTGGCATGCATTATTATCGGTTACAGTCACCGTATAGGTTCCTGCTGCCAATCCTGTTGCCGTAGCATTGGTTCCTCCAGACGGAGCCCAAGAATAAGTATACGGAGGCGTACCGCCAGTTGGCGCTACTGTAGCTGTTCCGTTAGCACCGCCGTTGCAGCTTACGTCGGTTTTGCCACCGCCTGTTGCAGCTGATAAGGCTGTTGCTGGCTGGTTGACTGTTACCGTTCTTGTAATCTGACATCCGTTGAAATCCGTAACGGTCACAGTATAGGTTCCTGATGCCAGACCTGTTGCAGAGGCATTAGTTCCTCCTGAAGGCGACCATGAGTAAGAATATGGAGTTGTTCCTCCAGTCACGACTACAGTTGCTGTTCCGTTAGACCCGCCGTTGCAGCTTATGTCTGTTTTAGAAATCGTTCCACCAAGTGCAGCCGCTGGCTGGTTGATAGTAGTAGTTCTTGTAATCTGGCAGCCATTGAAATCGGTTACCGTTACGGTATAGGTTCCTGCTGTAAGGCCAGTAGCCATAGCATTAGTTCCTCCAGAAGGCGACCATGAGTAAGAGTATGGGGTTGTTCCTCCAGTCACGGCTACAGATGCTGTTCCATTAGAACCGCCGTTGCAGCTTATGTCTGTTTTAGTAATTATTCCGCCAAGTGCAGTTGCTGGCTGATTGACAGTCACAGTTCTTGTAATCTGGCAACCATTGAAATCAGTTACAGTTACGGTATAAGTTCCTGCTGCCAATCCTGTTGCGGTAGCATTAGTTCCTCCAGATGGAGCCCATGAGTAAGAATATGGAGTTGTTCCTCCGGTCACAGATACTGTTGCCGTTCCGTTAGAACCGCCGTTGCAGCTTACGTCTGTTTTAGTAGCCGTTCCGCCTAGTGCGGCCGCCGACACGTTACTTACCGTTGGAGAAACTGTACCAGTACAACCATTGGCATCCGTAATGGTTACCGTATAGGTTCCTGCTGCCAATCCGGTGCGGTCTTCGGTAGTAATACCGCCGCCCCAGTTAAAGGTATAAGGACCTACACCTCCAGTTGGTGTCAGGTTGATAGCTCCAGTAGAGTTACCAAAACAAGCAATATTGGTCACTACAGTAACTGCAGATACAGCTGCTGCTGGTTGGGTTACCACAATGCCAGAAACGGTACCTGTACAGCCGTTAGCATCAGTAATGGTTACCGAATAGGTTCCTGCTGTCAATGTAGTACGGTCTTCGGTAGTGACACCGCCGCCCCAGTTAAAAGTATAAGGGCCTACTCCGCCTGTTGGCGTAAGGTTGATAGCACCTGTATTGCCTCCAAAACAAGCTACGTTGGTTACTACTACAGTTCCAGATACGGCTGCTGCTGGCTGGCCTACTGTAATACCAGAAACGGTACCAGTACAGCCGTTGGCGTCAGTAATGGTTACTGAGTAGGTACCTGCCGTCAACAATACACGGTCTTCGGTAGTAGCACCGCCAACCCAGTTAAAGGTATAAGGGCCTACACCGCCTGTTGGCGTAAGGTTGATAGCGCCTGTATTGCCTCCAAAGCAAGCAACGTTGGTTACTACTGTAGTTCCAGATATTGCTGCTGCCGGCTGGCCTACTGCAATGTTGCTAATTGTATGTGTACAAGCATTAGCATCAGTAATAGTTACTGAATAAGTTCCTGCTGCTAGTCCTGTACGGTCTTCTGTAGTAGCACCACCAACCCAGCTAAATGTATAAGGTGGTGTACCGCCTGATGGTGTCAGGTTGATTGCACCAGTACTGTTGCCAAAGCAGGCAATATTCGTTACTACTGTACTTCCATTTAATGCAGATGGTTGTAAAACACTAAAGGTTCTTGTAGCCGTACATCCGATATTATCGGTTACAGTTACAGTATAAGCTCCTGCACTTAATCCTGTAGCTGTAGCATTCGTCCCTCCTGATGGAGACCATGAATACGTATATGGAGGTGTTCCTCCTGTTGGAGCTACAGTAGCCGTACCGTTAGTTCCACCATTACAGCTTGTATTTGTTACTCCTCCTCCGGTAGTTAATACAATAGCTGGATTTACAGTTATTGTTATCGTGGCACATGATCCTGGAGTCACACAGCCGCCTTCTCCACGAACATAGTAAGTGGTTGTTGCAGATGGAGTTACTGTGAAAGATCCTGTAGCGGTGCTGGTAACCAACGTTCCGCCGCATGATCCAGAGTAGATACGCCAAGTAGTAGCGCTGTTTAGCGCTCCTGTAATGTTGATTGTCTTGCTTGCTCCATTACAAATTGTAGTTGTTCCTGAAGCTACAGCCAATGTAGGTCCCGTAGGGTTCGTACAGTTGATGCATGTTACAGATCTCGCTGGATAATTTCCAGGTTGTATAGGATAACTTGTGGTATTTGTAGCATCATGAATCCAGTTTGCAGGATTGTTGATTGCAGCACGAAGTGCAATTGAAGTTCCTGTTAAAGTACCATTGTATTTTGCATTTGCATATTCAGGACCAGGTGCCGGAAATAATGAAATACAATTTGTCCCATTTGTTAGTCCAGTAGGCAAGGCAGAGTCTGAAGTAGCCCATGTCGTACTGTTCGGGGAAATAGGATTCCATGTTGTAATTGGATCATACTTTGAAGAATTATAATCTCCGTGAACACCAGAAATAAATATAGGCGAAGCTGGTGCTACGCCTGAAGTAGATTGGTAGGCAAGGATTTGGTCTCCAGCAGAGAGGTTAAAGCTGCTTCCTTGGGCGAAAGTCATGCTTCCGCCTCCAGTTACAGTTAGTACATCTGGTGCTGTTTCTACGAGAGTAATGACTGTTCCGCAAGTAATTCCTGCTGGAATGACATAGGCAAGATGCGGTTCGTTAAGTGTGTTCATCCACATATTTCCATCCCATCCCTGTTCTGTGAAATACAATGTTTGCCCCGCAGGGAGATCATTTAATGCAATAAATGCAAAGCCCTCCGGGGAGCTGGTATTATAGCCTATAAAGGCTATGTCGCCTGCTGCCATTGTCTGCGCTTCCGATTTTACTCCGCTCAGGAGGCAAATCATGAAAAACAGACAGGCTTTAAAAAAAGTAATTTTTGTTTTCATATGGTTAATTTAAGGTTTAATGACATAAATAAGCGTTATGCCAGCCGCCAGCCGCTACCGGCGTGCTGTCTGACATGATTTTTTGGATAAATTCTCCGTTGTTTTTCAAGACGGCTTCGACCTGTGTTTCGTCTTCTGTCATCTTGAAAATATAGTGGTCAAAACGGGTCCTGTTCGTATCTGGATGAAACTCCATTTTCCCTCTTGGGCCTTCAGGAGCGTCTTCCATTCTTTCTATCAGCCTATCCAAAGCAGGAATGCTATCGGCGTCTCTAAGCAGCGACTCGATTATGAGTCCTGATTCGTATCCGAGCATGCTAAAAACGCTTGGTTTTTCATGGAGTATGGCCTTGTATTTTTCTATGAACAGGGTGTTTTTCTTGTTTTTAAGATTTTCTGACCAAGGAGCTACAACCAAAATATCGCCTTCAAAAGCGTCTTTATATTCTTGCCTTATCTTGTCGCTTATCGAAAATGAGGTAAAATAGAAAGGGTAGCTTTGCGCCAGCTTGTTTTTTATAAGATAGGAAGCGTGTTCTTCAGCATAGATGCCGCTGTGAAACGCAAAAATGGCTTCTGGTTTTAAAGGAGCCAACGTTTCTTGCATGCAGTCTGCTTCATTTTCTCTTGGATTCAGGGGAGTGATGTAATGTCCTGAAAATTCTGAATTGTTTTGATACAGTCCGATCTCTACGGCTTGATTGATGCCATAACCAGAATCATAGTAAGAAGAAGAGGTTGCGATGTTCTTGTAGTTCTGGGCTAAGTACTGTCCCAAATAATAAGAAGACTCCGCTATACCAAATGAATTGATGTATATGCCTCGTTTCTTTTGTACGGGATATGGCAGATTAGAACCGATGTCCGTGGCTAACAGAAAAAGGTCATGGCTAGAGGCATATTCATATACGCTAGCAATGTTGCGATGGCCAAAGAAACCGACAAAAAAAATGATATCTTCTTGAAAAGAAAGTTTTTGCATCTTGTCAATAATCATCTTTTCGTCTGCTCCAATGCCTATGCTTTCAACATAAAATTTAACATTTAGGCCATTCAGCTTAATACCGCGCATAAAATCGCGGTCAAGGAAAGGGTATTGCTTTGATTGGGGCAGCAACATTCCGATTTTTAGTTCAGAAATCATAATTGTAAAATAAAGGGGGATCTGACTCCCCCATTAAAATTAGTTTCTTGAAGGGAAAATTCCTTCTAGAGCAATGCTCATGTATATTCCTAAGTAAGGATTACGTATTCCGATTGGAATGTTATTACCAATTAGGCTCGTAGTACCGCTAATCACAGAAGATACACCACCAACAACATTTGTTCCTGTTGGGGATTCTCTGTAGATTTCTGGCATGTTTCCAGAATCTCCAAATCCGTTAGAACCACCATCAGTAGTGTTACTGCCGTTTGCATTGTTAGTTGCCAATACTTTTGTAGCAACATTTGCTTGTCCGTTTACTAATGCGTGAGCATGAGCTGGTAAGTTTGAAATAAGGATAGATACGCTTTCAACACCAGCAACTTCACCTTGTGAGATGTTTGAAAGTCCTGGGCCAGATCCTGGGTGAACAATAGATCTTCCTCTCAAATCAGGAAGTGCAAATGTAGTTTGCCCATTTCCGCCATAGGTAGTACCTAAAAGGGAAAATAATGCTGTGTTTTGAGCAATTGACATGATCTGTCCATCGCAGAAAGCCCATCCTCTAGGAGGGAAGTTAAATCCATAAGCCTGAATTTGGCCAAGAAAAGGTTCGAACATAGTTTTAAAGGTTTTAAGTTAAAATGTTTATTGTTTGTTTAGTTTTAAATCAATTGTGAGGAGGGAATTTTTGCACTGAAAAGCAGATTTTTCTTTCATCTGCCAGTCTTCTTGCATTTCATGAGGGTGTTGAAATGCAGCTATGTCGCATTTTATCCTCTTTTTTGAGAAGGATAAGGAGCGAAAGACCATAAAAATGCTTCGTGCAATTGCTAGTGAGGGAGTTTCTTGGACAGCAAGAGTATACATAACAAAAGATTTAGCAGGTTAGTTGGGACTTTCTCTTCGAATGCTTTGTTTTTCGACTTTCCAAAATTGCGATTTTTAGAAATCGCATACAATACCACAATTTTGGTATATTTTTGCCTCACCTAATTTAGTGAGGTGATTTTGAGTGCTTTTTTGTACTAATTTTAGTATAGAAACAGGCGTAGCAAGGCATTTGCCTATCGAATGATGGTCGTTATGTTCACATTTTGTGAAGTCAAAAAGGGCGTAAAGAAAAGGGCAGGAGATTTAAAAAGAAGCCTAATTTTTATAGAAGCTATTTTGTTTCGATTCTTTTTGCTATGTCTATCGATTTCGATATTCTGAAATCATAGAGGTGTAATTAAGAATGCTAATCCAATTGTATTTTATTGTTGGGAAAGAGAAAAATATTTCCTGTAGGAAGTAATAAATCCGAAAATCTTAGTAGGACTATCTCTTTTTGTGATAATCGGGGTGATTCACGAAATTGTTTATTAGTTGTCGGAAGCGCTATCAGTATTTTTGCCGAATTCTATTTTAGCATCGATTATCTTTTTTAAGAAATCTTTGTCGTTTCTTAAGTCTTCCACTTCACGTTCTAATATCTCAATTGTCTGGTTTTTGGCATCCACAACACTGCCTTTGTTGATAAGAAACTCGCTTTCAGGTTCTTTTAGCGTATGGTTGTCAGGCTGAAGGAAGTCATTTTCATAAATAGTTCCTTTTATAAAATAATAAACAGAAACATTTACCGCTTTCGAGATCTCAATCAAGAAATCTAAAGTGATTTCTTTCGATTTGAAACGGTTTTGCAGGTTTTGGGGAGAAATGTCTAATCTTTTTGCAACTTCATTTAGTTGTATGTCAAGTAATTGCAACTTTTTCTTTAAAATTTTCCCGTCCATATGAAAATAAATTTGTTTATTATAAATAAATATGTTTACTTTGTGACATATAATAGACATATCAGCTATTATTGTGATAAAACGCAAGAACCAATATAGAAAAATATGGCATACGATGGCATATTTAATAATCTTGCCATGGCTTTGCGTTTCTGCCAAAAACGTAAAGTTATTGTTTTTTTCGTATTTGCAATAGGCAAAAACTAAAAAAAATACCCTGATTTCTGTAGGCTATCAGACGGTGCGTTTTTTTGATAGCAGTGCGGACGCATTTTCTATACAGTCGCTTATTTATTCTTGATTATAAATTTCTTACATTGCAGGAGCTATTAACCCCTAAATGAGTTCCTTATGAAGATAATTTTACTTTCTTCTCTTGTATTTCTTTCGCTGTGCACGGCATCAAAAGCCCAAAATTTTACGTTAAAACCCACTCCTGATATAGTAGGACTCCAATATAGTTCTGTTGATTTTGCAGATATCGACGGCGATGGCGATCTTGATCTTTTTACTGGAGGCGCCGATCCAAGCTACATACTAACGTCAAGGATGTATAAAAATGACGGCAGTGGGAATTTTACGCTATCGGACGGAACTACTTTTATCAAGATCCGTGAAGGTGCTGCGGCTTTCGGAGACGTGAATGGCGATAATTTTCCAGATTTGGTTGTTGCTGGTAATACGCCGGGTCCGACAACCAAGCTGTATATCAACAATGGTTCTGGAAACTATAGCCTTTCAACGGTAGAATTTACGCAGAGCACCTATGGCGCTTTGGCTTTTGGCGATATCGATAATGACGGTGATAATGATTTGGTAGTTACAGGTTTTTCTACCAGCTTCTATGGCATTACGGAATTGTATAAAAATGATGGCAATGGCAATTTACGCTACTTACTGCGGCCCAGAGCGGCTTTACTGCACCGGGTGTTTTTAGGAGTTCTGTAGTTCTGGAAGACTTTGACGGCGACGGCTTTCTTGATGTTTTTGTTACCGGAAATACCTCAAACAATATACTCGTGAATACTTTGTATAAGAATAACGGAAATGGCAGTTTTACGATACGTGCCACGCCGATAGCGCCTATCCAGACAGGTTCTGTTTCGGCAGGGGATTTTGATAATGATGGTGACAAAGATCTGCTTGTTGTTGGTGCGGATGCTGTAAGCGCGAAAGTGGCGCTTTTGTATAGCAATGACGGCAATGGCAATTTTACGCTGGTTCCTGACGTTCCTTTTATAGGCGCGCAGTACGGAAGAAGTGTTTTTGCCGATGTGAACAATGATGGCTATCCCGATGTTTTTATCTCAGGCTACAGGAATCCGAATAGGAGGGCAGATCTGTATATGAATAATGGCGCTTCGGGAGGATTTACTCCAGCGACAGTTCCTTTTCAAGGATTGAATAATGCTGATGTGGCATTTGCCGATGTGGATGGCGATATTGATTTGGACTTTTTGCTCACCGGACTGTCTGAAGCTGGAACGATATCAAAGCTTTTTCTTAACGAGCTTTTTCTGGGTACAGAAAATCCGGAAGCAAAAAATATCCGCTTTTATCCAAATCCAGTTGCGGCATCGCTTTATTTGACGCTGCCTTCAGGAGTACAAGCGCTGAAGGCTGATGTGTATTCGCTTTTCGGACAGCTTGTATATTCAGAAGATTTTGCACACGGCACCAATCCAGTCGTACACTTTGACGCTCTTGCTGCGGGAGTCTACCTGATGAAGGTAACAACCGATTCGGGAACACAGGTACAGCGCATCGTGAAATCATGACAATGCCAGAAAAGAATAATAGTGTCTTAATGATTTAGTCATCCTAAATTAATATTTTTATATCTATTTTGATACTATATGATTCTGGAAACCAAGAGCAAAGAAGCTGGCTTAAAACCTAATTTTTTTGACAGAGATGTCAGCTGGCTGTCGTTTAACGAAAGAGTGCTTCATGAAGCGGCGGCCGCTGATGTGCCGCTTTTTGAAAGGATAAAATTTCTTTCTATCTACTCTTCTAATCTCGACGAATTTTACCGAGTAAGGATACCGTCATTGATGGCACTGAAGAAAATTTCTAAAAGCGAAGCCGAAAATGGGTTTGCCTACCAGCATATATTGGACAAGATCCAGCATATCGTAGATGACCAGCAGCATGTTTTTGGGACTATAATATCAGAAAAAATACTTCCTGCCCTTAAGAAAGAAAAATTCCATCTGCTCTATAACGAGCTTATTCCGGACAGCATTCATGAAGAAATTACCCATTATTTTTTTACCGAAGTGCTGGCGTTTATACAAGTTGTCGACATGTCGGCTAAAGAAATAGACTTCTTTCCAGAAAATAATAAACTGTATAAGCTTGTCGCGATTGAAGAAGGAGCCGACTTGTACAAGCTGTTTATCTTGAACATTCCTTCAGACGATTTGCCGCGCTTTTTTTCTGTAAAAAAAGGAACCAAAAACTACATTCTCTTTTTAGATGATATCATAAAATTCGGACTCTCGCTTATCTTTAAAGATCAAAAACTGCTAGCAGATTATAATTTCAAGATTACTCGCGATGCGGCCTTGGAACTCGATGACGAATATGATGAAGCCATGGCCGAAAAAATGGAGAAAAAAATTGCCAAGCGCGATTATAGCTTTGCGACCCGTTTTTTGTTTGATTATAGGATGCCGCCGCCATTTTTGCAATCGCTGATTGATGCCTTTAAGCTAAAAGACGCTACTGTTGTTTTGGGCGGATGTTATCACAATCTGAAAGATTTGGCTTCGTTGCCGCTGAGAAAAGAGAGCCTGTCCTATCCTAAAATAACGCCGATTTCTACAGCCGTGCCTTTAGGGAAAAATCTTTTTGAAGTTGTTGCAGAAAAAGACATGCTGTTTCACGTGCCTTATCAGTCGTATGATGGTGTGTTGCGCTTTTTTAATGAAGCATCTATAAACCAAGATGTCGAAGAAGTGTATGTAACGCTGTATCGCGTGGCCAGTGATTCGAAAATTGCCAATGCTTTGATCAGTGCGGCAAAAAATGGCAAGAAGGTTACGGTTGTGGTGGAATTAAAAGCAAGGTTTGATGAAGCCAACAATATAAAATGGTCCAAGCAGTTGAAAAAAGCAGGAGTGAAGATCGTCTATAGCATTCCGTCGCTAAAAGTACACGCCAAGATAGCGCTCGTAAAGTTCAAGAAACAGAGCAAACTAGCTCCTATAGGTTTGTTTGCGACTGGCAACCTGAATGAAAACACGGCACGATTTTATACGGACCATATCTTGATGACCGCCCATAAAGAAATGCTGAAGGACTTGGAGAAAGCCTTCCATTTACTGGCAACCATTAAGAAAAATCCCAAGAAATATAAGATTGATTTCAAGCATCTGCTGGTAGCCAAATTCAGCTTGAGAGAGAAGTTCATTGCTTTGATTGATAACGAAATCCAGAATCATAAAAAAGGCTTGAGTTCCGGAATAACAATCAAGCTGAACAATCTGGAAGAGAAGAGTCTGATTGAAAAATTATACGAAGCGTCTAAATCAGGCGTAAAAATCCAATTAATTGTCAGGGGAATATGCTGTCTTGTTCCAGGGATTCCGGGTATGAGCGAAACAATTTCCGTAAGGCGAATTGTGGACAGGAATCTGGAACATGGAAGGATTTTTGTGTTTGATAATAATGGCGATCCATTGATTTATATGGGTTCTGCGGATTGGATGAATCGAAATATTTATAATAGGATAGAAGTCTGCTTCCCGATTTATGATCCAAATTTAAAAAAGGAATTATTGGATATCTTGGACTTTCAGCTTGAAGATAACGTCAAAGCGGTATGGATCGGTTCAACGCTTCAAAATATTCCAGTTAGAAATGATAAGACACTAGTACGTTCGCAGGAAAAAATCTATGAATACTTGTCTGAAAAAGCTTGATGGGCTATCAAGTTTCAATGCAGAGAAAATCGTTATGGTTCTGCCTTTCTAAATGAATTAAAAATACTCCTATTTTAGTTTCGTCAGAATTTCTTTGGAAGCCAATTTATAAGCAGCCGAATGATTCGGATAGTCTTGTTGCAAAATAACTTTCAGCTCCGGATAAACCCAATCTTTCACTTTTCCAAAAGAATAAAGCGCTCTCATGGCATACGCTTTTGTTGCGACTTTTTGGTCGGTAATGAGCCAATCAAAGCAAGATTCGATCATGAGTTCGAGCTGATTGTCTGTCAGAAAGACTTCTCCTGATTTTAGCTTTTTGAGATGGTGGCTCGCCGAAAAAAGACAAATTTTTGAAACGGAACGAAGTGCGCCGTCATGCGAATAAGAAGAAAGCGTCTTGCAGAAAACATCCAGATAAGGAGAAAGCCAGTCGATGTTTTTTTCAAAAACCAGTTCCGAAACCCAGCAGGCTTTGTGGTGTTTCTTGTCTTTTGTATTCAGCAATACTGCCATCAGATTCTGTAATAACTCAGGTTTTTTAATGACATCGTCAGATAGTGATTCTCTGCTGAGGCGGTGCGCAGTGCTTTTCTCTAAAATTTGGATAAAATCTGAATTCATATCAATGATTTCCGTTGATAAACATTTCCATAACTGTACTTATTATTACAGTCAGTATAAAAAAGTACACATAGGTCAGAAGGGTTCTCAAAAGATTTCTTAGGGTAGATTGCGTATTGAAAAACTGATTGTAGGTCCAGATTGCCAATAGGAAATCAATTAATATGGATATTCCAGAAAGAAGCAGCATTGTTTTCGACCCATTAAATATATAAAGCAGTGGAAAAAAAACGAATTGTAGCATCAATTTCTGTCCGGCAATAAAAGAATTTAGCACTAGATGCTCTACCAGATTGTATCCTCTTTTCCAAAAGGAAAAAAAAGACGCGATGGATATGAGAGGAATAGTGAACAGAGTAGCCAAAGCATAATGCTCAATAATCCAGTTGCTCATGATTTGTGTTGCTTGCTTGGAATCTCCACTGGCTGTATTGTCTGGAATCTCAATATGAAAATAATGATACAGCAGACCATAGAAAGAACCGAGCAGAAAAATCATTGCTGTCGGCTTGAAATGGCTGACTCTTTTGCCTTCAATAAATTCCCTAATAGAATGGCCGGGTCTCGTAAAAAGCTCCTTGGCGGTGTAAAGCAATCCTTTGTCAAAATGAAAAACGCCATGCTGTATGTCGTGCCAGAGATAATGAAGATTTATCGGATGCGTATCAGCAGACTGGCCGCATTTGCTACAGAAATTTCCATTAATTTCTTGCCCGCAGTTTTTGCATATTGCATTCATAGATTACGCTATTTGGCGTAAAATTATTAAAATAATTTGTTTTGGAAGTTTATTTTTTAACGGCCACTCTCCAGATTGTATTGCCGCTGTCGTCATTTACTAAAAGCGATCCGTCGTTCATGACGGTTACAGCAACAGGACGACCATAAACTTCTGCTTTTTTCTCATCGGCTATAAATCCGGTTAAGAAATCTATTGGTTTTCCAGCAGGTTTTCCATTTTTGAAAGGGACAAAAAGTATTTTGTAGCCGCTTAATATCGAACGATTCCACGAGCCGTGCTGTCCGACAAAAGCGCCGTTTCTATATTCGGCAGGAAATGCCTGCTTGTCATAAAAGGCTAGTCCAAGTGATGCCGTGTGCGTGCCTACAGGAATGTCTGGAATAATGGCTTTGGCTACGAGTTCTTTGCCCTGGCCTTTCATTCGAGGGTCTTCAATCTGTCCATAATAGGAATAAGGCCAGCCATAAAATCCTCCTCTTTTAACGCTGGTAATATAATCCGGAACGAGTTCGTCGCCCAAGTCATCACGCTCGTTTACGGCTGTCCAAAGTTCATTGTTCGCAGGATTCCAGTCCATTCCGACAGGATTTCTTAATCCGCTGGCATAGATTTTTTCTCCCGTACCGTCTGGATTTATTTCAAGTATGTTGGCGCGTCTTTTTTCCACTTCCATGCCATGCTCGGCATTGTTGCTAGCCGATCCGACAGAAACATATATTTTTGATCCGTCTGGACTAGCCAAAAGGTTTCTCGTCCAATGATTGTTGTAGCCTCCGGCAGGAAGCTCCAAAATCTTCTCTCCGCTTCCTTTGAGCTTCAGGTCACCTTGTTTGTAAGGAAAACGGTATAATCCATCGGTATTGGCGATATAAAAATAGTTCCCAAGGATGAGCATTCCGAAAGGCATATTTAGGCCTTCCTTAAAGACTTCTCTAGTTTCAAAAACACCATCGTTGTCTTTGTCTCGAAAAACAGTAATCTGGTTGGCGCTTTTAAAAGTGCTGCTTTCTACTACAAAAATGTCATTGTTTGGAGCGATGTAAGTCCAACGCGGATTCTTGAGGCCGTCGGCAAATTTGGTGACTACAAAGCCTTCAGGAGCTTTGGGAGTGACTCCTGCAGGCCATTCTTTCATCTGACTTCTTTTGGTGACAGATTCAGAAGAATAGGGAGCAGGAAGCGTAAGGTCGCCAATAGCCGTTTTTACGACAACATCGCCTTGTTTTGAGGCCTGTTTTTTTTCTTGTTTTGAAACCTGTCCATTACAAGATAGGAAAGAAAAAGCGATGCTTGTTATTAGGAGTGAAATTCTCGTTTTCATAGCTGGAAAAGTTTTAGCGGTTCTTTTTTCGGAGCTTGAATTTACTGATTTTAAATTTTTTATCCTCTGGACCTGCAGAATATTAAATATTATTTAACAAAAATAAAATTGTAATAAAACTGAAATAAATTGTAAAATAGCTGGATTCTATTTTAGTATATTTGCAACTTATTATTTAACAATATAATTGTGATACAGCTTCACGACAAACATTTTGTTCCTTTCATCAGCGCAAAGGAAATTGATGCTGCCATAGCCAAGATGGCGCAGGAAGTGGCAGAAGACCTAGACGAAGAGATACCCCTGTTTGTGGGCGTTTTGAACGGCGCCTTTATGGTTGTTTCAGACTTCATGAAACACTATCCAAAAGCTTGCGAAGTGAGCTTTGTGAAATTAGCCTCCTATGAAGGCATTTCTACAACCAATGAAGTAAAAAAACTCATTGGACTTAATCAAGATTTATCGGGAAGAACCGTTGTCGTGATAGAAGATATTGTCGACACGGGAAATACTTTGGTCGAACTGAAAGCCATGTTTGAAGCGCAAAATGTAAAGCGGCTCAAAATCGCTACTTTGTTTTTAAAGCCCGAAGCATATAAAAAAGATATAAAAATTGATTATATTGGTATTGAAATTCCAAACAGATTCATCGTTGGGTTTGGTTTGGATTATGACGGACTGGGAAGAAACATTCCGGAAGTATACCAATTGAAAGAATAATAAAATCTAAAGATTACAACATTTTGGATTGAAAAATCCTGGCATATAATAACTCACAACTAACACAATGATTAATATCGTATTATTTGGAAAGCCTGGGGCAGGAAAAGGAACACAGGCTGAATTCTTAAAAGGAAAATACAATCTGACCCATCTTTCAACGGGTGATATTTTTAGATTTAATATTAAAAATGAAACGGAACTTGGCAAATTGGCGAAGACCTATATGGACAAAGGTGATTTAGTTCCAGATGAAGTAACAATACAGATGCTGCAAAGCGAGGTTGATAAAAACCCAGAATCTAGAGGGTTTCTTTTTGACGGATTTCCAAGAACTTTGTCGCAAGCAGAAGCTTTAGATAAATTTTTGGAGTCTAAAGACGAAAAAATTACGGCAACGGTTGCTTTGGAAGCCAATGATGAGATATTGGTAAAAAGACTTTTAGAAAGAGGAAAAACATCAGGTAGACCTGATGACCAAGATGAAGAAAAAATCAGGAACCGTTATCAAGAATACAACGAAAAAACAGCTCCATTAATGGACTATTATAAAGCACAAAATAAATTTCATGCTGTGGACGGAATCGGTTCCATAGAAGAAATTACACATCGATTAAGTACTGTAATCGATAGCCTTTAACTTAATTTATAAATCTTGGAAATAGCTATAATTTTCTTTTTAATCCTTTTGAATGGTGTTTTTTCGATGTCGGAAATCGCATTGATATCAGCGCGAAAAAACAGATTGGAAACTTCTGCAAAAAAGGGGAATACGAGCGCTAAAACCGCACTGGATTTGGCCAATTCACCAAACAAATTTTTGTCGACTGTTCAAATCGGAATCACATTAATCGGAATCTTAACAGGTATTTATTCAGGTGATAAAGTCACTGATGATGTAAAGATTTTCTTAGACCAGTTTGAAGTCCTTCAACCGTATTCTGCCAATCTTTCTGTTGGAATTGTAGTTGTTGTGCTGACTTTCTTCTCGCTGGTATTGGGCGAATTGCTTCCAAAAAGGATAGGATTGAATTATCCAGAGTCTATCGCTAAAACGGTAGCCTTGCCGATGAAAATAATTTCGGTTATCACGGCTCCGTTTATCTGGCTTTTGACCATTTCTACAGAATCATTACTAAAATTATTCCGAATCAGGCCTACTGCCGATGGAAAAGTAACTGAGGAAGAAATCAAGGCCATTATCAAAGAAGGAACTGAGGTCGGCGAAGTACAAGAAATCGAGCAAGATATCGTGGAACGTGTTTTCCACATTGGTGACAGAAAGGTAAACTCCTTGATGACCCACAGGAAATCGGTTGATTATCTTTCTTTAGAAGATGATTTTGCTACGTTAAAGCAAAAAGTTTTAGACGAAATCCACTCCGTTTATCCGGTATGCGAAGAAAGTTTAGATGAAGTAGTAGGGGTTGTATTGCTTAAGGATTTGTTCGCCAAATTTGAAAACGGCAACTTCAACCTAAGAGAAATAATGAAGGAACCGGTCTATTTGATCGAACACACTTCGGCTTATAAGGCGTTGGATATTTTCAAGAAGACCAAAGTACATTATGCTATCGTGACCGACGAGTACGGAATCACGCAAGGGATGATTACCTTAAATGATATCTTGGAAGCTCTAGTTGGCGATGCTTCTGATTTTTATCATGAAGAATTCCAGCTTGTAGCTAGAGAAGATGGAACTTGGTTAGTGGACGGACATTATTCGCTCCATGACTTTTTGACCTATTTTGATTTGGACGAGCTTATTAATGATTATGAAGTTACGACAGTGAGCGGCTTGATCATGACAGAGCTTTCCTATATTCCGAAACAAGGCGAAAAACTAATCTGGAACCTATTCGAACTAGAAGTTATAGATATGGACGGCGTTAAAATCGACAAGGTTTTGGTGCGTTCACTAAAAGAATAAATAAAAAGAAACAGTATAGAGTTTAAGGTTTAGAGTCAGCAGAATACTGTTGCTTTAAACCTTAAAATTTACACTTTAAACAAAGAAAATGACAGAGGGAAATTTTGTAGATTACGTTAAGATTTATGTTTCTTCCGGAAAAGGAGGGAAAGGATCGACGCATTTGCATAGAGAGAAATTTATTGAAAAAGGCGGCCCGGATGGTGGTGACGGTGGACGCGGTGGACACGTATATTTAGTGGGAAACAAAGGGCTTTGGACATTGTTTCACTTAAAGTTTGCAAAACACGTTAAAGCGGGTCACGGCGGTGATGGTGGAAGTGCGAGAAGCACGGGTGCTGATGGAGAAGATAAATTTATCGAAGTTCCGTTAGGAACTGTTGTCCGTGATAAAGAAACCAACGAGATTTTATTTGAGATTACCGAACACGGCGAGAAAAAAATTGTGGCAAAAGGAGGAAAAGGAGGTCTAGGAAACTGGCACTTTAGAAGCTCTACCAACCAGACGCCAAGATATTCGCAGCCTGGAATGCCAGCCAACGAAATTGACGTAATCTTAGAACTTAAAGTTCTGGCAGATGTTGGTTTGGTAGGTTTTCCAAATGCAGGAAAATCGACTTTGCTGTCGGTACTGACTTCGGCTAAGCCAAAAATTGCCGACTATCCTTTTACGACATTAAAGCCAAATTTAGGAATTGTAGCCTACAGGGATTTTCAATCGTTTGTAATGGCCGATATTCCGGGTATTATTGAAGGCGCTGCAGAAGGAAAAGGACTCGGGCATTATTTCTTAAGACATATCGAAAGAAATTCAGTCCTGTTGTTTTTGATTCCGGCAGATGCTGATGATATCAAAAAAGAATACGAAATTCTTTTGGATGAATTACGTCGCTACAATCCAGAGATTTTAGATAAGGAAAGATTTATCGTGATTTCAAAATCAGACATGCTCGATGA
The DNA here is from genome assembly GCF_014138495.1 of Flavobacterium gossypii. NCBI lineage: Bacteria > Pseudomonadati > Bacteroidota > Flavobacteriia > Flavobacteriales > Flavobacteriaceae > Flavobacterium > Flavobacterium gossypii. The sequence continues at coordinate 273,238 of NZ_JACJIS010000003.1, read as the reverse complement.
GGAACTGAAGGCCGAAATGAAAGTACAGCTAGATAAAGATTTCAAAGGATTAAAATACCATTTCATCTCTTCGATAGCCAATCAAGGCTTGCTAGAATTGAAAGACAAACTTTGGGAAATGCTGAATTCTGAAGAAAATCAAATTCAGGCTACTCCAGAAGCATAAAAAAAGCGACTCATTGAGTCGCTTTTTTTATATTTTGTTTTCATCAATTCGTTTGAAAAACTCATCACTATAGATAGCGCCTATCGGCAGCATCTGACTGTAATTTTCTAGAGATTATTAATCAAATGTAAATTATTCGTTATTTTTGCGTGAATATATTTTGAGTCCCCCACCCGTTCTTCTGACACCGCAGAATCGATGCTGTATAAGCCTCATCTTCAGAAGGACACAATGGTTAGATTTTATGAAAATCAACTGGAAAAATGATTTTACTGTCATGGCATTGCGGCTTTTGGTCGTGTATGTCGCTTTTATGCTCGGAAGATTACTCTTTTATTATTTTAATGATGACCTGATCGATCCGATCCGTGGAAAAGATATCATTTCGCTGCTCAGGGGAAGCCTGATGTTTGATACGGTTTCGATATTGTATCTGAACCTTCCGTTTATCTTTTTATCGCTAGTGCCATTTCGATTTAGGGAAAAAGCAAATTACCAAAAGAAGCTTTTTTGGGTTTATATGGGCTTGAACAGTCTTGGACTGCTAGTCAATTTTGCAGACGTATTTTACTATCCATACAAACAATCTAGACTGGTTTTAGGCGACTTGTTTCTGGTAAAAGAAGATAGTTTTTCGCTTCTTATAATCGATTTCATAGCCGATTATTGGTATGGCTTTATTTTCTATTTCATTATCCTCGGATTGCTCAGCGTGGGCTATAAGCTTATCGGAAACGGAAAATCGGTTCTTACGAATAATCGCGATTACTATCTTGTCAATTCGGCTTATCTAGGCGTAATGGTTTTCTTGACTGTGTTTTTTGTCAGGGGAGCAAGTCTTTCTAAAGCTTCGTTTCCGATTTCCATGAGCGACGCCTTTCTTTATACGGATAATGCTTCTCATACTTCTTTGATATTAAGCAATCCTTTTTGCCTTTTCCGTACTATAGGCAAATCTAAGAAAGTCCCGAAGCTTGAATATTTTGATAAACGAACTGCCGCGGCTTATTTGCCGACCACACACAAGCCTTCTTCTTCAAATATGTTTTCCATCGACAAGAAAACAAATGTCTTTATAATAATTTTGGAAAGTTTTGGTAAGGCGCACATCAAGAGTCTTTCGGACCAGTTCAAGCCGAAGCAGCCGACGAATACTCCTTTTTTGGATTCGCTTTTTAATGAAGGCTATCTTTTTACGAATGCCTACCAGAACGGCTACCGTTCTATGGATGCCCTACCTGCTATTTGGGCTTCCATCCCGACATTTAAGGAACCGTTTTTGTCATTGCCGAACTCGGTTGCAGATTATTATGCGCTTCCGGCTTGTATGAACGAAATGGGCTATCATACAGCTTTCATGCATGGCGCTGTAAAGGAATCGATGGGCTTTGTTTCGTTTGGAAAAAATCTTGATATTAAAGAATTCCAATCGAGAGAAGAATATGAAGAGGAAAGAGGCGATGATGATTTTGATGGCAAATGGGGAATCTGGGATCATAAATTCTGGCCTTTCGTGCATGAAAAGGTCAACCAAATGCCGAAGCCTTTTTTTACGACTGTTTTTACTTTGTCATCTCACCATCCGTTTAGCATTCCAAAAGGATTTGAAAATAAATTCTCCGAAGGAACGCTTCCGATACATCGTGCCATAAAGTATTCGGATTATGCACTCAAGACCTTTTTTGAAAGTATCAGGAATGAGCCATGGTTTAAGAATACGTTGTTTATCATTACGGCCGATCATGCATCGGGAGCAGATTCGCCAAAGTTTTTGAAACCGCCGTATGATTACTCGATTCCGATTTTGTTTTATCATCCGGGCAAAAACTTTAAGGGAACAGATGACAAAATCATGCAGCATATTGACATCATGCCAACACTTTTAGGAATGCTAGATTACCATAAGCCTTATTTTGCTTTTGGAAAGAATCATTTTGATACCGAAGCTCAAAAGGATCATTTTGCTATCAATTTTTCAAATAGTGCTTTTAACTGTACGACAGATTCGCATTATTATCAGTTTAATGAAAAGGACGTACTGGTCAAGGCAGATTATAGAAAAGATCCGCTCTGGAAAAATAATCTTATTAAAAAGAAGACAGCGGAAGACGAAAAAGACATCAAGTATTTTAAGGCGTTCATCCAACAATACTATTTCCACTTGGGCGAAAGGAATTTCCTGCCTGAAAAAGCCACCAAGAGAACCAAGGAGTTTGCGGATCTGTATAAGTAAGATCAGGAAGCAAATTTCTTTAGGGATAAGTCTAAAGTAAAAGTTAAAAATTGCGATAACGATTTAGTTTTCTCCTTGATTATGGGCCTAAAATTGTAAAATGAAGTATATTCGCATCGCGAAAATATATATGTTCGCGGTCAAAAATGTAACAAAAATGCATTTTTAAAGACTACTAGCATATATCTATTAAACTTTAAATACTATTCAATGAAAAAAATTATTTTATCCTTAATTACGGCGATACTGCTTGTTCCGACAACGGTAAAGGCTGACGAAGGAATGTGGTTTTTGATGTTCATCGAGCGTTTGAATCACCGTGACATGCAAAAAATGGGATTGCAGCTGACATCAGAAGAAATCTACAGCATCAACCATTCAAGTATCAAAGACGCTATCGTCCAATTTAATGGTGGCTGTACGGCTGAAATTATTTCTAACCAAGGTTTGGTTTTGACAAACCACCACTGTGGTTACGATGCGATTGCAGAAGTTTCTACTCCAAAAGAAAATTATTTGAGAGATGGTTTTTGGGCAAAAGACAAAAAGTCTGAAATCAAGCCAAGCTCTCTTTATGTGCGTTTCTTTGTAAGAATGGACGATGTTTCTAAACGAATCCTTTCTAAAGTTACGGATAACATGAACGAGGCGGAGCGTGAGAAAGCGATCAACCAAGAAATTGCAAAAATCCAAAAAGAAAATGACGAAGGTGGAAAATATACAGTTTCTGTTCGTTCGTTTTTCCAAGGAAATGAATACTACTATTTCGTTTACCAAGATTATAAAGATGTTCGTTTAGTGGGAACTCCGCCAGAAAGCATCGGTAAATTCGGTGGCGATACAGACAACTGGGAATGGCCTCGTCATACGGGAGATTTCTCTATGTTCAGAGTATATGCTGATAAAGACGGAAATCCTGCTGAATATTCTGTAGACAACGTTCCGTTGAAACCAAAACACCACTTGCCAATCAGCTTGAAAGGTGTTCAAGAAAATGATTTTGCGATGATCTTAGGATATCCTGGAAGAACCAACCGTTGGATGCCAGCTGGAGGAATCGAGCAAAACGTGAAATTTGCATACCCTGCTTGGGTTGAAGGTTCTAAAACAGGAATGGACGCTATGAAATTCCACATGGATAAAAGCGACCAAGTTCGTTTGGACTATGCATCTAAATATGCTTCTGTAGCAAACTACTGGAAAAACCGTCAAGGAATGATTGATGCGTTGACTAAATTCAAAACTGCGGCTACTAAGCAAAAAGAAGAGGCTGAATTTAACAAATGGGCAAACAAGCCTGAAAACAAACAAAAGTATGGCGATGTTGTTGCTACCATCAATAAATATTATGCTGCAACAAACGAAAAGTCAAGACATGATAACTACTTGACTTCTATCTTGAGAAACAGCAGCTTGGCTGCAGGTCCGTCAAGCATAGGAAATGCTGCTGCTGCTTATGCTAAAGAAAACGATGCTAAAAAAGCGGAAATGCTTCCAAGAATCCAAGCAATGGTTGATGGTATCTACGAAGGATTCTACCTTCCTGTGGAAAGAGACGTATTGATTGCTGAATTAAACTTATATGCTTCAAAAGCGGGTTATAAATTGGCTCCTTATGTTGAAGAATTGGCAAAAGTGAACAAAAACGATTTTACAAAATTTGTAGATGAGGCTTTGGCTGAAAGTGTTTTTGCTACGAAAGAAAAAGCAGAGGCATTTTTGAAAAATCCAAATCTTGAAGTGTTGAAAACCGACAAATTGTACTTGCTTTCTTCTAGCATTTTGGCTACTTACAGAAACAAGCCTGAGGATCTTGCGAAATTGGAGAATGATTTCCAAAAATCATTCCGTCTACTTGTAGAAGGATTGCGTGAATCTAAATTGAACAAAATCCAATATCCAGATGCGAATTCGACTTTGCGTCTAACGTATGGAAAAGTTCGTGCTTTGCCTGCTGACAAGAGAAATGATGCAAAAATCAACAACTATACTACGCTTCAAGGAACAATCAAAAAGTACAAGCCAAACGATCAAGAGTTTGACTTGCCAAAAAGATTGATCGAATTGAACGAGAAAAAAGATTTCGGACAGTATGCTGACAAAAACGGGTACATGCCTGTTAACTTCTTGACAGATAATGATATTACGGGAGGTAACTCAGGTTCTCCTGTATTGAATGGAAAAGGAGAGCTTATCGGTGTTGCTTTTGACGGAAACATCGAGGCTATGGCTGGAGACGTAATCTTTGATTCTAAATTGCAAAGAACCATCAATGTGGATATTCGTTATGTATTGTTCATCATCGATAAATATGCGGGAGCGAAACATATTGTTGACGAAATGACAATCGCAAAATAATTTTTTAGATTAGTTATTAGTTCAAATAGTTTAAAAAGCCGTTTCAATTTTGAAACGGCTTTTTTTTATGATGTATTGAACTTGAGGGATGACGGGACTTCCGTAAGCGGCAAAAGAGCTTCCGTAGGCGACAAATTAATTTCGGAAGCGGGAAAATTGGCTTCCTAAAGTGGAAAATAGGCTTCCGTAGGTGGAAAAAGGATTTTGGAAAGCGGCAAAGGAGTTTCCTATGGTGGCAAACGAATTTCCACAGTTGGAAAAGCAGTTTCCTACGGCGGAAAATAAGCTTCCGTAGCTGGAAAAGAAGTTTCGGAAGACGTAAAATGAATTTCGGAAAGCGGCAAATTAGCTTTCCAAAAGGTTATAAAAGTTTCCGTAGGTGGCAAAAAGGCTTCGAAAGACGGAGAAGCAGCTTCCTATGGCAGCAAATGAATTTCGGAAGATGAAATATAGTGTTGTAATTGACTGTATTTGGTTTTCAATAATTTATATTTTAAAAAAAGTAGCTAGGAAAAGGAAGCGAAATGCCTCCTTTTTTATTGAAAAATATTTTTTCTGCAAAATTCTCTTACGAATGTGCGCTGAAAACCACCGCATATATCTTCTCCTAGTTACTTAAAAAAAAATAATTAAAAATTGAAATTATGTAAATGTTTTTAAAACAAGGATATTTAAGTTTGAGGAAACTTAACGCTTGACATTATGTATAAAACTACCAATCACCCCCAAAGGTATGCTTACAAAAAGGAATTGCGATTTACGGCCTCCGCTATTAACGTTTTGTTCTTCTTTTTTGCCCTGTTGATCATGGCTTACCTGGCCATAAGAATTAATAGAAATATAGAAGAGTCAAGATCCAGAGAAATAGAAAAAGTTGCTAAAGTAAAATATAGGCAGTAATTCGAATTTATGTATTTTGACCGTTTCGGGTCCTGAAACTTTACATTGCTACCTGTCGAGTCAATTCTCTAATAAAGTTTTCTGAGAGTATGTCTCTGGAATTTGATGTTTTTAAAAACTATTTTATGCTATACTTAACGTATAAAAATGCCTAGGATAAGACTAGGCATTTTTTGTTTTTACAATTGTGATTGTAGTTTATTCTTTTACTTTTACGCGGATTCCTTTACTGTGACTTGAAAATTCTGGCGCATACATGCTTTGGATTGTCGTAATCCCATTTGAGAATTCACCTTGATTGTTTACTCGAACATCGTATTCGAGAATGTACTTCCCTTTGCTAATATTGTCAAAGAAAAAGTGTGTCGCTGCATCTTTTGTACTCATATAATATCCTAAGCCGTCTTGCCATTTGTATTGCGAAAGCACATCTACAGGTTCAAAAGCTTCATAAACCTTGCTCCAATGTTTATCTAAATTTTGGGCTGTTATTGAAAGGGAGAAAAATAGGATCAGTAATTGTATAATTTTTTCATAAAAGACGTTTTATACTATGGAGCATTATTTTTATAAAAAGGTTGTAAAGGCCAGAAATAAAAAAGCAGACATAAATTTGTCAACAATATACTGCTTTTATTTATTGTCCCAAATGGATAAAATCCAGCCTGCTATTCCAAATCATTTTCCTATTTTTGAAACGCTAAAACAAAATCTATTGAAACGCTTTTTTTTAATTTTACTCTTATTTCCAATGGTCGTCTTTTCGCAATCAGAATATGCGAAAGGGGAGCAGTTTTTTAAGAGGGGGGAGTACGAAAAGGCGAAGGAAATCTTTTTGGCTATTTATCAAAAGAAGCCTAAGGATCTTGGTGTTATTGAGTATTTAGGGGATATTGATGGGCATGCTAAAAAGTGGGATGGGGCTTTTGGTTACTATGAGAAGTTAGTAGAGCTTAAGCCTTCGGAGGCTAATTATCATTATAAATATGGCGGCGCTTTGGCGATGAAGGCTAAAGAGAGCAGCAAGTTCAAGGCTTTGGGGATGATTGATGATGTGGAAGATGCTTTTAAGAAGGCAATCGAGTTAAATCCAAAGCACATAGAGGCGCGTTGGGCTTTGGTCGAATTGTATCTGCAGTTGCCTGGAATTATTGGCGGAAGCGAAAGAAAAGCGCAGAAGTATGCGGATGAATTGATGGTGCTTTCTACTGTAGACGGTTATCTTTCTAAAGGGCATATCGCGGAATATTTTAAACGGTATAAAGAAGCGGAGAAGTATTATAAAAAAGCAGTGGAGACTGGCGGATCAAAAACGACTTATAAAAAGTTGGCTGATTTGTATAAGAATAAGATGAAACAGCCGGAAAAAGCGAAAGCGGTTCTGGACGAATATACTGAAAAGAGCAAAACATAATTTAGGAACCATTCTAGGATTGCATTCTATACGATTCTAATCTGGTTCCGTATCAGACATTTAAATGAGAACACATTTTATAGCAATTGGCGGAAGTGCCATGCACAATCTTGCCATAGCGCTGCATGAAAAAGGCTACCAAGTAACTGGAAGCGATGATGCTATTTTTGAGCCGTCAAAAACGCGTTTGGAAAAAAGAGGGCTACTGCCAGAAGAATTGGGCTGGTTTCCGGAGAAAATAACATCGGATATCGAATCTGTAATTCTCGGGATGCATGCTAAAGCGGATAATCCGGAATTGTTGAAAGCGCAGGAATTGGGCTTGAAGATTTATTCGTATCCAGAATTTCTGTATGAGCAGTCAAAGAACAAGACGAGAGTAGTGATAGGCGGATCGCACGGAAAGACTACCATTACGTCAATGATTCTTCATGTGATGCATTATCATGGCATTAAAGTGGATTATATGGTTGGGGCTCAATTGGAGGGGTTTGATACGATGGTGCATCTGACAGAGGAAAATGATTTTATTGTTTTAGAAGGTGACGAGTATTTGTCTTCGCCAATGGACAGACGTCCGAAGTTTCATCTTTATCAGCCGAATATTGCCTTGATTTCGGGAATTGCTTGGGATCATATCAATGTTTTTCCGACGTATGAAAATTATGTGGAACAGTTTGAGATTTTTATCCAAAAAATAACGAACGGAGGCATCTTGGTTTATAATGAGGATGATGCTGAAGTGAAAAGAGTTGCCGAAGCTGCGACAAATCCTATTCGAAAGATTCCGTATTCTACGCCTAAATATACCGTAGAGAACGGAACTACTTTGCTCGAGACTCCAGAGGGCGCTATGCCCATCGAGGTTTTTGGCGCGCACAATTTGAACAATCTGGCCGGGGCTAAATGGATCTGCCAAAATATGGGCGTTGATGAGGCTGATTTTTATGAAGCGATTTCGAGTTTTAAAGGCGCTTCAAAGCGTCTGGAAAAAATTGGGGAGAGCAAGAAGAATGTGGCTTATAAAGATTTTGCGCATTCTCCAAGCAAAGTGGCCGCGACGACCAAAGCGGTTAAGGAGCAATATCCTGATAGAAAATTAATTGCTTGCCTAGAATTGCATACTTACAGCAGCCTTAATGCTGAGTTCTTGAAAGAATATGAAGGGGCTCTTGATTCGGCTGATGTTGCGGTAGTTTTTTATTCGCCTGATGCTGTAAAAATCAAGCAGCTTGAAGAGGTAACGTATGAACAGATTGCAAAATCGTTTAATCGTGAGGACTTGATAATTTATACCAACCCAGCCGCTTTTAAGGAGTATCTTTTCCATCTGAAATTTGATACTGAGGCTATTGCCTTATTGTTGATGAGTTCTGGAAATTATGGAGGCTTGAATTTTGATGAAGTAAAAACGTTACTGTAAAAGAATAGATTAGGCGGGTCAGATTTGGCTCGCTTATTTTTTGAATTGATAATGCCCGGTTATCTTATACTTGAAAAGACAGTCTTCTAAAACTTGTCCAGCTCCTACATTATGGACAATGAGGTTGCGTTTTCCATCGGATGTTTTTCTGTTTGTCACGATTCCGATATGAGGCATTCTTTCGCCAATCATCCACGTCACCAGATCGCCTGTTTTGTAATCGGCAGCTGCATCTGTCACTTTTAGGCTTTTGCCAAAACGAGTAAAAAAGACTTGAAGGTTTGGAACCCTGCGGTGGTCGATATTGGTATCTGTGTTTTTTAATCCCCAGTTTTTGGGATATTTTGAGAAGTTCTGCTTCATGTCTTCATGTACTTCTTTCTGCAGGTCGATTCCTAATTTTCTGTAGGCTCGTATGACGACATCAGTACATACGCCTTTGTCTTTTGGAACATCTCCGTTAGGATATTTTATAGAAAAATAGCTTGAGTCGTAGGTAACTTTATCTTTTGTCAGCGTAATTGCTGCATCGGAAAGTCTTTCGGAAAAAGTCTTTTCAACAGTAATGGAACAGAATAGTAGGAGTGCCAGTGGATAAAAATACTTCATGAACTAAGTTGTTTATAGCTATAACGTTAAAGAGGAGAAATATTTTGTGTTGGATGAGAATTATTGCGGAAGATATTTGATCTTCTGCTATATTTGTATCTTATACTTCTATTTTAATTTAAACGCCATGCAAAGCAATAGACCTCCTTCTATCAAGAATTGGGCTGATGATGACAAGCCTCGTGAAAAACTAAAAGACAAAGGCAAAGAAGCCTTGAGCAATGCAGAACTTATCGCCATCTTGATTGGTTCTGGAAATTTTACTGAAAGTGCCGTCGCCTTAAGCAAACGCATATTAGCAAGCGTTGAAAACCTAAATGCTTTAGGAAAGCTTTCTAGAGAACAATTGATAACTTTTAACGGAATTGGGGAAGCAAAGGCGATTACCATAATTGCCGCAATGGAATTGGGACGCTGTCGTCGTTCTGAAGATATGGGCAAGAATATCAAAATAACTTCTAGCAAGGTTGTTTTTGAAATAATGCAGCCCATAATAGGCGAGCTTCCACACGAAGAATTTTGGATTATCTATTTGAATAATTCCAATGGAATACTTCACAAATACCAGTTAAGTAAAGGAGGAATAACAGGGACGGTCGTTGATGTCCGTCTTGTCTTTAAAGTGGCCATTGAACAGAATGCTACGGCAATAATCTTGGCGCATTATGTAAAGTCTTTTGTTATGTAAAGAGAAGCTCTTAATATGTTGAAATTTATGAATTTTAGTATGCTTAGCTTGACATAAATAAGACATTTCGCAGTCCACACTATACGACTTCAAAAGTGAAAAATATAAGCATTTGTGTGAATTAAATAAGAAGATGAGAATTCGCTACAAGTAAGTGAGAATTTTATAGGAGTTGTTGAGAAAAGTTTTAATGTACAAAATTAAGCTGTATATATCAAATTTTTTTGCTGATGAGAATATTTCACTTATTATGAGAAAAGATCACTCGTAATGAGATAGTTTGTTAATTTGCTGTCCGATTTATAAGTCGTTGAGATTATTGTCAAATTTTTTTCCTGATGAGAATAATTCACTTATTATGAGAAAAGATCACTTGTAATGAGACAGCTTGTTAATTTGCATTCATAATATGAGAAACTTACCTCAATAAAATATAATGAATGGTAACTATTTACTTTGAAAGATAATTTGTAAATATATCATTCGGTAGTAAAATAAAGCCTGTTAATGTGCAATTCAACCCCTCGTTTTAATTTTTTTTTTGAGCAATAAAAAGTATCGATGGAAGATTGCTATTTGTTTTTTGATGAAATTGTTAATTGTCTTAGAGTTTGAGAATCTTTCAACTAATTTGAGAAATTTTCTAATATTATAGGAAATTATAAGACATACAAACTTGAATTATATTTCCATTTGTCCATTCGTGTTATTAGTGTCAATAATCAAAGAAAGTTAGAAAGTTTTGAAGAGGATGATAAATTTTCGAAGTGTATGATAATTATCTTAGTGTTTGTTGTGAATTAAATAAGAAGATGAGAATTTGCTAATCACTCGATAAATATGAATTAAATTTAAATACGATAATTTGATTCCAGTAGATGATTGTTTTATATAAGTTGCTGATTAAACAAATTTTTAAATCTTATTTGGAATTAAGAAATAGTGTATGGTTTTCTATTTAATCATAATTCTTATATAAGTATTTGGTATATATAAGAAGTTTATTGGAAAGTCTTTATTCTTTTTTGCTACTTTTGATGTTAACTAATATATCATTTTATACAAATTATCTGAAGATGTATGATTTTATCATATATACAAAAGTTATGTGTCAGTGGCTCTGAAAAAAATCCCAACGAAGGAAACTAAATGGAATATTGACGATTTTAAAAGATATAAATTGACGATATGAAAAGAACAGTATTTTTTCTAGTTATTGGTTTGACATCAATTACAGCTTTTGCTCAAAGTACATCTGAAGCCCCTACTCAAAACATTTCTACAGACAGTACTGTCGTGTATAGACTTTTTTCTACGCGAAATATGTATACATTCATCAAATTGAACACAAGAAATGGACAAATGTGGCAAGTTCAATGGGATACAGAAAGTAAATATAGGTTTGAGAATATACTATCAGACATGTCTCTAGTAAATAAAGATGAAGAAAAGAATGGTAGATTCTTTCTTTATCCAACAACAAACATATACAATTTCATTCTGCTCGACCAAATAGACGGTAGAACGTGGCAGGTGCAATGGGGAAAAGAAGAGAATAGAGAAGTGATCCGAATATATTAATGAATATTGTTAGCATAGGTACCAATTTGCAAATAAGTTTATGTAACGATTATCCAATTTGAAATCCATCGGAATAAGAAGCCAAAAGCGCAATTCAACCCCCTTAATTGTCAGAGTCATGTTATGTGAATTAAACAAGAAGATAATAATTTTATAAAAGTTGTTGATAAAACGTTAATATTGATTCGTTTCTCACCAACTTTACCTCTGTAATGAGTTCAATACAATTATGATACTGAAGATTAAACAATTCTTGAAAATAATTCATAACTTCTTTTTAATTAAAATTGTGTAAACCTTTTTTGTTTTTGGTATTATTAATTAGATGAATTTGTCATACTATCCAACTAGTTTAAGATGTAATGTATATGTATGATTTTCTCATACATATCAGTAAGTTGGTTAAAATTCTATAAAAATGATAGGAAACATCAAACATATAATCGTAATCGAAAGTCTCACAAATCGCGATGGTGCTAATTTCACAGGTGAGGCTCTTTACGATGATATAATAAGAAGACACATAGATTTATACGAGCGTGATTTTACACATGCTTTTTATAAAGCTCCAACCAAACAAGATTTAATTGAAACTATTTCTTCTTATGTTCCAAAAGCAAAAGAACTTGAAGAAGGAATTTTAATACATCTTGAAATGCATGGCGATGAAAAATTGGGTGGATTAATTTTGACAGATGGAAGTCTAATAAAATGGGAAGAACTCGCCGATTTATTTCGAGAAATCAATATAAATACTTGTGATAAACTTTTCATTACGTTGGGAACATGTTTCGGTAGATTTTTATACAAAGGAGTTAATCCATATAAAAAATCGCCATATTCGGGCTACATATCCGCGAGCATAGAAGTTAATCCCGAGGAAGTTTATATAAAATTTGGAAAACTATTTGAAGAATTAATTAATCGGGGAAACATTGTTGAAAGTTATCTCGAAATGGAAAAAACAGGATCAAACTTTTATTATAAAGATTCTAAGAGAATTTTCGAAGAAGCCTTTAATAGTTCAATGCAACAATTAAAAGATGGCTTGCGCAATGAAATGCTCAATGAATCAGTTAAACAAGTAAAAAATGAAATTGGAGCTGATATTCCACCTCATATGGCAGAAATACTTTTTGATCTTGCTTTGCGAAACATTTATCTTGCACACAAAAAAGCATTTGATTTTGATGATTGTAAATAAGAACTGCAGAACCGCTCTTACTCAAAACCGGAAAATTGCATATATTTACAACTACTCATAAAGTTGCCATTACTGCGTAAAGCTGCTGAACGTTATGCATAATAATCTCCAACAAACTCATAAAATGAAATGCATTGCTTGCTTCATAGATAATAAATATCAAAATAAATTAAAAGAGAAATGTTTTGGAATTCGCAGATTTGAAGACAAACTGCTTAAATACAAACAATTATTTCTTTATGAAGTCAATAATTTACAAAGTGTTTCAAAATGTAATTGTGACTATAAAAATACAAATGCTGAGTATGTAAAATGGACAGATTGTTTTCTAAATGAAACTAAAAATTCTATTGACATCATTGAAGACACGTTTGATGAATTGATAAATATTTATAAAAGTTATATTTCTGAAAACATCAAGGTCGCCACAAACAAAATATGGGATTTTTTGGTTAAAAATGATTTATTGAAAGATACTGAAGGCGGCTTTTCATATTCAACATTATTCTACAGAGCAAGAATTGATGATGGTTCTTTTGATAAAAATGACATAAACAATTTCTTTCATGTACCTTTTGACAAAAGAGAATTGATCGGAAATCAAAGATTTAGTATATCTGGACAACCTATGCTATATCTCGCTAAATCAATGATTGGAATTGAAAAAGAACTTTGTAATCCAACCAATAAGCTAGCGATTTCAGCTTTTTTACCTTTATATAAAGATTTCTACTCGAAAAATTACTATACAATTAAAAATACTTTATTTAATACAATAGTAAAGAGTCTTCCCAGTATTGCGGAAGTAGGCAGTAAATTAGATTACTACAATTCTGATTTAACTCCAAACAGAAAGTCATTAAAGAATGATTTACAGAAATCTATATTGTCTCAGGTATTAACATTTCCAGTAGAAAGTAAACATCCATTTATGTCTGAATATGTTCTGCCTCAAATGTTAACTACTGCATTACTTGAAAATAAATATGGAGGTATAGCTTTCCCTTCAACAAAAGATTATTCAGAATTGGAAGCATACCATAAATTTTCAGATTATGAATCAAATTTCGCGGTATTTATAAATTACTCATCTATAGACTTATATGATAATCAGCTATTAAACTCATTTTTATATTTTACATTTAATGGTCAGGAAAAACTTGATTACACAACGAAACAAATTTTGGAAAAATTTAAATTCGTTATTGAACTAAATAAGCAGTCGGAAACAGATAATTTTATATTACCACTTATAAATCTCAAATTACATATTGAATATTTAGAAAATGCAACTTTAGATGGAATTAGCTATTTTAAAACTTTAAACGGCAAAATAGAACTCGAATTTTGTTCGAAATTAGCAGATTTCTTTATTAACAAAATTCAATAATTACAATGCCTAACAGCGGTTTCGTGCAATTGCGAATTTTATGGTAAGTTCACATTTTGCATTTCGCAATAATTTTTACCTTTAACAGGAAATAATAGGTTCCGAACCTCGCAACTGCGCAAAGTGTCAGAACGTTGTGTGCAATACCAAAGAACGAAAATCCAATGAAAGAGCCAGCAGAAGAATTAACATTAGTAATTAATAAAATACGAGATAAACTTACAGAACTTTTTCATTATGTTACTGAATATGAAATGTTGTATAATGATAATCCTGAAATACAAAATATTATTGCTGATGTCAATTCAAGATTTTTTTCAGACTTATATTGGTTATATTGGAACTTCATTACAATTAGAGTTTGTGCTTTAATGGATAATAAATTTACAGGTTCAAATGAAAACTTGACAGTTCCAAAACTCATTGATGTAATTGAAAAATTAAATCTAAATTGTCTAAATACTATAAAATCTAAACAAGAAATAATTCTTGAAAAATTAAAGCCTTTTAGAAAAGTTAGAAACAAAGCATTTGCACATTTTGATTTAGAAACAATGACTTCACAAAAAACTTTAGAAGTTATTGAATTAGATGATTTAATATTTATCTGCAATCAAATTGAAGATATTTTAAATGAAGTTAATCGGGAATTAAACTTACCTGAAACGTTGTTTGGTTGCAGAAGCCAAGAGGGAGCGATGCGTTTAATTAATTTCCTTCGATTAGGTGGAGAACGAAAAAAACAAATTATTAATCAAGAAATACCAAGGCACTGACACAAACAGTATATTTAATAAATCGCTGGTTTATTGATGATTGAAATAATTTTTTAAACCAAGAAAGTTTTATATTAGCAGAGAGAAATCAATCCGCTTTGATCCGCAACTGTCGGTTACAGACTAAACGTTACTAGCAATATTATGGACTTACCAAAATACGACAACGCATCTAAAAAAGGAGAAGATGGAATTACCATTGTAAAAACAATCGTTGAGAACGAGTTAAATTGGGTGTTTAGGAAAAATCATCAAGAAACGGATTTCGGTATTGATGCTTATATTGACATAATTTCTGAAGCTGGCCATGTGACTGGAAAGTCAATCGCTTTGCAGATTAAAACTGGGGAATCATATTTCAAGGAGAAAAATGATCTTGGCTGGGTTTACAGGGGTGAAATGAAGCATTTAAATTACTATTTAAATCATGATATCCCAGTTATAATAATTCTTGTAGATAATGTAAAAAAAGAAGTTTTTTGGACTGCTTGTGAACCTGACAAAACTATTCGAGCTGGAGAAAATTGGAAAATTAATGTTTCCTCAAATCAAAAATTATTAAAAAAAAGCAAATCTGAACTTGAAAAACATGTAAGTCCAGTCACAGATTATGTCTCTCAATTAGAGCATTTTTGGGAAGAGAATAAAATGTTGTTAAAGTTTAAGAGGCTGATTTTAATTGTTGATAAGGACAGCGTTGAAAAGAAAAACTTTTCAGATATAGTTTCGGTATTTGAAAGAATACAAACAAACCCCGAACTAATAATGAATTATAAAGATAATGTAGAAATATCAATTCATGGCTATGATAACGATTTCAGGGAACTATATCAAATTAAAGAAGTTGTTGAATGGTTACATGAAATCATAAATAAAGTTGAAGGCTGGCTATATTTTTTAAATATGTCAGACTCTGGTCAGTTTCTTAAACTTATATTTATTTCAAATATTCAATACGAGTTGCATCCTGAAAAAAATACTACGACAAAAAGATATCTTGAATATGATACAAAAAAAGCTAAAGATTTCGTATTTGTCTTATTCGACAATTTTAATGCATTTTGTGAAAAGCACAATATATCGGAAGAGGTAAATGAAGAAATTTCAGTGAAGTTTTTAGAATTCATTTCGTAATTATACTGCTGGAATAGCAGTTTAGTGCAATAGCTCGTTTAAGGCAGAAATTACTCAAAAGGGAATTTATTTATCTTTATTCTACCACATGGTAAAATATTTTCCAAAAGACAATTACTCAAGAACTACCGAAATTCCTACCGACGAATTTGAAAAATACTAATCACAAGCTTATCTATAACAGCCGCTTAGCTCAATAATTAGTTGTTTAGTCAATTTCACAAAAAACTCTATCTTTAACAGAAAATAATTGGTTTGCTGGCTCCGCTACTGCGCCAAGCCACAACACATTAGCCAAGCTCAACAAACATTAATGGAAATTCAAGAAATAAAAAATATCCTTTTAAGAAATTCAGAAACTAAAGAGTTAGATGATTTATCATTGCTAATCGATGAAGCTGTGAATTTTGGTACGCATATTCTAAATTGGGAGATTGAAAAAAATAATTCACATAGAGAAAATGCTATAAGTCAAATTTTTTTTAAAAATATTTTAGAAATAGTCGATGGAATTTCCATACTAGTAAAAAAATCCTCAATAGATAATACCAAAGTATTATTTAGAGTACTGTTAGAAAATATCCTTTACTTAGAGTATCTTTTAGAAAATGATTTTAAAAAAAGAGCATTAGCCTACATAGTTACGACAATTCATAAGGAAATTAAATTTTTCTCCAAGCTTGAGGATAATACGCAAGTCGGAAAAGAATTTAAGGCACAACTTAAAAAAGACAAAATCTTTAAAAATGTTCCTTTCTTTGAGCTTCCAACCATCGAAAAAAAAAAAGAAAGCTTTGAAAATAAATTACAATTACCTGCATTTTTAGAAACGGAACAGGAATATCAAAGAACATTAATCAGAATTAAAAATCCTAATTGGTATTCATTATATGATGGTCCACATAATATTGAAAACTTGGCTAAATACTTAAATCACCATTCTTTGTATGAGGCTTTTTATAGGGGGTACTCTGAGGACATTCATATTTCAAATATTGTAAAAAGTAATTTAGTAGAAAAAAAGGGTGAGATAATTATGAAATCAATGCGCGAAAGCTACGAAGCCAAGCATATTGTATCTGAAATATTAACATGTTTAATAATAGCATATTCCAACTTTATAATAAAACGAATTCCTGAAAAATGTGGGATATACGAAAAATGGCATAACGATTTTACGGTAAAGTTTGACGAGCTTTAATTTTAAAGCTTACGAGTAACTTAAAGACCATTACATAAAGAGAGCTTATAATTAATTATTCAACCAAAGATATTATGACTGAATTAGAGTTATTAGAACTTTTAATCAAAACCGAGAGTGAATTACAAATGATTTTACTAGACATTCATTTCGCAAAAGATGACAAAGAAAAGTATGTTGCGCTCTCTAGAAAGAATGATATTGACGATAAAATTGAATTGGTAAAAATTGAATTGAGAGATATTAAAGATAAAACAGAAAGTCAAAACTCAAAGTCTGGTGTCATAAATCAATTTAATCATTATATTGAGCAAATAAACTTAGCAAGACAAGGTGCAAGATTAACGAGAAATCAAGGAATGATTTTAGAGAACATGTTATTTGGTTATATTTCTATGGATATTTACAGGCAGGTTTCTGAAAAATCTTTTGGGGCACACATTCCGGCTTATTTGCACTATACATATGACAAAGAAAACTCAGTATCAATTCCAGAACTTACAGAATTTCTAAGAAATGAAATTAGAATTGTGAAAGATATAGATGATGTTGACTATGTAAAACTCATGGCTTATTTTATAGGATTCAAAGAAAGAGTTCATGGTAAATTTATGAGTTGATTTAAGTTGTTGGCAACAGGGGTTTGGCGAAATGGCTGGTTTTATTCTTACCGTTTCCGAAAAACTCATATCTTTAACAGAAATAAATCGTTCCGAAAACCGCCAAAACTACCAAGTCACGGAAGCTTATAGCCAATTTTGAAAAACATTATAACTAACTTCAAGAACCAAAGCAACATGGAATATAATAAATTAGTGGACGGAATATCTGAAAGAGCAGGAATTAATAGAAAACTATTTGATTTAGATTTTGACCAAAAGGATGGGGATGGGATTATGTTAAGAAACCGGCAAGATTCCAATCATCATTATTTTAGAAAATGTGAGCATTGGGAAAATACAAGAGAAAGATGGAAAAGTACAGTCTTATTTGTTCCGTCCGCAATTATAAAAGATTTCTTAGGGATTCTTAATTCGATTTTTGAGGAAAATGATGAAGAAACTATTGATTTAGACAATATTCCTGCAACATTTGAATATCATAACGATGATAAATCTTTTAATGTTTTGCTTGGAACAGAAGGAGAATATTATAGAATAGAGCTTGCGAAAAAAGATGAATGAAAACTAATAAATATTAAATACATCATGTGTACAACTACCTGTTTATAAAGTAACTGTAAACGATCAAATTAACGCAATTTTGGAAAATGAATAAGGCGGGGCATTCTTCAGACTCAACAGTTATAATTCGGAATGAGAAACCGGTAGTCCGGCAAATGTGCGAATGTACTAAATGTAAATAGCAAAGAAACTAGCTATAACAGCCTGCAACCGCAATTGCGGAAATTTCGGTTGTAGAACGTTTTGCTTTTACGAAGATACATTATCTTCAGCAGGAGAAACTCAGTTCGCTTCGATCCGCGACTGATAGTTACAGGCAAAACGTTATAAGCCATTTATCGAAAAAAAAATACTTCAAATTTTGGTAAGTTTGAAAAACTAAATAGAAAGAATGTCAATTTCAGAACTCACTACATATTCAACTATAATAATCGAAACTTTCCATGAAGAAGGTGGAACTGGAACTGGTTTTTTCTTCGATTTCAATGACGCTGATTTAGGTAATACCGATAAATTGATAATCGTAACAAATTGGCACGTGATTGAAAATTCTTCAACTGAACAATTGATCTTTACAAAAATTGATAACACTGGAAAACCTATCGATACTGAACATCTAACAATAGTTTTAGATAACTTTGAATCACTTTGGATTCCTCATCCCAATCACGAAGTCGATTTGGCAATTCTACCAATAAAATCCATTTTGCATCAAATTCCTGAGAACTTTTATTTTGGAGCGTTCGATCGAAGTCATATTCCAACAAAAGAAGGTCTTGAAAATTTATGTGCTATCGAAGAAGTTACAATGATAGGGTATCCTCATGGAATTTGGGATGAAAGCAACAATAAACCACTTATTCGTAAAGGGATTACAGCAACTAATCCAAGACTGGATTACTGTGGTGAAAAAGAATTTTTAATTGATATTGCTTGCTTCTTGGGCTCTAGTGGTTCTCCAGTTTTGATTTACAATGTAGGACAATATTTAGATGGTGCCGATAACCACTATTTTGTTTCCTATAGAATTGTTCTTTTAGGAATACTTTATTCGGCTCGATATTATACATCAGAAGGTAAAATCAAAGTTGTAAAAATTCCAGCTAAGAAAAAACAAATTTCAATGACGGACATTCCTTTGAATCTTGGAACGGTCATTCGAGCTGAGAGAATTTTAGATTTTGAAAAATACATATAAGCCGCTTAATAAAACGCCCGTAAGCGAATTGAGTTTGTTTAGAGTTGCTGGAAGTTGTTGTTTCACGAAGAATGTTTATATTCGGCACACTTGAATCGCGAATTTACTTAGAGGCAAAAGTTTTCACAAATAAAATATGTTATTTACCTTTAGTTTATTGAGGAAACCGTAAATCATATACAAGAATAATCCAAAATGGGTTAGATTTAAAAAATCTAAAAATGGAACAAAAAGTCATACAATTTCAATAGGTGATATAAATGCTCCAATTCAAATTCAACAGACTTTAGTTGTTCAAGTCAAGTTCAAAAAATAAAGCAATTTTCAGAAAGCATAGATGAGTTTATAAGAAAAACATACATCAATCGGGCAATATTTTCGAATCGAAATATAAATTGCTTCAGTGTCTTTCGAAGGTAAAAAGCTTTATGTAATGAGAGCTTGAGAACCGGATCGTATGTATTATCTTGTTTCTAATTCTTTTTTTGATTGGAAGTACTTCTTCTAATTTCTCTTTTTGTAGGCAAATCAATCATTAAGTCACCATTATCATCAACGCTTAAGACATGCTTGTAATGTTTATATACAAAAAGAGCAGAATCTAATTTTGTGTATTTTTTTATGTATGTCCTGGAATCATTATTATCTTCAATTTTATAAGCAATGCCATAATCTCTTTGCATCATGTTATAAAGCTTTCTGTAAATATTTAAAGAGTCTTGTTTCAGACTGATTGTTGAAATTAGTTGGTTATCCTTTCTTTTAGTACTGTATTTTACATCGATATTTTTTTTAGAAAGAGAAACGTATGATTCATATACTTGAAGTGAATCACCTATCTGTGCATTCTTATTCTTTAAACTTTCAATCTCTTTAACCTGCTCATTAATTAACTTCAATAAATCTTCGGAAGATACTTTTTTATTATTGATACGAATCCCACAATCATCAATAAATCGTTCAATAATACTATCATTCTTGGTTTTCTGTTTAGAAAGTTGAGCTTCTTTAATTACTGTCTTTTCAATTAAATTTTCTCTCTTTTGCACTTGTTTTTCGAGCTTCTTATTGTCTAAAATTAAAATAAACAAGAGAGCTAAAGAAACCAGCAAACTAGCCAATAAGATTAATATATATATTCGATATTTAATATATTTACTTTCCATTGACTTTTTTTTCTAGATTCTTAATGCCTTCTTCTATATCCTCAACTCTTTTGTTTTCGTAATTCTGTTTTTCTGTTCTGCAGTTATCTATCTGTTCCCTTAATTTTTCATTAAAATCTTGTTGCATCTCGAATTTTTCCATTCTAAATTCAAGATTAAGCTTTACAGTTGCAATACCATACCCCATGGAAGCAACAGCAATAAAGCCACTTATTATGGCAAACCACTTTTTAATTGGTTCTTCATACCAATTTTGCGATACAGGATCAGTTGATCTCCTTGCAACCATAAATATTCTATCTTAACTTTAATTTAAAATTATTTTACTATTTAAAGCAAACATAGCAGCAATTCTTGAATGTAACACTCTATATTTGCGTTTACGAATTTTTATTGGCGATAATTATGCCTATTTGTAGAAGTAACCCTCTTCATGTAATCGGTTACTGGTTGCAAGGGATCATCCTTTTCAAGGGAAGCTCTATATTTTATACTATCCGGGACATCAATTTTGTTCAATTGGACAATCAGTCCAGTAATAGTTTGCTCTCCAGAATATGACGTTTTTCGATAACTCATTTTATATCCATTATCACATACTATCTTCATTAACTCTACAGTATGGACGCTAAAATCTTGTTGACTTGAAAAAGTCAAATCATCAACATATCTAGTATAGGTAATGCCATAAGTATTACAATATTCAATCAGCTTCCTATCAGTCTGAAGAAATACAATATTAGAAATATGCGTGCTTGTTGGGGCGCCTTGGGGCACCTTGTGTTTATAGGTAACCAATTTACAGAGGTGGCTAGCAAAATGATTACTATATCCTAATTTCAGAAATGCATCATAAACCATTTTCGATGATATAGAAGGATAAAACTCTTGTAAATCTGTTGCAAAAATATATTTATTTCCTTGATGAACCTTAGCGTTGGTAATATTACTTTTTTTCTTGGTCCCACCATGAACATTATCTGGCAATGCAATCTTTGACAAAATTCTATTTTTTGCTCTTTGTTGTGCAAGTTTTAAATCTCCTTGGGAGGGATTGATAATGCGAATTTTAAGATTCCCATTTTTATAAGTTTTAAAAGAACCTTTTTTGGGATCAAATTTTTTTTCTTCTTTTTGGCGATAAAAGCTGTCTATGTTGTCTAAAATATATACAATTCTTTCAGGCGACATTTTTAGTATCGCCGAAAGTTGCTTCAATTGATATTTTTTAAAGCCCGAAGACGTCACCGACAAGATTTTTTAAGGGTAAATTTAGTAGCTTGAAAGCTTCGCGCTTGTTTGGATCAATATCTTGTTCATTAAGAGATAGGAAAAATAATACTGGAAGAGGCACATCGAGGCAAGCACTTATTTTTTTCAGTACCGATAGGTTAGGTTCTTTTTTATTTCCTTCAATTTGAGAAAGATATGTTTGTGTAATATCGCAATTAGCAGCTAACTCATTTTGAGTTTGCTGCCTATCTTTTCTTATATTTTTAATTACAGTTCCTAAGTCCATGGTTGTTTTTGGAAAAAAAATTAAGGAGTGTCGGTTTTACTTAGCGTTTGAATTTGATTTGGTCAGAAAATTTAAAACTAACAAGACAATTTCGGCTACCTCTTGTTTGAGATGTTTATCCGTTAGACCTTTCTTACATTTCAGCATCTGCAATTTCGCTTTTGCGTCATTAAGGATTGTAACATCCGTTTCCGAAAGAGAACACTGGTTCTTTAGTTTGATTTCCTCAATCGCATTGATAAGGAAATCCATGTTTCGATTTCTTTTAACTCTGGACATGATATTTTTTTTAAAATTAATATACAGGACGACGTTCGTCCCTGCTCATGTCGAAGCTGTGCCTGATATTAAATGCGTAGACAATGTTCTCTATGCACTCACTTAATGTTTCCTGCTCATTTAATAAAATTTGAACAGTTTATTCGCAACTTCAGATGCATTCAATCGCTTTGGCTATAATCTGCCAAGGACTGGAAACTTCAATGGGCGTCAAGGCGGCGTGAAAAAGCGGTTGACTGCGTGGCTGTCTTACTACTTCTCTGCATTCTTCTGCAGTACGCGCGCTTCATGCGCTTTCATATCTTCTGTGTCGTTGCTACTTTACCCCTAAGGGTTGCCTAAATTATAGGCTATAGTGATACCTCATTTAATATCCGACTCGAAACAATTTCAAAGAACTGATACAAATATATTAAAAAAATTACTCCCAGTTACTAAAAATAGTATTTTAACAATTTTTTAGTAACTGGGAGTAATATTGATGAGTCTAAGCACTCATTTAATGGAAAAATAGATACACGAATTTAAAACAATAAAACATTATCATAAATTATATTCGATAAACGGCCAATAAACTCGTCAAAAAATATATGGCTTATATTTCTTTTCATGATTATTTTTATTCTGATAGATACCTATTAAAAAGAACAATATAAGCTGTAAGAAAAATAATTCGTATTATATTAGCAATACAAATATTAAAACATATCAAAGTGAGTTTTAAAATTATAGCATTACGGCCTCTCTCTGAGTGTGATACCAGTTATACTAAGATATTAAAGAGAAATGAATTTTATGTGCTTCATGGCGCCTTCAGCTTCTCTGAGTATAAAGATGAAATTAACGAGATTATTTCCTATAATCCACAACTTGATTTTGATCTTTATTCCTCTAATGGAGCTAGCATAAATATTAATGCTATTGTAGGAAAGAATGGAACAGGCAAAAGCTCGCTAGCTGAATTACTTTATGCATTTATATTTTGCCTTTCCCGAGACAAGAATGTTGGCTTTCTAAGAAATATCAAAGTAAAAGAAGATCATGAATTTACAATAGAAGAATCCAAAAAATATGATGATGAGGTAAAAAAAATGAATGGACTTAAGCTCGAAATATTTTATCTCATAAAAGATAAAATATTCAGAATTCGAAAGGAAAGGAATTTCTATATTAAGCAATTCGAACTTAAGGATAATATTTTTATTCCTGTTGAAGAAACGGAATTAAGATTAAGCAAAAAATTTATAGCTGAGAATTTCTTTTATTCTATTGCCGTAAATTACTCATTATATGGATTAAATACAAAAGAAATAGGATTGTGGTTAAAGCCCCTCTTTCATAAAAATGACGCATACCAAACTCCATTAGTGCTGAACCCAATGAGAACAGAGGGTATAATTGATATAAACAAAGTAACTTATCTATCAAAGTCAAGATTGCTTTCTAATATTTTAAGGCCAATTCCCCAAGGCTCAAGTTCTATAGATAGTCTTAGGAACTTAGTTAATGATAAGGTGGTTCACAAGCTTGTATTACAAATTGATCATCAAAAATTCGCAATTTATAAAAGTGGAAAAAATAAGGGGAAAATACGATTTGACTATTTCTCCAAATACAGTAAAAAAATTCTTTACAAAGTGCTTAACGCGTTCTCAAATCTAAAGCAAGAAAAGAAGTCGATTTCAGAAATAAACCGAAAATATAGAACTCCAAACCAGCTTGATAAGATTACAATAGAATATATTTTACATAAGATTGAAAAAATAGCCAAGACTTACCCTATTGATGGAAAAATATATGGAGAAAAATTTAATTTAAAAGAAGACAGACTTGTTACCGCTCTGCTTGATGATCTTGAAAACGAATTCAGCCATATTACATTTAAGTTGCGACAAGCTGTTAATTTCTTACTCTACGGTCTTGATTCGATTGATAAAGATTCACTCTTCCACAGCATAGATAATGATATCCTATCGTTAAATATTGACAAATTAATTACCGACCTTGTTGAAAAGGATAAGCAAGAGCAATTAGAAGAAAGAGAAGAAGACAAAAGAAAAGGGTTAGCTTCACGGGTTCTTCCCGAAGGAACTCAAATGACCCTGCCTAAAGCCAGATTTGAGCTCATTAATTTTCTTCCCCCCTCATTCTTTGAATTAGATATTCTTTTTGAAGACATGGGATCCTTCAGTGAACTGAGTTCAGGGGAACGACAAAAAGTATATAGTATAAATTCCATAGTCTATCATCTTGTCAATCTTAAATCGGTAGATGGTACAACTAAAGTAAGATATGATTATGTGAATCTTATTTTCGACGAAGTAGAATTATATTTCCATCCAGAATTCCAAAGAACTTTTATAAAAGATCTGATTTCATACATTTTACGAACTAATTATATTTTTTCAGGTATTAACATAACATTCATAACACATTCGCCATTTATACTTTCTGACATACCAAACAGTAACATATTATTTCTGGACATACCAAAAGATTCAAAACTGGCAGAACCAAAAAAAAATACGGAGCAAACATTTGCAGCTAATATCCACGAACTTTTATCCAATGGCTTTTTTATGAGATATACTAAAGGTGAAGTTGCTTTGGAGAAGATTTCGGAATTAATTGATTTCTACGAAAAAGTCAAGCAAGTGTCAGAAGAGGAAAAATTGGAAGAATTAAGAATCAGATTTAAAGATAGAATAATTGAATTTGAAAAGTTATGTTCAATGATTGGCGAAAAATATATTAAAGAAATTCTAGAAAACAATCTTTCATATATTGAAAAACGTCTTGGAATTTACTCAAAAAATACTATTGCTGAAAAAATAAAGAATCTCAATACTCAAATAGAAGCATTGGAAACACTAAAAAAAATGCCATGATAAAGATTAAATATCCCTCCCAAGACAACGATAATATGAAAATCTTCCATGATGAATTTTCAAAAGCGATTAAAGATAATTTACGTAATGAAGCTAGTATTGATGCTCATCTAAAGGAGATTCCTTATAAAGGTGAGATACTTACCCTCAATAATCTTCTGACGTTTAGTTTAGTCGAGCTTATTGCAACTGAGCCACTTTTGAAAAGCTATGCTACTGCTCTTAGTGAGACTAAACGTATTGAATTTATTAAACTTTTTGATTACGAAAACTTACAGCCTGCAATCGCTGATTTCTTTATGAGAATGAACAATCTGGGCTTAATAGATATGTGTTCTTGCTATTATTGCAATATTGACTACATAAATGTTTTTAATGATATTGGTCAATATAAAGATAAACTTCATTTCCTCAATGTAGCGCAATATGAAGAATTGAATCTTATCCCAGGCATTTCAAAAGCAACTATCAATAAGATCATAGCGGAACGTCCTCTAACAAATTCTGATCCTGGCTTTTTAACTAAAAAAAAAAGGGAATTGATAAGAAAATATTCTCTTAGCATGGCAAACCGTTATAAAAATCATTTTACCTTGGATCATTTTCTTCCTAAAGGCAATTACCCATACTTTGCACTTTCTTTATACAACTTGGTTCCCTCGTGTTATGCATGTAATTCAAAATTTAAAGGAATTAAAGAATTTGAACTTAATGCTAGTACTATATTACTTTCACCTACATCTCCCGATTTTGTTTTGGAAGACAACCCTCTCTTTAGCTTGTATTTTTCAGATGGAAAAGATGAGAATACCACAAAGGAACTTACAGATATTACTATAACATTTGATGCCCTTGGGATAGGCGAAAAAAGATTTTTGGAAATTTTTGCTATTCAGGGTCGGTACGCCTTCCACAAAAAAGAAGCACTGAACATGGTGCTTAAGCGCCAAAAGTATTCAGACAGTACAATTGCTGAAATTGCAAGAGCGATTCGTTCTACAGATGAAATGTCCATAAAAAGAGACATATTCGGTTCATCTATTTTCAATGCTTCCGAAAACAACCAACCGCTGACTAAATTTAAAAAGGATATAGCAAAAAAAATAGGGATTATTTAGCTTAGTAAGGGGCATTACTAATTGTGAATAAATTTGTATAGATTATTAACTTCTTGTTGAAATTTTGAAAGTTGATGCATCCAACTGCCTGTTTGCCTCCTGATTTTGTTTTTCAAATAGTTTTTTACCTTTTAAGCTACGGATAGCCTGCTTAATTAATAATGCATTTTCATTATCTGATATTTGCATACGGAGTATACTTTTAATTTTTTGCACTGTATTTTTAGAGCAATCAGCAAGCTTTGCAATTTCAACAATAGTTGGTGGAACCTTCTTTTTAAGGTATTTTACAGCAGTCGGATATTTTGCAAGGAAACTTTCTATAGATTCCTTACTGTTTTTTTCTCTTCCTTTATAAACACCTTTTGCCTTGGCAATTGCTATGCCTTCCTTTTGTCTTTCTAAAATAGAACTTCTTTCCATTTCACTGATGTTTGCCAGAACACTGATAATCAGTTTGAAAGTCGGGTTTTCTTTTCCATTTGTCCAGCTCTCTAACCCAAGATTTTCAACCTTAAGGCATATTTCTTGCTTATGTAATTGCTCAATTGTTTGAAGCACATCTAAAGTATTCCTGCCTAGCCTATCTATGCTTGACACAACAATATAATTTATTACTCCCAGACTAATATCTTTTAAAAGAGCCTTTGCTTGAGGTCTTTGGACAAATGGTATAGAGCCACTTATCTTATCAATATATAATTTTTCTCCGGCATGCTGTTTTAACATCTGTCGTTCTATTTTTTGATTTGTAGTCGACACCCTGATATATCTTGCTTTCATATTGATGGATATTAGAGAAGTAGTAAATATAAATAAATTATACCAATTTTAGGGTAGGTATATTTGGTATTTGTTGAATCAAAAGATAACACAGCTAATCCATGGAAATCTATAGAGCTCTACGTAGGAGATAAGGAAATTAACCACAATCATATAGATGTGCCCATTATTCTGTCTGATTCTGATGATCTATCAAAAGCTCGATATTACCTTTATAATCTTGAAAGGCCAGATTATCCGGCGGCGGCTAATTATTATAGAAAATTTCTTGAAAGCAAATTAAAGGAATTTTTTCCTTCAGAAATTTTTAAAAACAATGATTTGCTTGAATTAGAATCATATAAACTTTCTAAAATTTTTAGTATTTGCTTGACTTTTCTGAATAATATTGATAGAGAAATTAAAGAGTTAAAAGTTATACATTCTTATCTATTCATTCTGCTTCATCCACTATCTCATTTTAATAGCTCTGTGAATACTTATAAGAGAGATTTGAAAGAAATAGATAATTGTATAAAGGAAATTTTTGAAAATGGGTTAGCCATTTCAATTTTTAATACGCTAAAGTTTTGTGTATTTAAAAACAATCAAATTCGTTTATGTTTTAATATTAATAAATATAATTTTTGGTACTACGAATTTCATATTGACGATTCACTTTTTTATGATAACTCAAAAAGAAAATTTTCAAAAACGCGATTAATATGTACGAAATATTATAATATTAAAAACAATATTTTGCAACCTGCAAAAAAATTGAATAGAAGCACATCAAATATTAAATATAATTCAATTGAGGATGCTAATGCAGAGATAGGCAAACTAATCCTGAAAACTTACCGTTTTTATAAAAGTGAAAGTAGTATGAAAATCAACGTACAATTATTTGATGGAATAGATTGGAAAAATTTCATTTAGGAAATTTGAAAAGGTTGCCTTATCCATTGTAAAATTAAAGATTGCTTTTTATTTTTATGAAAATCAACAAGGACTATATTCATAAAGTTTCGGCGGGATTTGAATTGAACAGATACCACATTAAAAATGATTTAGCCAATTGATCAGGCTGTCATTTTTATTCCACATTGCCTCTTCCGTCTGATTAATATTTATAGATGCTTTTTCAAGCGCTTCCCGCTTAAATTTAGAATCGGCCCTTGCATATCTTTCGGTGGTGATAATAGAGGAATGCCCAAGAAAATCTCTTATGTACACAATGTTATAGCCATGTTGGAATAAATGCATCGCTTTTGAGTGCCTAAGGGAATGGCATGTGAGTTCCTTGGGAATCAGGCTGGAATCTTTCAATCTCGCTTTTTCGGCATATTTGGATATTATATGGTTTATTCCAGCTCGGGTCAGTTTCTCTTTCCTACTGTTAAAAAAGACGGGATACCTATTAGCTTGCGGCTCTAGTAGTTTTTGCTCTTTTAAGTAGTGTTTTAAATTTATAACCTGTTCAAATATGAGGGGAACAAGCCTCATTTTTTTCCCCTTGCCAAGAAGCTGTATCGTCGGGTGCCTGTCTATCCTTATCATCGATGGGGTCAGATCTATAATTTCTTGGACCCTTGCGCCAGAATCATATATAAGTGAAATTAGTACAAGATCTCGCCTTCCCCTCATACTGCTTATGTCCGGCTGCTGCAACAATAGCTTTAATCCGTCAATAGTCAGGTAGGACATTAATTTACTAACGGTTTTTTTAATTCTGATCGATTGTATCTGCTGAAATTGATATATATATCCAATGTCTTCTTCTTTTATGTATTTAAAAAATGATTTAATAGCTGCCAGGCGGGAATTTCTAGTGGAATCACTACTGTTTCTTTCGACTTGTAGCCATTCGAGAAACTCCAGTATGGTGTCTTTTGTTATGAAGCCAACAGTTATGTTTGCCTCTTTTAGTTTTTTTGCAACTTTTAAGAAGATTATCAGGAGGACTATCGCATCCCTGTATGCCCTGACTGTATTATGGCTTAGCCCTCTTTCAAAAGGCAGGTGTTTTGATATAAAGTTGGTCACGTATTTGGGAAAATCTAAATTATTCATAATTAATAAATTTTGGAAAGATGTCAATGCATGCGCGGTCAAGTGCCTTTCTCAGATCGGGAAACATGTTTGTTGTCAATCGAACATAGTGTTCGGTAGAGTTGATATTTTGATGGCCTAGATAATTTGATAAAATAGGTAGTGCTACATAAAGGTCGATACTATCTGCCACCATGCCTGCAAGAGAATTTACAGCGAAACTATGCCTCAAGTCATGAACTCTTGGAATTACACCAGGAATATCTTCGTTGATTTTAGCTGTTTGCACACACTTTCTGAACCATCTCCTTATCCCTTCGTCCGTACATCTTCTCCCATCAGGCTTAATAAAAAGATATTCAGAATACAAATTATCTTCAGGAAGGGAGTTTCTGTAACCAATATAAGTCTGAACGACATTCCATAAAGAATCAGAAATGGGTATGATACGTTCCTTTTTGCTCTTGACGTCTCGAATTTTTATGCACCTGTGTTCCATGATTAGATCTGAGATTTTAAGGTTCAGTACTTCGCCTATTCGGATACCTGTCCCATATAATACTCTGATGATTGCGGGAATTGCCATAATGCAGGTATTCATCGATGCATTTCTACCTGACCTCAGTCCATCAGATGCCTTAAAGATCCTATCCATCTGTAGATTTGAAAAGATACATGGAATAAATTTAGGTTTTTGGTAAGGAGGGATTTTCGGGATATAGGAATCGATACCTATGTCACGCAAAAAAGATGAAAAGTATGATAGGATGGAAATTCTGGTACCTCTGTTCGTTTCGGTTTCGTTGGGTCTCTTGATTCCCCATTCATCTGCAAAGGCTTTCGTAAAGCCAATTGATGTCTCACCCTTGAGTGTGGCAAAACGATCTAGTGATCGAAGATATTGCTCGTTGGTTGTATACTTGTACCCCAACTTCCTCCGCATCTCGACATACTGCCGTATTTTTTCGGCATAAATGCTGTAATAATAGATTCTAGCCGCCATAAAAAAAGCTTTCTTTCTGTTCATAAAAATCTTTAGGGACAGGGGGAACATACAACATGCAACTTTTCATAGACTGTATGTCGATTCGCAGATAATACTTTGTTGATTGCGTATTTTGGTGGCCCAGTATTTCTGAAATCACAGGTATTGCAGTGCTTTCCTGCAGAAGCCTGAACCCTAGGCTGTGCCGGAGAGAGTGGGATCCATATCTTTTGCCTTCAGTCTTAATACCCGCTTTTTTAAATATATCTCTCACTCTTGATGAAATTGCGCTTCCAGTGACAAGTCCGTTATAAGGCGGTACACATGATAAGAAGACAAGGCTTTCGTAGGATTTGGCCCGGCCATACTTTAGATAATCTATTATGGCATTGCCTACGTCTGGTAGTAATGGCAGGATTACCTCCCTTCCGGTTTTAACCTGACTGAGGGTGATAGTATCCGATTCCCAATCAATATTCTCAAATTTTAAGTTAGATACATCAGATGCGCGGAGACCCAGTCTGGCCATGAGAAGTATCATTGCGTAATTGCGTTTGCCGCTTGGAGAAGTCCTGTCGATACTCTTGATAAGAAGCTCGATCTCATCTTGAGAATAGGACGCGGAAAGATCGGGCTGTCTTACAGACTTGTATCTTGGGATAGCAATGGAAAAATCTATGTCTGTCAGGCCATCCAAGAATAGATATTTCATGAACCCTCTCAAGACCCCGATAGCCGTCTCGACGGTAGTCGTGCCGCTGGGATCGATCTGATTGATGTAGTTTAGGAGAAAGGGCAGGTCAATTTTACTTACTGATATAGTGTCATTCGTTTTACAGAAATTATAAAATTTGATAAGCTGTCTTTGGTAGCAACATGTCCGGATATAGGATAGCCTTTTCTGTATTTTCTGATTATGCAGGAATTGTTCTATTACGATGCCTATCTCTCCAGTAAAAATTATATTGTTTTTAGTACTCCTGGTCCTCAAGGATATTTTAGATGTGCGGATAAATTCGCAAAGCGCTGTTATTGAATTTTTCATCCTTTCGGCTACTCTGGACATTCTGCCCTTTGCATTTTGTGGTAAAAAATACTGGCATATCTCGGATTCATAATCAAGCGAAAAATCAGTATATCCTCGCGACGCCAAATAAATACGGATTCTTTTCCAGTCTCTTTTGCAGAAATCGATATGAATAGGTGTAAAATTTAAGTTTACATACAGATATTCTTCAACTTTGGGAATGATACTTTCAAGATAAATAAATTGGCTTTCCATAATTTTTTATTTTCAATTAACTGATAGCCAAGGTAATACTTAATTTTATTCTTTGAAGATTGTATTTTTTTATACAAACTCGAATAAATTTTTTCCGAGATTTTATTTCTTATCGCTCTACTATTTGAAAATGTAATGATAATAAGGAAAGGCAGAATTTTTTCTTTTTTTTTTTAGCACTTGAAAAACTGTAATAATAACAAAAAATTAACATCTTATTTATGCTAATAAATAAAAATATTCAGCAATTTTTATGTTTAGTAAAGTTGAGGATATTTAAGAGATAGATGTATCCTTAACGAACAACTATGCATAATCTTTTTGTTTACATAATGATGCTTATGGAAAGTTTTACATAAGATTCACAATCATCCTTCTGGGGTGTTGTATCCAAGCGAAGCCGACAGGAAGATTACTAAGAAATTAAAGACTGCCGGCGAAAATTTGGATATCAGGGTTTTGGATCATGTTATAATTACCGAAAACTCGTATTATAGTTTTGGCGATGATGGTATTTTATAATAAATTTTTATTCTAAGCTAAAGGCAAACATAAAATCATTGGAACCAAAAAAGTATTCTCCTGGAGCCAAATTTTTAGCTACTAGGAAATAGTATCCGTCTTTTATTTTTTCTAGAGTGTAGCTAATCTTTTCGTAGGAGGTTGAGGTACTGGTAGCTTTAGCTTTAGTGGTTACCAAAACTCTTTTGTCTTTTCGTACTTCAAATTTTACTAAGTCGAAAACAGAGGTTGGATCGGTTCCTGGATTTACCTTCACTATAAATTTTAGAGGGTTTTTATTTGCAATCTTGACGGAAGATTTGGTTCCGTTTAAATAGAAGCCTCCTTCTGCGCTAAATAATCCTTTGGCTTTGGCCATTGTATTGTACTGCGATTTTTCAAGCTCGATTAATTCGTTAGTGCTGGTGTTGAAATAGGCCGGCTTGTCATTAAATTCAGGTAATTTTGTCTGAGCCTTGCTGCTCGTGAATGCTAGTAGTAGGAGTACTATGATACTGTAGTTTTTCATTTTTTTAATGTTAACGGCTCAAAAAGGGCCTTGTTATTATTTTACGTTTGCATCAAATTCTTGGATAATTTTATAGTTTTTATCCTTAATGATGATTTTGTACATGCCTTTTTCTAAAATGAAATCGGCTTTAGTTTCCTTATTTGTGATTTCAATAATATCGGCCGGAACTCCATTCTGCTCAACTTCATTTTTTCTGTAAGCAAGAGCCAAAATGGGATATTGGGTAATTTTAGATTTTGGAAGGGTATGTGTTTTTCGTTGTCCGTTTATTGTCAACCAATCGGGACGGCCGTTTATATATTCGGTGATGGGATGAATTATCCTGCAATCTGTTTGGTCATTTGTTTCTCCGCCATTGAATAATTTTCCGTTTCCATTAACTAGGACTGCCGATTCTTTAGGGTTGGCCATCAAGACATAAGGACTGGTAAATTTAGGATTGCCTTTTTCGGTATACGTCACTTGGTCAATCGTAAAAGGATCGATATTTGTTTTTTCTTTTAATCGGCCAGCCATAGCTTTTTCCCAATTTTTGTTGGTCGGGGTTCCTTCTATCACATGATCCCAACCACAATGAATCAGAAATTTTGAATTTGGATTTTTTCTGATTAATTGCGCAATATTCTCTGCTTCTTCAATTTCTCTTTCTTTGCCATTCTTGCCACTTGCTGCTTCATATTCAAATAAGACAAAACCGATTTTCAATGCTTCTTTTAATAAATTCGCCATTTGTGGTTCTTTTACATAGAAGCCGCTTTCCATGACTGGAAATTTTCGTTCGTTTATTAATGAGTCTGCAAGTGCTTCGAGACCGAAAAAGCGATATCCATTATCGTATAAGCCTTGTAAAAGCGAAGCGGTAAAAACTCTGTGCCTGTTGTTATGATGCGCTTCATTGATAATGATGATTTTTTCGTCTTTTGAGCGATTTATAATGTATTCCTTTGCATTCTTTTTCTGGAATGAATTGAAGTATAGGCTGTCTTCTTTGCTTATTTTTTTGATCGTACCTCCATTCTTATCCCAGGTTTCTAGAGCTTTTGTGTAATATTCACTGATTGAATAATCGGTTGCTCCCATCTGATATCTCCATGGCAGGGTATCTTTTTGAATTTTCGCTTCAATATCTTTTGAAAACAGATATGTTTCTTTATCAGCCTGAGCTGCAATTTTTAGAGTAAAAAGTAAAATGAAAATATACTTAAAGCTGTGTCTCATAATGGTTGTGATTTCTATTGTGCTAACCAGATAATTATTTTGCCATAAATATATTTTCTTTTACTTGATTATGCACTATTGCCTCATGCCTATTGTCTTGTTGAAAGTAGGTGTTAAGGGAACATAAAAGTCAAAGTCTCAAAACTAAAGGAACCATTTGAATCTGCAATCTTGTTGCTTTGGCGCACGATGCTGTTGTTATGGTATATTTTTAAACTGACGTTTTGACCTACAACGCCAGGATTTTGTAATACGGCATTACCGCTGATTCCGATACCTGTAACATTATCTTGGTAATTGATAGTTTTGCTCCATGGCAATGAAGTAATCGTTTCGGTCGTATTTCCGGTTACATTATTGTTGTATACGATAAATATATGACCGGTAAAGTTGCCTGTTATTTCAAATTTTGCCGTTTTATTTGGCGATGGATTGCCGCCATTGCCATTGCTATCGTCACTGCTACAAGAAATGGTTATTGCAATTAATAGGATTGCAAAAAATGCTGTTAGTCTTTTTTTCATGGTTGTATTTTTTAATTTAATAAATAAGTAATTCCAATTTTTCCTCCGGTGGTCACATTTCCACTTCTGAGTTCTAGGTTTACGGCAAACTTTTCATTAAAGAAATACCTTCCGCCAATTTGAACTCCAACACCAAATGGTTCATCATCTACTAAATAGGTATTGGTATCTGAGTCTTTGAATTTCCAGTTGTAATAGTTTAGGTTAAGACCCGCATATGCATCCCATTCGTTTGAAATTTCTAGTAGTTCATTAAAATGATAATTACCATTGGCTTGTAGTCCTATAATGGTGCTTTTAATTCCATACGTGGTATAGGACTGATAGGAAGCTTCAAGACCGACGGTAATCGGATTTGAAATCATGTAATCTGCACCAAAATAAATTGGGGTTGACCAGTTGGATGTTCCGAAACCGGCATTTAGTTGAATTTTTCCTTTTTCGAGTGGGGCCTGAGCAAAGGAAGAAATTGTGAGTAAAAGCACAGATAAGTTGATAAGTCTTTTCATTTAATTTTTTTTAATTGATTTGTTTTTTAAGGTGTTGTGCAAATTTAGATAGGACATTTAAATTCGAATTAATCATAAAAAGGTATAATTGAATACCTGAAATCAGGTAATTTTTAGTGTTTTACTGAAAATCCAGAGAATGGTCATTACATTTGTGGCTTATCTCAACAAAATGAAGCGATTGTATCTTTTTTTCTTGGTGTTTGCTGCGTATCTGGGGCATGCTCAAAAAATCAGTACATTAAATGATTATGAGGTTTCTATTGATAGCTTGAAAAATGCTATTGCCGCTAGTACATCGGATAGCTTGAGATGCATCATGAACTACAGGCTGGCTTATATTTATACTAAAAATGTCGATAAAAAAGAAGTAGGACTTGCCTATTTAAAAAAAGGGAATGAATTAGTAAAAAATAACAGCTACTTAAAAGATGTATCGTACTATTATAATTCGCTTTTCCTTACTTTGGAAAAAGGGAATTTGGCAAAGTTTGAAAAAGCTGACGAAGTCTTAAAAAAATACAATAGCAAAGAGATATATGTAGTAAGGTCTAAAATACTTTTTAATATCGGGCTATTGTATCAGCGGGAAAACGAACCTTTAAAAACAATAGAAGTCTTACTAAAACGAGCAATTCCTGTTGCAGAAAAAAGTAAGGATAGCCAAGAGCTGTCTAATTTGTATAAGCTAATTGCTGTTGTTTTTTATAATAATGAAGATATAGACAAAACGAAATATTATTTAGACCTGTCTATTAAGACTTTGGAGCAGGGGAAGAATAAAAAAAGCCGCTACAACGAAGATTTGATCGAATTGTATTTGTTTAATGTAGAGGTTTTGTCGGTTCAGAAAAAAACAAAAGAAGCTTTTGAGTATCTCGGAAAAGCTGAAAATTTATTACAATCGTATCCGCTAAAATCGCTATACATCGAATATTATTTTGCTAAAGGGAGCTTGAACCAAGAAATTAAAAACTATGATTTGGCGATTTCAGATTATGACAAGGGCATCAAATTATCAGAACGTAATGCAAACTCTACTTTAGTACAACGATTTAAGCTTATGAAGTACGAGGTTTTTATACTTCAGAATAAACTCGAAAGTGCTAAAAATTTACTGTTGGATGTTTTTAAAAACGGCGACATGAATATTAAGGATAAGGCTTATTATTCGTATGAGCTATCGAAAATTTATCGAAAATTAAATGATTTTGAAAAGGCTTACCTGTATAATGAGCAGTATATTCAACTAAAAGATAGCTTGGGTGTAGCATTTGAAGCGGATAAAATTGCAGACATTGAGGCTAAATACAATAAACTAGAAAATGAGAATAAGATAAAAAAGCTAACCATTGAAAAACAAGCTACTTTATTAAATCAGAAGAAGAACACGCTGTTTCATTTGCTATTGTCTTTTGCACTTATCTGTGTTTTGATATTTACTTATTTTATTTGGAAAAACTTAAAAAACCAAAAAAAGATAACGGCTCAAAAAGAGATAAATCATTTTCAGAAACTAAATAATTTAAAAAGAGAAAAGGAAATTGAGATTATGCAAACCATGATCGATGTAGAAGAAGCAGAAAGAAAAAGAGTCGCTAGGGATTTGCATGATAGCATAGGCAGTAAGCTATCTGCCTTAAAAATTATATTTGCCAATACGCAAGCCAAAAAGGATACTGATGCGATTAAAATTAATGCTATTTTGGAAACTTCGATATCTGAATTACGACAGATTTCGTATAATTTGGTTCCAGAATCGTTGTTGAAATTAGGTTTAGACAAGGCTCTCGGTGATTTGTGCTTTACTCTAAGATCGGATAGTGTTTCGATAGAATTTCATTCGTATGAAATTGATAATTCGATGCCGCTGACCACACAGACCACTATTTTTAGGATTGTTCAAGAACTATTAAATAATGCCTTAAAACATGCAAGAGCGACCCAGATTTTAGTTTCTTGCAGCCAAAACGCGAATAGATTCTTTATTTCTGTAGAAGATAACGGAATTGGTTTTGATAGTTCAAGAATAGAAGAAAATCTAGGGCTAGGAATAAAAAATATAAAAAGCAGAATAGAGCTTTTAAAAGGAAGCCTTGATTGTGAAAGTAACTCCAATGGCACTTCCTATAATATTGAACTTGAAGTCTGACAAATTATGGAAAATAAAAAACTGAGTATTGCTATTTTAGACGATCATCCTTTAATTATTGAGGGATTGTCTACTCTTTTTTCAAATCATGAAGAATTTGATTTATTGGGCGGTTTTAATAAAAGTGAGGATTTATATAATTTTGAAGAAATTGATAAAATAGATGTCTTGCTCTTGGATATCTTTTTTGGAGATAATAATGGAATTGATATTTGTTTTGAGTTAAAGAAGAAATATCCTAAGATGATCATATTAGGAATCAGTAGCCAGTCTGAAAGGAGTATCGTGTTGCAATTGATTAAACAAGGCGCTTCCGGCTATCTATTAAAAACCGCAAAAAATGAAGAATACATCCATTGCATAAAAGAAGCGGCGAAAGGGAAGATGGTCTTTAGCAAAGAAGTGCAGGTTATGCTAGATAAGATACAATTGTCTGATTTAAAATCGATTCCTAGACTGACTAAAAGAGAAAAAGAAATATTGGCTCTATTAATAAAAGGAAAATCTACACAAGAAATATCAGAAGAATTGTTTTTGAGCTTTCTGACCATACAAACTCACAGAAGGAACCTGCTCCAAAAGTTTGATGTTAAAAATTCTCTCGAGCTAATTAATTTTGCCAATGAAAATGGATTGCTCAATGATGCCCATTTTTCCAATAGTTTTTAGTTAGCGGAGAGTATTTTATAAGTTCTGGTTAACAATTTGTTTTAAAGTATTTCAGTATCTTGCACTCCGCTTGCAGAAATGACTTTATCTATGATCCAGACCAAAAATCTCGCTTTTTCCTACAGCGGGAAAGTGAATTTTAATTTCCCCGATATTTCCTTGGAAAGCGGCCAGGTACTTTTGATTACCGGTGGTTCTGGAAAAGGGAAAACTACATTGCTCCATCTGTTAGGAGGATTGCTCAAAGCCCAGTCGGGCTCTATCCGTATTGGTGATACAAATATTGAAAGCCTTTCGGATAAAAATCTAGATAAATTTAGAGGTAAGAATATAGGCCTGATCCTGCAGCAGTCACATTTTGTAGAAGCATTTTCTGTTTTAGAAAACGTGGTTCTTTCTTCTTGGCTGGCAACTGGACAAAAAGCTGAAGAAAAAGCAACATCGCTTTTGACAGAATTAGGCTTGGCTGACCAAATGACCAAATTAACATCACGTTTGAGTATCGGACAACAGCAAAGAGTTTCTATTGCAAGAGCCTTGATAAATGAGCCGCAGCTGCTTTTGGCAGATGAGCCTACATCAAGCTTAGATGATGAAAATGCTTTTAAGGTAGCCGATCTGCTTTCGAAGTTGTCGAAAGAATACGGAGCAGCACTAATTATAGTTACTCACGATCAGAGATTGAAAGATCGTTTTTCTAATCAAATTACATTGTTATGATTGTCAAATTAGCTTGGAAAAATATCTGGTTCAAACCTTTAAATACGATACTGAGCATCATCTTGCTGACGGCCAGTGTTGCTATAATTTCTCTGTTGATTTTGCTTCAGGAACAATTTGAAAAACAGTTCTCAAGTAATATTGACGGTGTTGATGTGGTGTTAGGTGCTCAAGGAAGCCCTTTGCAATTAATACTTTCTTCCGTATATCAGGTGGATGCACCGACGGGCAACATTAGCTATGATGAAGCTAAAACGTGGATGAAACACCCTTTTGTGAAAAGCGCGATACCCTTGGCTTTTGGAGATAACTATAGAGGTTTTAAGATTGTCGGTACTACACCTGACTATCTTGAAAAATACGGAGCCACTGTTTCAGAAGGCAAGCTATTTCAGAAAGATTTTGAAGTCGTAATTGGAAGCGAAATCGCAAAAAAATTAAACATAAAGGTTGGAGATAAATTCTTCGGCTCACATGGCGATGCGGCAGAAGGAGAAGTTCATGAAGAATTCGCCTATCATGTCAGCGGTATTGCAGGTCCAACAGGAAAAGTCATAGACAACCTTATTTTGTGCAACATTCCTAGCGTCTGGGCGATGCATGATGCTCACGAACACGCCGAAGAAAATCCAGAACATGGTGAAGAAGGGCATATTCATTTTGAAGGCGATGAGCACGAACATCACGATCATGACCATCAAGCTGAAACATCAGAGCAAGGAAAAGAAATAACGGCAGTCTTGATAAAATTCAGGAATAAGATGGGATTTGTGACCTGGCCGAGATTGATAGCACAAAATACGAAGATGCAGGCCGCTTCGCCAGCAATCGAAATCAACAGACTATTTTCTTTATTTGGAATAGGGCTACAGGCCTTGCAGTACTTGGCTTATGGCATCATGCTGATTTCTGGAATCAGTATTTTTATAGCCCTCTATACTACCTTGAAAGAACGCAAATACGAATTTGCCCTGTTACGAGTAAGCGGAGCCAGCCGATTGCAATTACTGAATTTAGTATTGTTTGAGAGCATATTATTATGTGTTGTCGGATTTATTTTCGGCACTATTGTTGGAAGAGTTGCGTTATTGCTCATATCCTCTTCAACAGACCAAGAATATAAGATGACTTTTAACCCTTTTGCTTTTGTATGGGAGAAGGAGGGAATTCTGTTCTTAGCTGCTATCTTTGTAGGACTATTAGCGGCAGTCATTCCTGCCGTAAAAGCATACCGATTGAATATTTCAAAAACTTTAGCAAATGCGTAAGACTTATTATTTTAGTATAGCCCTTTTTGTTTTTTTTATTTTTTCTGACGCAACTTTTTTGCAGAAACAGAATCTAACGATAAAAGAATCTAATTCTCCTGCTGTGCAGAGGGCGAGTTTTTTGCCAGAAATCAAGGCTTTTTCCAAATTTGAATCGAAATCTTTTGTTGCAATTGATACTTTGAATTGGAAATTGCTGGGAGCTATCAAGTTTGTCAAAAAACCGAGCAAGACATATCCCGACGGCGTGATGTTTCCGATAATAAACTCTACGCTAAAGGCAAAAAACAAGAAAAGGATAGCAATGTCTGGGTTTATCGTCCCGATAGATAATACGACTTATGCGTTGAGCAAGAATGTTTTTGCGGCCTGCTTTTTTTGCGGCCAGGCAGGACCAGAAACTATTATGGGAATTAAATTCAGAGGTAGCACTCCTAAATTGAAGACAGATCAATATGTTACCTTAGAAGGTAACTTCAGGATAAATGAAAATGATGTAGAAGACTGGATCTACCATATTGAGGATGCAGTAATCGTAAAAGGAAAATAAATTGGGAACGAAGATTTTAGATATATTCTTTGATTTAGACCACACGTTGTGGGATTTTGAAAAGAACTCGGCACTGGCATTTGAAACGGTTCTTGAAAAGCATAAAATAGGCGTAAATGTTCAGGATTTTGTGACGCGATATGTGCCTATAAATACCAAATATTGGAAGCTGTATCAAAATGATGAAGTCACGCAAGAGCAATTGCGTTATGGTAGGCTGAAAGATGCTTTTACTGAATTGGAATTTGAGATTGATGATGCCATGATTCATCTGCTTGCGGAAGAATACATTCACTATCTTCCACAATTCAACCATCTTTATGATGGAACGATTGAGCTTTTAGAATATTTGAAGCCAAAATACCGACTGCATATCATTACAAATGGATTTCACCAGATTCAGAATAATAAACTGGTCAATTCTAACATAGTGCATTATTTTGAAACGATTACAAATTCTGAAAATGCTGGGGTGAAGAAGCCTCATCCTCAAATATTTAATTATGCTTTAGATCTGGCAAAATGTTCCAAAGAAACAAGCATTATGATTGGCGATAATCTAGAAGCGGATATCGAAGGCGCATTGAATGTAGGACTCGATGTCATCTTTTTTAATGAACATAATTTAGAAACACATCCAAATATCAAGCAGGTAAATCATTTACTGGCTTTAAAAAAATATCTTTAAACACTTAAGAGTTACTCAATATGAAAAAATACATCCTGATTTTATCGTTATTTATTTCCCTAGCAGCTTCAG
Organism: Flavobacterium gossypii; assembly: GCF_014138495.1. Lineage (NCBI taxonomy): Bacteria > Pseudomonadati > Bacteroidota > Flavobacteriia > Flavobacteriales > Flavobacteriaceae > Flavobacterium > Flavobacterium gossypii. The sequence goes on along the minus strand of NZ_JACJIS010000003.1, from coordinate 232,325 downwards.
CACAAAAAGTGCTAAATGACTATAAATATGTCATCGTTCCCGTGCGTTATGATTTTTTGCAAGGAGATAATAAATTTAGACTTAATACGATTACCAAATTCAACCTTACAAAAATAGGATTCCTTGCTTTTTATGAAAATGAAAACCTGCCTCAAGAAGCCGGTGGCGATAGATGCAACAAGTTGTTTGTTGATGTAGAAAAAGAAAATTCCTTGTTGGCTACAAAACTTGTAATCGTGTTTAAGGACTGCAATAACAAGGTGGTTTATAAAACAGAGGCAGGTAAAAGTACAGTAAAAGAATATGAAGTTGCCTATCCTGAAGCTTTAGAAAAAGCGTTTGGGCAGCTTTACAATTACGGCTATAAGTATAAAGGACCAGCTATTGCAACTAACACAGCCTCTATGAGCACAGCTCCTAAATCTTCAGCAGCACCTGAAGATGCAGCTGAGATGCTTTTCGCTCAGCCAATTCCTAATGGCTACCAATTAATAGATAAAACACCAAAAGTTGTACTTAAAATATTTAAGACTTCACAACCTGATTATTTTACGGCACAATCCGAAACGATTAATGGTGCAGTAATAAAAAAGAATGGGGAATGGATTTTAGAATACTATAAAGACGAAAAGCTGGTTTCAGAAAAACTACTAATTAAATTCTAGGCTAATATCCGTATTTGTCTTTCCAACGATTTTTTAAAAATTCCCTTGTCGAATTTTCCCTGGAATTATTTCCTGGAATATAGATAGGGGTATTTTTTATTTCATCCGGCAAGAACTCTTGTTCTGCAAAGTTGTTTTGATAGTCATGGGCATATTTATAATCTTCTCCATAGCCTAACTCTTTCATCAGTTTTGTAGGCGCATTTCTCAAATGGATCGGAATGGGCAAGTCTCCAGTCTGTTTTACAATCTGCTGTGCTTTTCCGATTGCCATATAAGAGGAATTACTTTTAGGAGAAGTTGCCAGATACACCGCACATTGACTCAAGATTATCCTGCTCTCTGGATAGCCGATTGTTGAAACGGCCTGAAACGTATTATTAGCCATGATGAAGGCAGTTGGGTTGGCATTGCCAATATCTTCACTAGAAAGAATCAGCATACGTCTTGCGATAAATTTCACGTCTTCGCCTCCTTCAATCATTCGCGCCAGCCAATATACTGCTCCATTCGGGTCGCTGCCGCGTATGGATTTTATAAAAGCAGAGATGATATCATAATGCTGCTCACCAGTTTTGTCATACAATACGGTGTTTTGCTGTACGAGTTTTAGGACAGAATCATTGGTGATTATAATCTTTTCGTCGTTTGAAGCATTCACTACAAGGTCGAAAATATTCAGCAGTTTACGGCCGTCTCCACCTGAAAGTCTTAGTAAAGCTTCAGTTTCTTTTAATTTGATATTCTTTTCTTTTAAAAAAACATCTGTTTTCATGGCTCTTTCGAGCAAGGCTTCGAGGTCTGATTTTGAGAAAGCATTTAATATGTAGACCTGACAACGCGACAGTAAGGCGGGAATTACTTCAAAACTAGGATTTTCTGTAGTCGCGCCAATTAATGTGACCCAGCCTTTTTCTACAGCTGCTAAAAGTGAATCTTGCTGTGATTTGCTAAAGCGATGTATCTCATCAATAAAGAGGATAGGGTTTTTAGTAGTAAACAGTCCGCCGCTCTGTTTGGCTTTGTCAATAACATCACGCACGTCTTTTACGCCAGAATTGATGGCGCTCAAGATATAAAACGGACGCTTTGATTCTTGCGCGATAATTTGAGCTAAAGTCGTTTTTCCGGTACCGGGTGGTCCCCAGAAAATTAATGAAGGAATGATTCCTTTGGCGATTTGCTGTGTCAATGACCCGTTCGGGCCTACCAATTGCGGCTGGCCGAGGTAATCTTCGAGTTGTTGTGGACGAATTCGTTCTGCTAATGGTGCTTCCATTTTGTAAAATTACAGAATTGTACAAGTTTTTTTGAGTTTGAAGCGCACAAACTTTTGTGAAAATTTAGATAAACCAATTTAGGTTTGTATCCTTTTTACCTTATACAATGAGTTGTTTTTTTCTTCGATGCTGACAAAATAGCACCCAAAAAAAAGTGGATAAATTTTTGACTGCTTTTTGAAGAATAATAATCTTACAAAAGCAATGGACGACAAAAATCTAAAATTCTCCCCCTCAGTTTTGGCATGGCCATTATTTTTCGTAGTCTTTTTGTGGATTATTTTTTGGGCAGAAATACGCTTTAAGCTTAACCTCACGGAATTTGGAATTTATCCTAGAACTTTTTCAGGATTGAGAGGCATTTTGTTCAGTCCCTTTCTTCATGGGGATATCGAGCATCTTTATAATAACTCTATTCCGTTATTTCTTTTGGTGGCAGCACTTCGTTTCTTTTATCGAAATCAGGCGTTGAAAGTGATAGGGTATGGCATATTACTTTCCGGCTTCCTGACATGGGTTATCGGAAGAGAGTCTTATCATATTGGTGCCAGCGGCTTGATTTATGTCTTAGTGAGTTTTATCTTTTTTAAAGGTATCCAGACAAAATATTACAGACTGGTTGCTTTGTCGCTGACCATCATTTTATTGTACGGAGGAATGATATGGTATATTTTTCCAGGCGTACAGCAGGGAATTTCTTGGGAAGGTCATCTAGCAGGACTTATTACAGGCTATATTTTTTCTTTAGCCATAAAGACTCCCGAATACCAAAAGCCAATTGTGTATGACTGGGAAAAACCCGATTTTAATCCCGAGGAAGATTTATTTATGAGGCATTTTGATGAAAACGGTAATTTCCAGAATCTTCCTAAACCAGAAGAAGATATTGAAATTAGGAATGAGGAATTTTTCAGATCAAATTTTAATGTATTCTATAACGTCGTTCCTGCCAATCCAGAAGATAGTCATGATGGCATTATCGAAAAGAAGGAAGATTGATTGCTTTTAGCTTCTTTGCCTTACAGCTTCATAAAGAAAAGCGCCGCAAGCTACAGATACATTTAGTGAAGCAATCGTACCAAACATTGGAAGTTTTGCTTTTTCATCTACAATCTTTAAAACAGATGGATTAACGCCTCGATCTTCAGAACCCATGATAATTGCTATCGGCTCGTTTAATTCAAGGTCATAAATGTTCTGGTCTGTTTTTTCGGTAGCCGCAATGGTTTTTATTCCTGATCCTTGAAGGTGGAAGATAGCATCTTTGATATGTTCTACTTTGCAGATAGGCACATTAAAAACAGCTCCGGCAGATGTTTTTACGGTATCGCCGTTTACAGGAGCAGAGCCTTGTTTTTGAACGATGATTCCGTTTACGCCAGTACATTCTGCTGTCCTGATTATAGCACCGAAATTACGGGCATCGGATATTTGGTCTAGGATAAGAAATAGGGGAGTCTTTCCGCTTTCTGCAACTTCTTCTATCAAAGTTTCAAGATTATGGAAAGAAATCGGAGCAATCGTGGCAACAGCGCCTTGGTGATTGCTTGGCGTCAGCTTGTTCAATTTTTCTACAGGAACGTAGGAGAAATTTACGCTGGCACGTTTCATGACCTTCATCAGGTCTTTCATCAATTCGCCTTGCGCATCTTTTTGGATGAATACTTTATCAATCTCTTTTCCTGCCTGAATGGCTTCAATAATTGCCCTGATTCCGAAAATTTGGTGTTCTTTTTCCATGGGGCAAAGATAGCGTAAAGTTATAAAGAAATAAAAATAAAAAAGCTGGCAGATTTAACCGCCAGCTTTCTGTTATTTAAAAGTAAAAACTAATTTGTTTGGAAAACCTCAGGCCAGTCTACATTGCCTTCTCGGGTTAGCGTAACTGTTCCGCCATCTCCCCATGTATTTCTCCATGTGAATACCATGACAGGTCCCGTAACGCTGATGATGTTGTAAGTAAACGTATCTGCATATTGGTCGGATCCGCTAAAAAGGAATTCACGGCAAACCCATGTAAAGAAGGCGCCATCTGGTCCAACTGCAGGATCGTCTTCATACACTTGCTCATAAAGACCGAACGAAGCATCATCAAGACTGTATTTTCCTACTCGCCCAGCTTCTTGACCTGTACCTGGAGCCGCTTCAGTCCATGTCACGGTACCGCTGATTGTGCCAGAAATTGCATTGCCAGTACTAGTTCCTTCACCATCACCTACTTGCATTGCTGTTTGCGTATAAGAATGCGTTCCAGACAAATCGTCTGTAATCGGACATAATGGTTTTAGGTTGATTATAATCGTTCCAGTAGATTCTTTTGTGGAAACTCCAACAGGGAAGTTTCCAGTTGCCGCTGTCAATTTTAATGCTATTGTCAAAGGAACTGGCAGATCAGGATCTAAAGATGAAGAAAGTATCTTGATCGGGAATGTAGTTTCCGTTTCGCCAGCTGGAAAAGTGAAAGTCCCATTGTTTAGAATCACAAAGTTAGTGCCTTCTACAGCAGTTGTCTTTGTAGGGTCAATTTCATAGGTAACTGCCACATCAGAAGGAGCTGCCGAGCCATTGCCGCCAACCAATCTAGCCGGAACCTCGAATTCGGCTTCTTCCATGCCGATATCAAACGTACCGTCAATACTGCTAGATGGAAAATCGATAATGTTTACTCCGTTGCCAAAATCTGTTACATCATCATCTACGAGGCAGGAGGAGAGTGTTGCTACTATAATGGCAACAATCGCTATTTTGAATTTAAAGTTTTTCATAGTCATATTTTATTAGTTATCCCAAAAAATAGGAGATGTAAAAGCATCGTCTGTAGTCTGGTTTGGAACATTTGCAGAATTTGCTACATATTCTGAATTAGGATACATTAATCGGATAGGGCGTTGCGGCCTGCTGGCAATCAATGATAAAGGGATTCCAGAAGGGAAGCCGGTTCTCGTGTATTCAATCCAAGATTCGATTCCGTTTATGCTGTTTAAGGCAATCCATTTTTGAGTTCCAATAGCTTCCAACTCATTTCCAGCAGAGGCTGTCCATCCGATAAGATTGGTAGACTGAGAATAATAAGTAGTTGCTTGGGCTGCTGTCAGTCCTAAAGTTTCATAAGAAGCTTGAATTCCTGACTCATACAATGTTTGCGCAGTTCCCGGCATATATCCTTTAACGACAGCTTCCGCTTGCAGCAAATAGCTTTCTGCAGCAGTTAATATATAAGCGTCTTGAGTGAAGTTCTTTAATACGCCGTTTCCTAATCCTGAGAATGGGACAACCACTGTTCCTTGTTCATCTGGAGCGCCTTGGTTTATTCCTGCAAAACCTCCGCCAGGAATTGGAGCATAGATTTTTTCCAATCGGGTATCGTTTGTGTTAGAAAGATAATCGATAGTGTATTTCGTTCCTTTTAAAGATCGGTTGTCACTGGTTGGACTTCCTGATAGTGTTGTTCCGTACGTTTCAAAAAACGGATTCATCTTTCCTGTACTGGTTATATACCCAGGATTGCTTGTCACATTTTCAGTTATGAACCCGCTTCCTTCTTCTATGATGTCTTGGAATTTATCAGCAATATAAGCTTGTTTAGAAGGCATACCAGATTGACGGATCAGGATTCTCATTTTTATAGTATTGGCAAATTTTACCCATTCGTCCATATCGCCATGAAGCATAATGTCATTGTCTTCGGGACTTAAAGCATCTGAAGGAGCATTTTTGATCAAGTCGATAGCTGCATCTAACTGCACGATTAAGTCATCATATACAAATTCTGCATCGTCATATACAGGAGTCAATTCTTTATCTCTTTGTAATGCCTCTGTGTAAGGGATATCTCCATATAGATCTACAAGGTATTGAAAATAGAAAGCCTTCATTATCTTAGCAATTCCTCTGTAATTGTCATAGCCTTCTAAGGTAGTCTGGTCAATTTGGTTAAAATTGGAAATCGTCAAATATAGATTGTCCCAAACATCATTATAGAAAGTACTGTTGACGATATATTGCATTTCATCTTGATAGGCAATAAATTCTTCGATGTTATTAGACCAGTTGTATACCATGAAATTCCCAACTTGGTTCATCCTGACATTCAGCCTTTGGGCTCCTGAATTTTGCGAACTGGCCAACAGCAATTCAGGTTTAACGTTTGTCGGATTATTTGGATCTTCATTGATGTCTAGATAGTCGCTGCAGGAAAACAGCAAGAAAAAAGGAGCAATTAATAATGCGCTTTTTTTGAATATATTTTTCATTTTTCTTGAATTAGAAGGTTAATGTAACGTTGAAACCATAGGTTCTAGTCGGAGGAACTTCATCTACGCTTCCAACTCCTACAGCATTTCCGGTAGTGAATCCAAACTCTGGATCTGTGTATCTATTTGCTTTTGGCAGGATCATAAATACGTTTCTTGCATTAGCACCGATAGTTATGCCTTCAAAAGGAGAATTGTCCAGCATTTTTTTAGAAAAAGTATAGCTGAATGCAATCTCACGACATTTGAAAGCGGTCGCATCTACTACGTAGTTTTCTGAAATGTTGCTGTATACCGAATCCCAGAATGGCTGACCTCCGCTTGAAGTGGTAATGCTCGTATTTGGCGTATACACTCCTGGAGCGCTTTGGTACGATGAATTAGGAAACACAAAAGGCAATCTTCCAGATTCAGCACTTTGTACTGATGAACCTGTAAAATCAAGCATCTGCCCAATTTCGTTATAGAATACGTGGCCAGTTCTGTAATCAAAAACAGCCGATAGCCTAAATCCTTTGTAGTTCAAGTTTGTTGAAAGACCTACGATATAGTCAGGAGTTGTTTTTCCGAGATTTTTCAAGGCAGAAGACTGTATAGGATTACCCGTTGCTTGGTCAATGATTACTCTTCCTTGATCGTCTCTTTCATAAGCAGTTCCTTTGATGATCGGATATTCTTCACCAACAACAGCATAAACTCCAGCTGTAGTAAATCCACCTAAAGAAAGTTCGTTAACACCAGGCAATAAGCTTTTTACTTCTGTTTTTGGAGCACTATAGCTTACTCTTAGATCCCAGTTCCAATCTTCGGTCTGTATTGGTGTGAAGCCTAAATCCAATTCAAATCCTTTCGTCTGTAATTCTCCAGCATTCAGCAATGCTCTTGTCGCTCCTGAAGAAGAAGAGGCTGCCGCATTAATGATTTGGTCTGTAGAGTTAGAAATATAATAGCTGGCATCAAGTGATATTCTTTTTTTGAAGAACTCTAAATTCAGGTCAAATTCTTTTGAAGTCGTAAACTCTGGTTTTAAATTAGCCAAAGCTACAGTGTTGCTCAGGTTGAAAGAAGTCAAGTCGCCATAAGGAAACCCTACCGATCTGATGTATGTGTTTTGATTGGCATAGGCAGAAGTTGAATTTCCTACTTTAGTATAACTCGCTGTTACTTTTGCGAACGTTAATACGTTTCCTTTCAATTCAGGGAAAGCAGATGTTGGTATGAACGAAACGCCATAACTAGGGTAGAAGAAAGAATTGTTCTCTTTTATCAAGGCAGAAGACCAGTCGTTTCTTCCCGTAACGTTCAAGAACAAATAGTCTCTAAATCCAATTTCAGCACTGCCGTAAAGTCCGATGCTTCTTAGCCTAGAATTGAATTCGGCTCCTCTCAACTCTCCAGTTCTCATAGATACGTTATAGAGCCCTTCAACCACTAAGTTGTCCCCTCGGATTCCCAATTCTTTTGTTTTGATGTCTCTGATGTTTTGGCCAAGCGTAATTTTTGCGCTAATGTCATCGTTAAGCTTAAAGTCGAAATTGAACATCAAGTCGCTGTTGATTCTTCTTTCATAATTTGAACCGTCAGAAACTCCTTGGTTTAAATCTTCACGACCGCTTCCGTCGGTGAAAATATGCCCATTGTTGGTGTTTTTGAAAGTGGATGTCAATAAGCTTAAACCTCCTCTGTATAATACATTGAACCAATCGTTTACTTTGTAGCCTAAGTCGATAGAACCTTGGAACCTGTCAGAATACGAAACTTGACGCGAATTCTTTAAAATCCAATATGGGTTATAGGCATAATTTGTAAAATAATCTTGTAAATCTCCTTGCGAATAAACTTCTAATGGGATGTTGATAGGAGTTTGCAGTAACTGGCTATAGACGCTTCGTCCGCCGTCAGGCTCGCTAAAAAAGGATGATTCGTCATCGCTTCCTGTTAGGTTTCCAGCAACATCGGTCTTGTCTGTAAAGTAAGAAACATTTCCAGCAACATTCCAGTTACCAGAGGTTTTGCTCGTGTTTAATCTAAATGTGTTTTTGTGATAAACATCTCCAGGTATAATTCCTTCGGTTTTTACATCTTGAGCCGAGAAGAACAGGTTGCTGTTTTCGTCGCCTTGCGATATAGAAAAACCATTTTGTTTTGTTGTACCGACATTAAAGAAATCTTTAATGTTGTTTTTTCTGGCAATATATGTAAATTCTCTGATGGTTCCATCAGCTAATTCAGGACCAACTTGTACTAATGATCCGTCTAATGGAGCTCCCCAGTTTGTGTTTTCTACAGGATCAAGCTCTCCAGCCCATCCTTGTCCGAATTTTGTCTGTCTATCTGGAATAAATTGTACCTTCTCAAATGTAATTGTCGAGTTGACTTGTAAGGTCATCTTGCCATTTTTCCCTTTTTTAGTAGTAATCATGATAGCTCCGTTCGATCCGGCGGAACCATAAAGAGCAGCAGCATTAGCTCCTTTTAAGATAGTAGTGCTCTCGATATCATTCGGATTCAGCTCGCTTAACGTATTCAAGGCGGAAGGAACTCCGTCAATTACGATCAAAGCTTCGTTATTCCCAGAGATAGATCTTGCGCCTCTAAGCACAACTCTTGTTTGCGGATTAACACCGCTGTTGATCGTGTTAATCTGCAATCCTGAAACTTTTCCGACCAAGGCAGTTGCAGCATTTACGGCTTTGGCTTGGTTCAGCTCATCGGATTTGACAACCTGCGTGGAATAACTCAGCTCTTTTGGGTTTCTTTTTATCCCAAGAGCGGTTACTACAACGGTCTCAAGCTGTGTAGCATCGTCTTTTAAAATAATGTTGAAATTAGTAGCGGTGGCTGGAACTTCTTGAGTTGCCATCCCCATGAAACTGAAAACTAGGATGTCAGTAGGAGAGGCCTTGATTTGGAATTTGCCATCGAAATCGGTTTGCGTGCCGTTTGTAGTTCCTTTGATGGCGATACTGACTCCAGGGAGCGGTAATCCGCTTTCGTCTGCAACAGTGCCTGAAATTGTCCTTTCTTGCGCAAATGAAATCTGCATAATTAACGCCAGGACTAGCGTTAATAGACCATTTAACTTTGTTTTCATTATGTATAGGTTTGAATTAGTTAAATCAAATTTCTTAATAAAATCTTAACAAACCTATACTTTTTTTAAAATTGTTTTTACTATATTGATGTTTTGAAGCATTAATTGTTAAAATCTAGCTTTAAAGCTAATATGAACAATTGAGTTAGATAGCTTGATTTGTTGATTGCCCGTGCTTCCGTTTGCATAGACAATATTGAACAACCCGTTTTTTGTCAATAAGCCAAATCCAAAACCCAAGCCAAGCAAGTTGCCATCATTGTCTGTGGTCTTGTCTTGGTAGTAGCCAAAGTCGATAATAGAATGGATATAAATTGTCGGGGCCAAGACATATCTGTATTCTGTAAGTATCGAAGAGAAAAGATTGGCCTGTAGGCTGTTTTCGTTAAAGCCGCGAATCGAGTTGATGCCTCCGAAACGGAAGAGCTCGTTGGTGATATAACTGTCGCTTTGCAGTAGGAAATTCTGGCTCCGGATGGCGACGATATTTTTATTGTTCAAATAGAAGTTATGCCGGAGATCAATATTGGTGAAAAATTGGTTGTTTTTTGAAGCTTCAGAATTTCTCTTCCCGACACCTCCTTTGATATTGATTAACGTTTTGTCCGGAAATAAAAAATCTTCGTTTCTGAATTTGGTAAACTCAAAATTGGAAGTAAAGAAAGAGTTGTCAAAATCAGTTATCGTTGAACTGTTCAGGTTTTGGATATCATTAGATTCTGTTGACTGGTATCCGACGTACAGTCTCGTGTTGTAATTAAAATAATAGCCCAGGTCAATAGCCGTCTGCGTGTTTTGGAATGTGCTGTCCTGCTTAAAAATGTTTAATTGTGCCTTGATACCTAGAGGGCTCCTGAAAATATAAGGTAGCTCGATATTGACGTTGAAGGTTTTCTGGTCGTTTCCATCACTTTTCCAGTATAAATTGAAACGTTCGCCTACATTTAGGGAATTGACAAGCAGCAGGTCGAGATAGCCATTTACTTTCAAGTTGCCATTGTCGTCATTTCCAAAACCTATAAAACCGTCAAAACGATTTGGTTTTGATTTTTCTACATAGACATAGACTTTAGTCGTGTCATTCATAAATAAGATCTCAGGGTATTTGGTCTGAGTGACGAACTGAAACTGATTGAAATCATTATGGATGTTTTTAAGGCTTTCCTGATTAAAGACCTTGTTGCGATAGCGGCGCTTGATTTCTTTTTTATGTCCTTCGGGAAATTTATCATAACCGTTGATTACAATATCATTGACTTGACGTAATTTTTCAGTTTCGAAACTCAAATCGGCCAAGAGAATGCCTTTCTGTTTTTTCAAGTTTACCAATTGAAGCTTCGCTAAGGAGTACCCGCGGCGTTCCAAAGTGTTCAAAGTAGTAGTTAGGAAGGTTTCGGTTTCGCTAAAAGCAAGTTTTAAAGTGTCTTCAGTATTTTCTAAAATCCCCAGTTTTTGTAATTCCGAATTGCGACCTATATATATATGTATGGATTTGGTCCTTTGGCCCAATTGAAACTTGAACAGGAAAGTGCTGTCGTTTTGTTTCTTGTTTTCTAAAATTTCATTTTCTAAAAAGCCGAAACGTTTCAGTTTTTCTGAAAAACTATTGGCTTCATCAACAATGCTTTTGGCATTGCTGTGATTTTTTACATAACCTATAGAGTCTATTGTTTTTAAATCACTTTGAGAATCGGCCGTAATCTTTAAATGAAGCTTTTGGCCTAATGCGTTTAGGCTGAAAAAAATACAAAAAGAAATAAAAAGAAATCTTTTCAAAATAAGTTAATTGTTAAAACGGCTGGCTTTTGATGTTCAAATATTTTTAAGCATTTTGCTATTTATAAGCCTCAGTAAAAGTAACGCAAAAATCCAACGAATAATATATAAAAAATAAATGTTGGCTAATCTGTTTGAAAATTAATGAATTAAGGTTTGTTTAAAAAAAAATAATTATTACATTTGCAACCCCGTAAAAAGCGGGAAATTAAATCATAATATATTTTAGTATTAATTATGCCAACAATTCAACAATTAGTAAGAACTGGAAGAACTCAGATAACTAAGAAGAGTAAATCGGTTGCTTTAGATTCTTGTCCTCAAAGAAGAGGGGTTTGTACGCGTGTTTACACTACTACACCAAAAAAACCAAACTCTGCAATGCGTAAAGTAGCGCGTGTACGTTTGACAAATGGTAATGAGGTGAATGCTTACATCCCTGGAGAAGGACATAACCTACAAGAGCACTCGATAGTATTAGTTAGGGGTGGAAGGGTAAAAGATTTACCAGGAGTTAGATACCACATCGTTCGTGGAGCGCTTGATACATCAGGTGTTGCAGGAAGAACGCAAAGAAGATCTAAGTATGGTGCAAAACGCCCAAAAGAAGCAAAAAAGTAATTTAAACTTTTAAAGTAAAGACATGAGAAAAAGACAGGCCAAAAAAAGACCTCTTTTACCAGATCCAAAATTTAACGATCAGTTAGTAACGCGTTTTGTGAACAACTTAATGTGGGATGGTAAAAAATCAACTGCTTTCAAAGTATTCTATGATGCATTGGAAATCGTAGAAAACAAGAAACAAGACGCAGAAAAATCTTCATTGGAAATCTGGAAAGATGCTTTGACTAACGTTATGCCTCACGTAGAAGTACGTAGCCGTAGAGTTGGTGGAGCTACATTCCAAATCCCAATGCAAATCAGACCAGATCGTAAAATCTCTATGGCAATGAAGTGGATGATACTTTATGCTCGTAGAAGAAATGAGAAATCTATGGCTCAAAAACTAGCTTCTGAAGTTTTAGCTGCTGCTAAAGAAGAAGGTGCTGCTGTTAAAAAGAGAATGGATACTCACAAGATGGCTGAAGCAAACAAAGCATTCTCTCACTTTAGATTTTAATCATTAAGAAATGGCTAGAGATTTAAAATACACAAGAAATATCGGAATTGCTGCTCATATTGATGCTGGTAAAACAACAACAACTGAGCGTATCCTTTTTTATACTGGAAAATCACATAAGATTGGTGAGGTGCACGATGGTGCTGCAACAATGGACTGGATGGCTCAAGAGCAAGAGAGAGGTATTACAATTACTTCTGCTGCTACAACTTGTGAGTGGAACTTTCCAACTGAACAAGGAAAAGCACTTCCAGAAAGCAAGCCTTATCACTTTAACATCATCGATACTCCTGGACACGTTGACTTTACCGTTGAGGTAAACCGTTCTTTGAGAGTATTAGATGGATTGGTTTTCTTGTTTAGTGCAGTTGATGGTGTTGAGCCTCAATCTGAGACTAACTGGAGACTTGCTGACCAATACAGAGTTCCTCGTATGGGATTCGTAAATAAAATGGACCGTCAAGGTTCAAACTTCTTAGGAGTTTGCCAACAGGTTCGTGATATGTTGAAATCAAACGCTGTGGCAATTACGTTGCCAATCGGTGATGAGATCGACTTTAAAGGTGTGGTTGACTTAGTGAAAAATCAAGCTATCGTATGGCATGATGAAACACAAGGTGCTACGTTTGATATCGTGCCTATCCCTGCGGATATGGTTGACGAAGTTAAACAATACCGTTCTATCTTGATCGAGGCAGTTGCTGATTATGATGAAAACCTTTTAGATAAGTATATGGAAGATGAATCTTCTATTACTGAAGAGGAAATCAACACAGCATTAAGAGCGGCTACAATTGACATGGCTATCATTCCTATGATTGCTGGTTCTTCTTTCAAAAACAAAGGAGTTCAGTTCATGTTAGACGCTGTATGTAAATATTTGCCTTCTCCGCTAGATAAAGAAGGTATCGAAGGAATTGATCCTGATGATGCTGATTTATTAGAAGAAGACCAAACTAAAATCTTGCGTAAGCCAGATGTAAAAGAGCCATTTGCTGCTCTTGCATTTAAGATTGCAACTGACCCATTCGTAGGTCGTTTGGCTTTCTTCCGTGCTTATTCTGGTCGTTTAGATGCAGGTTCTTATGTTTTGAACACTCGTTCTGGAAACAAAGAAAGAATTTCTCGTATCTACCAAATGCACGCTAACAAGCAAAATCCTATCGAGTACATTGAGGCTGGAGATATTGGAGCTGCTGTTGGATTTAAGGATATCAAAACTGGAGATACATTGTGTGATGAAAAACACCCAATCATTCTTGAGTCAATGAAATTCCCTGATCCGGTAATTGGTATCGCGATTGAGCCTAAGACTAAGGCTGACGTAGATAAAATGGGTATGGCTTTGGCTAAATTGGCTGAAGAAGATCCAACGTTTACAGTTAGAACAGATGAGGCTTCAGGTCAAACTATTATCTCAGGTATGGGTGAGCTTCACTTGGATATCTTGGTTGATAGAATGAAACGTGAGTTCAAAGTAGAGGTAAACCAAGGTGAGCCTCAAGTAGAATATAAAGAAGCGTTCACAAGATCAGCTCAACATAGAGAAACGTACAAAAAACAATCTGGAGGTCGTGGTAAATTCGGTGATATCGTATTTAGAATCGAGCCTGCTGATGAGGTTGACGGTAAAGTTCCAGTTGGATTGCAGTTTGTTAACGAAGTAAAAGGTGGTAACGTTCCTAAAGAATATATCCCGGCTGTTGAAAAAGGTTTCAGAGAAGCGATGAAGCAAGGTCCTCTAGCAGGATATGCAGTAGACAGCTTGAAAGTAACTTTATTAGACGGATCTTTCCATCCTGTGGATTCTGATGCTCTTTCTTTCGAATTAGCTGCGAAAATGGGTTACAAAGAGTCTGGAAAAGCTGCAGGTGCTGTTATCCTTGAGCCTATCATGAAAATTGAGGTTATTACTCCAGAAGAAAACATGGGTGATATCGTTGGCGACTTGAACCGTCGTAGAGGTCAAGTAAATGATATGGGTGACAGAAATGGTGCTAAAACTATCAAGGCTGATGTGCCATTATCAGAAATGTTCGGTTATGTTACAACATTAAGAACATTGTCATCAGGTAGAGCTACTTCAACAATGGAGTTTTCTCACTATGCTGAAACGCCTTCTAATATTTCAGAAGCGGTAATCAAAAAAGCAAAAGGTAACGCTTAATTCTAAAGAAAAATGAGTCAAAAAATCAGAATAAAACTAAAATCTTACGATCACAATTTGGTAGACAAGTCTGCTGAGAAGATTGTAAAAACTGTAAAAAGTACAGGTGCAGTGGTAACAGGACCAATTCCGTTGCCAACTCACAAAAAGATTTTTACTGTGTTGCGTTCTCCGCACGTTAACAAAAAATCAAGAGAGCAATTTGAAGTAATGTCATACAAAAGATTGTTAGACATTTATTCTTCTTCATCAAAAACAATCGACGCTCTAATGAAATTAGAGTTGCCAAGTGGAGTTGAAGTAGAGATCAAAGTATAAGTATCTCATTAAGAAAGTAACACATTATTTAGACGAAAAAATATTTTTAGGAATAACCGCAAATTATTTATACTTTTGCGCCTCCAAAAATAGAACGTCGTTTAAATAATGTGTTCTATATTTTGTATTTTAATAATTAATAATTAATATTTTATGTCTGGGTTAATTGGTAGAAAAATCGGCATGACTAGTATTTTCGATGAAAACGGGAAAAACATTCCTTGTACAGTAATCGAAGCTGGACCATGCGTTGTTACCCAAGTCAGAACCAAAGGTGTTGACGGGTATGAAGCGTTACAACTTGGTTTCGATGACAAAAACGAGAAACACTCCACTAAAGCTGACTTAGGTCACTTTAAAAAAGCTGGTACTGTTGCTAAGAAAAAAGTCGTTGAATTCAAGTTTGAAAACGAACACAAATTAGGTGATGTATTAACAGTTGATGTTTTTACAGAAGGCGAATTTGTAGATGTTCAAGGTGTATCTAAAGGTAAAGGTTTCCAAGGTGTTGTAAAACGTCACGGTTTTGGTGGTGTTGGACAGGCTACACATGGTCAGCACAACCGTTTAAGAGCGCCAGGATCTGTAGGAGCTTCTTCTTATCCTTCTAGAGTATTCAAAGGAATGCGTATGGCAGGAAGAATGGGAACTGATAATGTGACTGTTCAAAATTTAAGAGTTTTGAAAGTTGTTGCTGAGAAGAACCTACTTTTAGTAAAAGGATGTGTTCCAGGACACAATAACTCTTATGTAATCATTCAGAAGTAATGGAAGTAAAAGTTTTAAATTTCAACGGAAAAGAAACTGGCAGAACGATCACTCTTTCTGATTCAGTATTCGCAATTGAGCCAAATAATCACGCAGTATACCTTGATGTAAAGCAATATCTTGCTAACCAAAGACAAGGAACGCACAAAGCTAAAGAAAGAGCTGAAGTTGCGGGATCTACTCGTAAGATTAAAAAGCAAAAAGGAACAGGTACAGCTCGTGCTGGTAGTGCTAAGAACCCTTTGTTTAAAGGTGGAGGTACAGTTTTCGGCCCAAGACCAAGAAGTTATTCATTCAAATTGAATAAAAACTTGAAACGTTTGGCAAGAAAATCGGCTTTCTCAATCAAAGCAAAAGAGTCAAATATTATAGTATTAGAAGATTTCAATTTTGAAGTTCCAAACACTAAAAATTTCATTAACGTTTTGAAAGCTTTAGGGTTAGAGAATAAAAAATCTTTGTTTGTGTTGGGAGAGTCAAATAAAAATGTATATTTGTCCTCACGCAATTTAAAGGCATCTAGCGTTGTAACTAGTTCAGAATTAAGTACTTATGCTATTTTAAATGCAAATAATTTAGTGCTTTTAGAAGGGTCTTTAGAAGGAATTGAAGAAAATTTAAGCAAATAATAGGCCATGAGTATCATAATTAAACCTATAATTACAGAAAAAATTACCAAAGATGGTGAGGTTTTCAATCGCTTTGGATTCATTGTTGACAAAAGAGCAAACAAAATTCAAATTAAGAATGCTATCGAGGCAGCTTATGGAATTACAGTTGTTGAAGTGAACACAATGAACTACAGAGCTGATAGATCTACTAAATACACTAAAAGTGGTATTATCAATGGAAAGACAAATGCTTATAAAAAAGCAATTGTTCAAGTACAAGAAGGAGAAACGATAGATTTTTATAATAATATCTAATAAATAAGGCAGAAACATGTCAGTTAGAAAATTAAAACCTATTACCCCGGGTCAGCGTTTTAGAGTTGTTAATGGTTTTGACGCCATTACAACTGATAAGCCGGAGCGTTCATTGATCGCACCGATAAAAAACTCAGGAGGTAGAAATAGTCAAGGAAAGATGACCATGCGTTATACGGGTGGTGGTCACAAGCAGAGATATCGTATTATTGATTTCAAAAGAACAAAAGATGGAATTCCAGCTTCTGTGAAATCAATTGAATACGATCCAAATCGTACTGCATTCATCGCTTTGTTAGCTTATGCTGATGGAGAGAAAACTTATATTATCGCTCAAAACGGATTGCAAGTTGGTCAGAAAGTAGTTTCTGGTCCAGAAGCATCTCCAGAAATCGGTAATACATTGCCTTTGAGTAAAATTCCTTTGGGAACTGTTATCTCTTGTATTGAGTTGCGTCCAGGTCAAGGAGCTGTTATTGCTCGTTCTGCTGGAACTTTCGCTCAATTAATGGCAAGAGATGGAAAATATGCTACAATCAAAATGCCTTCAGGTGAGACAAGATTAATCTTGCTTACTTGTTCTGCTACAATTGGAGCTGTATCTAATTCTGATCATCAATTAGTAGTGTCTGGTAAAGCAGGTAGAACTAGATGGTTGGGTAGAAGACCTAGAACAAGACCAGTTGCGATGAACCCTGTTGATCACCCAATGGGTGGTGGAGAAGGACGTTCTTCAGGAGGACACCCACGTTCAAGAAACGGAGTTCCTGCTAAAGGTTACAGAACGCGTTCTAAGCAAAATCCGAGTAACAAGTATATCGTAGAACGTAGAAAGAAATAATAAGATATGGCACGTTCATTAAAAAAAGGACCTTTCGTTCACTATAAATTAGATAAGAAAGTTCAAGAAAATATTGAAAAAGGTAACAAAGGAGTTGTAAAGACTTGGTCTAGAGCTTCGATGATTACTCCAGATTTTGTTGGACAAACTATCGCAGTTCATAACGGTCGTCAGTTTGTACCGGTTTACGTAACAGAAAACATGGTAGGTCACAAATTAGGAGAATTTTCACCAACAAGATCTTTTAGAGGTCACGCTGGAGCAAAAAATAAAGGTAAAAAATAAGAAGCAATGGGAGTTCGTAAAAGAGAAAGAGCTGAAGGCATCAAAGAAGCTAATAAGCAAGTTGCCTTCGCAAAATTGAATAACTGCCCTACTTCACCTAGAAAAATGCGCTTAGTAGCAGATCTAGTAAGAGGTCAGAAAGTGGAAAGAGCTTTGAATATTTTAAGATTCAGCTCTAAAGAAGCTTCAAGAAAGTTAGAAAAACTTTTGTTATCTGCAATCAACAACTGGGAGCAGAAAAATGCAGAAGGTAACGTAGCTGAAGCAGGCTTGATTATTAAAGAGATCAGAGTAGATGGTGGAATGATGTTGAAAAGACTTCGTCCAGCTCCACAAGGTCGCGCACATAGAATTAGAAAACGTTCTAACCACGTAACTATCGTATTAGGACAATTAGATAACACACAAAGCAATTAATAAAGATGGGACAAAAGACAAATCCGATTGGAAACAGGCTTGGTATCATCAGAGGATGGGATTCAAACTGGTATGGTGGAAATGATTACGGTGACAAACTTGCCGAAGATCACAAAATCAGAAAGTACATCCACGCTCGTTTATCAAAAGCTAGTGTATCAAAAGTAATCATCGAGAGAACTTTGAAACTTGTAACCGTTACTATCACTACTGCTAGACCAGGTATCATTATCGGGAAAGGTGGCCAAGAGGTAGACAAGTTGAAAGAAGAACTTAAGAAAATTACTGACAAAGAGGTTCAAATCAACATCTTTGAAATTAAAAGACCAGAACTAGATGCTTACCTAGTAGGTACTAGCATTGCTCGTCAAATTGAAAGTCGTATTTCTTACAGAAGAGCAATTAAAATGGCTATCGCTGCCGCTATGCGTATGAACGCAGAAGGTGTGAAAGTTATGATTTCAGGTCGTTTGAACGGTGCTGAGATGGCACGTTCAGAAATGTTCAAAGAAGGAAGAATTCCTCTATCAACTTTCAGAGCTGACATTGATTACGCACTTGCTGAGGCTCACACTACTTACGGTAGAATGGGAATCAAAGTGTGGATCATGAAAGGTGAAGTTTACGGCAAACGTGATTTGTCTCCACTAGTTGGAATGGACAAAAAACAAGCTGGAAGCGGTAAAGGCGGAGATGCTCCTCGTGGCAAATCTGACAGAAACAGCAAACCAAACCCACGTAAAAGAAAGTAATTTTTAAATTAAAGAAAAATGTTACAGCCTAAAAGAACAAAATACCGCAAGGTACAGAAGGGTAAAATGAAAGGAAACTCTCAAAGAGGGCATGAACTTTCTAATGGAATGTTTGGTATTAAATCTGTTCATGAAACTGGAATGTTCCTAACTTCTCGTCAAATCGAGGCGGCACGTATCGCTGCAACTCGTTTTATGAAAAGAGAAGGTCAATTATGGATCAAAATATTTCCAGACAAACCAATCACAAAGAAGCCTCTTGAAGTACGTATGGGTAAAGGTAAAGGTGCAGTTGAATATTGGGCTGCAGTTGTTAAACCCGGAAGAATTATGTTTGAAGTTGGAGGAGTACCTTTGTCTGTTGCAAAAGAAGCTTTGCGTCTTGCAGCACAAAAACTTCCAGTAAAAACTAAGTTTGTCGTAGCTAGAGATTTCGAAGCATAATCAATTTTTATTATGAAACAATCAGAAATTAAAGATCTGTCTGCAGCTGAGTTACAAGAGAAACTTAGTCAGTTAAAAAAGACATATGCCGACCTAAAAAATGCTCACGCTATTTCTCCAATTGAAAATCCGCTTCAAATCAGAAGCCTAAGAAGATCAGTTGCAAGAATCGCTACAGAGTTAAGCAAAAGAGAGCTACAGTAATTGTATTCTGCTAAAAGATGGAAGAAAAAAGAAATTTAAGAAAAGAGAGAATCGGTGTTGTTACTAGCAACAAAATGGAGAAATCTATTGTTGTTTCTGAAACAAGAAGAGTAAAACACCCTTTATACGGTAAGTTCGTGTTGAAAACTAAAAAATACGTTGCACACGACGAAACAAACGACTGTAACATTGGAGATACTGTAAGAATTAGCGAAACGCGTCCTTTAAGTAAATCAAAATGTTGGAGATTAGTTGAAATCATTGAAAGAGCTAAATAATTATGGTACAACAAGAATCAAGACTAAAAGTAGCAGATAACACAGGAGCTAAAGAAGTTTTAACTATCCGTGTTTTAGGAGGTACCAAAAGAAGGTATGCCTCTGTTGGTGACAAGATTGTAGTATCTATCAAAGATGCAACTCCAAACGGAAACGTAAAAAAAGGAGCTGTTTCAACTGCAGTTGTTGTACGTACCAAAAAAGAAGTGAGAAGAGCCGATGGTTCTTATATCCGTTTCGATGACAATGCTTGTGTTCTTTTGAACGCTGCAGGTGAAATGAGAGGAACTCGTGTTTTTGGTCCAGTAGCAAGAGAGCTTCGTGAAAAACAATTCATGAAGATTGTATCATTAGCACCAGAAGTGCTTTAATTATTTACAAGATGATAAAGCTAAAAATCAAATCAGGAGATACAGTAAGAGTTATCGCAGGTGACCATAAAGGTTCTGAAGGTAAGGTTGTACGTGTAGATCGTGAAAAAAATAAAGCGATTGTTGAAGGTGTTAACATGGTTTCAAAACACACGAAACCAAGTGCGAAAAACCCTCAAGGTGGTATCGTTAAGAAAGAAGCTCCAATACATATTTCTAACCTATCTCTTATAGATCCTAAAACTAAGGAAGCTACAAGAACAGGTGTGAAAGTAGAAGGAGATAAGAAAGTAAGATTTTCAAAAAAATCTAATCAAGTATTATAGTGATGGCTTATATACCTAGACTAAAACAAGAATATAAGGACAGAGTGATCTCTGCACTTAAAGAAGAATTCGGTTACAAAAACGTAATGCAAGTTCCTAAATTGGAAAAAATCGTTTTGAGCCGTGGAGTTGGTGCCGCTGTATCTGATAAAAAACTTATCGATTATGCAGTTGAAGAGTTGACAAAAATTACAGGTCAAAAAGCAGTATCAACTATTTCTAAGAAAGACGTTGCGTCATTCAAATTGAGAAAAGGAATGCCAATTGGTGCAAAAGTTACTTTGCGTGGTGAAAGAATGTATGAGTTCTTAGACAGATTGATTACATCTTCATTGCCACGAGTAAGAGACTTTAGCGGAATCAAAGCTACTGGTTTTGACGGAAGAGGAAATTACAACCTTGGAGTTTTGGAGCAAATCATTTTCCCAGAAATTGATATTGACAAAGTAAACAAAATCTCAGGAATGGACATTACTTTCGTTACGACTGCAAAAACAGACAAAGAAGCGAAGTCATTATTAGCAGAATTAGGATTACCTTTTAAAAAGAATTAAGTTATGGCTAAAGAATCAATGAAAGCCCGTGAGGTAAAAAGAGAAAAAACGGTAGCAAAGTATGCTGAAAAAAGAAAAGCTTTATTAGAAGCTGGAGATTATGAAGGCCTACAAAAATTACCGAAAAATGCTTCTCCTGTTCGTTTGCACAACCGTTGCAAATTAACTGGAAGACCTAGAGGGTATATGCGTCAATTCGGTATTTCACGTGTAACTTTCCGTGAAATGGCTAATAATGGATTGATACCAGGAGTTAAAAAAGCCAGCTGGTAAAATCAAAAATTTTGTTTTCTCGACAGATAGTTGTAAGTTTGCCGGATTTTTGCCGCGAACCGGCAACTATCTGTTGATTAATTAGTAAGTTTTAATGGTTTCAGGTTCTACCGGAAAGTCCGGGACGAATACCAAAACCGCAATTTTAATTATATGTATACAGATCCTATTGCGGATTATTTGACAAGAGTTAGAAACGCTGTGGCTGCAAACCACAAAGTCGTTGAAATTCCTGCTTCTAATCTTAAAAAAGAAATCACAAAGATTTTATTTGATCAAGGTTATATCTTGAGCTACAAATTTGAAGACAACTCTGTTCAGGGTTCAATCAAAATTGCTTTGAAGTATGATAAAGATACTAAAGAGCCAGTAATCAAAGATATCCAAAGAATTAGTAAACCAGGTTTGCGTAAATATGCAGGTGCTTCTAACCTTCCAAGAATCCTTAACGGATTAGGAATTGCTATTGTTTCTACATCAAGAGGATTGATGACTGGAAAACAAGCTAAGCAATTGAACATTGGTGGTGAGGTAATTTGTTACGTATACTAATAAAACGACTTAACGATGTCAAGAATAGGTAAAAATCCAATTGTAGTTCCAGCTGGAGTAACTGTAGAAGTTGCAGAAGGAGTAATTACAGTAAAAGGAAAATTAGGTCAACTTACTCAGGAATATTCTGATGTTACTGTAAAAGTTGAAGATGGTCAAGTTCTAGTTGAAAGATCATCTGATCAAAAAGATCAAAGAGCAAAACACGGATTATACAGATCATTAATCAATAACATGATTATTGGTGTATCTGAAGGTTTTACAAAAGAATTAGAATTGGTTGGGGTAGGTTACAGAGCTTCTAACCAAGGACAAAAACTTGACTTGGCTCTTGGATTTTCTCATAACATCATTTTAGAAATCGCTCCTGAAGTTAAATTGGAGACAGTTTCTGAGAAAGGTAAAAATCCAATCGTAAAATTAACATCTTTCGATAAACAACTTGTAGGACAAGTGGCTGCGAAAATTAGAAATTTCCGTAAACCAGAACCTTACAAAGGAAAAGGAGTTAAGTTTGTTGGTGAAGTATTAAGAAGAAAAGCAGGTAAATCAGCTTAAAAATAAAAGATTATGTCATTAACAAAATCTGAAAGAAGACAGAGAATTAAATTCAGAATCAGAAAAATCGTAAGCGGTACTGCCGCAAAACCAAGACTTTCTGTATTCAGAAGTAACAAAGAAATCTATGCACAGCTCATAGACGATGTAAATGGTGTTACTTTATTGGCTGCTTCATCTAGAGAGAAAGAAGTAGGTACTAAAGGTACAAACGTTGAAGTTGCAGCATCAGTTGGAAAATTGGTAGCAGAAAAAGCGTTAAAAGCCGGAATTGAAACTGTTACCTTCGATAGAGGTGGGTATCTATATCACGGTCGTATTAAATCATTAGCAGAAGGCGCTAGAGCGGCTGGACTTAAATTCTAAGAAATTATGTATCATAAATACAAAAACGTAGAGTTAGTAAAACCAAGTGGACTTGAATTAAAGGATCGTTTGGTGAGTGTGAACCGTGTAACTAAAGTTACAAAAGGTGGTAGAGCTTTTGGTTTTTCTGCAATTGTAGTTGTAGGCGACGAGAATGGTGTAGTTGGACATGGTCTTGGAAAATCTAAAGATGTTTCTGAAGCTATTGCTAAAGCAGTAGAAGATGCAAAGAAAAATCTTGTGAAAATTCCATTGAGCAGCAAAACTGTTCCTCATGAACAAAAAGGTAAATTTGGTGGAGCACGTGTTTTCTTGATCCCTGCATCTCATGGTACAGGAGTTATCGCTGGTGGAGCTGTTCGTTCAGTTCTTGAATCAGTTGGAATTCACGACGTATTGTCAAAATCTCAAGGTTCTTCGAATCCTCACAACGTGGTAAAAGCAACTTTTGATGCTTTATTGCAAATGAGAAGCGCTTATACTGTTGCAAAACAAAGAGGTGTTTCTTTAGAGAAAGTTTTTAAAGGTTAATTCAAGGAAATTATGGCGAAATTATTAGTAAAACAAGTTAGAAGCAAAATCAATTGTCCTCTATCTCAGAAAAGAGGTCTTGAAGCTTTAGGTCTTCGTAAAATGGGACAAGTTGTGGAGCATGATTCAAATCCTGCTATCCTTGGGATGATAAACAAAGTAAAACACTTAGTTTCTGTTGAAGAAGCTAAATAACAAATTATAGTTATGAATTTAAGTAACTTACAGCCAGCTGAAGGCTCAACACACAATCAAAACAAAAGATTAGGTAGAGGAGAAGGTTCTGGAAAAGGTGGTACTTCTGCAAGAGGTCACAAAGGAGCTAAATCTCGTTCTGGTTATTCTAAAAAGATTGGTTTTGAAGGAGGTCAAATGCCACTTCAAAGACGTGTGCCTAAATTTGGTTTCAAAAACATCAATCGTAAAGAATACGAAGGTGTAAACCTTGATACGCTTCAAGCTTTGGTTGATAATGGAATTGTTACAGATAATACTGTTGATATGACAGTTTTCGTAGCTAACCGTTTGGCAACTAAAAACGAAATCGTAAAGATTTTGGGAAGAGGTGAATTGAAAGCTAAATTAAAGGTAACCGCTCATAAATTTACTGCTACTGCAAAAGCTGCAATCGAAGCTGCTGGTGGAGAAGCCGTAACTTTATAATTCTTATAATCAAGATGAAGAAATTTATAGAATCGTTAAGCAATGTTTGGAAGATTGAAGAACTAAAAAATAGAATTTTAGTTACTCTTGGTTTGTTATTGGTGTATCGTTTTGGTGCTCAGGTAACACTTCCAGGTATTGATGCGACTAAGTTAAATGGACTTACTGATCAAACAAAAGAAGGAATCGGATGGTTAATCGATGTATTTACAGGTGGTGCGTTTTCGCAAGCATCTGTATTTGCATTGGGTATCATGCCGTATATCTCTGCATCTATCGTAGTTCAATTGATGGGTATTGCTGTGCCTTACCTTCAAAAACTACAGAAAGATGGTGAAAGCGGAAGAAAGAAAATGAACCAAATCACGCGTTGGTTGACTATCGTTATTACTTTAGTTCAAGCTCCGGGTTATATTTTCAATCTTTACAGAACTTTGCCAGGAGAAGCTTTCCTTTCTAATGTGAACCCAGGATTGATCTCGCCTTTTGCGTTCCAGTTCTTATCTGTGGTAATACTTGTTTCAGGTACTATCTTCGCAATGTGGCTGGGTGAAAAAATTACTGATAAAGGAATTGGAAACGGTATATCGTTATTGATCATGGTAGGTATTATTGCGAGAATGCCACAAGCATTCATCCAAGAATTCTCTACTAGAGTAACAAACAATAACGGTGGTCCAATGCTATTGGTTTTCGAAGTAATAATTTGGTTGCTCGTCATCGTAGCTTGTGTTCTATTAGTAATGGCCGTTCGAAAGATTCCGGTGCAGTATGCTCGTCGTACCGCTTCTGGTGAATTCGAGCAAGGAGGAAACAGACAGTGGATTCCATTGAAGCTTAACGCTTCTGGAGTTATGCCAATCATTTTTGCTCAAGCAATTATGTTCATTCCTGCTGCTTTGGCTGGTCTATCTAGTTCAGAAACAGCTACTTCAGTGAGTACCGCTTTCCAGAATATCTTCGGATGGCAGTATAATCTGGTTTTTGCTCTGTTAATCATAGTTTTTACTTACTTTTACACCGCAATTACAGTACCTACAAATAAAATGGCAGATGATCTAAAAAGAAGTGGTGGTTTCATTCCTGGAATTAGACCGGGAGCAGAAACTTCTGAGTTTTTAGATAAAATCATGTCCTATATAACGTTCCCAGGTTCATTATTTCTTGCTTTAATAGCTGTGTTCCCAGCAATTGTTGTAAGTGTTTTGAGTGTTCAACCATCTTGGGCCTTGTTTTATGGAGGTACATCGTTATTGATTATGGTTGGAGTTGCAAGTGATACTATCCAGCAAATTAATTCTTATTTGTTGAACAAGCATTACGACGGTTTGATGAAAAGTGGTAAAAATAGAAAAGCAGTAGCTTAATTTTTATGGCAAAACAATCAGCAATAGAACAAGACGGATCCATCATCGAAGCATTATCAAATGCGATGTTCCGTGTAGAGTTAGAAAATGGACATATTGTAATTGCTCACATCTCTGGAAAAATGCGTATGCATTATATCAAGTTATTGCCTGGCGATAAAGTGAAACTAGAAATGAGTCCTTACGATCTGTCAAAAGCAAGAATTACTTATAGATACTAAAGCTATTAAAATGAAAGTAAGAGCATCAGTTAAAAAAAGAAGTGCCGAGTGCATTATCGTACGAAGAAAAGGAAGATTGTACGTTATTAATAAAAAGAATCCTAGATTTAAACAAAGACAAGGATAGTTATGGCAAGAATAGCAGGGGTAGATATACCTAAAAACAAAAGAGGAGTTATCGCTTTAACTTATATCTTCGGAATAGGAAAAAGCAGAGCTATTGAGATTTTAGAAAAAGCTCAAGTAAGCCAAGATACTAAAGTTCAAGATTGGAATGATGACGAAATCGGAGCTATCCGTGATGCCGTTTCATATTTCAAAATCGAAGGTGAATTGCGTTCAGAGATTTCATTAAACATCAAACGTTTGATGGATATCGGATGCTACAGAGGAATCCGTCACAGATCTGGTCTTCCATTAAGAGGACAAAGAACTAAGAACAACTCTAGAACAAGAAAAGGTAAAAGAAAAACTGTTGCTAACAAGAAAAAAGCAACTAAATAATAAGTAGTATGGCTAAGGCAAGTGCAAAAAAACGTAAAGTTATCGTTGAATCAACAGGCGAAGCTCATATTAGTGCAACTTTTAACAACATCATCATTTCTTTGACTAACAAAAAGGGTGAAGTTATTTCTTGGTCTTCAGCTGGTAAAATGGGCTTCAGAGGTTCTAAAAAGAATACTCCATATGCAGCTCAAATGGCAGCAGAAGATTGTAGCAAAGTAGCGTTAGAAGCTGGACTTAAAAAAGTGAAAGTTTATGTAAAAGGACCAGGAAACGGACGTGAGTCTGCTATCCGTTCACTACATAACGGTGGAATTGAAGTAACAGAAATCATTGACGTTACTCCAATGCCTCACAATGGATGTCGTCCTCCAAAAAGACGTAGAGTTTAATTATATTTAAGTATAACTAGGTAGATCATAGATTATCGGAGGATATGACCTGAATTCATAATCTCTACCTTAATTTAATTTTTAGAAATGGCAAGATATACTGGTCCAAAAACTAAAATTGCTCGTAAATTCGGCGAAGCAATCTTCGGAGATGACAAATCTTTCGAAAAAAGAAATTATCCACCTGGACAACACGGGATGGCTAAAAAAAGAGGTAAGAAATCTGAATATGCTGTCCAGTTGATGGAAAAGCAAAAAGCTAAATATTCTTACGGAATTTTAGAAAAACAATTCAGAAACTTATTCGAAAAAGCTTCTGCTACTAAAGGAGTAACAGGTGAGGTTCTTTTACAACTTTGTGAGGCTAGATTAGATAACGTAGTATTCAGAATGGGTATCGCTCCTTCTAGAAGAGCTGCACGTCAAATCGTTTCTCACAGACACATCACTGTTAACGGTGAAAATGTAAATATTCCTTCTTATCACCTAAAACCTGGAGATAAAGTAGCTGTTCGTGAAAAATCTAAATCTTTAGAAGCTATCGAGCGTTCATTATCTAATTCTAGTCACGTTTACGAGTGGATTACTTGGAACAATGACCTTAAAGAAGGTACTTTCGTTTCAGTTCCAGCGAGACTTCAAATTCCAGAAAATATCAAAGAACAGCTAATCGTAGAGTTGTATAACAAATAATAGACACTAGTCGAACATATGGCAATATTTAATTTTCAGAAGCCCGATAAAGTTATCATGATCGATTCAACCGATTTTGAAGGTAAGTTTGAATTCAGACCTTTAGAACCTGGCTATGGATTGACTGTTGGTAATGCACTTAGAAGAGTCTTGCTTTCCGCTTTAGAAGGATATGCAATTACATCTGTTCGTATCGAAGGTGTAGATCACGAGTTTTCTACAATTTCAGGAGTAGTTGAAGATGTTACAGAAATTATCCTTAATCTAAAACAAGTACGTTTCAAACGTCAGATTGAAGATATCGATAACGAGTCTGTTTCTATCTCAATTTCTGGCAAAGACCAGATTACTGCTGGAGATTTTCAAAAATTTATTTCTGGATTCCAAGTATTGAACCCAGAATTGGTTATCTGCAACTTAGATAGCAAAGTTAACTTGAATATGGAGTTAACTATTGAAAAAGGTAGAGGATACGTTCCTGCAGAAGAGAACAAGAAACAAAACGCTGCCATCGGTACTATCTTCACGGATTCTATCTTTACTCCGGTAAAGAACGTGAAATATGCAATCGAGAACTTCCGTGTTGAGCAAAAAACAGATTACGAGAAATTAGTTTTTGAAATCAAAACTGATGGATCAATCAATCCAAAAGATGCTCTTACAGAAGCTGCTAAAGTTTTGATACACCATTTCATGCTGTTCTCTGATGAAAGAATAACACTTGAAGCTGATGAAATCGCTCAGACAGAATCATATGACGAAGAGTCATTGCACATGAGACAATTGCTTAAAACTAAGCTTGTTGATATGGATTTGTCAGTGAGAGCATTAAATTGCTTGAAAGCGGCTGAAGTGGATACACTCGGAGATCTAGTATCTTTCAATAAGAATGACTTGATGAAGTTCCGTAATTTCGGTAAAAAATCATTGACTGAGCTTGATGAGCTTGTGGCTGTGAAAAACCTACATTTCGGAATGGATCTAGCAAAATACAAATTAGATAAAGAATAAATTACTTCATATTTTGCTCTCCAAAGAGGATTGAAGCAAGATGGAGTTAAAAAAAACACGTCATGAGACACGGAAAAAAATTCAACCACTTAAGCAGACAGACAGCGCATAGAAAAGCTATGTTGTCTAATATGGCTTGTTCTCTAATCGAGCACAAACGTATTAATACTACTGTTGCTAAAGCTAAAGCGCTTAAACAATTTGTTGAGCCTTTGATTACAAAATCAAAACAAGACACTACTCATAACAGACGTATTGTTTTTGCTTACCTTAGAAGCAAATATGCGGTAACTGATCTTTTCAGAGACGTAGCTGCTAAAGTTGGAGATCGTCCAGGTGGATACACACGTATCATCAAACTTGGAAATCGTCTAGGTGATAACGCTGATATGGCGATGATCGAGCTAGTTGATTTCAACGAACTTTACAACGGTGGTAAAAAAGAGGTTAAAAAAGCTAAAAGCCGTCGTGGTGGAAAAGCTAAAAAAGCAGAAGAAACTGCTGTTGAAGAAGCTCCAAAGGCTGAAGCTCCAGCTGCACCAGCTGCCGAAACTTCTACAGACGCTGCAGAATAATGAAGAAATTCATTTCATAAATAAAAAAAGGATAAGCTATTATAGTTTATCCTTTTTTTTTGCCCATTCCAATACTACTTGGGTATAAAACGAGACAGAAAAATTCTTGGAGAAATAAATTTTCAGAAACTCCAAATTTGAATTAAATTTGCAATCGCATTCCGCAACTACACAACACAACACTAAAAAATGAAATACACAACACGACAAAAAGCAATCCTCCTGCTAAGTGACGGAACAATTTTTTATGGAAAATCCATTGGAATAGAAGGAACTACGTTTGGCGAAGTCTGCTTCAATACCGGAATGACAGGCTATCAAGAAATCTTTACCGATCCGTCTTATTTCGGACAGATCATGGTGGCGACTAATGCGCACATCGGTAACTACGGTGTCAATGCCGAAGATATCGAGGCGGACCAGATCATGATTTCGGGTTTAGTGTGCAAAAACTTTTCATTCAGCCATTCCCGTGCAAATTCTTCCGGAAGCTTGGAGGACTATTTCAAAAAGCAAAACTTGGTTTGCATTTCTGATGTAGATACAAGAGCCTTGGTAAGCTATATCCGCGATAATGGAGCGATGAACGCTGTAATCTCTACCGACGGAAAATCTATTGATGAACTAAAAGCCTTATTGGCAAAAGTTCCAGACATGAAAGGGTTGGAATTAGCGTCAAAAGTTTCTACTAAAGAGCCTTACTTCGTCGGACAAGAAACGGCAACTTATAAAATTGCTGCCTTAGATCTGGGCATAAAGAAGAACATCTTGAGAAATCTCGCCAAAAGAGACTGTTATATAAAAGTGTTTCCTTTTAATGCAACCTACGAAGAGATGAAAGCGTTTAATCCAGATGGATTCTTCCTTTCCAATGGTCCTGGTGACCCAGACCCTCTTTATGGCGCTATTGATATTGCTAAGAAAATCTTGGCCAACGACGATCCTGTTTTCGGAATCTGCCTCGGACATCAAGTCTTGGCGCTAGCTAACGGAATCTCTACGTATAAGATGTTTAACGGGCATAGGGGAATAAACCATCCTGTGAAGAATGAGATTACCGGAAAAGGAGAAATCACGTCGCAAAACCACGGATTTGCCGTAAACCGCGAAGAACTAGAAAAACATCCAGACCTAGAAATCACGCACCTTCATATCAATGATGGCACGGTAGCCGGAATGCGCATGAAGAACAAAAACTGCTTTTCTGTACAATACCATCCAGAAGCAAGCCCTGGTCCGCATGATTCCTCTTATCTGTTTGACCAATTTATCGATAACATAAACAAAGCTGTTAAAGCTTAACTACTATAAAAAGACGCCGCAAGGCGTCTTTTTTTTGCTTGCTATAAATTGAATCTGTATTGCTTGACAGCCAACCAAAAAAAAGAGCCACTATACAGTGGCTCTTTCAATTTGTGGTACTTAGGATTATTATTGTTTCACCACCTTTATTGTTTTTGTCTGTCCTTGAGACGTCACTTTTACCAAGTACGATCCCGTAGGAAGTGCAGACATATCAATTTTTCCTTCGGTACTATTAATGACTTTTGAAGCTACATTTTGTCCTAATAAATTAAATACTTGGACATCAGAAATATCTTGGTCATACGATAAATTTAAAACACCGCTTACTGGGTTTGGATAGGCCCTAAAGTTCGTGCTGTCAAATGCAGGAGTGCTCAATGTCGGGCTCCAAGCTCCTATAGAAAACAGTTCTTCTTCGTCATTCGAATATTCCCATACTCTGATGTAGACTGTTTCTCCAGGAGTTCTTCCTGTCAAGTTGATTCTTGAATAGTTTCCAGACGAACCAGAATCATCATCACATTCCACCAATTCAAGAGCATCACAAGTACCAGAATAAACAGCTAGGCCAGAATCGAAAGAAGTATCACTAGAACCAGTAGGGTTTCCAGTTTGAATCGTAAGTTTTCCATCAGCAGGAATAACCACCTTATACCAAACATCACCACCGCTATAGCTAGCGCAATCCGGATCAGGAATAGAAGTTGTGGCTGCAGAATCTGTAGCTCCGATGATAGTTGAATTTACAGCTCCGCCTGCATACGTAGTAGCTGCAGTAAGCGTTATGGCATTGGCGCAATCGTCGTTGGCTGGAGGAGGAGGCAAAATGCCTACACAGATATCAAAAGTAGTCGATCCGATAATATCTTCACCATAACTAAATACTCTTACATAATACGTAGTGCCAACAACCAATCCAGAAATAATACTTGAATCCGGGTCGCTAACGTTTAAGCTTTCCAACTGTCCGCCGCACATTCCTTGCAGCACCTCATGAACAAGATCAGACGGATCGCCGTCTACATCTAATAAGCTAATTTTATGAGAAGTAGCTGTTGCTACAAAAGTATACCAAACGTCGTCATCTGGAGTCCCAGAACCATTATCTCCCTCTCCAGAGTCTGTTGCTCCAGCTATCGTACCTGCTGTTTTTGCAGTGCAAGACCCATCTGTGTTAACTGTAAGCGCTACAGCAGCAGTACAATCATCATTTGCTGGAGCTGCAGGCTGTGATCCTATACAGATATCAAATGTAGTTGATTCCGGAATATCATCGTAATAGCTATATACCCTTACGTAATATGTCGCGCCTACAGTTAATCCTGTCGCAAAGCTAGATTCAGAAGTGCTGTTATCTAAGCTTATTAACGATGTGCAGGTTCCATCCATTAACTCATGTACGAGATAAGTTATGTCGCCTTCTACGTTAAGTATACTGATTTTATGAGAAGTTGCTGTTGCTACAAAGCTATACCATACGTCATCATCTGCCTCGCCGTTTTCTGTTTCTACTCCAGAATCTGTAGCGCTGGCTAATGTACCTGCTGTTGTTGCTGTGCAAGACAAATCAGGATTTACGGTAAGTACTACCGCGCCTGTACATTCGTCATTTACCGGAGCTGGAGGCAAGGTACCGATACAGATATCAAAAGTTGTCGATTCAGGAGCATTTGTGCCATAACTGAATACCCTTACATAATAGGTCGTGCCGATAGTAAGTCCAGAGGCTGTGCTTATATCATCATCGCTGCTATTTAAGATTGTCAATGCAGTACAATTTCCATCCATCACTTCATGTACCAGATCTGTTTGGTCTCCATTTGAATTCAGTAAGCTGATTTTGTGAGTCGTAGAAGTTGCTACAAAGCTAAACCAAACGTCATCATCAGCTGTTCCAGTGTCAGCACCAATACCAGAATTGGTAGCGCTAACTAATGTTCCGGCAGTTTTTGATGTACACAATAAATCAGAATTAACCGTTAGTGCCACTGCGCCCGCACATTCGTCATTTGCAGGAGCCGTAGGAGGAATTCCGATACAGATATCAAAAGTAGTTGATTCTGCTCCGCTATCTCCATAAGTGAATACTCTAAGGTAGTAGGTAGTGCCTATAGTCAGCCCAGTAATTAAGCTCGAATCGCTATCGCTTGCCTGTAGGCTCAATAACTGTCCGCCGCAAGACCCTTCCAATACTTCATGTACAAGATCCGTTTCATCACCTTCTACATTTAGTAGTTTTATCCTGTGTGAAGTTGCTGTAGCAGTAAAAGTAAACCATACATCATCATCGGCTGTTCCAACACCGCTAACCACTTCTCCTGAATCTGTTGCGCTTACTACAGTTCCAGATGTTCTTAAAGTACAAGAATTGTTAGTATTTACGGCAACCGAAATAGCGCCCGTACAATCGTCGTTAGCCGGAGCTGCAGGTGGAACACCTACGCAGATATTAAAAGTTGTCGATTCTGGAACTGTATCGCTGTAACTAAAAACGCGAATATAATAGGTAGTACCTACAGTCAGTCCCGTAGCAAGGCTTGAATCGTTATCATTTGAAGTCAAGGTAACCAACGATCCGCAGGCGCCATCCATTACTTCATGAACAAGATCTGTCAAATCACCTTCTGCATCTAATATTTTGATTCTATGCGAAGTTGCTGTAGCTACAAAGCTATACCATACATCATCATCCGCACTTCCCGTGGCTGTCGTAATTCCAGAATCTGTAGCGCCTGCTAAGATTCCTCCCGTTCTAGAAGAGCAAGACGCATCCGTATTTACAGTAAGAGCGATGGCATCGGTACATTCATCATTAGTTAACGTCGGCAATGTGGTGATGCAGATGTTAAAAGTAGTTGCAGCAGGATCAGATCCGTAGCTGAATACTCTTATGTAATACGTAGTGCCTACGGTCAATCCAGAAATAAGGCTTGTGTCGTTGTCGCTTGAGCTTAAGACTGCCAAGGTTCCACAAGTTCCGCCCAGAACTTCATGTACTAAGTCAGTAGTGTCGCCTTCTACATCTTTCAAGCTGATTCTGTGGGAAGCCGCTGTTGCTACAAAGCTATACCAAACGTCATCGTCTGCAGTTCCGGTCTCGGTTTCTATTCCAGAATCAGTAGCGCCAACCAAAACACCGCTGCCCATTGAAGAACAAGTTAGGTTTGGATTTGCGGTTAAAGCAATGGCTGTAGCACAATTGTCATTGGTAAGAGCTGGCAGCGTGCTGACACAGATGTCAAAAGTTGTAGATGCAGGATCGTCATAATAGCTATAGACCCTTACATAATAGGTTGTGCCAACAGTAAGTCCAGAAACAATACTAGAATCTAGATCTGCAGAGCTTAAGATAGTCAAGGATCCGCAAGTACCGCCCATCACTTCATGAGCAAGATCAGTTTCGTCGCCTTCTACATTCGATAGGCTAATTTTGTGAGCTGTGGCCGTTGCCACGAAAGAGTACCAGACATCATCGTCTGCATCTCCAGTATCCGCTTCGAATCCAGAATCGGTTGCTCCAGATAATGTTCCAGAAGTTCCTCCCGTACAATTAAGACCAGGATTTACGCTTAGTGAAACTGCATTTGCGCAGTTGTCATTGCTAGGCGCTTGCGCATACGTCTGCCAATAAAAAGCAAATAAGGCAAATAAAAATAGTTGTTTTTTCATATTAGTTAGTTGTTTGATTAACAAGAATCTAATATGTGCATTTTATGAGCGAAATACAATTGCGATTTAGAATTCGATAGGTTTGATTTAGAATTCGTAAAAATAAGAAAGAACGTACAAGGCAATTTATAAGCCCTTTTTGCAAGCAAAGTCCAAAATCAAAAAACGATTAAATGCAAAAAAGAAATACTAATTGCTAAAACGTTTGCGTTTATAAGTTTTTAAAAAATAAAAGATTTCGGATTTTAAAATCCTTAAATTTGTTTTTTATTGAAAGAAACAATCAAATAATAACAAATAAACAATCAATAATGAGCAGAATTATTAAAATCCACGCTAGACAGATTCTTGATTCTAGAGGAAATCCAACTATTGAAGTCGATGTAGTAACAGAACACGGAATTCTTGGAAGAGCTGCTGTTCCATCTGGAGCTTCAACTGGAGAACATGAAGCGGTAGAACTTCGCGATGGCGGAAAAGCATTCATGGGCAAAGGAGTTATGAAAGCTGTAGAAAATGTAAATATTAAAATTGCTGAAGAATTATTAGGAACTTCTGTTTTTGAGCAAAACCTGATTGACCAAAGAATGATTGAGTTGGATGGCACTCCAAACAAATCGACGCTTGGAGCCAATGCAATTCTTGGCGTTTCTTTAGCAGTTGCAAAAGCGGCTGCCAATGAATTAGGAATGCCTTTATATCGTTATGTTGGCGGTGTTTCTGGAAATACCCTTCCGGTTCCGATGATGAATATCATCAATGGAGGCTCTCACTCCGATGCTCCGATTGCTTTCCAGGAATTTATGATTATGCCTGTTAAAGCAAAAACATTTTCTCAAGCCATGCAGATGGGAACTGAGATTTTCCACAATCTCAAAAAAGTATTACACGACAGAGGCTTGAGTACGGCTGTTGGAGATGAAGGAGGTTTCGCGCCAAACTTAGCTGGCGGAACAGAAGATGCGCTAGATTCAATCAAGAAAGCCGTTGAAAATGCAGGCTATACTTTTGGCGATGATGTAAAGATTGCACTTGACTGTGCGGCTTCGGAGTTTTATGTAAACGGAAATTACGATTATAAAAAATTTGAAGGCGAAACCGGAAAAATCCGTTCTTCAAAAGAACAAGCAGAATATTTGGCCGAATTGGCTTCAAAATATCCGATTATCTCTATCGAAGACGGTATGCAGGAAAATGATTGGGACGGCTGGAAATACCTTACTGAGCTTATCGGAGATAAAGTACAATTAGTAGGAGACGATTTGTTTGTGACGAATGTAGAGCGCCTTAAGACAGGAATCGATAAAGGAATTGCGAATTCAATCTTGGTAAAAGTGAACCAAATTGGTACTTTGACTGAAACCATCGCAGCCGTAAACATGGCGCACAATGCAGGATATACCTCTGTAATGTCGCACCGTTCTGGTGAAACAGAAGACAATACGATTGCTGATTTGGCTGTAGCATTGAATTGCGGACAGATCAAGACAGGTTCTGCATCGCGTTCTGACCGTATGGCAAAATACAACCAATTGCTGCGCATCGAAGAAGAATTGGGAAGCACAGCTTATTTTCCTGGAGAAAAAGCTTTCAAGATTAAATAATTTAGTTATCTTTAGAACTATAAGCCCTTTTAGATTTCAACCTCTAAAAGGGTTTTTTTATGAAATCAAATTCTAATTTGAAACCATCGAATTCTAAGTCTGGTCGCTAGTGGCACTGTGGAAATGTTATTTTTGTTTATGTCATTGTTTTTAAAAAGCATATCATTGCATTTTAAGAGATAAAAAACGTTTTAGAATGAAGTTAAAAGCCCTATTTATCTGCTTTTTTATACTGTTTTATGCTGATTTCTATTCACAAGAAAAGACTATTGACAGCTTAAAAGGGGTTTTGGAGCATTCTAAAAACGATATCGACAGGACTGTACTCCTTAATGCTATCGCGACAGAATATATGTCGAGCGATCCCAAAATGATGCAGGAGTATGCTGCTAAGGCTCTAGAACTCTCCCAAAGAATTAAATATAAAATTGAAGAAGGTAATGCCTATTTGAATTTAGGGAATGTGAATGTCATTCTGGGGAAATATGCTGCCGCCCTTGACCATTTTTATAATGCGCAGAATATCTTTGAAACAGAAATCACCTCCGATGCTAAAAATAGCTTAGAAATAAAAAAAGGCCTGGCTCGTGCCTACGGTAGCTTAGGGATTGTATTTTCAGAACAAAGCAACTATGCCAAAGCTTTACAATATCACCTGAAAGCGGTAAAGGTATATGAAGAAATCAAGGACGAAGGACGGACCGCCCGGATTTATAATAATATCGGAATCGTCTACCAAGCACTAAAAGAAGATTTCAAAGCTTTAGACTATTTTATAAAGGCTCAAAAACTTCAAGAAAAAACAGGCGACATGACTGTCGGTATCACCACTACGAATATCGGCAACATCTATTTAAGGCAGAAAAACTATCCTAAAGCGCTCGAATATTATACAAAATCAAAAAATACATTCGACAAGAGCAAGGATGTTAGAGGACTCGGAGAATTATACAATAACTTAGGTTCTTATTATTCGCAGACAGGAAATCCAACAATGGCTCTAGACAGCTGGAACAAAGCCATTGCCGAGTTCAGGTCGATAGATGATAAATTTGGAGTTTCGGATACCTATTCGCATCTTGGGAATTTTTATTTTAGCCAAAAGAAATACAACGAGGCCTTAGAGAATGCAAATAACGCGTTGCGTCTTGCAAAAGAACTAGATGTTTTAGAGCAGACCATGAATTCCCAAAAGCTGATAAGCGCCATTTATGAAGCGCAAAACAATCCGATTCTTGCTTTTCAGCATTATAAGCTGTATACCGCTGCAAAAGACAGCCTTATCAGTCACGAGAATATCAGAAAAAGCGTGCAGGCAGAAATGAACTTCGACTTTGAAAAAAGAGAGGCACTGCAAGAAGAAGCTCATGAAAAGAAAGAATTGCTTTTTAAAGAACAAAATAAGAGGTACAGGCTTCAGACTATTTTCGGAGCATTGCTAGTCCTTCTGTTTTTTGGAATCATCTTCCTTATCTATAATAGGATGCAGCTGAAAAAAACACTGACACTGCAAAAAGAATTAGCAGAATATGAACAAAAAGCGCTTCATCTGCAAATGAATCCGCATTTTGTGTTTAATTGCCTCGGTTCGATTTCCAGCTTTATTGTACAGAACGGTACAGATTCGGCCATTAAATACCTTTCAAAGTTCTCTAAACTAATGCGATTGACGCTTGAGTATTCCAAAGAATCATTAATCCCAATCGACAAGGAAATCGAAGGCATGCAAAATTATTTGGAACTGGAGCAGCTTCGTTCCGATAAAATGTTTAATTTCAGCATCACCAAAAGTGATGAGATAGAAGACGATGTGGCGCTGCCGCCTCTTTTATTGCAACCTTTTGTAGAGAATGCGATCCTTCATGGATTGATTCCTAAAAAAGAAGTTGGTAAAATCGATATCGAATTTTTATTGCAAGGTGAAAGCTTGATCTGTACGATTGTTGACAATGGTATTGGTTTTGAAAAATCACAAGAATTAAAAGCATCGTCTGTTTCCATTCATAAATCAATGGCTTTAGATATTACGAGAAAGCGACTCGAAATGATGGAAGCCGTCACGTCAAAGACTTCAAAAGTCGAGATAAAAGAATTAAAAGACGATCATGGAAATCCAAAAGGGACAGAAGTGATTCTGTACCTGCCAATACAATACATCAAATAGAATATGATAACAGCTTTATTGATTGATGATGATAGCAATTTAAGAAACGGCATGAAAAGCCTGTTGAATCGCTATGCGCCAGAAATTAAGATATTAGGAGAAGCAGACAGCGTAAAAACAGGTATCAAGGCTATTGACAGCCTTAAGCCGCAAGTAGTCTTTTTGGATATCCAGCTTACAGACGGTACCGGTTTTGATATTTTAGAAAAACTAGCCCAGAAGAACGGCAAATCATCTTCTCATATTGTTTTTGTTACGGCCCATGAAGAATATGCAATAAAGGCATTTCGTTTCAGCGCTTTAGATTTTCTTTTGAAACCTGTTGATCCCGAAGAATTAGAGAAAGTTATCGAAAAAATCAAAAATGCTTTAGAAAAAAACGATAACTACGCACACATTGACCTGCTGTTGGAAAACATCAGGAAAAAAGTCGATAATTTTAAAAGAATAGCGCTTTCTACAGCAGATGGCATACATCTGTTGGAAGTCAGCGATATCATACGGTGCGAATCCGAAGACAATTACACTAAATTCTATGTCAAGAACGGCAAGCCCATATTGATTTCGAAAACACTGAAAGAATATGAGGAATTATTAGGGGAGCACGGATTCGAAAGAATCCATCAGTCCCATTTAATCAACCTTTCTTGCCTGAAATCCTACATCAAAAAAGACGGTGGCTATGTGATTATGGCCGACAATAGCAAGCTTCCAATCTCGCAACGAAAAAAAGAACGATTGCAAGAATTGTTGAAATTGATTTAGCGAATTCTAACTCAAAATCACAAAATTCTAGTTAAATTCTTTTTTTAATACCTACTTTATTATATTTGGAAATATATATTTAGGTAAAAAGCTAAAAATGATGGTTATATGAAAAGACTATTACTTTATGGGTTGCTTTTCTTTTATGGATTTATAAACGCGCAAAACGTTTATATCCTTGACTCATCTTTTAAAAACAAATTACTTGCTGCCGATAGTTCTAACGCTATTGCGAAGGATAACAGTGGCAATCCGATACGAATTGATGCCAATCAGGACGGGGAAATCCAAGCAAGCGAAGCACTGCAAGTTGTTGAATTAGATATTTCTTCTTCCAATATTTTTCATCTGCTTGGGATTGATGCTTTTTCAAATTTAAAAACACTTAAATGCGGACATAATACAATACAAACGCTCGATCTTTCGGGCAATACTAGTCTTGAATTTGTAGAATGTTACGACAATATGATTTCTTCTCTGAATTTGGCAGGACTTGTTAACTTGTCTTATTTGGATTGTAGGCTTATGGCAGGACAGCTTACCTCGCTAAATCTTGCCGGACTAACGGGATTGAAAACACTGAAGTGCGGACGTAATAATCTAACATCTTTAAATGTCTCTTCGCTGACAAATCTAATAGAATTGGATTGTAGCATTTCTGATATATCGAGCCTGAATCTTTCAGGACTCGTGAATTTAAAATCGCTGGATTGCAGTTTGAATCTTCTTTCTTCTTTAGATGTCACGCCTTTAGTGAGTCTGGAGAATTTTGATTATTCCTATAACAATCTTGCGTCGCTAAATATTTCTTCATTAACCTCATTAAAGAAATTATCATGCAATTCGATTGGTCTTACGTCTTTGGATTTGTCACCATTTCCAAATTTGGTTTTTTTGAGCTGCCATAGCAATCTGCTGTCTTCTCTGGATCTTTCAAATTCTGACAACTTAGTAACATTAGAATGTGGTGCTAACCAATTAACATCTCTCAATGTCTCGAATTTGACCAGCATGACTTCTTTGATGTGCGGTTATAATGACCTTGTTGCTCTAGATTTGTCAGGATTGACAAACCTTGAATATTTAGATTGCAGCAACAATGCGATTACAGCCATAGGCACGCACGGACTGGATAGTCTTGTTAGAATCCTTTGTGGTAACAATGCAATTACAGCACTGGATATGAGCCATTCGCCTCATGTAACTTTTTTGTCTTGCGAGAACAATTCTTTGCTGGCAACAGTTAATTTGAAAAATGGTACTTCTTTTACAGAAATTCCGATCACTGGATTTGAATTTCAAAATACGCCAAGCTTGGCTTATGTTTGCTCAGACGAAGAAGAAAGCGAGCTATTGCAAAACTTCTTCTCAGGGTTAGGGGCGAATATATCCGTTTCTCCTTATTGTACTTTTACTCCTGGCGGCGACTATAACACGATTACAGGCATTGTCAGATTGGATGCAAATGGCAACGGATGCGATGCTAGTGATGCTGCACAGCCTTTTATAAAAATGAAAATAAGCGATGGGATAGAAGAAGAAGCCGTCTTTTTAAATTCAGAAACAAACTATGCTTTTTATACTCAGGAGGGTACGTTTACGGTAACTCCTGCTACTGAAAACGCTTCGTTCTTTTCTTTTGGCCCAACGAACGCCGTGGTCAATTTTCCAGATGTAGACAACACGGTCTATACGCAGAACTTCTGTATTACGCCTAACGGTACGCACCCAGATGTCGAAATTGCTATTGCGCCAATTGTTCCGGCAAGGCCAGGGTTTGATGCGGTTTATAAAGTAGTTTACAAAAACAACGGAAACCAAACAATATCACAGACTTCAGGAATAACGCTGCTGTATAATCAAAATCTTATGAGCTTTGTATCTTCAACTCCAACAGAACGCTCTCAGGGCCTTGGAAGGATTAGCTGGGATTACACAAACCTGCATCCTTTTGAAGCCAGAAGCTTTAATGTGACGATGAATATCAACAGGCCTACCGATGGCAATCCTGTAAATATTAATGATGTGCTGAATTTTACAGCCTCTGTTACGTTGCCAAACGGCGACGAAAATATGGCTGACAACTCCTTTGCGCTCCGCCAGACTGTGGTAGGTTCGTATGATCCGAACGATATACAATGTCTTCAAGGTGATATTGTTCCACCTTCAGAAATAGGAGATTATCTTCACTATTTAATCCGTTTTGAAAATACAGGAACAGCTGCAGCTCAAAACATAGTCATCCGCGATGAAATTAATGATGCAGAATACGATGCTTCCAGCATACAGATATTAAATACCTCTCATAAAATGACAAGGGCTAATGTAAAAGGCAATCTAGCAGAGTTCATTCTGAAAAATGTTTCTATAGATTCTGGCGGACATGGCAATATTTTATTGAAGATTAAATCGAAACAAGACCTTTCAGCAGAAAGCACTGTTTCACATAGAGTAGGCATCTATTTCGATTATAATTCTCCGGTAATGACTAACGATGCAACCACTATTTTCAAAGCATTGTCAGTTGGTGAGCATGAAGTAGACAAATCGATTATGATTTATCCGAACCCTGTAAGCAAGCTGCTGAATGTGAAAGCAGACGGTATAATCCGTTCTATACAGCTATTCGATGCGCAAGGAAGAATATTGATGACCCAATTGCTTGGAGAAAACAATACAAGCTTAGATCTTTCAGCATATGCCAACGGTGTATACTATATTAAAATCCTTACCGATGAAGGGGCGAAAACAGAGAAAGTAGTCAATAAGAAAAACTAACAAAGGAAACTTGAAATAGTATATTGAAACAAAATCCATTCGAATTATTAAGGTTAAAGAAATAATTTAGTTTCAGCCTGCCGATTGACTTTGGCAGGCTTTTTTTTGACTAAGCCATATATATCAAGTTTGCAAAATTTAAAGAAATATTAACGAAATCGTTACCGTATTACTTTTTAGTTATTGCCGAATTGCCTATTTTTGTTAAATTATATTTTTCAATTTTAAATAATTCCCAATAATATTATGTCAAAAACAGCAATATTAGAAATTGACGGCAACAGACACGAATTTCCAGTAATAGTTGGAACTGAAAACGAAGTTGCTATCGATATCGATAAACTACGCAGCGCGACCGGCGCCATAACTCTCGATCCAGGTTATAAAAATTCAGGATCATGCAAAAGCGAAATTACTTTCCTAGATGGAGAAGAAGGAATCTTGCGCTACAGAGGTTATTCAATCGAAGAATTGGCAGAAAAAGCCGATTTCCTTGAAGTTTCTTACCTTCTTATTTTCGGTGAATTGCCAACAGCAAAACAATTAGAGCAATTCGAGACTGATATCAGAAAATACACTTTGGTGAACGAAGAAATGAAAAATATCATTGACGGTTTTCCAAAAAATGCACACCCAATGGGCGTTTTGTCGTGCTTGACCAGTGCGCTTACAGCTTTTAATCCGAAATCTGTAAATGTTGAAAATGAAAAAGACATGTACGAGGCCGTTTGCAAAACCATGGGTAAATTCCTTGTAATTGCAACTTGGACGTACAGAAAAAGCATGGGCTTCCCATTAAACTATTATGACAATACCAAAGGATATGTTGAAAACTTCATGCGTTTGATGTTTGAATTGCCAACAGGACCTTATACTGCTAATCCGACAATTGTTGCGGCTTTAGATAAATTGTTTATCCTTCACGCTGACCACGAGCAAAACTGTTCTACTTCAACAGTAAGAATGGTGGGTTCTTCTCATGCAGGATTGTTTGCTTCTATCTCAGCTGGAGTTTCGGCTCTTTGGGGGCCTCTTCACGGTGGTGCTAATCAAGCAGTTTTGGAAATGCTTGAAGAAATCCAAAAAAATGGAGGTGATGCTGATAAATATTTGGAAAAAGCAAAAGACAAAAACGATCCTTTCCGTTTGATGGGCTTTGGACATAGAGTGTATAAAAACTTTGATCCAAGAGCAAAAATCATCAAAAAAGCAGCTGATGAGGTGCTTGCTACTTTAGGTGTTAACGACCCAATTTTGAACATCGCTAAGAAATTAGAAGAAGCGGCATTAGTTGACGAATACTTCGTATCAAGAAAATTATATCCAAACGTAGATTTCTATTCTGGAATCATCTACCGTGCTTTAGGAATCCCAACAGATATGTTTACGGTTCTTTTTGCTATCGGACGTCTTCCAGGATGGATCGCACAATGGAAAGAAATGCGTGTAAACAAAGAGCCAATTGGCCGTCCAAGACAAGTTTATGTGGGAGCTCCATTGAGAGATTTCGTTCCTTTCGAGAAAAGATAATTTTCAAAAAATAGTTTTAAAAAAGCTTCACTTGATTGTGGAGCTTTTTTTTGCTCTAAAATTTTCCCAGCTGATTACGGCAATGACTATAAGAATTCCCTGTAATGGCATCATATAACGCGAAGCATTCACAGGACCTGTGATTAAAATAGCATACGCTATAAAAAGGATAATGTAGCTATTTCTGAAATTAATCTCTTTTCTTTTTTTCCAAAGATGCTTGAATATAAGCGCCCATTTTAATATGGCAATAAGAAATAGCGGAATCAATATAAGGATTATCCAAAAGTATTTATAATCCAAGAAGTTAGTCACAGTTGTTTTAAGTCCCGCTGTGCCTAGCATATTTAAAAACCCGCTATTTGTGTCGTATTTTTCAATAAGCGTCATCAAGTCGAACCTTCCTGGATCAATCGTCCCGCGTACTGCTCCGTAAACATGAAAAGCCGTATAGGGAACAAGATTTTCTTTAATAACCTTTTTTCCTTCTAAAGCCAAAAACTCGCTTCGTTCTTTAAAGGTAGATAGTTTTTCTGCTTCGACATAAATACCTTCTTTCCATGAATCAGCAACTTCAGTGCTTTCCTTTTGAGCTTTAAAAAGATAAAGATTATAATCAATCAGGTTGATATTCTGCATAGACGAAAAATGAAAATAGCCAGTTCTTTCTTTATTAAAGCTCATATAGCCAATCGTAAATAGCAAGGCAATAAGAACAGAAAAACTAAAAGTCCTTGTCTTTATAAAATAAAAGCCAAACAATATAATATTGGCAAACGAAAAAAGATAAAAGGCAGGCTTTAAAAATATCAAAGCCGTAAGAATGAGCTGGATAAGTAACATTTTCTTTGCGTTAAGCGGAGCAATAAGTAGCAAGACCAGCAAAAGAAACAAAGTCATGACAAGAACTTCTGTCATGATCAGATGAGTATAGATAAAAATAGAGGGCGTTAGCAGAATAAATATTGATAATAGTCGGAATGATTTCCCGCCTAATTTTTGAAATAACCTTAAAATCAGATAAATGTTGAAGAATCCTACTAGTGTTTGAAGCAAGATGATAACCAAATCGTTTGAAAATCCAGGGAAAAGAATCAATAACGGATATAAAAAAGGTCTTTTGGTTAATAAAGTACCTTTGGCAAAATCGGAGGTGGAAGAAAAATATTCTCCGCTTTTTAAAAGTTCTGCTGTTGCGAAATAATCATCAGAATCAGGTAGTCGGAAATCTCCTTGCGCAATCCTGAGCCCTAAAAAAACAAGCATAAAAAAACTCAGCAACAAAAAATATTTCTTGAATTCAGATTCGGCTGGGTTGTTGAAAAAAGTCGTCAATCGTGTTTTTTAAGAGTTTTCAAGCAAACAAACTTACTCAAAATATTGGAAACTAATTTTAGGAAATGTAGATTTGTCAACCATAGGAGTAAGATGAAAAATAAAAAGGCAATTATTATCGGAGGTGGTCCGGCTGGCTTGACTGCTGCGTATGAATTTATTCAAAATACCGATATTCAGCCTGTTGTTTTAGAACAAAGCGAGTTTTGGGGGGGGATTTCCAGAACCGTCAACTACAAAGGAAATCGTATTGATATTGGAGGACATCGCTTTTTCTCAAAATCGGACGTCATTATGGATTGGTGGTGCAAGATTTTGCCCATTTTATCAGAAGAAAAGACAATCAAGATTTCCTATCAGAATAAATCGAAAGAATTAAATACGATTGATTTTCCTTCTGAGGGTAAAAATCTTGATAACGTAATGTTGGTACGTAGTCGTAAATCAAGAATATATTATCAAAAACAATTCTTTGATTATCCGATTTCGCTTACACCAGAAACTGTTTTGAAACTGGGACTTTTTAATACGTTCTTGATCGGAATGAGCTATCTTAAAAGTGTTGCGTTTCCAATTAAACATGAAAAGAATTTAGAAGATTTTTTTATCAATCGCTTTGGTAAAAAACTATATAAGACATTTTTTAAAGATTATACGGAGAAAGTCTGGGGCATAAAATGCACAGAAATCAGTTCGGAATGGGGAGCGCAAAGAATCAAGGGACTTTCGATCAGGAAATCGGTTGCTCATTTCTTGAATAAAAAGTTCTCCAAAAAAACAGACAAGAACATCAGTCAAAAAGATACCGAAACGTCTTTGATTGAATATTTCCTATATCCTAAATTCGGCCCAGGACAGATGTGGGAAGAAGTGGCCCGAAAAGTTGTTGAAAACAAAGGTGAGCTTCACCAGAATTTGAAAGTTCTTAAAATTGAAACGCAAGGCAATAAGATAGTATCTGTTACAGCACAAAACCAACGTACTAAAGAAGAAGTTGTCTTTGAAGGAGATTATTTTATTTCAACAATGCCT
This sequence comes from Flavobacterium gossypii, assembly GCF_014138495.1. Classification (NCBI taxonomy): domain Bacteria; kingdom Pseudomonadati; phylum Bacteroidota; class Flavobacteriia; order Flavobacteriales; family Flavobacteriaceae; genus Flavobacterium; species Flavobacterium gossypii. The sequence goes on along the minus strand of NZ_JACJIS010000003.1, from coordinate 187,598 downwards.
GTTCAGGAGCTCATTGCTTCTCTTGAAACTGAAGTTCCACAAAATGTCAATGAAATTGCTGAAGGACTGGTATATCGTGATTTTATAACGGTTGGACTGCTCCTAAAAAAAATGACGAAAGAGGAGATTACAGACAATTGGATTTACATTCAAGAACCATATGTGAAAGTGGGAAGATTGCAGATTTTTAATAATTGGAGTCCGTTTTTGGTAAAAGACGAAACTACGAAATGGGTCGGACTGGAATATTTCTGCTATGAAGGCGACGATCTTTGGAGCAAAACCGAAGATGACATGAAACAACTAGCCATCGACGAAATGGTCGAAATTGGAATGATTCGCCGTGAAGATGTTTTGGATAGCGTAGTCATCAAAATGCCAAAAACCTATCCAGCATATTTCGGAACGTATGAGAAATTTAATGAAATTATCGATTATACGAACCAATTCGAAAACCTGTTTTTGATCGGAAGAAACGGAATGCACAAATACAACAATCAAGATCATTCGATGCTTACCGCTATCCAAGCCGTCCAAAATATAAAAAACGGTGTTTCCAGCAAAGACAATATCTGGGCCATCAATACGGAGCAAGAATATCACGAAGAAAAATAAACTTAACAAATAATAAAAAAGCCTTTTTTATCTTTGTCAAAAGCCAAAAGCTATGTTGCAATTAAATGTAAAAAACGAAACGTCAAGATTAAGAGCAGTAGTGTTGGGCTCTGCCCTAAATAATGGTCCGACGCCGACTGCTGAAGAAGCTTATGATCCAAAATCATTAGAGCATATCCTTGCAGGAACCTATCCTATAGAAAAAGACATGGTCAATGAAATGGAAGCTTTCAATAAAGTATTTCAAAAATATGACGTAAAAGTATTCCGTCCTGAAATGATTGAAAATTACAATCAGATTTTCACTAGAGATATTGGATTTGTAATTGACGATGTTTTCGTAAAAGCAAACATTCTGCCCGATCGCGAAAGAGAATTAGACGCAATCCAATACGTTATAGAACAGATCAATCCAGCAAAAGTTGTACGTCCGCCAGAAGAAGTACATATCGAGGGCGGTGATGTGATGCTTTGGAACGATTATATTTTTATTGGGACTTATAAAGGAACAGATTATAAAGATTATATTACGGCCCGAACGAACATGCAGGGCGTTAATTATATCAAAGAATTATTTCCGCATAAAAAAGTAAGAGAATTTGATTTAGTAAAGTCAAAAATCGAAGCCAGAGATAATGCTTTGCATTTGGATTGCTGCTTTCAGCCTGTAGGAAAAGAAAAAGGAATTATCTATAAAAGCGGTTTCCGACAAGAATCGGACTATATGTTTTTAGTGGAGCTTTTCGGGAAAGACAATCTTTTCCATATTGACAGGGACGAAATGTACAATATGAACTCGAATGTCTTTTCTATTGCAGAAGATGTAGTCGTTTCAGAAAGAAACTTTACAAGATTGAACAATTGGTTGCGTAGCCAAGGATTTACGGTTGAGGAAATTCCATATGCCGAAATTGCAAAACAAGAAGGCTTGCTTAGATGCTCCACCTTGCCATTAATTAGAGATTAATCAGTTTTTAGAATACAGTCTTTGTGTCGATTTTGATATTTCAACTATCAACTATCAATTATCAACTGTAAACTACCAACTATCAACTATAAATTATGAAACAAACGACAAATTCCATTTTGATGATTCGTCCGGTAGCTTTCCGAATGAATGAACAGACAGCGGTAAACAATTATTACCAAAAAGTATTGGATGGATTGCTTCCAGAAACGGTGAACGCAAAGGCGCAACAGGAATTTGATGCTTTTGTAGAAAAACTAAGAGCGGTTGGAATCAATGTGACGGTTGTTGAAGACACTAAAACTCCAGATACGCCTGATTCTATTTTTCCAAACAACTGGATTTCTTTTCATGAAAATGGCGACGTTGCCTTATATCCGATGTTTGCCGAAAACCGCCGTGAAGAACGTCGCGAAGATATCTTAGACTTATTGGAAGACGAAGGTTACAGAATCGACAATATCGTAGATTATACTTCTGCCGAAGAAGATAATATCTTTCTAGAAGGAACGGGCAGTTTGTTGTTGGACAGAGCGAATGGAAAAGCCTATTGTGCCCTGTCTCCAAGAGCCGATGAAGAACTTTTTATTGAATTCTGCGAAGACTTTGATTATGCTCCGGTAATTTTTGAAGCTTTCCAGACAGTCAATAGCGAAAGAAAACTAATTTACCACACCAACGTCATGATGTGTTTGGGTGAGACCTTTGCGGTAATCTGTGCTGATTGCATTGATGATAAAAAAGAAAGAAAAATGGTCTTGGACAATCTAAAAGCCGATGGAAAAGAAATTATCCTGATTACCGAAGATCAAGTCAATAACTTTGCAGGAAACATGCTGGAAGTTAGAGGGAAAGACGATAAGCGATATTTGATCATGAGTGCAGCGGCTTATAAAAGCCTAAAGCCTGTACAGATTGAGAAATTAGAATACCACTGCGAAATTATCAGCTCAAGCCTCGATACCATTGAAGCTTGTGGCGGCGGAAGTGCACGATGCATGATGGCGGAGATATTCCTTCCTAAAGAATAATGACATAGAAAAATAAGCAAAAAACCCCGAACTTCTCGGGGCTTTTTTTATTGAAAAGATATCGTTTTTATGATATTTACTACGGAACTGCTTATGTACTGCACTCCGATTGCAATTACTATAAAACCAATAATTCTTGAGATTGCGACAATTCCAGAAGCTCCCAAGATTCTCGAAAGATAATGAGCGCTTCGCATGACTAAAAAAATAACAATGGCAACTGTAGCTATCGAAAGGCAGACGATAATTTGTTCGTCCAGTAATTTATAATCCTGATATAAGGCGATCAAAAGCGATATCGAACCAGGACCGGCAAGCATCGGGATTGCAAGCGGTGTCAAGGCAATGTCATTTCTATTTTGGGCATCGTTTTCCACTTTTTTATTGACGCCTCTGGTCTTGTTGAACCTTCCGGAAAGCAAGGCAAATCCGGAGTTCAAAATGATTAATCCTCCAGCAATCCTTAAGGCATCAATGCTGATTCCGAAAAAGTTTAGCACATATTGTCCTATAAAAAAGGAGATAATCAGAATTATAAAAACATTGATCGCTGTCCAAAGCGATATCCTGGAGCGCTCTTCTTTGGTGTCTTGCTGAGTCAGTCCCACAAAAATTGGTACGGCTCCTAAAGGATTGATAACTGAAAAAAGTGCAGCGAAAACATAAATGAAAATCTCCATAGTTTTTGTTGTAAAATTAAAATCGGAAATGCTGGATGTAGTAAAGTTATAAATAAATTATCATTATCAAACACCAAGTTATATTTTATACGCACGGCATAGGAAGGAAATTCCATATTCGATATATTTGTAATTCACCATTCTTTTTAAAATGAAGCTCTTAAATAAAATTACCCTTTTACTGATTTTGTTTTCCATATCGCAAGTTCATTCACAGACATTGGAAGGCCATGTCTATGACATGCAAAATAATGTTTTGCAAGCCGCAACAGTGTATCTCGATGGAACTACTATCTCGACTGTGACAGATGCCGAGGGCTATTTCAAGATTAATGGAAACGGAAATAGTCAGGCTGCTTTGATAATAAGCTATGTCGGATATAAGACGATAAGATTGGAGAATCCTTTTCAAAACAAACAGATTCGGGCTTTGATGGAAGAAGAAGCAATCGCCATGGTTGAGGTTGTTCTCGAAAAAGGACCCTTTACCCGAAAAGAGATGCTGAAAGCTTTCAAGGAACAATTTCTTGGAACTACAGAAGCCGGACTTTCGTGCAAAATCCTAAATGAAGACGATATTAATGTGTTTTACGATATCACAACAAATACTTTGAGCGCTACTTCGCATAAACCGATCAAAATAAAAAACGCTTATCTGGGCTATGAAGTTTTCTTCGAATTGGTAGATTTTAATGTTGAATATAGGAAAAGAAGTCTGTCCAGTTTTTCTATTGCGAAAAGCTATTTTGCAGGTTCAACATTTTATAAAGAATTGTCCCAAACTAAAAAGATAAATAAAAGAAGGACGCAATCTTATTTGGGATCGACTTCTCATTTTGTAAATACGATAGCGAACGAAAGCTGGGAGAAAGAAAAACTGGCTCTTTTTGTAGACCGATTTAAAGTAGATCCAAAAGAATATTTTAAAGTGAGCGATACTTTGGGCATGAAAAAAGTTACGCTCATTAAAGAGCCCACAAAGAAAACTGCCGTATATAAAAAAGAAGGCACTGCTACTAATTTTGACGGGACGAAAAAAATAGAAGTTTTAAAATACGAAGAAGTTAAAATACCTTTTAATATTATGTATGACGGCAAAAAGCAATCGCTTGCTGACTTTATCGAAAAAGTTCTCATAGTTGACAATAACGGAAACTTTCAGCCTTTATATGGCGTGATGGTTGGAGGATATCTAGGTTCTTTGAAAGTAGGGGACATGCTCCCGATAGATTATTACCAAACCATCAAAGGAACTTATTGATGTTATTGTTTTAATAAAAAATAGTGCTTCCGCCCTGAAAATAAGTAAATTTGCATCTATATATTTATCCATGAAAAACAAAAAGACATTAGTATTAGGAGCCTCGTCGAACCCGGCACGCTATTCGTATATGGCAATCAGAAGCCTAACTGGAAAAGGACATTCTGTAGTTGCGATAGGCTTGAAAGAAGAAGAAGTTTTGGGCGTAAAAATCCAGACCAAACAAATTCCGTTTACAAATATTGATACGGTTACTTTATACCTAAACCCGCAACGCCAAAGAGATTATTATAATTATATCATTTCCTTGTCTCCAAAAAGAGTAATCTTTAATCCTGGTACGGAAAATCCAGAATTTTACCAGCTTTTAAAAGTAAATAATATCAAAGTGGAAGTTGCTTGTACTTTAGTACTGCTTTCAACGAATCAGTTTTAAGAATACGAAATGGCTTGGATATTCCAAGTCATTTTTATTTTGAAGAAGAACATTAAAATCGTGTTTCTTTCGTAGCCTTTTTGCTGATTAAAAGCAATCCTAAAAAGGTCAGGCCGCCGTTAAGAATAATCAGTTCTTCGGCAAATTGGTAATTTCCAAATAACTCCGTAGAATACGAACTGATACAGAAAGTAATTGCCGGAGCCAATATGCAGACAATCGGAACAAGTTTGTCATTGACCGTTTTTGTTTTCATAAATAGCCCAAAAGAATACAATCCCAAGAGCGGGCCATATGTGTATGCCGCAACTTTAAAAATCAATCCTACTACAGCATCGCTGTTTAAAAGATAGATTACCAAAATCACAAGGAACATTAATAGCGAAAACCCAATATGGACAAAATGCCTAGTTCGCACCATATTCGGGTTCAAAGCATTCTCGGCCTTGTCCATTCCTAAAAAGTCAACGCAGAAAGAAGTCGTCAATGCAGTTAATGCTGAATCTGTCGTTGCAAAAGTAGCTGCTGTTAAGCCTAATAAAAATACAATCGACGGAATCAAAGTCAAGTAATTAAAAGCAATTTCAGGGAATAACAAATCCGTTCTTGGCTTTCCAGTCACAGCATCCAAAGGAACACTGATGCCATTTTTTTCTGCATAGATATAAAGCAACGCACCTACGCTCAAGAAGAAAATATTGATAACCACAAATATTCCCGTAAATGTAAACATGTTTTTTTGAGCCTCACCGATATTTTTACAGCTTAAGTTTTTCTGCATTAAGTCTTGGTCAAGTCCGACCATGGCTATGGTCACAAAAATACCTCCCAAAATCTGCTTCCAGAAATAATTGCTTTTGAGCCAATCTTCGAAGAAAAATATTTTAGAATAATTGCTGTTTTTTACGGCTTCAAATGCTTCAGGGATATTATAATCCAAGCTGTCGCAGATAAAATAAATCGTAAAAATGACAGAAGAAACTAAGAATAAGGTCTGTAAAGTATCAGTAATAATAATCGTTTTTAGGCCGCCGCGATAGGTATAAGCAAAAATCAATCCGAGCGAAATCAAGACTGTTACCCAAAACGGAACTCCAAAAGCATCAAATACATAACGTTGTAAAACAATAACCACTAGGTAAAGCCGTGCTGCAGAACCAATCGTACGGCTTATTAAAAAAATAGAAGCCGCCGTTTTGTACGAAATATGGCCCAGTCGCTGTTCGATATATCCATAAATTGATGTCAGGTTCATGCGGTAATACAACGGAAGCAGTACTTTTGCAATCAAGATAAAACCAATCGCATTTCCCAAAACAAACTGAAAATATTTAAATTGGATATCAGGCGAACCGACCTGTCCAGGAACAGAAATAAAAGTCACGCCAGACAAGGCTGTCCCAATCATTCCAAAAGCTACAAGATACCATTTCGAATTTTTATTGGCCTTAAAAAAAGCGTCATTGCCTGAATCTTTCTTGCTGACCCTATTGGAAATCAATATCAATATCCCGAAATAAATGACGATTATGAGTAGAATGGTAAGTGGCTGCATCAGTCTGAGTTTATTGCAAAGCAAATAAAATTTAATCAAAAATAGCAATTAATCATAGTTTTATTCTAAATTTGATATAAATCAAAAAGAAAATAAATGAAAAAAATCGTTACTGCAGTTGTCCTGTTTTTAGTTTCCTATGCAGGCTTTGCACAAGAAGAAGCCGTTTCTGACGTCAAGATTGATATGAATTTCAATAAGTCCTTATTCCCAATGGCAGAAGGAAATATGTACATGTCGACAGAACCTGTTGCCTTTATAATGGCTAACCTGATGTCGCAGTCTTATGAAGAAGCAAAAAAAGAAATGCAGGCTATTGGAGAAGACAAAGATCTGACAGAAGTAAAGAAAGGCGAACTGAATGAAAAAGGCAAAAGCATCTTATACCAGACAGCCATGATCAAAAACGATCAAGGAGAAGATTTGGTTATGGAGATTTATGTTGTAAAAGTCGATGAGCAGAATACGATTATGGTTTCTGGCGGTTATGATGTCAAAGCTAAGACGACTTTCAAAGACGAGATAAAAAAAGCGGCAGTATCTGCAAAAGCAGTCAAATAGCTTTTATATAAAAAACAAATAAAAAGCTTCCTGTTCATCAGGAGGCTTTTTTGTTTAAAACAGTTTTTATGCATATTAGGAATCAAGGCGCTGTTTAGTATATTTGCAGTCTATGGAATTTTCTTCAAAACTTTTAGAAAAAGCAGTTTATGAAATGTCGCAATTGCCAGGAATAGGCAAGCGGACTGCATTGCGATTGGTGTTGCATTTGCTAAAACAGCCTAAAGAGCAGACCGGTTTGCTGTCTCAAGCGCTTTTGAACATGCGTGAAGAAATCAAATTCTGTCAAAGCTGCCACAATATTTCCGATGTTGCCATCTGTGAGATATGTTCCAATCAAAACCGTGATCATCAGCTGATTTGCGTCGTTGAAGACATCCGTGATGTCATGGCCATTGAAAACACAGGGCAATTTAGAGGGATTTACCACGTTTTAGGAGGCAAGATTTCCCCTATCGACGGAATCGGACCGAGCCAGCTCAACATTCCAACATTGGTCGAAAAAATAAAAACAGGAAATATCCGCGAGCTTATTTTTGCCTTAAGCTCGACTATGGAAGGCGATACCACCAATTTTTACATCTACAGGCAGATAAAAGAATGCGATATCGTTACATCTACGATTGCCCGAGGAATTTCAGTAGGTGATGAGCTGGAATATGCAGATGAAGTAACGCTTGGAAGGAGTATCCTGCACCGCGTACCCTTCGAAAATTCATTCAAAAATACGTAGAATTGTTTACCAGATTCTAAATGAAAAACTATATTTGTTTACTAAAAAATTGATAATGAAGAAGGCGCTTCTGTTTCTTTTGATATTGACGGCTGTTATTTTTACCTCTTGCGTCCCTAGCCAAGATTTGATCTACCTTCAGAAAAAAAATGATTCTGAAAGTACTCCTTCCGTAAATCCGGTAATGGCAAAGCCTTATAGAGTACAAACTAACGATATCTTAAGCATCAAAATCAAGGCATTAGACGCCAAATTGGTCGAAATGTTCAATGCTTCGGAGACGAATCTAAATGCTCAAAGTGAACAAAGCTTATACTTCAATGGTTATTCTGTTGACGATCATGGAAACATACGAATTCCCGTTTTAGGAGAAGTAAATGTACTCGGATTTACTCTGGAAGAAATCAGAATTAAGATTGAAAAGCAATTGCTGGATGAATACTTTAACAAAGAAGCCAATATTTTTGTGAATGTCAAACTTGCCGGGCTTCGTTATACTGTAAATGGCGAAATTGCGTCACCAGGAACCAAAACCTTATTTCAAGAAAAGGTCAATGTACTGGAAGCCATTGCCAATTCTGGCGACATAACCATGGTCGGAAACAGAAAAGAAGTAACAATCATTCGCCAATACCCGCACGGAACCGAAATGCATACGCTTGACCTGACCGATAGAAACGTGATGAATTCCCCTTACTATTATATACAGCCTAACGATTATATTTATATTAAGCCATTAAAACAAAAATCTTGGGGAACCGGTACGACTGGAATTCAGTCGCTCGGAACCATCATTACCCTGATTTCTTTGGTTACCACAACAATAGTGCTTTTAAATAGATAATCATAACCATGCTTGACCCAAAAGACTTTTCATTTTTTGAGAATCAAAACAATTTCGATTTCAAAGGTTTCTTGATAAAAATATTGAGCTACTGGAAATGGTTTTTGGCAAGCCTTATCGTTTGTTTCGTGATTGCCTATCAGGTAAATGTCCGAAAAGAGAAAATCTACGGAATGGAGAGCCTTATCGCCATTCGTGAAGAAAGCAATCCGTTTTTTACCTCAAATACGAGCTTGGTTTTTAACTGGGGCGGTACGTCAGATAAAGTACAGACCATCATAACTACCCTGAAATCGCGTTCCCATAATGAAATCGTCGTGGCCAAATTGGAATATTATATCAAATATTTCAAGCAAGGAAAATACAATATGATTGATGCTTATGGCGAAGCTCCTTTTAAGGTCAATATTGATAAAACCAAAGGACAACTTTCAGGAATTCCTATCAAAATAAAATTTGTAAATGCTTCCGAATACGAACTTTCGCTAGCCTTTGAAAGTGAAAGCGTCAATCTCATCAATTATTATGATGAAAGCAACAGCCAGATTGCCGTTCCAGTAGGAGAATATACCAAGAAATTTAAAGTAGGGCAGCAGGTACAATTACCGTATCTGAACTGGAAACTGCAATTAAAACCCGATGCAAATTCCTATGCCGGGAAAGAATATTTTGTACGATTTGACAATGTCAATAGCGTTGTCGGCCAATACCAAGGTATCAGCGTAGAGAGCGACAATAAAGGAGGCTCGATATTGAAGCTGGCTATGCAGGGTACAAATAAGGCCCGTATGGTCGATTATCTGAATACAACGGTTGAGGTTTTAAAAAAGAACCAACTCGACAGCAAGAACCAATTTGCCATCAATACGATTGCTTTTATCGACAGTACCTTGATAGAAATGGAAGGCCAGTTGAAGGGTACCGAAGGCCAATTGAAAGATTTTAGAAGAGGAAAAAATGTTCTTGAATTAGAAAACGGAGGCGGAATAATATCCGAAAAACTTACAAGCTTAGACGTCGAAAGAGACGCTATCAATCGTAAGATATCTTATTATAACACTTTGAAATCGTATCTGAATAACAGTGTCGATTATTCAAAACTGCCGGCTCCAGCTGTTGCTGGAATCGACGATCCAAATATTGTCGGAAACGTTTCTAGGCTAATAGCGCTTTCTATCCAGCGTTCAGAAAAAGCTTATGCGGTAAAGAACGATAGATTTTTTAGAGATTTTGACAATGAGATGGAGTCTATCAAAAAAGTCCTTTTAGAAAATATTGCATCGGCAAAATCGGTAATCCAGAACGACTTGGCGCTGGTCAATGCCCGAATCGGACAAGCCGAAAGTACTATTAAGCGACTTCCTGAAGACCAGCAAGATTTGCTTAAGATTACGAGAAAATACGATCTAGCCGAAAACATCTTCAATACTTTTCTTGAAAAAAGGAATGAAGCCAACATTGTCAAGGCGGCCAATCTTTCGGATATTCATTTTATTGATTCTGCAAAAGATACCGGCGGCGGACTGATTGGTCCGAAAACCAGCGTAAACTATGTACTGGCTTTGTTTTTAGGATTGATGATTCCTCTGATGATTGTTTTCATCATCACATTTATGGACAACAGTATTCATACGGCCGAAGATATTTCTAGGTTGACAAAAATTCCGCTCCTTGGTGTTGTCGGCAAAAAGAAGACGCCTAGCAATCTTGCGGTTCTTGAAAAGCCTAAATCGGCTTTGGCAGAATCTTTTAGGGCTATACGTTCTTCCCTTCAATTTTTGTATAAAAAGCAAAACCTTTCGGGTGCAAAAACCTTGATGCTGACTTCGTCTATCAGTGGTGAAGGAAAAACCTTCTGCTCGATTAATATTGCTACTGTTTTTGCCTTGAGCGAAAAAAAGACCGTTATCGTGGGATTGGATTTGAGAAAGCCGAAGATTTTTGGCGATTTCAATCTTGACAATACTTTCGGGGTGGTCAATTATTTGATCGGACAAAAAACAGCAGATGAGATCATCCAAAAAACACAAATTTCATTTTTAGATGTTATTACCTCGGGACCTATTCCTCCAAATCCAGCAGAATTGATCTTGGGCGATAGCATGAAGGAACTTTTAGATGATCTAAAGAGCCGATACGATTATATTATTTTAGATACGCCGCCAGTAGGCTTGGTTTCTGATGCGTTGGAACTGGCACAATATTGTGATGCTACTTTATATGTTGTCCGCCAAAATGTGACCAAAAAAGGAATGCTTGCTTTGGTAAACGACAAACATAAGAGAGGCGAGCTCAGCAATATCAGCATTATTTTTAATGGCTACGAAAGCAAGGCCAGATATGGTTACGGCTATGGCTATGGCTACGGAGACTACAGCAATGGATATCATGACGAAGAGGAGTCAGGAAATCGTTTAAAAAGAATATCTAAAAAATGGCTGAGAAAATAACAAAAGAGATGGAAAACAGCCTGAAAGACCAGCAATGGCTCTATGAAATAACACCGAAGAGGAAATTAGTTTCCTTTAATTTTAGAGAAGTTTGGCGGTATCGCGACTTGCTGTTGCTGTTTGTCAAAAGAGATATAGTGACGTATTACAAGCAAACGATTCTTGGGCCATTGTGGTTTTTGATTCAGCCGCTATTGACTTCTATAATCCAATTTGTAATTTTCAATAAGATTGCCCAGATTGAGTCGGACGGAATTAACTACTTCCTTTTTGCACTGGCCGGAAACACATTATGGTTTTATTTTTCAGACTGTTTTAAGTCTACATCAGATACTTTTAAATCCAACCAGAATATTTTTGGCAAGGTTTATTTTCCAAGGGTTATCATGCCGATGTCGGTAACGATATCTAATCTTTTAAAATTCGGGATACAGTTTTTGTTTTTTATTTGCGTGATGTTCTATTTTATCGCGAAAGGAAAAGCAACGCTGCCGAATTGGGAAATCGTTTTTACACCAATCCTTTTGCTTTTAATGGCATTGATTTCTCTCGGATTTGGAATGATAATTTCTTCTCTTACGACAAAATATAGAGACTTGACTTTTTTGGTGGGTTTCGGAGTGCAGCTTTATATGTACTTGACTCCTGTCGTTTATCCGACTTCTTTGGTAGTAAAAAAATTGAAGCCGTATGGTTACGAAAATCTTGTTTATCTAAATCCGCTGACAAGTCTTTTTGAGTTTTTTAAATACTCTTTTTTAGGAAAAGGTGAGTTTACAGCCTTTGGACTTATCTATTCTGTGGTATTTTCAATCGTGATTTTCTTGTTAGGCCTTTTAGTTTTTAATAAGACCGAAAAGAATTTTATTGATACTGTTTAAAAAGAGCTCTAAATATAAATAAAAAGCGGGGACAATTGTCCCCGCTTTCTGTTTGCCAAAATTTGTAATCAAAACATTTAGTTTGCTTTTGGCGTTAAGTTGAATCGCAAGTAAAACTCATGTGTTCCATTAGTCACGCTTGCAATTTCATCTCTTAGCGAATGCTCGTAAGCGTATCCGAAATCAAGCCAGTTGTTGACTTTTATGGTTGCTAATCCACTGATAGCTTTGTCAGTTCTATAAGCAGCACCCAGTTCAAATTGTTTCTTGTAATTTAAAACTCCTGTAATATCTAAAGAAGTAGGAGCTCCGTTTACATAGCGAAGCAATGTCGAAGGCTTCAGCATGAAATTTTCATTCAATTTGATATCATAACCTCCGCTTAAATAAATATGCGGCCTGTCTGAAGCAACTGTTGCAACGCCATCTTCATTTTTAGCACGTTGCGTGCTGAGCATTTTTGGAGAAGAAAGCGAGATGTAATACTTTTCATGCTTCAAATAAGCTCCAATTCCAAAATTTGGATTAAACCTGCTGATGTTGACCAATGACGGATCTGGAGACACATTGTAGGTCTGTAATCCATTCACATTTACGTCATAGAAATTTCCTCCTGCTTTTACTCCTAAATAAAGATTAAGGGTTTCGTTCATAGGAATCAAATAAGAGAAGTCTGCAAAAACCGAAGTTTGCTTTTCTACGAAGGTTTTGTCGTTTATCACAGAAAGTCCAATACCTAATCTTTTTCCGGTAGGCGTTCCGAAAGAAACAGCCTGAGTTTCGGGAGCATCTTTTACTCCGGCCCATTGGCTCTTGAAACTGCTTGAGATTATGGTTTCACCATCAGCCCCTGCATAAGCAGGGTTGATGATGTTCATGTTATTTCTGTAGATTGTAAAGTTGGTTTCCTGTTGTCCGTACGCGAAAGCGGCAAAGAAAAATAACAGTACAGCGTTTAATTTATATAATGTTTTCATAATGATTGTCATTTTTATTTATTGCTGATTATCGTGTAAGGTAAATCCATCCTTCATAAGCAGGAGTTCCATTTCCTAAATCAATTTGATAATAGTATGAGGACTCTGGAAGCGGATTGCTAGAACCTTTATAATGACCATTCCAATCATTTTTGTATCCTTTGGCACTGAATACTTCAGAACCCCATCTGTTGAATACTTTTACTACAGAATTTGGATAGTTCGTGATGTTGATAATTTGCCAAGTATCATTGACTCCGTCGCCGTTTGGTGTAAAGGCTTGAGAAATGTTGATTTCTGTCAAGTCGCAAACGTCTCCGATTCCATCTTTATCGATATCTTCCTGACCTGGGTTATAGGTGAACGGACAGTTGTCTGATTCGTTTAGAACACCGTCATTATCGTAATCGTCGTCGCAAGCATCGCCAATTCCGTCGTTGTCAGTATCAATCTGATCTGGATTGGAAGTAAGCGGACAGTTGTCGATTGAATCTTCAATACCGTCGTTGTCATCGTCAGAATCACAGTTGTCTGGTATTCCATCGCCATCATTATCGCCAAAAGTATTGATTACGGTAACGATAGCTTCAGCTTCTGAAACATTTCCATGAACATCTGTAACGGTCATTGTCACGAAATTGGTTCCTGTTTCGCCACAGTTAAATGCGGTCTGGCTTATTGTAATAGAGGCGATGCCGCAATTATCTGAAGAACCATTATTAATATCCATAGCGGTAACATACGCCATTCCTTCTGCGTCAAGAGAAATGGTTATGTCTTGCGTGATTGCAAATGGAGCCATTACATCTTGAACGGTTACTATAGCCGTATTTGAAGTTGTATTTCCGTTGACATCAGTCACTGTTAAAGTCACTGTGTTTGGACCCACGTTCGTACAGTTAAAACTTGTTACATCTAGCACATAAGTTGCAATTGCGCAATTATCTATAGAACCATTATTAATCTGGGCTGGAGCAATTGTCACCTGTCCATTTACATCTAACTGAACTGTGATATTCTGCGTAATTACTGTCGGAACAATAGAATCAACTACAGTTACGATTGCTGTATTTGAAGCTGTATTTCCGTTTACGTCAGTTGCTGTTAAAGTCACTGTATTTGTACCTACGTTGGCACAATTAAAACTTGTTACATCCAGTGCATACGTTGCAATAGTACAATTGTCTGATGAACCATCGTTGATCTGATCCGGAGTAATCGTTGCTTGTCCGTTACTATCTAACTGGACAGTGATGTTCTGAGTGATTACTGTCGGAGCGATCACATCTTGAACGGTTACAATAGCCGTGTTAGAAGAAACGTTTCCACTTGCATCCGTTGCTGTAAGGGTTACTGTGTTCGCCCCCACATTGGCACAAGTAAAGTCAGAAATGTCAAGAGTATACACAACGCCTGAACAGTTGTCTGAAGAACCATTGTTTATTTGAGCAGGAGTGATTACCGCTTGTCCGTTTTCATCCAATTGAACCGTGATATTCTGCGTAATTACTGTCGGAGCAATTTGATCGACTACCGTCACGATAGCTGTTTGGGCCGAAACATTTCCGTTGACATCAGTTACCGTAAGTGTTACTGTGTTTGGACCAACGTTTGTGCAGTCAAAACTTGTTACATCTAGCGCATAAGTTGCAATCGTACAATTGTCTGTAGAGCCATTGTTGATCTGAGCAGGAGTAATTGTCGCTTGTCCGTTAGCATCTAATTGGACAGTGATGTTCTGCGTAATTACTGTCGGAGCAATTTGATCAACTACAGTTACGATAGCTGTATTTGAAGCAGCATTTCCATAATTGTCTGTTACGGTAAGCGTCACTGTGTTTGGACCCACATTCGTGCAATTGAAAGCAGTTATGTCAAGAGCATACGAAGCAATACCACAATTATCTGTCGAACCATTATTGATTTGAGCAGGAATAATTGTTGCTTGTCCAGCAGCGTCTAATTGTACTGTAATGTTTTGAGTAACTACAGTAGGAGCCATCATGTCGGCAACAGTAATTATAGCTGTTGTAGAAGCATAATTTCCGTTTACATCAACACCAAATAGCGTAATCGTGTTTGTAGATCCAATATCTGAACAATTAAAGAAAGAACGAGAGATTCCCATCGTTTCGATAGCACAGTTGTCAAAAGAACCATTGTTTACATCTGCAATAGTCAAAGTATATTCACCATTGATATTTAGATGAACCGTCACGTTTTGAGCAATCATTGTTGGAAGGATGTTATCTTCAACAGTTACTACAGCAGTATTTGAAGCCACATTTCCATTGACATCTGTTATAGTCAAAGTCACTGTGTTTGGACCAACATTTGTACAGTTGAAAGCAGTTGTGTCTAAAGTATACGTTGCAATAGCGCAATTGTCAAATGAACCGTTATTTATTTGTGCAGGCGTGATTGTTGCCTGACCATTAGCATCTAATTGTACCGTAATATTTTGTGTAAGAACACTAGGGTTGATATTGTCTTCTACTGTTACTACAGCGGTATTCGAAGCGGCATTTCCATAGATATCTGTCACTGTCAAGATCACGGTATTCGGACCTACATTTGTACAGTTAAAAGCTGTCTTATCTAATGAATAAGTTGCAATAGCACAGTTGTCGGTAGACACATTGTTTATTTGTGCAGGCGTAATCGTTGCCTGACCGTTTGTATCTAATTCAATAGTGATATTTTGGGTCAATACTACAGGGGCTATAACATCTTCTACAGTCACGACAGCGGTATTTGAAGCCGAATTTCCGTTAACGTCATTTATAGTCAAGGTTACGGTATTCGCTCCAACGTTTGTACAGTCGAAACTTGTTATGTCTAAAGCATAAGTCGCGATAGTACAGTTGTCAGTCGATGCATTGTCAATCTGAGCCGGAGTAATCGTAGCCTGCCCGTTGGCATCTAGCTGAACGGTGATATTCTGCGTAAGCACGATCGGTGCAATTGAATCTTCCACAGTCACGATAGCGGTATTCGAAGCCGAGTTTCCGTTTACGTCAGTCACAGTCAAGGTTACGGTATTCGATCCAACGTTTGTACAGTCAAAAGCCGTAGTGTCTAAAGCATAAGTTGCGATAGTACAATTGTCAGTCGACGCATTGTCAATCTGTGCAGGAGTAATCGTAGCCTGTCCGTTGGTATCTAGCTGAACGGTGATATTCTGCGTAAGCACGATCGGCGCGATTGAATCTTCTACAGTTACTACTGCAGTATTTGAAGCCGAGTTTCCGTTTACGTCAGTCACAGTCAAGGTTACGGTATTCGGTCCAACGTTTGTACAGTCGAAACTTGTTATGTCTAGAGCATAAGTTGCGATAGTACAGTTGTCAGTCGACGCATTGTCAATCTGAG
The DNA here is from genome assembly GCF_014138495.1 of Flavobacterium gossypii. Taxonomy (NCBI): domain Bacteria; kingdom Pseudomonadati; phylum Bacteroidota; class Flavobacteriia; order Flavobacteriales; family Flavobacteriaceae; genus Flavobacterium; species Flavobacterium gossypii. The sequence continues at coordinate 171,235 of NZ_JACJIS010000003.1, read as the reverse complement.
CCGGAGTAATCGTAGCCTGTCCGTTGGCATCTAGCTGAACGGTGATATTCTGAGTAAGCACGATCGGCGCGATTGAATCTTCTACAGTTACAACAGCGGTATTCGAAGCTGAATTTCCGTTTACGTCAGTCACAGTCAAGGTTACGGTATTCGATCCAACGTTCGTACAGTTGAAACTTGTTATGTCTAAAACATAAGTTGCGATAGCGCAGTTGTCAGTCGACGCATTGTTAATCTGTGCAGGCGTGATTGTTGCCTGTCCGTTGGCATCTAGCTGAACGGTGATATTCTGAGTAAGCACGATAGGTGCGATTGTATCTTCGACAGTTACTATAGCAGTATTTGAAGCTGAGTTGCCACTAGCATCTATTCCTGTCAAAGTCACGGTATTCGATCCTACGTTTGTACAGTCAAAAGCCGTGTTGTCTAAAGCATAAGTTACGATAGCACAATTGTCGAAAGAACCATTATTTACAGCTGCAGGAACAATTACTGCTTGTCCATTAGCGTCTAATTGAACCGTAATGTTCTGAGTGATGATTGTTGGATTGATAATGTCTTGAACCGTTACAACTGCTGTTGAGGTTCCTACATTTCCATGAATATCTGTCACCGATAATGTTACCGTGTTTGCTCCAGTCTCAGAACAATTAAAAGTAGTTTTGCTTAACGAATAAGAAGCAATACCGCAATTGTCTGTTGAACCATTGTTGATTTGCCCAGGAGTAATCGTAGCTTGTCCGTTTGCATCTAACTGTACTGTAATGTTTTGAGTAATTACATTAGGAACCATCACGTCGGCTACGGTTACAACCGCGGTAGTCGCGCCTAAATTTCCTGAAGGGTCATTCCCAAAAAGCGTAATAGTGAAACTTTGTCCAGCATCAGCGCAGGTAAATAAAGCTCTGGTAATTCCGAGATTAGAAATACTGCAATTGTCATAAGAACCATTGTTTACTTCTGACGGGACTAAATTGTAAATACCGGCCGCATTTAGATGTACGGTGATATTTTGGGTAATAATAGTCGGATTTGTAGTGTCTTGAACCGTTACTACTGCTGTTGATGAAGAAGTATTTCCGCTAGCATCAGTGGCTGTAAGCGTTACTGTATTTGGACCTAGATTAGAACAGTTGAACGTGCTTGGACTTACTGTTAATGAAGTAATTCCTACGTTGTCAAAAGAACCGTTGTTTACTTGGGCAGGAGTTAGGACCACTTGACCATTGGCAGCAATTGATACAGTTGTGTTTTGCGTTATTACTGTTGGAGCGATGTTATCAATAACCGTTACGGTTGATGTTGCCGTGCCCACATTTCCTTTTGCATCAGTTACAGTCAATGTTACTGTATTGGCTCCAAGATTTGTTCCGTTGAAAGTAAGCGGCGAAGCTGTAATAGTAGCAATACCGCAATTGTCAGACGAGCCATTGTTTATAGCCGTAGCTGTTGTTGAGCCTTGCCCGTTTGTTCCTAAATAAACAGTAACGTTTTGGGCAATAGCTGTAGGATTTACAGTATCGTTAAAAGTAACATTAAATGTTCTTGTAGCTGTAGAACCATCGCCATCTGTTACTGTTAAAGTTACGGTTGAAGTTCCGAATTGTCCCGTTACAGGAGTGAAATTTACTGTTCTTGTAGCTCCAGTTCCTGAAATCGAAATATTGGTCAAAGGAAGCAAAGCCGTATTCGTAGAGCCAGTAGCCTGAAGCGAAATGTTAGCTACAGGTGATTCACTGTCAGCTACGGTAGCAGTAACTGAACCTGGAGTATTATAGCAGTAGCTTTGGTTTGCAATAGCTGAAATTGTAGGTGGCGTGCTTACAATCGATGTTAAGCAGTAGCCGTTAAAACGTACTCTGTGTTCGCTTGTAGAACCTCCAGTTGCTGCCGTGAATCCCCAATACGCATACTGATTTCCTAAAATGGTAGTAGGTATATCGATTACGGTATTGAAGATTACCGAGCCTTCATAAGTTACCTTAAACGTTTTTGAAGCCGCGATCCACTCAAAAACAGCATCGTGCCAATTGCCATCTTCTATCTGTCCGGCATTATAGTAAGGTGCAAACTCAGAATGAGCTGAAATGATTTGTGCTTGGCCATTTCTTACAATCGCGATATGGTCATTCGAAATAGGATCTGAACCAGGATTGTAATATGTATCAAACTCTACCGCTAGAGAAGGCATAATGCCTTGATATCCTACTCCGCCTCCCAAAGTGCCTTGGTTGGATGATAAAGGTTGCAATACAAAAGCAAGTCCGTCAGCTCCTGCGTCGGATGAGCCGAAATAAAGCTGCGTACTGATTTTGAAGTTTTCGTTCAAGTCAAGTCTTGCTTTCCCCCAAACAGAACCGAATAGATTGCCTATGTTTTCTGTAAGACGTGCTTCATTTCCGATTAAGATAGCATTTCCATTTGTTATAACATCTGATGCGTTAAAAGTGTTGCATGGAGTTATGTAGATTGAAAAGCTTGTTGTGGCAGTACAGCTATTGTTGTTTGCTGTTACAGTATAGCTAACAGAAGATTGCGACCCTGTTGGAGTTCCTGAAATGGTTCCGTTGGCAGTGTTAAAAGTTAACCCGGCAGGCAAAGCTGGCGAAATACTCCAGTTTGTACTAGTACCGCCTGTATTTGTAACGGCAATAGGAGTAATCGTCTGGCTTTGGTATAAATTATAGGTAGCCGATGCGTACGAAATTACAGGAAACTGGTTTACTGTTAGAGTAAATGTCGTCGTGGCAGTAGCGCCCAATTGGTCAGTGACTGTAAGTGTTATTGTGGCCGTTCCATGTTGGTTGGCTGCTGGCGTTACTGTGACTGTTCTATTAGCGCCTGTACCTCCTAAAACGATATTTGAAACTGGGACAAGAGTTGTATTAGAAGAACTTCTAGTCACTGTCAGGTTGGCTGCAGCAGTTTCAACATCGGCAACTGTAAAGGCTAGGGCTGTAGTTGCTGCATTTGCACATACGGCCTGATTTGTTACAGCTGAAATTGTCGGATTGTTATTTGCTACAGTTGTAAATGTAACTTGAGGTCCGTAACCAGTTCCTACAGAGTTTGTAGCATAAGCTCTGACATAATAGGTTGTTCCTGAATTCAATCCAGCCATTGAGCTTGTAAATGTGCCAAGACCAGAACCATCCGTTGTTACGCTATTTGCAATTGTCGGATTTGCGGAAGTGCTCCAGCAAATTCCTCGCGCCGTAACCGCTTGTCCGCCGTCGGAACCTACTGTTCCTCCTGATGCAGCTGTGATTGCGGTTATTGAACTCGCAGCTGTCGTAGCTGTTACATTTGGAATTGTGTATGCTAGCGTGGTAAACGTAGTGTGGTAAATTGTTGAATAGGCAGGAACAGCATCTCGAGTTACAAAATACAATTCATAAGTTGTATTAGGAGATAATCCCGTAATCGGAAACGCAGTTTCAACATTAGCAGGCATAGCAGAGGAACCATGGGCTATTGATGTAACAGATCCGTAGTTGGTACCTGCTTGGATTTGAGCTTCTGTTGGAGCTGTTGAGCCTTGCGGTACGACAATATAATAACCATTTACAGCATTTTCTGAAGTAGAATTAAAAATAGCTGAGGTATACGTGATATTATTTACGGCTCCACTTGCTTGTGCAACATCTTCAATGATTTCATCAATATCAGCGATTGTTCCTGCAGCATAATACCAAGTGAATTCATCGCTGGCATTTACGGCTAAATTGTTGAAACGCACATAGAAACCATAAGAGCCATCGGTAGTTCCTGAATTTACTACAGAAGTCTGCGGATTTTGATTGATGACGTTGGTCCAATTGCAACAACTATTTACGATTGTATTTCCTCTTGGAGAATTGGAATAAAAAAGAATAGCCTCGTCATTATTATAAATCTTTAATGCGGCGGAAGGTTGTGATGGCAAAGTGTTTAATACAAATGCCCCATTTACTAAATTTCCTTTTTGTTTAATGTTATCGTCTGTCAGACCAACAAAATCATCTCGAGTACCCACCCAGATTCTAACATTGCTGATTGGTGCGGCACTCACATTTTTTACTTTTACTTTTACTTCAATGTAGCCAGCATTTTGCAAAAGACTAAAAGTATTTTCGACTTCAAGAAGCGAACCACCCACATTTATATTTCCTTTTGATACGACCGTACCATATCCATTTGGAGCGGTAGTATACGTGAATCCTGAATAATCGATCGTTTGGTTGGTCAAGGCTGGATTTTGAACGATGGTTCCATTTAAATTCCATTCACTGGTTCCATCTCCTCCAACTGCATAGGCATTGTCAAGAGCATAATTGCTATATGTCAATTTTCGCCATTGTGCAGCAATTGAGTTGTAATAAAAAGGTTGCTGCATGTTTCCTGTGTTGTTGATAGAGTTTTCTGCACCATTTCCAACACGGAGTTTATTATTGTTGATGATTCTTTGCTGTGCTTCGGCTCCAGAAGAAGTTAAAAGCACAAAAGTTTGTATCGCCAACAAAGCCGTCAAGAATAATTTCTGAAAGTAATTTTTCCTATTTTCCATAAATTAGACTTTATTAATTGTTACTGAAGTTATCGTCCATTCAGAGCCATTTCTGTTAAGCTCTAGGTCAGCCCTGACAGCTTTTTTGCTTTGATTTTGGTCATAATTATAGACAAATGACACACGAGCTGTTTTTTCGTTGATCTCAAACAGCCAAAACAAAAAGTAAGAATCAGGGTGCTGCATGTTGATTTCATTCTTGGATAAAAACACCAAAGATTTTCCGTTTTTTGAAGCATTGATTTCTTTGCCAAATGAAACACCGTGTTGCATAACATAAAGCGGCTGAGCCGTTTTTCCAGGCAAATAACCCTGGAGTTCTTTAAGGTCAATGCATTTTTGCAGTACCTTGTTTTGATCCTCGGGGGATTGTGCATAAGTAGAAGTAGCGCACAAGAGGACCATGAAGAGAATTAGTGATAATTTTCTCATGTTTAATTGATTGGTTAATATTTATTGAAATAGGGGACAGAAACAAAAATCATTGTTCCCGGCAGTTTATCTGTATTCGTTATTTATTAAATAATGAATGTGTTTAGAGAAGTAGCAGTCTGACAACTGTAAACAGAATTATGCCTGTAAAAAGATACAGTAGGAACCGCAGTCGGTAGGGGATTTTTTTTAGCATAGACAATCATGTTAAGAATTATTTTTTTGTTTTTTACTTTCCGCTGGATATGCTTTCCTTCTCTTACAAACAGATGGGAAAGCCTATTGCCTTGAAAGTGTAATTAAAATAGATTGGGGTGTGGTATTTGTTAATGTTGTGACAAATTAAGCCTATAATTACGCGAAAAGACTTGAAAAGGATATAGATAAAATATAGACAACGGTATTTTTAGAAGAAGAAAATTAATATGTAACTATTTGATTTTAAATGCGTTATAATTTAATCTATATTTTGTCTATAAAACAACAAAACCGAACACGTAATTTTTACGTATTAAAAAGTCATAATGACTTTTTAAACTACCCATTTTTTGATTTTTTGCAGTTCGTCGAAGAAATAAGTAAGTTCGTCGTTTTTTCATTTTGACGATAGCTTTTCGTTTTTGCTTATTTGAAAAAAAATACAGAAATCACGTAATAAAAAAGCCTGCATTTAGCAGGCTTTTTTTAGACTAAAATTTCAGTTTAGATTTCTGAAATTATTTTTTCAAATTCATTATCATCTTGAATTTGTATTTTTTTCTTGATACGGTACTTTTTTGTAATCACGCTTTCATGCGAGATTTGGAGCAGGGTAGCAATTTCTTTATTCGAAAGATTCAATTTTAGTAAAGAGCAGAAATTGATATCATTCTTGGTCAGTATAGGAAAGCGTTCTTGAAGCTTGCCTTTAAAGTCAGGATGTATCTGCCCAAATTTAATTGAAAACTCTTTCCAGTAGTCTTTTTGCTTTATGAGTTGTTGCAATGAAGATTTGACAGTATTCGATTTCGGATCAGCATTTGAAGATTCGCTTTCAATAATAGAAGAAATTTGATCCTGCAAATTGGCAAGCTGCAGAGTCATAGATGTTAATTCTTGTTCGCGAAGCTGTATGATCTGTTTTTGATTATCGGTAATCTTCCTTTTATAGGCATTTCTTTCTAAAAGGTTATTTTTCTCTGCTTCAGATTCTCTCAGTTTTGCTTTTTGCAGTTTATGCTTGAGCCAATAAGCTCTTGAAACAGCAAATCCGGCTATACAAAGAATTAGGATTCCAATTCCAATAACAAAATAGTTTCCTCTTTGGGCTTTCACTTTTTGGCTTAGCAGTTCATTTTTCCTTTTTAAAGAAATATTCTTTTCGTGCTGGATTTCTGTCTGGAATTTTGCTTGTAATTCTTTCGTGATGGTTTCATTATTGGCCTTGGACAAAGAATCTTTGATGGTTATTGCCTTTTCTAATGCCTCGATTCCTTTGTCTTTTATATTAGTATGCTTAAAAGTGACTGCAGACACTTGGTAGAAAAACATTTGGTCTTCTGCATTGAACGTTTTTCTGTTTGGCGAATTTTCTACTAATTTGATGATTCCCAGTGCTTTTTCGAATTCTTCAGTCTGATTCAAAAGCTGGATATATTCGGCGCCAATGAGCATGAATCGAAAAGAATTGGTGTTTTTTATCCCGTCAAATGCTTTTTTGTAATAAATGCTGGAAAGGTCGTATTTTTTTTCCTGTAAAGCTATTTTTCCTAATTTGCTATAAGCCAAGCTTATGAATTCCATGTTGTGAAAATCTTCAAGTCCTTCTGCAGCTTCTAAAAGCACTCTTTTTGCTTTAGAATTGTCTTTGACATACGTTAGGCAATCGCCATAATTGATAAGCGTTAGGTAATAATTTTTTAAATCCTTTACCTCTTTCATCGCCGGGAGGCATTCCTCGTAGAGATCAATAGCAAACTTGAAGTTTTCGACCTTAAAATAAATATTAGCCAGCTTCTGCTTTTGAACCATCAAACTTTTTTTGTCATTCAACTTGCTCAAGATTTCGATGCCTCTCAATAAATATTTTGTGGCAGCTTTATTGTCGATCATATAAGCATAGTTCGAAGCCATTTCTCCATAGACAATCGCTTTTCCTTTTTCATTGTCTAAAGACTCATAAATTTTTAGAGCATCTTCCAGATAATCCAGCGAAGCTTTATAATCTCCTGTATTTCGATAAGCGATAGAAAGATTGATAAGGCTTCCAGCCCTATTTTTAGGATATTTGGCTGATTTTGATACGGCCTTATTAAAAAATATTTTTGCTGAATCGTGCTTAGAAGTCAAGCTATAATAAACACCATAATTGTTATAGTTTTTAGAAACAACCGTGTCATGAAGTTGATAATTGTGCTTTAGCATTATGTCAAGATAAACTTTGGCACTGTCTGGTTTTGAAAAAATGAACTGGGTAATTCGCTCTTGTGTTTTTACGGGGTCAAATGGTTTGTTTTGTGCAAAAATTCCCATGGGGATGAGAAGAAAAAATACTTTTTTTATCATAAGTGGTAGTAATAAAAAGAATAAGTTTTTGAATTATGTTAAAGTTATAAAAAGGGGCAGTAAAATTAGAATTAATTACAATACTAAATAAAGTGCGCTTGTTAAATTGTTTGTATTTTTGGGTTAAATCACAAAAAGGTAATGAAATAAAATTTATGTCAATATCTATAGGCCAATCATGAGATTTTAAATTTTTCTATATTTAGAAATTGAATGATACTATAAATGTGTTATAATGTTAAAAAGCCTTACTTTTGCCAAGATTTATACTATACTAAAATAGTATTTATTAGGATGAACGTCATTAAGAATATACTGACATTCTCTTTAAAAAGAGTAGTAATGGCGATAATCTGCTGCTCAAAATTTAAATTAATTGCAATAAGAACAAAAAATAAGAATGAAGATAACAAAGATTTGCTGTATTGGTGCAGGATATGTAGGAGGGCCAACTATGGCCGTTATTGCGCAAAAATGTCCTGATATTAAAGTTACTGTTGTTGATTTGAATGGAGCAAGAATAGCTGCTTGGAATGATAAAGACACCAATAATATTCCAATATATGAACCAGGGCTCGCAGAAGTCGTAGCCGAAGCCAGAGGTAGAAATTTGTTCTTCTCTACAGACGTTGAAAAAGCTATCGACGAAGCAGAAATGATTTTCATATCTGTAAATACGCCTACAAAAACCTACGGTTCTGGTAAAGGAATGGCGGCTGACTTAAAATATATTGAGCTTTGTGCTAGACAGATAGCAAGAGTTTCAAAATCAAATAAAATAGTTGTCGAAAAATCGACGCTTCCGGTTCGTACAGCGGAAGCCATCAAAAATATTTTGGACAATACTGGAAATGGCGTCCGTTTTCAGATTCTTTCCAATCCAGAGTTTTTGGCAGAAGGAACGGCCGTGCAAGATTTGTTAAATCCAGATAGGATTTTAATAGGTGGCGATACAACAGAAGAAGGGCAGCATGCGATAAACGCTCTTGTAGATGTATATGCAAACTGGGTAGCAAAAGAGAAAATTTTGACAACCAATCTTTGGTCTTCAGAGTTGTCTAAACTGACAGCAAATGCTTTCTTAGCACAAAGAGTATCTTCTATAAACGCATTGTCAGAACTCTGCGAAAAGACAGGTGCTGATGTCAGCGAAGTAGCCAAAGCTATTGGAATGGACAGCAGAATTGGACCTAAGTTTTTAAAAGCTTCAGTAGGATTTGGCGGTTCTTGTTTTCAAAAAGACATCTTGAATCTAGTCTATATTGCTAAAGCGTATGGCTTAAACGAAGTAGCCGATTATTGGGAGCAAGTGATTATCATGAACGATCACCAAAAAAGAAGATTTTCGCATAAAATTGTTACTACGCTTTATAACACTGTTTCAGGAAAAAAGATTGCTTTCTTGGGTTGGGCTTTTAAAAAAGACACAAACGATACAAGAGAATCAGCTGCGATATATGTAGCAGATGACTTGATTAATGAGCAAGCAGAACTTTATGTTTTTGATCCAAAAGTAGCCGAAGGACAGATACTTTCAGACTTAAATTATTTAGATTCAAGAACTGCTGAAGAAAACAAGAAGCAAGTAACTGTAGCTGCCTCACCTTATGAAGCTTGCAAAGATGCCCATGCTATCGCTGTTTTGACAGAATGGGATGAATTCCGTGATTATGACTGGAAAAAAATCTATGACAATATGATGAAGCCAGCCTTTGTGTTTGACGGAAGAAATATTCTAGATGCAAAACAATTAACAGAAATGGGCTTTATATACAAAGGAATTGGTTCATAAAATCAGAAAGATGAAACACATACTAATTACGGGAGGAGCTGGTTTTATTGGCTCTCATGTTGTCAGAAGATTTGTGAAGAGTTATCCTCAATACCATATCTTTAATCTCGATGCCTTGACCTATGCGGGAAATCTTGAGAATATTGCAGATATTGAAAATGAACAGAATTATACTTTTATAAAAGGCGATATCGTAGATGCCGATTTTATAAACGACTTGTTTACAAAACACCAGTTTGAAGGCGTATTGCACTTGGCAGCAGAATCACATGTAGATCGTTCCATAACCGATCCTTTAGCCTTTGTAAAGACAAACGTTATCGGCACAATGAACCTTTTGAACGCCTTTAAGGAAACCTGGAAAGGAAATTTCGAAGGAAAACGTTTTTATCATATCAGTACCGATGAGGTGTATGGAAGCCTAGGAACAGAGGGATTGTTTACAGAAACTACCCCATACGATCCAAACTCACCTTATTCTGCATCGAAAGCAAGTTCCGATCATTTTGTTCGTGCTTATGGAGAAACGTATGGTATGCCGTACGTCTTGACAAACTGCTCGAACAACTACGGACCGAACCATTTCCCTGAAAAATTAATACCGCTTTTCATCAATAATATTATCAATAATAAATCCTTGCCCGTTTATGGTGATGGAAATTATACACGCGATTGGCTTTTCGTAGAAGACCATGCAGTCGCAATCGATTTGGTCTTCCATGAAGGTAAGAATCATGAAACCTATAATATTGGAGGATTTAACGAGTGGAAAAATATTGATCTAGTAAAATTGCTCTGCAAGATTATGGACAGCAAGCTCGGAAGACCAGAAGGAACTTCTGAAAAACTGATTACGTACGTAAAAGACCGTCCAGGACACGATTTGCGCTATGCTATCGATGCCTCAAAAATACACAAAGAGTTAGGTTGGAAACCTTCCGTAACATTTGAGCAAGGTTTAGAAAAAACCATCGATTGGTACTTGTCAAATGAAGATTGGTTGAAAAACGTAACCAGCGGAGAATACAGCAAATATTACGAAAAGCAATATAATTAGTCATTCCAAGATTCCAATTGCAAAATACATTGAAATGAAAATTGAAAATACGCCAATAGAAGATTTGCTAGTCATTACTCCAAAAGTATTTGAAGATGAAAGAGGCTATTTCTTCGAATCTTATAATGAAGCACTATTCAGAGAAAACGGCATTCATATAAAGTTTATTCAGGACAATCAGTCCTTTTCAAAATATGGAGTCATTAGAGGACTCCATTTACAGTTGCCGCCTTTTGCTCAGACAAAATTAGTGCGTGTTTTGCAAGGTGAAATTTTAGACGTTGCTGTAGATATCAGAAAAGATTCTAAAACGTACGGACAACATTTCAGCGTTCTTTTATCTGACGAAAACAAAAAACAGTTGTTGATACCGCAAGGTTTCGCACACGGTTTTTCGGTTTTGAGTCCTACGGCAGTTGTTTCTTATAAAGTAGACCAACTTTATGACAAGAATAGCGAAAGAGGAATTCGTTTTGACGATCCAAACTTAAATATTGATTGGAAAATCGATAGTAAAGAATGCATCGTTTCAGCAAAAGATCAAATTCTTGGCGGACTGAAAGACTTAGAGTAGGAGCATCTTATGAAAAAAATACTAGTAACAGGTTCAAACGGACAAGTAGGAAGTGAGCTAAGGGTTTTGGCCTCTCACTATCCAGCGTTTGATTTTGTTTTTGTAGACAGGTCTGATTTTTCACTTGAAAATGAAGAAGATATAACGACTTTTTTGAATAAAACAAAAGCTGATTACATTATCAATTGCGCCGCTTATACAGCAGTAGACAAAGCAGAAACAGAAATAGAACTTGCAGATTCAATCAATCACAAAGCTGTTGACATTATAGCTCAATGGTGTTTTCAGAATAATTGCAAGCTAATTCATATTTCGACAGACTATGTTTTTGATGGCACATCAGCTGTTCCTTTAAAAGAAAATGACTCAACAAATCCTCAAAGCCAATACGGCAAGACAAAATTATTAGGTGAGTTAGCCTGTTTGAAAAATAATCCAAATAGCATTATTATCAGGACTTCGTGGGTTTATTCAGAATTCGGAAACAATTTTGTAAAGACGATGTTGCGATTAATGAAAGAACGCGATTCGATAAACGTTGTCAATGACCAAATCGGAAGCCCAACGTATGCGAAAGATTTGGCCGAAGCTATACTAAAAATTATAACATCTGAAGATTGGCATGAAGGCGTTTATAATTTTTCAAATGAAGGAGAAATAAGCTGGTTTGAGTTTGCTTTGGCTATTAAAGAAATTTCCAAAAGCAATTGCAATGTAAACGGAATTCCTTCAACAGAATATCCGACTCCAGCAAAGAGGCCGGCCTATTCATTATTAGATAAGACCAAGATTAAAGAAGTTTACAAAATAGAAATTTCAGATTATAAGCATAGCTTAGAGAAATGCTTAGACAATATAAATAAAAACAATAAGTTTTAGGTATACTAAAAGCTTAAAAATACAAGTATGAAAGGGATAATATTAGCTGGAGGTTCGGGAACAAGACTGTATCCTTTGACAAGATCCATATCAAAGCAATTAATGGCGATTTATGACAAGCCGATGATTTATTATCCGCTTTCTGTTCTGATGTTGGCAGGAATTGACGAAGTTTTGGTGATATCGACTCCTCATGATTTGCCTAATTTCAGGAATCTTTTAGGAGATGGAGATGATTTCGGGATAAAGATCGAATATGCTGAACAGCCAAGTCCTGATGGATTGGCCCAAGCTTTCATTATAGGCGAAAAATTTATCGGATCAGATGACGTATGTCTGATTTTAGGAGATAATATTTTTTATGGCCATGGTTTGACAGACCTGCTTAAAACAGCTGTTAAAAACGTTCAGATTGAGAAAAAAGCTACCGTTTTTGGATATTATGTACAAGATCCAGAACGTTATGGAGTAGCCGAATTTGATAAGTCCGGAAATGTAATTTCAATCGAAGAAAAACCTAAAGAAGCAAAAAGCAATTATGCTGTTGTGGGATTGTATTTTTATCCGAACTCAGTCGTAAACATTGCAAAAACAATAAAGCCTAGCAATAGGGGAGAATTAGAAATTACGACGGTGAATCAAGACTACCTACATTCAAAAAATCTAAAAGTAGAACTAATGGGACGCGGTTACGCCTGGCTAGATACAGGAACCCATGAATCATTATTAGAAGCCTCGAACTTTATCCAGACTATTGAAAAAAGACAAGGGCTTAAGGTGGCTTGTCTAGAAGAAATTGCTTTTGAAATGGGCTATATCACAAAAGAAAAATTGATTGATCTAGCAACTCCATTACAAAAGAATGAATATGGACAGTATTTGTTACGATTGGCGAATAAAAAGTAAATTGCAAGAAAAGTACCTTAAGAAATAAAAAGTCAGGTAGCTTTTGTATATTGACATGAAAAATAATTATTTCAGAATAGTAAGAAACGGTAAAGAAAATGTCGAAGATACTAATAACGGGGGGTGCGGGATTTATAGGATCTAATTTATGCGAATATTTCCTGGAAAAAGGAAATGAGGTTATTTGTTTGGACAATTTTTCGACAGGCCATAAAGATAATATCGCTCCCTTTCTTAGCAATCCAAACTTTAGAATGATGGAGGGTGACATTCGAAATCTGGATATTTGCAGAGAAGCTGTACAAGGCGTGGATTATGTATTGCATCAAGCAGCGCTCGGATCAGTGCCACGTTCTATAAATGATCCTATAACAAGCAATGAAGTCAATGTTTCTGGATTTTTAAACATGCTTGTTGCTTCTAAAGATGCGAAGATAAAACGCTTTATATATGCGGCAAGTTCCTCTACGTATGGTGATTCTGAAACGTTGCCCAAGGTTGAAGAGAAAATAGGAAAGCCTTTGTCTCCTTATGCAATTACGAAGTATGTCAACGAATTATACGCAGATATTTTCAGCAAAACCTATGGGTTAGAAACTATTGGTTTGAGGTATTTCAACGTTTTTGGTCGACGTCAAGATCCAAACGGAGCCTATGCAGCGGTTATTCCGTTATTTGTGAAGCAATTTATGAATTATGAAAGCCCTGTGATAAATGGGAACGGAGATTTTTCACGTGATTTTACATACATTGACAATGTAGTACAAATGAATGAAAAAGCCATTCTTGTTACCAATGAAGAAGCACTCAACACAATATATAATACAGCAGTTGGTGATAGGACGACTCTGAATGAATTGGCAGGCTATTTAAAAGAATTTTTGACTATTTTGGATTCAAAAATTGGTTCTGTTGAAATCAAGCACGGACCTAATAGAAAAGGCGATATCCCCCATTCGCTAGCGAGTATTGAAAAAGCTCGAAAATTATTAGGTTATGAACCAACATATAAAATAAGGGAAGGACTAAAAGAAGCTGTAGATTGGTATTGGAAAAATTTAAAATAAGCATCAGTTTAAATAATTTTTGACAAAAGATAAGAACATCGCTAATTTACAGAACAATAGTCGGCAAATAATAAAAATACGTTTCAATGGGTTTAAAAAAAATTGCAATAATTGGTCTAGGTTATGTGGGGTTGCCGCTAGCAAGACTGTTTGCAACAAAATATTCTGTGGTAGGATTTGATATTAATCAAAACAGGATAGATGGTTTGCGGTCAGGTATTGACAGTACTTTAGAAATATCCGATGATTTACTGCAAGAAGTATTGGTAGAAAATTTTGATAATAATCAAAATGGATTGCTGTGCTCTTCTTCCTTACATGATATAGCAGATTGTAATTACTACATTGTTACAGTTCCCACTCCTGTAGACAAAAATAATCGCCCCGATTTGCATCCGCTATATAAGGCAAGTGAAACAGTAGGCAAAGTGTTAAAAAAAGGAGATATCGTTATTTATGAATCCACTGTTTATCCAGGAGTTACTGAAGAAGAATGTGTACCTGTTTTGGAAAAAATATCAGGCTTAAAATTTAATATAGATTTTCATGTAGGTTATTCTCCAGAACGTATCAATCCAGGCGATAAAGAACATACTGTAGAAAAAATACTTAAAGTGACAGCTGGGTCTACACCCGAAATCGGACAAGAAGTAAATGAATTATACAAATCGGTAATCACTGCAGGCACACATTTGGCACCGTCCATTAAAATAGCCGAGGCAGCAAAAGTAATCGAAAACTCACAAAGAGACATCAATATCGCCTTTGTTAATGAACTGGCAAAAATATTCAACTTATTAGGGATTGATACACATTCTGTTCTTGAAGCAGCAGGAACGAAGTGGAATTTCTTGCCTTTCAAGCCAGGATTGGTAGGAGGACATTGTATAGGAGTTGATCCTTATTATTTGGCACAAAAAGCGCAAGAAGTTGGATACAATCCAGAGATTATCTTGGCAGGAAGAAGATTGAACGACAGCATGGGGGAATATGTGGCATCGCAGGTGGTAAAACTCATGATCAAAAAAGGAATCAAAGTCAACGGCTCAAATCTTTTAATGCTTGGAATTACTTTTAAAGAAAACTGCCCTGACGTAAGGAATACCAAAATTGTGGATATGATCAAAGCTTTTGAAGAATATGAAATATCAGTTACGATTTATGATCCATTAGCAGATCCTTCATCTGTGAAACATGAGTATAACTTAGATGCAACTAATCAATGTCCAAAATATCAGTTTGATGCCATTGTGCTTGGAGTTGCACATGAAGAATTTTTAAACCTAGATTATAAATCACTTCAAGCAGAAAAAAGTATTCTCTATGATGTAAAAGGAGTATTAGGAAATACGGTTGACGGCAGATTGTAAAATTTAAATAATTTATAGCTTGACACAAGCTTAAAAGCAGAATAAGTATGTTGAAAAATAAAACACTTTTAATAACAGGAGGAACCGGCTCATTTGGAAACGCAGTCTTACATCGTTTCTTGCGCACGGATCATTTTAAAGAAATCAGGATTTTTTCTCGCGATGAGAAAAAACAAGACGATATGAGAAATCAGCTGAAAAATGACAAGCTGAAATTCTATATTGGAGATGTGCGCGATTATAGCAGTATCGAAAAAGCAATGCATGGCGTAGATTATGTTTTTCACGCTGCTGCTTTGAAACAAGTGCCTTCATGTGAATTTTTTCCGATTGAAGCCACAAAAACCAATGTTTTTGGAACTCAAAATACAATTGACGCCGCTGTAGCAAATGGTGTGCAGAAAATAATCTGTCTCAGTACAGATAAGGCGGCATATCCAATAAATGCTATGGGTATTTCTAAAGCATTGATGGAAAAAGTAGCTATCGCAGCCGCAAGAAATATCCGCGAAAATAAAACAACTGTTTGCTTGACACGATACGGTAATGTAATGGCTTCCAGAGGGTCTGTTATCCCATTATTTCTAAATCAGATCAAGACAGGAAAGACGATTACTATTACTGACCCAAAAATGACTCGTTTTTTAATGTCATTGGATGAAGCAGTTGAATTGGTTCTTTTTGCCTTTGAACACGGAAATCAAGGCGACCTTTTCGTAAATAAAGCTCCAGCAGGAACGATAAATGATCTGGCTTTGGCATTAAAAGATTTATGCCAAGCAGACAATGAAGTCAAAATTATCGGAACACGCCATGGAGAGAAATTATATGAAACACTCTGTACTCGCGAAGAAATGGCAAAAGCCGAAGACATGGGCGAATTTTATAGAATCCCTGCAGATAATAGAGATTTAAATTATGCCCAATATTTTTCTGAAGGTGAAAAGGATATTTCTGTAATAGAAGATTATCATTCTCACAACACAGAGCAATTAGGCGTTGAAGGAATGAAAAAGCTTTTAGTGAAATTGCCTTTGATAAGAAAAGAAGTCTTTGGTGAAGATGTAGCACAAATGCCAGGATAATGAACGAGGAACCAAAGATAATTCAAGGTGGAGCCTACGAAGACGAAAGAGGAAAATTGAGTTTTGTCAATGATTTTGATCTTTCAGCTGTTAAGCGTTATTATATCATCGAACACCCTGATACAAGCGTGATACGAGCATGGCAAGCTCATAAAAAAGAACAAAAATGGTTTCAGGTAATTTCTGGAAGTTTCTTAGTCGCAGTCGTAAGACCTGATAACTGGGAAAAACCTTCCGAAAAACTAGAAGTTAGAAAAGTAATACTTAAAGCCGATAAGAACCAAGTTTTGCATATTCCGGGTAATTTTGCAAACGGATTTAAAGCTTTAGAACCCAATTCAAGAATGATTGTTTTTTCTGATTTTTCAGTAGAAGAATCTTCAAAAGATAATTTCAGGTTTGAGAGCCAAATGTGGTTGGATTGGAAAAATGAAATATAATATAGTAAAAAAATAAGATGCTAAAAGTAGGAATTACAGGCCAAGCCGGATTTGTTGGAAAACATTTGTACAATACTTTGGGGCTGTTCCAAGAAGAGTTTCAAAGGATTGATTTTCACAAAGATTTTTTTGATGAAGAATCAAAATTAAATGATTTTGTTTCACAATGCGATGTAATTGTCCATTTGGCCGCCATGAATCGGCATAATGACCCTCAGGTCATTTATGATACCAATTTAGGTTTGGTGCAAAAACTTGTGACCTCATTAAAAAATACCAATAGCAAAGCCCATGTTCTTTTTTCTTCTTCTACTCAAGAAGAACGAGATAATCTGTATGGAAAATCAAAAAGAGAAGGCCGCGAATTGATGGCTGATTGGGCTAAAAGTTCTGATGGAAAATTTACTGGAATGATTATCCCAAATGTTTTTGGACCTTTTGGACATCCCAACTACAATTCTGTTGTAGCTACTTTTGCCCATAAAATAGCTCGAAATGAAACACCGACAATTGAAGTCGATGGTGATTTGAAACTGATTTATGTAGGCGAATTAGTTGATGAGATCATAAAAGAAATCAGAAGCAGTGAAAGTAAAGAACAAGTCTTTGTTCCACATACTTCAGAATCTAAAGTTTCTAGATTACTTTCCTTACTTGAAAAATACAAATCAGAATACCAAGACAAAGGAATCATTCCTCAATTAAACAGCAAGTTCGAAGTAAATCTCTTCAACACATTTCGCTGTTATATGGACATTCCAAATTATTTCCCAATCAAATTCACCCAACATACAGATCCAAGAGGCGCTTTTGTTGAGGTAATACGATTGAATGTGGGCGGCCAAGTTTCGTTTTCTACGACCGTTCCCGGAATTACAAGAGGAAATCATTTCCATACCCGAAAAATTGAACGTTTTGCAGTAATTAAAGGTAAGGCACTAATACAACTGAGACAAATTGGTACAGATGAAGTACTCGATTTTTATTTAGATGGAAATGAACCTGCTTATGTAGACATGCCTGTCTGGTATACGCATAACATCAAGAACGTAGGCGAGGAGGAATTATATACGATTTTTTGGATAAATGAATTTTATGATCCAAACGACCCTGATACTTATTTTGAAAATGTATGAGACAAAGTAGATTAATATCGAATGTAAAGAGATTAATAATTCCTGTTTATAATGTTTTTAGAAAAAAAATAAACGGAGTCAATAATAGCTTTACTAAAAAATCTTTTCCAAGAAACTTAAAAGTTGAAATAAGAGGAAACAATAATCAAATAAAATTCGAGTCAAATAGTTTTTTAGGAGATATTACCATTTTTATTTATGGGAATGATAATAAGATTACGATAGCAGATAACTGTGTCATTAAATCTGGAGTTTTTTGGATAGAAGATAATAACTGTGAGATATTTATAGATAGCAAAACAACAATAGAATCTGTTGATTTTGGAGTTTCAGAAAATAACAGCAAAGTTTATATAGGAAAAGATTGTATGCTTTCTTCGGGAGTTAAATTCAAAACAGGAGATTCCCATAGCATAATTGATGCTGAGAAAAATATAAGAATAAACCCGGCGGGAAATATTTATATAGGGAACCATGTCTGGATAGGACAAGATGTTATTGTGCTAAAAAACACAACAATTGGGGATAAT
The DNA here is from genome assembly GCF_014138495.1 of Flavobacterium gossypii. Taxonomy (NCBI): domain Bacteria; kingdom Pseudomonadati; phylum Bacteroidota; class Flavobacteriia; order Flavobacteriales; family Flavobacteriaceae; genus Flavobacterium; species Flavobacterium gossypii. Next base: position 152,877 of record NZ_JACJIS010000003.1, on the reverse strand, counting down.
TGCGTAATAGGAATTCGTTCATTAGTGGGCAAAACTTTTGATGAAAATTTATTGATTGCAGGAACACCCGCAAAAATACTAAAGGAAAAAACTAACTGGACCAGAGAAAGATTATAATGAAATCAAGACTAAAAGTAATGACAGTGGTTGGGACAAGGCCGGAGATTATCCGTCTTTCTCGTGTTATGGCCGCTTTAGATAAATCAGAAGCAATTGAGCATATTATTGTCCATACTGGACAAAATTATGATTATGAATTAAATCAGATTTTCTTTGATGATTTGGGTATTCGCAAGCCTGACTTTTTCTTAAATGCGGCAGGTGCCACAGCTACCGAAACTGTCGGCCAAATTTTAATCAAGATAGACCCGCTATTAGAAAGTGAAAATCCAGATGCTTTCCTAGTATTAGGCGATACCAATAGCTGCCTTTGTGCTATACCGGCAAAGAAAAGACAAATACCTATTTTCCATATGGAAGCAGGAAATCGTTGCTTTGATCAGAGGGTTCCTGAAGAAACAAACCGAAAGATTGTCGACCATATTTCTGATATTAATTTGACATATAGTGACATTGCAAGAGAATATCTTTTACGAGAAGGATTGCCTGCAGACAGAATTATAAAGACTGGCTCTCCAATGTTTGAGGTTTTAAATCATTATCTTCCGTCAATCAAATTTTCTGATGTATTAGAAAGATTAGGACTGCAAGAAGAGAAATTCTTCGTAGTTTCATCACATCGAGAAGAAAATATTAACAGCGAGAAAAATTTCGAAGGCTTAATGCAGAGCTTGAATATGATTGCAGAGAAATATGATTATCCAATTATAGTAAGTACACACCCACGGACACGTAATATGATCGAAAAGAAAAACATCCAAATGCATAAAAATGTTCAGTTTTTAAAACCATTAGGATTCAATGACTATAACGCTCTACAAATGAAATCTTTTGCAGTGCTTTCTGATAGCGGAACCATTTCAGAAGAATCTTCTGTTTTGAATTTCAGGGCATTAAATATCCGTGAAGCTCACGAAAGGCCAGAGGCAATGGAAGAAGCATCAGTAATGATGGTAGGGCTTAGCCCGGAAAGAATAATGCAGGGATTGGTACAGCTTCAATATCAAAAAACAGGTGATGAACGTAATTTCAGACCTGTTGCAGACTATTTGATGCCCAATGTGTCTGAGAAAATGGTTCGTATTATACTGAGCTATACCGATTATGTGAATCGTACTGTTTGGAAAAAAAACTAAGAAAAGCATGAAAGTCCTGATGATTAATACCGTTTCCGGTTACGGAAGTACTGGCTCTATCTGTGAAGATATTGCAAATGTCTTGGAACATCAAGGACACGAATGCTTTATTGCTTATGGACAGCTGACGACAGATTATGCCAGGAGTTATAAAATTGGGACAGTCATCGAAAATCATCTGCATAATGTGGGTTCAAGATTATTGGGAAAGCAAGGCTATTTTACAAAAAAAGGCACTCAAAAGTTGGTTTCCTATATTCAGGAAATAAACCCGGATGTTATCCATCTTCACAATCTTCATGGCAATTATCTGAATCTTCAGATTTTGTTTGAATATTTGATTGAATCTGGAACTCCATTGGCATGGACGCTACATGATTGTTGGGCTTTTACAGGAAAATGTGCCCATTATACAGATGTACAATGTTATAAATGGCAGACCCATTGTTATGCGTGTCCGCAAGTAAAAAAATACCCGCCAAGTCTGTTTTTTGACAGTTCGAGCGAAATGTATGATGACAAAAAGAAATGGTTTACGAACGTATCGCAAATGACCGTTATTCCGGTTTCAAATTGGCTGGCAGACGAGGTAAAAAAATCTTTTTTGAATAAGTATACTATCAGCCCGATATACAACTGGATTGACCATACTACTTTTAAAGATTTTGGAGAGCAGAATTTTTCAACCACGTATGATGTAGATTCCGGGAAGTTTACAATTTTATTGGTTAGCGCCAGTTGGCATTCCAATGATCCGAAATTTCAGGATGCCTTAAAATTGTCAAAAATTATCTCTGATGATATGCAAATCGTGATGATTGGAAATATAGACGGTAAGAAGTTGCTGCCACATAACATAAAACATATTCCTTATGTGCATGGAAAAGAAGAATTAGCCAAGGCTTATTCTTTTTCAGATGTATATGTTCATCTTTCAACCGAAGATACATTTGGAAAAGTAATAGCAGAAGCCTTAAGTTGCGGAACTCCTGCAATAGTTTATGATTCGACGGCCTGTCCTGAAGTGTTAGGTGAAAATTGCGGCTATGTAGTAGAAAAAAGAAATGTTGAGCAGCTGTCTGAAGCCATTAATAAGGTTAAAGAAAAGGGCAGGGAGTATTTTTCTGCTAGCTGTAGAAAAAGGGTAATTGAAAATTTTGATTATTATACCAATATAAATCAGACAATTGGTATATATAAAGATATTTTAGGCTATGATAGTTAACCTGATCGTTATAGCGCTTATTCTATTAATAGGATTTCATTATTCCAGAAAAAGGAATAAGGATAGCGACTTTAATAGAAAAAGATATATAAAAACGATATGTTTTATTTTAATACTTCAATCCGGACTACGAAATGTAGCCGTCGGTACAGATACCTATAACTATTTTTTGTCTTTTGAGGAAACAAAAAACATGTCATGGGACAGAGTCTGGCAAGTCGTTATAGATTATTATAAATATAATCTGGGTAAAGACCCAGGATTTACGGTTTTAGAAAAAGTAGTGTCCTCAGTTTTTGGTGAATATCAGCTTTTTCTTTTCATAATCGCCATATTGTTTTTTACTGCCTTAGGCCGTTTTATCTACAGTAATACCAATCAACTTCGGGGAACAATGGTAGCTTTTGTGATTTATTCAGTGTTATTTTATAGTTTTTTTTCAATAACAGGACATCGGCAGACTATAGCAACAGCAGGAACTCTTTTTGCTTTTGAGTTTTTGAAGAAAAGAAAACTATTCTATTTTCTCCTAATTATTTTGATTGCATCAACTATACATAAAACCAGCCTTGTATTTATACCTCTATATTTTATAACTTATCTTAAGAAACCCAATTATTATTTTTGGATAGTTATAGCATTATTTCCTATCCTGTTGTTAATCAGTAACAGTATTGCCTTATATATCTTTAGCTTGACTAATTCATATGAAGAATACCAGCATATGGAAGAATTGAGACCAATAACGTTTGTGTGTTTGATGCTCTTAGTGTCAATTATGGCTTTAGTACGGTATAAAAGGATTATTAAACTTAATCCTGAATCGACATTTTACTATTTTGCTTTAATGATTGGAATACTATTTCTCTCATTAGTTTTTGCTATACACGGATATATGAGAATAGTGCAATATTTCTCAATATTTATTATGCTGATCATCCCTTTAATTTTAAGATCATTTGGCTCTTCGAGTAAGAAGATAGAACGATTAGCGTATTTCTATACGATAGCCATATTACTTTTCTTTTTCTTAAAATCGAATATGGATATGCGATACAAGTTTTTTTGGCAGGAAATGAGACTCGAAGAAGTTTATCTATAGTATGGAAAGAGAAATAAAATATATAGGATTATATGATATTGCTGGAAATGGTGTGAGGGTATCATCGCCAGCAGCAATTAGTAAGATGGATTATATTTGTAGTTCAATCTTAAATGCAGGATATAAGTTGCATTTGATATCTCCTTCGTGGTTTTATGATGAGGTAAAAAACAAACCGCTTCTTAGAAAAACTGTTTTAAAAGTAAATAGAAAAAAGCAAATAACTTTTTCGCCAAGTATTGCGTTTTCAGGAAGAATTACAAAATTTATCAAAATATTTTTTTCTTTATCATGGCTGTTTTTCTTTCTTCTCAAAAATGCAAAAAAGAATGAAAAGATAATTGTATACCATTCTCCTTGGCTATGTCTTCCTGTCTTATTGGCAAAAAAAATAAAAGGATTCTATCTGGTTTTGGAAGTGGAAGAAATTTATTCGGATGTTTCGTCTTTGCATTCTTTCTTTGATAAACTTGAGATAAAAATATTTAAAGCTGCAGATTCATTTCTGTTTTCCACGGATCTCCTCGTTGATAAAATAGCAAAAGGCAGGCCTGGTTATGTAATATATGGAAGCTATACTGTCAATGAGATATTTGCAAAGCCGATACAGGATGGTAAAATCCATATACTTTATGCCGGAATTATTGACCAGATTAAAGCAGGAGCATTTAATGCGATTGAAAGTGCGTTATTCTTAAATGAAAATTACGTCCTTCATATTATTGGCTTTGGAGAAGTAGATATTTTGAAAAAAAGAATTGAAGAAGTAAGTCCGGTTTCTGCCTGTAAAATTCTTTTTGATGGGGCATATTACGGAGATGATTATATCAGGTATGCACAACAATGCCATATAGGGCTAAGTACCCAAAAAATGGAAGGTAAATATTTAGAAACCTCATTTCCAAGTAAAATATTATCCTATATGGGCCTTGGTCTCAGGGTAGTGTCTGGTAAGGTTGACTGTGTTGAAAAATCGAAAATAGGAAATCAGATTTATTTTTATGAAAATGATTTTCCTGAGGAGATAGCACGGGCAATACAAAAAATAGACGTTAATTTGCCTTATAATAGCAGAGAAACAATCAAATTATTAGATGAACAATTTATAAATGAGTTAAGAACAAATATACTGAAATGATGCAGAATGATAAAAAACCATATTTAATTGATATACCCGTTTTGATCCTTTTCTTTGCACGTCCAAGACCGTTGGAAAAGGTTTTTGAACAAATAAAAATTGCAAGACCATCAAAATTATATTTATATCAGGACGGTCCTAGGCTGAATAGGCAGGACGATATTGAAAATATTAAACAATGTCGTGAAATTGTTGCAGACATAGATTGGGATTGTGAAGTAAAACACATGTACCAAGAAGAGAATTTTGGATGTGATCCTTCTGAGTTTATTTCTCAAAAATGGCTTTTTACTAATGAAGAACATGGGATTGTTCTTGAAGATGACGATGTTCCTTCTCAAAGCTTTTTTAGATATTGTAATGAACTTTTACACTATTACAAAGATGATGAACGCATAAATATGATTTGCGGAATGAATCAGATGGAGGTTTATGAAGACACGCCTTATAGTTATACATTCTCAAAATCTGGTTCCATTACGGGCTGGGCTTCATGGCGAAGAGTTTTTGATAAATGGGAAGAACATTATGATTTTTTAAAAGACGAATATGCCCTGAAAAGTGCAAAAGGTGTTTTGGGAACTAAAGCCTATAAACATTTTGTCCAAAATGCCACAAACCACAAGAATAGCGGTAAGGCACATTATGAATCTATTTTTGGTTCTGCAGCAATTTTAAACAGCAGGCTAAATATTGTTCCTAAATATAACCTGATTTCTAATATTGGAATAGATTCTAACGCCACACATGGAGCCACTTCTATGCACATACTTCCCAAAGGAATTAAAAAAATATTCTACATGAAACCTCATGAAATTGAATTTCCTTTAAAACATCCCAAGTATGTCATTGAAGACGTGAACTATAAAAAAAGAATAGATAGAATTATGGCACATGGACATCCATTTGTAAAAATGTACCGTTTTTTTGAATCTATAACTTACAGGGCTTTAGATGGAGATTTTAAAAGTATTCTAAACGGAGCAAAAAGACGATTTAACAAATAATGAGCCACAATACAACTCCAGAAGTTAGCTCTTCTTTCAATATCGCAAAGATATTTTCCATCTTATCTGTGATTTTAGCACATTCGAGAATTAATGATGATTCTTATTATAGTGCCATAGCTGAGAGGATAGGCTGTTTAGGGGTAGTAACATTTTTTTTTATTTCAGGATTTTTTTTCAATATATCCAAGTATGGAACAGGAAAATTTTTCAAAAAAAAAATAACCAGCGTCATTATACCATGGGCATTTTTGGGTTCTATCACTTTTGTTATAAGCGATCATCCGAAAAATTTTATTTCCTGGTTTAATTGGGTTATTGGAAACGGAACATATTTGTATTACCTGACAGTATTGATCTTTAGCTACGGAGTTTTTGCATTTTTTAATAAAAAAATATTTGCGTATGTTTTTATATTTTTAAACATAATTTCTCTATTTATTACAAGCCAAGGATATCTGCAGTATATTAATTTGCATGAGATAAATAATTATTTAAACCCATTTAATTGGATAGGTTTCTTCTCTCTCGGTTATATTATAAAGGATAAATTTACAGATGTACTTCATTTTTTGAATAAATACGCCATTTACGTACTGATAACGTATGTGATTTTTCTTTTATTTTCGGTCAGGCTTGAAGACGAATATGGGTATTTTTCAAAATTTGCATTAGTAAATGAAGTGATGGGAATGCTCTTAATTTTTTCAATTTCTACTTTTAAGTTTTTTAATAGAGTTAATTTTTTAAGGATAGCAGATTTTACTTTTACCATATATTTAACCCACTTTTTGGTTTTTCCTTTGAGAAGATTTTTGATTCAGAATTATTGGTCACAATTTTTAAATCCAATTATCTATATGTTAGCCTGCCTTTTATTGATATGGATTGGAAGAGAGGTTGCCAAAAGAATAAACTTGCTGAAACTATATAATACATTGTTGGGTATTCGATAATCTAAATTGTATTCGATGAACAGTTCAAGTCAAATTAAATTAGGAGCTATCATATCTTATGGTGCAATAGTATTTAATATTATTGTAGGCTTCCTATACACGCCCTGGATGATTAAGCAAATAGGCAAATCAGATTATGGTTTGTATATTTTGGTTACGGCATTTCTGTCTTATTTTGTGATGGATTTTGGTTTGGGACAGACAATTGCACGTTTTCTATCCAAATACAAGGCAAATAATGAGCCCGAAAAAATAAACCAGATGTTGGGGCTTACTTCAAAGTTTTATTTGCTGATTAATGGCTTGATCCTGATTACGCTAATTGTTGTTTATTTTTTTATAGAGCACATATTTGTTGAGTTAAGTCCAGTTGAAATTGAAAAGTTTAAAATAGTCTATCTGATTGCTGGCGGTTTTAGCTTGATTTCCTTTCCGTTTATGCCGTTGGATGGAGTTCTGATTGCCTATGAACGCTTTGTTCTTTTAAAATTATGCGACATCATCAGTAAGGTAGGAATTGTAATCTTAATGATCATAGCATTACTGTTAGGCTATAAGCTATATGCCTTGGTTGCCATAAATGCAGCCATTGGAATGCTTATTATAGGCATAAAGTTTTTCTATCTCTCAAAGAAAACATCCGTTAAGATTGACTTCAGGTATAAAAGCAAAAAACTCTTGGGAGAGTTGGTCAAGTTTTCTTTTTGGGTATCGATTATCGGAATTGCACAAAGGCTTTTAATCAATATTGCTCCGTTTATTTTGGGTATAGTTTCCGGAACAGAGCAAATAGCCATTTTCTCAATCGGAATCATTATTGAAGGTTATACCTGGACATTAGCACATGCTTTGAACGGTTTGTTTTTGCCTAAAGTGTCACAACTTGATACACAAAAAAATAATCTTCATGAGATCACCAATCTGATGATTCGGGTTGGCAGGATTCAATTGATATTGATGGGACTATTAATCATAGGACTTGTGGTTCTTGGACAAGAATTTGTAGTTCTATGGATGGGAAGTGGTTTTAGTGAGTCATATTATGTTATTTTGCTATTAATCTTGCCGGGATTTGTGACCCTAACCCAGGAAATTGCCTATACCTATTTATTTGTTATAAACGAATTGCGATATAGAGCCGTGATATTTGTAGGTGCCTCTATTCTCAGCGTTATAATCTCTTTTATTTTAGCACCTCATTATGGAGCTATGGGATGTGCCATAGGAATCTTTTCTGGCACTATGCTCTGTCATGTTATAGGTATGAATTTTATCTACTGGAAAAAAATAAAACTAGAGATACCACGATTTTTTAAAGAATGCTATTACAGCTTGATTGGAACTTTTGTATTGACGCTTTCTGTCGGATTTTTATTGAATTATTTTCTGCCGGCAGAAACTTTGATTCGTTTTTCCTTTAAAGCTGTTCTTATATCTCTTTTTTATATAATTTCGGTATGGTTTACGGGACTGCGTGCTGACGAAAAAGAACTTTTTAAATCGGTACTTTTAAAGCTGGCAGCAAAATTTAAAAACAAATAATCATGATTTTTATAAAAAGCCTTTTTAAAACAGTTTACAAATACTCCACGGTACGGTTTTTAAAGAAAAGTGTTCCACAAGGACAAGTTGTGGCAGGTAAAAAAGTTTTAGATATCCAACAGGCAAATAAGATTATCTACGAAGGAATCCTATCTGGCAAACCATTTATGGCAGGCAGATACGGAGGGTGTGAAAATGATATTTTGGCGAGTTATTACCTGCACAAAAAATTAGGTGCTCCTATATCTAAATTAAAATTCAATTATTTGTGTTCCAATGCTGGATTTTTTCCCAAGGATATTTCTCTTTTGCAAGGATATGTAAATGAAATGGAAACTGCAGCTACGCAGGTTGATATTCTTGGCGCCTGGAATTGGTTTTTAGAAGATTATATCATCGGGACTTTTGCTCCTCAATCCCAAATTACGACACTTGGAAATTTAGAACCCTGGTTTTCTGAAAAACCATGGAGTGCAGCTTTAAAAGGAAAGAAAGTATTGGTTGTACATCCGTTTCAGGATTCAATCGAACTGCAATATAAAAAAAGAGAACTGTTATTCCCAGGTTCTGATATTTTACCAGAATTTGAATTAAAAACATTCAAGGCAGTTCAGTCAATAGCAGGCAATCAGCCGGAAGGATTTGAAACTTGGTTTGACGCATTGGATTATATGACAAGAGAAATTGAAAAGATTGATTTTGATATAGCCATTATCGGATGCGGAGCCTATGGTTTTCCTTTGGCAGCAAGAGTGAAAAAGATGAACAAGCAGGCGATACATTTGGCAGGAGCAACACAATTATTGTTTGGTATAAAAGGCAGTCGTTGGGAACAGGGAAATTATAAGCCGATTTTTGAGAAAATTTTCAACGAAAATTGGATTCGCCCTTTAGAAACAGAAAAGCCTAAGAAAGCAGAAGCTATTGAAGGCGCTTGTTACTGGTAAATCTAAATCAAGGAATGAAAAAACAGCCAAAAGTTTTAGTAATAAGTCGTGATTCCTGGAATGATACGAACAATAGCGGGAATACTTTGTCCAATCTCTTTCAAAATTGGGATGCGGAGAATATTGCCAATATATACTGCAGAGACGAAATTCCAAACAACAAGATTTGTTCAAATTATTTCAAAATATCAGAAAGTCTTCTTCTTAAGAAACTCCTGCGGAAAACCCCCGTGGCGGGCATCAAGGTTCACAGACAAGAAACTGTTCTAGCCACATCTGAAGTCAAAGATGAGCAGAATGAGAAGAAAATCTATGACTTTTTTAGAAAAAATAGATTCCACATATTTTTATGGGGCAGGGAACTACTTTGGAAAATGGTAAACTGGAAAAGCAAAGAATTAAAAGATTTTATTAAAGACTTTAATCCTGATGTTATCTATTCGCCTTCGTATGATTCCTTTTACATGCATGACATTTTAAAATTTGTCCAAAAAGAATCAGGTGTAAAAGTCGTATATTTTCACTGCGATGATTTGGTTACTTACAGGCAATATTCCTGGTCGCCTTTGTATTGGGTAAATAGATTTGTCCTTCGGAAACATATGGACAAAAGCATACGATTGGCAGCTAAAAACTATTGTATCATTGATGAGCAATCTAGAGTTTATAAAAAAATCTATAACCTCGATTTCGATATCTTATATAAAACAGGAGATTTTACAAATTTTCCACCAACACATTCTCCAAATGTACCTTTAAAGCTAATCTATACCGGTAATATAATTTATGGAAGGATTCATAGCCTATTTTCTATAGCTGATGCTTTAAAGACGATTAATTCAAATGGAATTAAAGCAACGTTATATTTGTATACTGCAAATGAAATTACTCCAGAGGTAAGGCACAGATTAGAAAGCTCCGGTTCGGTTGAAATAATGGGCAAAGTTCCGTATTCTCAAATTCCGGGAATTTTAAATGATGGCGATATACTCGTACATGTGGAGTCTTTTGAAAAACAGCAGATGTTAGCCACTTCTCTGTCATTCTCTACCAAAATAGTAGATTATTTAGAAGCTGGAAAACCTATCTTTGCAATGGGTTGGAAAGAAGCAGCATCAATCAAATATCTTTATGATAATGGCATTGGCGTTACGGCAAACAATAATCAGGAAGTTTTAGATAAGTTAAAAAATCTAATTGACCATACAGAAAGCTTAAATGATAAGGGCTTAAAAGCATGGAATTTTGGAAAAGAAAAGCATAATAAAAAAGATGTACTAAAGAATTTTGAGGATAATCTGGAAGCCCTAAAAAAGGAATAGCGCTATGAAAAAGAAAATTTGTTTTATAGTATCTACTCCTTATACGGCAAAAGCTTTTTTGGAGAACCATTTTGAAGTGCTTTCCAAAGATTATGATGTTTACCTTGTGGCTAATTTGGACGACCCGGAAATTAAAAATTATTCGAATGGCTACTTACAGGAAGTAAAGCACATACCCATTTTTAGAAAAATTAGTCTGTTAAAAGATATCAAAGCACTGTTTCTGTTGATTCGTTATCTCAATAAGAACAACTTTGATGTGACGACAACGTTTACACCCAAAGCAGGACTTATAGGTATTCTTGCCAGTAAGATAGTAGGCGTAAAGAAGAGAGTTTATTTTTTTACCGGACAGGTTTGGCATACTAAAAAAGGAGTTTTTAAAAAATTTCTGATGACTTTGGATAAGTTTGTGGTGGCTTTAAGTACAGATATAATTGTTGATGGAGAGCCACAAAGAAATTTTTTAATAGAAAATAAAATTATCAAACCTAACAGATCAATCGTGTTAGGAAAAGGAACAATAAGCGGTATTGATATTTCAAAATTTTCGTTGAAAAATGAAATCAGAGAAAAAATCAGATCAGAATTTAACTATTCTCCGGAAGACTTCGTTTTTATGTTCCTAGGAAGATTAAATACAGACAAGGGCATAATGGATTTAGTCCGGGCTTTTAAAAAAATCAATGCAAAGTATCCCGAAGCAAAGCTTTTGGTAATTGGACCTGATGAAGAGAATATAAGCGCAAAAATCACAGCGGAGTTAGACCAGGGAACTTATACTTTGTATGGTTCTACGGATAAGCCCGAAAACCTGATGCAAGTAGGAGACGTTTTTTGCCTGCCTAGCCATAGAGAAGCATTCGGCTTAAGTATAATTGAAGCTTCGGCTTGCGGGAGACCAATATTGTGCAGTGATACGTATGGACTTAAAGACACTATTATAGAAAATGTTACAGGTTTAAGACATAAAGCTCATGATGTAGATTCCATTTATAATCAGATGGAAGTTTTGATAAAAGATAGTACATTAAGACAAAATCTTGGGATAAACGGCAGGAAGTATGTTGAAGAACATTTTTCAAAAAACATCCTGACAGGACTATGGCGTGAATATTATAATTCGTTGCTAAAAAACTGATTTAGTACATGATATATAAAAGATATATAAAAAGAATAATTGATTTTAGTTTGTCCCTGATGGGATTTATATGCTTGTTGCCCATATTTTTGGTAATAACGATCTTTTTGTTTTTTGCCAATCAGGGAAAACCTTTTTTTGTACAGAAACGGCCTGGGAAAAATGGTGAGATTTTCAAAATAGTCAAGTTTAAGACTATGAACGATAGGAAAGACAAGCAAGGCAAACTGCTTCCTGATGCTGATCGATTGACCAAAATTGGTGCTTTTGTCCGTAAGACTTCACTTGATGAGATTCCGCAGTTGATAAACGTTATAAAAGGAGATATGAGCCTTATAGGTCCTAGGCCATTATTGGTCCACTATCTGCATTTGTATTCGGATTTTCAGAACAGAAGACACGAAGTGAAACCTGGAATTACGGGTTGGGCTCAAGTGAATGGCAGAAACGCCATCAGTTGGGATAAAAAATTTGAACTAGACGTTTGGTATGTTGATAATATCTCTTTTAAATTAGATATGAAAATACTTTTTATGACAGTAAAAAAAGTAATAATAAGTGAAGGTATAAACGCAGCAGATGCTGCCACAATAGAACCTTTTAATGGAGAATAACATTGTATTATATGGAGCAAGTGGGCACTGCAAAGTAATTATGGATTCCGTTTTTTTGCAGGGCGATACTATAGAAGCTATCTTAGATGATAGCCCGAAGAAAAAGCATCTTTATGAAATTCCTATCATTAAAGCGGAAGATTTTAAAGTGAGCAGCGACACTCTTTTGACCATTTCTATTGGGGATAATAAGGTTCGCAAAATGATATCTGAAAAAATCAGTGCAAAATTTCATACGGTAATACATCCAAAAGCCATACTTTCTGAATATTCTTCCATCGGAGAAGGAACAGTAGTGATGGCGGGAGCTATTGTAAACCCTGACTCAGTTGTTGGGAAACATTGCATTATTAATACAGGCGCAGTAATAGATCATGATTGCAACATAGGCGACTATGCCCATATTTCACCAAATGCTTCATTGGCAGGAGATGTCAAAGTAGGCGAGGGGACACATGTTGGCATTGGAGCCTCTGTAATACAAGGCGTTACGATTGGGAAATGGGCGGTTATCGGGGCCGGATCAGTAGTGTTGAAAGATGTTGAAGATTATGCTGTTGTTGTTGGAAACCCAGGCAGAATTATAAAATATACAGAAAAATAGATAAGATAAAATGAGCAATCAAAAAATATGGCTTTCTTCCCCACACATGGGAGGAACCGAGCAAAATTATGTCAATGAAGCTTTTGAATCCAATTGGGTTGCACCGCTAGGGCCAAACGTAAACGGATTCGAAAAAGATTTAGAAAAATATATCGGACAAGAGAGCTTTGTTGGAGCTCTGAGTTCTGGTACAGCAGCTTTACACCTGGGCCTAATAATTCTAGGAGTGAAAGCTGGAGATGAAGTAATCTGCCAAAGCATGACATTTTCTGCGTCTGCCAACCCAATTATGTATCAAGGAGCGACGCCAATTTTCATTGACAGCGAAAAAGAAACCTGGAATCTTTGTCCAATTGCTTTAGAAGAAGCAATAATTGATAGGATAGCAAATGGCAAAAAACCAAAAGCAATAATTGCGGTGCACCTTTACGGTATGCCATACAAAGTAGATGAGATCCATGCAGTAGCAAAAAAACATGAAATTCCTATTCTAGAAGATAGCGCAGAAGCACTGGGAAGTCATTATAAAAACCAAAGATGTGGTACTTTCGGAGAAATCGGAGTATTGTCATTTAATGGGAACAAGATTATAACAACTTCTGGAGGCGGTGCTATCGTAACCAAAAATCAAGAGGCCAAAGACAAAGTAGTTTTTCTTTCTACGCAAGCCAGAGATAATGCGCCACATTACCAGCATAGTGAAGTGGGTTATAATTATAGGATGAGCAATATCTGTGCGGGAATTGGTCGCGGTCAGATGGAAATCCTAGATAAGCATGTAGCTTTAAGAAGAAAGATGCATGATTTTTATGCAGATTATTTTAAAGATATTGATGGTGTAACCGTATTAAGCGAGCCTAATGAAGATTATTTTTCAAACCATTGGCTTTCTGCTATTGTGATAGACCCTTCTAAAAATAATGGCAAGACAAGAGAAGATTTACGATTGGCTTTAGAACAAGAAAATATTGAAAGCCGTCCACTATGGAAACCAATGCATCTTCAGCCTGTTTTTGAAAAATATCCTTATTATGGAAAAGATGTTTCTGAAAAATTATTTGACAACGGACTTTGTTTGCCTTCTGGATCTAACTTATCTGATGACGACAAAAATAGAATTAAGACGGTTTTAAATAACTTTTTTCAATAAAAAGCATAATTAAAAAATTATCATAATTTTAAAAAATAATTGTGATATTGTAGCGTCTGTTATGATTTGCAGGGGATTTATTAACAAAAATAGTTAATAAATACTTAAAATTTTAGTATTTGCTTAACATAGTTCTTTTTTACATAACTTTGCCAAGCAATAGCCGGACTATTAGAATTTCCCCCAAATTAAAAAAATAAAAATTGAAAGAATTGGATAAAAAATCCTTTAGATCTGATTTGTTTACGGCAATGTCAGCGCTAAAATTAAATTTTAGTTTTAAGAATTTGGGATATCTTCCCAGATGGGTAGTCTTATTGTTGGATTTGAGTATTGTATTTGCTGCAGGGCTCATAACATACCTGTTGCTAAAAGGAATTAAACTTACCTATATTCCTGACGGCTATCTCTTTTATGGGACAATTCTTTATTTTGCTGTAAATATTTTTTTCTTTTGGGTTTTCCGAACCTATTCTGGAATTATACGACACTCCTCTTTTATTGATGCTGTAAAAATATTTTTCGCCCAATTTTGTGCTCTTATAACCTTGGTATTTGTCAATTTTGTATTCATGCTTGATCATGAATATAAAATATTCCTGAATACGGGTATATTCATTAATGGAGTAATTTCTTTCTGTTTTTTGTTTTTCTATCGTATTGTAGTAAAGCAGACTTTCGAAAAATATCTTAATATTTCAAGAAAAGACGGACAGATGAGAGCCCTAATTTATGGGTTTGACAACAATGCAATAGCGGTAGCCAATGCTTTAAGGTCAGAAAATCCAAGCCGATTTAAATTAATTGGTTTTATTGATAAATTTGGACAGAATAGCTCAAAAAGAATTCTTGACCTTCCTATTCTGCAGCTCAAAAGAAGAGTTCCTGTCGTAATGCGTTCTGTTGGAGCCGAAGCTTTAATTATTGCAGACAAAACACTTACCAAAGAAGAAAGACTAGCTATCGTAGACGAATGCCTAGAATACAACTATAAAGTATATACAATACCATTAATTACGGATTGGGAAAATCAAGAGGAAATCTCGAAAAACATTAAAAGTTTCGAGATTCAGGATCTGCTAGAAAGAAAACCGATTGTTCTAGATACACATTCTATATCTTCTCAATTAAGAGGCAAAACCATTATGGTTACTGGAGCTGCTGGTTCTATTGGAAGTGAAATCGTAAGGCAGATTATAGGATTTAACCCAAAAACAATCGTTATTCTCGATCAAGCGGAAACGCCTTTGCATAGCTTGTCGCTGGAAATTGCAAATTGCAATCCTGAGATAATGATTCATAACGTTTTGGCTGATGTAAGGAATAAACAACTTCTAAAGCAGGTTTTTAAACTATACCAACCGCAAGTAGTATATCATGCCGCAGCATACAAACATGTGCCCTTGATGGAAGAGAATCCTTCACAAGCAGTATTTACAAATATATTAGGTACTAAAATTCTTGCCGATTTATCCCATAAGTATAAAGTAGAACGTTTTGTTATGGTTTCTACAGATAAGGCTGTGAATCCAAGCAGTGTCATGGGAGCGAGTAAAAGAATTGCAGAAAAGTATGTACAATCTTTGAATTATAAATATAGGAATGATTCTGAGAATAACGGAACTAAATTCATTACCACACGATTTGGAAATGTTTTAGGATCCAATGGCTCAGTCGTACCGCTTTTTAAGAAGCAAATCGAAGAAGGAGGGCCTATCACAATTACGCATCCAGACATTATACGGTATTTCATGACTATTCCAGAAGCCTGTCAATTAGTTCTTGAAGCAGGTGCTATGGGTAATGGAGGCGAGATTTATATTTTTGATATGGGTGACCCTGTTAAAATTATTGATTTGGCAAGAAAGATGATTAAGCTGGCAGGTTTTATGCCCGACAAACAAATAAAGATTAAGGTAGTAGGATTGCGTCCTGGTGAGAAATTATATGAAGAATTGCTAAACGATACAGCAAAAACACTTCCGACACATCACGAAAAAATAATGATTGCTGAAGAAATTTTTGATGATTTTGATGCAGTCAGCGAGGCTATCCATGATTTGATAGACAGCTCAGAAATTACTTCCAACGAAGAAATTGTTGCAAAAATGAAATTTATTGTTCCCGAATTTAAAAGTATGAATTCTGTTTTCGAAACATTAGACAACAATCACGTAGACCAAATATAGTCGCTCGACTAGTGTGTTAATTGTTAAATAGTATCTTTGCACTAAAAACCCATATGAAACAGCTGATTTATTTTAGGCCAATAATTTTAATTTTTTTATCGCTAGCGGTCTTTTCTTGTGCTTCAAGAAAAGATATGACTTACTATCAAAACATAGATCAGCTTTCAAAGCTTGAAAATTCAACATCTTACGAAACAAGATTACAGCCAGATGATTTACTTATGATTGTCGTTATGGCCGAAAATCCAGAAGTAGCGGCACCATTTAATATGCCATCTTTAGTATTGCAGTCAACATCTGAAGTTGAAAATCAGCAAGTTAGAATGAATAGTTATCTAGTTGATTCTAAGGGATTTATTCAATTTCCTATACTTGGAGCTATCCAGCTCGGTGGTCTGACAAGAACAGAAGCTGTTGCTAAAATGACTAAAGAGCTTGAAAAATACATAAACAAGCCGTCAATAAATCTTAGAATTCTCAACTATAAGATTACGGTTCAGGGAGAGGTTACACAGCCAGGAATTCATACTATTACTAGCGAAAGAATCACATTGACGGAAGCATTAAGTATGTCTGGCGATTTGACCGTTTATGGCAAAAGAGATAATATCTTGGTCATCAGAGAAGAAAATGGTAAAAAACAAGCGACAAGAGTAGATATTACAAAAGCAGACTTTTTGAATTCTCCATTTTACTATCTTAAGCAAAATGACGTGGTATATGTTGAGCCCAATAAAACAAAGATTAATTCTTCTGTAGTTGGCCCAAATACAGCAATCGTTCTTTCTTCTATATCTTTATTGGTAACTATAATAGCCTTAACTATACGATAATTAATATGAGCGACAAGCAAGAAATTCCGCATGAAAATCAAGAATCTGATTTTAATATAAGAGAACAGATAGAGCAATATCTTGTGCATTGGAAATGGTTTGTACTTTCAGGAATTATTGCTTTAGGCGTGGCTTTCCTGTATCTAAGATATACAACTCCATTATTTAGGGCTACAGCTACAATTTTAGTAAAAGACGACAAAAAAGGAGGATTGGCTTCCGAACTTTCCGTTTTATCAGATCTAGGGGTCGGTACTTCAAAAAGTAATGTTGATAATGAAGTTGAGATTTTAAAATCAAGGACTCTGACAGAAAAAACAGTAAATGAGCTGCATCTAAACGTTAATTACATAAGCCACGGTCGAGTTAAATCTTCAGAGCTTTATAAGGCTTCTCCTATTATAGTAGTTTTTTCACCATTAAATGAGCAATATAAAAAAGAAACACATGTATTTACTGTTGAATCTGTAGATGCAAACAAATTCAAGCTTTCTAGGGATGAAGATGTAGAATTAGGAATTTTTCAATATGGAAAATTAATTAAAATTCCTGAAGGCACACTTTCTGTTTCAAAAACTAACCTTGATGAGAAACAAGAAGCTTTTTCTATGGATTGTATCATTTATCCTATTGAAAGTACCACAAATTATTATAGAGGCGCCCTAGGAATTATTCCTGTTGGTAAAAATACAAGTGTCATAGAACTTTCTGTTGTTGATCCAAACTCACAAAGGGCTGCAGATTTTCTAAATACTCTAGTGAATATCTACAATCAAGATGCTATTGAAGACAAGAATATTGTTGCCGAAAAAACATCCGATTTTATCGCTACACGTTTGAAGCTAATTACAGATGAACTTACAGATGTAGAAAAAGATGTAGAAGGATTTAAGAAACAAAATAATCTTACAGATATTCCAACTGAAGCCACCATGTTTCTTGAAAATGCTGCTGAATATCAAAAGAAGCTGATTGAAACGGAGATCCAGTTAAATGTTGTTGCATCGATGCGACAGTTTTTAAATTCAAGCGGTCCCGAAGACCTCATTCCAAGCAACCTTCTTTCTACGCAGTCTGAAGCATCGGAATTAATAACAGAATACAATAGGCTTATTATTGAATATAGTAGGATTGCAGCGGGAGCTACTAAAGAAAATCCAGTAGTAGTAAATGCAGCAAAGAAGATTCAGGCAATGAAATCAAACATTAGCCAAAGCTTAAACAGAATGCAATCTTCTTTAGCAATTACAAAGAGAAATTTAGACAGACAAGAATCCTTAATTGGCGGTAAGAAAGCCGAAGTGCCACGTCTAGAAAGAGAATTCAGGATTATTGACAGACAACAAAAAGTAAAAGAAGCTTTATATCTTTATCTTCTCCAAAAAAGAGAAGAAACTGCTTTAACTCTTGCTGCAACAGAGCAAAGTGCAAAAGTTATTGATGCAAGTTATTATTCTGGAGTTCCAGTTTCGCCTAAAAAAAGCGTTATTTATCTTATTGCTTTAGTTATCGGGATAGCTATTCCAGGTGCAATTATTTATTTGCAAGAATTGCTGAATACAAAAATTAAAGGCAGAATGGATATTGAAAAACGTCTGGCAATTCCATTCCTAGGAGATGTTCCTAAATCTGAATCACATGAAGAAATGATCAATACCAATAGCCGCTCTAGTTCAGCTGAGGCGATCCGCATTGTGAGAACCAATTTAGAATTCATGCTGACAGGTGTTGAAGGCGACAAAGGAAAGACGATTTTTGTCACTTCGACAATTCCAGGCGAAGGGAAGACTTTTATTTCTGTAAACTTAGCTGGCACAATTGCACTATCTGGAAAAAAAGTACTGCTTGTAGGAATGGATATTAGAAATCCGAAATTAGCAGAATATATACCAATTAAGTCTGAGGGAGTTACAAACTACCTTTCGAAACATGATAAAAATTTAGACAGCTATATTACGAAGCTTGATAATTTTGAAAATTTCCATGTACTATCTTCTGGAGTTATACCTCCAAATCCGGTAGAGCTTTTGATGAATGACAAGATAAATAAGATGTTTGCTGAACTAAAGGAGGCTTACGATTATATTATTGTAGATACAGCTCCAGTAAGCGTTGTTACGGATACGCTATTGATTGCTAAAAATGCAGATGCATTTATTTATGTGGTTAGAGCAAATTATTTAGATAAGCGATTGCTTCATATACCAGAAATGTTCTATAATCAAAAGAAATTACCAAACATGTCTCTTGTATTAAATGCTACAGAGGTAACCAAGAAAGGCTATGGCTACGGTTATGGCTACGGTTATGGAGTTCAAGAAGAAGTAAAACCTTGGTACAAAAACATATTCAAGAAATAAATATCTTACAGAAACAGAAAAGCCCTTTTTAAAGGGCTTTTTTTATTATCGTTTAAAAAAGTTATTACCTTTTATTGCTTCTTTCAATGCGGTTGTATCTGAGAATAATAATTTTTTGTCAAAACTTCTCAAGTGATTTTCGTGATGCAGGTCAGAACCCGTAAAATCAATCATTCCTTTTTCTAGAAGCTTTTGCGCAACCTTGGCAACGCCTGATCCATAATATCCTACGGTCGAAAGAAGGTTTAACTGAAACAAACAACCGGCCTTCTTTAATTTTTTATACTCGTCAAAATTATTGTGATAAAAAATATACCGTTCTGGATGCGCCAATACAGGCTGATATCCCGCCACACGTATGTTGAAGATGATCTCATACAATTGCATGGGTGGATTGATATAAGACATTTCCACAAGAATATAATTGTCTTTTAGCGTAAGTAATTTCTCAGATTCGATTAGCTTTGAGAAAGAATCATCCATCATGTATTCTGCGGCGGCATTAAACAATGGATTTATATTTTCTTGTGCAAGCTTTTCAGTTGTTGAAGCAAGAAGCGTTTCAATTCCAGACCTTGAATTGTCCCAGATATTTTTGATGACATGAGGAGTCGTGATGAACTGCTCAAAACCTGTTTTCTGTAAAGATTGGACCAGAAAAAGTGTGGTTTCGAAGTTTTTAGAGCCATCATCAATTCCCGGTAACAGGTGGGAATGGATATCAACATAGCTCTCAATAAGGTCTTTAAGAATCGGCTTGTTTTTAGTAAAGAAGAACAAAGTTGTATGGATTTAAGATTCAGTTGCAAATTTATGGCATAAATTTAATAATCCTTATTTTTTATAACAGAATATATGAAACGGTGCAGTCTTTAGAGGTATTTTGACAAGACGGAATCGTTTAAATTAAATTTCTTATTGCATTATAATTGTTATATTTGGCAGGCCACATTACAATCGCAACATTTTAAGTTTCTACCACAAAAATGAGCAATGAAATAATACTGAAAGCTGAAGGAATCTCAAAACAATACCGCTTAGGTAAAGTGGGAACAGGAACACTCAGCCATGATCTTAACCGCTGGTGGGCAAACATCCGCGGCAAAGAAGATCCTTACCTTAAAGTAGGCGATGTCAATGATCGTTCCTCAAAAGCCACATCAGATTATGTCTGGGCTTTGCATGATATTAATTTTGAAGTCCACAAAGGCGAAGTTTTAGGCATAATTGGCAAAAATGGAGCTGGCAAATCAACACTGCTCAAAATACTTTCAAGAGTTACGGCACCGACAACCGGAGTCATAAAAACAAAAGGGCGCATTGCTTCTCTGTTGGAAGTAGGAACGGGTTTTCATAGCGAAATGACCGGGCGGGAAAATATTTACCTGAACGGGGCCATTCTCGGAATGACCAAAAAAGAAATCAAATCTAAAATTGATGAAATCATTGAGTTCAGCGGCTGCCAGCGTTATATTGATACGCCTGTAAAAAGATACAGTTCTGGAATGACGGTTCGTTTAGCATTTGCCGTCGCTGCCTTTTTAGAACCTGAAATTTTAGTTGTCGATGAAGTACTAGCTGTTGGTGATGCCGAATTTCAGAAAAAAGCTATTGGAAAGATGCAAGACATTTCAAAAGGCGAAGGGAGAACGGTTTTGTTCGTGAGCCATAACATGGCAGCGGTCAAGGGTTTGTGTACTAGAGGAATTCTGCTCGAAAAAGGACAAGTTAGTTTTGAAGGCGCGGTGGAAGACTGTATTGACCGATATTTAAAAAATGCCGAACAGCAGCCGTATAGAGATTGGAGTGTTGAAGAAGCTCCGAGTTCCGATTTTATCAAGCTGAAGGAAGTTAAAGTTTTAGACTCTACTGACAAAGTAGCGCTAAACCATCTGATGTCGCAGGATATAAAAGTAGAATTCACCTATGAAATTTTAAAAGAAGGGCAGCGGTTTACGCATGGTTTTAATTTGTTCAACAATCAAGGACTGCATATTTTGAGTTCACATGACAAAGACTCTTCAACTTTAGAAGAACCTCTTTCTTTAGGAGTGCACAAAAAGACCATCACCATTCCTAAATTTCTTTTAGCCGAAGGGAGCTACACCTGCAGTTTTGCCATCATGCGCTACAAGCCCTTTTTTGTAGAATTTCATGAAATGGATATTGTAGGCTTCAACGTGATAGAAATTAAAAATGATACATCCGCACGGGGTGATTATTCAGGAAAAATACCTGGAGTAGTCAGGCCGTTATTAAACTGGGAATAAAAGCATAATGAAAAACTGGACAGGAGAAAGGCTGGAAACTTTCGTATATAACAGGATAGCAATCGAACATCTGCACAGGTATTCTATTGCAACAGAATATTGCAGTGATAAGATAGTCCTCGATATAGCTTGTGGCGAAGGTTATGGTAGCCATTTGATGAGCGAAAAAGCTTCTTTTGTTTATGGAGTTGATATTGACAACGAATGCATTTCACAGGCAAAGCTGAAATACAAAAAACAAAACATTGAGTTTTTAGTCGGCAGTACGAGCAAAATACCTTTAGAAGACAATTCTGTTGATATTGTCGTAAGTTATGAAACGATCGAACATCATGATGAACATGATGAAATGATGACGGAAATAAAAAGAGTGTTGAAACCAAACGGCCTATTGATTATTTCTACTCCAGATAAATTGTATTATTCTGACATGAGGAAACTGGAAAACGAATTCCATGTGAAAGAATTGTACAAAGAGGAATTTTCAGACTTAGCATCTCGATATTTCAGCCAAACTCAATTGCTGTCGCAAATTTATAATAATGGCAATTCCATGGTGCTGGACGAGCAGTATCTCAAAGAATTGAAATTCTTTTCAGGAGATTATGCTGCAATTAGAGAAAAAAAATGGAATGCACTCTTTTTAATAATCATAGCTTGTGACGGCGATTTTAAAAGACAAAACATTTCAGTTTTTGACGGAGGAAGCATCAGCAAGAAAGAATTGGTGAATGAAATCCAAAATAGCGCTACCTATAAAGCAGGACATTTTATATTAAGTCCGTTTAAGTTTTTGAAAAGAAAATTAAAATAAAAGAAGAGTATATGTCGGAATCTGCGTCCATGGATCATAAAATATATGTCATAATTGTGACCTATAATGCCATGCGTTGGATTGAAAAATGTGTAAATTCTGTTCTAAATTCCTCTTATAAAACTACGTTAGTAATTGTCGATAACAATTCGTCAGATGCTACTGTAAAAACCATTAAAAATAAATATCCCCAAGCCATTCTCGTAGAAAATAAAGAAAATTTAGGCTTTGGGAAAGCAAACAATATCGGACTGAAAATAGCTTTGGAAAAAGGAGGAAACTATTTTTTACTGCTAAATCAAGATGCTTATCTGAAAGAAGACACGTTGCAGAAATTGATGCTTCAAATGGAAACTCATAAAGGCTATGGAATCTTGAGCCCGATTCATTTGGATGGACAAGGAAATCAGATTGATTTGTATTTCCAAACCTATATCAATCCAAGCAATTGTAAGAACCTGTATTCTGATATTTATCTGAATAAAAAAATGAAGCCGATCTATGACGTCAGATTTGTCAATGCCGCCATTTGGCTGCTTTCCAAAAAAACGTTGCATGAAGTAGGAGGTTTCAATCCCTATTTTTTTCATTATGCAGAAGACAACGATTATGTCAATAGATGCAAGTTTAAAAGCTTAAAAGTTGGCGTTGTACCCGATGCTTTCGCCTATCACGACAGAGAACAGCAAGTCAGAAATTCTAATCCTAGAAATTTGGCAAATCTTCAGGATTTAAAGCTCATGAATCCTAGCAATAATTTGTCTGTGAACAAAATGATACGACTGACCTTCAAGAAAGCAATTAAAGCGCTGGTTAATTGGAATAAATCCGATTTTTTAGATTCGATACGATATCTGAAAAAACTCTACAGTAGTAAAAAACAGGTTGCAAAAATTAAGAATGAAATAAAAAACAATCCTTATCCTTTTCTTAACTAATTCTCTCTAATAGTAAATAACTCCACCAAATGAATCAAGATTTAACTAAAATCTTAGCTGTATTAGTTAATTACGGAAACGAACAGCTTCGTTTTCTGGAAAGAGTTGTGGCCGAATTGAAGAGCTTTAAAAAATATGACGTCACGATAATCGTAAATTCGAATATCGACCTGAATATCGACGGAATTGACATAGTAAATGTTTTTATATTAGACGATTATCAGTTATTGCCCTTGACTTGCCGAACGACTATTTGGGAAAACAAGGATAATTTTGATGTGTTTTTATATGGAGAAAACGACCATTTGTTTACCGAAAAGCATATCGACAACCATTTGAGCTATTCCAAAATACTGCCTAAAAACAGGATTACGGGACTGATACAATTTGAAGAAAACGAAACAGGAAAATATTATCCGGCCTATCATTTAGATTTTGAATGGGATTTTAATTCTGTTGAAATTTATAACGGGAAAAAGTTTGCCCATTTTTCAAACCTTCACCAAGCCACTTTCATATTGACTAAGGAACAGCTAGCGAGAATCGGAAAGCAGCTGGATTTTAAAGAATTGGTAGTAGAAAATACTTTGTATTCTAAGATAGCCCGAAAAATTAAAAAGACGCTAGGATTAAAAATCGAAAGAACCAACAAATACAGCAGCAAATGCAAAGTCAATACCGATGTTTTCCAATTTGGAGGCATGAAAAAAATGATCTGCGTCTCTGATTTTGAAGATAACCTGATCCATCATCTGCCTAACATTTATATTGACGGACTGCACGGAAGAAGCAAGCTCCGTTCTGATGAAAAAAGAATGACAGAATCTCTGGCAAAATTATTAGGAACCCAATAATATCCGCTGTTTAACAGCGCTACTGTTCATGCTTGCAATTGTTATTCCATATTATAAAATTCGCTTCTTTGAAGCAACCCTAGAATCTTTGGCCCAACAAAGCAATAAAGATTTTAAGGTGTATATTGGCGATGATGCAAGCAACGAAGACCCAAGTGATTTGTTAGAAAAATATAAAGACAAAATTGACTATTCCTATCAAAGATTTGATGCTAATTTAGGAAGCCAATCGTTAGTCAAGCAGTGGGAAAGGTGTATCGCATTAGCAGAAAATCAAGAATGGATAATGATTTTGGGAGATGATGATGTGCTGGGTGAAAATGCTGTCGAAGAATTTTATAATCATTTCCAAGAAATCCAAGCAGAAGAAATAGCAGTTGTCAGGTATGCGACCTATAAAATAAATGAAGAAGGAAGTCTCATTTCTACTGTTTATCAACATCCAAAAATCGAGAATTCAATTGATTCGTTCTTTAGAAAAACTAGAAGCTCATTGAGCGAATATGTTTTTAGAAAGGAAAAAATACAAAAAATAAGATTCAAAGATTTTCCATTAGCATGGTTTTCAGATGTATTAGCCGTAATGGAATTTTCGGATTTTAAAAATATATTTACACTAAACAACGCGGTGGTCTATGTGAGAATATCTTCCGAAAGCATTTCAGGAAGTTCTTTTTTCAACGCTCAAAAACTAGAAGCAAGCTTCAGATTTTACATCTATTTGTTAGACAAACATTCACACTATTTTAATCCTGCCCAAATTAATTACCTTATAGAAAAGACGCACAATTGCTATTTAACCAATAAAAAGGTAATTTCGTTTCTGTTGAGGATAACAAAATTGCATCTAAAAAAAGGATGGATACGAAGCTATTTCAGTTTCATTACGATAATTGCAAAAAGAGCTTTGAGGTATTCCAAATAATAAACGACAGGTATGCGAATAGGATTTAATCCACATAAAGATAAAAAGCAGGAGGCCTCAGAGTACTTCCATCAGGTCGTGATTCCTGTTTATATTCCCAACCAAGACGATTATTTTAAGGACAGTTTTGCAATATTAAAATACTGTATGGAGTCGCTGTTGCTGACCAGCCATAAAAAGACGTATTTCACGATTGTCAATAATGGAAGCTGTCAAGAGATTGTCGATTATTTGAACAACTTGTTTGAAGAGCACAAAATTCACGAGGTCATCCACTGCCCAAGCATCGGAAAACTAAATGCTGTATTGAAAGGCTTATCAGGGAATAATTTCCAACTGGTTACCATCGCAGATTCCGACGTGCTGTTTTTGAATCAGTGGCAGAAGGAAACCTATGCTGTCTTTAATGCGTTTCCAAAAGCCGGAGCCGTTTGTCCGACACCATCGGCCAAATCCTTCAAAACCTATACAACCAATATATGGTATGAATTGTTCTTTTCTAAAAAATTATACTTTACGGATGTAAAAAATCCCAAAGCACTAGAAGAATTTGCTGCCAGCATCGGCTATCCACGATTCTATAATAAGTACCAATTAGATAAATACCTGACTGTTTCCAGCAAAGATTTTAAGGCTGTTGTCGGAGCGGGACATTTTATTACGACCTATAGAGGAGCGATATTTGAAAAGCTGGAGAAAAAGTATTCAGGCTATAAGCTCGGAGGCGATAGCGAAAAGGAACTGTTGGATCTTCCGGTTGTTAAAAAAGGACTATGGAGGTTATCTACGCTGGATAATTTTGCCTATCACATGGGCAACAGTAAAGAAGACTGGATGCAGCAGAAATTAGACGAAATCGAGCCTAATGAGTATGTAGCAGAAAGCAAATTGAATTTAAATACGATTCCTTCAACCCAGTTGGGATATTGGATAAAAAATAAGTTATTTGCCAAGTTCTTTTTGAGAAAAAAAATACTGACCCAATGCTTAAGATATAAAGGGCTTTCCAAAGAAGCTGCAGAACATTATTTATGATAACCATTGTCTACCCTTACCGAAACCGTGAAATAAAGCGCATTCAGCGTTCTATCGATTCGTTGGCGCAGCAATCGAAGCAGAATTTCAAGGTAGTATTCATAGACTATGGCTCTGAGGAAAAATTGGCGGAAGTAGCGCAAACCTTGCTCAAGAAATATGATTTTGTGTCTTATGTTTACCTTCCTGTAAAAGACCAGCCTTGGAACAAATGCAAAGCCTTAAATTATGCCGTAAAAAACATGGATTCCGGCTATTGTTTTGTAGCGGATATCGACATGATCTTCCACTCACAATTCACGGCTGTTTTAGAACAGCATCTCGACCCGAATAAAGCTACTTATTTTCAAGTAGGATTTCTTTCCGAACAGGAGACAAAAAAAGATAAGGCCTTTGAGTCTTATCAAATTAATTTCAAGACCAACGAAGAAGCTACAGGAATGACACTTTTTCCAGTTTCCTATCTAAAAGAAATAAATGGCTTTGATGAGTTTTTTCATTTTTGGGGAGCCGAAGATACCGACATCCACAATCGCTTAAAAAATACCGGATGTCAGGTTGAATACTATGATGAAAAGCTCTTAATGTTGCACCAGTGGCATCCTAATTATAGAAAGAGAGAAACCAAGACCCTGAACAAAGAACTGCAATTGTCTGGAATTGTAGAAACCAACCACCAGCATTTGTTGCATAATCTAAAGACAAATGCCACCAAAGTAAATCCTAAAGGTTGGGGAAATGTTATGGCCGACATAGAACTGAACGAATTGCAATCTTTTCCAGTATCCACTCTCTATAATGAGAAGAAATTGATAGACTATTTCCTCTATCAACAGCTTTCCAATGCTAAAAACCAAATCTTGGCGATTGAGATTAAGGAAAATCCTGTTCAGGCTACGGCCAAATACATGCTGAAGAAGCAATTGGGCAAAAAAGTACCGCAGTTCTACAGCCTTAAAGAAATCAATGACCAAATCCTGCTGCATATCGTTTCATTTTACCATACAAACCCCTATATTTATCAGGTCAAAGAAAACCCAAGCAGCATTATTTTTAAAATAAAAACCTAAAGCTAATCTTACCCGGTTTATGTCCCAAAACGGAAATATCAGGCTTTTTTGGTGGAGCGAAATCCACCTTGCTGGCAAGACAAAAGAAAACTACGGCGATCTCGTGGGATGCTATCTTGTCGAAAAGATTTCTGGAAAAAAAGCGGTTTGGACCCATCCTAAAAAGCGTTCTTTCTTGGATACATTCAAGACTGTCTACCTGACCGCAGGAAGTATTTTGGCTCAAGTAGAAGGAAAATGTGTAGTCTGGGGAAGCGGCATCATTTCAAAAGAATATAAAATAAAAAAAGCCGTATTTTTAGCCGTCCGTGGACCGCAGACCAGAAAACATCTGATAGCGCAAGGTTATGAAGTTCCTGAAGTATATGGAGATCCGGCGCTTTTGTTGCCGCGATTTTATAATCCGAAGAAACAGGCAAAATACGATTTGGGAATCATTCCGCATTATGCCGATTATAAGCTGGGAACAGAAATGTATAAAGAACAAAGCAATGTTCTTATAATCGACCTGATGACCAATGATGTCGAGAGCGTGACCGACCTGATCTTGCAATGCAGAAGGATAATTTCTTCTTCCTTGCACGGAATTATTATTTCGCAGGCCTATCATATTCCGGCTGTCTGGGTCAAGTTTTCGGACAATGTTTTTGGAGACGGAATCAAATATCAAGATTATTTCGAGTCTGTAGGCATCGAGAATTATGCTCCAAAGTTTGTGTCGGAAAAGTTGGAAGATAATCAAATCGAAGCTCTTTTTAATGCCGTCCAATCGACTGCCACACCAGAAAAAATTAAAGAAATACAGGATGGCCTGATGGAAACCTGTCCGTTTAAATAATAGTTATGGCTAAAGTAATTTTGATATCCCAATTCCCGCTACCGTATTCCAAGATTGGAAGCTGGACTACTTTGTACCAAAACTACCTAGAAGGCAAGCACTCCATCGACTATATCATTTGCGAGCAGCCCGAAACCCGATTCCCAAACATACACTATGAAATCGTAGGGCAGACGCTGACACTCAAGCTTAAGAAAAAATACCATAAAAATAATTATATCGGCTATCTCGAAGCGCTTGAAAAGATTCTGGCAACTGGAGAAAAGCATATTATTCAGGTTGTTGATAATTTTGGAATCATCAAACCGCTACAGGAATTTCTAACCTCCAAAGGATTGAAAAACCGATACTACATACAGTTTTTTTATCATGGCTTCGCGCCCTTTTATGGCAATCTAGACAGCCGAAATTTCTACGAGTTTATTGATGAAATGGTACTCTTGACCTACGACAGCTACAAAGCACATAAAGAATATTATACGATATTGCCGTGCCGATTTTCGGTATTGCACAACGGAATTGATACCGACAAATTTTACAAAATAGCTCCTGAGAAAAAGAAAGCGCTTAGAGAGAAACTAGGATTTACCTCTGAAAAAATCTTTATCTGGTGCTCGCAGGACCGACCAAAAAAAGGACTGGATCTGATGCTGGATGTATGGAATCGCATACAAGAAAATCATGACAACTGTACATTGCTTGTCATAGGAACCAATAGAAAAGAGACTATAAAAGGCGTTGTTTTTTTAGGGAAAATGCCTAATAGCGAGCTTCCTGAATATTATCAAGCTACCGATGCTTATCTGTTTCCGACACTATGGCACGAAGGATTTGGCCTGAGCTTGATTGAAGCCTTGCATTGCGGGTGCTATTGCATTGCTTCCGCTTTGGGCGGTGTTCCAGAAGTACTACAGCATGGAAAATTAGGCAGGCTGATTGAAAACCCGCATTTTATTTCAGAATGGATAGAGGCAATTGAAGAATTTCTGTCAGAAAGCAGTAGTTATCCTTCTATACCCAAAGAACTTTATTCCAAAGAAACATGGAGTCAAGGTATGGAAGAAAGAATCTTTGATGCTAAAAAAAGCCTAGAACGATGAAGACGATAGCCATAATTCCAGCGAGAGGCGGATCCAAAAGACTGCCGGGGAAAAACAGCATGCTGTTGGGCGGTATCCCGCTCGTGGCGCATAGTATTTTATATGCCCAAGCGGACAGCCGTATTGATGCTGTGTATGTCAGCACAGACGATGCCGAGATTAAAAAAATAGCCATAGCCTATGGTGCGCAAGTAATTGATAGGCCGCAACATTTGGCAGGCGATCTAGAACCGACAGTGACAGCCTTAAAGCATGTACTGGAATCATTAGAATCGAAACCTGAAACGGTAGTGCTGCTGCAACCGACCAATCCGCTTAGGCCTAAAAATTTGCTACAGAATGCTTTTGAGATTTATGAAAAAGGAAGATACAAAAACCTTTTTACTGTAACCCAAAGCCACCAAAAACTAGGCAAAATTAAAGAAGATAAATTCATTCCCTTTAATTACGAACCGGGACAACGAAGCCAAGACCTAGAGCCTTTGTATTTTGAAAACGGATTGTTGTATATCTGCAAATCGGAACTAATCCTTAACGATACGATTATCAGTAAAGAAGCCTATCCAATGTTAATCGACCATCCTTTTGGCAGTGTCGATATTGATACTTTAGAAGATTTTGACTATGCAGTTTACCTGCATAAAAAGCATACCCTATAAAACATAGAAAAACCCCTGAACATACAACAATGAATCCATACATAGAAATTGCAGGAAGAAAAATTGGACCTGATTATCCGCCCTTAGTAATTGCAGAAATAGGCATCAATCATGAAGGATCTCTGGCTGTTGCAAAAGAAATGGTAGACGCTGCACATCGAGCGGGCGCAGAAGTAGTAAAACACCAGACCCATATCGTGGAAGATGAAATGAGCGGAGCCGCCAAAAAAGTAGTGCCGGGCAATGCCACGGTTTCTATTTATGAAATCATGGAACGCTGCGCTTTGAACGAAGCAGATGAGCGGGAACTCAAAGAATATGTCGAAAGCAAAGGCATGATCTTTATCTCGACACCTTTTTCTCGTGCTGCAGCCGAACGCTTGAAACAATTTGATATTCCAGCCTATAAGATTGGTTCCGGCGAATGCAATAATTATCCGTTGCTCGAACATATTGCCGGCTTTGGAAAGCCGGTCATCTTAAGTACCGGAATGAATACCATCGAAAGTGTCAGTAAAGCAGTTGCTATTTTTGACAAACACAATATTCCCGTAGCGCTTCTGCATACGACCAACTTATATCCGACACCGATTCATTTGGTACGTTATGGTGCCATGACACAGCTGCATGAGGCATTTCCGAATAAGGTTTTCGGTCTGAGCGATCATACGCTGAACAACAATGCCTGTCTGGGTGCCGTGGCCGTAGGCGCTTCCATCTTAGAAAGGCATTTTACGGATCATATGAACCGAACAGGACCCGATATCATCTGCAGTATGGATGAGACGGCTTGCCAAGAACTGATAGCAGGCAGCCATGAGATCTGGCAGATGCGAGGAGGCAGCAAAGAACCCGCAAAAGAAGAACAGGTTACTATCGACTTTGCTTTTGCTACGGTCTGTTCTATCCGACCTATAGCAGAAGGGGAGGTTTTTACAAAAGAAAATATCTGGGTAAAGCGCCCTGGAACCGGAAAGATTCTTGCCGAGCATTTCAATAATATTCTTGGAAAAAAGGCAACAAGAGCCATAGAAAATGATGAACAGCTAATTTGGAACGATATTCAGTAAGCCGTGAAAAAAATACTTTTCCTTACCGGAACCCGAGCTGATTTCGGGAAAATCAAATCCTTGATCCAAATATTGGAAAAAGACTCAGGATTTGTGCCCTATATTGCCGTGACCGGAATGCACCTGCAGGAAGAATACGGGTATACGCTTATTGAAATCGAGCGCTGTGACTTCCAGAACATTCATACGTTCTCTAACCATACAGACGAGACGACGATGGATCTGACCTTGGCAAAAACTATCGAAGGATTGTCTGCCTACGTAAAAGAATGCCAGCCTGACCTGATTGTTGTTCATGGTGACAGAGTAGAAACCTTGGCAGGAGCTATTGTAGGTTCTCTCAATAACATTCTGGTGGCGCATATCGAAGGAGGAGAAATTTCGGGAACCGTTGACGAACTGATTCGCCATAGCGTCAGCAAGCTGTGCCACGTGCATTTTGTGTCTAACGAACAGGCTGCCAAAAGGCTGATTCAGATGGGGGAGATGGCTTCTTCTGTCTTTATCATCGGTTCTCCTGACGTAGATATTATGTTTTCTGAAAATCTTCCTGAGTTGGAGATTGCGAAAAGTTACTACGGAATCGGGTTTGACGATTTTGCCATTGCGATGTTCCATCCCGTAACGACCGAGGCAACACACATGATTCAGTATTCGGATAACTTTACCCAGGCTTTGCTCAACGACCATCATAACTATGTCGTTATCTATCCGAACAACGACTTGGGAAGCAAGGCTATCCTAAATTCTTATGAAAAATTGAAAGGACATCCAAGGTTCAGGATATTTCCGTCCTTGCGTTTTGAATATTTCCTTACGCTGCTCAAGAACAGCCAATTCATCATAGGAAACAGCAGCGCTGGAATTCGGGAAGCGCCGTATTATGGTATCCCGATTATCAATATAGGGACGCGTCAGCAGAATAGGGCCGTGCATTCTGATATTATAAATACAGATTACAGCATTGAAAGTATAAGCGAAGCGCTCAAAATTGTCGACAGCCATCAAGTACAGCTGCAGCAAGAAGATTTTGGTGCAGGGAATAGTGCCGAATTGTTCCTTGATTCCCTAAAAAATCAAGATATTTGGCAATTGAACCATCAGAAACAATTTAGAGATTTATAGATGATATTGGATTCGCCTAAAAATACATTTTTACGATCTGCAGAAGATAATATCTTTTATCTTCCATCCTGATGCAGCAATTTATAAGAAAAATAGGTGTTATCCTGCTGACAACCGTGCTGTTGCTTTGTCTTTTTGACTGGGCCTACACAGAAGTATACACACGTTCAATTCCGCGAAACAAAACAAAATATGTGCTGGGCCTAAAGGACCAGAAAATCGATTATGTCTTTTTAGGATCTTCAAGAGTTGAAAACCATATAGATACTCAACTTATCAAAACATTGACCTCGAAGAAAGTCTTGAATTTAGGGATACAGGGTGCCAAATTAGATGACAATTATCTTTTGCTGCAGTTGCTTATTCATAACAATTTGAAAATAGGAAAACTTTTCCTGCAGGTCGATTATATTTTTAATACAGAATCTATATCGACTATCGTAAGTTCGGAATCGCTTCCCTATATTCGAAAAAACGAAATAATCCGCAATCACCTCGAAAAAAGCAACCCCGATTACTTGGCTTACTATTACATTCCGTTTTATCGTTATCAGGTGAATGATTATAAGATAGGCTTTCGCGAATTCTTTTCTTCGGTGATAGGCAAAAAAAGCAAGACTGATTTTACAGACGGCTTTGTTCCAAAGCAGGTCAAGTTCATAAAAAACAACAATTTCAGGTTGCCGGATAGCATTATTGCCCAAAACAAGGTTTTTAATCAAATCGATCAGCTTTGCAAAGATAAAAACATCGAAGTTGTTTATTTTTGTGCCCCGTTTTGTTCTACTGTGCGGCAATCGGATTATATTGATAAGCTTAAGCGCAAGATTCCCAGCCTGAAAGATTATTCTAAAACGCTCGATGATACGCTTTTTTATAATTGCGGACACCTCAATGAGGAGGGCGCCAAAGTTTTCACAAGAATGCTAGTCAAAGATTGTATGCAACATGAAAAATAAGATTTTTATATTGTTACCCGACGGGATAGGATTGCGCAATTTTGCCTATTCTCATTTTTATGAATTGGGACTAAAAGAGGGTTTTGAGCCTGTCTTTTGGAACAATACGCCTTTTGATTTGGCTGCCGAAGGCTATCAGGAAGTAAAAATACGACATGCGAAAACACATCCGTTGACCGACATCTATAAAAATGCGCGGAAGCATATCGAGCTGAGCTTGAATATCCAAAAAAGCAATGACAGGGTATATGACGATTATCGTTTTCCTTTTTCGTATAAGAATATAAAAAGTGCCATCAAGAGTAGTGCGACACGTCTACTGATAGCAACACATACTTCAAAAAGCGGACTGGAAAGGGTACGCGAAAAAATAAAAAAACTGGAACGGACCACTCCGTTTTACCAGCATTCGCTTGAAACGCTGCAAAAAGAAAAGCCAGCTATGGTGTTTTGCACCAACCAGCGTCCGGTATTGGCCATTGCTCCACTTTTGGCAGCGAAAGATCTAGGTATACCAACGGCTTCGTTTATCTTTTCTTGGGATAATCTTCCGAAGGCCACGATGGTGGTAGAAACGGATTATTATTTTGTCTGGAGCGAGCACATGAAAAAAGAACTTTTGTATTATTATGACTATATCCGACCACAGCAGGTTTTTGTGACAGGGACTCCTCAGTTTGAACTTCATGCTGACCGAAATGGCTTGCAGTCAAGAGAAGCGTTTTTTAAGACCAACGGATTGGATATTGCCAAAAAATACATCTGCTATTCGGGAGATGATATTACGACATCGCCAGACGATCAACAATACTTGTCGGATACAGCCAAAGCTGTTCGGCAATTGAATGCTGAAGAATATAATCTAGGCATTATTTTTAGACGCTGCCCGGTAGATTTTTCAGCTCGTTATGATGCTGTTTTGGAAGAAAACAAAGATCTTATCACCAGCTTGTCACCGCTTTGGAAAAAAATAGGCGAAGGCTGGAATACCATATTACCAACAAAAGAAGATATCTTGCTGCAGCAGCATACGATCTTCCATACAGAAATGGTAGTGAACTTGGGTTCCTCTATGGTTTTTGATTATGCGTGCTATGACAAGCCGTGCAGTTTTGTCAATTATGATACAGCCCGTACGGCGAATACGAGCTCTTCGGTCAAGAAAATTTATAATTATGTACATTTCCGTTCCATGCCGGCTACTGAAGCCGTAGTCTGGCTACATTCGCCTGAAGCAATCGCGGACCAAATCCGAACAACATTGCAAAACCC
This sequence comes from Flavobacterium gossypii, assembly GCF_014138495.1. Taxonomy (NCBI): domain Bacteria; kingdom Pseudomonadati; phylum Bacteroidota; class Flavobacteriia; order Flavobacteriales; family Flavobacteriaceae; genus Flavobacterium; species Flavobacterium gossypii. Next base: position 118,562 of record NZ_JACJIS010000003.1, on the reverse strand, counting down.
AAAATCTAACATTTCTCATGCGAAAGAATGGTTTGAGGTCATCAACCAGCAGCCGTTCCAAGATGCGTCCGTAAGAATCTGGAAAGCCATTCGCAACATAATCCACTAATCTATGTTTTTTAACTCCTTATCCTTTGCGATATTTCTTCCTATAGTTTTCTTTCTGTACTGGTTTGTTTTTAACTCATCGAAGAAGGCACAAAATACGTTGCTGATTATTGCCAGCTATTATTTCTATTCTTGCTGGGACTGGAGGTTCTTGTTCTTGCTGGTCTTTTCGACCGGGCTGGACTATTTCACGGCATTGAAAATAGAAAACAGTCGCTCTAAAACGGAAAGGAAGACTTGGTTCTGGATCAGCGTGGGTGTCAACCTAGGGTTTCTGGGCGTCTTTAAATATTATGACTTTTTCGCGGTATCGTTTTCCAAACTGATTGAGGGCTTTGGCATGCAGGCGAATCCGTTTCTGCTCAATCTGGTCTTGCCAGTAGGTATTTCGTTTTATACTTTCCACGGACTTTCTTATATCATCGATATTTATAAGGAACGAATAAAGGCAGAGCGTAATTTTATCGATTATGCACTTTTCGTAAGTTATTTTCCGCTATTGGTTGCAGGTCCTATTGAGCGAGCCACGCATTTGCTGCCACAGGTCAAAGTCAAACGCAATTTTGACTATCAGCAGGCCAAGGAAGGAATCCACCAGATCTTATGGGGACTGGTCAAAAAAATAGTGATTGCCGACAGTTGTGCACAATATGCCAATGCTGTTTTTGACAATTATGAGAGCATGAATAGCTTGTCTTTGGTTTTAGGGGCGGTTTATTTTGCGTTCCAGATTTATGGCGATTTCTCGGGCTATTCGGATATTGCTTTGGGTACGTCCAAATTATTCGGCATCAACCTGCTTAAGAATTTCGATTATCCTTATTTTTCAAGGGATATTGCCGAGTTTTGGCGCCGATGGCATATCTCGCTCTCGTCGTGGTTTCGGGATTATCTTTATATTCCGCTAGGAGGAAGCCAAGGAGGCACGTGGATGAAGATTCGAAATACGTTTATCATTTTTCTGGTCAGCGGCTTCTGGCATGGTGCCAACTGGACTTTTCTGGCTTGGGGATTCTTAAATGCCCTATATTTCTTGCCATTACTCTTGAGCAACAAGAACAGGACGCATACCGGAAATATTGAGCGTGTAGCGTTTATTCAAGGCATGAAACTGATTCCGCAAATCGGGCTGACTTTTGCACTGACCTGTTTGGCTTGGATCTTTTTCAGGGCCCGAACGATTACAGATGCTTTTGGCTATATCAAGAGAATGTTTTCTAACTTGCAATTCAAGCCTCAATATTTCAACATCGAGCGGTATAACTTTGAACTGGTCTTGATGCTGGTGCTATTTGTAGGTTTTGAATGGTTTAACCGTTATAAGATCGAGCCGATTTCAGGAAAATACAGCTATCCTAAAATCTGTTTGGCCATCATAGTACTGCTACTGTTTGGCGTCTATTCGGAATATAAAAGCTTTATTTATTTCCAGTTTTAGATGAAACAGTTCCTGCTTTATATCGTACAGATTCTTGTCGGCTCTTTCCTGCTCTCTTATGCGGTACAGTTGGCGGCTGATTCTGGATTAAAGAAAATGAAGAGCACACTGTTTTCAGAATGGAATGCTATCTTAAAAGGCACCATTAATGCAGATATGGTAATCTTAGGGTCTTCGAGAGGCGTGGTTTCTTATGATCCAGACTTGCTTTCTGCGGCTTCAAATAAGAAAGTGCATAACCTTTCTTTTAACGCTGGTTCTTATAATCTGCAAGAATTGAAATATAACCTATATGCAGAACACAATAAAAAGCCTAAAATAATCTTGCAAAATGTCGACTTGGCTCATTTTACTCCTTCTGTCCAGCTTCCAGAAGAACATCAATTCTTGCCTTATCTAGACGATCAAGGTCTTAAAAAAGGATTAGGTTTGTTTGATAGCCGTTATTTGTGGGTAGATCGTATTCCGTTGCTGAAATACAATACCCAAAAAAGATTTCTTGGGATTGGTTTAGGGTCTTTTTTGGGAAAGAAGTTTAAAAATAAGGATGCTGTAACTGACGGGTTTTCTCCAAAATCCATTGCCTTTAAAAGGGACGGCCATAACCTCAAAAGACTTTCGGATCCTGCTTTTAAAAGGTCTTATGAAAAAGACTTGGCACAGATGAAATCGTTCGTGAAGGCAAGGATTAAAGATTCTATTACAGTTATCTTGGTTTGGGCACCAGAATATAAAGAGAGACTAGCAGTTGGCAGACGTCTGACACAGCCATTAAAACAGGCACTGGCTGATTTTGCTAACGAGCAAAAGGGAGTTTACTTTTTGGATATGTCTGAGGATTCCCTATCGCAGTCTTCGGACTATTTTTATGACACCTTTCACCTGAATACCAAAGGGGCTCATTTGTTTTCCGCTGCATTAGCGCAGAAGATTAAGGATTTGGAACGTAATTCACATTAATTTGAGACCCAGGCTTTTCTATTCATGAAAAAATTTGTCTATTATCTTTTAGGTTTGTTGCTCGCCATTTTGCTGGCCGCTTACTTGCTGGATTATACTTTTACTGCATTTTATACCAACAGCAAGCCTCGGAATAAGATTGCCTTGGCGTATACTGGTACTGCACAGGAATATGATGTAATTTTCTTGGGTTCGTCTAGAGCAAATAATCATTTTGTACCGCAATCGTTTATCAACAGAGGACTTACGGCTTATAATTTCGGAATGAGCGGCTCGCGGCTGGAAGAAAGCGCATTACTGTTGCAACTGCTCTTGGCAAAAGGCGCAAAAATAAAGAGCCTTATCGTTGAGGTAGACCTCAATATTAATTCCAACGGTTATTCTGAAGGAACACGGGCTAATTTTTATCCTTACCTGAACCAATCGGACTTAATCAGCGGCTATTATAAAAATATAGCTGATTTTGACAAATTGTACTACCTTCCTTTTTACCGCTATCTGAAATACGATGCGAAAATCGGGATGCGGGAATTGTTTTTTACAGTTGCCGAACGACCTTCTAAAAATTTGCAGCATTATGGATTTTATCCTTTAAAAAATACAGGAAACAACATGAAGTATGACCTTTCGAAGCATTACCCAAAAAAGAATCGGGCCTATGAGGCAATCAAAAAAATATGCAGCGAAAACCAGATCCGATTGATTGCCGTGACGACGCCTATGTGCGAGAACGTAAAAAATATCGCTTATTTTGAAGAAGTAGTGAAATTGTATCCAGAAGTTCATAATTTTGAGGATGTCGTGACGGACGAAGATTGTTTTTCTTCTTGCGGACACATGAACGAAAAAGGAGCCACAGTATTTACCCAATTTCTGCTAGATAAATTTTTTAAATGATGCACATCGCCTTTCTTACACCCGAATACCCACATGAAAAAGTCTTGCATGCTGCCGGAATCGGAACTAGCATCAAGAACCTGGCTACGGCATTGGTACAGGAAGGAGTTGCTGTTTCGGTTTTTGTCTATTCTCAAAAAACAGATGCTGTTTTTGTAGAGGACGGCATAAAAATACATTTGATACGGCACAAGAAATATCGCTATTTTGGATGGTTTTTCTATCGTAAATACCTACAGGATTATCTGAACCGATTTGTTTCTGTTGATAAAATTGACCTTATCGAAGCTCCCGATTGGACAGGTATTGCTGCTTTTATGAACTTGAAGGTGCCTCTGGTTATTCGTTTTCATGGAAGCGATACCTATTTCTGCCACTTAGAAAATAGGAAACAAAAACTAAAGAATTTATGGTTTGAAAAGCTTGGAATGGCCAAAGCGAAAGCGTTTATTGCTCCTACACAATTTGCAGGTACGCTTACGCAACAGCTCTTCGGAATCAAGGACAAAGCGATACGGGTTCTGCATTACGGAATCTTACTTTCTGATTTTGCCAACGAAACTCCCGAAGATTTTGAACAGGGACTGGTGGTATACATAGGGACGCTTATCCGTAAAAAGGGTGTGCTGGAGCTTCCTGCTATTTTAGAGAAAGCAGCCGAAACCTATCCAAACATAAGGCTGGTCTTGATCGGCGCTGATTCTTTTGACATCCAGACAGGATCGCCTTCTACATGGCAACTGTTATATTCGATGTTGGACGAATCGCTAAAAAACAAAGTCAGCTATCTAGGCAAGGTACCTTATGCTCAAGTAAAGGGCTACATGCAAAAAGCCAATGTATGCGTCTTTCCGACTTTTGCAGAAACACAAGGCATGGTTACCATTGAATCTATGGCCATGCAGAAAGCGGTTGTCAATAGCAATATTGGCTGGGCACAGGAGCTTATCATAGACAGTGAAAGCGGATTTCTCGTGCATCCGAAGGATCATGTTCTGTATGCTTCCAAAATCACGGCACTGCTGGCAGATAAAGAGCTTGCGCTACAAATAGGCCGTAATGCCCGAGTGCGTACCGAGCAGGTCTTCGACATACGAAAAACAGTCTTGCAGCATATTGAATTTTATCAGCAGCAGCTATGATCATCCTCTATCATAAAAATAATAGGGTGACAGAGGCTTGGAATGATTCGGATTCTAAGGCACTGCCTATAAAGTCAGTTTCTATTCCCAAAGCGCTTTTTGAGATTGCATCTACGTTTCCTGATTCTTTGGTGCTTTGGTGCCATGAATCGCAAAGAGAGCATCTCAATAAGGAACATCTTTCGGAAGTATTTCATCATAAAAAAATAATGGCTTCGTACGCTCCGTCGTCTGGAAAGTATCTTCCAGAAAGTATTGGATATGCGGACGAAAGTCTTTTTGCTAACCCAGACCTGAATTCGACCTTTGCCAGCTGGCGAATGAGTTCTATGGTTGGAGGGCTGCATAGCAGCGTACTGCTGTGTCTTGAAAAACACATAGTGCCTGATCGGAATTTTGATTATTTCTTGCATTCTCTTGCAAAACTTGCTATGCCTCTAGGGCTATTGTGCTATTCTGAACCTCGGCTGCTCGCGAATGGGAGTGCTGCTTTTGAAATAGCACCGACAGGCAAGGCGACTCTGTTTCGATTCGTAAGGCAGCATTATCGGCTACGATGGATCTTTTTGTTGTTGCTTAATTTTGTAGTGCATGAAAAGAAGCTGCCGTTGCTTTCTTTTTTTAAGAGCTTTTTTTATCAGAAAAGAAGATTGCCGAACACTATTTTTGATCAGATTCCTGTGCAATCTTCAAAAGAAATCATGGAATCAGCGACTTTTGATGTGGTGATTCCTACCATCGGGAGGGAAAAATACTTACATGATTTTTTGCGGGATTTGTCAGAGCAGACGCTGCTGCCGCAACGGGTGATTATCGTAGAACAGAACCCTGAAGCGGAAAGCCAAAGTGGACTAGCGTATCTGCAGTCTGAGTCTTGGCCCTTTTTGGTTTTGCATACATTTACGCACCAAGCGGGGGCGTGCAATGCTAGAAATTTAGCCTTGGCCCAGGTAGAAAGTGAATGGATTTTTCTGGCCGATGATGATATTCGCATCAGTAATGATTTCTTAGAGCAAGCGGCTGTCGAGATACGGCATTATGGGAATAGCGCGTATACATTACAATGTTTGCAGGCGGGCGAAAAGGCCGTTTTTGACAAGGTATTTCAATGGAAGACTTTTGGTTCGGGATGCAGCATCGTCAAGAGGAGTGCCTTAGAAGGTCTTCAATTTGACATGCGTTTTGAATTTGGTTTTGGCGAGGATGCTGATTTTGGAATGCAGCTGCGAAAAAGAGGACATGATGTGTTATATCTCCCGCACCCTCAGATAATGCACCTCAAGGCACCGATAGGTGGCTTTAGAACAAAACCGAAATTAGCTTGGAAGGATGATAAGCTATTGCCTAAGCCATCGCCTACAGTCATGCTCTACAAGCTATTACATGAAACATCTTGGCAATTAGACGGTTATAAGATAGTTTCCTTTTTTAAGTTCTATAAATATCAGCCCATACGCAATCCTTTTGCCTATTTTAAGAACTTCAAAGCCCGATGGGCAGCCAGTTTGCACTGGGCCAATAAGCTGCGCGACAAAAAATAGCTTCGACGGAGTGCATTGTTGGCGCAAACCTAACATTCCATGCCAACAGCTATTCTTTTAATTTTTTATATTTGAGGCTCAATTTAGTAACCGTATCTATTTTCCTCCATGCATAGAACAACCAAACGAACTACATTATTAGTACTCTTATTTGCGTTTTCTGTTTCCTATTCCCAAGACAAGATTATCGATTCGATAAAGACCCTAGTAAACAATCCCAAGTTTCACGATACGACCAAACTAAGAGCAGTATCGAATGCCATGGATTACTATAGTGAGCACGACAAGAATTATTATGTCTTGAATGCCATGCTGGGAAAGATTGCGGTAAAGAATTATAAAAAAAACAATCCTCCCGAACTGAAGAAAAAATACACCATGTGGCTCTCCGGCTACTATTCTACTGTAGGAACGGAGTACTCTTTTACAAAAGAACGCGAAAAAGGATTAGCGTATCACGACAAAAGCATTGCCCTTCTTAAATCGGTAAAAGCGTATGATGAGATGTACAGCGAAATGATTGTAAAAGCATCACTTTATGTGCGGATGAACCAAGACGATAAGGCGATACCGCTGATATTTTCGGCAATCAAATATTTTGAAAAAGATAAAGAATATTATGTAGATGATATGGCCTATGCCTATTCTGCTTTGGGACAGATTTATATCGGCCAGAAGCAGCATCAAAAGGCAATAGCCTATAATGAAAAAGCCATTCTGTATTATGAAGATTCGTATGCACAAGAGCCAAATGACCACACCAGCTATCTTAAATGCTTGGCTTATGGTAATATAGCCTATTCCTATTCATCGCTCCATCAGTTCGAAGAAGCAATAGACTATTGCAACAGGGCATTGCAAATATCCAGAAAAATAAAAAACCATACCATTACGGGCCTTCTTTTATCTCGATTGGGAAATGCCAAAATGCATCTCAATAAGCTTGACGAAGCAGAAAAAATATTTAACGAGATCTTGTCTATAAAAGAGCTAGCAGAGGCCACAAATGATGCTGCCTTAGCCAGTGCTCATTTCGGACTTGCTAGTTTATATATCAAAAAAGGAAATCTCACCCAAGCGGGTCTTGCTGCAGAGAAAGGTTTTGCACTAAGCAAGAAAACAGGAAGCAAAGACCTTCAAGAGCAAGGCGCCCATCTTATTTATGATATCAGCAAAGCGACTAAAAATTTTGAAAGAGCGCTTGAAATGTACCAATTTCATGAGAAGATAGTCGATTCCAGTCAGATTCAAGCCTCTAAAAATGAGCTGGAACAACAGCTTCTTAAATACGATTTCGAGAAAAAAGAATTGAACTATAAGCTGACTGCGCAAAAGAAAACCGCAACCAAAAACAATTGGCTCATCGGACTTTCCGGAGCACTTCTGGCATTGCTGTTAGGAGGCTATTTCTATTACAGAAATACCAAACAAAAGCAGGCAATTGCGGGATTGGAGAAAAACCAGATCAAGCAAAAGCTGCTCATCACGCAGATGAATCCGCACTTTATTTTTAATTCGATTAGCAACATCCAAGCATTGATCCGTGATAAAAAAGACGAAGATGCTATAAACTACCTGAATAAATTTTCAGTCTTGACCAGACAGATTCTGGAGAATTCAAACGAAAATTATATTTCGTTGGCCGAAGAAGTGGGAATGATGGAAAATTATTTGCTCATCCAGCAGCTCTTATACAGCAACAAGTTTGGCTTTACGATTGCAATCGAAGAAGGAATCGATACCGAATCGCTGTTTTTACCGCCAATGCTGACACAGCCGTTTATTGAAAATGCCATAAAACATGGCTTGGCAGACAAAGACCAAAATGGTACCATTGCCATCCGTTTTTACCTAATAGATGCCAAGCTGTTTTTTGAAATCTTGGATAACGGGAAAGGATTTGACGGCTCAAAAACAATAAGCAATCACAAATCGCTAGCAATGACCATTACTAAAGAAAGATTGATTAATTACACCAAAAACCAAAATTTTGTCGTGCAGACCGATACTATAAAAGACCAAGACGAGAAGGTTGTAGGGGCCAAGGTTGTTTTTGAAATACCTTACATTTATGAAGAGTAAGATTATCCGCAAAACAAAAGCCCGACATGAAAGTGTCGGGTTTTTTTATAGAAGTTTTTTGATTTTTATTATAGCTAGTGCTTAGGGACATCCGTCATTTTGGCTACTACAAATGGAATTATGGCAACATGGGTGCGATGGCTTCTGCTGAACTTTGTCCTATAACTTTTAAACAACAAAAAAATGCAAAAGACAATTTTTATTACAGGAGCATCATCAGGATTAGGCAAAGGAGTTGCCAAATTATTCCAAAGCAAAGGCTGGAACGTTATTGCTACCATGCGAAACCCAGACAAGGAAAAAGAACTGAGCTTGCTAGAGAATGTTACGCTCTTGCCTTTAGATGTTACGAATGTAGCCAACATCCAAGAAACCGTTAAGATAGCGACGCAAAAATATGCTATTGATGTAGTGTTTAACAATGCGGGCTATGGGCTTATCGGAGCACTGGAAGCTTTGTCTGATGAGCAGTTAGTACGTCAGATTGATACGAACTTGTTAGGAGTTATCCGAGTGACTCAGGCTTTTGTTCCGTATTTCAGAGAAAAAAAGGAAGGCTTGTTTATTACTACGACTTCTATCGGCGGACTGCTGACATTTCCTCTAGATTCTATCTATCATGCGACCAAATGGGCACTAGAAGGTTGGAGTGAAGGCATGTCGTATGAGCTAGGACTTCATAGCATCGGAATAAAAACAATTGCTCCTGGAGGAATCAAGACTAATTTTGCAGGAAATGCCTTGGATGTCGCACGACACCCTGCGTATGAGTCGGGTCTGGAGAAACTGTTCGGATTGATGAATCCGTCTAATTTTGAACCCGTAGAATGGATTGCTGATGTAGTGTATGAAGCCGCTACCGACGGCAAGAACCAGCTGCGTTATGTTGCCGGAGAATTTGCCAACGAATTGTATGCAAGAAGGCTAGAAATCGGTGCCGAATTAGCGGTGAAAGAAATGAACGCGATGGTATTCGGGGATTTAGTAAATTAGCTATATGAAAAAAGAGCCTAACAGTCCGGTAAAAATAAATTCGATTTCAGAGCTGCACCAGATGCTTGGACTGCCGAAACCACTGCATCCGCTGGTCAGCCTGGTTGACAATACCAAGATGGTATTGGACAGGTCGTATCTTAAAAGTTCTTTTTTGTTTAACTTCTATAAGATTTCCTATAAGAAAACGCTGAAAGGAGTTATCGGCTACGGACAAGGATATTATGATTTTGATGAAGGCGGTATGGTCTTTACGGCTCCGAACCAGTTGATCTCAATCATCGGCGATGATACGGAGTATAAGGGATATTCGTTATTGATGCACCCTGATTTTGTCAGAAATTATCCTTTAGGAAAGAACATCAAATCCTACGGTTTTTTCTCGTATGAAGCCAATGAAGCCTTGCATTTATCGGATAAGGAAAGGACAATTATCCTTGGAGTGCTAGATAGCATAGAGCAGGAACTGAACGGAACGATAGATGATTTTAGCCAAGACCTGATGATTTCGTATATCGAAGTACTGCTGAATTATGGCAATCGTTTTTATAAAAGGCAGTTTATTACGCGCAAGGCGGTAAATCACGACTTGCTGGCCCAGATGGAAGAAGTGCTGGAATCCTATTTTGAGCAGGAAGAGCCTTTGAAAAACGGACTGATAACGGTAGACTATCTGGCGCAGCACTTGAATGTATCGCCAAGATATCTGAGCGATATGCTACGTTCGCTGACGGGACAGAATGCGCAGCAGCACATCCATGAAAAGCTGATCGAAAAGGCGAAGGAATACCTTTCTACTTCCCAGCTGTCTGTAGCAGAAGTAGCATACCAACTGGGTTTCGAGCATCCGCAGTCGTTCAGCAAAGTCTTTAAAAAGAAGACGAATGTAACGCCTTTAGAATTCAGGGCTTCTTTTAACTAATACACAACTACAGGAATGGATATCACATCGTTTGTTTCAGATTGGATCAATAAAGGCAATGCTTACGATACCGAAGGCTATCTGGAAAGTTATTGGGAAGATGCCGTACTAGACGACCCGTCTGTCGGGAGAACGTTTAAGGGTCATGCCGGAATTCGGGAGTATTTTACGAGCTATTTTATAGGATACCAGACACAGACCCGACTCGTCAAGTTGGACATTCAGGATAACAAAGCGTATCTGGAAGTGGAATTTACCGGAACGTTTCCCGAAGGAAAAATAGGAGGACTGTTTGACCTGACCTTTCGCAAGGGAAAAATAGCAACAGCAAAAGCAGATTTACTTTAATATATTTAAAAAATGGAAGAGAACAATCTTGACACTATCATAGCGCGCTCTTTGGCGTTACGAAAAAAATATCATGAGCTGGAAATAAAGCATCATGGGAACGAATGGACCGTAGAAGAAGATGCTTTGGCATTCTTGACCGATGCGGGTCTAGTGGGCCGCCATACGATGTCACAGCAAGGCCGCTGGCCAAAGGGAGATACGGTTACCGAACTGGAACATAAATTGGGCGAAAGTATCTGGTGGCTTATTGTTTTGGCGGATAGGATGGATGTCGATATCAAAAAATCGCTGGATACTTTTTTAACCGAGACGGAAGGACTTTTAAAATAAGAGATTATTCTGCTAGCTATAAAATAAAAATCCTGATACTACTATCAGGATTTTTTTTAGGCTTATAATTCTCTACAATTTAGTTAGTTTACACTGACGATTTTTGAGAGCTGTTTCGTACCTAGATTTACTTTTAGTATATAATTTGCTTTTGATAGCTGTTGCACGTTGACTTGCGGAGTGCTTTCTTTTAAGATCAGCCTTCCAAATAAATCATAGAGTTCCCAAGAGACTAATTTTTCCTTGCCGGTATCTATGTTAAAATAGGAATGTGCTGGATTCGGGTATATTTTTATATCGGTAACGAGCGTTTTATCCTCAACTGCCTGTTGGTTTCTCATCGCGATTTCATCTACTGGCGCTTTAAAGGCTGGCAAGACGCTATTGCTTGTATAGGCATAAAAATAACCATTGTCTATAAGAGTATTGGGTTTGATCAGCAGGTCGCCCGTTCCTTCAATCTTGATTCCGTTCCAATTTTCATTATCTGCAGAGCTAATGTTTCCCGATTCTATAATATAATGGCTGTCGTTCTTGACAATGACGCGGCTTTCGGCAGGCATGATCATGTTGCAGGTGCTGTTGAGTGTCGCGCCATTTTCTACCTGTACGTTGGAATAGATTCTGAAATTCAAGTCCCAAGTTTCATCGGAGTTGACCTTAAAGACATCGTGTGTATAGGAGTCTTCCGTAAAATATTGCCTTACGCTAGAGATAGAAGCGTATCGGTACATCTTTCCGATTTCATCCTTGCTGATGTAATTGTGGTTGGTATTCCATTGCGCATTCATCACATGATCATTGCAACCTTGGTGGTATAACATGAGGCTGTGTCCGAGTTCATGCACAAAGCTAGAATAACCTACTCCCACATACCAGCCTCTTACATCGCTCCAAGGATAACTTTGCTGGGTGACGCAGTGTTTCATAGACAAGTACTTGGTATACATATCCGGCCAAAACTGCCTTGATTTTTGGCTCAGGTTGTACTCGCTAGGAAATTCTGAAGCGGCCCAGCCTGTTTCTGCAATGCCCGATGCACAGTTGCCTTGTGCCAGCTGTTCATAAAGCTCGCCGTTATTGGCGAATACGACATTGATGCCTTCGCGGATAGTCGGGTCGTTGTCGTAATAGGAGTAATAATAATTATAGCCGGGTATCAGGATACTATTATTACTGTAAGGACCTTCAGAAGGAACGTAGCCTGTCACCAGAAAATTCCATGCCGGATCAACCTTCCAGACTCTGTTGACAATTACTCTTATCCTAGAATCATAGACATGGTTTGCCGGATTGGGATCGTAATTGTAGCAGGTCACGTCTTGCGGAATTTCAATATGGCCCAGCCTGTAATTCATATTGGCAATAATATCGTCCCAGACCAGCTGGTGCTCAAGGTTGTTTTCTTCAAAGTTGCCGGTACCATCTGGTTTGGTCAAGAAGATAAAGTTCAGCTTGATGTAGATGATATCCTGCGTAGGCTTTGGGACATAAAGGCTGTTCTGGCTGTAGTATTGGGAAGTGTTTCCGCAATAGGAAAAAGGCGTGTTTTTCTTCTCCAACAAATTGTTGCTGTCTAGATGTTCGTGATCTGCTTTATCAGATATGCATTGCATCCTCAGCAGATTTTCTGGCGGGTTTTGCGCCCAAGCCGCACAAGAGCAGAAGAATAAAAAAAGTTTTATTTTTTTCATACTGCTATTGTTTAGAAGCGTTGTTTTCTAAGTTTTTGATCTTGGCATTGCTTTCTTCCAAGTCTTTATCTAGCTTGATGACATAGAGTGTAAGCTCTTCTATCTTTTTTAATAGCAGGGCGTTGAATTCTTTTAGTTCCAGTCCATTGTCTACGACTTCTTTGGCAGTAGGGACTTCTGGCAGGTGTTTGTTTTCGTTTACGAAAGCTTCGAGTTTTTTAAGGTCCATCAATTCGTACTCTTTTTCGAATACATAATCGGCCCAGCCATGTTGGTCTGCAAATTCAACTTTTATTTTTTCGGTCTTGATTCCTTCTTTGACAAAGAGACGGTAGCCGGTACATTCGGCACAGTCTACATTGATGGTACCAAGCCCTAATTTGCCGTTGGCTTTTAGCGTAAAGAACTGCTCATATTGCGTAGGGCTTGTCATGCCAGAAACATCTAGCACGCCAGGGTTTTCTGGCTGGTATTGGGTATATCGCAAAAAGAGAAGCGACATTCCGTTGCCGATGTTTGTAGCATTGTTTCCGATGTAAAAAGCGTCGCTGTTGACGTCGGCAACAACTTGAGTTCTGCCGCCTACTTTAAAAGAAATAGTAGGATCGGGTGCTGTGGCTACACCAATGCTTCCGTTGGCGGCTACGCGAAATCTTTCTTTGTTGGCGGTTCTGACTACCAGGTCGGTAGCATCGCTAGTTCCTACATATTCTGAAGTAGGATTGGTACCAGAGTTTCCGGTCAGTTTCCAAGATTGGGCAAGAGCAACATTGGCTGCTATCAAAGCGCCCGCGATAAATAGTTTTTTTTTCATTTGGTATGATTTAGGGTTGTTGTTCCTACTCTATTAAAGGCTTTTCGGATACCGCCTAGAATTGATTTATTTTTCCTAAATTTCCGTTAAAAAAAAATACAGTGCAATGAGTCAAAAAAATCTGACTACCGAAAAGTTGCTGAATACCATAGAGATATGTCCGGCGCAAGGGCTTCTGCGAATGCTTTCGGGCAAATGGAAACCTGAAATATTTTATCTGGCGATTGAGTCGGATTTGCGATTTAATAGTTTGCTGCGTATGATAGAGGGATCTAATAAGCAGTCGCTGGCAGTTGCCCTAAAAGAGCTGGTAGAAGCAGAGCTGCTCGAAAAGGTGGTCGTCAAGCAGAAGCCGTTGCATATTGAGTATTTTTTGACAGAAAGAGGAAAATCCCTGATTCCGGTGTTTCGGCAATTGGAACGTATTGCTGTGGAGCGGTAGGTATGGTTTTGTGTTGATGAAACTTAATGTTGTTGTATTTCACGTAAATTCTAACTGTAGATTCTACATTATCAAATTTTAATTCATATACTTTCAAAAGGTAATAATTTTCTAATCTATTTGATTTTAAATTAGCTTTATTTTTTTCTTCTCTTGTAGACACATATTGTAAATCCGAATTATGGGGGGCTGTCAACTCTGTTAGACAGGTTGTTTCAAGTTGAAAGAAGCCGTCAACTCTGTTAGACAGGCTGTTTCGAGTTGAAAGAAGCCGTCAACTCTGTTAGACGAGCTGTTTCGAGTTGAAAGAAGCTATCAACTCTGTTAGACAAGCTGTTCCAAGTTGTAAGAAGCTGTCAACTCTGTTAGACGGGCTGTTTCAAGTTGTAAGAAGCTGTCTAACCAGTTAGACAGGTTAAAGCAAAGCTGCTTTAAGCTGTTGAACGTGGTGGATGAGTTGTGTAAGTTGCAAATCTTGCTATGAATATATTGGCTTACTTAAAAAGTATCCCCTTCAATTATTTTTTTTCTGTGTTCTCTGCCCCAGTCGATCATCGATAAGATAATGGTGCCAAAAGTCCTGCAATATTCCGTCGGCTCATATTCGATAAGGACAGGCGTATCGTTATAAACCGTCCTTTTGACCAGCTTGTTCATTTCCATGTCTTTTAATTCTTTAGATAGCATGCGCGTAGTAATGCCGGGAATACTGCGCTCAATTTCGCGAAAACGCTTATTGCCGTTGCAAATGGAGTTGATAATAGGCAGGCGCCATTTTCCGCCTATGACATAGAGCGTGTCTTGCAGTGCTCGAAGTTCTTCTTTCTGGTTTCTTTCCATTCTTTATTGGTATACTCTGTGATACTGATTACAAATGTATATCAATATGAAATACCTTTGGCAAAAAATACAAACAAAATGAATTTAAAAAACAAAGTAGCCATAGTAACAGGCGGGAACAGTGGAATTGGACTTGCCGCAGCAAAAGAACTTATAGCACAAGGCGCTACCGTAATTATCACAGGCAGAAGAAAAGAGGCGATTAACAAAGCAGCGAGCGAAATCGGAGCCATTCCATTTGTAGCAGACCAGTCTAACCTGCACGATATTGACCTGCTTGGAGAAACGGTTGAAAAACAATTTGGCAAGGCAGATATTCTGTTTATCAATGCAGGAATTACGGGTACGCCAGATCTGATAGAGGAAGCAAACGAAGCAAATTTTGACAGTGTGATGAATATCAATTTCCGCGGAGCGTATTTTACGTTGAGCAGGTTTATCCCTTTGCTGAATGATGGCGCTTCGGTAGTTTTCCTTTCTTCCAACACGGCAACCCTTCACAGTCCAAAAAGCTCTATTTACCAAGCCAGCAAGGCGGCTATAAATTCTATAGCCAAAACAGCAGCGGCAGAACTGGCACCGAGAAAAATCAGGGTCAATACCATAAGTCCGGGCCCTACAAGGACCGATGTGCTGAACAAATCGTATGGCGAAAAAACAGCAGCTTCTATCTGGGACCATCTTGCCGACGTAGTGCCGCTTAAAAAAGTAGGAGTGCCTGAGGATGTTGCCAAAATGGTCGCGTATTTATGTGGCGAAGGAGCTTCGTATATTACGGGTGCCGATTTTGTAATGGATGGCGGAATGACCTTGAATTGATAAGGGATTTTAAAAAAGATACTATCTGGTTTTTTAGTTACTGGCGCGAGCAAAAGCTTGCGCCTTTTTTTATTCTATTTTATTTATCATCGCTTTTCGCCGCAGCTATTTACAGGAAAAGACGGGCGACTGTATTATAGAATCATGCCTTGCAGATTTTGGCTTCTAAATTTCTATATTTGTTCCATCTCAACGGAACCGCATGAAATTCTCACTTGTTATCTGTACATATAAAAGGGCGATGCCCTTGCTGACTCTTTTGGATTCAGTACAAAAGCAGACCCGCTATCCGAATGAGATCTTGATTGTAGATGGAAGCCCAGATGATTATACCGAGCAAGCACTAGCAAAGAAAACCTATGAGTCGCTTTTTTATCATAAAGTAGCTCCTGAGGACAGAGGCTTGACCCGCCAGCGCAATTATGGAATCGACAGGGTTGCCAGCGACACGGAGATAATCTGTTTCCTAGATGATGATACTGTGTTGGAACCCGATTATTTTGAAGCAATCCTTAACGTATATAAAGAGTATCCCGAAGCACTTGGTGTTGGAGGCTATATTGTTAACGAGACGGCTTGGCTGCCTGTTGGTGAAAATTATCAGCCTAAAACAAATGAATTTGTTTATGACGGATGGAAACGCAAGGATGGATCCCGTTTTGCCGCCAGAAAGAAACTAGGATTAGACAGCAATGTGCCGCCAGGTTTTGCGCCAGAGTACTCGCATGGACGGAGTATCGGCTTTTTACCTCCTTCGGGCAAGGTCTATGAAACACAGCAGTTGATGGGCGGTGTTTCTTCCTTTCGCAGAGATGTCTTTGACCGACTGCGGTTTTCGACCTATTTTGAAGGGTATGGATTGTATGAGGATGCCGATTTTACACTAAGGCTCTCAAATACCGGCAAATTGTATGTCAATACCAATGCTACTTTGGCGCATTATCACGATGCTTCCGGAAGACCCAATGCCTATCGGTATGGCAGGATGGTCGTAAGGAACGGCTGGTATGTATGGCGGGCCAAATATCCGAAGCCTTCTTTTGAAGCCCGGCTGAAATGGCACAGCATAACGCTGCTGCTCACCTTGATTCGATTGAGCAATGTCTTTACTTCCAAAGACAAGAAACAAGCCTTTATGGAATCTCTGGGAAGAACTATGGGTTGGTGGAGCTTAATTTTTTATAAACCAAAAGCATGAGCCTCCTTTTAAAAAAAATACGAAAGAAAGTCAAAGAGTTTAAGGGATCTTATTCTGAGGTCCGTTATTATAGGGCGGAAGCACCTGTGCTTTATATTGACTTAAAGCCGAATACAAAGGTCAGGAGCTATCTGAATTTGATTTTTTTACTGAAGCAATCGTACTCGCAGCCTATCGTGATCCGATTTTCGCTATTCCACCTTTTTATCCTTTCAAAATGGTTTGGCAAGATAGACAACCTCTATTTCTCGAAACCTTTTAAAAAGACCAAGGTTTTTAGAAAGTTCTCGCATAAAAAGAGCGCTGATTTTAGGATGGATTATGAGTACCAGCGGGTTTATGAAGCGACAGACTATATTCCTAATGTGATTCCGTATATCATGCATCCGCAGAATTACATCAGCGGGCTAGAGACTATCGACAGTAAGCATGTTGGTATCATCATCAGCGGTAATTTTGAGCGAAAAATTTATGATAATCCTACATTGATGGAGAAGTTCGGGGTACTGAACCGTTCTGTTATCTACGATAAACTAATTTCACTACCAGAATGCCGCATGATTACAGGCGACGAGCTGGTAAATAAGTATAAAACAAATGAATATCTAGACAAGCTGGTACTGATGAAATGGCAGTCTGGAGCTATTCCTTCGGCAAAATGGCGCTACTATCTGTCTACGGCAAAATTTATCTTTTGCGCTCCAGGCATGACGATGCCGTTGTGCCATAATGTTATCGAAGCCTTGTCGGTAGGGGTAGTTCCCATCCTGAATTATAAAGATTGGCTTAATCCCAGTTTGACAGACGGAGTTAACTGCTTTACGTACGATAATCTTGATTCTGTAGAAAGTGTCGTCAGAAAAGCACTTGCGCTAGACAGCCAAGTCTATGGGGCTTTGAGAAAGTCGTGCATGGAGTATTATACGGCCTATTATTCTAAATTTGATTTCGAAAAGTTCCGAAACGGCCGACTGACTCTAGTAAACGAAGATAAAAGGAACCTGCCCAAATCTAAATCCGTCTAACCATGAAATTCGCGATAATCACGCACGTGCCACACTTGAAAGAAGACCATCGGCTGTATGCCTATGCTCCCTATGTGCGTGAAATGAATCTATGGAACCGTTATGCTGATGAAGTGCTTTTGGTAGCTCCGCTAACACATATAAAACCAAATCCGATCCATTTGGCGTACGATCATACAGCCATTACGTTTTTAGAAGTACCTAGTTTTACAGCTATCGGATTAAAAGCAAAAGCGCAGGCGTTTGTAAAGATGCCTAAAATTTTATGGACTATATACAGCGCTATGAAGGAAGCCGATCACATCCATCTGCGCTGTCCAGGCAATATGGGGCTGTTAGGTTGTTTGGTGCAAATCTTTTTTCCGAAGACTCCCAAGACTGCAAAATATGCAGGAAACTGGGATCCAAAATCAAAGCAGCCGCTGAGCTACAGACTGCAAAAATGGATTTTGAGCAATACGTTTTTAACTAAAAACATGCAAGTATTGGTATATGGCGAATGGCCGCAACAGACTAAAAATATCAAGCCTTTCTTTACGGCAACCTATCAGGATAACGACAAAAAGCCTATTGTTGCAAGAAGCTTGGACGGCAAAATAAGACTTTTATTCGCAGGAACATTGGCCAAAGGCAAACGGCCTTTGTATGCCGTGCAGCTGGCAGAAAAGTTATTTCGCAACGGACAGGACGTGCAATTGGATTTTTTTGGAGATGGTGCAGAAAGAGGCTCCTTGCAGCAATATATTGTAGATAACCGATTGGAAGATATCGTATTCTTGCGGGGTAACCAGACAAGAGAGCAGCTTCAAGAAGCTTATGAAAAGAGCCATTTTTTGATATTGCCTTCGCAAAGCGAAGGATGGCCGAAAGTTGTTGCGGAAGCCATGTTTTGGGGCTGCGTGCCGGTTTCTAGTGCCGTGTCTTGCGTTCCGAATATGCTTGATAAAGAAGCAAGAGGAGTGCTGTTAGATATGGACATTGAAAGAGACGGCCAAAAGATAATCAACTTGATACAACAGCCAGAAGTATATCAGAGGAAAGCTGAAAAAGCCGTATTTTGGTCGAGAAAGTATACGTTGGACTATTTTGAAAACGAAATCAAGCAGCTGCTAAAAAGACCATGAAGATTCTTCAACTCATAGATTCGCTTGAAGCGGGCGGTGCAGAGCGCATGGCTGTAAATTATGCCAACAGCTTGGGTTCAAGAATTGAATTTTCGGCATTGGCGGCTACGCGAAAGGAAGGGCCTTTAAAGGAGCGGCTGAATGAAAACGTTTCGTATTTGTTTTTAGAGCGCAAGCGTACCTTCGACCTCAAAGCAGTTTCCAAGCTAAAGAAATTTATCAAAGAACAGCAGATACAAATCATTCATGCGCACGGAACTTCTTTTTTCTTGGCGGTATTGCTAAAATTGACCTATCCGAAGATCAAGATTGTTTGGCACGATCATCATGGAGGAAGGGCAGCGCAAAGCATCTATAAAAATAAAATGCTTAAAAGCTGTTCTCGATTCTTTGAGGCAGTGGTGGTTGTCAATACCGAATTGAAAAGCTGGGCCATGGCGAATCTGATAGTCAAAAATATTCTGTATCTGCCTAATTTTGCCGTCAAAGACGCAAACGAAGAAAAACGTACGATTTTAAAAGGTGAGGACGGAAAGAGAATCGTCTGCCTTTCAAATCTTAGGAATCCGAAAAATCATATAGCACTTTTGGAAGCCTTTTTTAACCTAGGGTTGAAAGATAAAGGATGGAGCCTGCATTTTATCGGAAAAGAGTATAACGATGGCTATTCTTTGCAACTGAAGCAATTCATTAAGAACAATGATGTAGAAGAAGCCGTTTTTATTTACGGCAGCGCTCCTGATGTCTATAACATTTTAGAGCAAGGGTCTATAGGCGTATTGGCATCATTGTATGAAGGATTTCCGGTAACTTTGCTAGAATATGGACTTTCCGATTTGGCAGTGGTATCTACAAATGTGGGCTATTGCTCAGAAATAATACAAGACGAAAAGACCGGACTTGTTTTTGACCCTACGGATAGAAAAAAACTAGAGATCCAATTGGACAGGTTGGTTCGCGATAAAGAATTCAGGACAGAGATGGCTGCTGCTTTGAGTGAATCAATACAATTAAAATATTCTGAGGAAATAGTAATGAATGCTTTAATATTGCAATATCAAAGAATTGTAGATGCAGAGTAGCGGAAAACAGATAACGTATATAGGGCTGATCGGATTGCATATTGCAATTGGTTTTGCCGTATACCTATTTCCATTTTTGTCTAAAGTTTATGGCCTGCTTGCCGTATTGACGGGTTTTTTGATTGTTTTAAAAACATCCAATAAGCATAACGAAGTACTGTATATTTCCGGATACATGGTTGGAATAGAGGTATTGCTCCGAATGACGGGCGGTAATTTCCTGAACGAGTTTTCGAAGTATTCCATTACCTTTTTCATGACTTTGGGAATACTTTACAGCAGTTTCTCTAGAAGTTCTATCCCTTATTGGGTCTATCTCTTAATTCTGATTCCCGGGGTCGTAGTTTCTACAACAACTCTGGATATAGGGACAGACGTTCGAAAAGCCATCGCCTTTAATATCACAGGACCTGTGTGTTTGGGGGTCAGTGCAATTTATGCCTACAGGCGAAGAATTTCTTTGGAAGAATTGTCCAATGTGCTTCTTGCCGTAGTCTTGCCTATTCTCTCTACTGTCTGCTATTTGTTTTTTTATACGCCCGATGTAAAAGATGTGGTTACAGGAACTTCTTCCAATTTTGAAACTTCGGGAGGCTTTGGACCCAATCAGGTTTCGACTATTCTAGGGCTAGGATTTTTTATCTTTTTTGCCAGAATGCTCCTAAATTCATCGAACAAAAGATACTTGTTTATCAATCTGTTTTTCGCATTGGTAATTACTTTTAGGGCGATTGTTACTTTCTCTCGCGGAGGCGTGATTACCGGAATAGCAATGATTGTAGTGCTTTTAGGAACACTCTATTTACTGGCGAATGTACAGACCAAATTAAAACTGAATATTGTGATTATCCTGACAGTCTTGGCAGGAATGGGAGTCTGGGCGTACAGCTCCTTACAAACCAGCGGTCTGATCGATAAACGATATGCCAACCAAGATGCGGCCGGAAGAGAAAAAACAGACCGGCTCGGAGGAAGAGAGCAGATCGCATCGACCGAACTCCAGATGTTTTTAGATAATCCTATTTTAGGAATCGGAGTCGGAAAAAACAAAGAATATCGCGAAGAAACGACCGGAATAAAGGCAGCCTCGCATAACGAGCTGACCCGTATGCTAGCAGAACACGGTTCTTTGGGTATTTTCGCAATCCTGATTCTTTTCTTTACGCCGCTTGTGCTGTATGTCGACAACCGACAGCATTTTTATCTCCTGTCCCTTTTTATCTTCTGGTTGCTGACCATCAACCATGCGGCCATGCGGCTCGCAGCCCCCGCTTTTATCTATTCGCTAACCCTATTAAAAGTATATTCTATTGAAAAACCTGCTGTACATAGGGAATAAGCTATCATGTCATGGTTTTTCCGTAACCTCTATCGAAACGCTGGGACCGCTTTTGGAAAGCGAAGGCTATGGTCTGGTGTATGCTTCTTCAAAAAAGAACAAGATGGCAAGGCTGCTCGATATGCTGTCGGCAACAGTCCGATTGCGAAACATGGCCGACTTTGTGCTTATCGATACCTATAGTACCTCAAACTTTTGGTATGCCTTCTTGGTCAGTCAGCTGGCGAGGGTTTTGGGTATAAAGTATATAACGATGCTTCGGGGAGGCGACCTGCCAAAAAGACTAGCAAATCACCCAAGATTGTGCGCTATGATTTTTAATCATGCGTATAAAAACGTAGCGCCTTCTGGTTATCTTCTGGACCACTTTCAGAAGCAAGGTTTTAGGAACATGACTTACATTCCGAATACGATAGAAATTGATAACTATCCTTTTAAGAAAAGAGCGATCGAGCAGCCAAAGCTTTTATGGGTCAGGGCTTTTGCGTCAATTTACAATCCTTTTATGGCTGTTGAGGTGTTTAAAATTATAAAAGAACAGTTTCCGGAAGCAACATTGTGCATGGTCGGTCCGGACAAAGATGGTTCTCTGGAGAAAACAAAAAAGCTGGCTTCGGCATACGGACTCGATATTAAATTTACAGGAAAGCTATCAAAATCCGACTGGATACGCCTTTCGGAAGACTATGATCTTTTTTTGAATACGACCCATTTTGACAACACGCCTATCAGCGTTATCGAAGCGATGGCTTTAGGACTTCCTGTTGTCAGCACGAATGTCGGAGGCATTCCCTTTCTGCTCGAAAACAACAAGACGGCACTCTTGATCAATGATGGAAATACAGAAGCCATGGCTGAGGCAATCAAAGCCATCGTAAAAGACAAAAATACCGCAGACTCTCTAGCCCAGAATGCTCGCCTGAAAGCGGAAAGTTTTGATTGGCAGGAAGTAAAGTTATTTTGGAATGAAATTTTGCATGAGCAATAGATTTATATTTCTAAAATAATGTTAAATTGCATGCTTTCCCAAACCTATAATAATGCCTCCTTTAAAGAAAATACACTTTGAGATTTCTGAAAGAAAGCTCCTGCTACGGTTATTTGATGTTTTGACAGTTGTTGGAGCGCTTTATGTTGTTGGATTACTCTTCAAGTTTGACTATTTTAGTATTTCTAAGGCTAATTTTTATTGGACAATTGTTTTAGGATTATACCTGAATATCTTGGGGACAGTTTTTGAAATGTACAATCTCCAAACGGCAAGTAACCAATACCAGGTTATCAAGAGCATACTGCTCACGTCTTCTACAACGGTTTTGTTCTTTCTGCTGACGCCTATATTCACGCCTGTACTTCCTTCAAACAGGCTCCAGATTATCTATTTTTTCTTGGCGATTACCTTGGCGCTATTTGGATGGAGGATTTTTTATCAGTCCTTTCTGGCTTCCCACAGATTTCTAAAAAGAGTAGTCATGGTCTGCGACAAGAACCAGCTGGAAGAACTCGTGATGTCATTGGTAAAAGTAGATCCGCATTACAAAATACTCGGATTTGTCAATACCGATTCTAAAGGCGAAATCGTATCTGACTTGCCAGACATTGAAAATATAGAAATTCCAAAACTGAATGACTTTATAAAGAAGAATGCTATCTCTGAAATCGTCATAGCTTCGCAAAAGACAGATGGGATAACGGTTGATTTGTATAATGACCTTTTGATGCTTCTTGAAAAAGGGTTTGTCATCAGAGAATATACGCAAGTATACGAGATGATAACACAAAGGATTCCCGTGCAATATGTTGACAGGGATTTTTACCGTTATTTTCCATTCAGTCGCAGCAATCATAACAAGCTGTATCTGCTGCTGGTCAGGCTGCTGGAGATTATAGTATCGTTGTTTGGAATTGCAATCGGACTGTATCTGCTGCCCTTTATTTATGTGGCCAATTTTATAGGAAACAAAGGCTCGCTGATTTATATTCAGGAACGAGTCGGCAAGAACGGCAAAGTGTTCAAGATTTATAAATTTAGGACGATGGTGAAGAATGCAGAAACAGATAAGGCTGTTTTTGCAACCCAAAATGATAGAAGGATTACAGCTTTCGGGAAGTTTTTAAGAAAGTCAAGAATCGACGAATTTCCTCAATTTATAAACGTCCTGAAAGGCGACATGGCTGTCATCGGACCGAGACCCGAAAGACCTTTTTTTGTGGAGCAGATTGCTAGCCAGATGCCATTCTATCAGACAAGACACGTTATAAAACCTGGATTAACGGGCTGGGCTCAGGTCAATTATTCGTATGGAGATTCGATTAAGGATAGCCTGATCAAGCTGCAATATGACTTGTACTATATCAAGCATCGAAGCGTCTTTCTGGACATCAATATCACGATCAAGACGATCAGTACGATTCTCTTCTATCGCGGGCAATAGCTAGCCGTTTACCGGTTTTATCTTTCTGTTTTTTCTTGCAAATCGAGCCAAGCCAATGGTTGAGGTAATCAATAGTGCCATGAATAATAGCAATTGTGCCTTATTGATAATAATGACGAGGTAGATGGCGATGCAAGCCAAGTTAAATAAAGACAGGTTGGAAATCCACTTACGATTTTTCTTTTTGTAGAAATACAGCAATACGAGCAACGTAGGATTAAATAGCAGCACGTTGTAGTTCCAACGTACTTCTTCATGCAGGGAATAAAAACCGACTAGCGATAGGAAAACGCCCAGCAATCCTAAAATTGCAAAATAAAAAGCATACACTTTGTTGTTTTTCAGTACGACAACCAAAAGAATCAAGGCAGAAAAGAAATAAATGTTGTTCCAGAAAGAAAAAGCCTTTTCGGGCTTGGCTTCAAAAATCGTCTTCGTCTCAGAAATTAACGGCTTGCCTTCATAAGTAGTAGTCTTTAAGACATTCATTAATTCCAGAGGCAAGAAAAGAACTTCTGCTTTTTTGTCGGTTTTCGGACCAAAAATAATATTGATGCCTAGTTTTTGAAAAAAGCTGTTTTCTAAATAAGGATTAAGAATTTCTCTGTAGGTTATGGTGACAGGCTTTTTTGTGGTAATGACTTTGCTTCCCAAGACATCATTGATCTTGTCGATAACCATAGTAGTACAATTCTTGTCGATAAACTTGTAGGTATAGAAGCGCTCGTCAGAATACAAAGTCTTGTTCAGCTCATCCAACAATTTCTGCTTTTGGACGGTTGTCAGATTAAGAACCTGCTCATAAATAGAGCGGTTTTCCTGTCTGTAATTGTATTCAAAGCCCGGATAAGCATCTGTCGCTACAAAATATTGAAGGTCGCCTTTTACGAATTTTGCCAAGAAATAAGGCGTGTCGAAGTCAAAGTAGCCAAAATTATAGATATTGTCCAATCCGCGCTGTGCATCAAAAATGCGTATGGCGGTATGTCCGTATAAAGTATGCGATTCGTTCGCCGTGCCGATAGTCAGTATGCTTACTTTAGAAGAATCCGATAAGATAGCGCTTTGAGAAAAACCTTTGAATAGGGGACAGGCTAAGGATAAGAAGAGGATAACAAGTCTAATTCTTGACATAGGATAAAAATTAAAACACAAATATCCGCAAAACAAACCAATAATTTAGGCTGGCAGGCAAGCTTTTATAAATTCTTAAAGACAAAGAAATTATCTTCTGAAGATGCCCAAATCTACTTTTACAGAAAAGATGTTCGAATATAAAGCCACACTCTGGTCGCCGATATCCGTCAGCGCATAATCAACTTGGATACCTTTGTATTTGAATCCGAGGCCTATGTTAGGCTGGAAGCCCACTTTTTCGCTTCCATCCAATTGTTTTACATTCTGGAAGTTTCCGACACCGCCTCTCAAAAAGACCAAGTCGGTATAGCCAAATTCAAATCCGACAGCAGGATCGATACTTACGACGTCGGTAGAAATTATATCGTTTGTTCTGGCAAAGCTCATGTTCAAGTTTGCCGCGGCCATAATGCTATAATCGTATCGGATGATGAATTTCTTAGACAATCCGAGCTGTGCTTTTGGCAAGGTAATTTCGGAGTCTTCTGGCAATTCTTGGTTTTCACCCGGAATAGCATCCTTGATTTTATTGTAGGCTTCTTCGTCGATATTCCAGATGTTATAAGTAGTCGTGATGTCTCGCACCATAAGTCCGAATTTCCAGTCGTTTCTTTCAAACTGAAGCCCTACGTCAAACCCAAATCCCCAAGAATTGGCAAAATCACCGATAACCCTTCTGATTACCTTAGCATTCACACCATATTGAAATCCAGGAATCTTTAATTTTCGGGCATATGAAAAAGTTACGCCATAATCTGCAGTAGAAAACAAGCTGATTCGGTTGTAGTCGATATTTCCTTCGCTGTCGATCAATTCGGTCGTGTTCAAGATATCATCTACTCCAAAACGAATTACAGACAATCCCCAAGCGCTGTCATCATCAATCGGCATGGCAAATCCGGCATAATCGTACTGAGCAATGTTGGCAAAATAGCTGGCATGCATCAGAGAAGCCTGTTTGTCCTCCAAATGAATCAATCCGGCCGGATTCCAATATCCAGAATTAACATCGCCTGTGCTGGCAGTCACGGCATTCGACATACCTAAAGCAGCTGCATCGACACCGATATTCATAAATTCATTGGAATATTTTCTAACCGCTTGGCTGTAAGCGAAAGAGCATACTAAAAGGAAAGAGGCTATAAGGGGTTTTTTCAAAGCAAATTGTTTTTACAAACCGAAATCTGTATTCTTAAATTATCGTCCAAAAATATAAATTTTTATTGAGCTTCCTTCTTCGCCATCAACAATAAATCCGAGTAAAGCAATATCAAGTAAAAATCTGTAATAAGAAACGCACTGCACTATAAACTTATTGTGCTAAATTTGCAGTCTTGCCAACTAAAAAACAACAAGACATGCGAATTAAGGCTCAAGTTCCGAACATCATCACATTGCTCAATCTTTTTTCAGGATGCATTGCATTGATTTTTGCTTTCCATCAAGATTTTAAACTTGCCTTTTTCTTTGTCTGCCTTGGTATCTTTTTAGACTTCTTCGATGGCTTTTTTGCTAGGCTATTTAAAGTTTCAAGTCCGCTAGGTTTGCAATTAGATTCGTTGGCCGATATGGTAACCAGCGGTGTTGTTCCCGGACTTGTGATGTATCAGCTGATGAACCAGGCTTTGGGCTTTCCTTCTTCCGATTTGCCTATGATGTTCTTTCCATTTTTAGGCTTTATCATTACGCTCGGTTCTTGCTATCGTTTGGCGAATTTCAATATCGATACCCGCCAGACGGATTCTTTTATCGGACTTCCAACACCTGCTAATGCATTGTTCATACTGAGTCTTCCAATTATCTTGCTTGATAATAACTATGAATTTGTGTCACAGGCTTTGGGCAATGAGTGGGTTTTACTCGTGATTTCTTTGCTAAGTGCTTTTATGTTGAATGCCGAGATTCCACTTTTTTCATTAAAAGTAAAAAGTGCCAGTTTTGCCAAAAACAAGCTTCAGATTATTTTTCTAGCCGTATCGCTTCTGCTTTTGCTGTTTTTTAAAGCACTAGGAATTCCGTTGCTGATTATTTTCTATATCCTGTTGTCGATTGTGACAAATAAGAAAAAGGCTTAAAATTCGTTTCTTCTTTTTTAATGATGGAAGGACTGTTTTAATTTTCGGTCCGAAGTCTGACAATTCCCAAAAACGTTTATTTTTACTGAATGAAGAAACCAGTTCCAAGAAGAAAACCTTCGACAGTACGAAAATCCAAAAAGAAAAAAAGTTTCTTTTCGGGTAACGTATTAAAGTTTTCTATTTGGGCTTTTTTTATTCTTCTGGTTGCTGGAACTGCTTATCATTATCGAGAAGGACTGGCATATTATTTCAGTTTTAAGACAGACAAAAAGCTTTCTGACGAAGAAAAGCGAATTGCAGATGTCAGAATCTACCAAGTCCTCAGCAAGCACGAAAATAAAGTATATGGCTTTGACGTGTCAGAATATCAAGGCAAGGTCGATTGGGAAAAGACAACTGCTATCGAAGAGACTTTTCCGTTGGGATTTGTCTTTATACGGGCGACTGCCGGAAAAAATAGGGTGGATGCCACCTTTAAAGAAAATTGGAAAGAAGCCAAAAAGCACAAGCTTATTCGAGGCGCCTATCATTATTACCGTCCGAATGAAAATTCTATAGCACAGGCCGAAAATTTTATCAAGAATGTAAAGTTGCGCAAAGGCGACCTGCCGCCTGTTTTGGATATCGAGAAATTACCCAAAGAACAGTCGATTGACAGTTTGAAAATAGGATTGAAAAGATGGCTGAAAAAGGTAGAAAAGCATTACAACGTAAGGCCGATTATCTATTCTGGCGAAAGCTATTACAATGATTTCTTAAAAGAAGAATTTGAAGGTTATACATTTTGGATTGCCAACTACAATTTTTTTGAAGAAACCATCAAAGACGAATGGACGTTCTGGCAGTTTACCGAAAAAGCAACCGTTCCTGGTATTGACGGAACTGTAGATGTCAATATCTACAACGGAACTCCCAAGCAGCTACAGTATTTTACCATCAACTAAAAATAGAAAAACCCAAAAGTGATTTTAAACTTCTGGGTTTTCTATTATCTGCAATCTAAAATCTTAAATCTGCGATTTAAAATTCCAATTTCTTTTTACGAAGCTCAAAATTCTGTCCAAGATATACTCTTCGAACCATTTCATCTTGAACCAGTTCTTCTGGAATACCTGCTTTTAGAATTCCACCTTCAAACATCAGGTAGGTCTTGTCTGTAATAGCAAGCGTTTCCTGAACGTTGTGGTCGGTAATCAAGATACCGATGTTTTTGTTTTTTAGCTGCGCTACGATTCTCTGGATGTCTTCAACTGCAACTGGATCGACACCTGCAAAAGGCTCATCCAATAAGATAAATTTCGGGTCTGTTGCTAAGGCACGTGCGATTTCAGTACGTCGTCTTTCACCACCCGAAAGCAAGTCGCCTCGGTTGGTACGGATATGTCCCAAGCTGAATTCAGCTATAAGACTTTCCATTTTAGCTTCCTGTTCTTGTTTGGAAAGATTGGTCAGCTGTAGTACGCTTAAGATGTTGTCTTCAATGCTCAGTTTTCTGAAAACCGAAGCTTCTTGAGCCAAATATCCGATACCATTTTGCGCTCTTTTATACATCGGATAATCTGTAATTTCAGTATTGTCCAAATAGATTTTACCACTATTTGGCTTGACCAAGCCTACGATCATGTAAAAAGAAGTTGTCTTTCCGGCACCATTCGGACCCAAAAGACCAACGATTTCGCCTTGATTTACTTCTACCGAAATGCCTTTTACGACACTTCTTCCTTTGTATGTTTTGACCAGATTATCAGCTCTTAAGATCATATTCCAATGTATTGTAAATTACCCGAACAAATAAACAACTATTCGGACTAACGTTCCTACTAATTAACAATTATTTATTTTCTTCTAGGGCTTCCCAAAACTCGTAAGCTCTTCTCAAATGCGGGATTACTATCGTACCGCCAACCAAAGTCGCGATGCTCATGGCTTCCATCATTTCTTCTTTGGAGATACCTTCTTTGTAGCAGGTTTCTAGGTGGTACTTGACGCAGTCGTCGCAACGCAATACGGCAGAAGCTACAAGTCCTAGCAATTCTTTGGTCTTGACGTTTAAAGCACCGTCCATATAGGCGTTGGTGTCAAGATTGAAGATTCTTTTGATGACCTTATTGTTATCGTTAAGCAATTTTTCATTCATCACTTGACGGTAATCGTTGAATTCTTTAACTAGATTGCTCATCTTTTAATTTGTTTTTTTGTACCCAGCCCGAAATAAAGATGCTGAGCTCGTATAATATTAATAATGGAATCGTAACAATGATCTGGCTTACCACATCTGGTGGCGTCACGATGGCCGCAATGATCAGGATAATAACAATAGCATACTTCCTATATTTTCTCAAGAATACAGGGGTTACCAAGCCTAATTTGGAAAGGAAGAACATGACGATCGGCAATTCAAAAACCAATCCGCAAGACAGCGTCGTGCTTCGTATTAATGAAATGTATGAATCAAGGTCGATGTCATTATGAATCTGCGTACTCACCTGATAGCCCGCCAAGAAGTTGATGGAAAGCGGCGTGATGATAAAATAGCCGAACAATACGCCCAAGAAAAACAAGAAAGAAGCAATTGCTAAAAATAACTTAGCGTTCTTTTTCTCTTTGTCATACAGCGCAGGGCTTATGAATTTCCAACATTCCCAAAGAATAAAAGGGAAGGCAATGATAAAGCCAGCAGTAACGGATGTCCATAAATGCGCATTAAACTGCCCGGACATGACACGGCTTTGTACGTCGAAATTGATTTTGTAATCACAAAAACCATCGCCGTCGCTACCAAAAAACTTACTGACTTCGCAGAACCAACGGTAGGTAATGAAATTAGGATTTTTTGGTCCGAATATAATCTCATCAAAGATAAAATCACTGAAAAAGAATGCGACGGTCGCAGCGATTATTATAGCCAATGTGCTTCTGATCAATAACCATCGGAGTTCTTCCAGATGGTCGAGAAACGACATCTCATTTACGTTTTTCTTTCTTGCCATGTTATACGATTCCCTCTTTTAAAATATCGTGAAGGTGAATTACTCCTAAATAATTGCCGTCGTCAACAACGACAAGCTGTGTTATTGAAAAATCTTCTAAGATGTTTAAAGCGTCAACAACCATGTCGTTGGATTTAATCACTTTAGGATTTTTGGTCATGATGTCTTTTGCAGTCAGGTCGCTGAAAGTATCTCGGTCGTTTAGCATTCTTCGGATGTCTCCATCAGTAATGATGCCGATTACCTTTTCGTTTTCTACAACCGCTGTAACGCCCAGTCTTTTTTCAGAAATCTCAACGATCACTTTCTTGATGCTGGAATCGGGAGAAACGACCGGTTTGTGCGTCGTGTCTAGCATATCCTTTACGCGAAGCAAAAGCTTTTTGCCCAATGCGCCGCCAGGATGGTACTTAGCAAAATCCTCGCTTTTGAAATCGCGAAGCTCCATCAATGCAACAGCCAAAGCATCGCCAATAACAAGCTGTGCCGTGGTGCTGTTTGTCGGGGCAAGATTTATAGGATCGCACTCTGATTCAACATACGCATTTAAGACGTAATCGGATTCTTTTCCAAGGAAAGAAGTTAAATTTCCAGTTATCGCAATTAAAATGTTTCCGAAACGTTTTAGCAAAGGAACCAAGACTTTGATTTCGGGACTGTTGCCGCTTTTTGAAATGCAGATGACTACGTCGTCTTTTTGTACCATTCCCAAATCGCCATGAATGGCTTCGGAGGCATGCAAGAACATTGACGGAGTTCCAGTAGAATTAAGCGTTGCCACAATTTTTTGGGCGATGATGGCGCTTTTTCCAATTCCGGTGACAATCAATCGTCCTTTTGACTTGAAAATGATTTCTACGGCTTCGGCAAAATCGTTGGTGAGGAGCTCTGAAAGATTTGCAATTGCTTTACTTTCAGCTAATATTGTTTTTTTGGCAGAGGCCAATATTGCTTCTTTTTCTATCAAAACAGATTTTTTATAAAATTTGTGGTTATAAAAGAAAGTTGTATCTTTATGTTGTGCAAATTTATGTAAAATACCATTAAAAAAGAATGAATTCAAACGAAATTGACATCCACAAAGAATTAAAAAAATATTTTGGCTTTGGCCAATTTAAAGGATTGCAAGAACAAGTTGTCAAGAGTATCATAACCCAAAATAATACATTCGTTATTATGCCCACGGGTGGCGGAAAATCCCTCTGCTACCAGCTGCCTGCCCTGATTAAGGATGGAACAGCAATCGTAGTTTCCCCGCTAATCGCACTTATGAAAAATCAGGTCGATGCTATCAGGAGTCTTTCTTCTGAAAACGGAATCGCCCACGTTTTGAATTCATCACTTACCAAGACCGAAATTGCCCAAGTCAAGAAGGATATCGTTTCGGGAATCACCAAATTATTATACGTAGCGCCTGAGTCGCTTACCAAGGAAGAATACATACAGTTCTTGAGAAGCGTGCCGCTTTCGTTTGTGGCTATAGACGAAGCACACTGTATTTCGGAATGGGGACATGATTTCCGTCCGGAATATAGAAACCTGCGAACCATCATAAAGCAGCTGGGCGACATTCCTGTGATTGGATTGACAGCTACGGCTACGCCAAAAGTGCAAGAAGACATCTTGAAGAATTTGGATATGGTGAACGCCAATACGTTCAAAGCGTCTTTTAACAGGCCGAATCTGTTTTATGAAGTACGTACCAAGACAAAAAATATTGAATCGGATATTATCCGTTTCATCAAACAACATAAAGGGAAATCGGGAATTATTTATTGCTTGAGCCGTAAAAAGGTAGAAGAAATTGCACAGGTATTACAAGTAAACGGTATCAGTGCCGTTCCGTATCACGCAGGATTGGACGCTAAAACACGTGCCAAACACCAAGATATGTTCTTGATGGAAGATGTGGATGTTGTTGTAGCAACGATTGCCTTTGGTATGGGAATCGACAAGCCAGACGTTCGTTTTGTGATCCACCATGATATTCCGAAATCATTAGAGAGTTATTATCAAGAAACGGGCAGGGCAGGACGTGACGGTGGCGAAGGTCATTGTTTGGCCTACTATTCGTATAAAGATGTAGAAAAATTAGAAAAGTTCATGTCTGGAAAACCTGTGGCGGAACAAGAAATTGGTTTTGCGTTGTTGCAGGAAGTCGTTGCTTATGCTGAAACTTCGATGTCGAGACGTAAATTCTTGCTGCACTATTTTGGTGAAGAATTCGACAGCGAGACTGGCGAAGGAGCCGATATGGACGACAATGTTAGAAATCCGAAGAAGAAAGTGGAAGCAAAAGACCAAGTGGTCAAATTGCTGAAAGTAGTTCGCGATACCAAACATTTATACAAATCAAAAGAGATTATTTTTACGCTGATAGGCAAGATTAATGCTACGATAAAAGCGCATAAGACCGATACGCAGAAGTTCTTTGGTAGCGGTTCTGATTTTGAGGAACGTTATTGGATGGCTTTGATTCGTCAAGTTTTGGTTGATGGCTATCTGTCAAAAGATATTGAGACCTACGGCATATTAAAACTTACCGAAAAAGGCGCTGCCTTTATCCAGAATCCGACTTCATTTATGATGTCGGAAGACCATGAATATAACGAGACGGAAGACGAGGCTATCGTTACGGCGGCAAAATCATCGGGTACTGCTGATGAGGCTTTGATGGGCATGTTGCGTGACTTGCGTAAAAAAGTAGCTAAAAAGCTAGGTGTTCCTCCTTTTGTGGTTTTCCAAGATCCGTCTTTAGAAGATATGGCTTTGAAATATCCTATTTCTATTGAAGAATTGGGAAGCGTTCATGGCGTTGGGGAAGGAAAGGCTAAAAAATATGGAAAAGACTTTGTCGAGCTGATTGCCCGCTATGTAGAAGACAACGATATTATCCGTCCGGATGATTTGGTGGTGAAATCTACAGGAGCGAACTCGGCGTTGAAATTATACATTATCCAGAACGTTGATCGAAAACTTTCTTTAAACGATATTGCCAAAGCCAAAGGATTGGATATGGATGTCTTGCTGAAAGAAATGGAGCAGATCGTGTATTCTGGAACGAAATTGAATATCAAATATTGGATTGACGACATTTTGGATGAAGACCAGCAGGAAGAAATCCATGAATATTTTATGGAGTCGCATTCGGACAATATAAAAGATGCGTTGAAAGAGTTTGATGGCGATTATGATATTGAAGAACTTCGATTGATGCGGATTAAATTTATTAGCGAAGTAGCGAATTAACTTGGGATTTTTGATATAAGATTTTAGATTTATGGCTTAATATATGAGATTTCAGGAGGTAGTGCTTTCTGGAATCTTTTTTTTGGTTCAATTCGAAATCAAAAGTCATAGAATATGAAATACCCTATCAAAAATCAAAAATCATAAATCCAAAATTATTCCTCCCAAACTTCTCCACGGTGCGGTTTTAAAGCATCACGAACGGCAATCATATTTTCTTCGGCAACGACCATATAGGCAATAGCGTGCATTTCGTTGATGGCCTCGAATCCGGTGATATTTAGCGGTAGTTTTTCGGCTTGGATGAATTCTTTAAGATGGATTTCGTGGTGCTCTGCTGTTTTTGCGCCAGCAGGTCCTCTGAAATCCCAGATGAGTTTTATTTTTCTTGACATGGGTGTGTTCTGTTTAGGAATGCAAATCTACAAACTTAAAATGGCTTGTTCTTTTTTTGCGGCAAATTAGCCGTAAAAGTTTATTTTTGGGAAAAGATGCACCATGAAATTATCTCACTACTTTTTTCTTCTTTGCTTCCAGTTCGGGTTTTCGCAGGAACTGACGTTAGAAAAGGCGAACCATCTGGCGACACTGCCTATCAAGTGTTTGCAACAGGAATATCCGAACAAATTAGGTCAGTTGTTGCAAGACAGTACCGAATTGCAATCGCCTAAAGCATTGCATCCTGCATTTTATGGTTGTTTTGACTGGCATTCATCGGTGCATGGGCATTGGAGCTTGGTGTATTTGTTGAAGAAGTTTCCGGATCTGGCCAAAAAGGAGGAAATCATCAGCAAGCTGCATACTAATCTTTCTAAAGAAAATATCCAAAAGGAAATCGATTATGTTTCTAAGGCGCATGAAAAGTCGTTTGAGCGTACGTATGGCTGGACATGGCTGTTGAAACTGCAGTTGGAGCTAGAAACTTCTTCGGAACCGTTTGCCAAAGAATTGGCAGGCAACTTAAAGCCTTTGTCTGACCTTATTATTCAAAGGTATATCGAATTCTTGCCTAAACTATTGTATCCGGTGAGGGCGGGAACGCATTCGAATACGGCTTTTGGGCTTAATTTTGCTTGGGATTATGCGGTGTATTCTAAGAATGTAGCTTTGCAGAAAAGCATCAAGGAGAATGCCATCAGGTTGTTTGAAAAGGATAGGGAATGTCCGTTGAATTGGGAACCGAGCGGGACGGATTTTCTTTCGCCTTGCTTGGAAGAGATTGGAACCATGCAACGTATTTTGCCTAAAGCGGAATTTTTGAAATGGTTAAAGGATTTTTCGAAGCCGCTGTTTGACAAAAAGTTTAATTGGGACGTAGCGCGAGTTTCGGACAGAACGGACGGACATCTGGTACACTTGGACGGTTTGAATTTTAGCCGTGCTTGGAATTTGTATTACTTAATCAACCAATATCCTAAGGAGTTTTCGCATTTGAAGGCTTTGGCAGACCATCATCTTGATTTTTCGCTTCCTTCTGTCGTAGATGGCAATTATGAGGGCGAGCATTGGCTGGCTTCGTTTGCGTTGAGGGCTTATGAGGAAAAGCGATAGTCTGAAAATTGTACTGCTTTTTGGAGGGTTACAAACATCTTTAAATTTTTCTACCTTTGCGCCATGCCAAGAGAATTTCAAATACAGGTGACGCCAGAGGTGGCTGCCAATCCGCAATTATTGACCGAACATGTTGCCAAGCTGATGCAGGTAAAACCTGCAGAGATCAGGCATGTTGCTATCATCAAGCGTTCTATTGACGCGCGCCAAAAGGCAATCAAAATCAATCTTAAGATTCAGGCCTACTGGAACGAGGCGTATGAGGAAACTAAAATTGGATTGCCTGATTATAAAGACGTGTCTGGAAAGCAGGAGGTGATTGTGATAGGCGCGGGGCCTGCGGGCTTGTTTGCGGCGTTGCAATTGATTGAGCTGGGACTAAGGCCTATCGTGCTGGAACGTGGCAAAGACGTGCAGGAACGCCGTCGAGATTTGAAGGCAATTAATAGGGATCATATCGTAAATGAGGATTCTAACTATTGTTATGGTGAGGGAGGCGCGGGAACGTATTCTGACGGCAAATTATACACGCGTTCTAAGAAGCGAGGCGATGTGGACCGTATCTTGGAATTGTTTGTAGGCTTTGGAGCTTCGGAAGAGATCTTGATAGAGGCACATCCGCATATCGGGACGAATAAATTGCCGAAGATTATCAAGGCGATGCGCGAAAAGATTATTGAGTTTGGCGGCATGGTGTTGTTTGACACGCGCGTGACGGATATTTTGGTGAAAGGAGATGCTGTTGAAGGCGTGCAGACACAAAAGGGCGACGTTATCAAAGCGGAGAAGATGATCTTGGCAACAGGACATTCGGCACGCGACATTTTTGAATTGCTGGATCGAAAGAAAATATATATAGAGGCCAAGCCTTTTGCCTTGGGCGTTCGTGCGGAGCATCCGCAGACGCTGATTGACAGCATACAATATAGTTGCGATTATAGGGGAGACTATCTTCCACCAGCGCCTTATTCGATTGTGAAGCAGGTGAATGGAAGGGGGATGTATTCTTTTTGTATGTGTCCGGGCGGGGTGATTGCGCCTTGTGCTACAAGTCGTGGGGAAGTGGTGACGAATGGCTGGTCTCCGTCTAAACGAGATCAGGAAACGGCCAACTCGGGTATTGTGGTGGAGTTAAAACTGGAAGATTTTAAGCCCTATGCTAAGTTTGGCGCTTTGGCAGGAATGGAATTCCAAAAAAGTATTGAACAAAGGGCATGGCATCTGGCGGGAGAGACGCAACGGGTTCCGGCACAGCGTATGGTAGATTTTACGCAGGGCAAGGTTTCGGCGGATATCCCGAAGACTTCGTATGTTCCGGGGACGACGCCTGTGGAACTGGGGCAGGTTTTTCCGGGCTTCTTGACGCAGATTTTGCGCGAGGGGTTTGTTCAGTTTGGGAAGTCGATGCGAGGGTATATGACGAATGAGGCTATTTTGCATGCGCCTGAATCGAGAACTTCATCGCCAGTGCGGATTCCGAGGGATGCTTATTCTTTGGAGCATGTGCAATTGAAAGGCTTGTATCCGTGCGGCGAGGGTGCGGGTTATGCGGGCGGTATTATTTCGGCCGCTATTGATGGGGAGAAATGTGCGTTAAAGATTGCGGAAAGCTTGGGGATTGCTACGGCCTAGGCCCATTGGGCTTCGGAAGGCATGAAAGAAGCTTCTAAAGGCATGAAATGAATTTCTAAAGGCGTGAAAAGAATTTCTAAAGACGTGAAAAGAGTTTCTAAAGGCGTGAAAGGAGTTTCTAAAGGCGTGAAATGAATTTCTAAAGACGTGAAAGGAGTTTCTAAAGGCGTGAAAAGAGTTTCTAAAAGCGTGAAAGGAGTTTCTAAAGGCATTAAATGAATTTCTACTCACTATAAACTACTAGCAGGGCGCATTTTTCTTTTTTCGGCGGCCCTACACTAAAAAAGCCTCTATTGGATAGAGGCTTTTTTGTTTATCACGTATTGTACTTATTATGGGCAAGGAGGGGCGGCACATTGCGCATTTAATGTTGATATGTTATCTCCTGCGATCAAAACTCCGGGACTGCCTACTGTAACCGTTACGACTGTAGCCGTTTTTGGGACATTAAAGATACGCCCTCCGGTAGCGGCAAGAACTCCGTCAAGATACCAATTGATGGTTCCTGGAGGCAGCGGGTCTCCTGCTATCTTTACCCTGATATGCGTTGCTGTACAGGATGCCACGCACAAAGAGTTGGCAAGCATCTTTTTGTGAGTAGCGGCTTCTTCTTTTTTAGAGTTGCTGCTGAGTGATGTAAACCCGAACAGTAGTAAGGGGATTGCTAATAAAAGTAGTTTTTTCATAAATGGTAGTGTGTAAAGGTTAATATAAAGTTCAAAACAATCAAATATAACGGATTGATTTTTAGGATGCTTACGGGTTTCCGTATGTGTGGGAAAATAATGAATAGATTCGTTTTGTAATTATCCGTATATAAATGATTACAAACGGCTATATGTTTATATAAGGTGTATGTTTGTAATG
Source organism: Flavobacterium gossypii (assembly GCF_014138495.1). Classification (NCBI taxonomy): domain Bacteria; kingdom Pseudomonadati; phylum Bacteroidota; class Flavobacteriia; order Flavobacteriales; family Flavobacteriaceae; genus Flavobacterium; species Flavobacterium gossypii. Next base: position 81,482 of record NZ_JACJIS010000003.1, on the reverse strand, counting down.
CAAACTTTATGAATGTTACTAAGTATAATTAGAAATACTTGTGAAGAGTTATGCAAAATTCTGAAAAGCAATGTAGCAGACTAGCTACAGATAATACCCAAAACGTATCAAAGGTAAAGGTGTGGTTAACACCGTCTCAATGTGAATTTATTGATTTTGTGCTGTTCTACGGGGCTTCGGAATTGTCGAAGTCTTTGCGGATCGTGCATGATTTGGCTTTATATCATTCTGATGTGCCTATTGGTGCAGAGGAAAAACGGGCACTTTTTGGAGTGAGGTGTTTGGGGAAGAAATTGAAAAAACCGCTGTGAGGCGGTTTTTTGTTTTTCTAGAATGTTTTACGAATTTTCTGCATTGTAAACAATGAATTTTGCACGTTCTAAAAGCTCGTCAAAAGTTATTATTTCAATATCATTTATACTTTTTCTAAAAATTTCAAATGAACTAAATTTTTCTTTATTAACCCCGAATTCGGTTTGAAATTCTTCTAGTTTGCCAATTAAAAGAAATGATTTTGGTTTATACATAAATATTTCTTCTCCAGTTGGATTTCCTGATTTATCTGATGGTGTTATTTTATTTACGAGATTTTCTAGAGAATTTTGTACTGTTTTTTGAATTTGAGTAATTCCACCAACAACTTCATTTGATGGAGGGAAAACAGCAGGTCGGTACTCTGCATTTAGCAATTTGGTATTTGGAGTTTTAATTTCAGCAAAACATAAGGAACTAATTATTCCTCGAGATTTCATTAATGCGTCGATTCTTTTACCACGATTTACAATGTCGTAACCCTGAACTACTTGTTCAAGTTTTTTATCCTGAAGTGGAACATTTATTATGTAATCTAATCCATAACCAAATATCCATGAGTTTTGTTCAAAATATAATTGCCATAATGCTTCATCTTTTTTTACATCTAATCTTGATTTAGCAGCAATAAAGTATTCTTCATCTGTAAGTAGTTTTTCAAATATTTCTAATTGAGCTTTCTTGTAAACTAAGTTCTTTATATCAGCTTCAGTTATCTTATTTTCTAATATTTCTGAAAATATTTCACGGTTTTCTTTATAGATAGTGTATGCTTGTTGTTTGGTTAAAGTAAGTTTGGCTAATTCGCTATCGCTTATACTAAACTTATTTTCATCTTCAATTTGAAGGTTAAATATATTTTTTATAAAATCCTGTAATATTTTGAGTTCATCCCCTCTAAATGAGAAATAAGTTTTATGAGGCATTCCTGTTGCGGTTGTATATTTTTGAATCTGAAGGGTAAATATGCCGCGACTATCTTCTAAAAATTTTGCAGTGATTTCTTGTCTATGACCACCTGAAATCCTCAATTTTACTTCGCCTTTTTCTTTAATGAATTCGAAAGAATGATCAACATCAACTACTTTAGAAGCATAGCGAATAGGAATTATTACTTCTTTCAACTCACCATCTACAACGTCAATTTTTTTAGAAGAAATTCTTTTTGAGACGTACGTCTTATTTGGAACTTTTCCAGTAAAATATTCAAATTCTTTAAAAGGATTGTCATCTTCCATAGTTGATGGTTTTTACATTTCTCATAACACAGTTTAGCTTGGTAATGGTGTTGGGGATTAGCATTGATAATCTCTTTCTACTCTTCTTCATTTTTAATTAAAAATTTATCGATTAAAACTTGTTTGTCTTTTTGTTCTAGATTTTTAAATCTATCCTTAACTATAGCAGTTTCTCGACGTAGTTCTATAGAAGGATTATCTTCTTCACCTTCATAAACTTCATGTGCATTTAATAGCTTTATTTCGTTTCCTTTTATGATATGATCTGTTATTACTGTACTAACTTCATCTATTTTTTTATCTATTCCGGTCTTGTCTATTTTTTTGTCCGTTTTTAATTTTTCTTTATGTTGTTCTGATATTTTTTCTTTTATAGAATCTTTAATATTGTCTAACATAACAATTTCACGTTCTTCTTCCATTTTTATGAGTTTTTTATTTCCCATATAAGAAGAAATAATCTCTTTTGCAATTTTGGATTTATAGAGAAGATATGCACCATAAACTTTTAAACCAGTTGTGATCAATTCTGTTAGGTCAATTGCAACATCTAGATCAATATTAAAAATGACATCTATTGAACCATTTTGTATTTCAACTAATGGTATTTCTTGAGGTGATTCTGATTTTAAAATTGTATGGTAAACCAATAATGTCCTATTCCAACGATGTAGAACCTTGGCAAAGTCCTTAAGATTTCCCGTAGATTGTAAATCCTTAAAGACAAGTGAAACAATTGCTTGTTCATCATTTGACCATTTGTTTAATTGGTCAGAAACATATTTTGAAAATGTGCCTTTTACAGTATTAAGTTCTGTCGCATTTGTATCAATTGTATCAATAAGTTTCTGTAAAATAGCATACAAGGTATGATAATAATCATTCGAATCTATTTGACTATTACTATCGATGTTTTCTAGATCTTCTATGGTTTCTAAGGAAGTAAAAGGAGTACTATCTTTCAAAACAATTTTTAATTCAGAATCTAACGAGTTGTTTTGTATATCATTTAGATAGGCCTTTATTTTATTTGACAAATCTTTCATGAAAACTAAATTCTGATTTTGTGACTGCTGAATTGCCTGAAAATAGTCTCCAATATCTCTTCTAAACCCTGATTTATTTACTAATTCGTCAAAGAGGTTAATTTTATTTAAGATGCTTTCAATATTCATATACTTTGCTGATTTGTAAATTTTTTAATGTTTTGCAACTTTTTAGCATGTCAAATGTACATTTTATAAAGAAAAATCAAATATTTTTACCAATTATTAGACAAAGTGCGCATATTTTACGTTAAAATAATCACGATATGAAATGAAATAGTGTAATTTGCTAAATGCTTTGAAAGCATTGTGTTTGATTATCTGAAATGTCACTCCATTTGTTTTCATTATAAATCCATCCTTGCCATTCAAATTCATTTTCATACCCAAGAATTATTAAAAAGCTTTGGTCGTCTGATATTGCTTTTGCTTGTCGGCTTTTGCTAATGATAGAATGTAAATACTCTAACTCATCGTTTATCTCTCCGTTTGGATAAGAAACTAAAACTTTAAGGTCTGCATTGGTGGTAAGCAAGTGGGAGACTTCTTTGTATAATCCGCTTCTGAAATTGTTTTCGTGTTCGAAAGCTATCCTGATGTCTTTGAACCAAAACTCGTTTTCTTTGATGACGTCTTCGGGTTTGTAGAATACTGCATCGAGGTAATAATAGTTTGAATAATAAAGTAGTTGTAATTTTTGTGCTACAGTGTGGAGTATGCCGTCTTGAGAAAAGACATGACTGGTGTAGACATGACTTTTTCTCCATATTTCGGATAATAGCTTTTTATCGTCTTTTACGGATTCGTGCCAAGCTTTATAGAAACAGACGGAGGTTATTTTGTCTTGCATTGCAGTTTATGAATTAGGAGTGTTTAATTTTTCTAGTACGAAATTGATATGCCAGAACAATCTTTCAAAAGATCCGTTGTCTAATGCTCTTTGTCCGGTTAGCATGCTGGTGAAAAATATGGGTACGCCTTTAAATTCTGTATCTGTGATGCGGTATGTTCCTAAATCATCGTCAAATGAAAAATCGAAATCCATCCAAACGCCTGTATCATTAACTTTGTCTTTGTCGAATCCCATAAAGTGCTTGGCCATTGCGTTTGAGACCACTATTATTTTGGGTTCTGCTTTTAGGATCATTTCTTTTGAGAGCAGTAATTGCTTGTAGACAAAATCGACACCGTTCTTTTCTTTTAATAACTCCCAAATGTATTTTTGTTTTGTTTCACGAAAATATAGTAGGTCGAGGTGTGTCCATGGGAGTTGGACCTTGTCGGATATTTTTATGAACTTTTTAAAATATTTGTATATTTTATCATTCTTTTCATTGTTTACAAAATGGCTCCCCAGCGTTAGATTTTTTCCAGAAAAAGAAGGATTGATTCCAATAAATAATATGGCATTTTTTATTACTTCTTCATGAACAACATAGCCTCTTGTGAACAAGTCTTTATTGATTGTTGCTTTGTTCCAGATTTCGTCTATTTTGTTTTGGTAGAGTTCTTTGATACTTATTTTTTCCATTTTTATTAGATTATTTAATTGGATTGATGGTTTTGTATGATTTCGTCTACATCAAAAACTTCGATATTCGCTAGACTGAATACGTCTTTTACTGATTGGATTTCTAGCTTATTGGCAGTTAGATATTCTTGCAGTCTTATTGCTAATCCGCCACTTTTTGAAAGCATATTTTTCCACCCAGCGTTACTTTGAAAAAAGTTTTTTACTTGTGGGCAACTTGCAACATATAGTTCTTTTTTCTTCCCGGTTTCAAATAGAAGCAAATTGACACAATCTGCGAAAACTTGTCTCTTTCTGGAATCATTGCCATTTTTCCATTCCGAAAATTTGAATTCGGCAATTCTAAGATTCGTGCTGAGATCAAATCTTTCTTTTCCTGTGCCAGCAGCAAGGGATATGCTTTCGATTTTCTCGTTTTCTTGTAAGATTGCCGGCAAAGAATTTAGTATTCCGGCAGCATGAACTATTTCGTCAATTTGTGCGCTAATTTTTTTTACAATAAGAGCTGCTTCGAATACTTTGTTTTGGTTATACTCAACAACTTGCGATTTGCCAATTAATTGGCTCGTGATTTCGTTAAGTTTTAGCTGTAGGCTTGTTTCTTTAAAGTCTGCTATCAGTTTTATTGCGGTTGTCTCTTCCATATTGTATGGATTGATTTATAGATTGGCTGGAAGCAGATATAGTTTTAATATTGAAATTCTATTTGCTTGAAATCAAATGTATTGATTTTTTAATCCAAAGTAAATTCTTACTAAAGTATTTGATAAAGCGTGTGTTTTTGACGATGAAGTGTTTGGTAGTATGGAATAAAAAAACCGCCTCATAGGACGGTTTTGTATTTTGCTGTAAGGGAATGTTACGTTTTGGATAGAGGTTGTCAAATGTTTTAAGACAGCTTAAGTCTTTTTACTGCTATTTATAAACCAAAAAAATACTCTATTGCCTCTGCTACGTTTTCTTTTGAGTTCAATAATTTTGTCAGTTCTATTTCTTTATAATAAGTGCAACCGCCACAGAGCGGCACTTTTTCTGTTGATTTGTATAGCTCGTCAATTCTTTTTAGCTCTACTTCTGTTAATGTAATGGTTTTTTTATCTGCTAATCTTTTACTAATAACAACAGCAAGAAAATTTTCTGCTGGAATTTTTGAGTATAATAATGCCCTGATCTGTTTGTGTTCTTTTGCATGTAAAAGGTTGGCAAACTTTATGATTACGGGTGTTTCTGAACCTCCATATCCGCATGCATAGCCTAATGTTACTTTTTCGACGCTTTGTTGCGAAAAGACAGGAATTGAAACTAGAAATAAGAATATTAAATATATTTTTTTCATAAATATAGCAGATGCACAGTTAGCTTTTGTTTTCTGGTTATAAATCAAATGTATTGAAATGTTTTGATGAGGCGTAAATAGTATTAAAGATTATGATATAAATTATAGTAGAAGAAATGGTTAAAAGATTGTTTTTTTAGAAGGTATTATTTTTTGTTTTTGCGTTGGTTCTTTTTTGCTTGTTTATATGCTTTTGTATTCGGAATTGTTGATACTGTTATCCCAGAATTATTATATGACCATTGCGAAAAGGGGATTTCATTTTCGAACTTTTTTCTTTTTGCGGGGTAGTCTACAATCTTGTCAAGCTCATTTATGAATTGTAAGATTTTTTTTGATTCTTCAAATTCATCTTGTGCAGAAGGAGTCCAGTAACTTTTGAATGAATAGGATTTTGTTTCTTTTAATTCAAAGAAGTAGGTAATTCCATCAAATCCTTGCTTCCAATTTTTTATCAGCTTGTCTGATGGAATTTCTTGAATTTTTAATGTGTCGTATAGGTTTTTAATTTGACGGACTTACTCTTGTCTTAAGGCATAACGTTTTACATATATTTCCGAAGGTAGACTATCGTCATATGTTCCGTTTACATGAAAGTAGATTTTATTTGAATTTTTGGAAAGTTCTATGATATATCTTGAGGAACTTATTCTTAAAAAACTGGCTTCGGATTTTGGGTTGATAAGATTTAATTTTTTAATGTCTTTTAAATGACGATAGTACCAAAAAGTAGTGTCGCTATCTTTTGTCAATTTTATCTCTCCTTGAAAATCTTGACTAAAAATTGTTGATGTTAGAGAGAGGAAAAAAATAAGAATAAATGATTTCATTTTAATTTGTTTTGCTATTTTCTGCTATACTACAGCTTTCTTCTTTTGATAAATTTGATAGGCCAAACCCATAATGGCTCCTATTTCGCCCCCGAGATATCCATAATTATGAATGGAGCCGACAATAAAAAAACTTCTGCAATCTTGTACGTCATAAGGAAAACAGCTCGGGTCGGTTTCTCCGCTTAAGGCTTCAATAACTCCTCCGAATATTCCAAATATAATAGCTGTACCTAATGTAATGAGTATGGCATTGAAGACGTATTTGAACATCAGCCTTGGGCTTTTGTGGATTAGTCCGACCAGGCCTTGAACAATGCCAATGTAGAGGCCGACCCACCATGTTGCTAAAAAGCCGATGAGGGCGGTGGTTAAACGGGGATTGTTACTTCCCCAATCTTGGAAGCCAAATTGCTCAAATTTGAATACTGTAAAGTATTCTGATGAAATGGTATAGGTTATCTGGTCGTGCAACGCTCCGTAGGTTCCGGCTAATAGGGTAGCGATTAGGATAGTGAGTAGTAGGATGCCTAGTTTTTTCATTAAAGCGGGAGCTTATTTGTTACGTACGATTTTCTCAAGTTTATTCAATTCACTATGCAAACCAAATTCATTGGTATCGACGTTTGATCCTAAGAATGTCGAAATGCCGCAATCAAAGCAAATTTTTGCAATTCCGACTATAGAGTCGTTCTTTTTAAAAATAAAGATGTCGCGATAGTAGGGCACACAAGAAAGAAATTCTGATGGTGTAGAATCTTGCTGGCTGAATATTTTTTCTACTTCTTTTTTCTTTAGCTCACTTAGTTCTGTTTTGGTAAATTTATATTTAACTAAGTCGGTTTCAAAATTGGGCCCTGAAACAGAATCTGGATAATCGCTGACTAATAATTGCCTTAATTTTTTTTGGTCTTTGTTTTCATTCTTCAGCTTTAAAAGATTAAGGATACTGTCTTCTGAAATGTTGAGATAGAAATGCTCGATCTTATCGGAATCGTAAAATTTTTTTAATTCTTTTTTTGAGGCTGGTTTTGTTGCTTGTATATTGTCTTTTTGGGTTGCTTTATTACAGCTTATGATTATTAGAAATAAAAATAAATAGTTCTTCATGTTTTTGATTTAGAATTTTATAGTATCGCTTAGTCTTTATACACTGCTACGTTAATTTCGTTAAAGCTATTCTGCCTGTCTCCGAATCTAAACATATAGACTTTTATTTCGGAATTTTGCCATTTGATGTCGTCTCTAAAAGTATCGTCGCTTTTTGTTTTTTTGCTTTCTATATTTTTTGAAGAACTTGCTCCTAGTTTGTTGGTGATTTCTTTTTCGAGATTATTAAAAATTTGCTTAAACTTGTTTTTAGGAGTTTCTGCCGAATTAACATCGCTCCATTTGTAAAAAATAAGCTTTACTTCGTTGTCATCTGTGTAGTAATAATTTTTTCGTAATTCAATTCCTTTTTCGGGTGATAACATAAAGTCTTTAGAAATTTTGAATGTATGGTTTTTTATGTAGGGGTAGATACCTTCGCTAATGTCTACATAGTGATTTCTGGTTACTTCTACAGCATTTAGTCTTTTTTCGAGATCAACAAATTTTTCTAGTTTTCCAAGCTCCAATTGAATAGAGGTGGTATTGGGATTTATATTTTTTGTACTACAAGAAAATAAAATCATTAAAAAGAACAATGCTGTAGATTTCTTGCTCATTGGTTGCTATTATATATAATCGTTTAAAGTCAAATATATTCAATTGTTTTGAAGTGACTCAAAATTCTTGCTATATGTCTTAAGTTTTAGTTCTTCATAAACATCTCAATAAGCTGTACTACTTCCTTAGAATTAGTTTCTAAAGCATATGTGTTTGCGATGTCTTACATATAAAAGACATTAAACTTATGTCCGTCTGGGTCTGCAAAAACAAAACCGTAATATCCTTCTCCGAATTCTTTGGGTTCGGAAATTAGGGTTCCGCCTGCGCTTTCTACTTCTTTTGCCCAATTGTCTACCTGTTCTTTGCTTTCGGCAGAAAGGGTGAATATGATTTCGTTGGAACGGTGCGAGTCGGCAATTTCGATGTTTGTATTGGTCTTGAGGATGTCTGGCAGGAAGAAGTGCATTATAAAATTGTCTTCACCGAAAAAAAAGCTTGTCAAGTCGTTAGAGCTTCCGTTGTGCTTAAATCCTAATTGGGTATAGAATTTAGTGGTTCGTTCTAGATTGCTTACGGCTACATTGGCCCACATTTTTTTTGGATTCATAATTTTTATGTTTTGATTGTTAGTATAAACTTTTGCTTGCCTTTGTGGGGGTAGGTGGCAGGATGTCAGCTATATTAGTTGTAACTGTTTCTAATCAAATATATTAAATTATTTTGTGGCGTAAAAGATTCTTTCGGAAAGGTTTATGTGGTATCATGCATGTTAAAATAACATCTATCTTGCGCCTAAGAACAACAAGCTGCTAGTCTTCTATAGCTTCGATGCCTTGCTGTTTTAGTTTTTCTAAATGGTCTTTCATGGTCTTGAGCTGTTCGGCAGTGTGCGGCTGCCATTCTTTTAGTTCTCCGATAACGCGAAGCGGCTGCTGGGAACGATATGACTTTGTAGGATTGCCAGGGAATTTTTTGTCGGTCAGGTTAGGGTCGTCTTCAAAAGTGCCCGTCGGTTCTATAATGTAGATTCTTTCTGAACCTTCGCCAAGAGCAAGCTCGGCACCCCAAGTTGCTGCCTCGAGGGTTGCCGTAAAATAAATATATTTTGCCTTGTTCTGTTTTCCGTAGTTGGAATTAAAACCGGGCTGGATGAGGTCTCCTTGTTTTAGGTCTGCTTTTGTGCCGTGGTAGTATTGGGTAGTTTCGTTTGATTGTGCCATGGTAGTTTTAGTAGGTTGTCAATTTTTATTATAAAGCTTCTTTTAAATTGTTTTTTATAGTTTATTTCCACTTATAATTATTGGACCAATCATAGAATTGTTGAATTTTAATCGCTTCATTTTTATGGAACTTAATCACATCACTATCTTGTGACGGCAAAAAAACAATGTATGCAAAAGGCTCGATTAGTTTTTCCTTTTTCATTTCTATAAAATAAGGCACAAGGAATTCCCAATAATATCCTTTGTTTTCCTTTTTTAATTCGTCTAAAGCTTCGCATAGGGTTCCAAACTTTTCTATAAATTTTTGGCATTCTGTCTTGTCTTTGTTTTTGCTATCGTAATCTAATGCGGCAGCCATTGACAATATTAAGTCTGCGGACGAAAAATCATTATCTGTTTTTTTGCCGTTTTCATTTATAGAATTAGGATTAATAACTAAAGAGATAGAATTATCTTCTTTTTGAGAAACGCCTTGCGACATAAGGCTGATGATCATTTCGTAATTTCCTTTTGCTCTAGACGATTTGTTTTCTAAAGCTAAAAATCTGCTAAAAGATAAAATTGAAGGAATGCGGTTGCTGACTTTATTTAAAATTCCCAACGCATTAAATGAACTGGAATGATTAGGATTCGATTTTGTAGCGTTTTGAAAAGAAATGAGTGCCTTGTCAATTTGCTGCGCATTTACTAAAGTGATGCCTTTGTTGTAGTGAAGCTGATAATAGTCTGGATATTTAGCCAAACCTTCGTCGTATATTTTTAAAGAATTTTTAACCTGATCAAGATGATCTAAAGCGTTTGCATAAGAGACATAAACATTTTTTAAATCGTTTTTTGGGTGTGTTTTAATGGCAAGTTTGCTAGCCTCAACAGCTTCAGAATATTGTTTTGTTGCGTTTAGTGTCAAAGCCTTTTCAGACAATGCAAGAAAATTGTTTTTATCTAGTTTCAAGGCATCTTCATACATTAAAAGGGCTTCATTGTATTTTCCTTGGTCGTGCAAAGAAACGCCTTCATTGACTTTCTTGTCAGCTTCTTCCTTGTTTTGTGAATATGACAGAATAGGCAGCAAGATCAAAAGTTTTACTATGTTTTTCATTCTATTTGTTTTATGAAAAGTTCTGCATAGAACAGAACCTTTTTAACTGTTTGAAATCAAATATAGGAATTATTTTAGCATAGCCTAAAACTCTTTATCAGCAATCCCCAAGAACACGGTCGTGAACAATTACAAATGTCATCCATAACGCGATCAGGATTAACAGCACATTAATAATTGTGAATATTGTATAATAGTTTCGCTGAAAATCATTAGATCGGGCGCTTATTCTTGTAGCGTACAACCTAGAGGAAATTGTAATCAAAGCCATAACTATCAAGACGGCAAGCCCGGGATAAAAACTAGACATTGCAGCACCAATAAGTCCGAGCAGCAAGGCAACAAAAGTTACTGCTATGGATAAGGCAGTGACCCTAGTAAATAGTTTCGTTTTCATTTTGATTGTGATTTAAGATTATTATTTCTTTTTTGCTTTTTCGTATGCTTCCAGACATTTTTCAATCGGCCTGCCTTGCACATGAATGCAATTGCAAAAGTCGATACAGGCTTGGGGATTGTCACTGTTTTTGCATTGTATTTCGCAATCGGAAATGGTGTTATGAGGCTGGATTTCGAACAAGTTTGTAATGATAAGCACTAGGATAAAAACAGCTGCCCCGGATATGGCAAAGAAAGCAACAGGAAATTTAGTGCTCTGGGTTTGCTGTTTTAGAAAGGCATCTTGGGGAGAACGGTTAAAAGGGAGTATAAATTTGAGCTTGTCATAATCCCAAAAAAGGAGGTACAGGTTGGCAAGTACCATTAACGGAGAGGAGAGGAGGGAACCTTCAAAACGTACGGCCAACGAAAGGATACAGATGTTTAGGATGATTGGAAAATAAAGCACAGCTCCAAGCGTAGCCGTACGGGGAATCAGCAGCAGTATAGCGGCTGTAACCTGCACGATGCCTATAAAGGTGTAATAATAGCTGGTTTCGTGCAGGGCTTCTAGATAATTTCCCATGGGATGGTTGACAGACAGGGAAGTAAAGCGTTCTCCTGCAATCTTGACAAAGCCCGAAGGCAAAAAGCCTGCCGCCAAGGCGATGCGGCAAAAGACGGTGAAATAACGTAGCCATCTATTGCCTTTTGCCTGCAGATGTGCTTGTTCGAATCGGGAAAGCAAGTTCATGGTTTTAGGTATTAATCCCAATGAGTACCGTTAAGTCCTAAAACAGTGCCGATCCATAAGATAACGATAAAGGCAATCGCGCCGATTAAGAAAGCGGCTATTCGTGTCCAAGTTTTCTGGCCGCCGATGAATTGCTGGATGTAATGGAATAATCCGCCGCCAAAAGCACCTGCCAGAGGCACCATTATAAGAGGCTTGATTCTCCAGTATTTTCCCCATTCTGGTTTCGATTCGCCAGCGTTTAACAGAAAGAAAATAATCAAAGCTGTGGCAATTCCTGCGCCAATCAATAGTCTTCTTCGTAAGGCCGTAGGGTCTGAATGTGATGTTGCATTGTTCATAATAATAATGATTTTAAGATTAATGATTTAAAGTACTTTGTAATTCAAAGTAAATACATATTTTAGAACTGTGCAATAAATAATTGAAAAAAAAATATGGGAAATTCTAAAAGCAGCTGCTAAAGCCCGATAAATAGAGAGAATTATTGTTATATTCTTTTTTGCTGTTCGCTTTGGTGTATTGTTTTTTCTAGCCGCAACTGTCTGGTTTTTTCTTGCTTGGCATCCATGATCCAATGGATTGTTAGCTTTTTATAGGAGGGAGCTTGTCTATTAAAAAAATCCCAGGCTGCCGTGTTCTTTCTAAATTGATTTTCATATTCGGCATCAAGAAGTACAGGCTCGTTTTCATAGGAGTAGATCTTGGATCGGCCTTCTATTCTTTGGGTGAAAGCGCTTTGCCCTGCTTCGGTCATCAGTCCGGCTTTGGTCAATGCTTCCATCTTTTTTATGTTGATGGCGCTCCAGTTGCTTGTCTTTTTTCGCGGCGTAAAGCGAATGGAATAGCTATCTATGTCAATGGACCTGCGTACGCCGTCAATCCAGCCAAAGCAAAGCGCTTGGTCTACAGATTCTGACCATGTCATGGAAGGCTTGCCGCTGCCTAGCTTATAGAAACCGACAAGGAGTTCTGTTTCTTTGGTATGGTTTTTTTCGAGCCATTTTCTAAAGTCGGCCTGTGTTGCAAAAAAGGTCGCTGCCATTGGGTTTGTTTGATTAGTGTTAGGATTTCATCAGCTGCTTGTGCTTTCTTCCCCAATCTTCAAGATTCTTGATGATGGTACTAAGCTGATAGCCGATAGGAGTTAGCTCGTATTCGACTCGTGGCGGAACTTCTGCAAAAACAGTGCGCGTTACAATCTTATTTTCTTCTAATTTGCGCAATTGCAGCGTCAGCATTCGTTCTGTAATAGCGGGCAGGCATTTTTTTAGTTCTCCAAACCGCAGCTTGCCGTTAATCAGGTAGCAGCATATTGCCAATGTCCATTGTCCGCCGATGATGCCTGAAGCGTAAACCTCAAGGCATTCTTCTGCCAATAGCTTTTTGTTTTCGAAATTAGTCGATGTTTCCTTGATTTTAGTCATTACTTCCCTTTTTGATAGTATCCTACAATGGGTTGCTAATATACAAAATTGACCGTGGCGGCGTACTTTTGCTTACGTTTTGTAAATAAATAATAGCATGAAAACACTAGTCATCATCATACACCCGAACCTGCAAGAATCCGTTATCAATAAAAGATGGATAGAAGAATTAGAAAAATACCCAGACCGTTATTTTATCCATCGTCTGCATGAGGCTTATCCTGATGAAAAGATTGATGTGGTAAAAGAACAGCAGCTGCTGGAATCGTATGACAAGATCGTATTCCAGTTTCCTTTTTATTGGTTTAACTGTCCGCCCTTGTTTAAAAAATGGCTCGATGAGGTGCTCACGTATGGCTGGGCCTACGGAAGCCAAAGCGGCTATAAGTTGGGCGGAAAGAAAATAGCACTAGCACTCTCAGTAGGAATTGACGAAGAAGAATACAGAGCCGACGGCAAATACAAATATACCTTGCGGGAGCTGACGGCTCCTTTTGAATTGACTTTTGATTATATCAGGGCAGACTACCGTTACTTTTTTGCGTATTACGGTATCGAGCTGAATGCCACAAGCGAATGGATTGAAAAGAGCATACCTGAATATATGGACTTTTTAGAAGCGCTGTAAAATTTACTGCGGTATCTGTTCTACTAATACTTCATTGCCCGCCTTGTCGTAATACGTGCACGTCATTTTTTTCATGCTAACGGCCCATTTCTCGATGCCGCATGCCGCGCTTACAGCTATAAAAGCAGGATAATCGCTCTGTCCTTGCTGGTGTACCTTTAGGTCGGTTTTAAACTGTTCGAGATTGTAGCGGTCGGCGATGGGCACTATGTTATATTTAGTATCGGTCGCTGTTTTATAATCGGCAGTTCCATGATATTCGGTATGACCATCGGCTACAAAGGTTTCGTAATAGGTGACTCCCAATGCCTTGATTTCTTTGATGTAGGCCGGAAAGTCGGCTCCTGATTTTACTTTGCTGTGTGCTTGCTGGATTTGTGCTATGGTAAACATTTTATTGATCTGTTGGTTAAGGAAGATTGATACTATATTGCCAAGTTTCAAACTCCATGGTTCTGATATTCTCTGTTACGAATCAAATCAAAAATAGAAAATAAATCTGCTTGTTTAGATTTATAATTCATCTTTGTGAGTTTTTGACATGCTCTTTTAGTAAGAAACTTAGTTCTTTTTGTCTATTTTCTAAAGCATTAATGTTAACTTCGTAGTAGAAATTTAATTGATGTACTAAAAACTACTATGTATAGAATGCCGCTAAAGAACTATTTGTCTGTGCTCATGTTGTTGCAATTATTTGTATCATCAACAATACAAGCCCAGACAATATATGGAGTTTCTAATGAAAAGAAGATTTATCGAATCAACGAGGATTATACGTCAACTTATCTTTCAACAGCAGGACCAACGCCCTTTTTAATCGGAGATATTGCTATTTCGCCTACAGGCGTGATGTACGGAGTTGCCCAAAATAGCATCTATCAGATTAATCCTCAGACAGGACAGACTACTTTTATCGTCGAATTGCCGCCATGTTGTTATGTATCATTGGTTTGCAGTAATGATTTTGAATTGTATATGATCAATTCTTCCCAAAAAAGCCTTTACAAATACAACTTGCTTACCAATACAATTACGAATGTTGCCTATCTGGGCTTTTATACTTCGGGCGACCTTACTTTTTATAAGGGCAATCTCGTTTTCCAGACATGGTCTGACGATGGGTCTGTTTATATCGTTAAGGCCTATAATTTAGCATCTGGCAATTTAGTTGATATTCTGTGCCATCCGGGTTATTTTCAGTTGTGGGGACTTACTACTAAATACAATAGCTGTGATAGCGGGACTATTTTAGCAATAAATCCCAATAACGAATTGCTTGACATGAATTTTGAAGACCAGACCTTTACTGAATTACCTTTTGTTTTTCCTTCTACTGAAGTTCTATACGGGCTTGCGAGTACAAACGAATATTTAGGGTCGCTCTGCACTTCACAAGAGCTTGAAGATTTGGCCTGTATGCTTTCTATTGATGACTTTAAGAAAAATAAGGTAACACTATATCCTGTGCCAACTGATGGCCAATTATATTTGGGAAATATTGATGCTGTTTCGAATATTTGGATTTATGATATGACCGGAAAAATGGTGAAAAAGCAAAGCGGGCAGTCTATTAAAGAAATTGCCGTAAGCGATCTGGTAAAAGGAATTTATCTGCTTAAGATAGAAAATGATGAAGGCACTTTTATCAAAAAATTTGTCAAGAAATAAGAAGATACGACACGCCAACCGCTCTATTAATTTTAGCGAATTACTTTATGGGAAGTTGAACTTTCCTGATCATTTCTTGTTTAAGATTTCTACACCCTCAACGACCCTCTAAATCCCCTGGCCGCATAATATGATTCTGCGCCATTGTGATAGAGGAATACAGTACCATAGCGGTAATCGCAAAAGAGCGCGCCGCCCAGCTTTCGGATAGGAGCAGGAGTCGCTATCCAGCTCGAAGTCTTTGTGTCGAGCGGACCGAACTGCTGCAGTTCGCGGTATTGTTCTTCCGTCAGGATTTCGATGCCCATAGCATCGGCCATTGCAACAGCACTGTCTTTTGGCTTGTGCTCTTTTCTTGAAGCCAAGGCTTCCGGATCAAAGCAGAGGCTTCTGCGGCCTTTAGGACTTTCTGGCGCGCAGTCATAAAAGATATATTCGCCTGTTTTTGCATCATGGCCTACAACATGGGGCTCGCCGCCGGTCTCTTCCATTTCGTCGAGCGACCATAGCTTTTCAGGATGTGCTTCGAGCTTTGCCTGTATATCATCCCATTTCAGGCCTTTATGGCGGTGGGTGTTTTTTTCAAAACGCGCTTTCAGTATGCCGAGCAATGTCTGGCTGTGTTCTGCCGAGAGTTTCTTTTTGCTGTCCATATCATTATTGATTGTAAGGTTTGACGAAATTTACTTTTCTATTGGCCGGCCTAAAATACCACGATACCATGGTCAATACCAGCAATACTAGGGGAGGGAATAGTTCTTTCACGGCATCGCCCGAAGCAATGTGCGAATAGATGGCTCCCGTCATGGCAAAGAAGAAGCCTGCATAGGCCCATTCTTTTAGCAACGTAAATTTAGGAATAAGTATCGTGATAACGCCTAAAAATTTCCATACCGCCAGCAAGGTCAGAAAATATAAAGGATAGCCAAGATGGGCCATCATGTCGGCTTCTTCTTTTACGTGCAGCAACTGTACGATTCCGGTCGACACCATTCCCAGCGCCAGCCAGAGTGTCGAAATCCAATAAATAATTTTGTTTCTTTTTTCCATAGTGTGTTATTTTAAGCGGTCTGCAATTTCTTGAAGTCGGTTATGCGCCATATTGATGCCCTGCGCAAAAGGCAGCTGCAGTACTTGGTTCCTAAAGGCGACCGATTTGTAAACGATGTGCATGGTGAGCTTGCTGGTAGTGTCCGTCAGCTTTTCAAACTCCAAGTACTCCAGCTGTACCGGAAAAGGCGTGTTTTCCATCTCAAAAGTACGGGTAATCCTTTGGTTCGGAAGGAACTCATGGATGGTGCCATTAGCGCTAAACAGTACATTGCCTTCCTTGTCTGAGGTTTCATACTGATAGCCTCCGTGCTTTTTGTTTTCGAGCTTTATTACTTTCGTGCCCATCCATTGTGCTACAATCTCGGGATCTTCGTACGCCTTGAAAAGCAATTCCAAAGGCAGGTCAAATTCTCTGGTAATCAGCAGTTCCTGCTTATCCTCTTCTGCGTTGATTTTTGTCTTTCGTTCCATAAACTTATTTTTTTGATTGGTACTTTTTCATGATGGTTTCGAGCGTGTTGAACCTGTCGTCCCACATTTTTTGGAACGGCTCGATAAAGTCGGCTATTTCTTTCAGCTTGTTCGGATTTAGGTGGTAATACATTTCTCTGCCGTTCTGTTCCTGCTTGAGCAGTTCGCATTCGGTAAGTATCTGCAAATGCTTTGAAACCGTCGGCCTTGCGGTATCAAAGTTAGAAGCTATGGCGCCAGCGGTCATCGATTGTGATGATACCAATAGAAGGATGGCTCTTCTTGTAGGGTCGGCTATGGCCTGGAAAACGTCTCGTCTTAAATTCATTATGAAGTTATTTGACTGCAAATATATATGAAGCCATTTAACTACACAATACTTTATGCAAAAAAATATCCAATAAGAAGACAGCTGAAAGCCCTAATGAGCTCTCAGCTGTTGTTTTTAAAGGCTTTTACTAAATTAAGAAAGCAGTTTTATGTAAATTTCAGATTCGGTAGATTGGTTTCCATTTTGTTATTACGAAAAACCGTAATAGCTGTAAACTATAGTTGGAATCTTATAACTATAGGGCATGAAATAGGATTACCTTTCCGAAAAAAGTAACCAGAAGTATTTATGATACCTAATGATGACCCAATAGAAGAAAAGAAGGAAAAGCTCAATTATAAGATTTTTTACTTTGTCTTTGCTATAATCATAGTGACAGCTTGCTGTATATATTACATTGAGCAGGAAAGAGAAAAAGCACTAAAAGAGGCCGTGTCTAACTAAAAGAAATCAGATAGCAAATACAAAAGTATCCTTATCTAATTCAGATGTATGGTACTGCCAGTTCATCTTCATTACTTTTGTAAGCATATCTTTTAAGACTCGGTAATTGGTCGGCTTTGTAATATAGATATTGGCTCCGGCAACGAGCGTTTCTTCGATATCTTTTTCAGAAGACGAAGTAGAATAGATCACTACAGAAAGCAATTTGTAGCGTTCATTTTTTCGTATCTCCCTTAATGTTTCAAGACCGCCCATAATCGGCATATTTAAGTCAAGAAAAATAATATCAGGAACATCTTCTATGGCATTCAGATAATCGATGGCTTCTAGACCGTTTTTGAATGTCATTAAGACGTTATTTGAATTTAGTTCATTAAATGCATCTTGGAAAGTTTCCCTGTCGTCCTTGTCGTCATCGACTAGACAAATCCTTAGATTTTTCATAGGCAGTTGTTTTTAAGTCGCCTATGAAATAGAAAGAGAAATGTTGAAAAAACTTCAACTAAAGCAAAGGTGAATAGCAAATATACGAAAAAAAAGTGTCACTTTTTCATAATGTCCTCAGAATCGGAAAACTGGAGCTTGAGGCTTTCGAGCTTTTCATCGATATGTGCAACGTCAGTCCCTATTTTCTGGGCATAGAACAGCTTCTGTGCAGGATTGACAAACTTCTCTTTCATCTCGCACTGGACCATGATTATGTATTTCAGGGCCTGGCTCTTGACATACAGCCAAAGCAGCAAAACCTTTTGTTTTGTAAAAACCTCTTTTTCGCAGTTGCTGTGCGCGTCGCATACGGTCTTTTCGGCAATATCCTTGAAGAAAGCTTCCTCGGGATAGGGGTACTTATAATAGCGTTTGGCAAATATTTTTATCTTGTACATAATTCTTCCGACTATGGTAGCCGGCTTTTTGGTAGTATCTGACATTTGCTCTGTAGGTTTAGGGGCGAGATGGAGGCTAAATATAGTTCTTTCCTACGGTCATCCAATACTTTTGGCTCGTAATCCGGAATGTTTTTTGATTTTAGCTGAATTGCACAATCACAAAATAAGCCTTGTTTGCACGGAAGGCTGGATTGTTGCCTAATAAATGGGTGGTTTTACGGTTTTCCGTTTTGAGAAATGATTCGGGGCAGTTATTTTAGCGAGAGTAAAAAGCCGTAACAAGAATATAACTTTTCAAAATATGATAACAGCAGTAGTGGGAGCAAGTGGTGCAACAGGAAAGTTATTGGTAGCACAATTGCTGGAAGCTGGGCAAAAGGTAAAAGTAATTGTCCGCTCTTCAAGTCTTATTCCAGAGCAATGGGAGAGCCATGAACGTATTACGGTTATCAGGGTAAATGCTATTACTGCTATCAGCGTTGATGAGATGGCGGCATACCTTAAAGACTGCCAATCGATAGCTTCTTGTCTGGGGCATAACTCGAACCTTAAAGGAATATATGGAAAGCCAAGACGGCTGGTTGAGGAAACAATCCGATTGTTTTGCGAGGCCGCTATTAGGAACGCGCCAGAAAAACCGATTCGGCTGGTGTTGATGAATACGGCAGGAAATAGCAACAGGGATTTGGACGAGCGGGTTTCTTTTAGGCAGAAAATCGTGATAGGCTTGTTTCGGCTGCTGCTGCCTCCGCATCGTGATAATGAAAGAGCAGCTGATTACTTGAGAAAGAAAATAGGCCCAAACCATCCCTTTGTCGAATGGACGGTTGTACGTCCTGATAGCTTGATTGACGAGAAGTCTGTAACAACCTATTCGCTACATCCTTCGCCCACAAGAAGCGCCCTGTTTGATCCGGGTTATACTAGCCGCAGCAACGTAGCACACTTTATGTGTAGATTGTTGCGAAATGATGCGGTTTGGAATAAATGGAAAGGGAAGATGCCCGTGCTTTATAACGACAATACGACTGAAGCAAGGTAAACAGCCTTTAGTCGTAAAATTCTTTGAGGATAAAATCTTGCTTGTTTAATTCCTTTAATTCCTTGATCAGGTAATATCGGTGCAAGAAGCCTGTGAGCACTACTATTTTTTTGCCAGGATGCCGTTGGGCAACAGTATAGATATTCTGGGCCATGGTCTTGTTTCTGAGGTCCCAAAAACCAGACATTTTCTTAAAGCCATCTTTATAGCTTATCTTTTCGCCGTTGGGTTTGGTGACAAAACGCTTTGAAAATTCGGGCCTGCTGTCGGTTATCTTCAAGAGCTCGTGGTATTGAGATTCTTGTCTTTTTTCGGCAATACGATCTGTCGACGGGTTGTTGAATTTTTCGGGCGCTCCTTCGGCAATCTTCATCAGCTCTTGTGTGAACGCATTAAAGTCTTCGTATATTTTTGCCTCTTTTGGAGTTAATTGCTTTGCCTTATAAAGACTGTCGATTAATTTGACTGTCAAATTATCTGTCGGTACCATGCCTTGGTCTTTGCGGTATTGGTTTCTTCCTTCAAATTCAAAAGGGAGCCTCATGGTGTTGGGACGTTTTTTTGAATAGAGATTGCTGGCTATGACCTCGTTTTCATTAAGATTTTTGCCTTGAGCATAGTCTTCCATTCCTTTTTTGTCGACCTCGTGCAGGATGATGTCGGGTCCTATTTTGTCTAGCATGCCCAATAGTATTTTAGGATGATAGTTGGGAACGCTGTCGTGTATGTTGCCGATAACATAGATTTCGGTCTTTTGGGCAGAGCAGATTGTTGTTAAGGCAATAAGGAGAATGGAGAAAAATCGTTTCATAGTATTTTAAAAAAGGGCAGGCCGAGGAATAAAGCTGTAGCGCAGGATTCGTTTGGGTTTATTGTTACGACAAAGATACAAGAAGTCTTACTCTTCTTAGAACAGATTATTTTAAAAGAAAAGAGTTTAAGGCCTTTTTCCTTGAATATACTCTTTATAACCGCTTTTTTCAAAAAAGTCTTTTAATGAAATCGTGTAGATGTCTTTCCAGGAATCCTTTCCGTTTTGCGCTACATAGTGCTGTATGATTCGGAATCCTAAGAAATAGCAGAGCTCGTTTTCGGCTTCTTTAGGCAGTCCTTCTACAACCGGCTTGCAGTCGCTGTTTCTGCCGCAGTGCCTAAAGATAGGACAGCCCTCTTCGTTGGTTTTATAAAAATAGGGCTCCAGCTTTTCAAAAATTTCCTTTTCCCTATCTAGCAATATTTGGGTGTTTTTGCCATATAAGGCTTCTTCTTGGGATTGGTTCAGGTAGAGCGACGTAAAATAGGCGGCCAGTCCCTCGTCTAACGTAATGCCCAATCCGGTCCGGCCGTTAGGATCTTTTTCGAGTATCGGATTAAAAAGCAGGTGCTCCAGTTCATGTGCAAAAACCTTGTCGATAGATTGCATTGTCCAATCAGAACCGAACATGTCTAAAATCATGGCGTTGTTGTCGCAGCCCCCAAAAATCTGGAAACCTTTAGGGCCAAAATACACGAGCCATTTGCCTTCTCCTTGCTGGCCTGTGATCTTTTGCAGTGCGTTGAGGTGCTTTGTAAAGAGCTGGTCGACATTAACAGAATCGAGTACGGCTAGTTTTTGCCGAATCAGGGATTCGTTTTCGGCTAATAGTTTTCTGTTCCACATATATAAGCCCTCAGGCTTGAATTTCTTTCCGTTTTCTTCACCAAAGATCTGCGACAGGCAGCTGTCAAATACATGCTTGTTGGGCTGGTAGACTTTTTTTAATATCATCGTGCTGTCGAATCTTCCGTTGTGATGCGCTAGCAGCTGGCTCTTATAAGCATTATGTATGGTCATCTTGCCTACGCTGATACTGTCTTTGATATTCTTGACTTTGTCGATTAGGTCAGAATAGGATGCTATTTTTGTGTTTTTAGGAGCAGCACAACTGCAGAAGAGCAAGGTTAGGAATGCTAAAGCGAAGGGTTTCATGTTGGGAATGTCGGTTTTGTAACTATTAAAATCAAATATAGGCATTTTTAGTACAGGTAAAATTCCTACTGCCGACATTGATTTCTGCAAGCCATTTCTTTTTTGTATTTTTGACAAGCTATAAAAAGTTATGACAGAAGAGAAAGTAATATTAGTCAACGAACAAGACGAACCGATCGGATTGATGCCGAAATTGGAGGCGCACGAGAAAGCGCAGCTCCACAGAGCCTTTTCAATATTCATACTGAATTCAAAAAACGAAGTGATGCTGCAGCAGCGCGCTTCGCAGAAATACCATTCGCCGCTGTTATGGACGAACACCTGTTGCAGTCACCAGCGCGAAGGCGAGACGAATATACAGGCAGGAAATCGCCGCCTTTTTGAAGAGATGGGATTTTCGACCGAGTTGAAAGAGCTGTTTCATTTTATCTACAAGGCTCCGTTTGACAATGGACTGACGGAACACGAGCTGGATCACGTCATGATCGGCTACTTTGACGGGGAACCTGAGATAAATCCGGAAGAAGTAGAAAGCTGGAAATGGATGGACATCGATGCCATCAAGGAAGACATGCAGCAGCATCCGGATAGCTATACCGTCTGGTTCAAGATTATTTTTGACGAATTCTATCATTTTCTTGAAGATCATAAGCTATAAATTTCCGATTTAGATTTTGGATTATACAATACACATCTTAAATCTCAAATCATAAATCATAAATTAAATGAGAGTAACTGTCAGCAGAAAAGCCCATTTTAATGCCGCGCACCGCCTGTATCGAAAAGACTGGTCGGACGAGAAGAACAATTCGGTTTTCGGAAAATGCAACAACCCAAACTTCCACGGGCACAATTATGAATTGGTAGCCAGCGTGACGGGAAGCATCAATCCGGATACGGGCTATGTGATTGATATTAAGGATTTGGCGGATATCATCCTTGAAGAGGTAGAAAAGCCTTTCGACCATAAGAACCTAAACCTAGATGTTCCTGAGTTTTTTGAGCTGAATCCTACAGCCGAAAATATTGCGGTCGTAATCTGGAATAAGATACGCAAGAGGCTTGGTGCCGACATGGATCTTGAGATCGTGTTGTATGAGACGCCTCGAAATTTCGTCAGCTATAAAGGCGAGTAGTCTGTTTTATGGCGAGAGCGAAATACGCATATTGAAAATCATATAAGCTATTAGCAAAATAGTATTACAATCAGAAGTAGGAATTTCTGTAATTTGTTTCCAAAAAATAATATGAGTCTACAACTATATCCACTGGTATTCGAGCCGATACTCAAAGAGCGTATCTGGGGTGGCACCAAGTTGAAAACCATCTTCAACAAGCCTATAACATCCGAGATAACCGGCGAGAGCTGGGAATTGTCTACAGTGCAGGGTGATGTGAGCCGAATTTCTGAAGGTGAGTATCAAGGAAAATTACTTTCGGAGTTGCTTTCTCGATTTCCGGCAGAAATACTGGGAACTAAAATACACGAGAAGTTCGGTACAGAGTTTCCTTTGCTGTTCAAATTTATCGATGCGAAGGAAGACCTGTCGATCCAAGTGCATCCGAATGACGAATTGGCTAAAAAACGCCATAATTCTTTCGGAAAGACAGAAATGTGGTATGTGATGCAGGCCGACGAAGGAGCAAGAATTGTGGTAGGCTTTAAAGAAAAGTCAAGCCGTGAAGATTATTTAAAAAATCTAGAAAACAAGACATTGTTATCGATATTGAAGGAGATTCCCGTGAAAAAAGGGGACGTCTTTTTCTTGGAAACAGGCACGATTCATGCCATAGGCGCAGGAATTGTTATTGCCGAAATCCAGCAGACATCGGATATAACCTATAGGGTCTATGACTGGGACAGGGTAGATGCGGAAGGCAAATCGAGAGAACTGCATATTGACTTGGCACTGGACGCGATTCATTATGATACGGCCGATGCCAAAAGAGAGTATGCGCAGGAAGCGAACAAGAGCAATCCCGCGGTAAGCTGTCCTTATTTTACTACGAACTACTTGCCTTTAAGCGGGAAGATAAGCATAAGCAATTCCGAGGATTCCTTTAGGGTATATATGTGCATGGAAGGAGAATTTCAGCTGGATTATGAAGGAAAGGCATGGAATTATAAAAAGGGAGATACTATCTTGGTTCCGGCAGCTATGGAAGATTTTACACTGCAAGGAAAGGCCGTGCTTTTAGAAATTTATATTTAATTGCCTCAAATAGAAAGATTATGCTTAATTTTGCAATCGCAAATTAAAATTTAAAATAAAAATGGCAAACGTTAAGAATTTAAAGAAAGACATCAACTACGTTTTAGGAGATATTATTGAAGCAGTATACATTTGGGAAATGTCTACAACAGGAAAACCGACTGAAGCTTCTGAGGCTTTAATTGATGAAGCAATCGTTACTTTTGATTCTTTGATCGCAAAAGTAAATGCAAAAAATGTAGAAAATAAAAAAGCACATTTCAAGCAAATCCATACAGAATTAGAACAAGCTGCTAATCAATTGGTTGCTAAAATCAACGCTTTGTAGTCGAAAAAAGATAAAAAAAAGTGCAGATTTTTTTTGGAAAATTAAAATTCAGAACTATATTTGCACCCGTATTGAGATGCCGGTGTAGCTCAGTTGGCTAGAGCAGCTGATTTGTAATCAGCAGGTCGTGGGTTCGAGTCCCTCTATCGGCTCAATAAAAAACCATCTGTTAATTCAGATGGTTTTTTGCTTTTAAGAATTTTCCGAATTATAAAATGGATAAAAAAACGTCTTGAATTTTCAAGACGTTTTTTTGTTTTATTCTCCGATCTTTTTTCTGTCGGCTATATATTTCGTAAGCATCTTTCCATATTTGGATTGGGCTACTTTTGGAGTCATCGATTTGTTGATCGTATCCAAGTATTTGATGTTGGCGTCATAAATGTCAGCCAAAGCAATATAAGGCGCGACTTCATGGTCTTTGTTGTTTAGCGCAAAGTTAATGGCAAACAGGTATTTCTTTTTGATGTTCTCGTCATTTTTCTTTTCGATGTCTGAAGGGGCTTCGCGATTGAACTGCAAGGCACGCAGCTTCTGCTCGGTTAACGCGAGCTGGTTGCTTGTAAAGCGGCTCATAATCTTTTTGTAGTCTTCAAACAGTTTTTGGTTTTTAGAACCGGTTATCTTCGCGTTCGCAAAGAAAGAGGCCAATGTAGTGTTTATGGTCATATTGCCAGGCTCGGCAAAAAACATCAGGTTGTTGTCGATACTGTTGGTTTCTCCGCGGTCTAGAAAAAGATACAGCATTTCTGGCGAGTCGATCTGCAGGTGGCTTTCAAAATTGGAATTTCCTTTGATGTTAATCGTGTCGACCGGAACTAAGGTACTGTCGCCCATCTTTTGGATATAAAGCGTTCCTTGTGTGAGTCCTTCTACATTACCTTTGATGTGGAGATTTCCTGTTGCTTTTTTCTCTTCCTTACAAGAGATGATGGCTAATGCTGCTAAAGCAAACACTATTTTTTTCATAATTGGTCTGGGTGTTTTCTTATGGACAGCCTTTCAGGCGGTTTCCAAAATTTCTAATTCGCGGCAAAATAATAAAAAAATCCCCAATCTAGATTTTAAATTGGGGATTAGTTTTCTGACAGAGGCTAAATTATCCTTTTAGCCAAGCCTCTCTAAGTTTTGCCTTGCTGGCGTCGGTAGCCTGAAAGCCTTCAATTTCGTCATGCGGAAGCTTTACGGTTCCTTTTAGCAACATTTCTTTGCCGCCGCGCTTTATCTTTACTGTAATCGGGTCGTTTTCTTTCCACGCGATACTGCCAATAATCATGTCGTATATATTATCCAGATTGTATTTGGTACCGTTGATTTCACTTATGATATCGTTAGGTTTGATGCCTAGGCTTTTGTAGAAATCAAGATTCTCGGCGCCTGGAAGGACATAGATTTCTTTGGTCTGCGGGTTTATCGAGAAATTCGGCTCCTGTCCTTTAAGAAATACATTGCCGGCAACTTGGGTCATTGCTTTGGTAACGCCCATTTTGGCGAAATAAACATCGTACGGAATCGGTGTCGGTCCTGCTACATAGGTATCGAGGAACTTTCTTACTTCAGGAGAAGTCAGCGATTCGATCTTGTCGAAAAGTTCGGTGTCGTCAAATGCTTTTTGAGTTCCGTATTCGTTAGAAAGCTTCTGCATCAGGTCAAGAATGCCTCTTTGTCCGTTGCTGTCTTGGCGGATCTGTATGTCAAGGCACATGGCAATCAGCGCACCTTTTTCATAGACGTTCTGGTATTGGTCTTTGTAAGGCTTTTGCAATACTGACGAGCTCATTTTGGTAAATGGCATCGTATCGTCCATAGTCGAGGCATTAGCAATCTTGGTAGCCATCCTTTGGTAGAATTCGTCTTCTGTAATCAAGCCTTGGTTGACTTGGAACAGGTTGGCAAAATATTCGGTAACGCCTTCATACATCCACAAATGTTCTGACATTTTAGGATTATTGTAATCGAAAAACTGTATTTCTTTAGAGTGTATCGTCAGCGGAGTTACGATATGAAAGAATTCGTGCGAAACGACATCTTTCAATTGTTCTGCCAATTGTTCTTTTGGCATGGCTTCTGGCATTACCACAGTAGTGGCCGTAGGATGCTCCAGCGCTCCAAAGCCTTGGGCGTCTTTTCGGGACGTGTCAGACAGGTAGATCAGCACGCTGTATTTTTTAGTAGAATTGAATTTTCCCAAGAAATTTTTCTGGGCCGTCATCATCGTCTTCATTTCCGGCGTGATGCTTTCGGCTGTAAATACGCCATTTGGAGAATAAACAGCAATCAGGATTTCCATACCGTTTACGGTAAACGTAGTGTAGTCTGGTTTGGAATACATAATTGGGTTCTCTACCAGCTCAGAGTATCTGGAAACCGTGAATACGTCGTTGGTGTCTGCAGCATCCTTGTCGGTCATCGATGTGGCGCCCCATAAGGTTGCCGGATGCGCAATGCTTACTTGGTAAGGCGTTTCTATAAATTCCTTGAAATAGCCGACAAAACCGTGGGTGTTCAGCATGATGTTTTTTCCTGCCTCGATGTTGGTTCCGGCTGGCGAAAAGATATCGTGTGTTCCTTCGATATCATAGGTGTCGTTTACCCAATAGGTCAATTTGGCCAGCTTTTTGGCATCGCTGATCGTCCATGAGTTGTCGTCTACTTTGGCTACAACCAAGGTATTGCCTTTGGCGTCGTAGGCTTTTACGTTTTCTAGGAACTTCCCATAATCATCTTCAGAATAGGTTCCTGGGATTATTTTCGGAAGATGGTAGGTTATTTTTTCAGATTTAATCGCTGGCGGCGTGACCGTGACCATTACTTTATCGTCTTTGATATTGGTAAGGTCGATCTGTACCTGGACTTCATTTTTTGCAGTATTGGAAACTACATTTTCAGATGGCTTGCAGCTCCATAGCAATGCGGCAACGGCCAGTGAATAAACTATTTTTCTCATTATCTTTTATTTTGTCCTAGATAAGTGCCTTGAGCTTGTCTTTTGTTACAGCTTTAGGTTTTATTTAAGAAAGAATTACACTTTTTTGAGAAAGATAGTAATTTTTTCAATAAGTTCGGGCATCACCGGAAGGTCTGGATTGGTATAGCTTTGCATGTTTTCCGTCTCGTCGCCCTTGATTTCTTTAAAGATATGGTTCATGTTTTCGATTAGCACCAGTTCTGATTTAGGATTGGCTTTGTGCAACAGCTCGGCATCTTGAACTGAAACTTGAATGTCTTTGGTTCCGTTGATAATCAGAATCGGAATAGCAAGTTTTTTTATCTCTTCTTGCGGATTGTGTTTTAGCCAAGAAATCATATAAGGCTGTACGCTTTTTCTGAAAAGGCCTGCCAGCATTGGGTTTTTGGATTCAAAGGTTTCTCCTTTTTTGAGCAGCTCAAGGCTTTTGGCGGTTTCTTCTTTTAGCATAGGAGCCCTCTTTCCGATCTGTTCTACCAAAACCTCGTCAATAGGTCTTCCGGCGCCTGCCAGCGAAATAAAAGCATCGGTGTTGGCTGTGGCTGCATTCATCCCGATTAGAGAGCCTTCGCTATGGCCGGCAATGATAATCTTCCTGAACTGTTTTTTGGCCTTGAAATAGGAAACGATATCCTTTACGTCTTGAATCAGGATGTCAAAATTGGATTTGGACTCGTCAAGGTTTCCTGACTTTATTTCGGCAATCACTCTTTTGTCAAAACTGTAAACGGCGTATTCTTTTTTGGCCAATCCTTCAGCTAAAAATTTCAAAGAATTGCTTGAAGCTCCAGGCTGGTTTCCGTCCCTGTCTGTCGGACCAGAACCTGCAATCAGGATGATAAGGTCTGTTTTTTTGGATGCTTTTTCCGGTTTGTATAAAGTTCCGTTAAGCATAGTACTGACAGCGATTTCTTCTGTTGTGAATTTGCTTTCTTGAGAAAAAGCAGCGATAGCCGAGAATAGGGCAAAGCTAAATGCAAGTATTTTTTTGATCATGATCTAATAGTTTAAAAGTGAGATGGCAATTCCAGAAATGATTTCTGCCGCAAGAATCGACAGTGCAAAATATACTTTATGCAGGCTTGTCTTGCTGTTGGCGGCAATCTTAAAGCCGTTGTACAGCAGGATGACAAACCAGATGATGCAGATAATGGCAAGCAGTGAAAACAGGGTGAGCATTAAAACACTTGAAGGCGCTATGTCTATATCAGTCGGCATATTTTTTAGGTCTATCTTTTCAAGTAGGCTTTCTGTGATGTCGGAAATAAAGTTGTTGAAGTTTGTAAGCGTCAATAGGTAAAAAGGCACACGAGCAATGAGTGCCGGATTCAAGATGTCGATAAAACGGGTCTTTTTGTTGATTAGCTTTCCGGTAAGAAACAAGGCCGATGCTAGACAGGCAATATTGATCAGGTTGTCTAGAAAAGGCTGTAATAAGGTTACGGTTCCGGCAAAATGGAGATCGATAACGCCGTCGTATCTTCCATTGAAAAGATAGGCGAGATAGCTTCCAGCAGCTGTCAGTGCTAATCCAAAGAGAAGGAGTTTTGTTTCGGAAGTGTTTTCAAAAGGATTGAGTAGTAGTTTTTTCATGGGTTTTCAGATTTAAGTTTTTTTATCTTTTCAATAATATCGTCTAGCTTGTTCCTGACAGTGGGGTAGCTATTGCCCATCTGCACAGCCATTTCTTTAAGGCTGCCGCTGGTCAGGAAAAATTGGAGGATAAAGTTTTGTTCTTCTTCCGAAAGCTGGAGATAGAAGGGAAGCGAGTAGTGGCCCGAAACGGTAGTCTGGCAATTCTCACACTTGAGCTGGGAGACCAAAAGGGAATCGCTGCAGCTGGGGCAATGAATGGGAAGCTTTGGTGTCATAAACTAAAATTAATTAATATAAATATTAACTTTATTAATACAAATTTAAATAAAATTAATTTTAGTTTCAAATTATTTTGCGATAAGGCAAAAAAAAATATTCCTTTTCGGAATATTTTTAAGGGTAATATATGTTAATCAAATTTATTCTTGATGTAGTATTTGCCATCTAAATCATCGTCAAAATCATCAATTTTGGGCGGTTTTGGTTTTGGTTTGCTGGCCATTGCTTTCTTCTTCCACAGCTCGAATTTATCTGCGGTAAGTTTCTTTTTCATAATTTCGATTACCTCTTTTTCGGCTAATCCTAACTCTTTTTTAATAATCTCAAAAGGATTTCTTTCTTCTAAAGCCAATGTAACAAGCTTTTCATTTTCCTCCCAAGTCAGCTCAATGTTTTTGCCTTTCTTCATTACATGAAAATTAATTCAGATAAAATAGTTGTATACGTTTTTTAATTGTTAATCAATATTAAGAAAAAAAATAATTACTTTTTCAAGCAGGCATAAATTTTTTTATTTGGGATTGTTTTGAGGCGACCTGTGTTTTTGGAACGGGATTTTGATCAAATTAGAAAGACGGTTGTTTTCGGATGGCTGCATGTGCGTATCGACGCCATAGATGATGTCTTCTTTCGGAAGGGAGGTGAAAGTGCCGAAAAGCCTGTCCCAGATAGAAAAGATATTGCCGTAATTTGAATCGGTATAAGGTAGCATATAGTGGTGGTGTACCTTATGCATGTTTGGCGAAACGATAATATAGCTGATGTATTTGTCTAATTTTTCAGGCATCGAAACATTGGCATGATTGAATTGCGAAAAGACGACAGACAACGATTGGTATAAAAAAGCAAGCCACATCGGAGTACCTGCAACCAAGACAGCCAAGGCGGTAAATACAAAGCGGATAAAGCTTTCGCCGGGATGGTGCCTGTTGGCAGTAGTGGTATCGACCCAGGTATCTGTATGGTGGATCAGATGGAAATGCCACAGCCATCGGGTCTTGTGCTGTACTAAATGGGCAAGGTAGGCGCCGATAAGGTCTAGCAGCAGAAGGCCGATCAGCGTATAGAGCCAAAGCGGCAGTTCTGGTAGCCATTGCAAGACGCCAAAATCATTCTTTATGGCCCATTCTGAAGAAAGCAATAATATAAAAGCCAAGATGAAGTTCACGACGATCGTGGTCAGCGTGAAGAAGATATTGATTCCCGCGTGGTTCCATTTTTTATAATTGAAGCGAAACAAGGGAAATGCATTTTCAATTATCCAAAAGATAGCAATACCCCCAACGAGAATAAGGCCTCGGTGCAGTGAGGGAATAGTTGAAAAATAACTTACGATATCATTCATAGGCTGTAGTATTTAGTTTTTAAGTACCAAACATAACGGTAAACGTGGTGCCGATATTGACTTCGCTGGCTACTGAGATTTTTCCTTTCATGCTTTCTATCTGTGTTTTCGTCATGAAAAGCCCTATGCCTTTGGCTTCGGGATGGTTATGGAAAATCTGGTGCATGCCAAAAACTTTGTGGCCGTTCTTGGCTAAGTCAATTCCGAGTCCGTTATCGATGACATAAAGATAAACAATATTATTTTTTCTTTCAGAGCGGATCGTAATTTCGGGAGTCCTGTCTTCTGCTCTATACTTGATCGCATTGCTGATCAGGTTGTGGAAGATACTTTCTAGGTAGATTCTGGAATACGCAATTTCTTGAACTTCTTTGAAATCGGCCTTAATGATCGCGCCGGATTTCAGGATTTCGCCCTGCAGCGATTCGGTAATCTTGGAGAAAATTTCTTGAAATGCCAATAGTTCTTTTTCGACAATCTTATTCTTTTTGATATGGAGAACTTCCATCAATTGGTTTAGGGAATCGTTCAGGTTCTGCGCTACTTTCTTAAGCATGTCGAAAATCATCCGGTATTCTTCAACCGGACTGTTTTCTTCGATGGTAGCGATCAGGGCAGTAATGTTAGAGGCAGGCGATCTTAGGTTGTGCGAAGTGATGTTGGCAAAATCATTCAACTGTTGGTTCTGTATCGTAAGCTCGTCCATCAGGTTTTCTTGGATAATCTTATCCAGAAGAAGCCTTTGCGTAGTCTGCCGGATTTTTATGTAGGCAAAAATCAAG
This sequence comes from Flavobacterium gossypii, assembly GCF_014138495.1. Classification (NCBI taxonomy): domain Bacteria; kingdom Pseudomonadati; phylum Bacteroidota; class Flavobacteriia; order Flavobacteriales; family Flavobacteriaceae; genus Flavobacterium; species Flavobacterium gossypii. The sequence continues at coordinate 50,651 of NZ_JACJIS010000003.1, read as the reverse complement.
ATGATAAAAGTAATGCCTGTAAACAAAAAGAAATTATTGTTTCGGGCCTTTACGTTTTCTTCTGTCTGGCTTAGATTTTCAGTCAATATCAAAACTGCTTGATTTTGATAATCGCGTATGGATTTTCGGATTGAATCCATGACTTCCTTTCCACGGCCTTTTTTTACGATCTCTGCGGCCTTTTCCATGCCAGATTCTTTTCGGGCCTGGATGACCATTGCGCTGATCTTTTTCTTGGAATCGATCAGCTTTTCAAGCGTATCGAGCTTTTTGATCTGTAGTTCATCGGTTTCGTTCATGGAACGTAACGAATCAATCCAAATTTCAAGGTTTTTATGTCCGTGATTGTAAACTTCCAGATAATTCTCATCACCCGTAATGGTATAGCCGCGTGTTCCTGTTTCGATATCGATCGTGCTAGAAAGTACTTTTTCTAATACGCTGTTGATGTTGCTGGTATGGTTTACAATAATTCTGTTTTGCTTTACAGATTGAGATCGGTTGTGGATGGAGTAGGCCAACATTGCAAAGCAAACGACAATAACGAGGAACGTTATGTCAATAGTGGTTTTTAGAGATAGTCTTCTCATTTTAAACGGTTTGTGGTATTTTTTTTAATTGGGGCGGCACGGTAAAATGCCACTGCAAAATAATGGAATTATTTTGTTGTATACGTTTAAAAAAGTACGAAGGTTTCTAAATATATAAATAGGCCCAATAGATCAGCAGAAATTGTAATGGGATACGTAGTATCAAAACCCATTTTGGCAATCCGAAACTAGCCTTTTTGTCTTGTAGCATATGGATGTGGGCGGGAAGGAAGACAATAAGCAAAAAGATGATGCCGCAAGCTCCGTATGTGGAATAATCAGGCAGGCATAAAAGCAGTCCGAAGCATATTTCTGCCAGTCCACTCAAGATATTTAGCAGTTTTGGGTTAGGAAAATAGGGAGGAATTATCCTGACATACATTTTAGGGTTTCTGAAATGATTCAGTCCGGCCAAAATATATAGAAAGGCCATCAGGTATAAATGCCAAGGTAAATCCATAAAAGCGTTTTTACGAATTTAGGCAATTTCTGGCTTCAAAAGGATTAAATTTCTTTCTTCTTGAATTTGACGTTCATGATGACGATTGCCAGAATGATAAGCACGATGCCTATCCATTGCAGCAATACGACTTCTTCATTCAGCAGGAAGAAGGCCATAAGCACAGAAACTGGAAGTTCTAGCGATGACACGATACTTCCCAATCCGATTCCGGTAAGCGGAAAACCAGCATTCAAAAGCATGGGAGGAATTATGGTGCCAAATAGGGAAAGGACGATTCCCCATTTTAAGAATATGCTGACATCGAAAGGCGTATTTTGTGTAATCAGCGCAAAAGTGAGTACGATAATACCACCTCCCAAAAGCATGTATAAGCTTCTTTGGGCCGAAGATATTCCTAAGGCTACTCGGTTGGCTGTAAACATAGTGGTCGTGAAAGAGGCTGCAGCCATTAATCCCCACGCAATACCGCGCCAGTCTAGGGTAGCTTCGGTATTAATAAGATTGGTTGCCAACGCAGTACCCGCCAAGACGATAATTACTGCTATTATTTTTGTTGTTGAAGGCAACTTTTTTTCGAGAAACATTTCAAGCAAAACGCCCATCCAGACCGTCTGCATAAGCAATACGATTCCGATTGAAACGGGAATGTAGCGAACGGCAAGGTAATAGAAGATGCTGGTCAGTCCTGTAGAGGTACCGGCAATCATCAGGTGGGTGATATTTTTGCGTGTCGCTTTGATAACGACATTGTCTTTTCTTGATTTTTGGAAAGCGTTTATGATAAGAATTCCGATAATCCCGAACAAAAACTGCGACGAAGTAACCTCGGCTGTCGTATAGCCTTGGTCGTAAGCCATTTTTACAAAAGTTGCCAGCATTCCGTAGCTTGTAGCGCCTAGGCCTACAAGAAAAACTCCTTTCAATACTTTATTTCCAAACATTCTTTCAATTTTTAAAAGCGGGCAAAGATAAAGCATAGTTTTTTGCTAAAAGTTTTTTTGCTATTAAAAGATACTATTTTAACAGGATTTTAGTTAATAGATAATAATGTACTTTCAACTTAAAAGCCCCCATTTTGTATGATTCACAAAATCCTCTTGTTTGTCGCCTTGCAATTTATAAGCTGTGATAAATCTTCGGTAGCAGTTTCGGAGGAAATTGTCAAGAAGCGCGATTATGCAGCGTTTCATAAAGAGGCTAGGGAATTCTGCAAGGATAAAAAATTCAATGAAGGTTATTATTTTCTGATCGACTTGAGCATTCATTCTGGCAAGAACCGATTTTTTGTGTATGATTTCAAGACCAACCAAATCAGCAATGAGAATCTCGTCACACACGGCAGCTGCGATGTCAAAGAAGATAACGATACTAAATGGGAAAAGGCAAAATTCAGTAATAAAGACGATAGCCATTGCTCTTCAAAGGGCAAATATAAAATCGGCAAAAGGGATTCTAGTACTTGGGGAATCAAGATTAAATATTGGCTGCATGGATTGGAAGAAACCAACAAAAATGCGGTAGATAGGGTGGTAGTGCTGCATTCTTGGAGCGCTGTTTCAGATAAAGAAATTTACCCAAAGTATGCTCCCTTAAGCTGGGGCTGCCCGGCAGTTTCGGATGATTTTATGAGGGTTTTGGACAAAAAGCTGCAGCAAACCGACAAGCCCGTCCTGCTTTGGATTATTGAATGAATCACTTCTGGTTTGTTCATCTTATTTTGAATTAAAACCAAGCTAAAAAGAAAAATCACAAACCTATTTTTATAAGTTTTATATTGAAAATGAAACAATTATAGTGGCTTCCTAGTCTACTGTCGTGTTTTTTGAAGTAATTTAATTTTAGATGACATATTGCTTTGTTTTGACTACAATTTTAACTTTTTTGTGATTATAATTCTTATTATAGGTTTTTGAATAAAATGTAGTTTTTTTTGATAAATAAAAGAATTAGTTTCGAGTAAATTAACTAAAAAGATGATAATTATAAGTCTTTATGGTTGATTTTTAATTCTTTCTTCAACCTAAACTTCTTTTTATGAAAAAAACTTTACTATGTCTTTCTTCCCTCTTTTTGACCCTATTTTCTCAAGCACAAGAATTTGTTGCCTTTCAGGTAAATTCAGGGTTTAATGCAGATGTTATAGCAAACGGAATAGGCTTATCGACATCCTCAACGACTATTGCGGTAGATAATGCAAATTTTGCCTTTATTACCGCAGATTTTCAAGCAACGGCTGCAGGAACTCCTTTGGCAACGGCTTTGCCAATCAATGGTTTGATAAACAGTACGGCAACTGCAGGCTTGCAATTTCAGATGGCTTCCTATTCGGCTAATAATGTGTTGCGAATTCCGACACAAAATGAAAGCGGTACTCTGGTTTTTGCAAATCCGCTTAGAGGATCTCGACTATTTTTACTCCTGACTTCTGGCAGCGGTACGGCGACAATTTCTGGAACAATTAACTTTTCGGACAATACAACCCAAGCATTAAGTCCTTCCACAGTTCCGGATTGGTTTAATTCATCTGCATTGCCTGTAGCAATTTCGGGTATAGGGAGAGTAAATTTGGCCAATGACGTTGTTGAAAGTCCCTCTGGAAATCCAAGACTCTATCAGATGGAAGTAGCCATCTTGCCATCAAACCAGTCGAAGCAAATTTCTGGAATTACGATTACTAAAACTTCAATTGAAGAGGGTGTTCTCAACTTATTTGGCGCCAGTGCCGAAATACTGCCAACATGCCCATCTCCGACAGGATTATCAGCTGTAACTACGGCATCGGGAGCGACAGTTTCGTGGACGGCTCCTCCATCTGTGCCAAGCAATGGATATGACTATTATTATTCATTGACAGCTACTGCTCCAAATAACGATACGGAACCTACAGGCAATGTGGCGTCTACTCAAACAAGCTTGACGCTTAACGATTTAACCATAGGACAGCTGTATTATTTTTGGGTGAGATCTAATTGCGGTGCAACAGATAAAGGAGTATGGAGACCTACCAGTTTTACGACAGGACAGCTCACTACAACGCATACTACTGGGGATATTCTTACGGATAAAACAACCAGCACAGCTATTACTGTTTCCTCAAATACTGCATGCCCTGGGGTAATGACTGTGAATGTTCCTGCTGGTTATCAAATTGCCTCTGTAGCGACTTCATATTCTATGCAGACAGCTGCAGATGGATTTATGTCAGAACAGCGTTCCATCTTAGTGTGTAATACGACTGGTTTGAAAGAAGCTGCCATAACAAGTGGTGCGGGAGATACTTCAGGAACCTATCAATACAACCGTTCTAATCTTACTATTGCAAACGGAGCGACTGGCGCGGTACAATTTGAGCTAAGGGCCTGGAGAACGTATGGAACGACAGGCTGTAACGGAATATACAATCGCGTAGCGAACAATACGTGGAAGGTAACAATAACCTATCAGGCAGTTATTTTAGGGACGGATGAAAAAGACGCCATCAAGTTTAAAGCCTATCCGAATCCAGTGGGCGATGTCTTGACGGTTTCTGGGGAGGCTGTTATTTCTGAAATAATGGTTTATAATTATTTGGGACAGAAAGTAATGCAGCAAGTCGGAGATAGTAAGTCGGTTGACGTAAATACTTCTCAGCTTTCAGCGGGTAGCTATCTGGTAAAAGCAAGAGATACTGATGGAAATCAAAACACTTTAAAAATTGTAAAAAAATAGTTAGTTAAGTTTCTTTAAAAAGGGCGTTCAGTTGGTTGGACGCCTTTTTTAATGTGCTAATGTAAGCAATAAAAAAACCTGCAATTTTACTTGCAGGTTTGCTTTTTATAAGTAATCTAAAAACTATTTGATCAGTTCGAAACTTCTCTTTACAAAAGCGGTCAGCTCTTCGCCTTTTAATAGGTTTTGAGATAGTTTTGCCAAATCTAGAGCTTGTTTCACTAAAGCTTCTTGGTGCAACTTGTCAGTAGAATTTAAAATGTTGGAAGCTAATTCGTGATTGGTATTCACCACCAAATTGTACATTTCTGGCATATTCCCCATTCCGAACATACCGCCACCTCCGGTTTGACTCATTTCTTTCATACGGCGCAGAAATTCTGGCTGCGTGATTACGAATGGTGCCGACTGACTGTCTAAAGCTTCTAATTGCACAGAATATTTCTTATCTGAAATAACACTTTCCAATTCGGTTTTTAATTTTTCTTTTTCTTCCTCAGAAAGCTTAGAAATCGTTTCTTCGTCTTTTTTAATTAAGTTGTTGATATGATCCGAATCTACACGTGTGAATGTCAGCTTTTCGTTGTCAGCTTCCAGCTTTTGGATCAAGTGCGAGATAATCGGCGAGTCTAAAAGCAGTACTTCATAGCCTTTGGCTTTGGCCTCGGCAATATAGCTGTGCTGCGCATCTTTGTTAGAGGCATAAAGAATCACAAGATTTCCGTTTTTATCGGTCTGGGCATCTTTTGTCTTTTCTTTTAGTTCGTCAAGCGTGAAATACTTGTCATCTACCGTAGGATATAAGGCAAATGCGCCAGCTTTTTCATAGAATTTAGGTTCAGAAAGCATTCCGTACTCCAATACGATCTTGATGTCGTTCCACTTTTGCTCAAAATCCTCACGGTTTTCAGTGAATAAAGATTTTAGCTTGTCGGCTACTTTTCTAGTGATGTAATTGGAAATCTTTTTTACTGCGCCGTCAGCCTGAAGGTACGAACGCGAAACATTCAGCGGAATGTCTGGCGAGTCGATAACGCCTTTAAGCATCGTCAAGAATTCAGGAACGATTCCTTCTACATTATCCGTTACATAGACTTGATTTTGGTACAGCTGGATTTTATCTTTCTGAATCTGCAGGTCGCCTGTCATTTTTGGGAAATACAAAATTCCTGTCAGGTTAAAAGGATAGTCTACGTTCAGATGGATGTTGAAAAGCGGCTCTTCGAATTGCATCGGATACAATTCTCTGTAGAAATTTTTATAATCGTCTTCCGTAAGATCGGCTGGCTGTTTTGTCCAAGCTGGATTCGGATTGTTGATGATGTTGTCCACTTCAATAGTTTCAGCTACATAATCTTCTGGAGCATCTTCTGGTTTTGGAAGCGTTTCCGTTGTTGTCCCGAATTTAATCGGAATCGGCATGAACTTATTGTATTTCTGCAACAGTCCAGAAATTTTATTTTCTTCTAGGAATTCAAGAGAATCTTCGGCAATATGAAGGATGATTTCTGTTCCGCGAGAAGTTTTGTCAGCAGGCTCAAGCGTGAACTCTGGACTTCCGTCGCAGGTCCAATGTGCGGCAGGCTCGTCTTTAAAAGATTTGGTAATGATTTCGACTTTTTCTGCCACCATAAATGCAGAATAGAATCCAAGACCGAAATGTCCGATGATTCCTGAATCTTTGGCAGAATCTTTATATTTTTCAAGAAATTCTTCAGCACCGGAGAAAGCCACCTGGTTGATGTACTTTTCAACTTCTTCCGCTGTCATTCCCAAACCTTGGTCGATGATATGGATTTTCTTTCCTTCTTTGTCGATTTTTACTTCGATAATCGGATTTCCATATTCAACTTTCGCTTCGCCGATGTTTGCCAGATGTTTAAGCTTCAAGGTAGCATCGGTAGCGTTCGATACTAGTTCGCGCAAGAAAATCTCATGATCGCTATAAAGAAACTTTTTGATAAGCGGGAAAATGTTTTCTACCGAAACATTAATTTTTCCTGTTGTCATAAACTATTGATATTAATATTGTTAATTATTTTCGAGATTTTTATTTTCAAATAGGATACCAAATAGTATTGGAATGACAAATTGGCTGAATTGTTAATTTTAAGATAATAAAATCGAAATTTTAACATTTCAAAATCATTCCATTGTATATTTGTAGTGTAATAAACTTTAAAAATACCAATCTATGAAAAAATTAATCTTATTAGGAGTATTTGCCGTGCTATTTGCATCCTGCAAAACTTCATCGATAACAAACACCAAGACGGATAGGTCTTCGCAAGTTGCGATAAAAGGAAATTGGGTTATTAGCTCTGTCAACTATCCGGGCTCAGAATACATTAAGGTAAATTCATTCCAGCTTGCAGATTCTCAATGTTTTGTAGGAAGTACTTGGAAATTTATCTCTAATAATAATAAAGGAGAAATGGCATTGACCAAAACGGGATGTCCAGCATTCAGTTCGCCAATCACATGGTTCGTTAACAAAGACGGACAATTTGTCCTTAAGGTTCTTGACGCTGGCGAAAAAGCAAAAAAAGTCAGAGACGGTTATGTATTGGCAGTCGCAAACCAGACTGAAAGTTCATTCCAATTGATTGACAAGATTGATGTAGGAGGAAAATTGACTGATGTCGTATATCAATTTACAAAAGTAAACTAACCCAAAAACAATAATCGATATGAAAAGAATTGCAATATATTCATTGGCATGCCTATTTGCTGTAGGTACATTTTTTACAAGCTGTGAGTCTGTAAAAAACACAAATAATACCCAAAAAGGTGCTGGAATTGGTGCTGTGGCAGGTGCCGTAATAGGTGGTGTCTTAGGGAACAATTTAGGTAAAGGCGGGAATACGGCTCTTGGAGCTGTTCTTGGAGGCGTTGTCGGTGGAACTGTCGGTGGCGTTATCGGAAACAAAATGGACAAACAGGCAAGAGAAATTGATAATGCCCTGCCAGGTGCTGAGGTAGAAAGAGTAGGTGAAGGAATCAAATTGACATTGAATGAAAATGCTGTGCGTTTTGATACGAACAAATCTACTTTAACAGCAACTGCAAAAGCTAATTTGGATAAATTGGTATCTGTGTTTAACTCATACCCTGACACGAATATCCAGATTTATGGTTATACAGACAGTACTGGTCCAGCGGATTACAATTTGAAATTGTCTGGAGAAAGAGCAGCTTCTGTAAAAAATTATTTAACAAGCAAAGGAATCTCGGCTTCAAGATTTAATACTACAGGATTAGGAATTGCTGATCCTATTGCAACAAATGATACTCCAGAGGGAAGATCTCAGAATCGTCGTGTTGAATTTGCGATTACTGCAAATGAGAAAATGGTTCAGGACGCTCAAAAAGAGGTGAAAAACTAAATTCTGTACACTATAAAATTGCAAAGGCTGTCTATAAAGGCAGCCTTTTTTATGCCTTAATCTATTTGGTTGTGAAATGAATAGTTCAATTTTTTTGAAAGATATTTAACAGATGTTTATATGTTTCAGAAATAATTGAAACGTATCTTTACTGTACAATTTAAAAGATAAAAGAATCATGGCAACAGCAAAGAATCCAAAGTCAAAAAAACAGCTTATTGACGACGATCAATTGATCGGACTCTATATGAATGCTGTTCTAGAAAAGAATGAGGCTCCAAAAAATGTGTACCTTTTTTGCAAAGAGCACGCGATAGAAGAGGCCGATTTTTATTCTTTCTTTAATTCGCTAGATGCTGTAAAAGAAGCTATCTGGGTCAAGTTTTTTGATAACGTAGTCGGTATGCTGCAAAAAGATTCCAATTATTCAAGCTATGAAAACAGGAATAAATTGCTGTCGCTTTATTTTACGCTATTTGAAATCCTGACGCTGAACAGGAGTTATATCTTTTATGCGTTGAAAGACAACAAAGAAGGCCTCCGCAATTTAAAACAGCTGGCATCGCTTCGAAACCATTTTAAAGATTATATCGTAGATATATTAAAGTCAGGTGAAACCGAAAAAGACAGCAAGGTGAAAAAAATCACAAGGCCGGTTTTTTCTGAAGGTGCTTGGCTTCAGTTCTTATTTATTTTGAAGTTTTGGCTGGAAGATACATCAAAAGGATTTGAAAAGACCGATATCATGATTGAAAAAGCGGTAAAAGCAACTTTTGACATATTGGATACGACGCCGTTAGAAAGCCTGTTTGATTTGGGAAAATTTATCTGGAAAGAAAGAGCATAAGAAAGATGAAAACATTAGACAAGATACCTGTAAATAAAATCGAAAGGGCCGGACAGCTGGTAAAAACCGGATTCAAAGTTGGCGGTAATTATATTGCTTATTATGGCGAAAAAATCGTAAATCCTTCCCTGACGAAAGAAAAGCTGAATGAAAATAATGCAGAAGATATTTATGACGGCTTGAAAAACTTAAAAGGAAGTGCCTTGAAAGTAGCGCAGATGCTGAGTATGGATAAAAATATCATGCCAAGAGCTTACGTGGAAAAATTTTCATTGGCACAATTTTCTGTACCGCCGCTGTCAGCTCCATTAGTAAGGAAAACGTTCAAGAAATATCTGGGCATGTTTCCCGAAGAACTGTATGATTCGTTTACGCCCGATTCAGTAAATGCCGCAAGTATTGGCCAAGTACATAAGGCTGCAAAAGACGGCAAAAAGCTGGCTGTAAAAATCCAGTATCCAGGCGTAGCAGATAGCATCAGTTCTGATTTGGCAATCGTAAAACCATTTGCTATCAAGATGTTTAATCTGCAAGGCAAGGATTCTGAACGCTATTTTAAAGAAGTAGAACATAAGTTGCTAGAAGAGACCGATTATGAATTGGAACTGCGTCAAGGCGTTGCTATTGCAGAAGCTTGTAGCGAGATTGTTAATTTGAAATTTCCGAAATACTATCCCGAACTATCTTCTAAAAAGATTATTTCGATGGATTGGATGGAAGGCGAACATTTGTCTGAATTTGCGGCTCATAATGAAGATAGAGCTAAAGGCGACAAGATCGGGCAGGCGCTATGGGATTTTTATATGTTCCAAATGCACCAATTGAAACAGGTCCACGCAGATCCGCATCCAGGAAATTTTCTGATTGATGAAAAAGGCAATCTTATTGCGATTGATTTTGGCTGTATAAAACACGTTCCAGAAGATTTTTATGTTCCTTATTTTGAATTAGCGAAGCCTGAAATTATTGATAATCCGGTGCTTTTCTTAGAAAAATTATATGAATTGGAAATCTTGCGACATGATGATACAAAAGAAGAGATAGTCTATTTCTCTCAATTGTTCCACCAATTGCTTGATCTGTTCACGAAGCCTTTTCAAAGGGAAGCTTTTGATTTTTCTGATGAAGAATTTTTTGGCGAAATGGCACAGCTTAGCGAAGAATATAGCAAAGACTCGAAGCTACGAAAAATGAATGGTAATCGAGGCTCGAAACACTTTTTGTATATCAATAGGACCTTCTTCGGATTGTATAGCTTGCTGCACGATTTGAAGGCCAGAATCGATACTGAGAATTATAAAAAATACATGAAGAATTAGTTTTTGTTTTAATGGTTGGTTAGGTGGTAAGAGCGATTCTCCAAATTGGGAAATCGCTCTTATTTTTTTATGAAAAATGTAACTTTTTCTCTTATAAATGTGTTTATTAGACGATTTTAATAGCAATAAGTAGGTTTAATCTTACTTGATTTCTTTATTTTCTGTCCAAAAATTAAAAAAACTTATCAACAGGAAGAGGCAAATATTGTAGTTGAACGATATGGAAATGTAGTTAATCGTAATTATTGTGAAAATGCTTTTGTGGGTTTGAATTTATGTTAAAAACATTTGGTTTTATTATAAATTTCGATGTTAAACCCCTAGACTATGAAAAATAATTACAATAATTTATCAATTGATGAATTTAGATTTGAAAGAAATAAAGATGTTTTTCATTCGATAAATGGTAGTTTGTCTCTTAAGAATATCTTTCAAGTTGCCTTAATTTTGATCGTTTTTTTAATTGGAGATGTAAGTTATGCACAATGTGCAGCTTATACAACTAATGCAGCATGTACAACAGCTGCCCCCACGATTGTTGGAAATAACATTTCTTGTTCACCAAATCAAAATAATGCTGGAAGAAGAAATTTTGTTGTTACTGGAATGCAAGCTGGAGCAACTTACAGAGTTTCGAGTTGTGCATCTACATATGATACCCAAATGACAATTAGGGATAATGGAGGGACTGCGGTTGGATATAATGATGATGATGGGCCTGCCTGTACTGGCAATAGAGCTTCCATTGATTTTATACCAGCAACAACAGGAACTTATAGAATTCAGCTTAATGAATTTGATTGTAATGCATCAGGAAATAGAAACGGAGGAAATATTGTAGTTACATTATTGAGCTTACCTGCGGCTCCAGTAATTTCAGGACTCAGCGCAACTAATGGTTGTGTTGGAAGTTCATTAACAATAACAGGAACAAGCTTGTCCGGTACCTCTAGTGTCACAATTGGAGGAACTGCAGCGGCAATTACGAATAATACGGCAACTTCGATTACCGTTACAATAGGTACAGGAACAACAGGTAATGTAAGCGTTACCACGCCAGGAGGGACAACGAACTTCGGTACGGCATTTACAGTAAATGCTTTGCCTGCTAATCCAGGAAACCCGACGAGCAATTCTCCCCAATGTACTTCTCCTGGAGTCACATTGACAAGATCAGGGACCCCTCCAGCCGGACAGACTTGGTATTGGCAGACAACAGCAACAGGGACATCTACTGCAAACAGCGGTAATACATATGCTGTAACGACTGGTGGAACGTATTATATTCGATCCCAAAATAATACTACGGGTTGCTGGAGTACAGGATCAGGAAGTCTGGCTGTTACAGTTAATAGTTTGCCAGGAACTGCATCAGGACCATCGCCAGCTAATGCCGCTACTGGTGTTTGCTTTTCAGGAACAGGAGCGACAACTTCTATAACATGGACTTCTGTGGCTGGCGCTACTTCTTATGATGTTTATTTTGGTGCAGGAAGCTTACCGGCTCTTGTAACAAGCAATGTGACAACAAACAGCTATAGCACAGGCACATTAGCAGCGTCGACTACGTATTACTGGAGAATCGTGCCAAGGAATGCTTGCGGAGCTACAGCAGGATCGCCAACGACTTGGAGTTTTACTACAAGTGCTACCATGTGTTATTGTGCTTCAACATCGACCAACAACAACGAATATATTTCAAGAGTAGTTTCCGGAGGATTTACCAATACGACAACACAGTCAAATTATGCGGATTATACTGGTTTGGGGTCTATTGCTTCTGTAATGCAAGGAACAGCTACCTCGACAATTAGAGTGACAACTTCAAGCGGCCATAATAATGATGGCATCTACCTTTTTGCAGATTGGAATCAGGATGGCGACTTTGCCGATGGAGGAGAAGTCGTAGCGGGACCAACTGCCGCTGCAGGAAGTGGTACCTATAGCTTGACAATTACTGTTCCGGCCGGCGCAACTATTGGCACGACTCGATTGAGAATAAAATTGGCAAGAAATGCCAGCAATAATCCGTGCCAAGCTACTTTCAACAATGGAGAAGTAGAAGATTACCTGATTACCGTAATCCCGACCTGTACGCTTACGGTTACAGCGACTTCTGGGCAACATTGCGGTCCCGGAACAGTAACTTTGACGGCTGTTGGAGGTTCGGGTACAACACAATACAGATGGTACGAATACATAAGCAGCGGTAGTCCCGTTGCAACCACAACTACAGGTTCTTTTGTGACGCCTTCATTGACAACTACAAAAACCTATTACGTGACGGCCTATAATGGAATTTGCGAAAGCCCTAGATTTCCGGTAAATGCCTTTATTTATTCTTCCCCAGCGTCTTCTGTAACTCCAGCTGCTGCGAATTTATGCGACGGCGTAATCGAGTTGGTAGCAACTGGAAGTAACTCTGGAACAACAGATACGCTTTTCTACGAAGATTTTGAAGTGTCTACTTCTACGCTTATGATGCTTCAAGATTATGGATCTTCAGCAAATGGATATTGGTATATTGAAGAAAGTCCAAGTGAGTATATAAGCTATGAAACAGTAAGTTCGGGAAGCAATTTTGGAGCAATTGATTCTTTTTATGATTTATTTGGTTATTCTAATAACGCCCTGACCATGAGCGGTGCTATCAGTACGTATAATTATACTTCTTTGGCTCTTAACTTCAGGCATTACTACGAATATGTGAATGATGAGGCACCGGACCGAGCTATTATTGAAGTCAATACCGATGGAGATTTAGATGGAGTCTGGACTGCATTACAGACCTATACAAGCGATCAAGGAGCTCCGACAAATTTTTCCACAGTGAATATTGATTTGTCAGCTTATATCAATCAGCCTAATTTAAGAGTCCGATTCAGGTATTATTCGGGTTGGAATTATGGTTGGAATATTGACGATATTCGAATCACCGGAACTTCTGTTCCTTCACCAGTAGCATGGACGCCTGTAACGGGATTGTATACAGATGCAGCGCTTACGACTCCTTATACTGGAGGCAATAGTGCTACGGTCTATGCTTATCCTGATACGGCGCAAACCTATACTGCAACTGTAACAAACGGTTCTGGATGCCATGCAACCGATACCTCCATCATTTCTGGAAATTCTAATATATGGAATGGTACTTCGTGGAGTACTGGAACCTCGCCGATAACCGGTACAGAGAAGATAATCTTTAACGGCAATTATAGCTCTACAGGAGATCTTTCGGGCTGTCTTTTACAAGTAAATAGCGGCAATGTTGTTATTAATGCTGATAATACGATTACCATTGCAAATCAGGTAAGGATAAAACCGGCGGCTACCTTTACTCTCGAAGATACCGCAAGTCTTTTACAGACAGCAGGAACGGCTAACACAAACATCGGAATCATCAAGGCAAAACGCAATACACAGCCGATGAAAAGGCTTGACTTTACGTATTGGTCATCTCCAGTTGCAGGACAGACGCTACACAATTTGTCGCCTACTACCTTAGCAGACAAATATTATAGCTGGAATCCAGTGAGCCAAGCTTGGGTAACCCACATGAATGGCAATACCACAATGCTTGATGCTAAAGGATATATCGTAAGGGCACCGCAAAGTTTTTCTACTACGGCAGCTATACCTTATATTGCGACATTCGAGGGGATTCCTAATAATGCAAATATTTCAATTCCGGTTTACGGAAATACGAGTATACTGCCAGCCGATTATAAATGGAACTTGATGGGAAATCCATATCCATCTGCTTTAGATATAGATGAATTTTTATCGCATCCGGATAATATCGCGGCTGTCGACGGAACGATTTATTTATGGACGCATAATTCGGCACCAAGCAACGCAATTCCTGGCGACCAGACTTACAATTATACGGCTAATGATTATGCAACGTATAATCTTTCGGGTGGTGTTGCGACTTCGCCTGCGACTCCAGATCCGTTGCACCCTGAAATCAGCAATAATTTCAATACTACAACGCCGACAAAATACTTGGCTTCTGGCCAAGCCTTTTTTGTAAGAGGTCTTGGAAATGTTCCAGTAAGATTTATAAACGACATGCGTGTTCAAGATGAAAACAACCAATTCTTCAGAAATTCGAATCCTCATGGCAATACGATCAATTCAAGAATTGAAAAGAATCGATTCTGGCTTAACATACGAAACAGCCAAGGCGCTTTCAATCAAACATTAATCGGATATATCGAAGGTGCTACAAATGGCTTGGATAGAGGTTTTGACGGGAATTTGTTTGGAGGAAATTATGTTTCAATTTATTCCATCAGTAATGCACAAAAGCTAACCATCCAAGGACGTGCACTGCCATTTGATGAAGCTGATAGTGTAGATCTGGGCATCAAGGCTACTATTGCAGGAACCTTCACAATCAGCCTTGACATGTTAGACGGATTATTTGTAACTCAAGATATCTATCTAAAAGACAATCTTCTGAATGTTATCCATGATCTGAAATCGGGTCCTTACAGTTTCACATCTAGCATAGGAACTTTTGATAGCAGGTTCAAGATTGTGTATGAGAATGACGCACTTGGAGTTCCAGAATTTAATGCAGAAAGCATTATTATCTATAAAAAAGACAAAAGTGTTGTGGTAAATGCTGGATTAGCCATAATTGGGGAAGTCAAAGTTTTTGATATTCAAGGAAGGCTATTATTTGATGGCCAGAAGATCAATGCTACGGAAACCATCATCAAAAGCTTGCCTCCGACAGAACAGGTACTTATTGTTCAGGTAGTCACTGCTGAAGGAGCAAAAGTGGCTAAGAAAATAATTTATTAGACTTGAAACTAATTAAAAAAGAAAGCCTTTGGAATTTCCAAAGGCTTTGTCTTTTATAGCTTTTTGATTGTATTAGAACTTATATCCAATACCGATTTGAAAAACAGAGTTTTTTACATCTGTATCTTCCACAATTTCGGTTACGCCATAAATGTATCTTCCGGTTGCGAAAAGTCCCATGTCGGTTTGAAAAGTAATACCGCCGGCAATTCCGAAATCAAAGTCTTTGGCTTCATTTAAATCTAAATCGCCACCGTCGTCATTTGCATCAGAATCAATTTCTTCGTTTACCTTAAAGCTGAACTGTGGTCCGACTTCAAAACTTAAACCTCTCGTAGCATAAATTTTCGCTAACACAGGCACATTAATATAATCAAGTTGGTATTCTACTTTTCCATCGCCGCCTATAAGCCCTCCGTCAATATCAGACTTGAAACCTTGTCCAGAATATAATGCTTCCACCTGAAGCGAAAGAATATCTGCCAATGGTAATTCTCCAACAAGACCTACGTGGAAACTTGTTCTTGAGTCTGGACTGTCAAAATCATCTCCAGTAACGGTGGCAAAATTTACACCACCTTTTACGCCCAAGCTAGGTTGTCTGCTCGTCGTGTTGTCTGCTTCTTGCGCGTTTGCTGTCATAGCCGTCAATAAAATTGAGCCTGCTGTGATTAATTTTAATAGCTTCATAATCTTCTTTTTTTAATTAAGGTTTGTAAGTCAAATTTAGATTTAAGAATGGTCTTAAAATTCTAAATATTTCATAATTCACAAAAAATTAACTATTTTAAGTGTAAAAGTTTATAATTTATGGTTATTATATAATATTTTTTTGTTTAGATATAAACTTTTGATTGTTTTTTAAATTTTATATTATCTAAACTTGGTGGAGAAATGGGAAATGTTAAAATTTATATCCCAATCCGAATTGTATAACGGAGTTTTTAGCATCAGAATCTTTGATAACTTCATTAAAACTGTGATTGTACCTTCCATTAATGAACAAACCTCCGTCAAATTGAAAAGTCAGGCCTGCTGCCAATCCCATATCGAAATCATTTACTTCATCCAAATCATTTCCTTCATCGTCGTCGCCAGCATCCAAATCAATTTTCTCATTAATCTTGAATCCGAACTGAGGACCAGCTTCAATACTAAATCCTTTTACGATGTACAGTTTTGCCAATACAGGAACATTGATATAATCCAATTGGTATTCTGCAGTATAATCGCTTCCTAAAAAAGAATAATTCCTTTCAAAACCTTGTCTTGAATAAATAACTTCGGGCTGAATCGAAAAGGAATCATCTATCAGCGGAATTTCAGCCGTAGCACCTACATAGAAACTCGTCCTGGCATCAGGACCTTCATCAAAGTCACCTTTTGTAATCGTGGCGTAATTCAGACCGCCTTTTACTCCAAATCCAGCTTTATTAAATGAGCCATCAGATTGGGCCTGTACTTTTTGAGTCGAAAAAGATAGCATTCCGCCAATCAAAAGCACATTTGTCGAAATAATTTTTAATAGCTTCATAATTAGATTATTTTTGTTAGTAGACAAACAAGTACATTTATTATGCCAGCATAGTAATTCGGCAACATTCAGCAAATGGCAAACTGGGAGACATACATTAAAAATTTCCAATCTTTTTTAAAGATTGAGCGTGGCTTGTCAAAAAATACGATTGACAATTATACGTTTGATATAGAAAAGATTGTTTTGTATCTTTCTGTAAATCAAATAAATGTAAGTCCTGTTGCTATTTCTGAAGAAGTGATACAGCAATTTATTTACGATATTTCGAAAACGGTAAATCCTCGTTCCCAAGCAAGAATCATTTCGGGATTGAGAAGTTTTTTCAGCTACATGATTTTTGAAGATTATAGAAATGATAATCCGATGGAACTTGTAGAAATCCCCAAAATAGGCAGAAAACTCCCCGATACATTGTCAACGGATGAGATTGACAAGATTATCGGCGCGATAGACTTGTCTTCCAACGAAGGCGAAAGAAACCGGGCCATGCTGGAAACACTTTACGGTTGCGGATTGCGGGTTTCGGAATTAGTGTCTCTCAAGATCTCGGACCTTTTTTTTGAAGAAGGTTTTATAAAAGTAAAAGGAAAGGGTGACAAGCAGCGTTTTGTCCCAATCGGAAATCTTACGCAGAAGTATATCGATATGTATAAGACTTCGATACGATCGCATCTTTCCATTCAAAAAGGTCATGAAGACACGCTGTTTCTTAACCGACGAGGAAAACAGCTGACAAGGGCTATGATTTTTACGATAATAAAAGACTTGGCGGTAAAAATCAATCTTAAAAAAACAATCAGCCCGCATACATTTCGGCATTCTTTTGCTACCCATCTTTTAGAAAATGGGGCAGACCTTCGGTCAATCCAATTGATGCTTGGACATGAATCGATTACGACTACAGAGATTTATGTACACCTCGACAGAAGGCATCTTACCCAAGTTATGAATGCATTTCATCCAAGAAAATAACCGTTAAACGATTTTGTGTTTTTCCTATATGGATTTGACATTTTGGTATATACTTTTGTGCCACCTAACCAATATGTTAACCTTTAATGCCATTCGAGAATTACGTAAATTCAGATGAATCTTACACTTCGAATCAATTTTATGAAAAGCTTCTGAAAGAAATTCCAGATCTGATTTTTCAGTTTAAAATTGAAAAGGATAATACTTACAGTATGCCATTTGTAAGCCACTCCGCTATGGAGATTTACGGGTTCGAAAAAGATTATCTTGAGCATGATGCTGGAGTCGTGATAACAGATCGCATTCTTAAGGAAGACGTGAAAGGATTTTTAAAATCAGTCCTAAAATCAAGGGATACCTTAACAAGATGGAACCATGAATATAGGGTTCTGCTTCCGAAAAAAGGAATCCGCTGGCTGAAAGGCTCGGCAAAACCTGAAGCTTTAGAAGATGGGAGTGTCGTATTTTATGGACGAATTGCCGATGTTACGGCAAACAAAGAACAAGAATTACGACTGATCTTATCTGAAAAACGCTTTGAGTTTGCACTAGAAGCTTCTATGGGCGGTGTTTGGGATTGGAACCTCCAAAACAATACGGTTTTCTATTCTGAGCAGTCGATGAAAATTCTTGATCTTGATGAAGAAGAAGGAATCAATTCGTTTGAAAACTGTACCTCAAAAGTGCATCCTGACGATAGGAAGGAATATCTTTCGGATATCGACATGCATTTAAAAGGAGTGACCGCAGTTTATGAAAACCTGCATAGAGTACAGGGGCGAAAAGGAACATATAAGTGGATACTCGACCGCGGTAAGGTAATTGAACGCGACAAAGCCGGGAAGCCGTTAAGAATTATAGGAACGCATACCGATATTTCTTCTCAAAAAGAAAGAGAAGATGAGTTAAAAAAAACGCTTGATATCGTAAGCGAACAGAATAGCAGGTTATTGAATTTCGCTCATATCGTTTCGCACAATTTGCGTTCGCATGCTGGGAATTTTACGATGCTTCTTGATCTAGTTGACGATATTCAGGATACTCAAGAACGCGAAGAAACGCTGTTGCACCTGAGAACAATTTCGAACGAATTGACCCAGACAATAGAACATCTGAACGAATTGGTCAGCATACACACAGAAATAAAGATTGCTCGAGAAAACCTGAATCTGAATGAGTTTTTTCAGAGAACGCTGAATGTTCTGAGCGAAAAGATAAATAAGCATAATGTAAAAATCATAAGCTTGATTCCGGATGACGTGTATATAAATTATAACCCGGCTTATTTGGAAAGCATTCTTTTGAATTTTACGACAAATGCGATCAAATATTCCCATCCTGACAGACAGTTGGAAATCACCTATCAGCTGACCTATGAAAAAGGGAAAAAAGTACTGACGATTTCAGATAATGGACTCGGGATAGATTTGGATAAATATAGGAATTCGCTTTTTGGGATGTATAAGACGTTTCATCAGCATCCGGATTCTAGAGGAATTGGCCTTTTTATAACAAAAAATCAGGTCGAAGCCATGGGTGGAAAAATTGAAGTTACAAGCAAAGTTGGGGAAGGAACTGCATTTAAAATATATTTTAATGAAAAAGTTTAATGATGTTTTCGTGGTTGATGATGATAAAATCTACCATTTTATATTAAAAAATTTATTGAAAAAGAATAATATAGAGGTCAATTCACGTTTTTTTGAAAATGGGCAGGAAGCAATTGAAGGCCTAAAAGAAAATTCCAAAAACGGAACTACGTTACCAGACCTGATTCTTTTGGATATCAATATGCCAGTAATGGACGGATGGCAGTTTCTGGAAGAATTCCAAAAGATCAAAGGATCGCTGAATAAGGAAACCGTAATTTATATGGTAAGCTCTTCTAACAGCCCTTTCGATTTGAATAAGGCCAAAGATTTTCCTAACGAAGTAAAAGACTATTTCCTGAAGCCTGTCTGTCTTGAAGATATCTGCAGGATATTCCTAAACTAAAAAAAGCTCCTCAAATAAATGAGGAGCTTTTTTTAGATGTATTCTGTAAATTATTTCGCAATATTTACAGCTCTTGTTTCCCTGATAACCGTGATTTTTACTTGTCCAGGGTAAGTCATTTCAGTCTGTATTTTCTGTGAGATTTCGAAAGAAAGGTTTGCTGCGTTATCATCAGAAACTTTTTCGCTTTCTACGATAACACGCAATTCTCTACCTGCTTGGATCGCATAGGCGCTTTTCACTCCTTGGAAACCATAAGCAATATCTTCAAGATCTTTTAATCGTTGGATGTATGAGTCTAAAACCTGTCTTCTGGCTCCAGGTCTCGCTCCAGAAATAGCATCACAAACTTGGATGATCGGAGAAAGCAATGATTTCATTTCAATCTCGTCGTGATGCGCTCCAATTGCATTGCATACTTCTTCTTTCTCGCCATATTTTTCAGCCCATTGCATACCTAACAATGCGTGTGGAAGATCACTTTCCGTATCAGGCACTTTTCCTATATCGTGTAATAATCCGGCTCTTTTTGCCAGTTTAACATTCAGTCCTAATTCAGCTGCCATGATTCCACAAAGCTTAGAAACTTCACGGGAGTGTTGTAATAAGTTTTGTCCGTAAGAAGAACGGTATTTCATTCGTCCTACCACTTTAATCAATTCTGGGTGTAATCCGTGGATTCCTAAATCGATAACCGTACGCTTACCAACTTCGATAATCTCGTCATCAATTTGTTTAGCGGTTTTGGCTACTACTTCTTCGATTCTGGCAGGGTGAATACGTCCGTCGGTTACCAATTTATGTAATGCCAAACGAGCAATTTCTCTACGTACAGGGTCAAAGCAAGAAAGGATAATGGCTTCTGGAGTATCATCAACGATGATTTCAACACCTGTTGCTGCTTCCAAAGCTCGGATATTTCTACCTTCACGGCCGATGATTCGTCCTTTTACATCATCCGATTCGATGTTGAATACAGAAACGCAGTTTTCGACAGCTTCTTCTGTACCGACTCTTTGGATTGTATTGATAATGATTTTCTTCGCTTCTTGTTGTGCCGTAAGCTTGGCTTCTTCAAGCGTTTCTTGGATGTGCGACATAGCGCTGCTTTTTGCTTCAGCTTTCAAGCTTTCAACCAATTGGTTTTTCGCTTCTTCGGCAGACAATCCAGAGATAACTTCAAGCTGTTCTACTTGGCTTTTGTGTAATCTGTCTACTTCAGCTTGCTTTTTTTCTAGCGATTCGATTCTGTTAGAATAATCGTTGATTTTTGCTTCAAGATCATCGGTCGCCTTTTTAGTTTTTGCTAGTTCATTTGATACTTGAGATTCTTTATCTCTTGTTCTTTTTTCTGCTTCTGCTATTTTTTTGTCTCTAGCCAAGATTACTTGTTCGTGCTCTGACTTAAGTTCGATGAATTTCTCCTTTGCTTGCAGGATTTTGTGCTGCTTGTTGGTTTCGGCTTCTGCTTTTGCATCTTTTAAAATCGATGCGGCCTCTTTTTTGGCGTTTTTTATCAGGTTGGAAACGTTGCTCCTTTCCATCACTTTTGCAATAGCAAAACCTGCTGCGATGCCTACGATTCCTGAAATAATTATAATTAATGTACTGTCCATGTTTGTTGAAATTTATATATAAAAAAAGCCTACATTAGATTGCTTGTATAAACTCGTTAAGACAAGTTTTGAGCTAACTCGCTGTTCAAGGATCTGCTCAAGGCAGCTTGCTTTAGTAACGATGATTTGCTCATTTTAATTTGTTAGTGTTGAGTTTACCAAATATGAACTAATGTAGGCAGTATTTTAGTCTATGTTAAAGAACGTTTTTTATTTATCTAGATAGCTTGCTAATAAATCATTAATCTTCTTCAGTCTTTCGTTGGCTTCAACATTATCTGTCGAAGAATCGATTTGTTTCTGCTCTAATTGCGATGCAAATTGCAAGGCGCACATTGCCAAAACATCCTGTTTGTCACGAACCGCATAATTCTCTTCGAATTGCTTAATCATTAAATCAATCTTTTTGGAAGCGCTTCGCAACCCTTCTTCTTGTGACATGTCTACTGTTAAGGGATAGACTCTGTCTGCGATTGATATTTTAATTTTAAGCTTTTCGTCCATAATTACTAATCTGAAAGCTGTGCTATACAGTAATCAATTTCACGGATTAATGAATTTATCTTAAGCTTTGTATCTCTTTTATTTTCTTCACTGCCTAATAATGAATTGGCTATTCTGAGTGTGTCATGCTGTGATTTCAACGTTTCGATCTCTTTCGACTGTTTCTGCATCACTATTGCGGCCTGATTCAATTCTTGCTGCAGTTCGCGTGATGTTTTTTCCAAACCCTCAATTTTTGCGATGAGTTTTTCAAGCCTGCTTTCAAGAGTATCAATGATTTGCGCAATTTCACTCATTGGAGTCAATATTCATTACATAATTTACAAAGTTACTATTCCTATTTAAATATTGCAATATTTTTCCTTAAATTATCTTTTTAATCGAACCTTTTGTTGTAATAATTTGTAAAATAAGGAGTTATAATTTCGGAAAATTCTATATTTTCTTCACGCTTTTTTTTATATTAGCAAAAACCTTTACTATGCGATTTAGCCTAATTTTTTTATTATTTACCCTCACGGTTTTTGGACAAAACGACTATCCAAAAGATTATTTTCGTTCTCCCTTGGATATCCCACTTTATTTATCTGGAACATTTGGAGAATTGAGAGGAAATCATTTCCATACCGGACTTGATTTCAAGACGCAGCAAAAAGAAGGATTGAATGTCTATGCGGCGGCTGACGGTTACGTATCCCGAATAAAAATTTCTACATGGGGCTACGGAAAAGCTATTTATATCACGCATCCCAACGGCTATACCACTGTTTATGGGCATCTTCAAAAAGCTTCCCCTGCAATCGAGGCGTATGTCAAAAAAGCCCAATACGCTCAAAAAGCATTTGAAGTCGAAATGTTTCCTGCAGAAAATGAACTTGTGGTTAAAAAGGGAGATATTATCGCATTATCTGGAAATTCGGGCGGATCTGGCGGACCGCATTTACATTTTGAATTTCGTGATTCAAAAACAGAAAAGATAATTAATCCGATGTTTTTCGGATTTGACATACAGATAAAAGATACTAGGCCTCCTGTAATTAACAATCTTGTAGTGTATCCTATCGGCGACAGTTCTAGCGTAAACCAGATGCAGCGGCCGATGGAAGTCAATCTTTCGCTACAGAAAGACGGCAGCTACATCGCAGAAAAAATTGTTGCCAACGGAAAAATTGGATTTGGTGTCAATACTTACGATCTTTTCGACAACAGTTATAACAAAAATGGGGTGTTTAAAGTGCAAGGATTGTGTAACGGAAAACCTTTTTTCGGTTACCAATTTGATTCTTTTGCTTTTGATGAAGGACGTTACATTAATGCGCTGATTGACTATTCTAGATTCAAGAGGACCGGTCAAAGGGTGCAAAAGCTGTTTATGATCGAGCCGTATCTTTTGAGCATCATAACGTCTAACAATACTTATGGGATGGTTGAAGTGCTTCCTAATCTTTATCAGAATTTTCAAGTTGAAGTTTCTGATTTTAATAAAAACAAGAGCATTATCAACATTCCAATTCAATATTCATCCTTGCCGATAACCGTTCCGAAGGAAGAAAAGCGCTCCGGCTTTTTTCTAAAAGCACGAAAAGACAATAGTTATGCAAAAGACAATGTTACTGTTTTTGTACCGGCCGGAACTTTTTATGAAGATTTCTACCTTGATTTTGATGTAAAAGACACGGTGCTGTATCTCCATAACGAAGCTGTTCCTGTGCATAATAATATCACCATGACTTTTGAAGATGCAGTTTCTTCCGAGGCTGACAAAGCAAAAATGTTTATCGCTTCCAAGGAAGGAAAACGTCTTGGCTATAATAAGACTTATCGAAAAGGAAATATTTTTACGACGTATACTAAAGATTTAGGTGAATTCGTTTTAGCAAGGGATACGATTGCGCCGAAAATCAGCAATCCAAATTTTGTAGAAGGCAAATGGATCAGCAAGCAGCAATTCCTAGAAATTTATATATCCGATAATATGTCTGGAATCGCAGAATATAACGGATATCTGAACGGAAAATGGATTTTGTTAGAATACGATTACAAAACTAAAAAGCTTTCGTATAATTTTGAGGACAATATCGCTGATGAAGGGCGAAATGATTTAAAAATAGTTGTTTCTGATAATATGGGAAATTCTACTACCTTTGAGTCGCATTTTTTTAGAAGTCAACAACAATAAAAGAGTATAATTTGAAAACAAAGAATAATTTATTTGCAGTCCTTTTTTTCTTTATAGGCTTGGCCGCATTCGCACAGACCGCTAGAATTAAAGGTGTTATTTTAGATGAAAACAACCAGCCAGTCGAAGATGTAGATGTCAGCTATAAAAATACCTCGACGACTTCTAACGAAAATGGATTTTACATACTGACGGTTCCGGCCAACCAAAAAATAACAATTGTTTTTTCGCACTTAGCAAATAAAAGTTCCTCTTTGGATATTGAGTTGAAGCCTAACGAAGATTTTGAATTCAATCCTGTCTTAAGCAAAAAGGTTGAGATGATCGGTACTGTCGAGATTTATGACAACCGAAAAAGAGTAGAAGGAATTACCAATATTGCTCCTAGAGATATAAAATTGATTCCCGGTGCTAACGCAGGTGTCGAAAACCTTTTGAAAACATTGCCAGGCGTAAATTCCAATAGCGAATTAAGTACGCAATATGCTGTCCGAGGCGGAAATTATGATGAAAATTTAGTATATGTAAACGAAATTGAAGTCTACCGTCCTTTTTTGATTCGTTCGGGCCAGCAAGAAGGATTGAGCTTTACCAATACCGACATGATCCAGAATGTAGATTTTTCTGCCGGAGGATTTCAAGCCAAGTATGGCGATAAACTGTCGTCTGTATTGGATATTACCTACAGAAGACCTAAAAGCTTCGGTGCTTCTCTAGAAGCTAGTTTTCTAGGAGGAAGCCTGATGGTCGAAACCGCTTCAAAAAATCAAAAATGGGCTGCGATTACAGGCGTGCGTTACCGAGATAACAGTCTTTTCGTAAACAGTCAAGAAACTGAGACCAATTTCAGGCCTACGTTTGCCGATGTACAGACGTATGTGACCTATAATCCGAATAACAAATGGGAATGGAGCTTTCTTGGGAACATTTCCCAAAACAAATACAACTACGAACCTTTGACAAGACAGACCAATTTCGGAACGATTGATGATCCGAAAGCATTACTGGTATTCTATCAAGGACAAGAAAAAGACCAATACGATACCTATTTCGGGGCTTTAAAAACAACTTTAAAGGCAAGCGAAGATTTCACCTTGAAGTTTATTGCTTCCGCTTATCATACCCAAGAACAAGAATATTTCGATATCAAAGCCGATTATAGCTTTGGCGAATTGGACACAAACATTGGCTCTGGAAATTTAGGAAACATCGTCTATACACAAGAAATCGGTTCTCAGTTAAACCATGCCAGAAATGATCTGGATGCGTTGATCGTAAATGCCGAAGTAAAGGGTTTCCATAACATTAACGAAAATAAGATAGAGTGGGGCTTCAAATATACCCGTGAGGATATTCGCGATAGGATTGTGGAGTGGGAAGTCATCGACTCTGCAGGTTTTTCATTAAATCCGCCGATTATTGATTTGCCAATTCGCGATCAGCCGTACAATCCGTATACAGGACCATTAGTGCCGTATCAAAATGTAAGAGCTTTAAATTATACAAAAATCGACAGGCTTTCTGGATATGTACAATGGAGCAAAAAAAGCATGCTTGGAAGCCATGATGTTTGGTATAACTTCGGTGTAAGAGCCCACAATTGGCAAGTTTCTGGAGATGATATAGACGGAAAAAATCAGACGACTTTCAGCCCAAGAGCCCAGTTTGCCATAAAACCTGATTGGGAAAGCGATATGGTCTTCCGCCTGTCGGGAGGTTTGTACCACCAGCCGCCATTTTACAGAGAACTCCGTGGTGCTGACGGTTTGGTAAATCCAGATGTGAAAGCACAGCAATCGATACATGTCGTCTTGAGCAATGATTATAGTTTCAAGATGTGGGAAAGACCATTTAAGCTGGTCACGGAGGCTTATTATAAATCAATGTCAGATGTAAATACCTACACGCTTGATAACGTACGAATCCGATACAGCGCCAATAACGATGCCAAGGCCTATGCTACAGGTTTTGATGCGCGCTTGAACGGAGAATTTGTTCCTGGCACCGAATCTTGGTTCAGTTTCGGATACATGAAAACAGAAGAAAATATAAACGATCGCGGTTACATAGCAAGACCAACAGACCAAAGATTGAAGTTCGGCATCTTGTTCCAAGATTATGTGAAAAACATTCCTAACCTGAAATTATATCTGAACCTTGTGTACAATACTGGCCTGCCAGGCGGCTCTCCGTCCTATGCTGATCCGTATGTGTACCAAAGCCGTTTGCGTGATTACCGCAGGGCAGATGTAGGTTTTTCCTATGTCTTTACAGAGAAAAACGAAACAAGACCTGACGGACATTGGCTGAAGAAATTCAAAGATTTGTCTTTAGGATTGGAGATATTCAACTTATTCAATAACCAAAATGCAATAACAAATACTTGGGTTAGAGATGTTTATACGAAGGTGCAGTACGGAATTCCGAATTATATGACCACAAGGGTTTTCAATATTAAGCTGACGGCAAGATTATAAATTGAAATTCTGAAGTTTTATCTTTATATTTGAATGACTATTTAAGCTTAAGAAATGAGAAAATTTCCAATATATATACTAGCAGTAGCATTAGCTTGTTTGGCTAGCTGCGAAGAAAAGAAGGAAACTCCGAAGGTGATTTATGATACGAAGCCTGAAAAAGTTACTGCAAAAGCAGATTCTTCACAGATAAAAATTGCTGATCTTCCGATTCATATGGAAGGTACCAAATATCTGATTCATGCCATTGGCGATGTTCGTATCTATGATGGAAACACAAAGACCTACGGGACAAGCAAGACCAATTCTGTAAGCTACGCGATTTCAAACTACAATCGTTTTGAACTGACGGGTTATTTTGAAAACCTCAAATTCCAGCATATTGATTCTACAGCCTTGAAACCGCTTACGGATAAGAAAATACAAATGCAGACGGTTACTTTCCTAAATACGATTTCAGATAAGACCAAAAAGCAGATTTTGGTTTACTCTTTGGTCGACATGGATACGAATAAAGACGGAAAATTAGATGCAAACGATATCAAATGCCTTTACATCAGCGAATTTAACGGAAAGCATTTCCATAAACTTTCAGAAGATTACCAAGAATTGATTGATTGGAATATTGTTGAAGCTCAAAATAGGCTGTATTACAGGACTATCGAAGACATTAACAAAAATGGAGCTTTTGATAAAGACGATTTAGTGCATTATTATTATGTAGAATTGCTTTCTCCTGATTGGAAAACTGAAAAATATGATCCGATTGGAAACAACGGAGCCTAAATAAAAATCCCTAAGCACTTAACTTGGGGATTTTTTTATTCTTAAATCAAGATATCGCTTTCTAAATCTGATTTCTCGATTGTAAAGTCGAAGCCAAGCTGTCCTACGAGCTGAATTACGAGGTTTTTATACCAGTTCTCTGATTTTGGATGTATGTATATCTTTTCAATTAGTTTGTTGATATCCACGTCTATTTTGACGCCTTCGTTGATGGTAAGGTTATGAGAAGAAAGATTTGAGATGATTCGAACTTCTCTCTCGTACTGGAAACTTTTGCGTTTGAAAAGAAAAGGGAAGAAATCATCATCGAAAGGAATGTATTCTTTTTTATAATCGATATAATTTACTTCACCAATGTGCTGTTCGTAGTGCTTCTCCAAATGCAACGATTCCTGTATTCTCTTGATTGTAGATTGTATGGCTAGTCCTTCGCTGTTTTGGGTAAAAATCTGCCACATGGCAAAAGACTCATATTCATTAATATGCCAGCTGCTGATGACTACATTTTTTCTCTGGGTTTTGTATACGTCTAGAAATTCAGGATTGTTTTCAGAAATTTTCCGGATTTCCTCAAACGTAGGCTCGCTGAAAGTACCTTCATACTGATCCTCAAATTTATCAGAACGTGACATAAAAAGTTTTTTGGACAACAACAGGTCCAGGAACTTAGATAAATCCAAATATTTCCAAACGACTGTGTCGCTATTTTCCGGAAGGCTTATGTTTGGATTATTCTGATACATAATTTAGGGTTTGTTATTCAAAGGACTGCATCATTACCAATTTTTTGTACACTCCGTTTTTGGCTAGCAGTTCGTCGTGGGTTCCTTGTTCTACAATTTCACCTTTCTGCATGACGACAATCTTGTCCGCCTTTTGGATGGTGGATAACCTGTGTGCGATTACAATTGAAGTCCTGTTCTGCATCATGTTTTCCAATGCAACTTGAACCAATCTTTCGCTTTCGGTATCTAGAGCCGATGTGGCTTCATCCAAAATCATGATCGGAGGGTTTTTCAAGACCGCTCTAGCAATGCTCAATCGCTGCTTTTGTCCGCCTGATAATTTGTTTCCGCTGTCGCCCACATTTGTATTGATTCCTAGAGGCAAATCTTTTACAAATTCATAAGCATTGGCGATTTTCAACGCGTCAATTATTTCTTCATCAGTTGCGTCTTGTTTGCCTAATTTGATGTTGTTTTTTATAGAATCGTTGAATAAAATAGAATCTTGTGTGACCAGTCCCATCAGGTCTCGCAAAGATTTCATAGTGATGTCTTTTATATTTACGCCGTCAATTTTTAAAATCCCTTCTTGAACATCATAGAAACGGGTAAGCAAATTGGCAATAGTACTTTTTCCGCTTCCCGATTGTCCGACTAAAGCGACGGTTTGTCCTTTTTTGACATCTAACGAGAAGTTCTTGAGGACATTTTCTTTTTCGTACCTAAAATTGATGTTATCGATATGAATGTTGTCCTCGAAAGTATTTTTCTCAATAGCATCAAGTTTATCTGTGATTGCATTTTTTTCTTCCATTAATGTAAAAACACGTTCAGCTGCAGCGAGCCCTGTTTTTACTTGATAAGAGGCTTTTGAAATTGCTTTTGCTGGAGTTAAAATCGTATATGCCAGAGCAATATAAGCAATGAATGTTGTTGGTGACAAAGATTTGTCTACAATAACTAATTGTGCGCCATACCATAATAGAACGGCAATGGTTAGAATCCCTAAAAATTCGCTTAAAGGTGAAGCCAGATTATTTTTGTTTCCAATGCTATTTGATAAACGTAATAATCGTTTTAAAGACAAATTAAATTTTGATATAAAAACATTTTCAGAATTAAAGCCTTTAACTACTTTCAAACCGCTTAATGTTTCGTCTAAGATTGATATTTGTAGTCCGTTTTCTTCTTGAGCTCTTGTTGATTTAGTTTTTAAATTTTTTCCGACTCTAGAAATGATAAAGCCAGAAATTGGAATAAATAAAAATACAAACAATGTAAGTTTAGCACTTATAAAAAACATGGCTGCAATTGAGAATACAATCGTTAACGGCTCTCTAACTACAAGCTCCAAAACTTGAAAAAATGCATTTTTAACCTCGTTAACATCGCCCAGCATTCTCGACATGACATCTCCTTTTCTTTTTTCTGAATAATAAGAAATAGGAAGATTGATAATTACAAGGTATAATTTTTCCCGTAAATCATTTAAAACGCCATTTCTAAGCCGAGTTATGTGATAGGATGCTAAGTAGTTTGTGAAATTTTTTAAAAATGCAGTTACGATGATAATAGAAATTACAAAAATCATGGCGTATTCAAAGCCGCTATTTTCTGTAAATTGGGTAACTTTATAATTTAGATAATCTTCGGAAAATGATTTTAAATTTTCAATTCCTGTATATTCAGGTTTTGTGAAAACTTTTTCGTTAAGCCCAAACAATACATTTAATGTTGGAATCATTGAAACCATTAAAATTGTTGAGAAAAAAGCATAAAAAACGTTGTAGACAATATTTAAAACAATGTCTTTTTTATACCGAAAAGCAAAAGGGATTAACTTTCTTAAATTTGCATCCATTAATTTATTGATGAATTATTGCAGATGCATTTCTGCAATGATATTTTTTATTTTTTGATCTAGATTTTTTTCCACTTTCTTGGCATCTTCGACCGATTCTAGTGGTTCGTTTACGCTGAAATAGAATTTTATTTTAGGTTCTGTACCGCTTGGTCGAGCGCATATTTTTGTGCCATCTTCCAGATAATAAATCAAGACGTTGGATTTTGGAATTTCCAATGTTTCTGTCTCTCCAGAAAATAAGTTCTTTGCAGTTGAATTCTCGTAGTCTTCAACCATCAGTACTCTTTGCCCGTTGATTTCTTTCAAAGGATTTCGACGCAGCTGTAGCATCATGGTTTGGATTTCTGCAGCGCCTTCAATTCCTTTTTTGGTTATTGAAATTAGATATTCCTTATAAAACCCAAAATCTACATATAAATTCAAAAGTTCTTTATAAAGTGAGCTTCCATTGGCCTTTGCTTGAGCAGCAATTTCGCAGACCAATAAGGTTGCGGCTACGGCATCTTTATCACGAACAGCATCACCGACCATAAATCCGAAGCTTTCTTCACCACCGCCGATAAATTTCAGCTCGGGAAAATCCTTGATCATTTTAGCAATCCATTTAAATCCGGTCAGGCCGATTTTGCATTCTACATCATAGGCCGTGGCCAATTCCATCATCATTGGCGTAGAAACAATAGTCGATCCGATAAATTCTTTTCCAGTAATCTTACCTGCTTTTTGCCATTGCTCCAATAAAAATGCAGTCATCAAGACCATTGTCTGGTTTCCGTTTAGTAAAATCATCTTGCCGTCATTGTCTCTGACAGCTACGCCAAGACGGTCAGAATCGGGATCTGTACCTACAACAAGATCTGCATTTAATTTTTCTGCCAACGCCAACGCCATAGTTAAGGCTTCCGGTTCTTCTGGATTTGGAGATTTTACGGTAGGAAAATTTCCATCAGGCACAGCCTGTTCTGGAACAATATTGACATTTGTATAGCCGGCTTTTGACAAAACTTCAGGAATTGATTTTATAGAAGTTCCGTGAAGTGAAGTGTAGACTATGTTTAGATTTTTCTTGGCCTCAGAAGGAGTGTTGAAACTTGCGTTTTCAATGGTTGACTTCACAAAAGCTTCGTCTATTTTTTTGTCGATATACTCGATTAGGTTCTCATTCGCCTTAAAATTGATCTGGTCATATCCTAAAGCTTCAATGATTTGTATGATTTCGGCATCTTGCGGCGGAACTAATTGGCCTCCGTCTTGCCAATAGACCTTGTATCCGTTGTATTCAGGTGGATTGTGCGAAGCAGTCAGGACAATTCCTGCATGGCATTTCAGGTATTTTAGTGCAAATGACAATTCTGGAGTAGGACGCATTTCAGAAAACAAATACACTTTGATTCCATTCGCGGAAAAAACATCAGCGACTACTTTTGCAAGCGTATCGCTGTTGTGGCGGCAATCGTAAGCAATAGCCACTTTTAACTGCTCATTTGGGAATACCTTTTTCATGTAATTAGAAATTCCCTGCGTATTTTTGCCAAGCGTATATTTGTTGATACGGTTGGTCCCGACGCCCATGATTCCTCTCATGCCGCCAGTTCCAAATTCAAGGTTTTTATAGAAACTTTCTTCTAATTCTTTTGGAGAAGAAGTCATCATTTCTGTGATTTCCTTATGTGTTTTTTCGTCAAATACAGGCGAAAGCCAGATGTTTACTTTGTCTAATATATTTTGTTCGATGTGCATTCGGGATTTAAAATTTAAAATTCAACTTTAAATTTAAAGATTTATTTCTTTAGAAACCTTATAACGTTCCTCGTTATTTTTGGTTCTTAGTATTATTTCGCCTAAAAAGCCGGCTAAGAACAACTGTGTTCCGATAATCATGGTAGTCAAGGCGATATAAAACCATGGGTTATCCGTAATTAATATGGTAGATTGTTTGTCATAAAGCCTGTAAAGCTTCATGAAACCGATATATCCGGCTGATAAAAAGCCAATCAAGAACATTACCACGCCCCATGCTCCAAACAAGTGCATCGGTCTTTTTCCGAATCGGGAAAGAAACCAGATCGTGATCAGATCTAAGAAACCGTTGATGAAGCGCTCCATGCCAAATTTCGTGGAGCCGTATTTTCGAGCCTGGTGTACTACAACTTTTTCGCCGATTTTTGCAAATCCGGCATTTTTTGCCAAAACGGGGATGTAGCGGTGCATCTCGCCAGAAACTTCAATATTTTTGACGACTACTTTTTTGTAAGCTTTCAATCCACAGTTAAAATCATTCAGCGCTACGCCAGAGGTTTTTCGGGCGGCCCAATTGAATAATTTGGAAGGAAGGTTCTTAGAAACGACAGAATCGAAGCGTTTTTTCTTCCAGCCAGAAACCAAATCGTATTTCTGGTCGATAATCATCGAGTATAATTCAGGAATCTCGTCCGGACTGTCCTGTAAGTCAGCGTCCATCGTAATGATGACATCGCCTTGTGCTTTTGCAAAACCGGCGTGCAAAGCCTGGGATTTTCCGTAATTCCGCAAAAAACGGATTCCTTTTATGTTTTGGTTTTCTTTTGACAGTTCCTCAATAATTGGCCATGAATTATCGGTACTGCCATCATCAATAAAAATGACTTCGTAGGAAAAATTGTTAGCAGTCATGACCTTTTCGATCCACTGCTGTAATTCTTTTAAAGATTCTTCTTCGTTGAGAAGAGGGATAATAATGGATAGATTCATTTATTAGTAACCTTGCGGCTTGTCATTTTTTAGAATTGCACTAATTATAAGTGAATAAATTAAGCCAAGAAAAGCATACATGGCTACTGTAAAAGGGGCAACAATATACGGTTTAGTGAATTTTTCCATCATTGAAATCGACATGTCTAGTTGCTCTTGAGTCATGTTGGGATTTTTTTCAACCATCACTTCTCTTGTTTTTTCTAAGATTTCTTGTCCGTATTCTGGGAATATCAGAAAGAAGATAATCATAAATACTGCTGATAGTAAACCTGCTATTGTAGTTACTGAAACTCCTGCTTTTAGCCCTTGGCCAAAAGAAAGGAAGCCGTTATTGATGTTCTTTTTGAAATTATTTATTGCTAAACTTATAAATAAAATAGGCAGGACCAAATAATTCAATAGGTTGATTATTAATCCAAGAGCTTGATTTTTTATTAGATCTAGTCCCATTACATAAGGAATCACAAATTCTAAAATTATAATTACTCCAAAAAATAATCCATATTGAACTGCCGATTTAGCAGGAGATGTAATTTCGCTCATTTTTTCTCTATTTAAGAATTAATCTACAAATATAAGAAATCCGCATTTACACTACGCTAAAAATCAATTCATAATACTAGAAAAAAAAGAGAAGGAAAGATTTGTTTATTGAAAAATAATTGTAAATTTGCAGACTCAAAATAATAAAAGTTTAAAAATTAAAAAGTTATAAGGAGTTTATACCTTTTCAACATGAAAAGCTTCAAGACGAATTATAATTAAATCGAATAAAAATCAAATAAGATGAAAAAAGGAATTCACCCAGAGAATTACAGATTAGTTGCTTTTAAAGACATGTCTAATGAAGATGTTTTTATCACTAAATCTACAGCTGAAACAAAAGAAACAATCATTCACGAAGGAGTTGAATATCCGGTTGTAAAAATGGAGATCTCAAGAACATCTCACCCTTTCTACACAGGTAAGTCTAAATTGATTGATACTGCAGGACGTATCGACAAATTCAAAACGAAATACGCTAAACACGCAAAATAATTTTTGCTTGTTTCAAAATAAGAAAAAGCCTTCCATATCGGGAGGCTTTTTTATTTGCAATTTATTCTTTTTACTTTGTAACTTTGGGGAGTTAAGGTTCTAAGAGACTAAGATTTTAAGGAGCAAAGTTCCTAAGGCCTTGAGTTCCTAAGTCTAAAATCAGAAACCCAAAATCACAGATTTAAAATTATCAACTAAATAACTATCAACTATAAACTAAACAAGATGAACTACATACTTTTTGACGGAACCGTTCGAAACGCCTTATTGCCTTTTACATTTACCCGCCCTGTTGCCGATATTCGTGTAGGGATTCTGACCATTCGTGAAAAGTGGGAAAAATACCTTGGCTATACGACCACGAGCCTGACGGAAGAATACTTGATGGAAAAATTCCCGATGGTAGAAATGGAGGAAAACATCATGATCAATGCCTCTTTTCTTCCTAATGAAGTTTTGGCCGAAATGGTAAAGTCGTTAGAGAAAAATCAGGCTATTTTTAAAGGTGAAGAAGTAATTGCTTTTTTTTCCGAAGACAGCCAGGAAGAAGTTGATTTTGACAATTACGAAATAATAGAATACAACGATGATTGTCTTACAATCGAGCATACTTGGGATATTTTCAAGAAAAATGATACCGCAATCCGTGAGGATTTTGAACTGCTGACAGAAGATAGGGTTTCACAGCCTATCCCGAAAAGCGTCAATGTAATTTCGCCAGAAAATATCTTTATTGAAGAAGGAGCAAAGCTGGAATTTGTCACTCTAAATGCTTCTACAGGACCAATTTATATCGGAAAGAACTCTGAAATCATGGAAGGTTCTGTCATTCGAGGGCCATTTGCCTTGTGTGAAGGAGCGCAGGTAAAGCTAGCTTCTAAAGTATATGGAGCTACGACTGTAGGACCGTTTTCAAGAATTGGCGGAGAAGTCAGCAATTCGGTTCTTTTTGCATATTCTAACAAAGGGCATGATGGATTCTTAGGGAATTCTGTCTTGGGCGAATGGTGCAATATAGGAGCTGATAGTAATAACTCTAATCTCAAGAATAATTATGAGGAAGTGAAATTGTGGAGCTACGAAACAGAAGGTTTTGCAAGAACCGGCTTGCAGTTTTGCGGACTGATGATGGGCGACCATAGCAAATGCGGAATTAACACCATGTTTAATACAGGAACAGTTGTCGGCGTGAGCGCTAATATTTTCGGCAGTGGTTTTCCAAGGAACTTTGTGCCGAGTTTTTCTTGGGGCGGAGCTTCAGGATTTACGACCTATATTACCAAAAAGGCCTTTGAGACCGCCAAAATAGTGATGTCCAGACGGAATGTCGAGTTTGATGAAAAAGAGGCTAAGATTTTGGAGCATGTTTTTGAAGAAACTAAAAAATGGAGAAAAGATTAAAAAAAGCCGCTAAATACTGTTTAGCGGCTTTTTTTAAATAATTTCACAAGGGATTTGTGATTATGCTTCTATATTTCCTAAAATAAGAGAAAAGAGGATATATTTGTAAAAAGTGTTTTTTTACGGAAAACCTCAATTTAGAATAGGCTAAATGAAAATCTGTCGCCACTATATCTGTTTACTGCTTGCCACGGCAATTTGCTTATGGGGAAATAGTGCCTATAGTCAATCTTCGGCTCAAAATGAAGCTTTACTGGATAAGGCGTATGAGTTGGTGAATTCGAGTCCGGACGAAGCTTTAAAAATTGGCGAATACCTACTCAGGAATACACAATCCGATGCTCAAAAAACAAAATTTTACCTGCTGATGGCCGAAAGCTATTGGGCAAAAGGCGACTATAACAATTCAGTCATTAACGCATTTGAAGCAGGAAAATACTCGGATAATACAGGAAAAGATGAAACGATCAAAATATTACTCTTCAAAGCACAGTTATTAAAAACGTTGTATCTTGACAATCAGGCAAAAAAATGTCTTGAAGAAGCTTCCAGAATTATCCCTAATTTAAAATCAAAAGAAGACAAAGGTTATTTTGAAGCCAAGATACTGATCTGCAATTCCGGGATGTACCTCGACAGGCAGGGCTACCAAAAAGCACTCGAGCAGCTTCACAAAGTTGGGAGCAAATACAAATCCGTTTTAGACAAAGACAGTTCCTTGCAACAAGACTTTACTATTGCAAAAGGAAAAGCGTATGTCGGTCTGGCCGAATTAGATTCTGCATCGTATTATCTAAAAAGAGCGCAACAATTGCCAAACAAAGTAGCAAGTCCTAATCTTCTAAATGCAATAACAATACTCAATGAACTGAGTCTTGTCTATTTTCAAGAAAAGCAGCACGCAAGAGCTATCGATACGTTGATGCAATCTATGAAAATGGCAAAAAAACTGCGTAATGATGCCCTTCTCAAAGTAATAGACAGGCAGCTGAGCATCAATTATTTGGCGCTGAATGATAAAGAAAATCATCAGTTAACGGATAATGAATTCCTGAAACTGCATAGCTATGTAGAGAATACTGAGCAAGAAGCTGTCAACTCCGCTTATAATTTAATCAGTCAAGAACAGGAAGCCGAATTTCAAAAAGCAAAGAATCGACATGCAGATTATTTTTATGTAGCTATAGGTCTCTTCATTTTTGTTTTGATTGCTGGGTTTTTACTTTGGCTGAAGGGCAACATCAAGAAAAAACGTTTAAAAGAAATTATCAGCTATCTAGAAATAAGCACGAATAATACGGTCAAGCTGCATCCGGAGAAGAAAGAAACGAACAAAAAAATTGCCATTCCAGTGGAGACCGAACAGATTATACTGGCAAAATTAAAACGTTTCGAGAATTCCGTCAGATACACCAATAAAGAAATGTCGCTCGCTGTCTTGGCAGGGCAATTTGATACGAATACCAAATATTTGTCGGAGATAATCAACAAGCATTACCAAGACAATTTCAATACGTATATCAACAAACTGCGTATCAATTTTATTATCGAAAAGCTGAAAGAAGACCCAAATTACATGCACTATAAAATCAGCTATTTAGCTGAAAAGAGCGGTTTTTCATCCCATAGCAGCTTTGCTACGGTATTTAAATCGATCACAGGAATAGCGCCAGGAACTTTTATCGAGCTTTTAAAAGAAGAAACAGAAGCCAAAAAACAAGAAAAAATAAATAGCCATGCATAACCGCTACTCTTTTTTTACCTTTCTTGTAAGCATGGTTACGCTATGCTGTACTACAGTTGTGGCGCAGACCAAGAACATAGACAGCATCGTCAAGGCCAGTACTTTGGAAATCTATGAAAATCCTGATAAAGCTCTGTTGGTCGGTAAATCGATTATAGCCAATTCTAAAGACGATGTCAAGACGAAGATAAAAGGGCTGATGTTGGTTGCGGATGCTTATTCTTCAAAAAGAGACTATCAGAAATCATTAGAATATGTAATCCAGGCAAACCATCTGTCAGGCCAGATCGACGACCCGATCTTGAAAATTAAGATTGTCAATAAAATGGCAATCCAATACCAGCAGCTGATGATTTATGATGAGGCCATACAATACCTGAATGAAGCGGAAAAGCTATGTCTGGCTTATCCAGTTAAAGATTCGGTGCGGCTCCATCTCGGAAGGAATTATATCGTGAGAGGATTTATTTATAAAGAAAAACTGAATTGCGATATTGCCATTAATTTTTTTAATAAAGGGATAGCGGAACTTGCTAATGTGAAGAATTCCATAGTAAATGCCAATTTAAGCATCGCCAATTATAACAAAGGAAACTGCTATATTCTGCTATCAGACAATGAAGCGGCTAAGAAAAGCTTTTTAGAAGCTATTGTAATCGCAAAAGGCATAAAAGCTAAAAGCCTTCAGGCTTTCGCTCAAAAAGGCTTGGCAGAAGTCTATACTTTAGAAGGTAGGTATAGAGATGCCATAAAAGAACTCGAAGAAGCACACAAAATATCACATGACGTCGGAGATTTAGTCCTGAACAGAGGAATCTATAATGGTCTTGTAGAAAATTATCTGGCGGTTAATGATTGGGAAAACTACAAGATATTTCATGCTCGTTATTTAGAGACACAATTAAAGGTCAAAGAATCAGAACGAAAATCCATCAATAATCTAATTACTGAAGGATATAAAACTCAAAATAAAAATCTTAAAACAGAAATTTATAAATACAATTATTATATCCTAACAACTTTAATAGTAATAATATTAGTTGTTATATTTTTCATTATATTACTTAGAAAAAACAAAAAAAATATATTAAAATTAAACAAAACTATTGAAAATCTTCAAAACTCGAGAGTAAAATCTGTTTAGGCGAATCATTTGAATTTTTATAGTTAATCATTTGATTTTTAATATTTTAAACTTTGTTTTAGCCTTTCAAATTTCGGTAAATAGCAAAGACATTTTTCAAAATACGTTAGTAAGAGTCCCTATTTTTATGACGAAACACTAACTGAAAAATGTAATGACTTATGAGAAAAGAATTACTATTTACCTCGATAATATGTCAGCTTCTATTGCTGATTAATCGTTATCGATTCTATTCCAAAATTCAGAATTGGCTAATACATAATAGTATTAGAAAAAGAACCGTTATCCCCTTGCTTTTATTCTTTATGTCGATGGGCAGCTATGCTCAAATGGCTACAGAGACATTTGAAAGCGGCATGCCTATCCCGCCATGGCAATCTTTTAGGGTCAACGGTACATTAAATTGGGGCATTACCTCAGATAGCTATCAAGGAACGAAAGCCGCTTTTATAGACCCAAGCTCAGAAAATATCGGAGCTGGTACTACGGCGCAATATTTTTTAGCGACTCCACCTGTTCCAATTCCTGAACATGGAGAGATACGTTTTTTTACAAAACAATCAAGTGCCGTAAATAACGGGGCAATCTATCAGATCAGGTTATCCACGGCGTCTCAAAACGATCCCGCTGGATATTCGGTAGTATTAAAGTCATGGACGGAAGCGGATCTTAATGTTGGTTCGCAGACTGCCTACGAAGAAAAAATAGTCGAAATCCCTTCAGATGTGCCTGTCGGATTGCCTGTATACATCGCATTTGTAGTTATAAACACGCAAACAGGAGCAACGCCTAGTGGTGATGCCTGGTTTATAGATAACGTTAGGGTAATTGAGTCGTGCCTAAAAGTAAACCAAACTGATTTTTCGGCAAGCAATATCACCTCAAATAGCGCAAACTTGTCATGGACGCATCCGACGGCTACCGATTTTGAAATCCAAGTCGTGTTGCAAGGAACTACTCCTGCAGCTACAGGCGTAAGCGTTTCGAATTCTTATTCGCCGCCTTCACTTGCTGCTGATACTTCGTATGATGTCTATATAAAGGCTATTTGTGATGCCAATACGGCAAGTTCATGGGCCGGACCTTTTACTTTCAGGACAAAAATATTAGGATTGTCTTGCAGTACGCCGATAGTGATTCCTTTTACTACGACACCTTATACGCTTTCAAGCAATCTAAATCTCTTTGCAGATAATCCGACGAGTTATACGACTCAAGGCACAGGCTGCTTGTCGCCTTCAACAACAGGAAACTTCCTTAATGGATCAAAAGCTTTCTTTTCGTATACGCCGACTCAGAATGGTTTGGTTAATATAAAACAACTAACACTTCCGTATTCGCAAGGATCAGGATGTTTTGGAAATGCAATTACAGGAGTATTTGTCTATGAAGATTGTGCTGATGTAGGTGTAAGCTGTATCGCAGGATTGAATACTACCGAAACAAATGTTCCCAAATATATTTCTAATTTATATGTAGAAGCTGGGCATACGTATATTATCGTGATTTCGACAACATTCGATTCAGATGCAAGTGTGTGCTTCACTTTCGAATTGAGTTTTGCTACCTGTGCACCACCTGCTACATTTACCCTTGAAGACCTGACAACAGATAGTGTTTCGGTATCTTGGGATAATGTAGGTAATTTGGCAAACTCATGGGAATATGTGGTACGAGACGCAGGAGCAGGTATTCCAACTGGTTCGGGAACGTCAACGAATACCAATATTGACAATCTGATAAATAGCGGATTAGCTGCAGGAACATCGTATGATTTATACGTCCGTTCTGTGTGCGGTGGAGTTCCGAGCAATTGGAGTAATCCGTATCGATTTGCTACTCAATGTTTGTTCAATACTCCGTATGTTGAACCATTTACTGGAGCTAGAGCAGCTAGCCCAGTGCCATGTTGGATTCCTTTAGATATCAATAACGATGGCAGCAAGTGGACAGGATCGTTCGATAATATTAGGCTAAGAGCAGGAGACAGACAAGGAGAAAACAATGATATGATGATTTCTCCTATCATTAACCTTGGCACAACTCCTAAAAGACTTAAGTTTAAATATTCAACTTCAGGTGGGGCGGTACGCTTTTCTGTGGTTTTATCTACTTCAGGAATAGCGCAAGGAGATTTTACCACGGTATTATTGCCTTCGCAAATAATCGATACGGATAATGATCAGCTTGAAAAAATTATCAATATACCAGAATCGATAACAGGAAATATAAATTTTGCATTTTATGTTCACCCAGAAATAGGAGAAACGGCATATAACTTTTTTATAGATGATGTTGTAGTAGAAGATAAGCCTGAATGCTCGGATCCTATCCTTCTAGTAGCAGAAAATATTACTACAACTACAGCTGATCTTTCATGGACTGCTGGCGATGCAGAAACACAATGGCA
The DNA here is from genome assembly GCF_014138495.1 of Flavobacterium gossypii. NCBI lineage: Bacteria > Pseudomonadati > Bacteroidota > Flavobacteriia > Flavobacteriales > Flavobacteriaceae > Flavobacterium > Flavobacterium gossypii. Next base: position 10,401 of record NZ_JACJIS010000003.1, on the reverse strand, counting down.
GATCGTAGTACAGCTAAAAGACACAGGCATACCAACTGGAACAGGAGAACTTATCGATGATCCTGAATATACAGCCGAAGATCTTACCCACGCAACACAATATGAATATTACGTAAGAGCGTATTGTTCATCAACACAGCAAAGCAATTGGGCCGGGCCATTTTATTTCACTACAGTATGCGGTGTTTTTGATACGCCTTTTTACGAGAGCTTTGATATTACAGATGCAAACGCGCACAGATCATGCTGGAGTTTTGCTGATGCTAATTCAGACGGTACTACTTGGCGTTTAGACAATACAGTAGCCGCAATTCAAGGCAGGGGCTTTCCTTTTCCTACGGCATCCTATGACGACTGGCTTATCTCTCCAGCGATCAATGTTGTAGGTACAAAAGCGTTAAAGTTCAAATACAGAGCAGCCTTGAGTCCTTTCTTCCCAAATCCGAGATATGGAGTAGAAGTCTTGATGTCTACTACAAACACAGATCCAGCGAGTTTTAGCGTTGTCATGCCGCTGATGGAATTTACAAATACCGATTTTATCGAAAAATCTCTTTATATCAATGCCAACGGTCCGGTATACATCGCTTTCAGGGTACCGCCATCGTTCTCCATAGCAGGAGGTACCTCAGTAATGCATATTGATGATGTAAAAGTGGAAGATGCTCCGGCATGTCCAGCTCCATCAGAACTTAAAGCCATTAATATTACACAAAATGCAGCTGTTTTAACTTGGACTCCTGGTTATGAAGAAACTCAGTGGCAGGTTGTGGTACAAGCCGCAGGTTTGGGTATTCCAACAGTGAACGGAGACCTGACAAATACCAATACTGCGTATGGAACAGACCCATTACAGCCTAATACACAATATGAATATTACGTAAGAGCGTATTGCAGTACCACTGAACAAAGCGAATGGGTTGGCCCTTTTGTATTTACGACTTTATGTACAGCCTTTACCACGCCATTTACTGAAACATTCAACCCAGGTTCTCCATCAGAAGAATGCTGGAGAGTAGTCAACGGCAATGCCGATACTTTTGAATGGAACCTTAACATGACGCTAAATCCTTACGAAGGCGAGCATGCAGCAGTAATGTTTACAGGCTCTAATGGTAATAATAACGATTGGCTTATTTCGCCGACGATAACAGTGAGAGCTGGCCAGCGCCTGCGCTATTACTATAGAGTTCTTGGGTCAGATTTTCAAGAAGACCTTGCAGTAAGATTGTCGACTACTGGAATTGAGCCTGCTCAGTTTACAACAGTATTATACGAAGTAGATTATGAAGATGTTCCGCCGCTTAACAATCCAGAATGGAAGGAAAAAGTAATAAACCTTCCGGCTGGTGTTACAGGCAATATAAATATCGCATGGCATATTCCTCAAAAAGACCCTAATCCATGGGGTTATAGAGGGCAGATGCTGGTATTAGACAAAGTGGTTGTCGAAGATATACCATCATGTCCAGCACCTAACAATCTTGCGGTTAGCGATATTATCGATACCGAAGCTAAGATTTCATGGGATTCTAACGGTACGGAAACATCTTGGGATGTATATGTTCAGCCAGAAGAATTGCCAGCTCCTGTTGGCGACGGAGATGCACAATATTTGCACAATACATCTTCAAACCCTTATACAGCGACAGGCCTTACGCCAGCCATAAGATATGAGTACTATGTAAGATCAGTATGTAGTGCTACTGAAAAAAGCGAATGGATTGGACCATTTGAATTTAACACAAGATGCAGTTTCGAGAATCTCTGCGAATATACAATCACTTTAAGCGGTGCCGGTTCATCAGGTGTTGGTGGAGGAATTGACGTAATGCAAAACGGAGTGAAACTACAAACGCTCGAATTCCCAACAGGCCCATGGAACGAAACTCCTGCTCCTGTAGATTTTACAGTATTCTTATGTACTGGAGTTGAATTTTCATTGTTTTGGGATTCAGTTGGTACTGCTCCTGGCCAATACCCAGGTGCTTTAGTTGAAGTAAAAGATTCAGAAGGAAATACAATCTGGACAGGTGACTTAGGAACTATAACACCAAGAAGCACCATATATAGAGGTTTGGCAATTTGCGGAGTCATTACCTGTCCGCAACCAACAAACCTTGCAGTAAGCCAAACAGGCGTGCTTTCTTGGACAGCTGGCGGTACAGAAACACAATGGGAAGTAGGCATACAGCCACTCAATAATGGTACGCTGCCACAATCTGGAACAGTAGTTACCACGACTTCTTATACGCCACTGGCCTCTGATTTCGACAATTTAACAGCTGGTACGTACGAATTTTTTGTAAGAGCTGTCTGTGGTACTAATAACACTAGTTACTGGTCAGGCCCTAAGAAATTTGTAAGAAACGACGATGCTTCAAGAGCAATCACTATACCTGTAAATGCAACTGCAGCTTGCGGACAATCGGTTACTAAAGCCAGCTTTATCGGTGCAACGGTTTCTGCCGAGCCAATGAGCTGTAGCGGTGTCAATAGAGGAGATGTCTGGTTTGAGTTTGTAGCTACTTCAAAAGTACATGTACTAGAACTAAGTAACTTCTCAGCAAAAAACCGTTATCAATCGGGTAATAACGCAGATGAGGTGTCGCCAAAAATTACGTTGACATTATACAAAGTTGGAGGTACAGGTTTAGAAGAAATGGTTTGTACTTACAATAATGTAATCGTGATGGCTTACAGTACCGAACTGGAAGTAGGAGCAACTTACAAAGTAAGAGCAACGTTAAACGATATAGCGCCTAATGCTTGCACATTTGATGTTTGTATCACAACGCCACAGGATCTTTGCGCAATGGACATTGTCAATGGAGGTTTTGAGAGACCGGAAGCCGATTTTGGATTGGGTAATTTCTACTCCCAAAATATGGTGCCGGCTTGGAGAAGCAATTTCACAGAAGAAGATACAGAACTTTATACTGACTTTTTCTTCGGAAATGCATTAGGAATAGACGGTTATATGCCTTACGAAGGTGGTCAGGTCATCCAAGTGCTTGGACCTGATTCCGATGAACCTACTGATCCTTCGGATCTTGTAAACGTCAAAGGAACGTTCCAAGATCTTGACAGTTCAGAGATTACGCAATTTAAATATAGTTATGCCCATTCTGCAAGAGGTAGCAACAGCTCTTTACAATTGCTTGCAGGTCCGCCGTCAGGTCCGTTTGTATTGGTTGAAGACCATTTAGGTACGCTTTCATGGAATTTTTATGAAGGAACCTATGATGTTCCAGCTGGCCAAGAAGTAACGCGATTTGTTTTCAGGTCAAAAGATAATGCGATTGGAAATATTTTAGATGCCGTTAGTATTGTTGCAAACACCGATATAGAAACCGAATCTGTTACGCTTGCCTGCCACGAAACTTCTACATTATTAGAGGCACAAGGCGTTGGTTCATGGTCTGCGGCTGAAAACAATCCTGCACAAGCGATTATCGAAAGCCCGAACAATAAGTCAACAACAATTTCAGGATTTAATACGCCAGGAACCTATACATTCTATTGGAAAACAAGATATTGCGATAAAAGCATAACAGTTACTTATAATGGATTTAGCGACGTACCAACAGTCGTAAGTCCAGTTGAGTATTGCCTAAACGCTGTTTCTCAGCCATTGACTGCTACGCCGACTGAAAACTATACATTAAAATGGTATACAGACGAAGTAGGCGGAACAGGTACTTTAACGGCCCCTACGCCAGAAACAGATGCTGTTGGAACAACGACCTATTATGTGAGCAATGTTGATACTAACGGTTGCGAAGGTCCTAGAGTTGCAATTAATGTAACGGTAAGCGAAAGAACGGCTGCTGAAGTCGGATTCTTATATGATGATACAAGCTATTGTATTCTTGGAGCTAATCCGATTATTACTTTGAATCCAGGTTTTACAACAGGAGGAACTTTCGACGCTACGCCAGAGGGATTAAGTATCAATACGACAACAGGAGAAATAAACCTGAGCGCAAGTACATCAGGAACGTACAGTGTTAAATACGCTATCGGAATGATAGGCTGTACAGATGCTGGAGAAAACACAGTTTCTGTTACGATTGAACCAGCTATAGCTCCTGTAATTGATTTTACATACCAAACACCAGTATGTTTGAACAATGCAAATCTTTTGCCTGCATTGGGTACAGGTTTTACTGCAGGAGGTACATTCGGATCGGAAACACTTTCTGTAAACCCGCTGACAGGAGAAATCGATATGACAACAGCAACAGCTGGAAACCATACTATAACTTATAACTTGAATTCAGATACCGCTACGTGTACAGATGCAGGAAACAGTAGTTTCCAAGTACAGATAGACCAGAATACAGTGCCAGTGACAAACTTTACCTATCAAGCTTCGTATTGCAAAGCCGAAGCGAATCCACTGCCAACCTTGGCTCAGGATTTCTATGTAGGAGGTGCTTTTGAGGCTACTGGAAGTTTGGTTATAAATACCACTACCGGAGAGATTGATTTGGCAAATAGCCCAGCAGGAGCGTATAGCATCACATACAATGTTACTCCATCAGGCTGTAATACAGGTGGAAGCCATACACAAAGCATTACGATAAATGCTTTAGTGGCGCCGCAAGTAACATTCAGCTATGATAATGCTTGTATCAATTCAACTGCAAATCCGTTGCCGATATTGCCAACAGGATTCAGTACAGGAGGTACATTTGCTTCGACTACAATTACGGTAAACCCAACAACTGGTGAGATCAGCCTTGCTGGAGCTACAGAAGGAACACATCAGATCGTGTATACGTTAGCTCAGAATACGGCAACTTGTACAGAAGAAGGAGAATTCACAGCAACTATTGTATTAACGAGCGGAATCACTCCAGTGACAGGCTTTACATACAACGAAACCTATTGCTCTAGTAATAGTAATGATTTGCCAGAACTGGCAGCAGGATTTACTTCAGGAGGTAGTTTTAGAGCCCCATCAGGATTAGTAATCAATGCCGTTACAGGAGAAATTTCGATTTCACAAAGTACGCCTGGAATCTATCAGATCACGTATGAAATAGTATCAAATACAGCTACTTGTAATCTTGGTGGCAGCAGTAATTTTACGATTACGATTACCGAAAATATCCAAGCCGAAGTAACTAAAGAATGTGTAGATCAAGTATTGTGGCTTACTGCAGTGCCTGTAAACGGTTCTTTCAATCCAGATACGGCAAGTTATACATGGAAAGATGGTAACGGACTTACAGTAGGTGGAAATTCAGACAGATTTAACGTAAACGAATATATCGAACAACATCCAAATGCAACGATGCCGATGGAATTTACAGTAGCTGTAACATCGGGTTCTTGCTCAAATACAGCTAGTCTTACGGTTGATGGTACTTCATGCAAGCTGATACCTAAAGGAATCTCTCCTAATAACGACACCTTCAACGACAGTTTTGACTTGAGCGGAATGGGAGTGAGACATATTAGCATCTTCAATAGATATGGTAAAGAAGTCTACAAGTTTAAAGGAAACTATACCAACGAATGGCATGGCCAAAGCAGTGATGGAAAAGAACTGCCAGACGCGACCTATTTCTATAGCATCTCAAAACAAGACGGAACTACCGTAACAGGATGGGTTTATATCAATAGAGAATATTAATAATCATAAAAAGTAATGACAGTGCTGCCTGTCTAAAAGATAGGCAGCCTGTTATATCAAAGAAAAATATAGAGAAACATGAAAAAAATATATTTTACATTAGCCTTTGCGTTTATGATTATGATAGACGCCCAGGCACAGCAGGATCCTCATTACACGCAGTACATGTATAACATGAACGTAATGAATCCAGCCTATGCAGGTTCTAAAGAAAATCTCGCCATCGGATTGCTATACCGTGCCCAATGGGTAGATATCGAAGGAGCGCCAAAAACAGGAACCTTATCCATTCACAGTCCTGTCGGAAGAAATGTAGGATTAGGCCTTTCTGCAATTACGGACAAAATCGGTCCTGTAGAAGAAAATAACGTTTATGCAGATTTCTCCTATACGTTAAACTTAGGAGGCGAGCACCGTCTTGCTTTAGGAATAAAAGCTGGAGCCACATTTCATAAAGTTGGATTGTTCAGTGATATCGGTAACGGCCATGTGCCAGATATAAATGACCCAGCTTTTAGGGAAAATTCAAGCAATACCTTTCTAAATTTAGGAACAGGTTTCTTTTATTATACCCAGAAATACTATCTTGCACTTTCGGTACCGAACATGTTGAAAAGCAAGCACCTGGATGTGAAAGACGATGGTAGAGAATATGAATTTGGTTCAGAAACACAGCATTATTTCCTGACGGGAGGTTATGTTTTCGATTTATCAGAAAACACAAAATTTAAACCGTCATTCATGCTGAAATCTGCTTTTGAAGCACCGACATCTCTTGATGTTTGTGCAAACATGATGTTCTATGACCGTTTTGAAATCGGAGCGACCTATCGTCTGGACGATTCATTTGGAGGGATGGTCAATTATGCCATAACGCCGAATATCCGAATCGGTTATGCTTATGACCATATCATTTCAGACTTGAAGGTAACGACTCAAGCATCGCATGAGATAATGCTATTGTTTGATTTGAATTTCCCGAAAAAAGTATCCGTTTCACCAAGATATTTCTAACCTAAAAGAGCATAAAAATGAAAAAAATATACATTGCCGCAGGTTTGTTTTTAACTCTTATGTCGAGCTATGGGCAGAATAAAAGTTCCGAAAAAGCAGACAATCTATACGACAGCTATCAGTATGTAGCCGCGATAGAAGAATATCTGAAGCTGGCCGAAAGCAACAAAGCAGACAGCCATGTCTACAAGCAGCTTGCCGACAGCTACTACAACGTTTTTAATATGGAAGAAGCCTCAAAATGGTATGCTAAGGCAGTCGCGACAAACCAAGACGCAGAAACCTATTATCGTTTTGCGCAGGCGCTGAAATCACAAGGCAAATACCAAGAAGCCAACAAACAAATGGACAAATTTGCAAGCCTGCTTCCAAACGACCAGAGAGCAAAAGACCATAAGGCAAACCCAAATTATATTCCAAGCCTAGCCAGCAAGGACAAATTGTTCGATATAAGTGAGACGACTATCAACAGCAAAGACCAAAGCGATTTTGGGGCTGTACTCTCAAGCGATAATATCTTATACTTTGTCAGTACCCGCAATAATTCGAACAAGACAGACAAATGGGTCAAGCAGCCGTATTTAGATGTTTTTCAGTCCATCCGAAATGCCGATGGTACGCTATCAGAACCGAAAACAGTAAGCGAACTGAATACCAGTTTTCACGACGGGCCTGTAACTGTGAGCGCCGATGGAAACACAATCTTCTTTGCAAGAGATGGTCTGAATGACGGAAATTTCGACAAAGACAGAAAAAATAATGTAAAAATCGGACAACAGGGAATATACAAAGCAACAAAAGTTGACGGAAAATGGACCAACATCCAAGCCCTCCCATTCAATAGCAAAAATTACTCTGTAACGCACCCGAGCTTGAGCCAAGACGGAAAGACACTCTATTTTACGTCTAATATGCCAGGAGGACACGGCGATTCAGATATATGGAAAGTAACCGTCGACGGAAATAATTATGGCAAGCCGCAAAATTTAGGTTCGAATGTGAATACAGCTGGAAAAGAAGGTTTCCCTTTTATCAGCGACAATACGGTGCTTTATTTCGCTTCAAGCGGAAAACAAGGCTTTGGTGGATTGGATGTTTTTAAAGCTGATATCGCTAAAAACGAAGAAGCCGTCAACGTCGGAAAACCGGTCAACAGTGAAAAAGATGATTTTTCATTCAGCTTTAATACCAATAAAAATGAAGGCTATTTTTCATCCAACAGAAACGGCGTAGACAATATCATCAAGGCAGTTCCAGTTTGCAGGGTAGAAGCCATAGCCGTAGTGAAGGATCGTAAGACAGGCCAATTGCTGCCTGATGCCAGCGTTGCTATTTTGGACAACAAGCGTAATATAATTGCGACCAAGCAAAGTAATTCCAAAGGAGAAGCTTCCTTTGATGTCGAATGCGATACCGACTATGTTTTCCAAGTTTCCAAAAAAGACTATGAGCCTGGGACTTATACGATAGCCAAAGCTAAAGGAGGAAAAGCAACTGTTGAAGCAGCTCTAGAACCAGTAGAAGTCATCATTACCGACAAAGAAGTATTGCTAAAGAACATCTATTTTGAATTCAACAAGAGCAATATCACCCAACAGGGAGCCAATGAGCTAGACAAGCTGGTTACGGTAATGAACAAATATCCATCGATGGTTATTTTTGTGAAATCCCATACAGACAATAAAGGTAGCGTTGCTTATAATCTGAAGCTTTCAGACCAAAGAGCACAAGCTACTGTCCAGTATCTGGTTTCTAAAGGAATCGCCAAGGAACGCCTTTCAGGAAAAGGCTTTGGCAGTTCAGAGCCAAAAATCGACTGTAAGGCCGATTGTTCTGATGAACAGAATGCACAAAACAGACGTTCTGAATTTATGATTATCAAAAAGTAAGGCGAAACAGTCTTAAAAAGAAATACAAATTCCCTGGCAGCTAATCTTTTGAAATACAAAGATTAGCTGTTGGGTTTTTCAAAAATTGCACCATTTAAAGATGAAAAAGTTTCTGATTATAGGTCTTTTAGTAATTTTCAGCAATTACGTCAGTGCCCAAGAACCGAACGATTGCGTCAATGCTATTACAGTATGCGGTAACGGCAATTTCACGTCAAATGCAGAAGGAATAGGTAACACTCAAGAAGTGTCTGGCTGTGGCGGTCTCGAACACAATTCGATTTGGCTTAAAATTAATATTGTCCAGTCAGGAACTTTAGGGTTTAACTTAAAACCTTTGGATACTGATATTAATGTGGACTATGATTTCTGGGTCTTCGGTCCAAATAGACCCTGCTCCAATCTAGGAAGTCCCATCCGATGCGCGACAACAAATCCCGGAGAGGCTGGATTGACAAGTAACCATACCGGAATGTATGGAAGTACAACAGCTACTCAGGCGGGTCCCGGAGCTAGCGGAAATGGTTATGTGCGATGGCTGAATGTGGTAGCAGGACAATCCTATTATATTGCGATTGACAGGCCGGAAGGCGATGGTGGTTTTGAATTGGAATGGATCGGTTCGGCTATGTTAAATGGAGGTGCCTTTCCAACGCCGCCGCAAGCCAATGCGATTGGAGAAAGAAGAACCTGCAGCATTACGCCTAATGTAGGGATTTTTGACCTCAATACGTACAGAGACCTTATTAACCCTGATAGGACAAACAATACGATTACTTTTCACACGACATTAGCAAATGCTATTGATAAAATATTGCCTTTGCCAGACATTATTAGCAATACTTCTAATCCGCAACAGATTTTTGCGAGAGTGACAAATAATGCTTCCCAATGCTATAGTATTACCGATTTTAGCCTAAGAGTTTATCCCGTTCCAAATGCGACCATAACAGCATCTCCCTCTTCCGCTTGCCTCGGACAAGAAGTAACGTTTACGATTAATGGAATACCAAATGCGGTTATAGATTATAGAATAAATGCAGGGACTGTACAATCAGTAACCCTAGATGCAAGCGGTACTTATATTTTTTCAGGCCCTTTGACAGCAACGACTACTTATACATTGGTAGAAGGAAGGATAGTTGGCTCGGATAATACTGTTATCTGCTCACAGTCGCTTTCAAATGGAGCTACTGTTACAGAAAACGTAATAACCGCCCAGATCACGACTTCGGACACACCGATATGCGAGGGGATGGGTATGACTATAGACGTCCAGGGGACCCCTGGCGCCATCGTGACATACACCGACCCTTCGGGGACGCAGCAGACGCTCACCCTTGATGCTGCTGGAGCAGGCACGATAGCCATCGCCGCCTCGCTGGCTCCGGGCACCTATACCTACACGCTGGTGAAGGCCTCCACGGCCAGCACGCCTCCGTGCGAGCAGAACGTCTCGGATTCGGTGACGATCACCGTCGTGCCGCTTCCGACTGCAACGATAACGCGTATCGACGCGCAAGTATGCCTCGGCAGCCAGTCACGCATCAGGATCAACGGTCAGCCTCTGGCGCACGTCGACTACACGCTCAACGGCACACCGCAGCCGCAGATCCAGATAGACGCTACTGGCGAGTACATCCTTCTTGAGACGCTTCCCGCAGCCGGTACCTACGACTATGAACTGGTGCGTGTGATTTCCGATGCGGCGCCTTTCTGCACGCAACCTCTTTCAGAAACGATAACCGTAACTGTCATAGCAGCCCCTAGTGCGACTATCTCTACTGCGTCTCCTGTCATCTGCGAAGGCGGCAGCGCTACTGTCGACTTCTCGGGCACGCTCGACGCGGATGT
>NZ_JACJIS010000002.1:0-711240 GCF_014138495.1 Flavobacterium gossypii | reverse complement strand
TGGAACATCATCGGCCTTGCGGGCCAGCCAGAGGCGTCGATCTACATCTTCGACCGCTACGGCAAGCTCGTGAAGCAGATCAGCCCTGCGGGCTCAGGATGGGACGGGACGATGAACGGGCACCCGCTTCCTTCGACCGACTACTGGTTCAAGGTCCTGTACCAGGAGAACGGGACGGGCAAGGAGTTCAGGGCGCACTTCTCACTAAAGAGATAATTTATAAATAAAAGATAAATAATAAAAAAGGCTTCCAACACTTGGAAGCCTTTTTTATTATTCTAAAGAGATACAGAAACCCTTCTTTATAAGAGATTGAATTTGTATAAGCATAAAAAAAGCTCCTCATTGAGGAGCTTTTTTTATTTGTTATATGTTTTGAGAGCGTCTTTGAGAATTTCTACAGATCGAATGAGGTCTTCTTTTTTGAGAACGTAAGCAATTCTTACTTCGTCTAAGCCTACATTAGGTGTGGAATAAAAACCGGCAGCCGGAGCAACCATGACAGTCTCTCCATTTAGGTCATATGATTCTAATAGCCATTGTGCAAAATCATCAGCATTTTTTACAGGAAGCTTTGCAATACAGTAAAAAGCACCTTTTGGAGTAGTGACTTTTACACCTTCTATTTTTTGCAGTTCTGCAATTAAAGTATCACGTCTGTCTTTGTACTCTGTAATGACATCATCAAAATAGCTTTGAGGAGTATCAAGAGCTGCTTCGCTGGCAATTTGAGCAAAGGTAGGAGGACTTAATCGGGCTTGTGCAAATTTCATAGCTGTTGCCATTACTTCTTTGTTTTTAGACACGATACAGCCAATTCTTGCGCCACACATACTATATCTTTTAGATACAGAATCAATCATTATGGCGTTCTCTTCCAAGCCTGGTACGTTCATAATAGAAAAGTGCTCTTCTCCATCATAAATGAATTCTCTATAAACTTCATCGGCAATCAAAAACAAATCATGTTTTTTTACAATTTCTGCTAATTGGAGTATTTCTTCTTTTGAATATAAATACCCAGTAGGGTTTCCAGGATTGCAGATAAGAATTGCTTTCGTTTTAGGAGTAATTAATTTCTCAAAAGCTGCAATTGGAGGCAGTGCAAATCCTTCATCAATTGTAGAGATTACAGGAACTACTTTAACACCTGAAGCTGTTGAAAATCCATTATAATTAGCATAAAAAGGTTCTGGGATAATAATCTCATCGTCTTGGTCCATTGTGCTTCCCATTGCAAAAAGCAAAGCTTCTGATCCGCCTGTAGTGATTATGATATCAGCAACATTGATTGGAAGTCCATGGGTTTGGTAGTATTGTGAAAGCTTATTTCTGTAGCTTTCAAAACCAGCGGAATGGCTATATTCTAAAACGGTAATGTTTGTGTTTTTTACAGCATTTAGGGCAACTTCTGGTGTTTTAATATCAGGTTGGCCAATGTTTAAGTGATAGACCTTATGGCCTTTCTTTTTTGCTATTTCTGAATAGGGAACCAATTTTCTGATTGGCGATTCGGGCATGTGCTGCCCTTTTGTAGAAATTTTTGGCATGACTTTTTGTTTTGTTTGCAAATTTGCGACTTTTTTTTAAGAAATTCAGAAAAAAATGCACGCAAAGCAATAGAAATGATAGTGTTAATTCTCTAAAAATTACTACATTTATTGTAAATAAAAATGAATATGAGAATAAGGATATTTGTTTTTTTGCTATTGCTATCTCCATGCACTTTTTTTGGACAAAAAGGCTTTCAATGGCATTCAAATAAAAGCAAAATCGAAATTCCTTTTCAACATGTCTATAATTTAATTATCATTCCTGTAGAAATCAATAAAGCGAAACTGAACATGCTTTTAGATACGGGAGCAGATAATTCCATAATCTTCAGTCTTCCTGAAAATGATACGCTTCGATTTTACAATTCTAAAAAAGTTAAAGTAAAAGGGCTTGGCTCCGAAGAAGTGATTGAAGGATTACTCTCAGAAAACAATAAAATTAAAATTTCTGGATTTGAAGACGATAAGTTTCCGATGCTCATAGTCTTAGATCAAGACGTGAATTTCTCTGCAAGATTAGGTATTCCGGTTAATGGAATCTTAGGATACTCATTTTTTAAGGAATACCCAATTGAGATCAATTACCAAAAAAAGATAATGACGATCCATAGAAACAGAAAGTTTCTTGAGAAGAAAAAATTTAAAAAATACCACAAGTATCCTATTAGCATTATAAACAGCAGGCCTTATATTGATGTCCCAACAAAAATTGAAAAAGACACCATTAATTTAAAGCTTCTTATTGACATCGGTTTGGGTGATGGGTTGTGGCTGTTTGAAGACAAGGACATTAAAGCCGGCGCTGTTTTTTTTGAGGATATCCTGGGTCGTGGATTAAATGGTCCGATTATGGGAAAAAGGTCGAGGGTAGAAGCTGTGAAAATAGCAGATTTTACTTTAAACGAAGCCTTAGTGTCTTATCCTCATGAAAGCTTTTTTCCCAGAGTTGGCATTGTCAATGGAAGAAATGGCTCAATTGGTGGCGAAATTCTCCATCGATTTAATATTGTAATTGATTATCAAGATCAGTTTTTATACCTAAAGAAAAATTCAAGATTCCTGAAGCCATTTAATTATAATATGAGCGGCATTGTAATTCAGCACAATGGAATTGAATATGTCAAAGAGCCACTAAAACTAGAAATAAAACCAGAATTTGGCAGTAAAGTAGATAAGGTGATAGATGATAACAGATTTAAATATCAATTCACTTTGAAGCCGGTCTTTGAAGTTTCATCTGTTAGAAAAGGCTCTCCTGCTGATTTGGCTGGAATATTGCCTGGCGATAAGATTTCCAAAATTAATAAGAGAAGCATTCACGAATATACCATCCAAAAAATAAACGACTTATTGCAATCGGAAGAAGGCAAATGGATTTATATAGATATCGAAAGAAAGTCAACACCTATAGCCTTCAAATTTCAGCTCAAAAAGATATTATAAAAAATCCCGCCAATTGGCAGGATTTTTTATTTATGAACTAGGGAGCGATTTCTTTTTCTCCATCAAATTTATTTCTTCTTTGACAATTACATTGCCTTTTATTCGTAAAGGAATGATACCGCTATCTTTATTTACAGCATTAGATTGTACTGTAATAGTTTTGCTGATAGGGCCTGGATTCATATTATATTGTACTTCAATTGTACCTGTTTTTCCCGGCATGATCGGTTCTTTTGGTTTTGTTGGAACAGTACATCCGCATGATGATTTAACATCGGAAATAACTAGAGGCGAGTCTCCAATATTTTTAAATTCAAAAACTCTCAATCCTGAATCTTCACCTTTCGTAACAGTTCCGTAATCAATAGTCTCTTCTTTGAACTCGATTTTTGGTCCAGTTTGTGCCATAGCCGAAACGCCCAACATCATAACTGCAAATAAACTTAGTATTTTTTTCATCATAAAAATTTTAGTTAATCCTCGTAAAATTACTTAGTTTTAATTAAAGTGCAAATTATTAAATCTTAATTTTTTATACTGCACATACTTAATTACTTTTGTGCTTCAAGATTTACAAAATCCATACCAAGTTTGTTTTTAGGATTTGAAGCGTATGATCAAGGCTTTTAGTTGTTATAACTTAATGCAAAAATCATTCAGAGAAAGTAAGTTTTGGTAAGATATAAACATAGAAAAAACGAAGACAAAAAATATGACAATTCCAGCACAATTCGATGCCAAATCAGTAGAGCAAAAATGGTACGGCTACTGGATGGAAAATAATTATTTTCATTCAGAACCCGATCACAGAACACCTTATACAATTACAATTCCGCCACCAAACGTGACAGGTGTCTTGCACATGGGACACATGTTGAATAACACCATACAAGACGTTTTGATTCGCCGTGCGCGTTTAAAAGGATTCAACGCTTGCTGGGTTCCCGGAACAGATCATGCGTCGATTGCGACTGAAGCTAAAGTTGTAGCAAAATTAAAATCAGAAGGAATCAATAAAAATGATTTGTCCCGTGAAGAATTTTTGGAACATGCTTGGGATTGGACGCATAAATATGGCGGAGTTATCCTTGACCAATTAAAAAAACTAGGAGCTTCATGCGATTGGGAAAGAACAAAATTTACTATGGATCCAGACATGTCGGCTTCTGTAATCAAGTCTTTTGTTGATTTGTACAACAAAGGCATGATTTACCGAGGCTATAGAATGGTCAATTGGGATCCGGAAGCAAAGACGACTTTGTCTGACGAAGAAGTTATTTTTGAAGAAAGACAAGGAAAACTATACTTTCTAAAATATCAAATCGAAGGAAGCGCTGATTTCTTGACAGTAGCAACAACCCGTCCGGAAACTATTTTTGGAGATACAGCTATTTGTATCAATCCGAATGACGAACGTTTTTCGCATTTAAAAGGTAAAAGAGCCATCGTTCCAATTGCTGGAAGAGTAATTCCTATTATTGAGGATGAATATGTTGATGTTGAGTTTGGAACAGGTTGCTTAAAGGTAACGCCTGCTCATGATATGAATGACAAAACTTTAGGAGATAAACACAATCTTGAAGTAATCGATATTTTCAATGAAGACGCGACGTTAAATTCTTTCGGATTGCATTATGCCGGAAAAGACCGTTTTGTAGTTCGTGAGGAAATTGCCAAAGAGCTAGAAGAAAACGGAAGCTTGGCAAAAACCGAAACCCATCTTAACAAGGTAGGAACATCTGAAAGAACTAAGGCCGTAATCGAGCCTCGCTTGTCAGACCAATGGTTCTTGAAAATGGAGGAATTGGTAAAACCAGCCATCAAAGCCGTTCTTGAAACAGAAGAAATCAAGCTATATCCAAAGCGTTTTGATAATACGTACCGTCATTGGTTGGAAAATATCCGCGACTGGAATATCTCTCGTCAGCTTTGGTGGGGACACCGAATCCCTGCGTTTTTCTATGGCGATGGCAAAGAAGATTTCGTTGTGGCCGAAACCATTCAAGATGCAGTAGTTCTTGCTCAAAAAGCAACTGGAAAAACAGAACTAAAAGCCGAAGATTTGCGTCAAGATGTCGATGCTTTAGATACTTGGTTTTCGGCGTGGCTTTGGCCAATGGCCGTGTTCGGAGGTATTATTGAGCCTGAAAACAAAGATTTTAAATATTATTATCCAACAAATGACTTGGTTACAGGTCCGGATATCTTGTTTTTCTGGGTAGCCAGAATGATTATTGCAGGGTATGAATATACAGGAGAAAAACCATTTTCTAATGTTTATTTGACAGGCTTGGTTCGCGATAAGCAACGACGCAAAATGTCAAAGTCATTAGGGAATTCTCCTGATCCGTTAGATTTGATTGATAAGTTTAGCGCTGACGGAGTTCGCGTGGGCTTGCTTTTGAGCGCTTCTGCAGGAAACGATATTATGTTCGATGAAGAATTGTGCAGTCAAGGAAAAGCGTTTACGAATAAAATATGGAACGCTTTCCGATTGATAAAAGGCTGGGAGGTAAGCGATACGATTCCGCAACCAGAATCTTCAAAAGTAGCTATCGAATGGTTTGAAGCAAAATTGCAACAGACTTTAGCAGAAATTGAAGATCATTTTGAAAAATACAGAATTTCTGATGCCTTGATGGCCATATACAAATTGGTTTGGGACGATTTCTGCTCTTGGTTTCTTGAAATGATCAAGCCGACCTACCAAGCTCCGATTGACAAAAAAACGTTTGATAAGGCAATCGAAATGCTGGAAAGCAACTTGAAGCTGTTGCATCCGTTCATGCCTTTCTTGACCGAAGAAATTTGGCAGCATATAGCAGAAAGAACTCCAGAACAAGCCTTGATTATTTCGACTTGGCCTGAACTTAAATCATTCGATGCTAAATTGATCGCTGATTTTGATTTTGCGGCAGAAGTTATTTCGGGTGTAAGAACTATAAGGAAAGAAAAGAACATTCCATTCAAGGATACTATTGAATTGAAAGCCATCAATAATGATAATACGTCAGCTTATTTTGATGCTGTTATTATAAAATTGGGCAATATCAGTTCTTTAGAATATGTTTCTGAAGCTGTAAATGGAGCCTTGACGTTCCGTGCAAAATCAAACGAATATTTTGTGCCAATTAGTGGAGCGATCAATGTTGAAGAAGAAATTGCAAAACTTTCAGAAGAATTAAAATACAACCAAGGTTTCTTGAAATCGGTTCAGGCAAAATTGTCTAATGAGAAATTTGTCAACAATGCCCCTGAAAAGGTTCTAGAAATCGAGAGAAAGAAAGAAGCCGATGCCTTGTCAAAGATTGCTACAATCGAGCAAAGTTTGGCTAGCTTAAAATAATTTGAATACTGTACTAATAAAAAAGCCCCGAATGTTCGGGGCTTTTCTTTTTTATGATGCTACTTATTTAACAGCAGGAACTGGTGTTTTTGCAGCTTCGTATTTTTTAGCAACCGCATCCCAATTGATCAGGTTGAAAAAAGCCGTAATATAGTCTGGTCTTTTGTTTTGGTATTTTAGATAATACGCATGTTCCCAAACATCCAATCCTAAAATAGGAGTTCCAGAAATTGACATATTAGGCATTAAAGGATTGTCTTGGTTCGGCGTACTTCCAACTACAAGTTTCCCTGTTTTGTCAACTACAAGCCAAGCCCATCCTGAACCAAATTGTTTTGTTGCCGCTTCAGTCAGTTGTGTTTTGAAAGTCTCAAATGAACCGAAATCTTTATTGATTGCTTCCGCAAGAGCTCCAGTAGGTTCGCCACCTTTTTTAGGTGCCATGATTTCCCAATACAGATTGTGGTTATAGTAACCGCCCGCATTATTGCGAACTACCTTGTTTTCCAGATCTAGTTTTGAAAGTATTTCTTCGATAGTCTGTTTTTCCAATTCTGTTCCAGCGATAGCCTTGTTCAGATTGTTTACGTATCCGACATGGTGCTTTGAATAGTGAATTTCAACCGTCTTAGCGTCGATATGAGGCTCTAAAGCATCATAAGCATACGGAAGCTTCATCATTTTAAAAGCTCCTGGCTCAGCGGCTACATCGTCAGGATTGCCCATTGGCGCTTTTTCTTCTGTTGTTGGAAGTGGTACTTGAACTTCATCTAGCTTTTTTTCTTTGTTGCAAGATTGCAGTACGAATGCCAACACTAGGCTTGAAATAAATAACTGTGTTTTTTTCATAAATTATTTTTTAATAAGTGAATTAATTGTTTCAATATAAAGTCGTTTGGCCTCATCGCTGGATAGATGGCTGATCTGCATCCAAGCATTTGTTTTAAAAGCATCTCTTAAATCTACGCTTGAAATTCTTTTCGACTTGGCAGTTCCTTGTGTTGCCTGTTTGTAATAGGCGTAAATCCGCAACATGACATCTTGCGGTAGAGCTTCTGTCATGTTTGAAGCTAATTCATAAGCTTCCTCGAATTGAGTATCTAAATCCTTTTCTGACATTAAGATCTTGATGCAATTACTGTTATACCTCCGACTGCTTTTTGATTAAGCTTTACGTTAATTTCTGTTCCTAAAGGCAAGTATAAATCTACTCTTGACCCAAATTTTATAAATCCAGCATCTTCGCCTTGTACTACCTGCATTCCTTCGCTAGCATAATTTACAATTCTTCTTGCCAAAGCTCCGGCAATCTGACGGTATAAGATTTCTCCAAAAGTTGGGTTTTCAATAACAACTGTCGTTCTCTCGTTTTCTTCGCTTGCTTTTGGATGCCATGCTACAAGATATTTTCCTGGATGGTATTTGCTGAATTTTATGATTCCGCTCATTGCATAGCGTGTTACGTGCACGTTAATCGGCGACATAAAAATTGAAACCATGAGCCTTTTGTCTTTGAAATACTCGCTTTCATACACTTCTTCAATCACGACCACTTTTCCGTCTACAGGCGCAATTATCTGGCTTTCGTTAAGCTGCGTATATCTTTTAGGGTTTCTAAAGAACTGTAGTACTAATATAAGAAATAATAGCGAGATAATCTGAATCGTTTTTAGAAGCCAGAAATTTGCAATCCATGAATCGGTTAACAATACGATTGCAACGACTACTGCACAAGTAATCAGGATAATTTTGGCTCCTTCTTTATGAAATTTAAGCATAATTTAAAATTTGATAAAACAAAAAAATAAATGGTGATACAAATATAATACTATCTAGCCGATCTAGTATGCCTCCATGGCCAGGCATTATCTTTCCGCTGTCCTTGACGCCAGCAATTCTTTTGAATTTGGATTCAATCAAATCGCCTATGGTGCCAAAAATTCCCGAAATCAAAGCAAGGATAATCCATATAAATACGGGCTGTCCAATAAAATAGAGAGCAATAAAAATACTAGAAATCACGGCAAAAATTAATCCTCCCAAAAAGCCTTCAATGGTTTTTTTAGGAGAAATTTTTTCATATAACTTTCTCTTTCCGATGGATTTTCCAACAATATAAGCGAAGGTATCGTTTGTCCAGATAAGAATAAAAATTCCAATCAGGATTTTTGGATTGAAAACGGTCGATTCAAAAGGAATTTTCGTCAGGATGATAAAAGGAAGTACAATATAACCGATAAGATAGACATACTTAGATTGCTTGTCTACTTTTTGGCGTTTTTCGCTGAATAGAAATATAATAAGCTTGATGGAAACGAATAATGTCGCTCCAACCAATAGCCAGTCGTTAGTGGTATTGAATGTATTGAAATAAGAAAATAAGACATAACCTCCGACGGCGAGAACTATAGGAATAGGTTTTTTTAGATTAATCAAGTCGCAAAATTCTGCAGTACAGACCACTAAGAATAATCCAAAAAGCAGAAGAAAACTGTCAAGGGAATAAAGCGTTGCCCCAATTAATAAAAGAATATAGACTAGGCCAGATAATGATCTCGTTAGGGTTTCACGCATTTTAAAGGTCTTCTAAAAGCAGGAGGTACAGATTCTTGGCAACACTTCCGTATTGCAGGAAATCTTCGTCCTTTGCTTTTTCGAAATATTTTATTGTGGTAATATTGGTAGGGTAGTCCTTTTCGTATTTTTTCTTGATTTCACGAAGCCCATCACTTTTGCTTTCCAAAATCTGACTTGTCGTTGCAAGTATTACGATGTTGGCTGGAAGTTCGTTTGGCTTGTATTGCTTGATCTGATTGGATGAGAATAGGACAGAGCCTTCATCGGCAATAAGATTCTCGCAGCTTGCCAAAAGGAATTTAGGATTGGTAGGTTTTATATAATCAAGTTTATTTTCTTCCAAAAGGCTGAAAAGCTTAGGTTCGAAACAAAGAGCTTCTGATTCAAACCAGTCGTTTTCTTCAAGAATATGTTCGAAGTGTTCTTTTGCTTCTTCAAGATTTTCGCAATACAAGAATTTACCTCCGTTTTTTTTGAAGTTGAGCGTAAATAATTCATCCGCCGGAATAACAGTTTCAGGGTTGAATGGACTTAAGTTGCCATCTTTATCCTCGTCAGAAGATTCGCCAGCGCCAAAAAGTTTTTTAAAGAGACTCATAAATTGGTCAAATTCTTTGTTTGCAATTTCAAAACAATCAAAGATAAAAAAATCTTAATTCAAAACTGCTTTTGAATTAAGATTTTTGTAAAATTTCTTAAAAAATCAGATTTACTCTTCGAAGACTTCTTCAACTGCTTCACCAAAAGCACGTTTCCCGAAAATAGCTTCTAAGTCGTCTTTGAAAATAACTTCTTTTTCGATCAGAATATCGGCCAACTGGTTTAGTTTGTCCTTATTTTCCTCAAGAATCTTGATGGCTCTTTGGTATTGGCCTTCTATTAATTCTGAAATTTCCTTGTCGATTACTTTCGCAGTGTCTTCAGAATAAGGTTTTGAGAAGTTATATTCGCTTTGTCCAGACGAATCGTAATAGGTGATGTTCCCTAATTTATCGTTCAAGCCGTAAATGGTAACCATGGCTCTTGCTTGCTTGGTCACTTTTTCAAGATCGCTTAATGCTCCTGTCGAAATTCGGTTAAACGTTACCTTTTCTGCAGCACGTCCGCCCATAGTAGCACACATTTCATCCAGCATTTGGTCAGTTCTTACGATCTGTCTTTCTTCTGGAAGATACCATGCAGCACCTAAGCTTTGCCCTCTTGGAACAATCGTTACCTTGATAAGCGGAGCAGCATGCTCTACCATCCAGCTAACAGTCGCGTGCCCGGCTTCGTGGATGGCGATGGCTCTTTTTTCTTCTGGCGTGATGATTTTGTTTTTCTTTTCAAGACCTCCGATGATTCTATCAACAGCATCTAGGAAATCTTGCTTGTCTACTGCCTTTTTGTCTTTTCTAGCAGCAATCAAGGCCGCTTCGTTACAAACATTCGCAATATCAGCACCAGAAAATCCTGGAGTTTGTTTTGCTAAAAAGTCAGTATCTAATCCTTCTACTTTTTTCAAAGGAGCTAAATGTACTTCAAAAATTTCTTTACGTTCTCTGATGTCCGGCAAATCAACATAGATCTGTCTGTCAAAACGACCAGCTCTCATCAATGCTTTGTCTAAAACATCAGCTCTGTTAGTCGCAGCCAAAACGATTACGTTGGTATTTGTTCCAAAGCCGTCCATTTCAGTAAGCAATTGGTTTAATGTGTTTTCGCGCTCGTCGTTTGAACCTGACATATTATTTTTTCCTCTTGCACGTCCCACAGCATCAATCTCATCGATGAAAATGATAGCAGGTGATTTCTCTTTGGCTTGCTTGAACAAATCTCTTACACGAGAAGCTCCAACACCCACGAACATTTCAACGAAATCAGAACCTGATAGTGAAAAGAAAGGTACTCTGGCTTCGCCGGCTACGGCTTTTGCCAATAATGTTTTTCCTGTTCCTGGAGGTCCAACCAAAAGGGCGCCTTTTGGAATCTTTCCTCCAAGATTGGTATATTTTTCTGGGTTTTTCAAGAATTCAACGATTTCTTGAACTTCTTCTTTTGCACCTTCAAGTCCAGCCACATCTTTGAATGTAACTTTCACATCGGTTTTTTCATCAAACAGTTTTGCTTTTGATTTTCCGATATTGAAAATCTGTCCGCCGCCGCCGCCAGCTGATCCGCCAGACATTCTTCTCATGATGAAAAGCCAGATTCCAACAATGATCAAGATTGGCAGAAGGGTTATGAATATTTCGCCCCAATTGCTTTTTGGCAAGAAGTTATAGTCTTTTAATTTTCCTTCTAATTGTGCTGTTTCAAGCTTTTTTTGGAATAGCTCGTCGTTACCGATATTGTCAAGAATATAGTGAGGGCCTGGGTTTGGCTTGTCAAAAATATCTTTGGTTACATTTTTATTTACGGGGTCGGCCAATCCAGTTTTGTTCAGGAAAATTTCAGCCTCGTTTTTATTGTAGACTACGACTTTTTCAATTTGCCCTTTTTCGAGCAGCTTGTTAAAATCAGATGCGGATGCTTTGCTTGTTTCTCCCCATTTTGAGCCGCCTGAAGCCCAGTTTAAGATAAGAAAAAACAAAATCAAGCCACCATAAATCCACCATGGACTTAACCTGAATTTTTTCGGATTAGGATTTGTATTGTTATCTTTAGCCATTGCTGTCTTTCTTTAGTATTTGTTTTGGATTGTAGTGATTTTAGCATCACCCCACAAGCTTTCTATGTTGTAGTACTCGCGGATGTGTTTCTGGAAAACGTGAACTACAATGTTTACATAATCCATCAACACCCATTCGCCGTTTTCAGTACCTTCAACGTGCCAAGGCTTGTCTTTTAATTCTTTGGAAACTGTTTTTTGAACCGAGTTAACGATGGAGTTAACTTGAGTATTTGAAGTACCGTTGCAGATTACAAAATAATCACAAACGGTGTTGTCGATTGCTCTTAAATCTAAAATATCAATATCATTACCTTTTACTTCTTCAATTCCTTTGATGATGTTGGCCAACAAATCATCATTGCTTATATTTTTTTTCGCCATTTAAATTTTATATGTTTTCGCAAAGTTATCATTTTTTGTCTTTATTTTTGAACCTTAACATAAGATTAAAAAGATAACTTCAATTATTTTCTATGAACATCATCAAACTCGATGCCATTAACTCAACCAACGATTATCTTAAAGGATTATTGCAAAGACAATTTGTAGAGAACTTTACTATTGTTACTGCTGAAAATCAAACAGATGGTAAAGGGCAGATGGGGTCGAAATGGAGTGTTCAGGCTGGTAAAAACTTGACTTTTAGTGTTTTGGTTAAGGATTTGCTGTTAGAAGTCAATCATATTTTTCATCTGAATGTTGCTGTTGCAGTAAGCATAATCGAAGCCTTATCTTTTCTTGAAATTAAAGAACTCGCCATAAAATGGCCTAACGACATTTTGGCAGGAGGAAAAAAAATAGGTGGCATATTGATCGAGAACAGTTTGAAAAGTGACGGAGAGATATTTTCGATTATCGGTATTGGGATAAATGTAAACCAGCAGAACTTTGAAAATCTTCCGAAGGCTTCTTCTTTGTCTATTTTGCTAAAACGAGAGATCAATAAAGAAGCAGTGCTAATTTCGATTGTCGAATGCCTGACGCGCAATGTTTCTTTAATCCTAAATAAAAATACAGATTCGCTTTGGGAAAAATACCATTCCTGCCTTTATAAAAAAGGAATTCCGATGCCTTTTGAAAACTTGAAAGGAAATAAGTTCATGGGCATTATCAGCGGCGTTGACCAATCAGGAAAGCTGCAATTGGTTGTGGAAGACGATTCTGTTGAATCGTATGAAATAAAAGAAATCAAGATGCTGTATTAAAAAAGCCTTCCAGTTTGATTGCTGAAAGGCTCTAATGTATATTTTAATATTTTAGCTATAGCTTGTGCATATTTCCTGCCAAAGTCTCTATAAACTTGCTTATCGGACCTTTTACCATCATGGCCATCATGGCATTGAATTCACCTTCAAAATGAAGCTGTACATCGCTTGAATCGTCTGATGTCGGAGTAATATTTCCAGTCAGAGTAAAAGGAAGCTTATCGCTTGCAGCACCTAAAATTACTTTTGTAGGAGCTGTTTTGTCTTTCATTTTTAATTTGATTTCTGGCATTCCTTTTAATCCAAAAATAAAAGCATCTTCGCCCGTAACCTCAAATTTGGCAATATTGTCGGGCATCAATTTTTCGAAATTCTTTACGTCTGTCAGCTGGTCAAATAAATATTGAGCCGACTTTTGTACGCTTACTTTTGGACTTTCTAAATTCATTTTTTAAGGATTAGCGGTTATTTTACTGAAGTACTGTCACTTTCTACATTCCAAGTCGAAGGGCTTTTGCTCCAAACTTTTAATGTTTCCTGTTCTTCTTCCGTGATGTATCTTTTAGCAACTGCTAATTCTAGCAGGTTTTCGTAATTGCTTAAGGTAAGCAAGTCTATATTAGCTTTCTTGAAGTTTTCTGTAGCCACATCAAAACCATAGGTAAAGATAGCAACCATTCCTTTTACGTTTGCTCCAGCTTCTTTCAATGCTTCGACAGCCATAAGACTGCTGTTTCCAGTGCTGATTAAATCTTCAACCACGACAACATTTTGTCCTTTTTGCAAGAAACCTTCTATTTGGTTTTGTCTTCCATGTTTTTTAGGTTCCGGACGTACATATACGAATGGAAGTCCCATATATTCAGCGACAAGCATGCCGATTCCGATTGCTCCAGTTGCAACTCCTGCAATTACGTCAGGCTTTCCGAACTGCTTTTCTAGATTTTTAGAAAACTCTTCACGGATGTAATTTCTGATTGGTGGAAATGAGAGTGTTATCCTATTATCGCAGTAAATAGGAGATTTCCATCCAGAAGCCCATGTAAAAGGATTTTTTGGATTCAATTTAATTGCATTTATTTGTAAAAGCAATTCGGCTGTTTTTTGAGCGGTGTCTTTATTAAAAATCATACTACAAATGTATAAAGTTTTTGTCAACGATAAACCACTTTTTTTAACTAATCAGATAGTTAAAGAAACCGATTTTCAATTTTTTCTTTTAGAAAGCGTTGATATCCATCAGGTTATTGTGAAAATGTTCCAAAATAAAATTCAGAAGGCTTATTTATATCATCCTGATGAAAAGGAGATTATGAAAAAGCTGAAAGAAAAAATTCCCGTGAACAAAGCAGGCGGCGGATTGGTCTATAACAAAAAAGGCGAAGTGCTTTTTATTTTTAGAAATGGAAAATGGGACTTGCCGAAAGGAGGCATCGAAAAAGGAGAGGAGATCGAAGACACGGCCATTAGAGAAGTAGAAGAAGAAACTGGCGTATCGGGATTGTCAATCACAAAAAAACTGCAAAAAACCTATCATGTTTTTATCCGAAATGGAAGATACAAACTGAAAATTACGCATTGGTTTGAAATGAAAACCGATTTTGAAGGAACGCCAATGCCACAGGAAGACGAAGGAATCGAAAAGGTAGCTTGGCTCAATCCAGAGCAAGTTCAAGAAGCATTGAAAAACTCTTACGAAAATATCAAGCTTTTGTTTGAAACAGAAAAGCTCCTGAAATAGGAGCTTTTTTATTATTTCATAATACTGAAAACAGGATATTCCATGTGTGACTTTTCGTAATAATCAGAATGCCTGTAAATCCAATCCAATTGTGCTTCTCCTGAATCGGCAAATTTTGGATCTTCAGCCTTTTTCTTTTCGAACTCTGATTTCAATTTTGGATTTTTTTCCAATAACTGCTTCGCTAAATCTTCAAAAACATAAGCCGAAAAATATTCTTTTTGCTGTAAGATAGAATCGAAGAAATTCCAAACAAAATAAGAGTCATTAGCTTGCGGTTCCAACGTTTCCAGCAGATATTTCACGCCTGGCTGTTGTGTTTTTATTAGAAAATCTCCTTTTTTGAAAAGTACTTTTTTCTTCGTGCTTATCACATTTACAGAATTATGCGGATAATGTCCTTCATAAGCAGAACTGCTTGTCTTGAAATCCTTGATACGATAGCTTTCTACTTCCAATTCCGTGTCTTTTTCCAACGGTGTCATTTGGATATTGTTGATTTTTAAAAGCTCTATGACGTTCCACCATGATTTCGGAACGATGTACGCTTCAGGAATCAAGACTTCCAACGACGGCTTGTAATCTCTATAATAAGGAATTGTTTTACTGAAAGGCTTGGTTTCGTCATAAAATAATCGTGGTTTTCCAGAAATATCGCTCGGTTTGTAACCGCCTTCATAGCCTAAAAACGGAATGCTAGAAACTTTGTCCGCATCTAATTCCCATAACAAAACATATTTCTGACCTGGACGATAATTTTGCAGGTTTTCTTTTCGCAAGTCCTTAATCTTTCTATAGTTTTTATCGGCATATTCGATTGATGAAATCATGTATTCGTAGGTTACCTTTACCCTAGAAGCATACTCTTTCAGCATGTGCGTTTCGGGCATAGAGCCTATTGTGTTGAACATAGAAGCAAAGCCAGTGGAGTATCTCGGATAATCCATAAAAGCCTCAAAACCATTGTCCGGCTTTTCGTCATGTATGTTGACATAAGGTACTGATTCTATTTTTTTCTTTTTCAAATCAGAAAGCAAAGAAGGAAGCATTTCAGACTCCCAAAACTTCCCGAGATTACCGCCAATTTTTTGAGGATGGGTTGCGATATAAGTAAAAGTATATTGATAATCGGCGCCGTTGCTTACATGGTTGTCAATAAAAATATCAGGATTTACTTTATGGAAAATCTGCGCAAAGCTTCTGGCATTTCTAGTGTCTGATTTCAAGAAATCTCGGTTTAAGTCATAATTCCTAGCATTTCCTCTGAATCCATAGCTTTCCGGCCCGTTTTGGTTCGCTCTTGAAAACGAATTTCGATTCAAGGCACCGCCGATATTATAAATTGGGATATTCACAATCACAACGTTCTTCGGGACTTTAGTTTTCCCCAAAGCCAAATCCCTAAAAAGCATCATCGTAGCGTCAATGCCGTCGGGCTCTCCAGGATGTATCCCGTTATTGATCAACAAGACAGCTTTTTCTTTCTGAATCTTTTCAAAATCAAAATCTTTGGCAGGATTAAATGTTACGATATGCAGCGGTTCTCCAGAATCGGTAAGTCCCATTTCTTGCATCGAAACCGTCTCGAAGCTTTTATCCAGAAGCTGGAAATACGCAATTGTTTCTTCATAAGTTGCGGTCTGGTTTCCGTTTCCTTTTTCATAAGGAGTCAGGAAGTCTGTTTTGTTTTGAGCATTTGCCATAATAGAAAGTAAGAAAATTGGAAGCAGGGATTTTATCATATTGATTTGAAAAACATCAAAATTACAAATTATGAATTACGAATTGCGAAAAATCAGCTCATCGTAATTCGTAATTTATAATTCACAATTAAAAATTACCTTTGCCGCATGAATAACAATCACCATTCCACCAACCTTCTTCTGAATTTAGGCATAGAAAGCCTTAACGAGATGCAGGTAGCGGCCCAAGAAGCCATTGTCGAAAATAATAATACTTTATTGCTATCGCCGACAGGTTCTGGAAAGACCTTGGCCTTTTTATTGCCCGTTTTTGAAATCTTGCAACCGGAAATTCTTTCGGTACAATGCCTGATTATTGTACCGTCGAGAGAATTGGGTCTGCAGATTGAGCAGGTTTGGAAAAAAATGGGCACTGGTTACAAAGCTAATGTTTGCTATGGCGGACATTCTATTGATACTGAAATTAAAAATTTAAGCAATCCTCCAGCAGTTCTAATAGGCACTCCCGGAAGAATTGCGGACCATATCGATAGAGAAACTTTCAGGACGGACAAAATCCAGACATTAGTTTTAGATGAATTCGACAAGTCGTTGCAATTGGGCTTTCATGAAGAAATGTCCTTTATCATCAACCGTCTTCCAAAACTGAACAAACGAGTTTTGGTTTCGGCTACATCCGATATTGAAATTCCAAAATATACAAGAGTTATAAATCCAGCTGTTTTAGATTTTATTCCTAGAAATGAGGAGAAGACCAATCTTTCTATGAAGATGGTGGTTTCTAAAGAAAAGGACAAGATCAACAGTCTTTTTCAGTTGATTTGTTCTTTGAAGTCCGAGTCGGCCTTGATTTTTTGTAATCATAGAGATGCTGCTGAGAGAATCAGTGATACCTTAAACGAAAAAGGGATTTATGCGACTTATTATCATGGCGGAATGGACCAAGAGGAAAGAGAACGCGCTCTTATTCAATTCCGAAATGGAAGTGTAAGTTATCTCGTTACAACCGATTTAGCGGCTAGGGGATTGGATATTCCAGAAATGAAACACGTAATTCATTATCATCTGCCTTCGAAAGAAGATGAATTTACGCATCGAAATGGCCGTACTGCTAGAATGTTAGCTTCAGGAACGGCATATATTATCGTTCATGAAAGCGAAAAAAAGCTAGACTATATTGATTATGATATGGAAGTTTTGAATGTAGAAAACTCGAATTCATTGCCAAAACCTCCAGAATTCCAGACGATTTATATCTCTGGCGGAAAGAAAAATAAACTGAATAAAATTGATATCGTCGGATTCTTTTCTCAAAAAGGGAAATTAGAAAAAGGCGATTTGGGATTGATAGAAGTAAAAGACTTTATTTCTTTTGCGGCCGTAAAATCTAAAAAAGTGAAGGATTTCTTGAAAAATATCAAGGATGAAAAGATGAAAGGCAAGAAATTTAAGATTGAAGTGGCGAGGAAGGTTGTGAAGAAAGAAGAGTAGTTTGGATTTCAGATTTCAGATTTCAGATTTCAGATTTCAGATTTCAGATTTCAGATTTCAGATTAAGAATGTTAAGTATCTCGTCTGAAATCTGAAATCTACGATCTAAAATTATATTTTCTTCACATATTGTGTAATGATAACAATCAGCTGGCCATCTACTTTTCCTTCGATGTATTCTGCGTTTTCATGATCCAATCGAATATTTCGGACTGCAGTTCCTTGTTTGGCAACCATGCTAGAACCTTTTACTTTCAGATCTTTGATCAGGACTACAGAATCTCCGGTCTGTAGAATTACTCCGTTACTGTCGCGGTGGACTAGCTTATTTTCGTCATCTTCGCCTTCTCCTGTAGCTTTAGCCCAAGCTAAATCATCTTCTTCGAGATACATTTGGTCCAACAATTCTTGATTGCCCATACGGCTCAACATTCTCCAAGATACCACTTGAACAGGGAGATGTTCGCTCCACATGCTCTCGTTAAGGCATCTCCATAAATTCGGATCCATTTTTTCGGGATTTTCAATCTGGTCGATACAGGTTGCGCTGGCTAAAATGCTTTCGTCCAGACCCCCTTTTCGGGTTGGAAGCACTTGATATACCTTCAGGTTTTCAGTAGCTCCTGAAAGCTCGCACTTTCCGCCACTGCGTTTTATTAGTTCTCTTTCTATACTCATTTTAAAGGATGTTATTTTTGGCGAAAGTACTGTTTAATAGTATGTCTTACAAATTTGGTAGTCCGTAACTATTTTGTCCTGACCGAATCGGGAACTAATAACTCATATTCCCCTCCGTTTCGGATAACATCACGAACAATGCTGGAGCTGATGTAAGAAGTATTCGCAGCTGTCAGCAAGAAAACAGTCTCGATTTTAGAAAGCTTGCGATTGGTGTGCGCAATTGCTTTTTCAAATTCAAAATCGGCCGGATTTCTCAGGCCTCTCAGAATAAATTTTGCTTTTACTTTTTTGCAGAAGTCAATTGTCAAGCCTTCGTACGAAACCACAGAAACCGTCGGGTCGTTCTCAAAACATTCTTCGATAAAGCGCTTTCTTTCATCCAAAGAGAACATATATTTTTTCTCGGCATTAACGCCGATGGCAACGATTATCTTGTCAAAAAGGGGAATGCTTCTTTTGATGATGTCATAATGCCCCAACGTTATCGGGTCAAATGATCCTGGGAATACGGCTATTTTTTCCATAATAATTTTCGTTTTAATGCCAATTCGATTTCATTATCCAATAAATCCGAAAAAGCAATTTTGGCATATTCTGCTTGTTGCGGGAAAATGCTTTGTCCTGACAACCCTGGATTGGTATTGATTTCGATAAAGTGCGGCACGTCATCCATTACGATAAAATCGGTTCTTGAAAAACCAGACATTCCTAGGGCTTCATATACCTTTGCGGCTGTTTCACGTACTTTTTGCTCTACTTCTGCAGACAATCTTGCCGGCGTAATTTCTTCTGATTTTCCTAAATATTTAGCTTCGTAGTCAAAAAAGTCATTGTGAGAGACGATTTCGGTCAGGCCTAAAACCTTTGTTTCTCCTTTGTAATTTAGTACTCCGACAGAAACTTCGGTTCCTTTTAAATAGGATTCAATCAAAATATCGCTGTCTTCTGCAAAAGCAAAATCTAATGCCTTGTCGAAATCAGACAGGTCATTTACTTTTGAAACGCCCAAGCTGCTTCCGGATTGATTCGGTTTTACGAAAAAAGGCAAGCCTAATTCGGCTTTGATTTCTTCAGCCGTGATTTTGTCGCCTTTAGAAAGATATATGGATTTTGCCTTTGGGATATTGAATTTTGAAAGTACAGACAAAGTATCTCTTTTGTTAAACGTCAGAGCCGATTGGTAAAAGTTACACCCGGAATACGAAATTTCTATTAGTTCCCAATACGCCTGCATATGCCCGTCTTCGCCAGGTGTTCCGTGGATGGTATTGACGATAACATCAAATGTTGTTTTTGTCCCGTTTTTGGTGAAGGTAAAGTCGGATTTGTCGATCGGAAATTTCTCTCCATCGATAATTACGTCCCAGCCATCCAATAAAATATGGACTTCAAACGTTTTATATTTGTTTTTGTCGAGATTGTTTAGGATTAGCTGACCACTTCGAAGCGATATCACTGATTCGTCAGAATATCCGCCCATTACAACGGCTATGTTCATAGTAAGATTGCAGATTTTAGATTACAGATTTCAGACTTGTTTGTTGTTAGAAGTTTAGTCTGAAAATTGAAAACTGCTAACTAAAACGGCCGAAACCTCTCACAAAAATATCACTAATTATTGAAACTAAAAACCTTTAGTATTTTTATATCTTTGCACGAAATACATTTTATATGACTTTAGGAAAATATCTTACAAGCAAATCTTTTTTTAAACAACTTTTACTGGCTTTGGGAATTGTCGTCGTACTTGTTTTTATACTATTGCAATGGCTCAGTTATACTACAGATCACGGCAATGAAATAACAGTTCCGGATTTGAAAAAGCTTACGGAACAGCAAGTAGAAGAGAAACTTGACGAGCTTAATTTAGAATATGTTTTGCTGGATACGGTAGACTTCAATAAAGATTTTCCAAAATATACTGTTGTGCAGCAAGATCCGCTGCCGGGAGCAAAGGTAAAAGACGGCAGGAAGATTTACATCAAAGTAAATTCAGCCGATTTCGGGTTGGTTACTGTTCCTGATTTGATTGAAAAAACATTACGCCAGGCAGAACCATCGCTTTTGGCTTTAGGACTTGAGATTGGCAAAAAAACATACAAGCCTTATTTAGGCAAGGATATGGTTTTGGAAATGCATTCAAACGGTAAGAAGATAAAACCGGGTGATAAGGTAAAAAAAGCATCCAAAATCGATTTAGTTCTTGGCGATGGAAAAGTAGGATTTGAAGAGTCTGAAGCAGATACGATTAAAAACAATACAGATACAGAACCGGCAGAATGATAGAGAATCCGATTGCAGACGAAACGCTAGATGACGAATTATTTGAACATTTTAGATTTGAAGCCTCAAAAGGGCAGTCGCCTTTGCGCGTAGACAAATTCTTGATGAATCTGGTCGAAAACGCTACCCGAAACAAGATACAGCAAGCAGCAACAGCAGGGAATATTTATGTAAATGATGTTCCTGTAAAATCCAATTATAAAGTAAAGGCCCTAGATGTCGTGCGAGTTTTGCTTTCGCATCCGCCTTTTGAAAACCTTATTCTCCCAGAAAACATTCCGTTGGATATTGTTTATGAGGACGATGCGCTTTTGGTTATCAACAAGCCGGCTGGTTTGGTCGTTCATCCGGGACACGGAAATTATACGGGAACGTTGGTAAATGCTTTGGCCTTCCACTTCGAAAACTTGCCTTTAAACAGCAGTGAGCGTCCGGGATTGGTTCACCGAATTGACAAGGACACTTCAGGATTGCTTGTCGTTGCCAAAACAGAGCAGGCGATGGCTTTCTTGGCCAAGCAGTTTGAAGAAAAAACATCCGAAAGAGAATATGTCGCTTTAGTTTGGGGCAATGTAGCGGAAGATGAAGGTACGGTTACGGGAGATATTGCCAGACATGCCAAAGATAGGATGCAGATGGCTGTCGTTCCTGATGGCGAAGGAAAATATGCCGTGACCCATTATAAAGTCTTGGAACGTTTTGGCTATGTGACTTTGGTGTCTTGCAAATTAGAAACAGGGAGGACACATCAGATCCGCGTGCATATGAAGCATATCGGACACACGCTTTTCAATGACGAACGCTATGGTGGTAACTTGATATTAAAAGGTACTACCTTCACAAAATACAAACAGTTTATTGACAACTGTTTCAAAGTGTTGCCAAGGCAGGCGCTGCATGCGAAAACGCTAGGCTTTTTACATCCGACAACAAAAGAGTTTATGAGCTTTAATACCGAACTTCCAGAGGATATGAAGGAGTGTATCGCGAAATGGAGGGTGTATTCTAATTCGCATACTGTTGAAGAAGAAGAAAATTAAGAGTTTAAAAGAAACTACAATAACAAAGGCAACGTTTTCGGCGTTGCCTTTTGTTTTTATAAGATGATTCAGTATTGCGATGTAAATAAAATAAAAACGGTATACTTTTATCTTTCTATACAGATATGCACGCTAGCAGTAGCAAGAAATTAGCGTAAAAACCAAAACTTACGACAGAATCTGACTGATATAGTATAACATGAAGCTGTTGTTGTTCTACGTAAATTTCTTGTTATACAAGACTAACTAGGTGCTATACAGCATAAGTGCTATATAAAACTACACTAAACTAATGTTATACAACATTTATTCTATGTTGTTTTGTATCATATTAATGTTACAAAACATTAAGTATATATAATACAACACAAGTGCTATGTCATGCTACACTTATTCATTGTTACATGACATTTTTAAAATGTAATATAACATCAGTGTTACATAGTATTCATAAAATATCATGCAGCATTCGTGTAAAAAAAGGAGCGCTTGATTAAAATTTTCTATTTAGGGGCTTAGTGTCTTTTTGACGTAGAGTTATAGTAATCATTTAAAATTAATGCTAATTATTTAATTATATACTTAAATATTAGTAAATTAGATGTGTAATTATAAATTATATAATCATGGAAACGGTAAAAATTAAAAACCTAAACAAGTGGGCCAATTCGCATACTTCTTATCCCATAGATATTCTAAGGATTGCTTTAGGCGTTTTTTTATTCCTGAAAGGAGTGTCATTTATAAAAGACAGCCATAGGCTTATCGATTTGCTCTCTCCTTTGGGAAATTTTGACGGTGGTATGTTTGTCTACCACTATGTAGCTGCTGCACATATTATGGGCGGTGTTATGATTGTCTTTGGACTCTTGACGCGATGGGCAATCTGGGCACAACTGCCGATTTTGATTGGCGCCGTATTAATTAATTTCATCGGAACTTTGGTTGTATCCAACTTGATTGTATCTGTCATAACGCTTATCGTCTGCATTTTCTTTTTAATTTATGGCAGCGGCAAGCATTCGGCAGATTATTATTTTAAGATGGAGAAATAAAGAATATTAAATTTAGATTAAGAAAAGAGCAGCTAATAAGCCTGCTCTTTTTTTATTTGACGGATTATTTAATTATCTCTTAAGTTAAAATTAGCGTTGCTATGTATAAAATGTCGTAACTTGTAGATGTGAAAAGGACATAAGAATAATCTTGAAATTGCTATATCATGGAAACGAAAATTACTTTTGGGACGGAAGAGAAAGACCGATTTCAAAAACCGAGCTTTACGGAAGAATTAATCAGTAAAAAGGAAGAGCTGAAAAAAAGAATGAAAGACAAGAATCTGCAATTAAAGAATCTCTTGAAGACCAATCTCGAACTTTTGAAAAGTAATGATATCAATATGATGCTTTTCTAAGAGAACTTTATAAAGAATAAAAAATAAGCCTCGCGTTAGCAAGGCTTATTTTTTTAGGCAGTCTCGTAATTTTCTTTTTTCGAATTGCGTTTTAATATCAGTGCGCTGATCAGCGTAACGACTAATCCAATAGGAAGTACTTCGCCATAGGTCATCACGATAATCAGCAATGGGTTTTTATACCATTCTTTATACGTTTCCATTGTGGCAGTCTGGGCTTTTATTTCCGTTGCGGTAGCACCGCTTTCTGCTGCCTGCTTTAGCATATGCGACGTATATTTTTCCATGAAATCAGGAATAAAGAAATAATATTCGACCAGCCATACCACTACATATATTGTAGAAGCAATAAGCGTAATAAGCAATCCGATCTTGAACGCTTTTCCGAAAGAAATCAATCCCGAATTGAATTTGTCGCGGTAATTTTTGATGCCTACAAATACAAAAGAAAAGGCAAGAAGCATTCCGAGATATCCCAAGACCATGCTTCCTTCAAAGTTAGCATTGTCATAACATAATATGGTAGAAACTACCATCATTGCCGTGACGATAAACCCTGCAATAAGACCATTTGTCAAAATTGTTTTTTTCATTTTAAAAGTTTTTAGTTGATTTTACTACTGCAAAATTGAATGTTTTCAGGCGTATCAAAGTCATACTTAAGAATGATTTTAAATCAAATGGGCCGTTTTGCTACTTTAGTATGAACCTTTTAGGGTATAAGTCTTAGGCGTTTTGCTTTCTCTACGGCTTGCGTCCTACGATTGACATCAAGCTTTTCGAAAAGTTTTGAAGAATGCGTTTTTATGGTTGGCAATGAGACAAAAAGCTGCGAAGCTATTTCCTGGTTGCTGCAGCCTTGCGCGATCAATTCCAAGACCTCCATTTCTCGCTTGCTGAGGTTTAATTTTTCCAGCTGGCTTTTGTCTTGTATGAATTCTGCCGACTCAATATACACTTCCTTTTCAACGATTATGGTTTCTTTTTTGGGCTTCGTGAGTTTTTGCGCAAGCCAGATTCCAAGAACTGTAAAAACCACAGCAATCGATCCTACATATATTTCTAAAGAATGGTCTATGATGATAAAGCGAAGCTCGAGCCATTTTACCAAAAAAAGCAAGACGGCCAAAGAGACTCCGTAGAGGATGGGAGATTTATATTTTAAAAAAAATTGTCGCATGCATTATTTTATGCTTCAAAGATAGAAAATGTATTTTTAAAATGTTTTTAGTCCTGTTTACCGATGATGCAGAATTTAGGAACTGACACAAAAAAAGTAAAAGCAGATTTTTGTTTTTAATATGCTATTTTTGTTCAAAACAGCTGATATATGATTAAAGTAGGAAGCTTATATGCTGGAGTTGGCGGCATCTGTCAAGGATTTATAAATGCCGGGGCAAAAATGGCTTGGGCTAATGAAATCGACAAAAAAGCCTGCGTGACGTATCGCGCCAACTTTGAGCACCCTATTTTTGAAGAAGATATCTGGAAGTTAAATCCTGAAGAATTAGAGAAAGTCGAAGTCTTGGCTGCGGGATTTCCGTGCCAGCCTTTTTCTCTTGCCGGCTATAGAAAAGGGTTTGGTGACGAAAGAGGCAATCACTTTTACCGAATATTAGATTTTGTGGAAGCTCTAGGTCGGCCAAAAGTTATTTTTTTGGAAAATGTGAAAAACCTGAAAAGCCACGATAATGGCAAAACATATATCATTATTGAAGAAGCCATGAAAGCTAATGGCTATTCGTTTGCTGCAAAAGTATTGAATTCCAGAGAACATGGAAATCTGCCGCAAAACAGAGAGCGTATCTATATGGTCTGTTTTAGGAATGATGAAGACGGAACCAACAGGTATACCGAACATTTTGAATTTCCAAAAGCCATGAAATTGAAAAGAAAAGTTGTTGATATCGTAGACAACTCTGTTTCAGACTCTAAGTATTTTTATGGCGAAGACAAATATATGTTCGATAAATTACAGCAATCCATCCGCAGAAAAGACACAGTTTATCAATGGAGAAGGCAATACGTTCGGGAAAATAAAAGAGATGTATGCCCGACATTGACAGCCAACATGGGAACTGGCGGACATAACGTTCCGCTGGTCTTGACAGACAAAGGCATCCGAAAGTTAACGCCAAAAGAATGTTTTGAATTCCAAGGCTTTCCAAAAGATTTTGTCTTGCCTGGTAAGATAAGTCATTCGCGTTTGTATAAACAAGCAGGTAACTCTGTTAGCGTTCCTGTTGTGGAGCGTATAGCCGTTTCTATCTTAAAAGCTTTGAAAAAAGGGGATAAGAATAAAAAAACCGCTCCATTCGAAGCGGTTCAGAATTAATAATTGTATAGCTTATGCTAATTTAGCATTCAGGATAATTTCGGCATTTAAAAGTTGCGAAACCGGACAGTTTTCTTTAGCGTTTTTCGCTGCCTCTTGAAACTGTTCTTCAGTAATTCCGCTTACTGTAGCTGTCAGGTCTAATGTAATAGTGGTAATTTTTCCATCTTCAAAAGTGACTTTCGCAACCGTATCAAGGTTGTCTGGCGTAAAGCCAAGTTCTGATAAGACAAAGCTTAGCTTCATGGTAAAACATCCCGCATGAGCCGCTCCAATCAATTCTTCTGGATTGGTACCGACTCCGTCTGCAAAACGAGTCTTGAACGATAATTGTGCTTTATCTAAGGTAGTGCTTTGTGTAGAAATGGTTCCTTTTCCTTCCATTCCGGTGCCTTGCCAGTTGGCGCTTGCTTGTCTTGTGAATTTCATGTGTATTGTTTTTTAGGTTTGTTATTGAGCATAAAGTTAGAGAAAAATATTTTTTAGAAACCTTAAACCATGTTATGATTTTCTAAAGCCGAAAGGATTTCGTTTTTAAGCAGGCCGCTTCCGCCGCCATAATGCTGCACGATGCTGCAATTTGGGTTCGTTGTCGCAAAAAAGGCCCGCAATTTTTCTTCGCTTTCCGGCTCTATGCCGCAACCCAGCAGTACAATATGAAAATTGATGCTTTGGAATAATTCCATAGCCGTTTCATCTGTTTCGGCTCCAGCACCAAACCAGTCTTCGTTGTTGTTTATCAGCCTGACGACCGTTTCTAGTATTTCTGGGTGCCGTCCGATGTATAAGATATTTTTCATGATGATAAAAAGCAAAGCCTTTCTCAATTAAAGAAAGGCCTGCTTGTATAATTATTGCTTGATAAATTGCAATTCGATCTGAAGTTTTACTTCTTCACCGACCAAAACACCTCCGGTTTCTAAAGCAGAATTCCAGTTCAATCCCCAATCTTTACGATTGATTTTTCCTGATACTGACAAACCTGTTTTGGTATTTCCCCAAGGATCTTTTGCCAATCCGCCAAATTCTACATCTAAAGTGACCGATTTTGTCTCGCCGTGTAATGTCAAGTCACCTGTCAGTTTGTATTCTCCTTCGTTTAGTTTTTTGAAAGAAGTAGATTTGAAATTGATTTTCGGAAACTGTGCTGCATCGAAAAAGTCGGCGCTTAACAAATGCGTATCTCTGTCTTTGTTTCCTGTTGTGATAGAATCGATATCGCCTGTAAATTCAAACTGTGCTGTTTCAAAATCATCACCTTGCGTTTCGATGGAAGCATCAAATTTTCCAAAGTTTCCTGATACATTTGTAAACATCATGTGTTTTACTTTAAAACCGATTTCTGAGTGTGCTGGGTCGATTGACCATTTTGTTGTTGTCATAATTTTTGTTTTTAATTAGTATGTTATTTTTGTTTGAATTCTTATAAAGCCATTGGTACTTCCATCAGCAGGATTTCTGCATTTTCGGATAAAGCTTCGATAGCGATAGCTTTTGTGTCCCAGATTCCCAAACCGTCCCTTTCGTTTAAGGCAATAGTTCCGATATTGAAATCGCCTTTGATGACAAAAGCATAAATGCCGTTTCCTCCTTTTTTAAACTTGTATTCTATCGCAAAACCTTTGTCAAATTTGCCTAAATGAAACCAAGCATCTTGATGAATCCAGACCCCTGCGTCATCGGCATTTGGAGAAAGAATCTGCTGCAGCTTGTTATGGCGTTCGTTTTCATCTAAAGAAATCTGATCGTATCTAGGCGTTACGTTTTTCTTGTTTGGATACACCCAAATCTGCAAGAATTTAGTCAATTTATCTTTATTCTTGTTGAATTCGCT
Source organism: Flavobacterium gossypii (assembly GCF_014138495.1). Classification (NCBI taxonomy): domain Bacteria; kingdom Pseudomonadati; phylum Bacteroidota; class Flavobacteriia; order Flavobacteriales; family Flavobacteriaceae; genus Flavobacterium; species Flavobacterium gossypii. The sequence goes on along the minus strand of NZ_JACJIS010000002.1, from coordinate 683,941 downwards.
ATGATAAATTCCAGTTCCGGCGCTCATGGCTTGGATATCTCCTTTTTTGATTACGGCCACATTTCCCATGCTATCTTGGTGTTCTAAATCGCCTTCAAGCGGAATCGAGATGATTTCCATGTTATCATGCGGATGCTTTCCGAAGCCCATACCAGCATCAACACGGTCGTCGTTTAATACTCTCAAAACGCCGAAATGCATTCTGTCGGGATTATGGTAATTCGCAAAGCTGAACGTATGATGCGAATCCAGCCAGCCGTGATTTGCATGTCCGCGAGTAGCTGATTTATGCAACACCGTATTTTCCATAACAAATGATTCTGGATTTGGAAGATGGTTGAATCCAAGCGGCTCCAATTCTTTAATCTCGTCGATATCGTTTTTCATGACATCGCCTATCGCAGCAGACGTGATGAACATTCCAGTGCCCATCAATCCTTTTTTTATAAAATTTTTACGGTCCATTTCTAATGCGTTTTAATTACAGGACAAATTTCCGTCAGAAAATCTCCTTATGCATTGAACTAGGACAAGAAAAACTTTTTTTGTAAATTTTTTTGAGGGAATTTAAAATATTAGTTTTTTGCGATTCGAGCTCTTACTTTGCTGAGAAACTCAGGCGAAATTCCCAAATAGGATGCGATATAATGTTGTGCTACGCGCTGCGGAATGGTAGGATAGAGTTCCAGAAACTCAAGATATTTTTCTGTTGCCGTTTGAGAAATAGTGTGAAAAAGCCTGTTTTGGGTTACTGACAGATTTCTTTGCATCAAAATACGAAATGCTCTTTCAAACCTTGGCGCTTTGGTAAACAGTTCTTCTTTTGATTCTGGCGAAAATATCAAAAACTCGCAATCTTCAAGAGTTTCGATAAAAACCTGGCTCGGCTTGGTTTCATAAATACTGAAGGAGATATCGCTGACCCAGGCATCTTCAATCGCGAATTGTAGGATGACTTCAAAACCGTTGGCGTCGATATAATATTTTCTGACGCAGCCTTTGATTACGAATGCTTCAAAATTGCACATTTCGCCTTCATGGAGCATGATGGTTTTTTTTGGTACTTTTTTATATTCTAATAACGAATTGAACGTAGACAATTCTTCTTCCGAAAATGAAACGTAACGACTGATGCTTTTGTTGATTTGTGAATACAAGGCGTGAGTTTTTTGAGGTTTCTACAAATATACTAAAAAGAGAGAAACTGAATTTATGGAATTAGCTCTCGTATTTTTGATATAAAAAATCAAAATTCATGCGTATGATTTTGTATTTTTGAAATCAAATTCCAGAACATGAAAATCGTTATTTCGCCTGCCAAATCTTTAGATTTTGAAACCGCACTGCCTACAACTACACATACCGAATCTGTTTTTCTAAAAGAATCGAACACCATCCACAGAGTCTTAAAAAAGCTGAAGCCTAAAAAACTTTCTGAGTTGATGGACATTTCAGAAAAGTTAGCGGATTTGAATTGGCATAGAAATCAAGAATGGGCAACACCTTTTACATTGGAAAATTCCCGCCAGGCGATTTATGCTTTTAATGGCGATGTCTATATTGGTTTGGATGCATATTCTCTGCCTTTGGAAAAATTAGATGATTTGCAAGGCAAACTTAGAATTTTGTCAGGATTGTACGGTTTGCTTAAGCCTTTAGATCTGATACAGCCGTATCGTTTGGAAATGGGAACCAAGCTCCCAGTCGGAAAAAACAAGAACTTGTATGAATTCTGGAAGGCGAAAATTACGAAGTCATTGAATTCAGAATTGAAGAAAGGCGAGCTGTTTGTGAATTTGGCCAGCAATGAATATTTTGATTCTGTGGATGTGAAGGCGCTAAAAGTTCCTGTAATCACTCCAGAATTCAAGGATTATAAAGATGGCAAGCTAAAGATGATCAGTTTCTTTGCCAAGAAGGCGAGAGGCATGATGGTTCGTTATATTATTGATACGAATGCGGAAACGATTGATGATTTGAAAGGATTCGATTATGAAAGTTATAAATTCGATGCTAACTTGTCGAAAGGGAACAAATTAGTTTTTACGAGATAATTACGATTCAACAAACTCGCTGAATTCTCTTATGGCTTCGCGGGTTGTTTTTCGCTGGTTTCTTGAAAGTTCGGCTACAGCGCTGACGCTTTTCTTAGCACATTTTTTTATTTGGACAATTTTTTGGGAAAGTTCCTCAAGCTTTTGAGATTCTTCAAGCGAAATTTTTGCTTTTATAGATTCGATAAGGCTGATGAATTCTGGAATCGCAAATCGGTTTTCTGAGTAGCTTTCTTGGAGTTCTTCCAAAAGTTCATCCGTATCTTTGTTAATATCTGTCAGGTATTCGACGCTTTTTTTGCTGAATTCCTTGAATATTTTCTTCTCTTTTTTGCCGAATAGTCCCATGATAATCAGATTAAAAATTAATACAACTACCTTACATTCAATCAAATGTATGAAATAAAAGGATTTGTTGTGCATTGCTTGGCTTTTATTTTAAGCACAAGGCTAAAGTAGGCGGAATATCAGGGAAACAAATTAAGCAGATATTAAATAAACGCTAATTTAAAAACAGAAAGCTTCGGGAATCCCGAAGCTTTCTCAAATAATAACCTTGAAAAAATATTAATGCATGGCATCTGCCGGATTAATTTTGTTTTTACTTTTCTTGATGAGAAGTATGATCGGTATGCAGCACAAGAACATAATTCCCAAATACATAAAGATATCCATATACGATAATACCGTAGCTTGCTTCATGACCGAAACATCCATGACTTGATACGCTTTTCCGAGCGCTTCGCTGGAACTAAAACCTTTTGCCATAAATCCTTGTTGCAATTGATGTACTCTGTTTTGGACTTCCAATTTATCGGCACTTAAATGAGACACTAAATCCACGCGATGGTTTTGGCTGAATCTTGTGATGAAAGTGGTGATAATCGCAATTCCGAAGGAACCTCCTAATTGTCGCATCATTCCTGTAAAAGCAGCACCTTCTCCAATATGTTTTCCTTTTAATGTTGATAAGGCTAGAGTAGTGATAGGAACGAATAATAGTCCAAGTCCGATTCCTCTTAAAATCAGCGGCCAGAACATGTGTTCGACACCCGTGTCGGGCGTAATCACATTGTGCATCCAGAAGGTGAAGAAAAAGAATACCAAGAATCCAACGCCGACCATATAGCCTTGCGGTACGCCTTTTTGGATTAAATTCCCGACGATAGGCATCATGAATGCGGTAGTAATAGAACCTGGAATTAGTAATAACCCCGCATCTAAAGCTGTCCATCCTAAAACGGATTGGGTATAGATTGGCAAGATCAATGTCGAGCCGTATAATCCAAATCCGAGGATAAAGCACATTACAGTTCCGATTCTAAGATTTCCGTCTTTTAATACGCTGAGGTTAACAATCGGATATTTATAAGTCAGTTCTCGCCAGATAAATAATATCAATCCGAAAAGGCTGACGATACTTAATGTGGTAATCAATCCGTCGTCAAACCAATCGTCTTGCTGTCCGTGTTCTAAGACAAATTGCAAAGAACCGATGAACATGGCTAACAGCAGAATTCCCCACCAATCGACTTGGCTTGCCCTTAGCTTTTCACCATATTTAGGGCTTTTTACATACGACAAGGTCAAGATTGTAGCTATAATTCCTAAAGGAATATTGATGTAAAAGATATAAGGCCAAGAATAATTTTCTACGATATAACCTCCCAAAGGCGGTCCTAATGTTGGTCCTACAATTACACCTAAGCCGTAAATTGCTTGAGCCATTCCTCGTTTGGCAACCGGATAGCTTTCTGTAATGATTGTCTGTGCCGTTACCAATAATGCTCCTCCGCCAAGTCCTTGGACAAAACGAAAGACGACGAGTTCCCAGATGTTTGTAGCGTTACCGCATAGAAATGATGAAACGGTAAAGATGACGATGGACACGGCAAAATAATTTCTTCTTCCGAATTGCTGTGACAACCAGCTCGTCATCGGAATCACGATTACGTTGGCAATCGCATAGGCAGTAATTACCCAGGCGACATCAGTCAGGGTAGCACCGAGGCTTCCGCGCATGTCTGTCAGGGCCACGTTTACGATGGTCGTATCGACGATTTCCAACAGGGCACAAAGTACCGCGGTAATCGTAATGATAACCCTTCTGAAGCCGTATTCAACTAAACTGTCTTCTCCTGAAGTTGCTTCCATTTTAATTTAAGATTTTGGATTGATGATTTAGGATTTTTTACAAATCCTAAATCATCAACCTGCTGGGATTTATTTTAAGTGTACGTCAACGTCAACGTTCATACCTGGACGAAGATTTTTTACTTTATCTGGAGCATTTTCAGGATCAAGGCTGATTTTTACAGGAAGCCTTTGGATTGTTTTTACGAAGTTTCCAGTAGCATTATCAGGAGGAAGCAATGAAAAACGCGCTCCAGTTGCAGGAGAAAATGACGTGATTGTTCCTTTGAATTCGTAATCAGGATAAGCATCAACATGAATGCCTACTTTTTGCCCGACTACCATTTTGCTCAATTGGGTTTCCTTGAAATTAGCGATAACCCAAGCTTCGCTGTTGTTGATGATATAAAACATCGATTGCCCCGGCTGCACAAATTGTCCTGGCTGTATGTTGATTTTAGAAACTTGTCCGTCGATTGAAGCAGTCACAACTGTATAGTTTAAGTTCAATTTCGCAGCATCGAGAACGGCTTGCGCTTTTTTGATATTTGCAGCGGCCACTTCCGTCTGTTTGTTCGTTACGTTTGAACGAGAGGCTGCTACTGATTTTTGGTAAGTACTAGCTCTTTGTTGTTGTTGTAAGATTTTCAATTCGCTTTCAGCTTCTAGTTTTGCAGCTTCTGCCTGCTCGAATTGCTGTTTGGTAATCGATTTATTTTTGTAAAGGTTTTGGTAGCGCACAAAGTCGTTTGCCGCTCTAGTCAGCCTGATTTTTGCGGTTTCGATATTTCCACCCGCAGAAGAAATATTCGCTTCAGAAATAGAGATATTTGCCAAAGCACCGCCAATATCAGCTTTCGAAACTTCTAAGCTGCCTTGTGCTGCAACTAATGCTGCATTCGCTTCTTCTACTTTTACTAAGTAATCTTTGTCGTCTATGGTAAAAAGCGTATCGCCTTTTTTAACGAAGTCGTTGTCTTTTACATACACTTTTGTCACATAGCCCGAAACTCTCGGGATGATCGGGTTCATGTTTTTCTCAATCTGGGCATCATCGGTTGTTTCGTGAGAAAGCGAGTGAACGTATTTGTATATTCCATAAGTTGCGCCGATTACGACTAACGCAGCAAGTATGAACGTAAACTTTTTATTTGTTTTTTTCTTTTCCATCGTGAAGGGAATTTAGTTTTTAGTGATATTGAATGAGTCGGTTAGTTTGCCGGAAGCACTTAGCAGTTCGTAATAGCTTTGCGCAATGTCTGCTTTTGAAAAGGCTTCATTTAATTTTGCTTGAAGTTCTTGTACGTCGGCTTCCAAAAGGTCGTTGGTGTCCGAAAGTCCGTTGTCGTATTTGTCTTTTACGATTCTGAAATTTTCAGATGCCTGAACAATCGCTTCTTGGTAGACTTTGTACTGTTTCAACGAAAGTGCATAATTTTCTTGTGCTTCTTGAACTTCCATTTTGATACGGTCTGTCAGGATATCGGCAGATTGTTTTGTTTCTGAAGCTTGGCTTCGTGCCAGCTTTACATCTTTTCCGTTTTTGAAAATAGAAGCAAGGTCATACGAAACACCGACTCCAAAATTGATAGCATTATTTACTTCCAAGACGTTTTTCAGATTAAAAGCAACATAACCGCCGATTAGCGATACAGAAGGATAATAGTTTCCTTCGGCAACCTTGATATTCGCTTCTGAGGCTTTTTGCATCCATTTTAAAGCTTCCAAATCACTTCTGCCGGCAAGAGCATCATTTTGATTAATTGAAGCCTTAGGAAAGCCTGAATTTTCAAAAATAGCATCGTCGGGAGAAATCTGTGTTCCTTCTGGAAGCTTGAGTAGATTTCCAAGCTGGTAGTTTAATGTGGCGACTTTTCTTTTGGCGTCTTCTAAAGACAATTCGATGTTGGAAGACTGCAATTGCGATTTCAAAAGGTCGTTTCTGGCAATCAACCCGTTTTCTTCCATAGCTGTAAAATCTTTGACACGCTGTTGAGAGCTCTTCAGGTTTTCTTGAATCAATCGTACGGACTGTTGTGCTTTGTAAAGATTCACGTAAAGAATTACCGTGTTCATAGCCAGCTGCTCTTTGGTGTTTTTTGCGTTCAGCAATTCGGCTTGGTATCTGTTCTCGAAAGCTTTTACGCTGTTTTTTAGCTTAAATCCAGAAAAGATCGGCATAGAAAGGCTGGCTTGTCCCAAAATCAACTGGTTTACCTTTGGCGATGAAGTCGTTTCGCCTTCAGCTGGTTCAGAGCCTCCGAAGGAAACTTTTGAATTGATGTTGGCTTCGGTCAATCGCTGGTATTGTCCGGAAATTTTCAGGCTAGGGTAGCGGTTGTTTTTTACGGTTTCTAATTCGTACTTCGAAGTTTCGGTTTTGGTGTCTGCCAATCCGGCCTCGTTGCTTTGAGTTGTGGCCAAGCTAATGGCCTCGTTTAGTGTCAGGGGTCTTTTTTCTTGGGCGGTTGCTTCAGCAAATCCCAGAATCAAGAGCATTCCCAACAACAATGGGTTAGTTTTCATAAACTAAAAAGGCTTTAATTGTTTGTTTGATGTGACTTATTACTTCTGTTTTTATAAAATGATCGTATGCTTCCTCGGTCTTCAAATTGAAGAGTTCTTCATAAAAAGGGCGGTTGGTATGGAAGTGAAAAAAAGTGCCCATGATCGTAGGAGGCAAAAGTGCCGTGTTGATGTTTTTTCGAAAGACTCCTTTTTCTTGTCCTTCAGCAATTATTTTTTGAAGCGATAGGAGGTTCTGTTTTTTTACATCGGTAAAGACCTTGAAATCCATGATTCGCTTTTTAGAAGAAAATTCAAAATGGAGAATTTGGTACAGGCATCTGTTTTTGTTCAGACGGTTTATGTAAAGTTCGATAAGCTTCTCGATTTTTTGGATAGGAGAGAGGTCTTCGCTAAAAAGATTTTCGAGCTGCAATCTCAAATCGGAAGTTCGGAAGATGATCAACGATTCGAGTAATTTTTCTTTGGAGCCAAAATAATAGGAAATCATCGCAATGTTGATATTGGCCTTTTTTGCGATGTCGCGGATGGAAGTTCCGTCGAATCCTTTTTCTGCAAAAAGCTCCTCGGCTACCTGAAGGATTTCTAATTGCTTTTCATTAAATTCAGTCGTCATTTTTGTGCATCATTAAATCGGGTACAAAATTAAACACTTGTTTAAATTAAACGATTGTTTAATTTTTGTTTAACATTTTTTTAACGAAAAACGTTTGAGAAAATGACGATAGATAATTTCTATATTGATTTTTTAAATAATTTTAATTCAGACTATTGAATTTAATTATATAAACTAATAGATTAGTATTGTTAATTGCTAACCCAATTTTCTAGAATTTGTTTTCCCAATGGTGTCAAGATAGATTCAGGATGAAATTGTACTCCTTTTACGTCGAAATTTTTGTGGCGTAGCGACATGATTTCTCCGTTCTCGTCTACCGAAGTTATTTCTAAATCGGAACCTAAATTTGATTTTTCTACGACCCACGAATGGTATCTTCCGACCATAAGTTCGTTCGGAATATTTGTAAAAAGCGATTCGTCTTCGACCAAAATTTTTGCTTTTGAAGCTGTTCCGTGGTATACTTTTTCGAGATTTTTGAGCGTCGAACCGAAGACTTCGCCGATAGCTTGCTGTCCTAAACAGATGCCTAAAATGCTTTTTGAGGGAGCATATTCTTTAATAATATCTTTTAATAAACCGGCTTCGGATGGAATTCCAGGACCGGGAGAAAGCAATATTTTGTCGTAGTTTTTGACTTCTTCGAGCTCGATTTCATCGTTTCGGAGAACCGTAACCTTGCAATTTAGAGCTTCTAAATAGTGAACTAGATTGTAGGTAAAGCTGTCGTAATTGTCTACTACAAGTATGTTTTTCATCGGAATAGTTGTTGTTTTATTTGGCAAAGTTACGGAAGTTTTTTGGAGCGATACGTCTGCGAAAGGGATAGCAGCGGCATCCTTTTGCGGCATGAAATGGAGCAAAAGATACAGCGGATAGCCCGACCCGAAGGGATTCGCCCCAATAAAAAATCCCTGCCAGAAGAACATCTGACAGGGACTTGGGAAAAATAATTGTTTGGAATTAGAATTTTAAATCTACAGCTAATTCAAATTCGTCGTAGATTGCTTTGTCGCCTAGGCCTTCGAAGAAGTTTCCAGAACCGTATTTGATACCGTATTTAGTTCTGTCTACTTTTAATGCTGCTGTAGCGTTATTTTTGTTAACTGTGATATCAAATTTCACGGAGTTTGTAACGTCTTTGATCGTTAAATCTGCAGTTACAGAATAAACGTTATCTGATTTTTTTCCGATTGATTTGAATACCAATTTAGCTGTTGGGTATTTGTCAGTTCCGAAGAAATCGTCAGCTTTCAAGTGTCCGTCTAGTTTTTCTTTTCCTTGACCTGCTTTCAAATCTGTAGTAGAAATTGTTGTCATGTCAACTGTAAAGTTTCCTCCAGCAAGTTTGTTGCTTTTGAAAACAAGAACGCCACTTTTAAGGTCGATTGTACCTTCGTGTTGTCCTGTTACTTTTTTACCAACCCAGTTGATTTTGCTAGCTTTTACATCAACTTTTTTCTCTTGTGCTGTTGCTGTAAATGATCCGAATGCTACTAAAAGAGCGATTGCAATAGTCTTGAAATTTTTCATTGTTTTTAATTGAATTAAGGTTATTATTATAAATTGATAAATAATTCTTCGTTAGATTTTCTCACTTTTTTAAAATGCTGTGTGGCATCTTCTTCATGGCGGTAGCCTAAAGTAGCGATTGTAGAAGCGTTTAGGCCTAATTTGTCTAGTCCAAGTACTTCATTTACTTGTTCGGCATCAAAGCCTTCCATTGGAGTAGCGTCGATTTTTAGCTCAGCTGCAGCATTCAAAAGATTAGCTAAAGCTATATAGGTTTGTTTTGATGTCCAGTGGTTTCTTGATTCTAATGGCAGAGTTGAAATTTTTGATTTCATGAAATCAACATATCCTTGGATGCTCTCTGCAGGAATTCCTCTTGTTTCAACAATGTTCTGTGCGTAAGAATCGATTCCGTTATCTCCAAAATTAGTTTGATTTGCAAAGATGATCAAATGCGAAGCATCTACAATTTGAGATTGACCCCAAGCAACTGGCTGTAATTTTGCTCTTAATTCTGGCGTTTCGACGATTAAGATTTTGTATGGCTGAAGGCCGTAAGAAGAAGCACTAAGTCTAATTGCTTCTTTGATTGTTTCTAAATCTTGGTCTGATATTTTTCTTGTTGCATCGAATTTTTTCGTTGCATATCTCCAATTCAGGTTATTTATAATTGCACTCATTTTTAAATTTATGGATTAATTGTTCTTAATTTTTCTAGTAAATAATTCAGCTGTTCTAATTCTTCAGCGGAAAGTTTTTGTGCCAACAGGCATTCATTATGTTCGACTTTTGGATTAAGATCGGCTAAAAGTTCCAATCCTTTTTCTGTAATGGCGATTTCCATTTTCCTTCTATTTCCAGGACAGATTTCTCGGGTCACGAGCTCTTTCAAAAGCAGTTTGTCGACCAGTCGCGTAGTATTGCTAGTCTTGGCAATCATCCGTTCTTGGATAACGCACATGTTGGTTGGCTTGCCATTCTGACCTTTTAGAATTCTTAAGACATTGAACTGTTCTGGCGATAAATCGTAGGCTTTCAGTATCTCGTTGAATTTTTCTGCTAAGACGTTTTGCGTGTACATAATGTTCAGCACCGTCTTTTTTCCGATTGCCATAGGAGAGGTCGTTTTGATGATTTCTTCTATTTTCATTATTGTAATTACAAAATTTGTATGTACAAATGTAGTACTATTTTTAATTGTATATACAAATGTGTATTAAATTTTTGTTAAATAAATGATGCCGGTAGGTAGAATGCTTATTTTTATTGGGTTTAAAAACAAAATAAATTTTTTATAAATGAAGAAAATTATTGCCATTGGTATCATTTTTCTGCTTGTTTCTTGCAAATCTGAGGAGAAAAAGGAAGCAATTTCTAATCCAAAACCATTAAAAACCTACTCAAAAGACGGTATTTCTATCGATTCGTATAATTTTTTAGGCCTTGAGCCCTATCTGAAAAAGGATAATGACACTACTTATGTGGTTAATTTTTGGGCGACTTGGTGTGTTCCATGTGTAGAAGAACTTCCTAATTTTGAAAAGCTGAATGCAGAATATAAAGACAAAAAGATAAAAGTACTTTTAGTAAGCATCGATTTTCCGAAAATGGCAGAGACCAAGTTACTGCCTTTTGTCAAAAAAAATAATCTTAAATCAGAAGTCTTGTTGCTGAATGATCCAGATGCTAATACATGGATTAACAAAGTGGATTCTACATGGAGTGGCGCGATTCCGGCAACAATTATTTATAAAGGCGATAAGCGCCGTTTTTATGAAAAGAGCTTTTCATTTGAAGAACTTGAAAACGAGGTGAAACAATTCCAGAACTAAAATCAAACTATAAACATCATACTATGAAAACAATTAAAATTTTTGCTTTTGTATTGCTTGCAGGGCTTGCAAGCGCTTTTACGTATAAAAATATGGATGCCGCTGCTGGTTATAAAGTAGGCGATATTGCAACAGATTTCAGCTTGAAGAACATCGACAATAAAAAAGTTTCCTTGAAAGATTTCAAAGATGCCAAAGGCTTTATCGTGATTTTTACCTGCAATCACTGTCCGTATGCTCAAGCATATGAGGATCGAATCGTAGCTTTAGATAAGAAATATAAAAAACTAGGCTATCCAGTAATCGCGATCAATCCGAACAATCCTGAAAAACAAAAGGATGACAGTTTTGACCTGATGAAAGTTAAAGCAAAAGAAAAAGGATTTACTTTCCCGTATTTGTTAGATGAAGGACAAAAAATCTATCCTCAATATGGAGCTACAAAAACACCACATGTGTATATCTTGCAGAAAACAGCAAAAGGAAACCAGGTGAAATATATCGGTGCTATTGATGATAATTATGGAGATGAAAAAGCAGTTAAGGAAAAATATGTAGAAAAAGCAGTGGATGCTCTTTTGAAAAACAAAGAAGTAGTAGTTAAAGAGACCAAAGCTATTGGATGTTCCATCAAAGCATAATACTTTTACAGAAAAAAATAATGAATATATCACAAGAACAATGGTGGTCACAATTACAGAAAGATGAAAATGCTGTAATTTTAGACGTAAGAACCGAAGACGAATACAATCGAGGAATGATTCCTGGAGCCAAAAATATTGATATTTATAAAGGCCAAGGATTTATCTATGAAGTAGAAGAACTAGACAAAACCAAGAACTATTATGTGTATTGCCAGGCAGGAATGCGAAGCGCAAAGGCCTGCGACGTAATGGGCCAGCTTGGTTTTGATACGACTTATAATCTTATAGGCGGAATGTCTGAATGGGATGGACCAGTTGAATTACCAGAATAAAAAAAGGAGCGTATCGCTCCTTTTTTTATTACTTTTAGGCCTTAAATTTCTAAAATATGAAGACTAGATTATTTTCTTTATTGTTACTCTTGATAAGTTTTGCTTCCTGTCAATCGCAGAGCAAATCCCCTGAATTGGTTTCTCCTGAAGTTTTTGCTAAAAAAACCGAAGCTGCTGCTGTGCAATTGGTCGATGTTAGGACTCCGAAAGAATACAAGCAAGGCCATCTGAAAGGAGCTGAAAATATCCATCTTTATGACCAAGATTTCGTTGACCGAATCAATAAGCTTGATAAAACCAAGCCTGTTTATGTCTACTGCAAAGCAGGCGGGAGAAGCGCTGAGGCAGTTGAAATAATGCAGGCTCAAGGTTTTCAAAACATTATAGAGCTTAAAGGCGGCACCGATTCTTGGACAGAAAGTGGCAAGCCTTTAGAACAATAATTATTCTATCGTATAGGTCATGTCGACTCTTTCCGATACTCTAAAATATCCTAAAGCATAATTGCTGCTGTTGGTCTGATTGATGATATTTCCTCTTACGTTCGCTGGCGTTGTCTGGAATGGACCGCCGCCACCGCCTTCGGAAATACCGATCAAGATATACATATAGTTATAGTAGCGCTCTGAAATTCCCAATAGAGAAATGTTGAGTTCGTCGCCAGTTACAAAGTCTTCGTGCGTGAAAACGCCAAACATTTCATTGCCTTGAAAGAATTTGTCGTCTAGGACATCATAATCAGGGTAAGGTAGTCGGCCTGTCACAAATTTGCTCAAGTAGAAATTGTCTTCATTACCATTATCGTTATAGAAGAACTTAACTTCGGTATCATCGCCTGAAAATCCGCCTTCATTATTCTGTTCTGTTCTTGTGATTTCTGGAACGGCCATCATCTTTTCTGTTGCTGTATAAGTTTGCCCATCACGGACTACGGTCAAGACATAGGTTTCTCCTATCACCGGCTGAAAATCGGCGCAGAAATATTCTCCGGTTCCGGGAGTTTCTGTAAAAGTAAAGATCGTATTGCTGCTATTCGTAACAAAAACAGTGGCATTAGAAACGACAGGAATGACGCTTTGGAAATACCCAGTCGTAGTTGTCAGTTTGATTTTCTGCGAAGCTCCGTCGGTTCCTTTGATCCAGTCAATAGAAGCATCGATGACAAGTCTTGGGGGCGCCGTGTTTAGATCGACATCAACTACTTCTTCACAGCTGAAGCAAAGTATTGATAGGAAAAGAATGGCTATATATTTTATATTTTTCATGATATCGTTTGTCTGATTAGAATTTGAAATTGTAGGTTACGCTTGGTATGACTCCGAAGATCGAAAGTCTTACGGCTTCATTTCTTCCAGTATCTTCATTCTGCCTAAAGGTCATCGAAGCAGAATTCATACGGTTGTATAAGTTGTAGATGCTGAAAACCCATTCGCCTTGCCAGCCTTTTTTCTTATCTGGTTTTGGAACATAAGTTGCCGAAACATCTAAGTGATGATAGGCTGGAAGACGGTCGTCATTTCGAGCTCCGTAACTCGGAACAATGATGCCACCATATTCATATTGTCCGTTCGGATAAGTAACCGGCTGTCCTGATTGCAATGCAAATGTACTTCCGAAAGACCATTTGTCGTTTAAGCTATAAGATGCGGTAACAGCCAAATTGTGCGTTTTATCATAACCAGTGCTGTACCATTTTCCGTTGTTGATTCCTGTTTCTGCAGCCGTTCTTCCCGGTGTCTGCTGTTCGGAACGAGACAAAGTATAAGAAATCCAGCCGTTTAATTTGCCTGAATTTTTTCGTAATAATACTTCCAAACCATACGATCTGGACTTTCCATTCAAGACTACTTGTTCGATTGCTTCATTGGCAATAAGGTCGGCTCCGTCGATATAATCGATTCTGTTTTTTACTTTTTTGTAATAGATTTCGGTTTCCAAAGTATAATCGTCGTTGTGGAAATTTCTGAAATATCCTAAAGCTACCTGATCCAAAAGCTGCGGCTTGATGAATTTGTCGCTAGGCGCCCAAACGTCCAAAGGAGTAGGAGAAGAGGTATTCGAAATCAAGTGGATGTACTGGCTCATTCGGTTGTAGCTCGCTTTGATGGACTGATTGTCGCTTAGCTGATAAGATACGGCAAGGCGAGGTTCAAGATTGTCGAAAGAGGCGATTGTCTTGCCACTGCCAAAATGCTCGGTTCCGATTGGTTTTCCTTTTTCGTAAATCTGAAGTTCTTGGTTGAAAGTCACGGCTTCATTGTTGGCATAGATATTCATGTCTTGCTGTCCAAGGCGATAGAACATGCTATAGCGAAGACCATAATTGACACTAAGTTTTTCCGTCACTTCCTGCTCTGCGTCGATATAAAGTGCAGGCTCGAGAGCGTATTTTTTGTCCAATTGGTCGTGGTTGATTCCTGAAGATGGGCCTGTAGGCGAAATAGTTCCAGGATTAAAATCATAATAGACAGCATTTAGACCATAGGTCATTTTTAGCTTTTCGCTTATATAATGCTTGAAATCATATTTGAAGTTGTAATTCTTGATTCCAGAATCCCAGTTCAATCCGACGAAATCGAGCTTAAGTCCATAGTAATAATCGCTGTAGATCATAGACATGTTGGAGAATAACTTATCCGAAAAAAGATGGTTCCATCTCAAGTTCAATACGGCATTTCCATACACATTATTGAACTGGTCGTTGATATCGAAAACGTCTCTTCCGAAATATCCGGATAAAAAGAGGCTGTTGTTGTCATTCAGCTTGTAGCTCAATTTAGTGTTTAGGTCATAAAAATAAGCGCTGTTGTTATTATCAGTAAGCTTTAAAAACAAATGTGCATACGAGCTTCTTCCTGCTACAAGAAAGGAACCTTTTCCTTTCTCGATAGGCCCTTCTGCTAAAAGTCGGCTGGAAATCAGTCCGATACCACCATTCATGTGGAATTCATTGCTATTTCCTTCTTTTTGGTAGATATCCAATACTGAAGAAACGCGGCCTCCGAAACGAGAAGGAATGCCTCCTTTGTATAGTTTCAGGTCTTTAATAGCGTCTGAATTAAAAACAGAAAAGAATCCGAATAAGTGAGATGAATTATAAATCAGGGCTTCGTCAAGAAGGATAAGATTCTGGTCGGCTGCTCCGCCTCGTACATTAAATCCTGATGAACCTTCGCCTGCATTTGTAACTCCAGGCAGTTGAAGGATTGATTTTAGGATGTCGGTTTCTCCTAATACAGCTGGCATTTTTTTAATTTCCTGAATGGAGAGCTTGTTCACGCTCATTTCAGGTTTTTTGATATTGGCAATATTTTTTCTTTCGGTAATTACGATTTCATCAAGATTCTGGGTAGTACTTTCCAGGCTGATGTTTTTCCGAAGGTTTTGCTGCAACGATATTTTTTCTTCAGAAGTCTGGAATCCCATGTAGCTGATTTGAAGGGTGTAATCGCCTTTTGGAACAGAGAGCGAGAAGAAGCCGTATTCGTTTGTGGTCGTGCCTGATTGTAGTTCAGGGATGAAGATGTTGACCCCGATCAGGGTTTCATTGCTCTGGGAGTTGACAATCGTACCGCTTATGGTGACTTTGTCTTGGGCTTTTGCCCAGCTTCCGATGAGGAAAAGCAAGATTAATAAAGGAACGTTCGTTTTTTGATTCATGATTGATTTGATTGTTATTGTTCTGTGAGAAAATTCACTTTCTAGAAAACGCCTATGTTTAAGAATTATTTTACAAAAACATATTTTAACGTTTCAGAACGTAGGACGACAAACAAATCGGAATGTTACATTATTTAACTTTAAGAAATCTTTATTTAGGGAGATAGAGGATAAAAACAGAACCAATATCAGGCTTGCCTTCGGCTTTGATAAATCCGTTATGGTTCTCGATAATCTTTTTGCAGATGGCGAGCCCTATCCCGGTTCCGGAATAATCAATGTCTGTTTCGAGTCGCTTGAAGAGCATAAAGATCTTTTCAGAGAATTCTTGCTTGAATCCTATTCCGTTATCGGTTACCGTTATCTTGTAATATTTTTTATCGGAAAGTTCGATATCATTGATTTTCTCTCCGTTTTTGATTTTTACTGCCTTGATCTTAATGACCGGAGATGTGGTTTCTTTGCTGTATTTTAGCGAATTAGAAATAAGATTAACGAATAATTGGTGTATCTGGAACGGAATTGTATTTAGTTTCGGCAAGTTGCCAATTTCGATTATTGCGTTTTTTTCTTCGATGTTTAGAGCAAGTTCATGAATCACATCTTCTAGAAGCTTGTTAAGGTTGGTCTTTACAAAAACTTTGTCGTCTTTTATGGTTTTTGAATAGTCGACCAAATCCATCATCAGGTTCTGCATCCTATTCGCAGCATTTTTGATTTTTGAGAAATAATCCCTTCCTTTTTCTGAAATAGTTTCAAAATCAGAATCTTCAATCCTAGAAATAAACATTTGTATTTTTCGAAGAGGCTCCTGCAAGTCATGGCTCACGATCTGGTTGAACGATTCTAATTCAGCATTCATAGCAATCAGCGTCCTGTTTTTTTCTTCCAATGCCAGCTTGTTCGTGTATTCTTCGGTAATATCATTGCTGACGCCAATCTTGACAAGCTCTCCTTTGCTGTTATGCGTAAAATCTCCTGTTGAGTTGATGTATCTTATTTCACCGTCTTGGCGCACAATCCTATAGATCATTGATGTTGGCGTATGATTTCGCATTGACTCTTCATGCTGTCTTACCGCGTCTTCTACGTCATCTGGGTGGATAAAAGGAGTAAAGTTGTCTAGATTTTGTTCAAAAGCATGTGGCTTGAGCCCTAATATCCGAAAGAAATTATCGGAATAAAAAAACTTGCCTGTCTTGATGTTTATTTTCCAATGGCTTATTCCTGCTACTTTTTCAGCATTATCAGAAACTTGGTTGACAAATTTCAACTCTTCGTTCAGCTTCCTTACTTTTACGAAATCAAGGTTTATCTTGTTGAGGGAAAATAACAATACGACCAAAGTTATGATTGTGAGCGAAAAAGCTGTGATTGTAGACGTTTCAATATCATAACGATGATTGATGTTGTGCAATTTTAACTTCGTAACTTCCTTGTCAATAAGCTTGTATATTTTTTGTTGGATAGCTTTTGTCTGCATGTTTCCTTCAATTAATTTGGCATGCAGTAGGGCAGGGTCGGTACGTTTTGAATTGGAAATGGCCAAGACTTCTTCAAAAAGCGCTAGCCTTTTTTGGATATCCTTGCTCAGGTTTTCGATATTCTGGATATCTTCGCGACTTGAATAACCGGTTTTTAGCTGGGAAAGACCGTTGAAGAGTTTTCGTTTAAGTTGCAGATTGTTTTCATAAAAAAGGGAATCTTTGGTAATGATATAGCTTCGGATCCCGCTTTCCCTTTGAATAATTTCGGTGATAATTTTTTCGAGCTCAAATTGTTTCTTATTAGAATCCGAAATCAAATCTACAGATTGGTTCAAGCTTTTCATCTGGATATGAAAAACGATAGCGACGCTTATCACCAAAATAAAAGATACCCCTAGAGCTGTTCTGTAAACAAGTGTAGGGGTAAGTAATTCCTTTAATTTCATATCCTTTGGTTTTCGCCTTTATATGCTGAAAAAGAAAGTGTCTTTGTTTAATCCAGAAGTATGGAATTGCCAATTTATATTGACGACTTCTTTAAGCACTTTTTTTAAATTCGTAAAATCATTCGGTTTTTTGATGTAGATATTGGCACCGCCTACAAACGTTTCTTCAATATCTTTTTCTGCCGATGAGGTAGAATAGATGGCTATAGATATATCCTTGAACATAGGATTCTGCCTAATTTCTTTGAGGCATTCATTCCCATTTTTGCTCGGCATGTTTAAATCTAAGAATAAAATATGGGGCAGAATCGTATTCGGATGCTCCAGATAATCCATCAATTCTCTTCCGTTTTTGAAAACGGTCAGATTGTTGTTGATTTTTAATTCTTTTATTGCATCATTAAAAAAATTGCGATCATCTTCATCATCATCTGCAAGCATAATATTTATCGGAGACTTATCCTTAATCATGGTTTAGGTTTTTTTTTGATATCTCAAATATAGCGTTTAATTTCTTTATTCCTTAGTCATGTTGCGCCTTTTATCGACAATCCTTTTAAACATTGAAGGCGTAAGCCCTGTTGTTTTTTTGAATTGTCCGGATAAATGGGCTACGCTGCTGTAATTCAATTTATAAGAAACTTCTGTCAATGTGAGTCCGTCTTCTATAATTAGCTTTTTGGCTCGCTCTATTTTCTGCATGATAATATAATTCTCTATTGAGGTATAGGTATGCTCAGAAAATATATTCGAAATATAGCCGTAGCTAAGATTGAGTTTATCCGAAAGATAAGATGAAATGGTCGACGTCGGGAGCTTATCTTTTTCATATACCATTTCTACTATAGTGTCTTTTATTTTTTGGATGAGCTGGCTTTTTTGGTTATCGAGCATTTCGATACCGTATTTTTTTAGGGCCTCTCTCAGCTGGGAATAGATTTCTTCAGGAATTGCTTCCTTGAATTCGATCTCGCCTAAGTCTAAAAGCTGGTATTGAATGCCAAATTTTTCAAGTTGTTCTTGCAAAATTACCCTGCAAGCCTGGTTAATATCATATTTGATGTATAGTTTCATATTCGTGTCGCAGATTAGGACAATAAATTTATTAAAAAATGTTCTAAGTCCTATCGTTTCTCACCGACTATTCACATGAATTTTTAATTGCATATAGTTTTTAGTTAGGAGTCAGCTACTTAACGATATAAAAATGGAATGCTTTATAAAGCATTCCATTTTTTATAAATTGAGATTCATAGCATTTTCTCCCGTTTTAATCAATTGATAGGTTTTTACGTTAATTTTATTTTATTTTTTAATAAATTGGTTTAGTTTGGTTTACAAATCTCAGTTTTGTTAATACGTAAATAGTTACATTATTAATATTTTAATTTATATAATTTCTACTCTTATTGTAAAATGAAGGTGAAATTTCTGTTTTCATTCATATAACTATTTCTTAAAATTATGTAAAAATTTTTGTTAACAAAATTATAACTTTGATAACTAAGGTAAAATATCCCTGCCCAATCTATTAGTTCAATTAAAAACACAAAATCATGAAAATAGCATCCTTATTCTTATCGATTTTTGTTTTCGCAATTGCCGCTTATTTCTTTGCGGTCGATTTTAGAAGCTCTTTTGAGTTGAACTATATTATCTATATGAGCCTGTTACTAATCTTGATGTCGATATGCGTCGTTGGGATTATGATTAATTTGCCGCTGTTCATTCGTGGAAGGCGGAAAGTGAATGTGTTTTTATACAGCAATTTTTCACAAAAAAAGCTTGCGGCGAAACACAAGCGTATCATGAGGCTGAAACAGCATAATCATTTCAAAGAAGAACCAAAATATCAAGATACTGTTTAGTTTATGCAAGTATACTAAATGCAAAACGGCTTATAACCATAGCATAAGCCGTTTTTTTATTTTCTAAGCTGGACGCTTTCTATAATACTGCATTTTTTAGCTTTGAAGCTTCGTAATGTTTTTTGTTTACTGTTTTTTCTTCTCCTTTCGGAAGAGTACTCAAAGATTCTCTTTCTCTTTTTCTATAGCCTTTGTGGAATAGTTTGTCTTCCATGTCCGATGCCTTGTCGCACATTGCATCCCAGTGCCCAGTTTTTTTCATGATCATTCTGGCTACTGCTACGGCAGCAAATCCAGCGGCAATTCCTAATATTAAGTTTTTGGTTTTCATTGTGTTAAATGTATTAGTTGTTTTTTGATACTTAAAATTACGATTTTAAAAACGGTTATGTATTAATGATTTTATAAAATTTGAGATTTTTAGCCTCCGACAATTTCTCCGCCGTTAATATGTAATATTTGGCCGGTCATATAACTTGCGTCTTGGCTGGCCAAAAAAACATAAGCTGGCGCGACTTCGCTTGGTTGTCCCGCTCTGCCCATTGGGGTATCTTTGCCAAATTTCTTGACTTCTTTCCCATCAAAACTCGAAGGAATCAAAGGCGTCCATATGGGTCCAGGAGCTACACCGTTGACACGAATGCCTTTTTCTGCGAGCATATTCGAGGCAGAACGCGTGAATGAAACAATAGAGCCTTTGGTACTCGAATAATCTAAAAGGTGTACACTTCCGCGATAGGCTGTTACAGAGGTGGTATTAATGATGGTGTCTCCTTTTTTCATGTGCTTCATCGCTTCGATTGAAACATAAAAAAAGGGAAATATATTTGTCTCGAAAGTTTCTAGAATTTGTTTTTTGTCTATTTTCTGGATTTCTTTTTCTGGAAATTGAACAGCGGCATTGTTGACCAAAATATTCAAAGAGCCAAATTTTGCTATAGTTTTCTTGACAATGTTTCTGCAGAAAGCTTCTTTTTTAAGATCGCCTTTTAGCAGCAGGCATTCTTGTCCTTCTTCAAGAATCATTTTTTTGGTGTCTTCGGCATCTTTGGTTTCGTTATAATAAGCAATAGCGATATTGGCTCCTTCTCTGGCAAAGTGAACGGCTACGCTTCTTCCTATGCCACTATCGCCTCCGGTAATCAATGCCGTTTTTCCTTTTAGCTTGTTGCTTCCAGTATAGTCCTTGCGGATAATTTCGGGTTCCGGAATCATTTTATATTCTTTTCCGGGTTGGGATTGCTGCTGAGCGGGAAAAGAGTCTGGCTTTTTCATGTCAAAGAGATTTTCGATTTTTAAAAAAAACAGAAGTAAAAAAGGAATCCCTGCTCTTTAGTAGCAGGGATTCCTGAATAAATAATCCCCAAAATTAAATAATTGGGCCCTCACCCAATTACCTAGTAGGTTTGCGATCAAAAATCATCATCAGTCGGATATCCCTCCAATAGGTCGTCATTAATATCTGCAACTGCACATATCATGGACGGACTGAAAAATCCCATTAGCCAATCAGGCAGTTTGGATTTCAGATCTATCGAGTTTTCCGACCCAAGATTTAGATTACGGTTGTTTTTATTATGATTCTCTTCCATGTCTAGATTCCTTTGAAATGTTTTGACGTATTATGGCGTAGGCGTTTTTGTCGTATCTGTAGGAACGGCCATAGTGTCTGGAGCAGGCGTGGTGGCTGGTTCTACATTGGTGGTGTCGACAATATCTACATCAACATTGGTTTCTGTCGGTTTTTCTTTGCAGGAGATAGTCATACTCATCATAACAATGGCTGCCGCGAAGAATAATTTACTGGCTATACTTTTCATACTTTATTTTTTAGGTTACTATATTCAAATTTCTCCTTTTTAAGACAAAAACCTCTTACACAATTAATAGAAAAAGTTATATGATGTGTTTTAACGCAAAAAGGACTGCTTTTTTACGGCAGTCCTAACGCAATCAAAATCCCCAAAAATCTACTTTTCAATAACGATAAAGTCGGAACGCCTGTTGGCCAGATGTTCAGCTTCGGTACATTTTATTCCGTTTTTGCATTTGTTTGTCAAGCGGCTCTCGCCATACCCAATGGCGCTTTCGATACGCGATGGATCGATTCCTTTTGACAAAATATAAGTTCTTGTTGATTTTGCTCTGCTGTCTGAAAGCTTCATGTTGTAAGCATCTTTTCCTCTTGAATCGGTATGAGACTCGATCTTGATCTTGATGTTCGGAAACTTAGACATCGCAAAAACGACTTTGTCTAATTCGGTAGCCGCTTGTGGCGTGATGTCGGACTTGTCATAATCGAAGAAGATCGGATTAATGTCGATTTTCTCTTTGTCGCCATCAATAACAACTAAGTCTTCATATTTGCTCAACTCAAAATCCACGTCTTTGATTTCGGCTCCGTTGACTTTTTTGCTTTCCAGCTCTTTTTCGTCTGTGCTATGGCCAGGTTTTGTAGCAGAAACTTTGACTTTCATGCCGCACGGAACGCTAATTCTATACGTTCCAAAAGTATTGGTAGCTACTTCAGAGATTTTATCGCCAAACATATCCGCAACAATTACTGTTGCTTCTGCAATAGGCAACTTGCTTTTCGAATTGGTTACTTTGCCGGAAACCCATTGATTGCAAGGAGCTTTTTCTTTGGTGAAATAATAAAGATCGTCGTCGCCTTTGCCTTGTGCGCGGTTGGAAGAAAAATAGCCGTAAGTATCTTTCGGGTCTACGATATACGCAAAATCATCTTTGTTGCTGTTTATCGGCGCTCCTAGGTTTTTAGGCTCAGAAAAAGTTGCATCTTGTTTGAATTTGCTTTCATAGATATCAAGGCCTCCCCAGCCAAAGTGCCCATCTGAAGCAAAATACAGCGTGCCGTTCGAAAACGAAGGAAACATGTCGTTACCTGCGGTATTTATTTCAGGACCTAGATTTTTTGGCGGGCCGATAGTACCATCTTCTGCAATTTGGCAGACATACAAGTCGGAACCTCCGTATCCTCCAGGCATATCCGAAGCAAAGAAGAGCCATTTCCCGTCTTCGCTCAAAGCTGGATGTCCTGCGGAATATTTCTTGTTGTTGAAGAAAATATCTTGAGGTTTGGTCAGCTTTCCATCGGCAATAACGCCTTTTACGATCTTGAAATTGTTGGTGCCTTCCTCGTCGTTAACGAGTTTCTTTTTGCGGACAATATTGGTCGAATAGTAAACAGTCTGCAGGTCTGGCATAAAAGCAACCGTAGCTTCGTGATATTTGGTCATGGCATTCGGAAGAAAAACAGTCTCGTTAAATAGGCTTCCATTAGCCGTATTTCTTTCTGCTACATAGAGATTCAAGAAAGGCTGCCTGTTCCAGTTATAAAGCTTTTCCTTGAATTTTGTAGTGTCCTTGCTTGAAGAATAGACTACCTTGTCACCATAAAAAGCCGGTCCGAAATCAGACTTGTCGGTATTGATTTCTAAATTGCGGATCGTATACAAAGGCTTTTCTTTAGACAAGCTGTCCATCTGTTTTTTTAGCCTTGTATAACTGGCAATCCTTTTTTGGTCGCCCTTGCTGGCAAGATATTCTTTGGTGATTTTATCTGCCTTGTCATAATCTAACACGCCTTTTAAGGATTCTATATACCTGATAAAATAATCGTCAGGAATGCTTGTGCCTTGGATATCATATAGTTTTTGGTACCATTTGAGTGCATTTCGCTTATCGTCGATGTAGTAGAATGAATCTCCAGCATTTTTGAGTGTCTGCGTTGAAGGCGATTTTTCTTTCTCCAGATATTCTTCATAAGCCTTTGAAGCATCTACATAAGAAAACTCCTTGAATAACTTGTTGGCCTTCTTTAAATTGCTTTGTGCGCTAACAGATGCGATGCTAAGGCACAGGAATAGTATGTATATATTTTTCATGAGCTTTTTTTTTAGAAGAATCGTTGCGATTTGATTTGACTTGTTTTTCTAGACAATTGATAGCGCAGGATGATCTCGTGAGAACCATCATTGTATTTGTTCAGGTCGGTCGTGGTATAATCATACGAATATCCTACGAAGAAATCTTTCGAAATCTGAAACCCAGCCAAAGCACTAACGGAATCATCCCAGCGGTATCCAGCACCCAGAGTAAATTTCTCTTGGATAAGGAAATTGGCCGAAACGTCTACAGAAATAGGCGCTCCGCTCACTCCTCGAGCTAAAACAGCCGGCTTGAACTTGAAATTGTCTGAAAAATTAAAAACATAGCCCCCGATAAGATAGTAGTGAAGCCTTTCGATCTGCACGGATTCTTGAATGTCATCATAATAATCACCTTTGATAAAGCTTGGAACGGAAGCTCCGACATACCAATTGTCAGAATACAAATAAGCTCCGGCTCCAATAGAAGGCGTTATTTTGTTATTGATGTTCGTATTTAGCATGGCATCAGAACCGTCATAAAATCTTCCTTTCGACCAATCGACGTTCAAGACTCTGGCTCCGGCTTTTACTCCAAAAGCGAGCTTTGTCTTATAGCTAAACATTAGCGTGTAAGAGAAATTTCCGTCAAGGTAAATTTCGTTAGAAGGACCTAGGTTGTCGTTTACGGCTGTAAATCCCAAACCAATCCTGTCGTTTGCTAGCGGACTGTGAAGCGTAAAAGCTTGTGTCGACGGAGCTCCGTCTATTCCGACCCATTGTGAGCGATGCAACAGGACCGCTTCAAGCGTTCCTGTTGATCCTGCATAACCTGGATTTACTGTCAGGGGATTATACATGTATTGCGTATATCCCGGGTCTTGTTGCGCATTGGTTTTTATCGAAATCAAGATAAAAAGAAATGCTATGCTGATTTTGTATATAGTGATTTTCATACTCTTGCTGTTTTTAAATTGAAATTATCCTTTGGAATTAGCGGATTAAATAAAGCCATCCGCTTTTTGTTCCAGTTCCATCACCTAAATCAAGAATATAATAGTACGTTCCGGTCGGAAGTTTTTTGTCTTCATTGATAGGAGAGTTGACATTCGCAGTTCCGTCCCAAGTATTTTGGTAGGCTCTGGTCTTATAAACTTCAACACCATAGCGGTTGTGAATCTGCAATGTGTTGTTTGGATAATTCTCAATGCAGTCAATTCGGAATAGATCGTTATCACCGTCATTATTCGGACTGAACTCATTGTATACAACCAGACATATAGGCTCAATAGAAAGTCGTGCTACGTTATTGCTTAGATCAGAATCTGAAGGATTCGAAGAGGCTATAGTAACCGTATTTTCATAATTTCCTGTCGATAGCACTTTTACCGTAATCTGCAACGTAGCTGTCTGTCCCGTTCCTAGGTTAGGAATAGTCCAAACTCCAGAAGTGTTAGAATAAGTTCCAAATGAAGCGTTTGAGCTTATGTATTGGAAACCGCTCTGCAATGGCTCGTTGATTATTAAATCAGTAAAATGGCTTAGTCCACTATTGGTTACAGTAATCGTGAATACTATATTTTCGTCTATGCTCGGTCTAAGATTGCTTGCTGTCTTGCTGATCGTAATGTCTGAGCAGACTCCGATAGTAATATCTCGCGTAGCAAAATTATCGCTTGAACAGCCTGTAGTATTCGTGAAAGTAACGCTTATGGTTCCTGTTCCTACGCTATTCCAGGTTACAGTAGCAAAGTTATCTGTGGTCTGGCCGCCGGCTGTAATGGTACCGCCAGTAGCATCCCAAATATAATCTGACATTCCTGCTGCAGTAGTGTAAGTTACAGCTTCAGAATAACAAGCCTCGTTGCCTCCGCCAGTAATTACCGCTAAGCCGTCGGTCAAGAATTGAACCGTAATCGCTAGCCTTGTGGCACTTTGGCAAGTTCCATCGCTTAAAGCAACATAATAAATGCCTGCTACTAACGGCGTTGTTGAGACTAAAGCATTTCCTCCGTTCGGCGTGTTGTAGAACACGACGTTGGTTTCATTTACCTGAAGGTCGGCTACCGTCGGTCCGTCTGCTTGACAGAATTCCTGAGTAGGATCATTTGTCGTCGGCGTATTTGGATTGTTTACTGTAACCGTAATCGCAAGCCTGTTGATGCTTTGGCATATACCGTCTACAGTGACTGCATAATAAATTCCGTTAGTCAGTGCGGTTGTTGGAGCTAAAAGGTTGCCTCCGGTTGGCGCATCATAAAAAGCGATGCTCGTTCCGTTAACTTGGATACTTGCTACAGTTGGCGCGTCAGACAGACAGAAACTTTGCGATGCATTGTTTGTCGTTGGAGTAGAAGGATTGGTTATGGTTACTGTAATTGCAAGCCTAGCTTCGCTTTCGCAGATTCCATTTTGGATAGAAGCATAATAAACTCCAGATGTCAATACCGTAGTAGTTGGTACCAGATTGCCGCCTGTCGGTGCGTCATAAAATATGACACCAGCTTCATTGACTTGTATGTTTCCGACTGTCGGATTATTAGCTTGGCAGAAATTCTGCGTCGTACTGTCCGTTGTCGGAATTCCGACTACGGTTATCGTTACCGCAATTTCAAGGCGTGTTACGCTTTCGCATCCTGTCGCATCTAACAAACTCGCATAATAGATTCCGTTGGTCAAGGCATCAGTAAGAGCCAAAGCAGTTCCTCCTGAAGGCAGGTTATAGAACACAACATTCGGTTCGTTTACTTGTAAATCGGCCACAGTAGGATTTTCAGATCGGCAGAATTCCTGCGTATTATCATTTGTTGTCGGCGTTGCAGGATTGCTTATCGTTACCGTGATTGCAAGTCTTACAGCACTTTCGCAGTCGCCTACTTGAAGCGCTACATAATAAATTCCAGCAGTCAACGGAGCTGTCGTAGCCAATGGAGTGCCGCCTGTCGGTACATCATAAAATACAACATTCGACTCGTTGATGTCTAAATCTCCGATTGTCGGATTGTTCGCCAAGCAGAAATTCTGTGTCGTATTTTTTGTCGTTGGCGTAGCAGGATTTGCCACAGTAACGGTTATTGCTAATCGTGTTTCGCTTTGGCAGATACCATCTGTTAGCGCGGCATAGTAAATTCCGCTAGTCAAGGCTGCTGTTGGAGCATATTGACTTCCTCCGGTTGGAGCATTGAAGAAAATTACATTCGTTTCATTGGTCTGAATGCTTGCTACGGTCGGATTGTCTTCCAGACAGAAATCTTGCGTATTGTCATTAGTTGTCGGTATTCCGATTATGGTAATGTTGACTGTAATTTCAAGACGTATTACGCTTTCGCATCCTGTCGGGTCTAATAAGCTAGCATAATAAGTTCCACTTGTCAAAGCATCTGTTAATGCTAATGGCGTGCCGCCAGTTGGCGCGCTATAGAAAACCACATTGGTTTGATTAACGTCCAAATCAGCTACAGTCGGATTATCACCTTGACAGAAGTTTTGCGTAGGCGTATCTGTTGTCGGCGTTCCCGGATCGGTTATTGTCACTGTAATTGCTAATCTGATTTCACTTTCGCAAGTTCCGTCTAAGATGGTAGCGAAATAAATTCCAGGAGTTAGCGGAGTCGTTGGAGCCAGCTGATTGCCGCCTACCAACGCATCGTAAAATACAACATTGGCTTCATTTACTTGGATAGAGGCCACTGTTGGATTAGCCAGCTGACAAAAGTTTTGGATAGGTTCGGCTGTTGTCGGCGTCGGAGGATTTCCGATCGTAACAGTAATGGCCAATCTCAGATCGCTTTCGCAATCGCCGTCAATCTGTGCGGCATAATAGATTCCTGGAGCCAACGGAGTCGTTGTTGGTAGCGGAACTCCGCCTATCGGTAAGTTATAAAAGACAACGTTTGGCTCATTTACCTGCAAGTCGGCAACCGTTGGATCGTTCGTGCTACAGAAATTCTGAGTCGGATCTCCTGTTGTTGGAGCAGGAGGGTTTCCAACAGTTACTGTAACTGCTTGAAGGTTTCCTGCTGTGTTCAAACAAGTAGTATCGCTGGTTACTGCAACATAATAAGTAAATGGACTTCCAGCTGTAAGCAGGCCTGTTATAGAAAGCGTTCCGCCAGTTCCGAGCGCATACGTGATACCACCAATCGTACCATTTGTGATAGGCTGTGTCGTATCGTTTGTAAAATAATAAGTGAACTGCGGATTTGCCAGCGTGCTTGTAGGCGTAAGCGTGACAGTGCTATTTAGACAGACGGTCTTATCGTCAATCGATACATCTCCAGCAGTTGAAGGTGGCAAGATGGTAAAAGTTACTTGCGTTCTATCTGCTAAAGCAGTCTGGCAGTATTCATCGGAACTGATGCCTACGAAATAGGTGTACGTTCCAGGTGCAAGCCCTGTCAATGAAAGGCTGGAATCAGTTTCTGACGGAATCAACGTTTGCGTTGTACCGCTAAGGCTGTACCAGTAGAAAACAGGATTAGTAATAGTTAGTGTCGTATTCAAGACAGCGTCCAATACTACATTTCCTGTAGTCGAACAGAAGGAAGTCGTATTGCCTCCGTTGATTTGAACCGAGGCTATTGCGTCTTCTGGTGCTGTTTCTGTAACCGTTACGCTTACTCTGCCTCGTGACATAAACTCACATCCAAATCGAACAGGCTGGATGTAATAGACATGTTGTCCGGCTGGCAATCCATCAGGAATTGTAAATGAATTTCCTGTCGAGACAATATTGCCTCCGACTCTGGCATCGTACCATATAAAAGACGTACAGGCTATGGAATCGGCTTCCAGTGTAATCGTTTCTCCTTGACAGGCTTCAATAGCATTATTGATATCGGAACCTTCAATCTTAGTATTGGCAACTCTTTCAATATTATGAATTCTTAATTGGTCTAAGACATTGGCAACACCTCCAAATCGTATCCTGATTCGGTCAAAAGATTCTTGAGGAACGATGGTAAGAATGGCTTCTTGGTCGCCAGGTAACAGCTGTAAATTTAATAAGACGCTTGAATTGTCAATTGGCGCACCAGACAAAGCATCGTTTAACATAGGCTGTATGCTTAGTCCCGCAAGAAGATTGAGCGTCAATAACGTGCTTGGTCTTGAAATTCTTATTTTTAAAGTATCTCCTACAATTGAAGGAGTCCTGAAAACTGCCGTAAGCTCGGCTGCCGCTAAAATTCCGGCACCGCTGAACATGGTCGCAAAAGAAGTTTCGCTGTTGTCTATGGCATTACGAGGTGTACCCACGCCAACTAATGCTGTCGCTGCGCCAACTCCTAAATCAATAGCCCCAAAAAGAACATCTTCGGCATCGCCAGTTCCGCAGGCAACTTGAGTAACCGGATTCTTATAATACGCTTCATAGACTTTGGCGCTTTGGGCAACGCTTACAAGCGAAGTGATTTCTATTCTTACACCGTCATAAGCCTGAGGACCTGTATTGTTTGACGGAACAAAGGTATATTCAAAGTTGTTTTGCCCTGATAATAAATTAAGAAGCGAACCCGAAACCGGCTGTAGCGTACCTACATCTACTGGAACTCCTGAGCCATTTCTTTTTGTACCTACGACAGAGAAGCCGCCTACAAGAGTGAGTCCGCTATATTCAGAGCCTAATTTTAAGGTAACAGCAGTTCCGGCCGGAATAGTTTCATTCCACTCTAAAATCTGTGAAGTGGTTCCTATGCCCAAAAGTCCTATTCCTGTTGTAATAGTAGAAAAAGTCTGAGGATTTCCATCTGCGGCACTTCCTGCATTGATTACGCCGCCCGTGAGTATGGTATTCCAGCGCTGAGAATCGGCATAATTTCTTTCTGTCAGCGGAGGACATTCAGCAGGATCGAGTACGGTTATCGTTACACTTCCGCTTCTAGAACATGTTCCGTCTACGGCTATCACGGTAAAAGTATATATCCCAGCAGTTGCAAACGGACCAGCTATATTAGAAGGAAGCGCAGTTCCTGTTGCAGTATACCATGTGATAGTTCCTGTAGAAATAGCATTTAGAGTAACTGTATTTCCAATCTGGGTAACCAGAGCCGTATTTGCAATGGCAAGACTTGGCTGTGGGTTTACTGTAACTACAACTGGAAGTACATCCGAAGAACAAGAAGTATTCGCACTCTGTGCTTGGATATAAAAGGTACCGTTAGAAGTTATATTGGATGCTGCTTCCGGCGTAATAGGAGTGTTGGAAGCATCAAAGAAAATATAAGTGTTGCTTGGACTGAGATTCAGTATCGCATCAGCTAGATTAACAGAACCGCATCCTGAGATGGCAGGCTGTACTTGCAGCGAAAGTACCGTTGAAAAATTTACAGTAACTTCTTTAAGGGTGTTGGCCGCATTTTCGCAGAGTCCGCCTGAAGTTAAAGATATAAAATAGGAGTAAGGCGAATCGGTAGCATTTAGCCCACTGATAGTAAGCGCTCCCGTAACTGGATCTTTTACATACGTTACTCCTGCATCGCCAGTATACCCAGTCGTGATTTCTTGCGTCTTATTCTGGTCAGTATAATATCGGATAAGAGCGCCTCCCAAGGTTGTCGTTGGCGAAAGCGTTATGTTTCCTTGACAGGCAGTGAGCGTGTCGGGAATATTGATGTCGGCAGCAGTCGGAACGGCTATCACCTTAACAGGAACCGCGACTCTTCGCGATTCTTCCGTACATCCGATTTTTGCAGCAGCGACATAAAATACAGTATCACTGTTTAGTTGTGTAGTTTGAAATGGAACACCAGAGGCGACTGTTCCTAAAGCAACACCGCCTTGAGCAGTATTGTACCATCTGATTTCATTTCCAGGCGCTGTAGTTGCAATTAGAGAAGCCGTAGTTCCTGAGCATATTATCGCGTTCAAGGTAAATGGGTCGGTGATGGTCGGCAGTTTAGGAACGCGAACAATATCGTATAAGTCGAGGCTCTGTGTCAGCTGCAGGTTGAGCAAGGAAGAATAGCGAATCGTAATTCTATCGGCAGGTGCATTTGGGGCAAAAGGGATGGAAGCGATTTGATTTCCTTGCAGTAGCGTCAGAAGGTCAAGATTGAGCAGTGAGTTCAATGACCGTGAATCTACGATTGCAGGACCGTTGTAAGCAATGATCTGGATATTGTTCGCGACACCTAAAGCTAATAGGGAGGGGTCTACTTTCAGTCTGATGTCAAATTCATCTGTTGTCTCGGAAAGGCCATCAAAATAAACGGTCTGCTCGATTGAGGCTGCTACGCCCAAGATTCCGAGACTTAATTTAGAGAAACTGTTTGGATTAGAATCTAATACGTTTTGCGGATTAATTACGCCGGCACCGCCCAGATTTAATAGATCAAGGCTGATACCTTCTCCGCTATAGGAAGTGTAGGAAGCATAGCCGCAATTGTCTGCGTCAGAAATATAAAATGCATCATAGACGCCAAGTTCTTTAGTGTTGAACAGGCCTAGCAAGCTGCCTATTCTGTTTCTGAGTCGGATCCTGTTATAAGGCTGAGACGGAGTGATGGCAATAAAAAAGGCACCTGTCTCGTCTGTCACGATTCGGAGCCTTTCTGTGGCAAATTCGCCAATGTCTTGGCTGTCACCCTGGAGAATTATGCTATTTCCGTTTTTTGCCTGGACCGTAAATTCTTGATTTCCTATCAATACAGCACCTAATACGTTAGAAAGTAAGTTTCCAAGACTTCCGCCCAGCAATGCCGGAAGGAGATTCTCGTCTGTTTGTATTTTTACATAGGAAGTAGTATTCGCAGGCAAAGGCGCCGGATACTCTAGTTCGATGTAGCCAGAATAGGCTCCAATCCCTAAGGCTAGTCCTGAACTAGCTCTGACGGCCGCTTTAGTAGCGAGGTTTCCGTCAACTGCATTAGAGGAAAGATCAGTGTTGTTTTCGCTTGAAACTGCTGTAGCATAAACTCTAGTGGATTGCGCACTGAGAGGATTATGGTAAAAGAGCAGTAAGAGAAAAATAGGAAAGTATCGAAAATAATACGCCCCTAGAAAAGTAAAATTAATTTTCATAAGCAAAGCATTTAGTTAATAGATAGATTTTGGGAACCTTTGTTTTTAACGGGAAATTAATAGTTTTCTTAAAGTTTTTCTTACATTTTTATTGTAAATGAGTAATTATGAATAATTTATAATATGTTTTGAGTGGTATTTTTAGAAAAAGTATATATTTGTTTTCGAATTGTTATTAATCTTTAAAACGTAATAATTCATCCCCAAATTTCCAAAAGCGCGCCCTCATAGATTCAT
The DNA here is from genome assembly GCF_014138495.1 of Flavobacterium gossypii. NCBI lineage: Bacteria > Pseudomonadati > Bacteroidota > Flavobacteriia > Flavobacteriales > Flavobacteriaceae > Flavobacterium > Flavobacterium gossypii. The sequence continues at coordinate 652,685 of NZ_JACJIS010000002.1, read as the reverse complement.
CCTGTGATATGACTTTATGCTTGGTGTTTAAAAAATACCACGAGTCCTTGTGAATATTTTTTAAAAAAATGCTTTATGAATAGATTGTGCAGTCAGTTTCATAAAGTGGATTTTTAACGGAATTCATAATTTAATTTTATCTTATGATAAAGTTACAATACATTTTGCGAATATGCAAGAAAATAAATCACAAAACGCGATTAGCGTTATCGAAAGATTGAAGAAAGCGCTGAAAATCAAGACAGATATTGAATTATCTGAATTTTTGAATATTAAGCCGAATACCATTTCTACATGGAAAAAAAGGAATAGCGTAGATTTTGATTCGATAATCACAATTTGCGAGCTATACGAACTCGACCTGAACGAGATATTCTTAAACAAGAAAAAAGCTGGTTCTTTTACTAATCACACTCCTCTTATTTCTCGCGAAGTACAATTTCAATATGCAAAAGGAAACGATGTGGTCTCTTTACTCGATATTCTCCCGAAATACAGTTTTCCTTTTATTATAGAAGAAGACTCCAGAGTGTTTCAAGTGGTAAGCAATAACATGTTTCCAGTCATAGATGAAAACTCATTCGTGATTTGTGAAAGAATCGATGTTGATAGAATTGAAAACGACTCTATAATCGTTGTAATCAGCCGAGAAAAAGGACTGTTTATTAACCGTGTGGCCAAAAGCATTTATGATGATCATATTTTTGTGCTGAGCAATGAAAATGATTTTTACAGCAGCGTCAAATTAAGCGTTGTCGAAATCGCAGAAGCCTGGGTAGTTAGAGGTGTCTTGTCTTATGATGTGAATAATGCGAATAAGTTCAAGTTTATGAACGAAAGCATCAAAAGGATAAACAAGTTCCTAGACGACACTAAAGTCAAATAATACTTTTTTAAAATATAAGATTAGCAACTGATTGGCAGAGTACTTGGATGATAAGTGTTCTGCCTGTTTGGTTGCATAGGTAGCTGAATTTCTGCAAAGCTGACCTAATAAATAAAATTACCTTAAAATTATGTAACGATTTTAGAATTAGATATAAATAATTTTGTGTCCTATAAGCAATAGGAATTATGAAATTACTTTGTTTCTTACTACTCCTTTTTTGCTCCAAAAGTTTTTCGCAAACTTTTGGAAAGACTCCTATTGCTATCTATCCGTCTCCCATAGAAGAAAAGGACATGTCCTATTATAAATGGTATACCCATCCGGAAGAAGAAAACATCTATATCATTAACTTCGAGCGTGACATTAACGGATTTATTACGGCCTTTAAGGAAGTAAGACGATTACTTTCCGAAAACAACCTCAAGTTTGAAGAAACCATCAGCGATATGTCTTCATTCCATCCGAGCCTGCAGTCCGAACACAGTTACGAAGAACTGCACAATTCCGTAAAAGAAGAAAAGTCAAAAATTTTCATGACTTGGAATTCAGGAAGGGACTTTCTAACGCTTTTTTTAAAGCATGATATCTATATGCTGATAGTAGGCAATAAAAAGACAGAATGAGATTCTTTATTCCGCAATTTTGACAAATGACACTCAAACCAAAAACTAATATCTAAAATTCATATGGATTCATCTGCTATGACTATTTTTCTTGTCGATGACGATCAAGACGACCAGCAGCTCTTTGAAGAAGTCGTAAAGGAAATCAAAGCTTCCAATAAGCTCTTGATGTTCAAGAATGCCGTAGAGCTGATGGAACATCTCAATCAAGAAAATATAGTGCTGCCGCATATCATATTCTTAGACCTGAACATGCCTTTTGTTTCGGGATCCGAATGCTTGAAAGAAATAAGAAGCAACCCTAGGTTTATGGATGTGTCTGTAGCCATATACTCCACGTCGTCTTTAGAAAAAGATATAGAAGAGACATTTATTAACGGGGCAAATATCTATATCACAAAACCCAACGACTATGCCGCCTTGAAAAAGACAATAAGAAACGTCCTGAATATTAATTGGCATTACCATAAATCAGGACTCGACAGGAAAACTTTCTTCTATAATGTCTGATTTATAAAGAGCTTGGGAGAAAGGGGATGCTGATGAATAAAAAATTCAAAATAAGTAATAAACGATAAAAAAAGGATATTCTTTTTGCAATATCTTTGCACTATTCAATAGCAATTTCTATGAAAACGTTTCTATCATCTGCCGTATTTTTCATCTGCACCGTTACAATGGCGCAAGATGTAGCTTTTATAAGCGCTATTTCCAGGACAGATAAAGGAAATGCGCGCCAGGCTTCCGATAAGATTGCCTCGCTGACAACGCTTTCCTATAGATTCTATAAGGTCATGGAGAAAGCCGCCGATTCCAGCTATACGATTATTTATGCCCCGGCTGCTATCTCTGATGCAGACCTCGAGAGCAAAAGCGAGTGGGACGAATGCCTATATGTCGACTTCAAATTGCAAAACAAGCTAGAAACAAAAGCCTTGAAATTCCAAGCCATCAGAGGAAAATACCTCGATATCTTTCCGGCTTGGAAAAAATATTTCAAGCAGAAAGCACACATCGAATATACGATTACAGATCCGACTACTCGTGAAATAGTCGACACCCATTACGGCTATCGCTTTATTCTTAAAGAAGGCGATAACGCAAGAATCCCAAGATGGAGTATAATCAATAAGTCTTAATTTTCGCGACAGGCGGCTAAATCCATTCTGGAGAAGCATAATAATCATCAGGCAGATACGTGAGATACTGTACCATACGCGGATGCGATCCATGATTGGGCATAGCGCAATGCGGCAGCGTATTTTGCCAGATGATAAAGTCGCCTGCATTGGCCGCTATCGGCATAGGTTGTAGTGTCTTGATTGCCTTTTCTCTCGGATGTTCCCCTTCTTCTAATCCTTCCAGCCACAAATCAATCGAATTATGGAATCCTGGTACACAGTGAAATGCGCCATCTTGCGGGCCGCAGTCCGTTAAGTATAAAAGTCCTTGCATCGCAAAAGGTATTGGCTGTTTCAAGCTCACGTCCCAATGGAGCGGACTTCCCCTAAAACGGAAATGTTCCGTCTCAGGCGGATTAAAACTTACCTTGTCTATGGTAGGATAGATCTTCGACGTTTTATAAAGCTGTTCGTACGCTTTTCGTATGCGAATAGAACCCCTGTTTTTGTTTAAAGTCTCATGATCTGAAAAACTGAGCATCAGTCCTTTTTGTTCTGCATGCCTGTTATACCAGGTTTCTTTGTCATTCGGATCCATTCCTAAAAAATTCCAAATAGCCTCTTCTGTTGCTTTACAGTCTTGTTTTGAAATTACTTCTCTTACGATAACATACCCGTTTTTATCCCAAAACTCAAGATCTTCTGGTAGAAGTACGTCATCTTCACATTCACTTGCAACAGCTTCAGCTTCTCTTTTTCGACTATGTATCCAAGTCTTGAAAGCTTCAAAATCAGGTTTTTCAAAATAAAGAAATTGGAGGGCGTCTTCCATGCTGATACCGAGCCGGTAGAGCGTTTCGATTTCTTTGTCCCAAGAAGTTGTATCCGAATTTACAGTTACGTGCGAACTTACTGTTCGTTGCCAGAGTTTCTCAAGAAGAGACCAAGCCATAGTTTTTATATCAAAGTTGCATCAAAAATAGCGAATAATGACAAAGAGGGTATCAAAAACAATCTCTTATTTCATTAACCATTATTTCCTATAAGATTCATTCGTTGTTCTTTAGAATGTGCGCTGTTTCCTCAATTTTTCAATGAGTTACAATTTAAATGTCAACACTTTTGTCAACGCGGTTTTTTATGTTCTTGGATGAATATGAAGTAGTTTTGATAAAGAAAGTTATTCTTTTATGAAATTCTTTCAATCAATTAAGAATACAATTATTAATGTCTAATCCTTAAAAAACAGGTATGAAAAATAATTACAAATATCTAAGGCTCATTGTTGTGATATTAGGTTGTGGTTTCTGCGGCCCGGCCTTTTCTCAAACAATACTTGGTACGGAGGCCCAAAAATTTCACGGCTATGAATTATCCCAAAAAGAAGGGATATTGTCAAAACTGAAAAATGTCAAAGAGGGACAAAATAGCCAGTTAGAAAGGAAGTCTTTGATTGGTACAGACTTAAATGAAGGAGATGCGGCACGAGAAGTCACTCCTTCAAATTATGGTTTTAAAGCCACTATCTTAAGCGGCAGAAGCGTCCCTTTTTCAAGCACCAATGATGCAGCAGGAAATGTCTATATAACAGGAACAAGCTCGAATAGCATTTCGGCTGAAGCAAACTTTGTAACCATAAAAGTCGATGCCAACGGAAACAGAGTGTGGGAAAAACGTCAAGAAGGAACATTATATGCAGCAGAGATAGGAACTAAAATTGCCCTTGATGCAACAGGAAATCCAATTGCAACAGGAATTAAATGGAACGGAAATGATATGGATATTCGAACTGTAAAATACGATGCCACTTCAGGAAATGTAACTTGGGAAAGAGTTTTTGATGGAGGCAACGAAGGACTGGATGTGCCGACAGCCATGACAATCGACGGAAACGGAAATATATTTATTGTCGGAGTCGCCTATGCCGGAACAAGCATACGCTATGTGACCTTGAAATACGATGCAGCCGGAACGCTCCTTTGGTCGGTTATTGACAGCAACGAAGTCGAAGAATCATGGAATGAGCCGACTTCAGTAGCTGTAGACAACGTAGGCAATATAGCCGTAACTGGATTTGGTACGAATGCGGACTATTGGCAGACCTACTATACGATCAAATATGCAAGCAATGGGAATGTGTTATGGAAACAAAACTACACGTATACAGATAGCTCCGATTCGAATGATCCCGATAGTCCTTTGCAAGATACGAACTCAATTGCGCGCGATGTTACGTTTGATGCTGATGGTAATTGCTACGTAACCGGAACCCTAAATACTTTTATGAGCAAGGCAGGAACAGTAAAATATAATGCTTCCGGACAACAGCAATGGCTAAAAATATTCAGAAGCGGTACAGATTTTACCAATGCTTATGATATTATAGTGACCCCAAATGCTAAGATCTATGTCGGAGGAAAACATCTTGGCGATTGGGTTGATGACGGCTTTTTCCTGATCTCTTATAATCCAGATGGTACAGAAAATTGGACAAGAGAAACCAACAATCTTATCGAAATAAAAGATGCCCACCTGACTTTAGATGCTGCAAACCTTCCTGTTATTGCAGGTCGAGGTTTAGACGAAAACTTTGCCGACAACAAATTTGTAGCTCACAAATATAATGTTGATGGTTCATTAGCTGGAGAAACAAGTTTTGTCAAGCCATTTTCTCCAACAGAATCGACTTCTGAGTTTATTGGAGTTGGAGTAACAAGTTCAAACAACCTGATGCCGGTTTTTACTACAGACCTTTCTGCCGAAGGAACCGTTTTTGAAACTCTAAAACTCTCTTTTACTGCGACAGCCACTCAGCCTGTGTGGAGAAATATTTATAGCAGTGATGCCTTTGCTTCGCAAGCTTTATCGGCAGTACATGATGACGATAATAATTCCTATGTTGCCGGAGTTTTCAGCACAGTGAGCGGCGATAGAGGCATATCCAACTATTACGTAAAAAAATATTCTCCGACCGGAAACCTAGAGTGGGAAAAAGTGTTCAATCCTTCCAACGGAAATGAAAGTAACGGAATTAAAATACTGGCAAATTCAAATGGGGAACTAATGGTCTACTTGATCCCATCTGAGGATGCGGCCTATCCTTTAAAAGTGAAAAAATTCACGTCGGACGGTACTTTGCTTTGGGATTTTTCTAAAAACGTTTTTGGCTCCAAACTATATGCGTTTTTTCTAGATGATTCTGGAAATGCATACATCAGCGGAAAAGCAAAAGAAAACGATTCCGATATTTTCGGAGTATTTACAACCATCAAAATATCCAATACAGGAAGCGAAGTGTGGACTGACTTTGCTACGTCTCCAAATCCAGATGACAATATCTACACTATTGAATCCGGAAAAGCAGATGCAGATGGTAATATATATTTAGTTGGAGCGTCAGGATTTGGCGGTATGATAGTCCAAGACACCAATCTTGCCGTATTAAAATATGCTGCCAATGGAACATTGCAATGGTTCAATAATTATGACATCGCAGGCCATTTTTCAGTGGGAAGCGATTTGATTTTTGATCAAGATGGCAGCCTTTATGTGAATGGTGCCGCACAATCAGAAACAGAATATAATGAGAAATCATTAGTGGCAAAGATAAATCCTGCCGGTGCTCTTCAATGGTCATCACTCTATGAAGAGCCAGGAAGACACATACGTTCCTATGCCGTAAAACAATTGAGTACGGGAGACTTGATCCTCGTTTCGTTTAGCGTAATTTATGGCGTAAACAATAAGATCGTACTTCAAAAATACGATGAAAGCGGAAACAGAATCTGGGTACGAGAAACCGAACTAAACCATTTTTATAGAGACATTTACGTTGACGCCTCAGATGATATTTTTATGTTGAGCCAGATATATACAAGCTCATTCCCGTATAGGCTAAACTACAGTACGAGTGCTTATTACATTGGCTCTCTGATTAAAGTTGATCCTACCGGAAACGGAACAGAAGAGCTTTTAGTAGGTCCAGAACTGTCTGCCTTTAATCCTGTGAGCTTGTTGCCGCTTCCAGACGGAAGATTAATGATGCCGGGAACCTTAGAAAACGAAATGTTTTTGTTTCAAGGAACCTATTTTTTCCAAACAGACCATAATTCTTTAGGAACAGGCGAACACCCAAATCCAGAAATTAAATCCAATTGGCTGGGACAAAACTATCCGAATCCAGTCATCGGAAAAACAGAAATACCTTTCTATATCGAAAATGCAGGAGAAGTGAAAATCAAGCTCTATGACAGTACAGGAAAATACATTATGGATGTTGCTGACGATGTTTTCCCGCAAGGATACAACACTGTTGAGGTAAATGTATCGGGCCTGAACCAAGCCATTTATTTTTACCAATTGGTTGCCGACAATTTTAAGCAAGCCCGAAAAATGATTATCAAATAATAGAAAATAGTTAGTTCGTTTGACAATTGCCAAGAAATCTCCTGTCCTGCAGTAATGCATGGCAGGAATTTCTATAGTATTTAAGACAAAACATTCTTATTTTTGATAAACCGCTACCACTATATAAAATGCTGAAAAACAAGATTGCCGCTTTATTTCTTTTGTTTTTGCTGCTAGGATTGGCCAGTTGCAACTCTACTACTTCCTCTGAAGTAAAAGAAACTGCGCTTACATCCAAAGACTCCCTTTCTAAAAATACAGAAGACAGAAGCATCGATTCGCTAAACGAATCCGCAATCAACGAATGGAGAATAGGAAACTATCAAAAAGCATTAGACTATATAACAAAAGCCTATAAGAAGGCAAAAGCGACAAATGACGAAGAAGAGCTGGCAAAAGTCCTAAACACGCTCGGACTCGTGCACTGGAGGCTTGAAAACAATGCCGATGCCATGGAATGTTATACCGAATCTGGAAAGATTGCCGAAAAACGAAACATGCACAGGTTATTAGGGCTCACCCATACCAACAGAGGATTGATCCTGAAAGAACAGCACAATTTCGAAAAAGCATTCTTTCACAACAACAAGGCCATCGAGATTTTTAAAACGTACGGATATTATAGAGACTTGGCCATTGCGCTCAATAATCAAGGGCAGATATTCAAGAACAAAGGAATGATAGACTCTGCCAGAGTATATTACTTGAGGGCTTTGGAGAACTACAAGAAAGTAAACTACAAAGACGGTGCTGCGGCGAGCTATTACAATCTTTCCGATATCTATCTCCGACAAGGGGCAGAAAAACAATCGCTTGATGCCGTGCAAAAAAGCCTCAAGTTAAGCCTAGAGATCCAAAGTAAGGTGCATATCACAGAAGCCTACCAAAAGATGTCCGAAGTTTACGAGCACTTTCACCAGCCCGATTCAGCCTTAAAATACTTTAAAATTTACAACGACTTGAACAAAGCCATACTCGTTGCCAATCAATCCAACATATTAGCCAGATACCAAGCCGACATGGGGAGCGAGGTCAAGAACCTCCAGATTAGGAATCTTGAAAAAGAACAAGAACTAGCAGAAAACAGGATATGGTTTATTGGAACGGGAATCATAATCGTATTGCTTATCGTAGCCTTTTTTGTCTACAGATACCTCTCAAAAATCCGATACAATAAAAGAAAGCTGGAAATGGAGCTTTCTAACTCTAAAAAAATACTAGACGTAAAAGAACAAGAACTAAAAGCCTACATAATCGATCTGACCAAGAAAAGTGTAGCTATCAGCAAACTCCAAGAAGAAGTCTCAAAAGGACTGCAGCCACACAACAAAAACGACTCAGAAGTAGCCCAATTATTAGAACAAAAAATATTGACAGAAGAAGACTGGGAAACATTCAAGATCAAGTTCAAATCCATATACCCCGCTTTTTTCTCCCGAATCAAGCAATTTAAAATAACGCTGACAGAAGCAGAAATTCGCCTGATTGTCTTGCTCTATCTAGATCTATCAGGAAAAGAAATGGCGAAAATATTAGGCATTTCGCCCCAAAGCGTTAGAGTAGGGAAGATGAGGCTGAAGAAAAAGCTCAAAAATGAAGGCTATGAAAGCGTAGAAGACTTTCTGCCAATGGTCATAAAATAACAACATCGTTTCAAGAATCAATCAAAATTAAAAAGAACGGCTTTTGGCCGTTCTTTTTCTTTAAAGGCCTGATTGCCCAGTTAGCTTATTAGAATACCATCGACTGCCTTCTCAAGAGCCGTATCTTGAATAGTCGGAATCATAGTCCCTTCTACGCGGTAGACCGTAATGTCGGTCATGCCCAAAAAGCCCAAAGCAGATCTCAGATACGGAACAGCAAAGTCATACGATGCCATCGGACCATCAGAATAGATGCCTCCAGATGCCATCGCGACATACACTTTTTTGCCTTTTACCAGGCCTTCGGGACCATTTTCATCATACTTGAAAGTCACTCCAGCTCTGGCAATATGGTCGATCCATGCCTTTAGGCTCGAAGGAATCCCGAAATTAAAAAGCGGCGTGCCAATGATAATGATGTCTGCGTCGGTGATTTCCTGAATGGCTTCGTCAGAAGGGCGTATGGCTTCCTTGTTTTGAGCCGACCTGTTTTCTTCAGGCGTAAAAAAGGAAGCGATGTGCATTTCATCAAGATGCGGGAACCGGTCTTTCAGAAGATCATGCTCCTTCACCTGGCTGTCCGGATAAGCAGCTTGTAGTTTTTCAATAATCGCATTGCCGAGCTTTATGCTCATAGACGCGTCGCCTCTCGGGCTCGAAATAATGTGCAGTATTTTTTTCATCTTTTTTCTATTTCTATGAGGCCAAAGTTATTTATCTTTGCTATGCAAAAGATAGCAGTATCCTAAAGGATAGTACTATCTTTTGGGATAGTAACAGACAAACAGCAACTTATGGAAATAGAACATACCCCAGAAGCCTGTACTAAAAGCCTTATGGCCGTTAGGGATACTTTAGATGTACTTAACGGAAAGTGGAAGCTTCCTATCATAATTGCTCTTGACTCTGGCCCTAAAAGATTCAACGAGCTGGAAAGAATGATAACAGGAATAACGCCGAAATTGCTCTCAAAAGAATTAAGAGATCTAGAAGCCAACGAATTCATCACGCGCACGGTGTATCCGACAACTCCGGTCAAGATCGAGTATGCCTTGACAGGGTATAGCGGCACGCTTTCAAGAGTCATCGCAGAAATGAGAGACTGGGGAATCCAGCACAGAAAGAAAATTACAGGCAGGTAAGCCTTTCTACCTTATACAAAAGTGCCTATTGTTTCCGCTCTTGGAAACAATAGGCACTTTGCATTAGTCCAGTGTTATAAATAAAGAAGACCTAATCTGAGGCGTCAGGTTTTTAGTCTTGTGTCCTTTTCCAGTAACATCTTCAACCAAAAGCACCTGTCCCGATTCAAAAACTCGCTTGTCTCCAAGCGAAGTCTCGATTTCAATGCTCCCGTCCAACAGCACGATATACTGCCTGGCCGGAGCCGTATGGAAATCATAATCATAGCTTGCCGCTACTTTCCGGAACACTACCGTTCCCGCTTTCTGTGCCTCCGATAAAAAGCCTATCGTGCCCTTTTCTTGCAAGGGGACGCTGACGTCTTCAAATCGGCTGTCGCCCTTTTCATCAGCATACAGGCGCGTAATCACAAAATCTTCCATTAGTTAAAGTGCTTGCCGAGCCATTCTGCAGCAAGATCCAGATCCTGCTGCGTAAGGTTGTGGCTCGTGTTCAATTCAAAATGTGCAGTGTCAAATCCTGCTTTGGTCAATACCTCCAGATAATTTTCTGTAGCGTTTGGGTCTACCGTAGGGTCGTTTTTTCCAGAACTCAAAAAGACAGGCACCCTGCTTTTAGCAGCTGCGGGAAGGGTGTCTTTAAAAGGCAGCATAGGCCTAAAAAGAATAGCTCCGGCTAAAAAATCAGGTTCCAAGAATAACGAAGCGCCTGCAATATTAGCCCCGTTCGAATAGCCGAGCGCGATAATCTTAGAAAGATCAAAACCCTCTTTCTCCGAAATTTCCTTTATAAAAGCAATCATTTCGTGCATCCTGAATTCCAAGTCTTTCTCATCAAAGATGCCCATCCCGAGCCTCCTGAAAAAACGCGGCATGCCGTTTTCCAACACATTGCCGCGAAGGCTCAAGATATTAAAATCGGTACCCAAGCTTTCCGCTATCGGAATCAAGTCGTGCTCGTTGCCGCCCGTACCATGCAAAAGCAGCAGCGTTGCCGCCTGCGACTTCTGTGACGGCCTGTATATATAATGCAAAGGCTGAAAATCCATAGTTTCTTAATTTATTTTTACTAAATGTGCTTCAATCTGGTCGCGGCGTGATTCATACTGCGGTGGCAGTTTCAAATCCTTTCCTAGGTTTTCTAATGTCTCGTCGATGGTAAACCCTGGATTGTCTGTCGCGATTTCAAACAATACCCCTCCCGGCTCCCTAAAGTAGAGCGAATGGAAATACTGCCTGTCGATCTGCGGCGTGATGCTTAACCCTCGTTTTTCAATCTTGTCGCGGAAATGCATCAAGATTTCATCGTTTTTAACCCTAAACGCCACGTGGTGTACGCTTCCGTTGGCTACATGGCCTCTTTTCTCGTCGGCTAATTCTACCAAGTCCACGATTGCGGCACCTTCAACAGCATCGGTAGCATAGCGATAGCGGTTTGCTTCCTGCTCAATCAGCTTGTAATCAAATACTTCGGTAAGGATGGCGGCCGTAGGCTTGATGCTGTTCAAGGTCAAGGTAATATGGTGAAAGCCTTTTGTAGCAACGTCTGCCTTTACTTCGTCGGTTTCCCACGCCTTTCTGTGGTCTGGCGTTTTAGATTCGATCAATTCTAATTTCAATCCGTCGGGATCTAAGAAAGTAAGGTACTTTTCTCCGAATTTTACAGACGGCTTGTTGTAGATCACGTTGTACTCTTCAAAACGCTTCACCCAAAAATCCAAGCTTCCTTCGGGTACAGAATAGCCGATTTCGGTAGCCATTCCAGAACCTTTTCGGCCTTGCTGTATGCCTTCGCCCCAAGGGAAAAAAGTAAGTATCGTTCCCGCGCTTCCCACTTCATCGCCAAAATAAAAGTGATACGTGCCTGGATCGTCAAAGTTGACTGTCTTTTTGATGAATCGCAATCCCAAGACTTTAGAATAAAAATCAAAGTTACGTTTGGCATCTCCGGCAATCGCCGTAATATGATGTATGCCTAAAATTTTATTTTCCATGTGTTTTATGTGTTTGATTAGATATGCTTGTTAATTTATAGTACAAATTTACGGCAGATCTAAAACGCAGGCATTGAACTAGGACAAGAAAATAAAATCGGCTCTTTCACGAAGCTTTTTTCTTGCCAAAAAGAATTCTTTTTAATTTTTTTCAAACTTTTCACGCCCATTACGGAAAACCGTAAGGAAAGCCTTTTCGTCCTTTTTATATTTGAAAGGAAAGCCAACGATATATCCTTATCTGCTTTTTCGCATATTTTTTTGGATAGTGATCCGCATTCAATTTCATCATTTACCACGTAATGAAATCAGGCTGCTGGAGTTCTTAAATGATCGGCATGTTATAATCTAATGACACTAATATATGATCAAGAATCCCCCTTGCGCTCTTGTGTATATGGCCCTGCTGCTGTTTGTCCTTTGGGGCTGCGAAGAAGAGAAGCACATCGTTACCTACAATAACCTTGATTTATCAGAGCTCAAAGACCATGAGCATCTTTCCAAAGATTCCATCATCTGCTATATTATTTCCCAACACCAAGAAGTGCCGCATACTGCAGACTCAGCAGACTACGAATCGCACTATGACGTAGTCGGTTCAGACAAAGAAGGCAACATGGTAACGGGCTATGCCGATATTGAAGGAAAGCATGGAAAAGGCGCCATCGAAGACGAGATGGGCAATGAGATTGAGGTCGATGTCGAATGGATCGGGAAGGATCGGCTGGCAGCCAAAGATCAAGAAGGCAATAATTGGGAACTGGTAGTTGAATAAATAATAAATAGTTAAAAAGGAAAAGATGATAATTAAAAAAGAAGACCTAAAAGAAAACAAGGATTTTAACCTTGAGGAGCACAGTCCGTTTATGATCTTGGATACGAAACATTTCCAATATTTTAGCGATGTAGAGAAGTTCGGATATTCTGTCGAGGTACTGAACGTGATTAATTCTATTACTTGGATCAATAAGCTATACAGAGACCTAAAATCGGATCTGCATATAGAAACCGAGATTTTTTATGAGATCATAGACTGTGTCTTGAACGGCAGGCATTTTAATGACACCCAATTAGAAAGGTATTATGCTGCCCAGCAGAAACTAGAACACTTCTCGAGCATAACGCACAAGCTGACCGATACGGACAACAATTTTGACGTGCCGTTTATCATCGATTTCATCATCTTGGGCACGAATCTGGAACGATACGACAGCCTTAACGAAGACAAGAGAGGAGAGCTTCATGATGAGTACGCGGCCTTGTTCTGCCAGATACGCACACAAGAAATCGAAATCGAAGATTTTCTATTGCAAGCCAAGGCGCTCGTTTTTAGCGTAAACGAAATAGAACTCGAAAACATCATCTAGATGTTGTTTTTATCAAATTGGTTATAAAAAAAGGGAGCTGCAATCGCAGCTCCTTTTTTTAACTATTCGGTTCAATATGAATCAGGATATAGCCCAGCTGCGGGATTTCCCGATGCAGCGTATCGATCAGCTGGTGGGCGAGGTCATGCCCTTCTTTTACAGTAATGGTGGCGTCTACAATCGCGTGCAGGTCTACATGATACTTCATGCCCGCTTTGCGGATAAAGCACTTTTCTGTCCCAAGAATTCCGTTTGAGGTGACCGAAACCTTTCTGATTTCTAGCACTAGGTCATCATACAGGTGCTCGTCCATAATCTCGCCCAGTGCAGGCCTAAAGATCAGGTAGCTGTTGTAAAGTATCAGTCCCGATGCCAGCAGTGCCGCCCAATCGTCGGCAGACTCATATCCTTTTCCAAAAAATAAGGCAATCGAGATTCCGATAAATGCGGCTACCGAAGTGATGGCATCGCTCCTGTGGTGCCATGCGTCGGCCTTTAACGAAGAGCTGTTGGTCTCCTTGCTTTTTTTCATGACCAAGCGGAATGAAATCTCTTTCCAGATGATAATCGCCCCCAAGACAATCAGCGTATACGGCTTTGGCAGGTCATGCGGATTTCCTATGTTGACGATGCTTTCGTAGGCAATGATAGTAGCAGAGGTAATCAAGAAGCCAACGACCAAAAAGGTAATCAGCGGCTCCGCACGGCCGTGTCCGTAGGGATGGTTTTCATCGGCAGGACGGCTTGAATACTTTAATCCAAACAACACCAAGAAAGACGAAAAGATATCAGCCGTCGATTCTATCGCGTCTGCTATCAAGGCATACGAATTTCCAAAATACCCGGCCAGCCCTTTTATGAGCGCCAAGGCCGTGTTTCCTATAATGCTAAAATAGGTCGTCTTGATGGCTGTTTCGGTATTTTTTGTCATCAGGTCAGGCTTGCGGGTTGGTATTTTTAATTGGGTGCAAGATACTTCACGTTGTCGAGAATTTTTATATAAATCGTACTTTTTTATACAGGAGTAAGGCTTCTTTTAATCGGCCTAAAAAAAGATAAAAATAAGCCTCAAAAAGTCTTTTTTTCGACCTTGCTTCGGGTCTTCTTGCACCCTTGTTCGGTAAAAAAGTTTTTTTGCGAAATTTTCCCGAAGAAAACCCGAACGAGACCCGAACGAAACCCGAACAAAACCTCCTAAAAAATAAAGCAAAAAAATATGTATTATCTTACAGAAATTGACAAAAAACGAATAAATTTTCATTTTTTTCAAGACCAGATTTTAAAAATCTAGCGTCCTAATTCTTGTAAGAAAAGATTGAGATCTTCTTCCTTTTGAAGACCTAATTTTTGCTTGATTCGGTAGCGGCTCATGCGCACGCTTTTTGGCTCGATATGCATGAGCTGCGAAATCTGTCGGTTGTCCATCTTGAGGTAGAGGTAGGCGCAGAGTTTCATGTCGAGCAGCGTAAGCTTTTTGTGTGCCTTTTCATTGATAAGGCTGAAAAAATCAGGATGCACTTGTTGGATACGGAGCTTGGCGTCTTCAAAATCCTTGTCCAGTATCATTTCTTCTTTCAGCAGCTTCTGCATGTTTACGGGATCGCCATCGGCCAGCTTGTCCTTGATGTCAGAGAGCATGCGGTTTTTGTGTTCCAACTGCAATACGTTGGCCATGACTTCTTTCTGGAGCTGCTGCTGCTGGGTTTCCAGCAACTGCTGTTCTGCTTTTAGGCGAGCCTGCTCTTCTTTTTCCAGCAGCACCTGTATTTCAGAGTCCTGCTTTTCTAATTTTAGCTGCTTTTCGCGCTGCAACGACAGGCGCAATTTAAAATGATAGGAGCGGAACATAAACAGCAGTCCTAGCGAAGAGGCAATCGCGATACACGCATACAAAAAGCCTTGGCGCCTGCGGCTTTCCTCACGCTCTTTCAATAGGCGTACTTCGTTGTTTTTCTTTTCGGTCTCAAATTGTACTTCCAGCTTTTGGGCAGCCATGTCTTGTTTCTGCGCGAAATTTTTATTGGTGTACTCGGTTACTTCTTCTTGATAGGCGAGTGCTCTTTTAAAATCGCCCTGTTTTTTATAGAGGGCAGATAGGGAATGTACTACGCTGATCAGCGTATAATAATAGGGATGCTCTTCGGCCTTCATAAGGTTATAGGCTTCCAAAAGGTAGGCTTCTGCCTGTGTATAGTTTCCTTTACGCGCGGCATATTCGCTCAGTATGCCTAGGCTGCTGGCGGTGACTTCTTGGGTATTGCCCATATTTTTCACGATGTTTTTTGCGGCTTGGGCATATCGGATAGCCTGCGCTTCTGCGGTCTTGTCGGCAGCCGGAAAGTATTTGAGGTAAGCGCTGGCAATATTGATGCAGGTGATCGCATAGGTATAATTGGCTACTTGTTTTGGATAGCTATGGTAGAGCGTTTCCGACTTTTTCAGGTAGTATAAGACACTGTCAAGCGCTGTCTTGTTCTTCGCTGTTTTGTAGTTGTATTCGTGGGCTACTGACAGCGCAGTATAGCAATTGCTGAGCAGGTTGTAGTCTTTGGTCTGCAGGGCGTTTTCGACAGCCTTGTGGGCATAAGCGTTTACCTTGGGAATATTGTCCCAATCAGAATGGATGACATACAGCTGGTAATATAATTTGGCGGCTATATAAGGGTCTGGCGCCTTTTCGAGTTCTTTTAGGCCGAGCTGGCAGAACTTCATCCGGTTTTCTGGATCTTCGAGCATCTTATACAGGAAGGCCTGCGCATAATAACCATACGCCATCGCTATAGGATTTCTGGCTTTCTGGGCGAGCATAAAAGCAGAATCACTATTTTTTTTTAGGGCAGCAAATTGCTGGTCGTTGGCTTTGATGACGGTGAGCAGCGTATAGGCTTTTGCGGCTTCGGTATAGTCTTTATAACGCAGCGCAATAGCGATGCCTTGTTTTGCTTTGGCTTCTGCTGCAGGATAGTTTCTCTCGATGCGGTAGGCTTCGGCAAGCTGGTTCAATAAGGCAGGCTTTTCTTTTTCGTGGAGTGCAGAGTTGGCAACGGCAGCCAGCAGGCTGTCTGTGCGTGTGGTTTGTGCCGTGCTGCTATAAGGCAGGCAGAGACAGAGCGCTATAAAAAATTTGTTTCGGATGCATTTCATAAGATTAAATGTAAGGAAAAATTGTCAAGAACCCATATAAAAATCGATGTACTACAGTAGTAGCATCAGTTGTAAAAGTGCTGAAAATCACTGTTTTTTTACTGTTGTAGTCGTATTGTAGACGCTCTTTAAAATACGGTAGATGGTTTGTAGGATAGCAAGGATTGGAAACAGCGTATCATGTTGCGGATATTTGTAATAGCAATAGTGCTGATAACCTAATCTTACATTGTTATGGACAACAAGACATTATCTATCGTTTCTTACATTACTATCGTGGGCTGGCTGATTGCCTACCTAGTCGGCAAAGACAAGGCAGATTCGCTGCTAAAATACCACCTGCGTCAGGCGCTAGGACTGGCATTAGTGAGCATTGCTTTTAATATTGTGTTGCGAATTGTGGCTTCGGTCGTTCCAGCCTTATCATTTCTAGGGCTTATCGGACTGGTTTTCTTGGTGTTCTGGATCTTAGGAATCATCAACGCAGCCAACGGTGCTGAAAAGCCAATTCCTGTATTTGGCAAGATGTTCGAGGATAAATTTGCTTTTATAGGCTAATTGGTGCTCCGGCAGGAAACGCAGAACGAAGAGAATAACTGTCTTGGGCTGCCCTTTTTAGGGCAGCAGGGACTAAAAACAATCGGAATGAGCAACTACAAGTATTTTATACAAGAAGGAAACCGTTTCCACTTGAAGACAAGCAGGCCTATCGCTATTGTGCGTGCTATCGCATGCTTGGCAATAGGCATTGCGGTTTATTTTATAGTACCTCCAGAGAAGAAAATCGGTCTCTGGGGCGCCCTGATTTTTGTGTTTTTTGCCTTGGTCAATTTGTTAAAAACGACAAAAAGGCTGGTCATCGACACAACGGCAAGGACGATTACCCACAAAAATAACCTGCTGAATGCCGAAGCGGTCTACCGCTATGATGATTTTGAGCAGTTTTATGTGCTTACCGGAAAGTACCTCTTTCTCACCATGGACAGTACTGCTTTCTTCATCTTCAATCAAGAGGGTCGAGAAAAGCGGGTGCCGATAGTGGTCGGATTGTTCAGCACACGGCCTGTACAGGATGCTATCAATGAAACCAGCAGCATTATGGGTTTTGATGCCCGATAGGGGGCTTGTCGTATTGAACTTGGTATAACTCTTTTAATTAGGTGTCATGATGAAGTTGAAACTGTTTTTAGTAGCGATCGCCTTTCATGCTCTCGGGTCTGCGCAAGAAAAAAAATATCTGGCGCAAGTCCGGCTGAATGATAAATATGGCTATATCGATACTTCTGGCAGAGAAGTCGTTCCCGTTATTTATGATGATGTGGGCGCCTATGGTAGTATTGACGACAGCGGTACTTGGGGGGATAATCTCATTCCGGTCAATATCGGAAAATCAAATCCTGCGCTCATCGAGCCGCCCATGCCGAAACTAGCTGTCGACCCTGGAAAGGCATCCGACTCTATCGAAAACTCTTCTATCTATATCCAATTGGGGCCGCCTGCAGGAGAGCAGGATGCTGGCAATGCCGACGGCCAATGGGGCTATTGCAATGCCGCTGGCGTATTGGCCATTCCGGTTCAGTTTGACAAAGCCTTGCCGTTCAGCGAGGGCAGGGCAGCTGTAGAAATCAAAGGCCGTTGGGGCTATATCGATACGGCGGGCAAGATTATAATTCCGGCCATATATGAAAAGGCCGAGGCTTTCTCGGAAGGATATGCCGCAGTCCAAAAAAAAGGACGTTATGGCTATATCAATATTCAAGGCGAAGAGGTTATCGGGTTCCAATACGAGAGCGCTCGTTCTTTTAAAAGCGGACGTGCCCGAGTGTTTGAAAAGAAAGATCAGAATACGAATAGGAAAGGCATGGCCTGCTGGGCCATCAATAAAAAAGGGGAAAGGGTTACTGCTGCCGATTATGATATCGAATCTGATTTTTCGGAAGGACTGGCAATGTATTCTCTATCTAAGTTAGAGCCCTATGCCGCGGTACGGTACGGAATAATTACTACGGAAGGAAAGATACTGACGCCTGCTGTATATGACGAGATTTGGGACTTTACAGATGGCCTGGCTAAAGTCATGGTCTACAAATCGACAGCAGATTTAAGAGAGGCATATCCGGCGTATGGCTATATCAATACCCTAGGGAAGGAAGTCATCAAGCCGCAGTTTGCTACCGCAGAACAGTTCCGCTATGGCATGGCGGTCGTATCAGAAATTGATGATACGGATGACGGCTGGTCGCGCTATGGGCTGATCAACACCAAAGGAACTTTTGTATTGGATTTCAATTGGAAGTACTTGAGGCTGATTGACGGCAGCCAGCTTTGGGCAGTCCCCTTAGACAATTCCCAGATGAGAAGAATCACGACTAAAGGAAAAACGCTGGGATCTTTTACGGATGCCCATCTTTTGGATTTAGGCAACGGCTTGTTTGTTGAGACGAATGGATACGGAGAGCCTGTAGCTTTTGCGGGCTCGACGGCCAAAATAACAATCGACCTTGCCAAGCTTCAGGATACCAAGTTTTTGGCGTACCAATTCGGATTGGTCCGATTTGGCGAGCCGTGCAGCAGTTGCGAAGGCTATGACGCGCAGCAGCAGGGGCTGATGGATTTGAAAGGCAATGTGGTTACCAAGACCAAGTATTCTGAAATCTCCGACTTTGAGCCTACCGATACTAAATGATCGCTTGATACAGCATAGAAACGTGCTACACATCTACAGTATATGAATCGATACCAACTAACACTAACGCCTTCCCAGCTCAGCATAAAGCCTTATTTTGGCTATAGGGGCAAGATACGGCTGTTCGGCCTTTTGGCTTTGCTGCTGTTTGGCAGCCTGCCTTTTCTAAGAGAGCTAATCGGCTATGACTTGCAATGCGTAGGCTATTTGCTTGGCGGTTGCATGGTGGTGTATGCCTTATATGATTTTCTGTTCCACCTAAACGTAACGTTCTTGTTTGATAAGGAGACGGCCAGCATCTATAAGATCAATGCGCCATTTTATAAGAAACGGCTGATGGGATTTGAGGAAATGCTTATCATCAATTCTTGGGAATGTGGTGCCATGCACTATGTCATCGGCAGGAAAGGGAAACAGTTCTTAAAGAACTATAGCATCAGCGATACTTTTACCGACAGCAAAAAGAGCCGCGAGAGGGAAGTAGCTTATATAGAGGAGGTATTGGGACCTATCTTGGATTTTGTCAGAAATGCATAATTCGGTACTACTGATGACGCAAAACAACTACTAAAACGCAATAGAAATGAGACGAGGTTTTGGATTATTTTGGATGCTGTTCATGCTGTTCTACGCTATTCCTTTCCCGATGCTCTTGTATTACAACATCAAGAGTGAAGACCCGCCTGAGCTGGGCAGTACAAGTCCGTGGCTGGCATTGGGCCTTTTGACCGTATCTGCCGTGTTGTGGGCATTGCTGCTGGCCGGCTATTTTAAGAAATGGGTGCTGTCTAATTTTATTGCAAAACGGAATATCGAACGCTTGAAAGCGCATGGAATACGGCGGCTGGCAGAAATCAGGTCGGCCGTAAAGATTTCTAAAGACGGCAGCCGGTACGATACCTACGAGCTTCGTCTGGCATTCAAGAACCTGGCAGATTCTGAAATCATACAAAAGACGGTTGTAAACGATGCAAGGCCATCGGAGCGCCGTTTTGAAGCAGGCAAAAAGGTAGAGGTGCTCATTGATAGGGAGATAAAGCACGTTCCGTATTTTACATTTGCCAGTTCAGAGGCCACGATACGTCCGCTGGGCATTCTGCTTGTGTTTTTGGGCTGGATCGCAGTAGTCGTCTTGGTGGTTGGGTATTACGTCTATTCGTATCAGACAGAAAATATAGGGATGGGCTGGCGCTTTATGGCGTTCTGGCATCCCCTGATTATCTGTCCGGCCGTGCTTTTGTTTTACAGGGGCTTGCTTCGGCTGATTTTTAACCGCATCGGCGGCAAAAGGCTAGACGAGGCGGTGCTGATCAAGTACAAGGGCATACGCACTACCGCAAGGCTTATCAGTGCAAGCCAGACCGGAACGTACATCAACGAACAGCCGATGGTACGCTTCCAGCTAGAATTTACCGACCATCTGAAACGGACCCGGAGGGCAGAAATCAAAAAAATAGTCGACCTGCTCGACCTAAACAGTGTCAAGCAGGAAACGGCAGTCATTTTTTATCTCAAGGAGCATCCAGACCGTATTGTGTTTGAGGCGGATCTGGAAGAAATAAGCTAGACAGTATGAAAAAAGCATTAACCTTACTCTTGTGCGGCTCCTTTTGTATGGGCTGCCAACAGTTTTCAAAAAGCATCGAAGATACTTTCCATCCTGCTGTAAAAGAAACGGTTGTGGTGCCAGCTGCTGTGCCGCCAAATCCAAGTCCGTATGAGGTGGCTGTTGAAGAGCAGATAAAGCAGATCGAGCAGCAGGTCACTACTATGGTAGAAACGCATACGACGACTCATACAGTGCATCATAAAGAGGGCAGGGATATTAATTTCCTGACGGATGAAGGCAAGTTAAATGAGGCGGAAGCGGCATTAAAGAAGCTGCCGCAGTATGCAGGAAAAGATATCTTTATTTATGCCACGATTCATTTTTATAACGACGGCAGCATCCATGTGATGCTCCAGCATCCTGAAAACCCGAAGTATGTAGACAACTATGAATATAAAAAAGGGCAATGGTCTGAGCCAAGTCCGAAGCTGTTATCGGTAAGGGACAATATACAGAGCAGGATGGTCCCGCTAAGCAGCGTGCGCTTTGCTACTGTGGCCGCTATTGCCAAGACGTATAATGAAAAGGCGGCGCAGGTGGAAGGGGCAAAGCCGACGACAAGCGTGTATGTTTCGGTTTGGGACAACCGCATGCGCTGGTTTCCGTCGAGCATCAACGGCAGCCGCGAGCGTTATGCTATTGAGTTTGGCACCGATGGGACGTTGAAAAAGTTTGAGCAGGAATAAGACAATGCTAGTGTATTGCCTTATTCCTGCTCAAAAGTTCTTGATTCTATTTCGGGCTCTATTGCTTGAAAATCCGCCTTATATTTTTTCGAGCACGATAGCCGATGCGCCGCCGCCGCCGTTGCAGATGGCTGCTACGCCAAATTTTCCGTTTTCTTGGTGCAGTACAGAAATAAGGGTAGCAATAATTCTCGCACCAGAGGCTCCGATAGGATGCCCCATGGCAACGCCGCCGCCATATACATTGACTTTTTCAGGGGCAATGCCTAAGATTTTCTGGTTGGCTAAAATAACTGCTGAATAAGCTTCGTTGATCTCAAAATAATCAATAGCTTCCAGCGCAAGACCTGCTTGTTTCAGGGCTTTTGGGATGGCAATAGAAGGGGAGGTGGTAAACCATTCTGGAGCCTGTGCCGCATCTGCATAGCCGATAATCTTGGCCAGCGGAGTAAGGCCGTATTTTTCTAAAGCTTCTTCAGAAACAAGCAGCAGCGCTGTAGCGCCATCATTCAGGTTGCTGGCATTAGCCGCAGTGATGGTGCCGCCTTCTTCAAACGACGGTTTTAGGGTTGGTACTTTTTCGGGGATGATCTTAAAAATATCCTCGTCTTCAGAAATTAGGGTCGTGCCGCTCTTTTGGGCTATGGAAATCGGAATGATCTCGTTTTTGAACTTGCCGTTTTTGGTCGCCTTTGCGGCCTTTTCATAAGAAGCTACTGCAAAGGCATCTTGCGCTTCGCGGGTCAGGCCGTATTCGCGGGCACAGATTTCTGCCGCATTTCCCATATGGAAATTATTATAGACATCGGTCAGGCCGTCTTTCAGCAGTCCGTCAACCAACAGTCCGTGTCCCATCTTGTTGCCTTTGCGCTGTTGTATGTAATGGGGCGTATTGCTCATGCTTTCCATGCCGCCCGCAACTACGACAGTATCGATGCCAAGCTGTATCTGCTGGGCTCCGAGCATGACGGCTTTCATGCCAGAGGCGCATACTTTATTAATGGTGGTAGCATCGGTTTCATCCGCAATTCCGGCAAATTTAGAGGCCTGTCGGGCTGGAGATTGTCCGAGATTGGCGCTCAATACATTGCCCATATAGACAGAGTCGACCGCATCGGCTGGGATGTTGGATTCTTGCAGTACGTTTTCAATGGCAAGCGTTCCCAATTCTATGGCAGACAGATGGGAAAGCGTGCCGAGAAAGCCTCCGATGGGCGTTCTCTTAGCTAGTGCGATATATACATTTTTCATATTCTTGAAACTATAAATGAGCCGCAAAAATATACCAATCGGTATAATTAAGCAACTCATTTAACTTTTATTTTTAGGAAAGCCTTTTGCTTGAAAGGCTGAGGTTCTGAGGCTTAGTTCTTTTGGATCCAGTTAAGCGCGTAGTCTGCTTCTTCTTTCCAGGTAGGGAGTCCGAGCACAAAGTGGTTCTTCCCTTCAAATTCCTTATAGTTCGTAACCGAGCCGTTGTTCTTGTATTTCTTATAGTTCTTGTAGTTTAGCGATGCGGGCATGATGTGGTCTTTGTTGCCAGAAATAAAAAGAAGCGGGGCATGAGGCTTGCTGAAATCGATTCTGGAAACGCTGGTCAGGGTATCTCTCAATACGGTTCTGGATTCTGGAATCGTATTCTTTTCGTAGGCATCTTTCTGTACGGCATAGGATAGTCCGTTCGTAAAGGCATATTGCCATTCCTTAAAGCTCATCAGGTGTGTTTTTTTGGTAGAGCTGAACGGCCCTAGCGGTTTCCACAATGATTTTAAGAAAGAGAATTCAAAAGAGAGTACGCCTTGCGGTGGTGCGGAGTGGATGGCTACTGCAGCCGCTGCGATACCACGCTGCAATAATAACTGGGCTGTCAATCCGCCTAGCGAATGTCCGATCAGTATAGGCTTTTCTGGCAGTTCTTGGATGATCTTGGCATAATGGTCAAGCACTTCGGAATACCTTAGGTTGGCCAATCCGGTATCGTTAGGCTGCCTGTCTCTCAAGGTTGAGGCTGGGGCATCTTTTTGCGGCCAGGCTGGTGCTAGGGTGGTATAGCCTTTGCTTTCAAAATAGGCTCTCCATTGGTCCCATCCGGTATGGCTAACGAAGGCACCGGTAATAAATACGACTGTTTTTGATTTGATATTTTCCATTGTAATATGATTTTAATTTAATATTTCTTGTTTTGGATAAGCATGGCATCGGGGTTCGATGCCATGCCATTGTTTGGATTATTTTAGGTGTTTTTGGAGTTCGGCTCCGGCATGAACGAATAGTGATTTTGTGGTTGGGAGTTCTGCCAAGGCATTTAGGAGTCCGAAGTCGTGAATCATGCCGTCATAGCGTACGGTGGTTACTTGCACTCCGGCTTCGTCTAGTTTTCTTCCGTAGGCTTCTCCTTCGTCACGCAGGATATCGTTTTCTGCTACTTGGATCAGTGTTGGAGGAAGTCCCTTAAAGTGTTTCGCGTCTGCACTTGCCGGAGAGATATAGATGCTCTTGCGGGCTTCGGCATCTGTAGTGTATTGGTCAAACATCCATTGCATTACAGAAGAGGTTAGGAAGCGGTCTTTCCCAAATTTTTTATACGATGTTGTCTCAAAATTAGTGTCTGCCACGGGCCAGAAGAGTACTTGCGATTTGATTTCAGGTCCGTTTTTCTCTTTTGCCATCAGGGTCACGGCTGCTGCCATGTTGCCGCCAGCACTGTTTCCGACCATGGCAAGTCTTTTTCCGTCTACGTTGATTTCATCTCCGTGCTCGGCTACCCATTTGGTAGCGGCATATATTTCATTGATGGCGGTAGGGTATTTAGCTTCTGGCGATGGGGTGTAGTTTACAAAAACGGCCGTATATCCTGAAGCTACTACTAGATCTCTTACGAATCGTTTGTGCGTTGGGTAATCTCCGAGTATCCATCCGCCGCCGTGGATGAACATAAAGGCAGGTAGCTTTCCGGTCTTACCTTGCGGACGGACGATGTTTAGTTTTACGGTAAGGCCGTCGCTCGTAATCGTTTTTTCTGATTCTTCAATTCCCGAAAGGTCTACCTTGACGCCTGCTTGGGCATTTACTAAAACGTTTCTGGCGTCTTCTTTAGATAGTTTTTCTAGGGGTGTTCCGCCAGAGTTCAATACTTTTAAGAATTCTTTGGTGCCCCTGTCGATGTTCGGGTCGGTGGCATAGTCTTGGATTTCTACGTCTTCTGAAGCTGTTTCTTGTGCTTCGTCTCCTGTTCTTACGCTAATTTTTGGGTTGTCTGAGCAGGATGCTGTAAGGATAGTCAAGAATAACAATCCGGTAGCTGGTCTTAAAAAAGTTGTTGTTTTCATAATAAAGGTGGTTTTAAATTGATTAATTATTATTTATTGAGTGTTATAAAATTGTGTATGTAGTTTGCGGTGAGTTCTGGGTATTGGTGCTGTGGTGCGTGTCCGGTGTGCGGGAAGACAATCATTTGCGTAGTCGGCAATTCCCTGAGCAATGCGAACCAGTTTTCTACGGCAAAGCTGATATCGTGGTCGCCTGAGATGACCAGAATTGGGGTCTGCGTGGTTTGCAATTGCTCCCTAAAGTTTTGCTTGTCTTCTCTAAATCCGGCGCCTCCTTTGAAATAGCGTTCGAAGACCTCTTGTGTGGCTGGAATTTTAGAAACGTCGATTCTTTTATAGATCCTGTCGTGCGACAGCTGGGCGGCTTTTTTGCTGCTTTCGGATTTGGGCTCGAAGAACAGGACGATTTCGTCATCAAAGCTGTTGATCGGTTTAAGTGCCCGGTCAAAGAAGACTTGTTCTAGGGGGATTTCGTTTTTTCCGGGAGGGTTTGTGCCGACTAAGATAGAATGCGTAACCAGTTCGGGATATTGGAACGTGGCTGCCTGAGCTACCAATCCGCCATACGACCAGCCTAGGACTATGATTTTTTTAAGCTTCAAGGCATCGGACAGGTCTTTGATGTCTTTTGCTACGGTCGGGATATCCGTAGGAAGCGTTCCTGTTGAAGAACCGATTCCGGTATAGTCAAACGTAATGACGTTGTAATTTTCTGCCAGCTTGTCTAAGAATAAAGGATCCCAAGTGTCTAATGTTCCTCTGAAACGGTTTACGAGAATGATCGGTGTTCCTTTCCCGATAGAGCGGTAGGCAATTTTTCTGTCGCCAGTGGCAGCATACTGTGTTTTTGAGTTGGCTGCGTTTTGGGCTTCGGCTTGTCCTCCTGTGGCAAGGAGCAGTACTAAGCTGATGAGTGTAGTCTTGATTTTCATGTTGTAGTATTTTATGGTTATTGTTTATTTAATATCCTTTTGTCTGTACCTTTTTGGCTGCTGTAACAAATTGATAGTACAAATGTATAGCGCATCTGAACGTCAAAGAGTTATCTGGTGTTGCATACTGTTATTTAGTGTTAAGTGGAAACGATATCTTTATTATTTATCTATTTTTGTTTTATGAGAAAACCAAGAGTTAACATAAGCAATAGGGTCATACGGCTGTATGCGGGCATTGCGATTGCCTTGATAGCGACCTTTCAGGTGTATTGGCTGTACTCTGTGTATGCAGAACAAAAAATCTTAGTTGTCAAGGAAGCCGAAAATATCCTTCAGGCTCGGGTATTAAAGAAAGACCTGAATGCGCTTGCAGGTACTGGAGCAGCTTCTGGCTTGTCGGATAATGTCAGCAGTAAATTGGCAGATGTCTTGAAATCATTAAAAGGAGAAGATATAAAAGTGAAGATTTCGTATGAAGGAGATGAGCTTCTTGACAACCAGGCTACCGATGCCTTGAACCAAATGATGGAAAAGAACGATGCGGCTCAGATGGATATCAAGCCGTATTATCTGGATATCAAAAAAGAGATGAATGCTTCTTATCCCGGATTGGAGTTTTCATTGTTGGTTGAAAAAGGAAAAAACAAGCTGGTCTTTCCGCAGCATAAATGGAAAAACACGAACAATAATTCTCAAAAGATAGTCTCTCAAATTGATTCGGGGAGAACCTACCAGCTGTATTTTAGGAACCTTATGGAGGTTATCTTGTACAAGATGTTTGGGTCGATACTGCTGTCGCTCCTCTATCTTTTGATTTGCGTGAGCGCCGTAATTTCCTTGCTGAAGAATATCGACAAGCGAAGAAGGCTTATGGAGATGAAGGATAATTTCACGCACAATATGACGCACGAGTTCAAGACTCCGCTGGCCACGCTGTATGCGGCTACCGAGGCGCTGACTACGTATAATATTCTGGATGACAAGGAAACGGCAAGGGAATACATTGGCTTGATGCGGAATGACCTGAAAAGGCTTTCTGCTATGACCGAATCGATCTTGAACGATGCAAAATTGAGCAAGGGCAAGATGGTGATGGATTTCCAGATGGTAAAGCTTCGTGATTTTGTTGAGGGTATCGTATCGGACTTAAAACCGCAATTGGCCATAAAAAAAGCAGTGGTGGCGTATGAAACCATCCCTGATACTATTTTTGTTACGGTAGACAAGGAGCATTTTACGAATGTCTTTACGAACCTGATCGACAATTCGCTGAAATATTCTGCTGAGGATGCCCGAATCTTGATTGAGGCGGCAGAAGATGGCAAGTTTACAACAATTCGTTTTTCGGATAATGGAATCGGAATTGACCTGAAGTACAAGAATCAGATATTTTCTTCTTATTTTCGAGTTCCGAATGGCGACCAGTATAAAGTAAAAGGCTATGGGCTTGGCTTGAGCTATGTGAAGGATGTGGTTGCGCTTCATGGCGGTACGATCGAATTGGTCGATTCAAAAGACAATCTGGGAACTACATTTGAAATCATCTTACCTGTATAATATGGACACTATAAAAGTACTTTATCTAGAAGATGAGGAGTCATTAGGCAAAATAACGAATGACATGCTGGTCAAGAATGGCTTTTCGGTTCAATGGATTTTGGACGGAAGAAAAGGTTTGGAAGTGTTTAAAGCTAAGATCTTTGATATTTGTATTGTGGATATCATGATGCCCGGACTGGACGGCTACTCGTTTGTGAAAGAGATCCGAAAGACCGACCCGAACATTCCGGTGATTTTTCTAACGGCCCGTTCCTTGACAGAAGATGTGGTAAAAGGGTTTGAGATAGGGGGCAATGATTATCTAAAAAAGCCTTTTAGCATTGAAGAATTGATCATACGGATGAAGGCGCTGCTGAATCGGGTGACGGTTTCAAAGAGCGAGCCTCAGGCTCAGACTACGTTCCAGATCGGCAAGTATGTTTTTGACCATTCGAGCATGGAACTGAGCAGCGGCGAAAAAAAAACGGTGCTGACTCATCTGGAAAACGAATTGATCCTGCAATTGACCTTAAATAAGAACAATGTGCTGCAAAGGCAGCGCGTGCTTCAAGACTTGTGGGGCGACGATACTTTCTTTAATGCGAGGAGCATGGATGTCTTTATTACGAAGATACGAAAACATTTTGCGGACGATGATGCTATTTCTATCGTGAACATTAGGGGAATAGGGTATAAGATGATTGTCAAAGAAGGCTTGTAAGATAAGATTGTGCATAAAGCGCTTATAAGTAATTTTCTTACTCTTTGCCTTTCAACGAAATAATTGTATTTTTGACAGGTAAACTGACCGATCCCCATGGTAACCGAATTGAAAAAAATACTACTAGCTGACGACCACAGCGTTGTCAGGCATGGAATTTCCTTGATACTGAAGGAATCCTTTCAAGGGATTTCAGTAGACCATGCAGAAAGCTTTCCTTCTGTATTGTCACAGCTGAAAGAAAATGCCCCTGACTTATTGTTTTTAGATATCAACCTTCCGGGTGGCAACAGCACCAAGATGATTGAAAAGATCAGGGAATCGCACCCTGACCTGACCATCTTGATGTTTTCGGCTTATGACGAAGAGCAGTATGCGCTGCGTTATATCCATGCCGGAGCCAACGGCTTCTTGAACAAGCACAGTTCAGAAAGCGAGATCGTGAACGCCGTGCAGGTGGTCATGGAAACCGGAAAATACATCAGCGCTGCCGTCAAAGAGAAGATCTTGGAGAATGTCTTACACAAGACTCCTATCAATCCTCTAGAAAGCCTGTCGGATCGAGAAATCGAGGTAGCCGGACTTTTGGCTCGCGGGGAAGGGAACTTGGAAATAGCCAACCTGCTGAACATCCAGATGACAACGGTAAGCACCTATAAGAATAGGATTTTCGAAAAGCTGCGCATCAATAATGTAGTCAGCCTGGTCGAGATGCTGAAGATTTACGATAACTAGCTGCTTTTTTCTTCTTGCAGCCAGATAGTGATTTCGGTTCCTTTGCCGAGCGTGCTTTCAATATCGATACTGCCGTTTAGGATAATCAGCAGTTCGGTAATCATGGGCAGTCCCATTCCTGTTTTTCTGGCATTTTCTGATGCTTTGGTACTTTTGGTATTCGCATAGAATGCTACTACATCGGGAGGTATTCCCTTTCCGGTATCTTTGATTTTTATAAAGATGTTTTCTCCTTTTCTTCCCGAAGTAAAGCTAATCTTCCCATTTAAGGTATTCTTGACAGCATTATCCAGCAGGTTGTGGATGATAATAGAAAGCAAGAGCTTGTTGGTCGTCAGTATGCTGCTGCGGTCAATCCTGTTGGTTATTTCTGTTTTTTGGGACGCCGCAATGTTTAAGAATATTTTTATCTTTTCTTCTACAAGGCCGTATAGGTTGTAGGGATCCGACGAGTTTTCTTGTTTGCTCACCTTTGTGTATTCCAGAAGATTGTCTACAAAATTAAAGAGATGGAACGATGAGGTGTAGATCGATTTCAGGTCTTCGGCTATCGCAGCAGTGTCGTTAATGTTTTGGTAGGCATGCTTTCCGGTCAGTGCCAAGAAACGGAGCGGGCTTTTGATGTCGTGCGTTATGGTTCCGATAAGCTTTTTGTGGTTGATGATCTCTTCGCTGAGGTTTTCCTTGGTCTTTCTGAGCGTGCTGATGGTGTTCCTGAGCTGGGAAGTCTGCTCCGCAATTTTTTTCTCCAGAAGGATATTCTTTCTTCTGATGTATCGGATTCTCATCTTTATGGTATAGAATACCAGCAGCAGTCCGATGATTACAAGGAGGATGTTAAACCAGATTGTTTCATAGAAGGCTGGCGGCACGAGTATGGTGAGCGTCTTGTATTTGTAGCCGGAGTTAAACCCGGTAAGCTTTCGGGCCGTAAGGTAATAGGTACCGTGCGGCAGCGACGTATAGGAAATCTCGTTGTCTTTAAGCGGAATCCAATTTTGGGAGATCGGCCCCTGCAGCCTGATTTCGATATTCTGGTTGTTCGGATTTCCGTAATACGGGCTGTTGATAAACAGCCTGAGCCTTCCGAAATCATTTTTTAGCTGCAGCGTATCGTTGCCAATTTCTTGGTAGCGGCTGTCGACTTCGGCTTCCTGGAAATAGATATCATTATCCGGCAGCAGTAGTTTTATCTTTTCGGGAGAAAAGAGGACAATACCCCGCATGGAAGGAAACGAAATGGAATTATTTTCCAGCCGCAGGCCACAAGGCTGGCAGCCGCCGTTAAATTCGTTGGTATAAAATCCGTCCGAC
The DNA here is from genome assembly GCF_014138495.1 of Flavobacterium gossypii. NCBI lineage: Bacteria > Pseudomonadati > Bacteroidota > Flavobacteriia > Flavobacteriales > Flavobacteriaceae > Flavobacterium > Flavobacterium gossypii. The sequence goes on along the minus strand of NZ_JACJIS010000002.1, from coordinate 622,801 downwards.
TTGTCATAATACTGGTAGTAGACGTGTTTTGTCTTTTGCTCTGAATATTCAAAAAGGTTCTTTTTGGATACCTGAAAGAGCCCCTTGTTGGTCGTTATCCACAAGTAGCCGTTCTGGTCTTCGATCATGCAGTGCGATGAGAGCAGGTAGCGGTTCTTGTCGATAGGGAAGTGGGTGGTCTTTTTGGTAAACTGGTTGTAAAGAAAGAATCCCTTTTCGTAAGTAGCTACCCATATTTCGTCGGGCTTGCCGATATAGATGCTTCGGACATAGGTATTCGAAATCTCTTTGATGTTCTCTATCTTTTTCTCCTTTAGAAAAATCCGGTGGAATCCCAGATGCGATCCTGTCCAGATAATATTGCTTTCGATTTCTGCCATATAGGTAGGGTTGAAAGGCAGGTCCATATAGAGCCTAAAGCTGGGCTTTTTTTTCGGGTCGGATGTGTCTAGCATAAAGAGCTTGCCATCAGGCGAGCCCACAATGGCGGTTCCGGCCAGCATTTCTCCTTTTTTGGTTTCAAATAGCTGGATGACGCGGTCTTCGAAAAACCATTTGTCGATAGTCGAAAAATGAGTCTTCTTATTTAGCCGGTAGACCGTATTATTGTCTTTGGTCCATATATTGCCCTGCTTGTCGGTGAGAAGCGTATAATTATCGGTCTCTATGTTGAATACGAGTTTTTTCTGGGCTCCCTGCTCGCTGAATATTTCTCCTGACGCAGTCAGGAAGCTGTTCTTGCCATAGTGAATCTGGGCATAGTAAACGCCATTCTTGTTGTTGCCCAAGATGCTCTTGAATTTTTTCTTCTTGACGATAAGCAATCCGTTGGTACTGCTCCCGAGATAAAGAGTCTCATTTTGGAAGTCGTAATAATAGGAAATGATATTGTTCTTGGCGATGTCAAAATGGGTAAGCAGTGGCTTCAGCTGCAGCTTTCCTTGATGGCTCTCGAGCAGGTAGACTGTATTGTTGAAAGTAAAGAAAGTCTGCTGCGCGACCTGGTTGGGAATCAGCTCAAAGCCTGAGGACGGGAGTCCTTCTATAGTAGTAAAATAGGCCCGCCCGTTTTCAAAACGCACGAAATTTTTAGCCGTATAAGAGTAGAGTACGTTGTCGCAAATAAAGAACGTGGCATCGAGATCGTGCGCGATTTCCCAAAGGCGCTTGCTGTCTCTGGTAAAAGCGGTAATGGTTCCATCAGCAAGCTTAAAGTAGCTGTTGTCGGTTTTGTAGATTTTGTGGATAAAATATCTTTTTCCCTTCAGCAGTTGGTTTTGGATGCGAAAAGACTCTGGGATTTTGCTATCGGGAATTATAGCTGGCTTGTTCTTTCGGATGAGGATCAAGTCGGCAAAATCGCTGAGCACATAAATACTGTCGGTAGCTACGGTGCCTCTGAAATAGCTGATCCGGTTTGTGGTCAGTCCCTTGAGGTTCTCGATGTTAAAGACCTTGAATTTGTTTCCGTCATACCGCACGAGTCCGTTTTCGGTCGAAAGCCACAAGAACCCATAACGGTCTTTGATAATCGATTTTACGCTGTTTTGAGGCAGGCTGTTGTCGTCGGCAGAATGCCATATAAGGTCGTAATCTCTATTTTCTTGCTGTGAAAATAAAGGAGAAGAGCTAAGGAGCGAGATAAGATATATGTATAAAAAGTGCTTGGGAAAACGCATCGTTACCAGATATTAATCTGTGGCATAATAATATCTTAATCTGAACGGGGCAGTTCAGTGTCCAATATTACGAAGATAAGGATGAGAAACGCCGGCTTTCTTTGTAGAATTAATTCTACAAAGAATAGTGATATGAGCCACAATTTTTTCGACAGCCAATGTGGAATTTAGTAAAAGATTTGGCCCTATTAATTTTATTGGTTTTGATTACTTCATGCAAGGGAGAGGGTTTCTTTCCCTTGCATATTATTTTTAGAGTATATGCGTTTGACTGCTTTTGCCGATAGGCATAAAAATACGATCCATACGATACAGCTCAGGAGCCTTTTGGCAGAATTTACAGGAACTTTTCTGCTGACATTTTTTGCTGTTGCGGCTTCGGCTGTAGTAGGGTTTCAGGATGCTTTTTTGAACCAGATTCTGGCCTGCCTTTCTATCGGAGGCATTACCTTTTTGACTACTTTTTTTCTGTATTCCGTGTCGGGATCACATTTTAATCCTGCCGTTTCGGTCGGGTTTTTTATTGCGAATCGAATCGGTTTTAGCAAGCTGGTTGCCTATATATGCACCCATATCATAAGCGGTCTCTTGGCTACGCTGCTTGTTTTTTTCTTGTTTTCGGATAATAGGAATGATTCTATCTTGTTGTTTTCTAAACCTGTTGTCCCGTATCATCCCGAAAGCCTGATGCTTTCGTCGGTATGCCAGAGCGTAATGATGTTTATTGTATTGCTGTTTTTTTTAGGCCTGACGTATTTGCAGAAAGGCAGGCTCTATATGGCAACTTTCATGGCAATAGCCATAGGTATTGCCACCTTTGTCAACCTGTCGATTACCAGCTATCCATTGAATCCGGCCATGACGGCAGGAGAGCTGCTGCTTTTTAGAAAGCACGAAATACTGGATGCAGTAATCGTCTGGCTCTCTCCATTTGCAGGTGCCTGCATGGCAGGGATTATTTACTTCATCACTTTTATCAGGCCTGTCCATTAGAGACTAGCCTAAAACGATATCAAGGCTTGTAGAATTTATTCTACAAATGCTGTATTTATTATCTACAACGCCTACGGTTCATACTAAGGAAATTTGCACGGTCATGGTTGCTCTAGCAATCTGGCTTGCCTTTGAACCTATTTATTAACCAAATCCATTCGTGTATGCGTAAAAATTATGCTCTTCTAAGCTGATTGCTTATAAAACGATACCACCATTAAACCGTTTTCCCCTCATTTTCAAATAAATAATTAAAATTATAACGATGAACAAAAACTACAGTTGTCAAGGCAGATTCTTGCCCTACCGACAGGTGAGCGTCATATTTAGGGATACTGCCGTAAGAATCAAAAAAGTTTTTTTACTGAGTTTCCTTCTGACTATTGCCGGCTTTTCGTCCCTATATGCAGACGGGAGTAAAGATCTTTATCCTTCGGGAGTTACTGGGAACCGTGCTTTTCTGTACAGCAATAGCTATACGGCAGGAGGAACTACAATCAACTCTTGGCCGTTCAAGACCTTGGGGACGCACTATGTGTATGCCAATGTTGGAGAGACTATTGCTGCTGCATCGAGTGCCCAGAATATAGGGAATGGCCGAATCAGGCTGATTGCTCCGAATGGATCAGAGTATCTTACTACCGCAACCGCAACAGGACAGATACCGAACCGTAATGGCGAGCTGGCCGGACCTCAATATCCGGGACAGGGAGCAGGAGGTAACCGATACCTTCCGTATACTGTTACCGTAGGTGCGGGACAGGCCGGAATCTGGAAAGTAGAATTTTTGCCTTCGGGCTCTGAAACCAGCAGCTCTACGCCTGGGGTTACCGATACGGCTGCAGATGCTGCCTGGACGCAAGGAAACAATACGGAACTGATAGCGGCTTGGGACGTATCGGTAAGGAATGCGGCTAACTCGGCTTGGATTTCCGGAAGAGTATATTCTAATGTTTTCAACTTGCATATACAAGGAACAACGTTTACATCAGCAAAAGCCTTTTATGGCAAATTTGTCGTTTTAACACGAGATGGGGTTGCCTACAGGGTAACCAATAATGGCTCTAACGGAGTAGGTTTTACTTTTTTTGTAAACAACAAAGGATTTTTAGATACCACAGGAGGACCATCTTATAAGAGTTTGAATATTTCAAGCCCTTCAAGCGCTGATTTTAGGGTTCACGATCCTAGAAGCCAAGATGATGCCAATAATGTGACCCATAAGATATTTTATACAGATCCTGCAGCGGACTTGCCTGCTAACGCGATACAAGCAGTAAGTACGTCTTCAAGTACTACAACATGGCTTAAGAATGCGGTGATAACGCCTACAGCCACTAACCTGACCTATACAGGTGTAGAAGGAACACCTAACCTTTCGGGGAACAAAGGAGCCTATATCGGTTTTGATTCCAACCTGGCAGGAACGTTCAGGATTGAAATAATCGGAAATTTCCCGACCAGAACTATTACAGGGAACTGTTCTCCGGGAACAAATACTATTTTATGGGATGGAAAAGACGGAGCAGGCAATGTACTGGCGCCGAATACCAATATCGGAGAGATCAGGGTACAGCTTTTTGGTGCCGAGGTGCATTTCCCTTTTATCGACATGGAAATCAATCCGGGAGGTATCATAATCGAGCAGCTGAATGAAAGCTATGCTTTATTTACTCCGAACAGAGACTTGGTGTATTGGGACGATTCGAATGTTACTGGAGGAAATGTAAATACGGTATCAAACCCGACAGCTTCAGGAAATGCTGGTATTTCAAGTAACAGCAACGGACACAGATGGGGAAGAAATAGCTCAGGAAGTTCAGGCTCTGGAAATACAGGAGATGGAGGTTCGAGCTTTGGAAACGAAAAATCATTGGATACATGGAGTTTTGTTCCCGGCGAAGTCATCATAAAGACATTAGATATCATTGTTGCTTCTGCCGACTTGGAAGTAGAAAGCATCACGCCATCAACGACAACTATCAGCATCGGACAAACGATGAACTATCAAGTTGTCGTAAAAAATAACGGACCTAGCGACGTAACTGGAGCCGGCTTTGCATTTATTGTTCCAGCCGGATTCACGATAACGGGCGTTACTTACGTAAACAGCCAAGGAACTGTAGTAGTTGTTACCGGAACAGTTGATCCGGTTACGGGCAATTATATTGCAGACCTTAATATGACAAACGGTTCTGAAATCGTATTCACGATTACAGGAACAGTAGGATCCTCTTTGGCAGGATTGCCTTTAAATGTAGAAGCTTCGATTATCCGTCCGGCTGACGTGACTGATATCGATGCGACGAATCCAGGTACTACGCCTCCGACAGACCCCCATTTAGAGTGTCTAAACGGAACAGCTGTTGAGAATTGTAATAACATCGCTTATAATAATTTGAATGTTGCAGCTATAGCGGATCTTAGGGTTGTGAAGACAGCAAACGCTACGGTTCCGGCAGTAGGGCAGCAAGTAACCTTTACGGTAGCTGTTACGAATAACGGACCGAATGCTGCCACTGGAGTTACAGTAGCAGATTTGATGCCGACTGGTTTTGCATTTGTTTCTGCAACAGTTACGGCAGGTGCTTACAATTCCAGTACGGGAATCTGGAATGTGGGTACTATTGCTAATGGTACCACCCAGACTATGACTGTTACAGCAACTGTAAATGCTACAGGAAATTATACGAACGTAGCAACAGCAACGGGAACAGAAACAGATCCGGTGCCAGGAGACAATACAGACGAGATAACTGTAGCACCAGATCCTGATGCTAACTTGCAGATCAGCAAGACTGTAAATGATAGCACGCCAAGTGTAGGAGATCAAGTAGAGTTCACCTTGCTTGTTACAAATAACGGAACAGCGAACGCGACAAATGTTATTGTAACAGACCAGCTTCCTACAGGATATACCTATGTTTCTCATACGGCAGGAGCTAACTATGTTCCGGCTACAGGAATCTGGACAATTGGCAGCTTGACCAACGGTGCCAACCAGACATTGGTGATCATGGCAACGGTAAACGCAACAGGAAACTATACGAATACAGCTTCGGTTGACGGAGACGAAAACGATCCTGATACGACTGATAATACAGATTCTGTAACGACAACACCTAATAATGTAATCGTAGCAGACAATGATACTACTGTAACACCAGTCAACGGACTTGCAGGAGGCACCGCTATAGCAAATGTGCTTGGCAATGACACGCTGAACGGTGCAGCAATCGCTGCAGGCGCAGTAAACATTTCAGTACTTCCGGGAGCAGTTCCGGCAGGGCTTGCCTTTAATACGGCAACGGGTGCGGTTACGGTCAATGCAGGAACTCCTGCAGGAACCTATACTTTCGATTATACGATCTGCGAGACCATCAACCCGACCAACTGCGATACGGCAACGGTTACGGTAAACGTGGCAGCGGCTCCTATTGTAGCCAATAATGACACTACTGCAACGCCAGTCAATGGATTTGCAGGAGGAACGGCTATACCAAACGTACTTACAAATGATACGCTGAACGGCGTGGCAGTTGTTCCAGGTGCGGTAAACATTTCGGTACTTCCGGGAGCAGTTCCGGCAGGGCTTGCCTTTAATACGGCAACGGGTGCGGTTACGGTCAATGGAGGAACTCCGTCAGGAACCTACACTTTCGACTATACGATTTGTGAGGTTATCAACCCAACGAACTGCGATACGGCAACGGTTACGGTAAACGTGGCAGCGGCTCCTATTGTAGCGAATAACGATACTACGGCAACGCCAGTCAACGGACTTGCAGGAGGAACAGCTATACCAAACGTGCTTACTAATGATACGCTGAACGGCGTGGCAGTTGTTCCAGGTGCGGTAAACATTTCGGTACTTCCGGGAGCAGTTCCGGCAGGGCTTGCCTTTAATACGGCAACGGGTGCGGTTACGGTCAATGGAGGAACTCCGTCAGGAACCTACACTTTCGACTATACGATTTGTGAGGTTATCAACCCAACGAACTGCGATACGGCAACGGTTACGGTAAACGTGGCAGCGGCTCCTATTGTAGCGAATAACGATACTACGGCAACGCCAGTCAACGGACTTGCAGGAGGAACAGCTATACCAAACGTGCTTACTAATGATACGCTGAACGGCGTGGCAGTTGTTCCAGGTGCGGTAAACATTTCAGTACTTCCGGGAGCAGTTCCGGCAGGGCTTGCTTTCAATACGGCAACAGGCGCGGTTACGGTCAATGCAGGAACTCCGGCAGGAACCTACACATTCGATTATACTATCTGTGAAATATTAAACCCTACGAATTGCGACACGGCAACGGTTACAGTAAACGTGGCAGCAGCGCCAATTGTAGCTAATAATGACACGACCGCAACGCCAGTAAACGGTTATGCAGGAGGAACAGCAATACCAAACGTACTTACAAATGATACGCTTAACGGCGTGGCAGTTGTTCCAGGTGCGGTAACTATTTCAGTGCTTCCGGGAGCAGTTCCGGCAGGGCTTGCCTTTAATACGGCAACAGGCGCGGTTACGGTAGATGCAGAAACTCCGGCAGGAACCTACACATTTGATTATACTATTTGTGAAATATTAAATCCTACAAACTGCGATACGGCAACGGTTACGGTAAACGTAGCTGCAGCACCAATCAATGCAGTAAATGACAATCCTACTCCTGTAAACGGCTACACAGGCGATACAGATGTAGTAAACGTACTGACTAATGACACGTTGAATGGAGTTCCGGTAATTCCGTCTGAAGTAGCGGTTACGGTAACGACACCAGCTTCAAACCCAGGCGTTGAATTGGACCCAGCAACGGGAACAGTAAGCGTAGACCCTCAGACACCTGCGGGCACTTATACGATCATCTATCAGTTATGCGAGGTACTGAACCCTACGAACTGTGATACGGCAACGGTTACGGTTGTAGTAGAAGGGGCGCCGATTAATGCGGTGAACGATACTCCAGCTCCAGTAAACGGCTACACGGGCGATGCAGATGTAGTCAACGTGTTAGACAACGATACGTTGAACGGCGTTCCGGTAATTCCGTCTGAAGTAGTAGTTACGGTAACAACACCAGCTTCGAATCCAGGTGTTGAATTAGACCCAGCAACGGGAACGGTAAGCGTAGACCCACAGACTCCTGCGGGCAGTTATACGATTATCTACCAACTATGTGAGGTGCTGAACCCGACAAATTGTGATTCGGCAACGGTTACAGTTGTAGTGGAAGCAGCAGAAATAGAAGCTTTTAATGATACCAATGCAACTCCAGTAAATGGTTATGCAGGAGGTAATGCCATTCCAAATGTACTGACAAATGACCTGTTGAATGGAGTAGCAGTACTACCTAGCCAAGTAACTATTAGCGTAGTACCTGGAAGTGTTCCGGCAGGAATAACATTCAATACGACTACGGGAGCAGTAAATGTGCTGGCTGGCACAGCAGCAGGAAGTTATACTTTTGATTATACGATCTGTGAAATACTAAACCCGACCAATTGTGATACAGCAACCATAACTGTTGTAGTGGGAGCAGCTCCGATTGATGCGGTAAATGATACTCCAGCAACACCAGTGAATGGGTATGCTGGCGATACGGATGTAGTCAATGTATTAGACAACGATACCTTGAATGGCGTTCCGGTAATTCCTTCTGAAGTAGTGGTTACGGTAACGACACCAGCTTCTAACCCAGGCGTTGAATTGGACCCAGCAACAGGAACGGTAAGCGTAGACCCACAGACACCTGCGGGAACCTACACTATCGTATACCAATTGTGCGAAATATTGAACCCTACGAACTGCGACTCGGCAACCGTAACGGTTGTAGTAGGAGCGGCTCCGATTGATGCAGTGAATGATACTCCTGCTCCGGTAAACGGCTACACAGGCGATACAGACGTAGTCAACGTGTTAGACAACGATACCTTGAACGGCGTTCCGGTTATTCCGTCTGAAGTAGTGGTTACGGTAACGACACCAGCTTCTAACCCAGGCGTTGAATTGGACCCAGTAACGGGAACGGTGAGCGTAGACCCACAGACACCTGCGGGAACCTACACTATCGTCTACCAATTGTGCGAGATATTGAACCCGACGAACTGCGACTCGGCAACCGTAACAGTTGTGGTTGGAGCAGCGCCAATCGATGCGGTGAACGATACTACAGCTCCGGTAAACGGCTACACGGGCGATACAGACGTAGTCAATGTGTTAGACAACGATACGTTGAATGGCGTTCCGGTAATCCCTTCTGAAGTAGTGGTTACGGTAACGACACCTGCTTCGAACCCAGGCGTTGAATTGGACCCAGCAACAGGAACGGTAAGCGTAGACCCACAGACTCCTGCGGGAACTTACACTATCGTCTACCAATTGTGCGAGATATTGAATCCTACGAACTGCGACTCGGCAACCGTAACGGTTGTGGTGGAAGCAGCTCCGATTGATGCGGTAAATGACAACCCAGCTCCTGTAAACGGATATACGGGCGACCCAGACGTTGTAAATGTATTGGACAACGATACGTTGAACGGCGTTCCGGTAATCCCTTCTGATGTAGTGATTACGGTAACGACACCGTCTTCTAACCCAGGCGTAGAATTAGACCCTGCAACAGGAACGGTAAGTGTAGATCCTCAGACTCCTGCAGGTACTTACACTATCGTGTACCAATTGTGCGAGATATTGAACCCTACCAACTGCGAGACTGCAACGGTAACTATAGTGGTTAACCCAGCACCAATCGATGCAGTGAACGATAACCCAACTCCGGTAAACGGCTACACGGGTGACCCAGATGTAGTGAATGTCTTAGACAACGATACGTTGAACGGCGTTCCAGTAATCCCGTCTGAAGTAGTGATTACGGTAACGACACCGTCTTCGAACCCAGGAGTAGAACTAGATCCTGCGACAGGAACCGTAAGCGTAGATCCACAGACACCTGCGGGCACCTACACTATCGTGTACCAATTGTGCGAAATATTAAACCCAACAAATTGTGAGACTGCAACGGTAACTATAGTTGTTGAAGAAGCACCAATTGATGCAGTAAACGACACACCTGATCCGGTAAATGGATACACTGGCGACCCAGACGTTGTAAACGTATTGGACAACGATACCTTGAACGGAGTTCCAGTAATCCCGTCTGAAGTGGTGGTTACGGTAACGACACCGTCTTCAAACCCAGGTGTTGAGCTAGACCCTGCAACAGGAACGGTAAGCGTAGACCCACAGACACCTGCGGGAACTTACACTATCATATACCAGTTGTGCGAAATATTAAACCCAACAAATTGTGAGACTGCAACAGTAACCATAGTAGTTAATCCGGCTCCGATTGATGCCGTAAACGACGACTTAAGTGCTGCAGTTGTAAATGGTACCGAAGGACAAGTAAACGCTGGAAATGTCTTTTCAAATGACACTTTAAACGGGGTTGCAGTGATTCCTTCGGAAGTAACTTTGACTACTATAACTGCAGATGCGCCATTGACATTGAATGCTGATGGAACAATCTCTGTAGCAGCAGGAACACCGGCAGGAACTTACACTTTGCAATATAGCATCTGTGAAGTCTTAAATCCGACGAATTGCGATACGGCTACAGTAACAATTGTGGTGCAAGTGCCATCGATTGAAATTACCAAGACTGGAACTTTCAATGATGCCAACGGCGATGGTTTTGCGCAAGTAGGAGAGACAATCACCTATAATTTCTCTGTCGTAAATACAGGAAGCATGCAATTGACGAACATTACGGTAACGGATCCATTAGTTACAGTAACCGGCGGTCCTCTTGCAGTGCTAAATGCAGGAGCAACAGACAACACTACATTTACTGCTATCTATACCTTTACGCAAGCCGATGTAGATGCTGGATTTGTAAACAACCAGGCTTTGGTTAGCGCTACTCCGATTGTCGGACAGCCAATTACTGATTTGTCTGACAGCAACGATCCTACATTGCCAGGCAATGATGATCCAACGGTAACGACCTTGCCTCAGAATCCAAGTTTCCAATTGTGGAAAGAAGGAACGTATCAAGATGCTAATAATGACGGTATCGTGAATGCGGGAGATGTTATCGAATACGACTTTACAGTAACCAATACAGGAAACGTTACCATCACCAATATTATGGTAACCGACCCAATCGTTACAGTTTCAGGCGGACCATTGGTTTCTTTAGCGCCACAAGCTTCGGATAGTACTACCTTCACAGCAACGTACACGATAACTCAGGCGGATATTGAATTAGGGGCTGTGTATAATTTAGCTTTGGCTGAAGGAACAGATCCGAACGGAAACCCGATAGACGATGAATCGCAAGATCCTTCGCCAGTAGGTACGGATGATCCATTGTATGAGCCGACTTGTCCAGATTGTACTGTTACGATTCTAGAACAGAATCCAGGTATTGCCTTGATCAAGACTGCGATATTTAATGATGAGAACAATAACGGAATTGCAGAAGCTGGAGAAACGATCACGTATAACTTCACAGTGACCAATACAGGAAATGTGAGCTTGAGCGATGTGACTATCAACGATCCGCTTCCTGGAGTTGTGGTAAGCGGAGGCCCTATTACTTTAGCAGTAGGACAAAGCGACAGCACTACATTTACGGCAACGTATGCTATTACGCAGGCGGATATCAATGCAGGAAGTGTTTCGAATCAAGCTATTGCAACCGGTAGAAGTTCTCTTGGAGAAGAAGCTACCGATGCTTCAGATAACACCGACAATACAGGAAATAACCCGACGGTTATCGAAATTGACGGCTGTACGATCAATGTATTTAATGCGGTTTCGCCAAACAATGACGGAGACAACGAGATTTTATACATCGGTGGCTTAGAATGCTATCCAGATAACAAAGTAGAGATTTTCAACCGCTGGGGAGTTCTAGTCTATGAAGCAAACGGCTATAACAACAACGACAAGGCTTTCAGAGGTTATTCTGAAGGAAGAGTTACAGTGAACAAATCTGAAGGATTGCCAGACGGTACGTATTTCTATTTCTTGAAATATAAAAAACCAGACGGTTCTGTTAGTGAGAAAAGCGGCTATTTATATTTAAGCAGATAAAGTTAAATTTCTGGGAACCTCAATGGTTCCCAGAATAAACAAAATAAATCAATGAAAAAAATAATCATACTTTTCGTCTGGATTCTTGCAACCGCAACCACCTTTGCTCAGCAGGATGCGCAATACACGCAATACATGTACAATACCATCAATATTAACCCGGCCTATGCAGGTTCAAGAGGCGTTTTTAGCATCTTTGGACTTCACAGAACGCAATGGGTTGGTTTGGATGGAGCACCCGTGACTAACGCTGTTTCGATCAACTCGCCGATTAACGGTACCAATATAGGAATGGGACTTTCTTTTGTCAACGACAGGATAGGACCGACAGATGAGAATGCAATTTCTGCAGACATCTCCTATACGGTAAAGACATCAGAAACATTCAAGCTGTCTTTTGGAATCAAGGCTACTGCGAATCTTTTTAATCTGGATATCAATAAATTGAATCCTGCCGACCAAGGAGATCCTCGCTTTCAGGACCTGAATAATAACTTCACGCCAAACATAGGGGCGGGAGCGTATCTTCATTCCGATAAGATGTATTTGGGACTTTCGGTACCGAACTTTTTCGAAACGCACCGATACGATGATAATTCTGTTTCCGTAAACCAAGAAAGAATGAACTTCTACTTGATTGGAGGTTATGTTTTTGACTTGAGCGCAAGCATCAAATTCAAGCCTGCCTTTTTGGTGAAAGCCGTAAACGGAGCGCCGCTTCAGACCGATCTTTCAGGAAATTTCCTTTTCAACGACAAGCTGACGCTTGGCGTGGCTTGGAGATGGGATGCCGCCGTAAGTGCGATGGCTGGTTTTCAAGTAACCGACGGACTTTTTATCGGCTATGGATATGATTTGGAAACGACTAAGCTTTCCAACTACAATTCAGGCTCGCATGAGGTATTCCTACGTTTCGAGCTGTTCAACAAATTCAATAAAGTAACATCTCCAAGATTCTTCTAAAAGCAGTAATTATGAAAAAACATTTATATACAGCCTTGGCGGTTTTTGCTTTAATGACGGCCCAGGCACAAGAAGCCAAACTTGCATCTGCAGATAAAAAATACGAAGAATTTGCCTATGTAGATGCGATCAAGACCTATGAGCGAGTTGCTGAAAAAGGATACAAGTCGGTTGATTTGTTCCAGAAGCTTGGAAATGCGTACTATTTCAACGCCGAATTAGACAAGGCCAATAAATGGTATGCCGAGCTTTTTGCAATGAACCAGCCTGTCGATGCAGAATACTATTACCGTTATTCGCAGACTTTGAAATCGGTTGGCGATTATACGAAAGCCAATGAGATGCTGTCGCAGTTCAACCAAAAGAACGCTGACGATTTAAGAGCGCAATTGTATACGAAGCATAAGGATTATCTCGAAGATATCAAGGCGAATTCTGGACGATATAAGGTAGAAAACATCGGAATCAATTCAGAATATTCCGATTACGGAACTGCTTTTTACGACAACAAATTGGTTTTTGCTTCGGCAAGAGACACGGGAGGCATCTTTAACAGAAAGCACCAATGGACCAATCAGTCGTTTACAAAGCTGTATGCCGCTGAGATCAGTTCGGATGGAAATATGCTGGAACCTGAAAAATTCAATACGTCCCTAAATTCGAAATTCAACGAAGCGACGCCGGTTTTTACAAAAGATGGAAAGACCGTTTATTTTACCAGAAACAATTACAACAAAGGTAAAAGAGGCAAGAACAGCGACAAGGCAACGCTTTTGAAAATCTACAAAGGCGTTCTTGAAAACGGAAAATGGACCAATATTACCGAACTTCCGTTTACAAGCGACAATTACAGCACGGCGCATCCTGCTTTAAGTATTGATGAAAAGACGTTGTATTTTGCGTCAGATATGCCAGGAACATTAGGCCAGTCGGATTTGTTTAAGGTAGCGATTAATGCTGATGGAACTTTTGGCACGCCAGAAAACCTAGGAAACAAGATCAATACCGAAGGCCGGGAAACCTTCCCATACATTACAGAAGAAGGCGAATTGTATTTTGCTTCGGACGGACAATTGGGATTAGGCGGATTGGATGTTTTTGTTACTCAAATCAACAAAGACGGAAGTTATGGCGAAATCAAAAACGTAGGTGCCCCGGTTAACGGACCGAAAGACGACTTTGCCTTTATCATTGATACCAAGACCCGTTTCGGATTTTTCTCTTCCAACAGAGATGGCGGAAAAGGCTATGATGATATCTATAAATTCCAAGAAACAAGACAGCTGAAATGCGAGCAATTGCTTTCGGGAGTAATTACAGACAAAGAATCTGGACTTCCGATTGCCAATGCCCGTGTGACATTGTCTGATGCTTCTTTCAAGGTCATCAAGACGGTTTATGCCGACCACGAAGGAAAGTATAGTTTTGATGTAGAATGCGGCAATGCGTATTACGTAAAAGCAGAAAGCAAAGATTATACGCCAACGGAATTGAAAGCAATTATCCCGAAAGAATCTGGAGAAACCGATCTTTCTATCGAATTGGACAAGCCGGTAAAACAAATTACGGTTGGAACCGATTTGGCAAAGACGTTCGGAATCAAGATTATCTATTTCGACTTGGATAAATCAGACATCCGTCCAGACGCAGCCATCGATTTGGCTAAAATCGTTGATGTCATGAAGCAATATCCAAACATGAAAGTAGATGTCCGTTCACATACTGACAGCCGCCAGACGCACAAATACAACGAAAAGCTTTCTGATAGAAGAGCAAAATCTACTATCGCTTGGATGATTCAAGACGGCATTGCCAAAGAAAGAGTAACTGGAAAAGGCTATGGCGAAACGCAATTGGTTAACAAATGCGCCGACGGCGTGGAATGTTCTGAACAAGAACACCAGCTAAACCGCAGAAGTGAGTTCATTATTACAGCCATGTAATGTTCTAAAATAGTTTTAAAATTAAAAAACCGTGCTGTTAAGGCACGGTTTTTTTGTTTAGAAAAATAACTTTTTGATTATGCCAGCGTAGCTGTCAAGGTGATTTCGGCATTTAATACTTTTGATACCGGACAGATTTGTTTGGCTTTTAAGGCTGTGTTTTGGAATTCTTCGTTGGTGATTCCAGGAACATCACCTTTTAGCTCCAAATGGATTTTGGTAATTGTTCCGTCTTCAAAAGTAAGTACGGCTTCTGTGCTTAAGTCAGTCGGTACATAGTTTAGTTCGCTTAACAAGAAGCTCAATTGCATAGTGAAGCAACCAGAATGTGCTGCTGCGATTAATTCTTCAGGGTTGGTTCCAACACCTTCTGCGAATCGCGTTTTAAAAGATAATTGTGCCTTGTCTAAAGTGGTGCTTTGTGTACTGATAGTTCCTTTTCCTTCCATTCCTGTACCTTGCCATTGTGCGTTTGCTTTTCTTGTAAATTTCATAATGTTTGATTTTAAATTGTTTATTTATTAGTTGTTGATTTTTGATAGGACAAATTTATTGCGGGTTTAGTTATAAATCAAATTGATAATTTTTTACCTTTATAAAATAAAATTATAATGTATGACAATTCAGCAATTAAAATACATCGTAGCCTTAGACGAGGAGCGCCATTTTGCTAGGGCAGCAGAAGTCTGTATGGTAACCCAGCCAGGACTTACAATACAATTAAAAAATCTGGAAGAAGAAATAGGAATCAAGATTTTTGACCGTACAAAAGTTCCGTTGACGCCGACCGTTTTAGGCGCCAAGATTATTTCGAGAGCGAAAAAAATACTTAGAGAAGTAAATGAAATCAGAGATTTTGTTGTCAATGAAAAAAACATACTTGAAGGAGAAATCAAATTAGGAGTCATTTCTACGCTTTCGCCTTATCTAATTCCGCTATTCATAAAGTCCATGAAAGAAGCGGCGCCAAAGATGCAATTTGTCATCAAGGAAGCCTCTACAGGCCATCTCATGCACGATATCGAAACAGGCGCTCTAGATGTTGCATTAATGGCCAGTCCGACTGGAAATCCAAATTTAAAAGAACACCATGTCTTCAACGAACCGTTTGTAGCTTATCTGAATGAAAACCATCCTATGGCTAATGAGGATTTTTACGAACTGCAAGCCAGCGACAAGCCAGAATTGTTGTTGTTGCAAAATGAATACTGCTATAATGCACAGCTTCTCGATATCTGTGGTCTTAAAGAAGACAGGAAGATCAGCGAACAATTTTCGTATGATATTAGTTCTATTGAAACGCTAAAAAACCTAGTAAGGGCACAGTTAGGCTTTGCCATCATACCCGAACTTTCCATATTGAATGAAAAAGAAAAGCAACTATTCAAGCCATTCAAAGAACCAAAGCCCATACGCGAAATCAGCTTGGTCGTTTCGGATACCTTTTCTAAAAAACTGCTGCTCGAAAAAATGAGTAAGAGCATTTGGGACTGCCTTCCAGAAACCTTGAAGAAAGACTTCAGCTATCGTAAGATCCAATGGAACGATTCGCCTTATTTCATTAACGCGACAAAAGGTTTTCTCTAAAATAAAAATAGCTTACAAGATTTCTCCTGTAAGCTATCTTTTGCGAAATAAAAATAACTAAACTAAATCAACTAATTAAAAACTATCGGTTCTAAAAGGGGGCGTTGCCAGTCCTTCTTTATTATAAAGCATGATTTTTCCAGGAGCGTCTTCCCACAAATAGCGGATATCTTTTGGAGACGAAACCTTATCGCTGCTAAGCTTTATGGTTTTCATGTCGCTTTGTAAATAAGCATTTGCAGGATAGAATTTTTTGTCGCTTCCCGCAACCATAAAGCCATTGATGCTGGCCTTTGCCGTTTCAGGCGCAAAAGTTCCGTTTTTGAAAGTGACGGTAACTGAATTTCCGTCAATCTTAAAACTGTCAAAAACAGGAGCCGATGCCGGAACATCCTTCTCGCCATACGCTACGTTTGAAGCAATCAGCGCCATGCGTTTGCCAACAACCTGCTTGTGGATAGGGTGGATGTTATCATCTTCGCCTACATCAATCAATACGGCCATTCCGGTATTCTTCAATTCCAGCGCCTTGCTTTGTGATTCACGCAATGTAATCCAGCGGTTGTTTTGGTTGGCATAATTAGGAAGCTGTGCATATATAAAAGGATAGTCTGCATTCCATTTCTTTCTCCAGTCCGTAATCATATCCTTAAACATTCCGGCGTATTCTTTCGCGTTCTTAGAATTCGCTTCAGCTTGATACCAGATGATTCCCTTGATTTTTAGGCCAAAAAAAGGAGCGACCATTCCATTATACAAAGACGTCGGATATTTTGTCGGATGCTGTCTTACGGGAACTTCTTCGATATCTTTTGTGCCAGCCTCATATTTCCATTCCCCAGCCAAAGAAAGTCGCTGTGATGCCGTTTCAAGGTATAACGATTGTGCATCGCCACGGAAACCGCCAATATCGCCTGTGTTTTTTACGCGGATAGTAATCACGTTTTTCCCTGCAACCAGCACGCTTTTCGGAACTTTATAAAAACGATCCAAATCCTTCTGTGTGCTTTCGCCCACTTTTATGCCGTTGATATACGTAATGTCTTCATTATCGACGCGTCCGATAGCTAAGGTCAGCTCGTCTTTGGCCAAGTCTTTTGCCGTCAGCTCGAAATTTCGTGTTACCCAGATGATGCCATCGTTAGGCGTAACTTTCGCTTTGCTCCAATACACAGGCAAGGTTATCGTTTTCCAGGACGACGTATTGTAATCTTTATTTTGCCATTTTTCTTTTGTGCCCAAATCCAGTTCGTCTGCTTTTTTCTCCCAAGCCGTGAATTCCTTTTTATAACTCTTCATGACCTCTTGAAAGTTGATGCCTTTCATCTCGGCAATTACTTTTTGGGCAGCCGTATGCTTTCCCATCAAGTCTTCGCTCATCCAAGCCTCAATATTGGTACCGCCCCAAGACGAATTGATCAGGCCGATCGGCACATTGTATTTTTGGAACAATTCCCTTCCGAAAAAATAAGCCACGGCAGAAAAACCTTCGGCACTTTCTGGAGAGCTCGTTTCCCATTGTCCCTTTTCAATATCTTTTTGCGGTATTCCGGCCATCGTTCTCGACACTTGTAGCAATTTAATCTTTTCATGCGATGCATTAGAAAGCTCTTCTTTCCCGTTTAGGGCATCTTCCAGTTTCCAACCCATGTTAGACTGTCCGGAGCAGAACCACACATCACCTATATATACATCCTTAAAAGTTAATTTATTGTCTTCAGAAACTACCATTTCAAAAGGTCCGCCTGCGGCTTGCGCCGGAAAAGTAAGACTCCATTCACCATTAGCATTGGTTTTGCTTTCAAGATTTTGGTTCTTGAAACTGACCTTTACAGTTTTACCAGGAGCTGCCCAGCCATAAATCGTTATAGGAGCATCCCGCTGCAGCACCATATGGTCAGAAAAGAATTTCGGCAGTGTAGCTTTAGCAGAAAGAGTAGTACTGATAGCTATAAATAGGAGGGAAAGTATGCGTTTCATATACGAAAGGAATAAATAAGTGTGGCTAAAGTATAGAATTAAAATTGGTTGACCAAAAAATAATTTGCGATTTGTTTAAATTTAACGAATAATAATTGCCATCTCTATAATTAAATAAGTAAATAATTGTAGATAGTTCTTCTTAAATTTAAATGAAGAATAATTAAAGAAAGGCAAGGCAAATAAAAAAGGAGCACTATCAGACGACAGACTCCTTGTTTTTGGTATATTTTACATCCATTGCGTAAAGTTGCATCGCTTGTGGGAAGTGAAAAATGGTTTTACTCTTCTGAATGCAGTATAAATAGTACCTTTATGACTACAAAAATAATCATTTTAATGATTTGTAGTGTGAACGTCTCGTTAATAATTCGTCAGCGTCTCGAAATTTATGAGGTAAAATACGCTAGTGTTTTGTCGAAAACGTTTTAGTTTGCAGTGTTAAAAGCTGATAGAATTCAAATTTAAACGATTTGTTTTAACTTTTTCATTGAATTATTATTATTAAAATAAACTTAAAATTTTATTATACATAAAAAATACCTGCTTATTTGGTAATTTAAAAAAATGCGTATATTTGGTCAACCAATTTATTATTCTAAAATGCAAGAGTTTGGTTTAAATGGATTTAAATCTTCCGAAGAAGAAGAAATCATTAAAAAATTAAAGGATTTGATTACCTCACAGAAGCTAAAGCCCGGCGACAGGCTGCCGTCAGAGAGAAAACTATCCGAAGAATTTGGCGTTAGCAGAGGAAACGTTAGAGAGGTTATCCAAAAGCTAGAGTTTTACGGATTGCTCAAGACCCTTCCACAAAGCGGAACCTTTGTAGCAAACCTTGGCGTTCCTGCCCTAAGCGGCATGATAACCGATATCCTGCAGCTCAAAAAGCCCGATTTCAAATCGCTTGTAGAAAGCAGGATCATGCTCGAAATGCAGGTAGTAGCCCTTGCAGCAGAAAGAAGGACAGAACAACATCTCGAAAATATAGAAGAAGCATTGTTGGCCTACAAAGCAAAAGTAGAAAGCAATGAAGATGCCGTAGAAGAAGACCTGATGTTCCACCTTAAAATTTCCGAAGCCAGCGGCAACCCAGTACTAAATACCCTGATGCTGATCATCACGCCAGAAATCATTGCCAACTTTGAAAAATACCATGTCTGTACCAAATCCATGACGGGAGACAATATTATCGAACACCAGCAAATATATGAAGCCATAAAAGAAAAAAATCCTGAAAAGGCCAAACGCGAACTGCAGTTTCATTTCAAGACGTTGTATGAATACTGCAACAAGACAGATACTTTGATGAATTTGAACGAAAGTATCTTTTAAATTTCCGGTAAGGAAAAAAAGACGGTTATGACATTGTGTAAAGTTGCATCGCTTGGGGAAGTGGATTATTACTGCACATTTAAGTCAAGATTCAGCATCTGATTTTCAGATTTTACGAACTAAAAAGCATTATCGGCAAATAGCCGGTCAGGATGCGCTATATCTTAATGTTACAGAATTGTAAGCTATAAATTTTTATGAAATTAAAAACATTTTTCTTATTCTCGGCCTTGATGCTGACAGGCCTGATTACGGCACAGGAAACCTATATGTTGACTGGACAAGTCGTTGCGGCCAAAGATAATACCACGCTACCGGGTGCTTCTATCACCATTTTAGGCACAAAAAACACCGTAATTGCCGACAACGAAGGCGAGTTTTCAATCGAAGTAAAAGAAAACAGCTCGCTACAAATTTCCTTTATCGGAATGACCACAAGAGTGGTGCTCGTAAACGGCCAGAAAGACATTACTGTTTCGCTAGAAGATGAAAGCAAAAGCCTAGACGAAGTAGTCGTAGTCGGTTACGGTACCCAGAAAAAATCTTCAATCACCGGTTCCGTATCAAAATTAGAAAACACAAATCTAGACGAAAATACAGTTTCCAGAGTCGATAAGGCATTGCAAGGACGAATCGCAGGTCTTCAGATTCAGAACATCACCTCCGAAGTCGGTGAAGCGCCGCAAATCAGGATTCGCGGTATGGGCTCTATCAGCGCCAGCAGCGACCCATTAGTAGTTGTTGACGGATTTCCAGTACAAAACGGACTAGAGTTCATCAATCCAAGTACCATCGAATCCATTGAAGTCTTGAAAGATGCCAGTTCTACAGCCATCTACGGTTCCCGTGGAGCCAACGGTGTTATCATCGTTACCACCAAATCAGGCTCAGAATCCAAAACACTATACGAATTCAAGTCCTTTTTCGGCGTAAAATCAGTATACGACAAAATCGACATGTACGATACCTATAGCTATACCGACATGCTGCGTAACGAGCGCCAGCTTCACGAAAACTACCTGGCCGGAATCGAAAACAGAGTACCAAGCACCATTGCCTATACAGCCCGCGAAAAAGGAATGCGCCAAGTCGCAAACAACTCCAACGGCGGAACCGATTGGCAAGACGAAGGAACCCGAAATTTTGCCACAATCAAGAATTACCAATTGAACGTTTCGGGCGGCGGAAAGACCGCAAACTATTATGTTTCCGGACAATATATAGAAGACGAAGGCTTGATGAAAGACAACTTCCTAAAACGTATCAATTTCCAAAGCCGTGTAAGAACAAAACTAAGCGACAAGCTTTCTTTAGATTTCAACCTTCGACCATCCTACAGCAAAAGAAGAAGATCAACAATTTCATATTCAGACTTGACACGTTCGCTTGGCTTTATGCCCGTGCGTCACAACGATTATACCTCCGCTCTTACTGGCTATCCAGTTGGCGATTACGCACAAGGAAGACATTTCAACAATGTAAATTTCGATTATATAGACGAAAACGGACAGCCTCAAAACTTCACCACGTCACTTTGGGGAACCAACAACAATAGCCCGATTTCAAGGATGGAAAACGAAACAAGATTCATCCACGATTACAGAATGCTGGCCAATTTTGCCTTAGAATATAAAATCACAAAACGCTTGACATTTAAGACTTCTGGCGGTGTTAATACAGAATATTCCAACTACGAGCGCTTCCGAAACTCATTGGCAGACCAAACCGGACAAGCCATAGGCGAAGACGACAGTACCCTAAAAACAGACATCCTTACAGAAAATACGCTGAACTACAAATGGAAAGGCGACAACCACAGCGTTGACGCGCTAGGAGGGATGACCTACCAAAAAACAAACATCAAAGGAACCGGAATCTACGGAACCCAATTCCCTTCCGACTATATCGAAACCCTAAACGGAGCAAACATTATCGATGCCAACGAAACCTTTACCAGAAAAGAACAAATTGGATTGCTGTCGTTCCTAGCCAGAGTAAATTACGCCTACAAAGACAAATACCTGATCTCGCTTGCTGCGCGTGCCGACGGTTCCTCATTATTCGGACCAGAAAACAAATACGGAATTTTCCCTTCTGCCTCAATCGGGTGGAACGTAAGCGAAGAAAACTTCTGGAAAGAAAACATCCAGTTCATCAACAAATTTAAGCTGCGTACCAGCGTTGGTGTGACCGGAAACAACAACATCGCAAACTACTCGTTCACCAACCTGCTATACCCGTCCAACTATTCCTTAGGCGAAGGCGGAGGAAGCGTTACCTCTGGATTAGGAGAAACGGGCGACGTATTAGGAAACCCTGGAATCGGCTGGGAGCAGACCTTAGAATACGATTCAGGAACCGATATCAGCTTTTTCGATAACCGATTAAACCTGTCATTAGATTACTATTACTCTATTACAGACAAACTACTATTGCAGCAAAATGTCTCTTACATCACCGGACATTCCCAATATTTCAACAACATCGGAAAAATCCAGAACAAAGGAATCGAACTCGAAGTTTCCGGAAACATCCGAGGCAAAGACTTTAGCTGGAAACCAGCTTTCAATATTGCGGCCAATCAAAACAAACTCATTTCCCTAGGTGGCGAAGCACAATTCATCAGCCAAGGCGAAAGAAACGAAGAATACATTGCCAAAGTAGGACAAGAAGCCGTACAATTTTACGGATACAAAATGATTGGCGTTTGGCAAAATGCCGAAGAATTAGCGAACAATCCACACTCGGCCGATGACGCTGTTGGAGGAATCAGAGTAGCCGATATCAACGGCGACGGAATCATCAACGCCAGCGACAGGACTACGCTCGGAAGCCCTTTCCCAGATTTCACTTGGGGCTTTTACAACGCCTTTACCTATAAAAATTTCGACCTGAATTTCTTAGTACAAGGCTCTGTTGGAGGCGAAGTGTTCTTCGGCGACGGATACTATAACGAAATGCGCTACCTCTACAAAGATTTCGTAGAAGGCAGATGGTTTAGCGAAGGCGTTCCAGCCACAAAACCACGCGAAAACAACGGTAGAGCTTGGCAAAATACAGACTACCTGATCCAAGACGCTTCCTATATGTCATTAAGAACCGTGACCATAGGCTTTTCGGCTCCCGATGCCTTCATCAGCAAACTAGGATTGAAAAAAGCAAGATTCTACCTCTCAGGAGAAAACCTGCTGTACATAAGAGCATCCGATTTCTGGGGATTAAACCCAGAAGGAATCACGACCAGCGGCATCTACAGCTCGCCGTTGATTTCAGGCTATCAGCGAGGCGCTTTCCCTGTACAAAGAACAATCTCTTTTGGTATCGACATTAATTTCTAAAAAATAACAGCTATGAAACTATATAAATTTTCACTCAAAAATTTAAAAATCGCGCTCCTCGGCACGGCTTTTATCTTCGCAAGCTGTGACGAAACACTTGACCTGCAGCCCATTTCAGAAATAGGAGTAGACGAGTTTTACAGCACGCCGCAAGAAGTGAATCTGGCAGTAATCTCCATCTACAACAGCCTATACGGCATGCAGAACAGAGAATGGCTGCTGACAGAAATCCGTTCCGACAATACCTACATGAATCCGAACTCTACCGAAACCAAAGACTTGGCCATTCGAGAAGTAGACCGTTTCGTGCAAGGCTCGCAGAACATTTACGTACAAGAATACTGGAAAGCCTGCTACAGGACCATCAACTTGGCCAATATCGTGATGCAGAATCTTGACGTAGTAACAAACCCTGTAACACGTGACCAATACGAAGGCGAAGCCAGATTCCTAAGAGCACACGCCTATTTTAATCTTGTCCGTCTTTGGGGAGGCGTCTTTATTATCGAAAAACCAGTTTCAGGCAGCGAAGCCAAAAAAATGGACAGAAGTCCGCAAAGCGAAGTCTACCAATTCATCCTAAACGACCTTCGCCTTGCTTCCGAAAAACTCCCAGTTTCCCAAGGAGGAGCCAATCTAGGCAGAGTAGCAGCAGATGCCGCTAAAACACTTTTAGGAAAAGCATTGATTACAGCCGGAGGCGATGCCAACCTTACCGAAGCCAGGATCGTACTAGCCGAAGTAATTGCAGGCAATTTCAACCTGCAGCCTACCTATGCATCCGTGTTCGATATCGCTAACGAATACAACAGCGAAATCCTTTTTGCCGTACGTTACCAATCCGGAAGTGTCGGATTAGGCTCGCCGCACCCTAACTTTTTCGCACCCCTGCAAAGCGACAACTACGTAGTATTCGGAAACGGAGACGGATTAAACGTCCCTACAGAAAACATGTCAACCTCCTATGCCGTAGGAGATCCCAGAAAAGCAGCATCTATGGCTGATACCTGGATTGGCTTCAACAACTCAGTAAGAAGCGACAGGCACGTCACCAAATACAATTCCACCTTTACAAGAGTTGACGATGGCGGAAGCGACTGGGTCATCTTGCGCTATGCCGATGCCCTATTGCTGATGGCCGAAGCCATTAACGAACAAAGCGGCCCGAATGCCGAAGCCCTTGGATACCTAAACGAAGTAAGAACACGCTCATTAGGAAGCAGCGCTGCCCTTTCGCTAGCCAATGTTTCCACCTATTTCAATTTCAAATTAGCCCTAGAAAACGAAAGAAGATTCGAATTCGCTTTCGAAAACCACCGCTGGTTTGACTTAGTAAGAACCGGAAGAGCAGAAATCGTAATGTCGCAGCACTTCGCTACAGAATTCCAATACAACGATCCAGCACACCCATCCCTGAATACAGGCCCGCTGCAGCACTATCAGATCCTATTGCCGATTCCACAATACGAAATCGACCTGAATCCGACGATCGCACAAAACACAGGCTACTAATTCGTTAAGACAATGAAGAACATAAAATATTCCATAACAGCACTCTGTACCTTTCTGCTAGCCGCAGCAAGCGCAAACGCTGTCGAAATAAAAGTAGGCACCATTGCCGAGCTGAACGAAGCCATTTCCAAAGTAAAGCCAGGCGACCGTATCATCATGTCGAACGGAACCTGGAAAGATACCGCTATCGATTTCAACGCAAAAGGAGCCTCAAAAGACTCCATCTTTTTAGAAGCCGAAACAGCAGGAAAAGTAATCCTTTCCGGCAATTCCTCCCTAAAAGTTTCCGGAGACTATCTAGTAGCAAAAGGACTCTGGTTCAAAGACGGCTATAGCAAATTCGTAATCTCTTTTATGAGCAAAGACAAAGTCGCGACCAATTCAAGAGTGACCAATTGCGCCATTACCGATTACAACCCAGAAACCAAAGCCGAATCCAACCACTGGGTCGAATTATGGGGCAAAAACAACCGCTTTGACAACAACTACGTAGCCGGAAAAAACAACGACGGCTGTACGCTCGTAGTCTGGCTCAAAGGCGAAGAAAACCACCAGAACCAACACAGGATCGACCATAACTATTTTGGAGAGCGCCCGCCATTAGGAGCCAACGGAGGAGAAACCATCCGAATCGGAACCAGCCACAACTCCATGTTTCAATCCAATACAATCGTTGAATGGAACAAGTTTGAAAAATGCAATGGAGAAGTAGAAATCATATCCAACAAATCCTGCAACAATACCTTTAGGAACAACCTGTTTTTAGAATCCCAAGGCTCGATGGTCTTCCGTCACGGAAACAACTGCCTCGTAGAAAACAATGTCTTTTTAGGCAACAACCAACCCTATACAGGCGGCGTTCGCGTCATCAATGAAGGACATACCGTAAAAAACAACTATTTCTACGGATTGACAGGACAAGATTTCAGAGGCTCCCTAGTCATCATGAACGGCGTGCCGAACAGTCCGCTCAACCGCTACAACCAAGTAAAAAATGCTACCGTTACCAACAACATCTTTTACAACTGCAGTCCGTTCCAGCTAGGAGCAGGGAAAGACGAAGAACGTTCCCTAGCACCCATAACCTCCGTGATTTCAGACAATATCATCTACAACGACACCGACGCAGAAACCGTTGCTTTCTTTGACGATATGAAAGGCATCACCTTCAAAAACAATACGCTCGATAGCAAAAACACCAAAAAGCTAGAAGGCTTCACGCCAAAAAAACTAACGTGGAAAAAAGAAGGAGCCATTTTTGTACCAAGCGAAAAAAACAATATCGATTGCTCCATTTTCCAAAAAGTAATCGCCAACAAGACCGGAACCTCTTGGAACCCGAAAGCACCTAAAGTAGCCATACAAGAAGAAACCATCAACGTAGAGCCCGGAATAGGCACGCTCGAAAAAGCAGTAAAAAAAGCCAAAGGAAAAACCAAATTCATCTTGGCCGCCGGAACCTACCTCTTAGACCGCTCGATCATCATCACAGACAATATCACCATCCAGGGCGAAGACGCTGCCAAGACCACCATCAGCTTTAACCCCAATGCCGAAAAAATGTCCAACTACCTGTTCAGGGTAGAATCAGGAGCCAGATTATCCATCGAAAAAGCAACCCTTACCGCCAAAGAAACACAAGCCGTAAAATACGCCATTGTTTCGCCAAAAGACGACACGCCGGGTTCGTACAGCGTTTTCATCAATAAATCTGTGATATCAGATTTCACCAATGCCGAAGGCGGTTCCGTTTTTAAAGCCTCAAAAGGAACCTTTGCCGATACAATCAAAATCAGCAACTCGATACTCAGAAACAATTTCCGCGGCATCAACCTTTCCTCAGAAAAAGACGATACCGGAAAATACAATGCCGAAAACGTAATCCTTGAAAATACAGTCTTCTCCGACTTCTCCCAATGGACATTGCACTACTACAGAGGCGGCAACGACGAATCCACGATTGGAGGCAACCTAGTCATCGACCATTGCGTATTCTCAAGAATCGGTACCACAGAAAAAGACCTAGTAGTCCAAAACAAAGGAATCGTAAACGTAAAAATCCAAAACAGCGTGTTCTACGACAATTCAAAAATAACCAACTCGCTGCGCCTTAACGGAAAAAACAACACCATCAAGAACTCCCTAATCTACAATTCAGGAGAAATCAAGCTCTCCGGAAATGCAGTATCAGAAAACATAATCAGCAAAAATCCAGGCTATCAAGACATGAAGCAATTCCTGCCAAAAGACAAATCGCCCCTAAAAGCAGCCGGAACAGACAAAAAAGACATAGGAATTCTAGTAGTCAACTAACTTAAAAAGAAACACATGAAAAGCATACTACAAGAAAAAATATACAGATTCGCCTGCATGATGCTTGCAGTCGTGATCCTATCCTGCGATGCAGACACCGAAGTAGACAAGACATTCGAAGAAATCCTTGCGGCACAGCCAACAGTCGAATCATTTTCCCCAGCCTCGGCACCCATCCAAAGCCTGGTGACCATTACCGGAACCAACCTGAACTTCGTCACAAAAGCCTACATCGGCGATGTCGAAGCCCAGATCTATTCCCGTGAAAACTCAAGAATACTGATCATCAAAGTGCCCGCTTCAGCCGTAGACGGAATCATCCGCCTAACGACCGATTCCGATAAAGTAGCCTCATCAGCAGAAAGCCTGACGATTACCTATCCCGTTCCAACAATTACCTCAGAACTCCCAACAATGTCTGTCGTAAACGAAAACATTACCATCAGCGGAAACAACCTCCAAGTAGTCACAAAAGTCACTTTCGGTACTGTTAACGGAACAATCGAATTCCAAGACGACAGAACCATTATCGTCAAGACCCCAAACACAGGGCCAAGCCCGCTAGCACTGACCTATAGCTACAATACCGTTTCCGGAGAAGTAGCCGTACCACTAGTCGAAAACTATACCATCGACGTGCCGACGCCTGCCGTAACCGGTTTCCCAAAAGCCATCATCAAAAACAATCCCGTGCAGATTGGCGGAACAGACATGAACCTAGTAACAGGCATTATTTTGGGAACCACGCCTATCACCACCTTCGAAGTAACGCCGACAAGCATCACCTTTAACGCTCCGACCGAATTGCCGACCGGCTTCTACGCCATCAAGCTAGTATACGGCGACGGGATGGAAGTAACCAGCGACCCGATTGCCTACATCAACCGAAACGTTGAAACCTATTTCAATTTCGAAGCACAAGGCATGGAAGTAATCACCGCCGGACAAGCCGCACAGATTACCGCAAACCAATTAAACGGAACCGTAGCACAGCCGCCATTCCCAAGCAGCACTAACTACCACCACCTAAAAATGCTTTCCCCAACAGACAACGGAAGCAGTATCGCCTACATGAGATTCTCATTCGCCACCAATGCCACCTGGAAAACCGCTTTCGATGCCGGAGCCTTCAACAACAACCCCGTGCTGCATTTCTGGCTCAACACCAACAATACAACGCCTACGCTAAGACTATACGCCACCTCCGCCATCAGCAAAAAACTAGTCCATTACAACACAGGAGGCGAGTGGAAGCTAGTCGCTGTCCGCCTGAGAGACCTGTTCCCGACCGTTACAGCTTCCGACTTTGTAAGCGGAAACTACCTAAGAATGAACTACCTCACAGACAACCAAGCCAACGTGCCATTAGAAGTAAACGCAGACTGGTTTATCATTACCGACGAAGTCCTGACAGGAGTAGGAGCAGTCGATTTGACCAGCACATTTAATTAATACAACACAAGAATGAAATACAAAACCATAAAAGCAATCAGTCTGACAGTACTCTTTACAGTACTGTCGGGCAATGCTTTTGCCCAAGACTACGCGCCCCTTTTGCTTCTTTCAAAAGCCGAAGCAAAGAATATCAGCCAGCATTTAGGCGATTACAAAGCCCTAGAAAAATCCTTTTCCAAAGTAAAAAAAGGTGCCGACAAAGCCCTAGAAAAACCAATCGAAGTACCAATCCCTGTCGATAATGGAGGCGGCTATTCACACGAAAAGCACAAGAAAAACTACAGAGAAATGTACTATTCCGGACTCGCTTTCCAAGTCACCGGCGACAAAAAATATGCAAAATTCGTAGAAGACATGCTGCTCGAATACGCCAAAATATACCCAGGCCTGCCGCTGCATCCCAAAAGAAAAGCCGAACAAAACTCCGGCAAGCTCTTCTGGCAAGGACTCAACGACTGCGTATGGCTCGTACACGGAATCCAAGCCTATGACCTCGTAAAAGAAAACATCAGCGCCCAAAACAGAGAAACCATCGAAAGAGACGTCTTCAAGAGCATGGCAGCATTCCTGAGCGAAAGCGAAAGCGGCAAAGACACCTTCAACAAAATCCACAACCACGGTACCTGGGCCGTAGCCGCAGTCGGAATGACAGGCTATGTCCTAAACGACAAAGACATGGTCGAAAGAGCCCTATACGGTTCCGCCAAAGACAAAAAAACAGGCTTTATCAAACAAATCGACCTGCTCTTTTCGCCAGACGGCTACTATTCTGAAGGACCCTATTACCAAAGATACGCCCTGCAGCCCTTCATGGTCTTTGCAGAAGCCATCAACAGAAACCAGCCAGAGCTCAAGATTTTCGACTACAGAAACCAGATCCTAAGAAAAGCAACCAATACCGTACTGCAGCTCACAGACGCCAACGGCTATTTCTTTCCGATAAACGATGCCCTCAAAGAAAAAAACTTCATGACAGAAGAACTCGTCTTTGCCACCAACATCGTTTACGAAAACTATAACGAAACCGCCATCCTGCCAGTAATCCAGCAACAAGGCGAAATCTCCATCTCTGGAGCCGGACTCAAATCAGCCGAAGCCATCCAGAACATGAAAAAACAAGAATTCGTCAAGAACCCGATGATTATTGCCGACGGACCCGAAGGCAAATCCGGAGGACTCGCGCTGTTCCGCATGCACACCAAGAAAAAAGACGAACAGCTCACCGCCGTATTCAAATTCGCCTCACAAGGCATGGGACACGGACACTTTGACCGCCTGGGCATCCTGCTCTACAACAACGACAAAGAAATCCTGCAAGACTACGGTGCCGCACGTTTCCTCAATGTCGAATCAAAAAGCGGCGGACGCTACCTAGAAGAAAACAAGACATGGGCACAAGCCTCTGTCGCACACAATACCGTAATCGTTGATGAAAAATCACATTACGATGGCGATTGGAAAGAAGCCGAAAAGCAGGCTCCTCACACCATCTTTTCGGATATCTCCAATCCCGCCATCCAAATTGCCAGCGCAGTAGAAAGCAATGCCTATGCCGGAGTCGAAATGCAGCGCACGGTCGCCCTTATCGAAGCAGAGACCCCGTTCATGCTAGACATCCTTTCCCTAAAATCAAAAGAAAGCCACCAATACGACCTGAACTTTATGTACAGCGGGCAGATTATGGAAACCGATTTCAAATACGAACCAGCAGTAACCGCCCTTTCCCCGTTAGGAAAAGCAAACGGCTACCAGCACCTATGGAAACTAGCCGAAGCAAAAGCAAACCCAAGCCTCTCAAAATTCACATGGCTTAATGACAGCAGGTTCTATACCATCTCAACGCTCACAGACGACACCAATAAGATCGTAATGACCCGCCTCGGAGCCAACGACCCAAATTTCAACCTAAGAAACGAATCCGGCTATATGGTAAGAGCCAGCGACAAGAAAAATTACACCTTCGTAAGCATCATCGAGCCGCACGGAAGCTTCGACCCAAAACTAGAATCCGTACAAGACCCACATTCCAAAGTAGAAGCCATCCAAATCCTAAAACAAGACGACAACTACACCGCAGTCCTCGTCACGTTCAAGAACAAAAAATCATACACGCTACTATTCGCAAACAAAAAAACAACGCCAGCCACAAAACACAAGATGACCATCAACGGAAAAAACACAGAGTGGAAAGGCAGCTATACACTAATCACAAACTAAGAACCATGAATATCAAGACAGAAGCATTCTATGTAGAAAACGAAAACCCTTGGGAAACCGTTTCCGAAGGCGTAAAAAGACAAATCACAGGCTATGACGTCAGCATCATGATGGTCAAGGTCGCCTTCGAGACCGGAGGAATAGGCCCGATCCACCAACACTACCACTCGCAGACCTCCTACGTCGTATCCGGAAAATTTGAAGTAACCATCAATAACGAAAAGAAAATCCTCCAAGCCGGAGACGCCTTCTATATCGAGCCCAACATCCTGCACGGAGCCATCTGCCTCGAAGCCGGAATGCTCATCGACGTGTTTAGCCCAATCAGAGAAGACTTTTTAAAATAACCCCCGCCTGCTGCAAGACGTTGGAGTAGGTCATAAATCAATACTTAATCAACAAGACACTTAATTCTTAAACTTATTATTTATGAAAAAAATTACCCTATTCGCTGCATTTTTAGTAGCATTCGCATTCCAAGGAAATGCGCAGACAACAATGACCCTCGTAAGCCCGACAGGAGACGGAGGCTTTGAAACAGCAGACACCTTTGAAGGAAACGGCTGGACGCTCCTAAACCACACCTACGGCTCAAGAAAATGGCAGATAGGCACCGGGCAAGCAGGATTCTCAGGAATAAGAGGAGCCTTCATAGGAAGCAGCGCCACAACCGTAGGAACCACGGCAGGAAGCAGAACCGTACACATCTACCGTCCCGTGACCATTCCCGCAGGAGCAACAAACGTTCAAGTAAAATTCAAATACAAACAAGAAGTAGTCGTAATTGACCCAGCAACCGGACCAAACGACTACGTATACCTGTCACTAATGACCGAAGCGCCAACAAACGGAACAGCAGCAGTACGATTTTCAGACAAATTTCCATCGACCGCTGCCGCCTATCCAACCTACACGCAGATAACAGCACCAGTGCCAGAATCAGCAATTGTAGCAGGAACAACCCAATACCTAGTAGTAACATTCAGGTCAACCAACCTAAACGACCCTGCTACTATAGGCTGGGGAGCTATCGACGACATAGAAATGACCTATGAAGCAGCCCTTGGGACAGAAGAATTCAATACCAATAAAATAGCAGCCTATCCAAACCCAGTAAAAGACAAGCTTACCATTACAGCAGCAGAAAACATCGACTCCGTAAGCATCTTTAACCTGTTCGGACAAAAACTGCTAAACCAAGAAATCAATGCCACAGAAGCAGCCATAGACATGTCGGCCCTAGCAACAGGTACCTATATCGTAAATGTACAATCAGACAAGAACACAAAGACTATCAAGATAGTCAAATAATAACCGGCTTGCACGAGCCCCTTAAAGTAAATTATGAAAATTAAAGGATTACGATGGTGGATCATTACCCTGATCGGTTTTGCAACCATCATCAATTACATCGACCGCTCCGCCTTATCGCTGATGTGGCCGGCCATGGGAAAAGACTTAGGAATGAGCGATGCCGATTACGCATTGATACTCAACCTCTTCATGATTTCCTATGCCATCGGACAGTCCGTCTCCGGAAAACTATTTGACAAAATAGGAACCCGGCTCGGCTTTGTCATTGCCATATTCGTCTGGTCGCTATCCTCACTATTTCATTTTGCCGTAAAAGGGCTCCTGTCGCTAGCCTTCGTCAGGATCACGCTCGGAATCTCCGAAGCAGGAAACTGGCCCGGAGCCGTAAAAAGCAATTCCGAATGGTTCCCCCTACAAGAAAGAGCCATCGCGCAAGGAATTTTCAACGCCGGAGCCTCCATCGGTTCCATAATTGCCCCCCTTTTCATATCCGCCATGTTCGTAGCCTACGGATGGAAGACCACCTTCATCATCATAGGAGCAATGGGACTCCTCTGGATTATTCCGTGGCTTATCGTCTTTAAAAAACTCCCAAAAGACCACCCCTGGATTACCGAAGAAGAAAAAAGACACATACTCGACGGAAAAGCCGAAGCCACGCCAGAAGAAGAAGCCAAAAAAGGAATGTCTATCACCCAGATCCTTTCCCACAAAGAAAGCTGGGGCGTCATCATCTGCCGTTTCTTCATGGAACCCATCTGGTGGCTATTCGTAGGCTGGATGCCCCTGTACCTCCAAAAAACCTACGGCTTTGATGTCAAGCAAATCGGGCTCTTCGCCTGGGTTCCCTATGTAGGAGCCGCGCTCGGAAGCCTTGCCGGAGGCTGGTACTCCGGAATGATTATCGCCAAGACCAAATCCGTAGACAAAGGAAGAAAACAAGCCATCGTCATTGCAGGAATCATCATGTTCCTAGGACTCATGGCCACCATCTTCTTCGGAGACACCCCGACCAAGTTCGTCATCATCGTCTCCTTCGTCCTGTTCGGTTTTCAGTTCGCCATCGGCAACATCCAGACGCTGCCGAGCGACCTTATGGACAAAAAATCAGTAGGCACGCTCGCAGGATTAGGAGGCTCTATCGGAGTCATCTCGGTCATCACCATGAACTTCCTCATCCCCGTCATCACCAAAACATCCTATACGCCAGCCTTTATCATCATAGCCGCCTTCGTGCCGCTGGGCGTACTCTCGATATTCGCACTGATAAAAAAAATAAGACCAGTAAACACATAGAATTAAAACCAAATATTAAATAGAATTACAATGAAATTAAAAGGAAAAACAGCCGTAGTAACAGGAGGAGCAAGAGACATTGGAAGAGAAGTAGCTATTAAGTTGGCAAAAGAAGGAGCCAATGTAGTGGTGAACTATTATATGAGCCAAGAAGACGGCGATACCACCTTAAAGCTGATTGAAGAAGTAGGAGGCAAGGCCATCATCGTACAAGGCGATATGACCCAGCAAGCCGATATCGATCTGCTCGTAAGCGAGACAAAAAAAGCATTCGGAGAAGAAGTTCACGTATTGGTGAACGTAGCCGGAGGACTTATTGCCCGCAAGACCATTGAAGAAATGGATGTCGATTTCTTTGACACCATGATCAACGTAAATTTCAAATCAGTTTTCCTAGTTACAAAAGCCTTCAAGCCTTTGATGAAAGCAGGAGCATCCATCATTAACTTCGCCTCTCAAGCCGGACGCGATGGAGGAGGGCCAGGAGCATCCCTTTACGCCTCAGCAAAAGGAGCCGTGATGACCTATACCAGAGGACTCGCAAAAGAATTCGGACCACAAGGCATCCGCGTTAACGCACTCTGCCCAGGAATGATCGCCACGGCCTTCCACGACACCTTTACAAAACCAGAAGTACGCGTTAACGTAGCCAACGGAACCCCGTTGAGAAGAGAAGGAAAAGCCTCAGAAGTAGCCGATTTAGTAGCCTACCTCGCATCAGACGAATCCTCATTCCTGACAGGAAACAATATTGATATTAACGGAGGCCTCGCATTCAGCTAATACACGACAATGAAAAAAGTAGTCACATTTGGTGAAATACTCGCAAGGCTGACGCCGCCAGGATTCAAGAAAATGGCACAAACCAATCAGCTGGAAATCTACTATGGAGGAACCGAAACCAACGTTTCGGTCTCCCTCTCCATACTAGGCTGCCAGACGATGCACGTTAGCCGTGTCTCCGACGATTTCCTCGGAAACGCCGCCCTTTCCAACCTAAAAAGCAACGGTGTCGACACCTCCTATGTACAAAAAGGAGAAGAACCACTCGGGCTCTATTTTGTAGAACCCGGAGCAGTCGTGCGTTCAGGAGTCATCTCCTACAACCGAAACCATTCCGCCTTTCGCGCCCTAGAACCCAATTCCATTCCATGGGCCGCTATTTTCAAAAATGCCGACTGGTTTCACTGGACAGGAATCACGCCAGCACACTCCGAAAACAATTTCCTGGCCCTAAAAGAAGCCCTGATGATTGCCAAAGAAATGAAGGTTACCGTTTCCTGCGACCCAGCCTATAGAACCGGACTCTGGAAATACGGAAGAAAAGCAGAAGATGCCCTCAAAGGACTCGTAGCCCTTTCCGACGTTTTTATCGGAGGAGCCGAACAATTCAACGAGCTCTTAGGAACCGATCTCTCCCTTTCCGACGAAGATTTCAAAAAAGGAAGCATTGCCCTCAAAGCAGAATTTCCAAAAATAAAGACCATTTACGACAAGACCCGAACCGGAAAAAACGCCTCATGGCACCAAATCGAAGCCCGTATGTGGAACGGAAAAAACCTGTTCTCCTGCGAGCCCATCGAAATTACCCACATCGTAGACCGTATCGGGACAGGCGATGCCTTTGCAGCAGGAGTCATTTTTGGAGAGCTGAACAACTATTCCGAAAAAGAAACCCTCGCCTTTG
Organism: Flavobacterium gossypii; assembly: GCF_014138495.1. Lineage (NCBI taxonomy): Bacteria > Pseudomonadati > Bacteroidota > Flavobacteriia > Flavobacteriales > Flavobacteriaceae > Flavobacterium > Flavobacterium gossypii. The sequence goes on along the minus strand of NZ_JACJIS010000002.1, from coordinate 588,083 downwards.
CCAATGCCGCCTGCGCTATAAAACACACCATCGAAGGCGATGCCAACCTGGCCGACTTCAATGAGATTAACCAAATTGCCCGAGGCAACACCTCAGGAAGACTAATACGATAAACCATGGCAAGATTTTCAAAACTGCAAGTGCTCAACACCATCAGCCAAAACGGCATCGTGCCCGTCTTTTACCACCAAGACGCCGCCACCTGCAAAAAAATCCTAAAAGCCGTATACGACGGCGGCGTCCGCATTTTCGAATTCACCAACCGAGGCGACGGAGCCCACAAAGTCTTCGAAGAATTGCTCGCCTATGCCCAAGCCAGCCTGCCCGAAATGATCCTCGGCATCGGCTCCGTAGTCGACGCCGGCACCACCTCGCTATACATCCAGCTCGGCGCCAATTTCGTAGTATCGCCAATCGTCAATGCAGAAATGGCAGCCACCTGCAACCGCAGAAAAATACCATGGATGCCCGGATGCGGGTCGCTCACCGAAATCAGCTATTCCGAAACCCTCGGCGCCGATATCGTAAAGATTTTTCCAGCACAGCAAGTAGGAGGTCCCGAATTCATAAAAGCCGTAAAAGCACCCTGCCCATGGTCAAGCATCATGCCCACAGGAGGCGTACAGCCCACAGCAGAAAACCTCAAGCAATGGTTGGATGCCGGAGCCCATTGCGTCGGACTCGGCTCGCAGCTCTTCGTAAAAAACAACGACGGCAGCTTCGATTACGATGCCATCCAAAAAGCCGCACAGCTATCCGTAGAAACCTTTAAGAATCATAAAAAATAAAAAAGAGGCTAACAGCCTTTAGAAGTTCTTTTCATAGGTTTAGAAACTCTTTTCACGTCTTTAGAAACTATTTTCACGCCTTTAGAAATTCATTTCATGCTTTTAGAAGCTCTTTTCAGGTCTTTAGAAACTATTTTCACGCCTTTAGAAATTCATTTCACGCCTTTAGAAACTAGTTTCACGTCTTTAGAAATTCATTTCATGCCTTTAGAAACTATTTTTACAGTTTAAGAAGTTCTTTTTATAGCTTTAGAAATTCATTTTATACTTTCAGAAGAAGCTTTTACAGTTTTAGAAACTGATTTTACACCTTTAGAGATGAAATAAGTAATAAAACATATTTTCCCCTAAAAAACAAAAAACAAAAAACCGAATACGTAATTTGCATCCAGTATGAAACTAATAAAATACACACTGCTGCTGCTAAGTCAGGTTTCCTTGGCACAAGTCACGCTGTCTGCAGACGGTCCCGGCAACACCTATGAGCTCATCAATAGCGTATTGGCACCCGGCTACGACGTAGTAGAAGCCCCAGACTGTGCCCATTCCAGCTTTGGCCGGCACATAGAAGAAGTCTGGGATGCCCAGCTCAACAAATACGTCTTTAAGTTCCACATCCACGTCTCGCACGACAACGACCGCTGCATTAAGTTCGACAGGCAGCGCAACGAAATCAAGACCTACAACCAATCGCCAGACAACCTTATCGGCACTTTGGGCGAGACAGTCGTTTACAAATGGAAATTCAAGCTCGATGCCGCCTTTCAAGCCTCCAATAAATTCACGCACATCCACCAGATAAAAGCCTATGGCGGTCCGCACGAAGATATCCCTGTAGTTTCACTCATTACCCGCGGCGGAAGCTCCCCAAAGCTCCAAGTCATGCATTCCGACAGCATTACCTCCGTACAGATGGCGTCTGCCAATCTCTCGCTGTTCAAAGGAGTGTGGGTAGAAGCCACAGAAACCATTACCTATGCCGAAAACGGCAAATACGCCATCACGCTAAAAAAAATAAGCGATAACTCCGTATTGCTCAACTATTCCAACAACAACATCAGGATGTGGAGAGACAATGCCAACGGCATCCGTCCCAAATGGGGCATCTACCGAAGCCTTCTCAGTCCCGAACAATTAAGAGATGAAGAAGTCCTCTTTGCCGATTTTTCCATTCAAGAACTCAGTACCACCTTGTCCAGCAAGACAGCCGCAAAAGAAGAAGCTCCTTTTCCCAATCCCGTAAAAGATACGCTCCACCTAAAAGAAGCCAAGTTCTGGAGCCACATTATCATTCTAGACGAACAAGGAAAAAAAGTCTACGAAAAGAAAAACACTACCACTGGAGAAATCGACGTATCCCAGCTCGAAAAAGGAACCTACATTCTAAGGCTTAAAGGAGAAAAAGAAAATACCTCGGCAAAATTTATAAAACAATAATACACCGCAACAAAAACAAAAAAGCTCCCTTTAGGAGCTTTTTTTATAATAAGAAATAATACCTACAACTATCGAGAAATAAAATCCTCCATGTCCGTAAACTGCGACTTAAAAGCCGTGACCCTATCCCTGATGACATCAGGATTGCAGTTCAGCTTGAAAGCATAAAAACTAATCTGTCCCTGATTAGGAAACTCTTTTTCCAATTCCGCTTCCACATTAAGGATATAATTTAAAGCCTGTTTTTTCACGAATCCCCAAAGCTCTTTGATCTTTGCTTTCGTAAATGATTCGTTATGGTTCGCGCCAAAAGCATCGCTGATGCACTTTTCCGCAATTTCTTTAAAAAAAGGTTCTTCAGGAAAGGGGTATTTATAATAGCGCTCTGCATAAACCTTAAATTTACGCATGATTTTCTTTACCACTGAGACTTCATCGCTCAGGGTATTTGTTTTATTGTATTCCATAACGTTCACCCTCGTGGTAGAAGGGATTTTTTGTAATTTTAAGTAATAGATTAGGGCTATACAAACTTACTTTAAAATTTGCTCTTTTTCAAATTACCGAGCTAAAAATCGTTACAAAATAGCAGTATTTAGACTGATTTTGTACAAGTTGAGGAAACTTACTTCGAACTTTCAGAAGTTTTTTTAGATTCTGTAAGATTTTTCTTTTTATATTTTGTATCGAATAATTTCTTGATTTTATTGCTCACTAACGACGACTTCACGCTCACAACCCTTCCGTTATTAAAATGAAACTCATACTCGTCAATAAGCTTCTCGATTTTATACACGTGGTCTAAATTGTAAACTACATCCTCGTACCTTTTAGGTTTGATGAAATTCATGATTGTGGTATTTTGTTGAAATAATAAGCAAACACTATCGCTTCAAGGCAAAATGCGCCTTGAACTCCTTAGCTACACCATCTCTGCTTTTGTACAATAGCTTAAACCAATAATCCGTAGCAGGTAGCGCATGGCCGTTATACGTTCCGTCCCATCCCGCCGATGAAGGGAAAATCTGCTTGATGAGTTTTCCGTAGCGGTCAAAAATATAAATCATAGCCTCTGGCTGGTTGGCGAGGCCATCAACATTCCAAGTATCATTATAACCATCCGCGTTAGGCGTAAAATAATACGGATAATTCAAAGCATAGACCGTTAATGTAATTTCACCACATCCCTGCGTATCTTTTACCGTAATTTCATATTCCCCCTCATAGATATTCGTAAACTGGTTGCTTTGTTGCGGAGTGCCGCCATTCAACTGGAATTCATACTGGCCAGAGCCTCCTGTAACATTTACCGTAATGATTTGGTTTTTGTCAAAATCCCTGCCTACGGTAGCAGTAGCTATCGCAAGAGAAGAAGTACCCACGGTAGCCGAAGCCGAAGCCGTACAGCCCGTATTTAAATTAGTAACAACCACCTGATAATTTCCAGGCTCGGTAGCAATATGCGTATTCGTTGTCGTTGGCAATACCACATTATTTCGTGTCCACACAAACGTATGATTACCATTAGGAATGTGGCTGTACAACGTTACCGTTGAAAGAACAGCTCCCGTTTGGTTATCCAAACAAATAAAATCATCCTTAAGTACCGGACTAGGTGGCAGATACACAATAATCGTTTTTCTGACGATAGAAGTACAATTGCCGTTGCCTACAGAATAGGTTATTACCGCTGTTCCGGCATTCACTCCCGTAACATTTCCGGCAGCATCTACCGTAGCCGCATTCGTATTGTTGCTTGACCAAGTGCCGCCCGGAGTCGTATGTGTCAGTTGTATCGTATTCGTAATACATACCGAAATAGGACCATTTATAGCTGGCAAAGCCACGCTATTATTAATCGTAACATTCAATGTAGTACTCGTGGCACACTGTCCCGCATTCGGCGTAAATACGTAGCTTCCGCTAGCCGTATTGCTGATTGTGGCAGGACTCCAAGTACCGCTTATTCCGTTAGGAGAAGTCGCCTGAAGTGCCGGTACCGTTTCACCACTGCAAAAAGCCAATGCCGTTGCAAAATCAGGAACGATAGTAGGATTGATAGTCACATTCAATGTTGCGTTTGTAGCACACTGGCCTGTATTTGGCGTAAAGACATACGTTCCGTTAGCCGTATTGCTTATCGTGGCAGGAGTCCAAGTTCCTGTGATTCCGTTAGGCGAAGTCGTATTTAAGGCAGGTACTGTACCTCCGTTACAAAAAGTCATTACCGTTGCAAAATTAGGAACAACTCTACTGTTAATAGTTACCCTTAAAGTAATGCTTGTAGCACACTGTCCCGCATTTGGCGTAAAGACATAATTGCCGCTTGCCGTATTGCTTATCGTAGCAGGACTCCAAGTTCCCGTAATTCCGTTTGGCGAAGTTGCCAAAAGTGCTGGCACCGTTTCGCCATTACAGAAAGCAAGAGAAGTAGGGAAGTCAGGCACCGTGTTTCCGTTAATGGTGACATTCAAAGTAGCATTTACAGCACACTGTCCTGCGTTTGGCGTGAAGACATAATTTCCGTTTACAGTATTGCTGATTGTAGCAGGGCTCCAAGTTCCCGTGATTCCGTTTGGAGAAGTTGTGCTCAATACAGGTGCTATCGCTCCAGAACATAAGTTTAAGGCCGTTGCAAAATTCGGCGTGATGCTGTTCGTTACAGTTACGTTTAAGGTCGCACCTGTAGCACACTGTCCCGCATTTGGCGTAAATACATAGCTTCCGCTTGCAGTGTTGCTGATCACAGCAGGACTCCAAGTTCCTGTAATTCCGTTTGGAGAAGTTGCAACCAAAGCAGGTGCCATACTTCCGTTACAAAGTGTCATTGTTGTAGCAAAGTCAGGTACGGTTTGGTTGTTTATAGTTACATTCAATGTAATAGCTGTAGCACATTGCCCGGCGCTTGGCGTAAAGACATAACTTCCGCTGGCCGTATTGCTGATTGTGGCAGGATTCCACGAACCCGTGATTCCATTCGGAGAAGTCGTATTTAATATCGGAATTCCGTCTCCACTGCAAAAAGTCATTGCCGTAGCAAAATCGGGTACTATGTTGTTATTTATGGTCACATTTAGCGTCATAGCTGTAGCACATTGTCCTGCATTTGGCGTAAATACGTAGCTTCCGCTAGCCGTGTTGCTTATCGTAGCAGGACTCCAAGTTCCCGTAATTCCGTTTGGAGAAGTGGCTTGAAGCGCAGGGACTGTTCCGCCGTTACAGAAAGCCAATATTGTAGGGAAATCCGGAGTGATGTTATTGTTGATCGTGACGTTCAATGTCATTGCTGTAGCGCATTGTCCCGTATTCGGAGTAAATACATAGCTTCCGCTGGCTGCGTTGCTGATCGTGGCAGGGCTCCAAGTTCCCGTAATTCCATTTGGAGAAGTAGCTTGAAGTGTCGGTACCGTTGCTCCGTTACAGAAAGATAATACTGTAGGGAAATCCGGCGTGATGTTATTGCTTATCGTCACGTTCAGCGTGATGGCTGTAGCACATTGTCCTGCAGTTGGCGTAAATACGTAGCTTCCGCTAGCCGTGTTGCTTATCGAAGCAGGACTCCAAGTTCCCGTGATTCCGTTTGGAGAAGTAGCTTGGAGTGTCGGTACCGTTCCACCATTACAGAAAGCCAACGTTGTAGGGAAGTCCGGCGTGATATTATTGTTAATCGTGACGTTCAGCGTCATGGCTGTAGCACATTGTCCCGTATTCGGCGTAAATAGGTAGCTTCCGCTTGCGGTGTTGCTGATCGTGGCAGGACTCCAAGTTCCTGTGATTCCGTTTGGAGAAGTAGCCTGAAGTGTCGGTACTGTAGCTCCGTTGCAGAAGGATAATGTTGTAGGGAAGTCCGGCGTGATATTATTGTTTATCGTTACGTTCAATGTCATTGGTGTGGCACACTGTCCAGCATTCGGCGTAAATACATAGCTTCCGCTTCCTGTGTTGCTGATCGTGGCAGGACTCCAAGTTCCCGTGATTCCGTTTGGAGAAGTTGCTTGAAGGGAAGGAACTGTTCCACCATTACAAAAAGCCAATGCTGTAGGGAAGTCCGGCGTGATATTGTTATTTATGGTTACGTTTAACGTCATGGCTGTAGCACATTGTCCCGTATTCGGCGTAAATACGTAGCTTCCGCTTGCGGTATTGCTGATCGTGGCTGGACTCCAAGTTCCCGTAATTCCGTTTGGAGAGGTAGCCTGTAGTGTCGGTACGGTTGCTCCGTTGCAGAAAGCCAGTGTTATAGGGAAATCTGGCGTGATATTGTTGTTTATAGTCACGTTCAGCGTCATGGCTGTAGCACACTGTCCCGTATTCGGCGTAAAGATGTAGCTTCCGCTAGCCGTGTTGCTGATCGTGGCAGGACTCCAAATTCCGGTAATTCCGTTTGGAGAAGTGGCTTGGAGTGTCGGTACTGTTGCTCCGTTGCAGAAGGATAATGCTGTAGGGAAGTCTGGCGTGATGTTATTGGTAATCGTGACGTTCAATGTCATTAGCGTGGCGCATTGTCCGGTATTCGGCGTAAATACGTAGCTTCCGCTGGCTGTGTTGCTGATCGCGGCTGGACTCCAAGTTCCAGTGATTCCGTTTGGAGAAGTAGCTTGGAGTGTCGGTACGGTTGCTCCATTACAGAAAACCAATGTTGTAGGGAAATCTGGCGTAATAGGGCTGTTAATCGTTACATTCAGCGTCATATTTGTAGCACATTGTCCAGCGTTTGGCGTAAAGACATAGCTTCCGCTAGCGGTATTATTTATAGCTGCTGGTGCCCATGTTCCTGTGATTCCATTAGGAGAAGTCGTGTTTAGTGTAGGAACCGTACCTCCGTTGCATAACGCTAGTGTCGTTGGAAAATCAGGTAGGATATTGTTGTTTATCGTTACGTTCAGCGTCATAGGTGTGGCGCATTGTCCCGCATTTGGCGTGAATACGTAGCTTCCGCTGGCCGTGTTGCTGATCGTGGCAGGGCTCCATGTTCCAGTGATTCCGTTTGGAGAAGTGGTTTGGAGTGCAGGCACTGTTTCTCCATTACAGAAGGTCAGCGTTGTCGCGAAATCGGGCACGATGCTGTTGCTTATTGTTACGTTTAATGTGACGCTTGGGGAACATAATCCTGCAGTTGGCGTAAAGACGTAGCTTCCGCTTGCAGTATTGCTTATCGTAGCAGGACTCCAGGTTCCTGTAACACCATTAGGAGAGGTAGTACTTAATGCAGGAACGGTTCCTCCATTACAGAAAGAAAGTGCTGTGGCAAAGTCAGGAACTGTGGATGGATTTACTTCCAATTGTGCTGCATGACTGATCAAGGTATGTTGCGTAGAGGTAACCTGGCAATAATACTGATTGTCGTCAAAAGTTAAAGGTGTCGGATTGATGGTAAGCGTGTTCGTAGTAGCTCCCGAATAAGGCGCTCCATTGGTAATATTGACCCAGTTTCCTGATGCGTCAAGCCTTTTCCATTGAAAAGTAAAGCCTGTACTGTTGGCAAGAGTAGCGGTATAAGTAACAGAATTATTTTCGCAAATAACCCTGCTTGTCGGATTTGTCAATGTTGGCGGCGTAGGGTTGCTTACATTGTGGATTCCGATATTAGCACAGCTTTCAGAAGTTTGAGTATTCCAATCGCTACCATTAAAAACAACTTTGGGAGCGACAGCATTTGGATTTCTAATAACGGAATAGCCCACATTATTTGGAGCATGTACGTTGTCGATAACCACACCGTTTTTAATCAATTCGAATTCATCATTTGCATTAAATCCTGTTGGATAAGTCTGGTTGGAAGTAATGCTACACGGAATTACGCCTGTTCCAATTCCGATTAAAAAAATTCCTCCTGGAGGAATAGAACCACTAAGTACAATTGTATAAAAAGTCGCACCGCCAATATCGCCATACCTTCGTATGGTATACCCAGTTAGATTGACCGTGGATGCGGTTCCATTATATATTTCTATGACACCGCCATCTCCAGCTTGTGCATCATGCAGTTCGGAGATATAGATATCGCTTGAATAATTCCCGATACTGCTCGTTTCCAGCTTAGTAAAACCGGTCGATGAAAACCCTTCGCACCCGTTGGTCGTAATGCTGATGTTACCTGTAGCATTTCCTGCAGGAACATAGGCCTTGATGACCGTATTGGAAACAACAGTAAAACTTGTCGCGTCAATACCGTTAAATTTTACCGCGGAAGTTCCTGTACCTGCTAAAAATCCATTTCCGTTTATCGTAACTATGGTATTCTGCGGACCTGATGTAGGCGAAAAAGAAGTTATCGTAGGAGCGGCGCAATTGGAAGTCACGCTTCCGTTTAAGGTAAAATCATCCAAACGGAACGTACCGTTTCCGGTAGCTCCGCTAAGCGAAATAACTACAGTCACGGTTCCTGTCAGTCCCGAAATTGTATTGGCAACATTGGTAGTTCCGAGTGCAGCGCCTGTAGTTCCGATGGTACCGTTTCCGGCATTGATTCCATTGATGGTCATCGACCAGTTTTGCGGACCGAAATTACTTCTCACCCTCCAAAAATCAAAAGAAGTGATTTCTGCCTGAAAGTTGGCGGCCACATTAAACGTAAGCGTAATTGTTGCGGCAGTAGCGGTAGTAAGGCGGATTGCTTCTCCTGTAGCTCCAGTTGTACTTGTCCATGTATTTAAGCTGTTGCTCCACGAAGAACCCGATAAACGCGTATTTAAAGTCGTTGGAGCTACCGTATAAGGATGTGCCGTGATAGCGGTCGTGCCAAAATTATGGTAATAGATTTGAGCCGAGGCTTTCGATCCGGCCATCAAAAAAAATAGAGTAAGGAACAAAAATGTATTTTTTTTGACAGAAGTACTAAGGTTTTTTGACATAGTTGTGGGAGATTAGCATTATTTCAAAACCTACGAAAAGTAATGTTTATTCTACTTTGAAGGGATTAGGTTTTCTTTATTAAATGTTTAATAAACAGTTACTTATGTTTTTATCTATTGATGTAAACCCATCCGGTTAAGGTTTGTCCGTCGCTCTTGCTGATTACATAGTAATACGTAGCATCTGGCAATTCATTTCCTTGGTCAGATTGTCCTTTCCATTGGTTGGTATAATTCTTATAGCCGTATACTTTCACGCCGTATCGGTTAAAAATGGTAAGTTCTTTGACTCCCAATCCGCTAAGGTCGAATTCGTCATTTCTAGAATCATTATTAGGGGATATGCCTTTCGGAATCGAACAGAAAGTGCCGTACACGATTCTTTCTTGTGTTAACGTGCAGCCTTGTGGTGTAGTGACGCGTACGTAATAGGTTATCGGAAATTCTTCTTCAACTGGAGTAGCATTCAACAGATCGGTAATATTTAAATACGAATCGGTTCCTACTATACCGCCTTGGCTGTTAGTCCATTGGTAATCTGCTTCGTTGCTATCGAATGAACCTGCGACAGTAACTACCGTGATGACATAATCTCCATCTTGGCATTCGTTGTTGATTTCAAAATTTACATTGCCAACGGTTACGCTTAAAGTGATGCTCGGAGCACATTGTCCAGCGTTCGGCGTAAAGACATAACTTCCGCTGGTCGTATTGCTAATCACGGCTGGATTCCAAGTACCAGTAACTCCATTTGGAGAAGTTGTATTCAGGGTCGGTGCCGCATCTCCATTGCACAAAGCCAATGCAGTTGCAAAATCAGGAATGATGCTATTTGTGATTGTTACATTCAATGTCATGCTTATTGCGCATTGTCCCGCATTCGGCGTAAATACATAGCTTCCGCCAGCAGTAGTACTTATTACGGCAGGATTCCATGTTCCTGTGATTCCGTTTGGAGATGTAGCATTCAAAATAGGAGCAGTACTGCCTGAACACAAAGAAAGTGTCGTTGCAAAATTTGGAGTAATACTATTGGTAACTGTTACATTGAGTGTCAAGCTTGTTGCGCATTGTCCTGCATTTGGTGTAAAGACGTAGCTTCCGCTTGCGGTATTGCTTACTACGGCTGGATTCCAAGTTCCTGTGATTCCGTTCGGAGAAGTAGTATTCAATATCGGAGCGGTACTTCCCGTACAAACCGTCAAGCTTGTTGGGAAATTTGGCGTAATGCTGCTGGCTACAGTTACGATTAATGTTACGCTTGCGGCGCACTGCCCTGCATTCGGCGTAAATACATAGCTTCCGCTGGTCGTATTGTTAATTACGGCCGGATTCCACATTCCTGTTATTCCGTTCGGAGAAGTCGTATTTAAAGTCGGTGCTGTATTTCCCGTACATAAAGAAAGCGTCGTCGGAAAGTTTGGCGTAATGCTGTTACTTACCGTTACGTTTAGCGTCACGCTTGTGGCACACTGTCCTGCATTCGGCGTAAAGACATAACTTCCGTTAGCCGTATTGCTGATTACGGCCGGACTCCATGTTCCTGTAATTCCGTTTGGAGAAGTCGTGTTTAATGTCGGAACAGTTCCTCCTGAACATAGTGAAAGCGTAGTCGGAAAGTTGGGCGTGATGCTGTTGCTTACCGTCACGTTTAGCGTTACGCTTGTGGCGCACTGTCCTGCATTTGGCGTAAAGACATAGCTTCCGTTAGCCGTATTGCTGATTACGGTCGGACTCCAAGTTCCTGTGATTCCGTTCGGGGAAGTCGTGTTTAATAAAGGTGCGGTGCTTCCGTTACATAAAGATAGGGTAGTCGGAAAGTTGGGCGTGATGCTGTTGCTTACCGTCACGTTTAATGTTATGCTTGTAGCGCACTGTCCTGCATTTGGTGTAAAGACATAGCTTCCGTTAGCGGTATTGCTGATTACGGTCGGATTCCATGTTCCTGTAATTCCGTTGGGAGACGTTGTGTTTAATAGTGGTGCCGTACTTCCTGAACATAAAGAAAGCGTTGTCGGAAAGTTGGGCGTGATGCTGTTAGATACCGTGACATTTAATGTTACGTTGGTAGCACATTGTCCCGGATTTGGCGTAAAGACATAGCTTCCATTGGCTGTATTGTTGATTACGGCTGGATTCCATGTTCCTGTAATTCCATTAGGAGAAGTTGTATTTAAAGTCGGTGCTGTATTTCCCGTACATAAAGAAAGTGTCGTAGGGAAGTTGGGCGTGATGCTGTTGGTTACCGTCACATTTAAAGTTACGCCAGCTGCGCACTGTCCGTTGTTTGGCGTAAAGACATAGCTTCCGTTGGCTGTATTGTTGATTACGGCCGGATTCCATGTTCCCGTGATTCCATTAGGAGAAGTAGTATTCAAGACAGGGGCCGTATTTCCTCTGCAAAGAGAAAGCGTGGTAGGAAAGTTCGGCGTGACACTGTTCGTCAATGTTAAGTTGATGGTATCGGTTATTTCTAATCCGCAACTGTTTATGGCTGTCAGGGTAATTGTGACAACGTTTCCGGCTTGTGAAGCGCTTGAAGTATAGGTTGTGGCCAGATTGTTCGGTGTCGAAAAATTACCGCTTGGCGCAGACCATCTTACAGATTGGTGTCCTTGTGCAATTCCATTTAAGGAGATAGTAGTCCCGGCACAAGCAGTTAGGGTAGCGGGTCCGGCATTGACAGTAAAGGGCTGGACAGGAGCAGAACACCCATTGTTGATGTATGTAGGCGTTCCTGCCGGATTGTATTGCACGATAGCTCCGTCTGCTGCAACAGTGGCTCCATTGGTATCAATAAGCAGTGCACGATCGTAAGATACGGTATCAGAACAAGATCCAAACGAGATAGTCAAGGTTCGTATTCCAGTTCCTGAATTGGCAAAATGCCCAGAGGCTGTCGACGGATTGTTCTGAAAGATGATATAAATATTGTCGGTCAAAGCCCCAAAAGAGTTGAGATCGGTATCGAAAGTATGGCTTGTAACCAAAATGACGTTCGCATTAGCAGGTAATACGCCTCCAGTCGGTTCGATTAATTGGCCGCAACCTCCAGCATCTAGGATATCGGCATTAAGGGTTGCTACTTTTGAAGCTGTCGTTGCATTTCTAATAAGACCTTGCCAGGGATTGTTTGGCCAAGACACGGTTAGGTTGCTAGTGTTTATGTCGGCGTTGCCTACTTTAAATCGTACCATTTCATTCAGTCCTTCCTGCACGCCGCAAGCATCTACCAAGATACTCTCGATTTGAAAACATTGGGAAAAGGCATCTTGATAAGATAAAAGGGCCAATGTAGCTATGGCAAGAAAGCGTTTGAACTTTTTTAATTTCATTGTAGTCAATTTAAAACCGGCGCAATGTAGGCTCGTTAGATTAATTAGAGCCTTTGTTAGATTTATCAAAATGTTATCTTACGTCGTGCTGTTGCCGGCCAATGTTAGGATTTTGTTACTTTTCTGTTATTCCGCACCAAAAGCCTGCTAGGTATTTTAGCAGGCTTTTGACGGAATTATGAGGTCTTATTTCTTGAGGACTCTAATGGTTTTTGATGCTTGTCCAGAGGATAATTTTACGAGATAAGCTCCGGCTTCAAGGCTTGACATGTCAAGCTTGATGTTGCTGTCGTTTGCTTTCTTGTCGATTACTTTTTGTCCTAGCAAGTTGAAAACAGTAACAGATTCGATAGTTTTAGAATAAGAAATGTTCAGTACGTCAGTAGTAGGATTAGGGTAGGCTTTTAGATTTTCCATATCAAAACTTGGAGTCCCTAAGACCTCAGAAACGGTAACTGCTAATGGGCTGCTGCTGCATTCGTTAAGGGTCTGCACCGCATAATAAGTCGTGCCATCTACAAGCAATTCGGTCGGACTTAGAGGTGATGTTCCTGCTTCGGCAGCTTCGGCAGAAGAAAACCATTCTAAATTAGTTCCTGTTACTTCTAAAGCGGCTAAAGTTTCGCCTTCTGTAAATTCTTGGCTTGTTGCACCACTAGGAATAGCAGTAGTGTTTACAGTAACAGAAGTCACGGTTCTTGTGCTTTCGCATCCGTCTACTGTCATAGTTGCATAATAATTTCCTGTTGCTAAAGCTTCTGTCGGCAATAGCGGTGTTGTCGCATCTGCATCAGCATACCATTTGATGCCAGCTGTATTTGGCAATAAGTCAGCAACGGTTGCTTCTGCTAGGCTGCAGAACGTCTGTGCTGTTGTGGTAGGAGCCGTGATGGTAGTCAGGGTAACAGAAGTCAGCGCTCTTGTACTTTCGCACCCGTCTACTGTCATAGTCGCATAATAATTTCCTGTTGCCAAAGCTTCCGTCGGCAATAATGGTGTTGTGGCATCTGCATCAGCATACCATTTGATTCCAGCCGTATTCGGTAATAAGTCGGCTACGGTTGCTTCAGCTAGGCTGCAGAACGTCTGTGCTGTTGTGGTAGGAGCCGTAACTGTAGTTAAGATAACAGAAGTCAGGGTTCTTGTACTTTCGCACCCGTCTACCGTTATAGCCGCATAATAATTTCCTGTTGCCAAAGCTTCTGTCGGCAATAATGGTGTTGTCGCATCTGCATCAGCATACCATTTGATGCCAGCTGTATTCGGCAATAAATCGGCTACGGTTGCTTCGGCTAGGCTGCAGAACGTCTGTGCTGTTGTGGTAGGAGCGGTGATGGTAGTCAGGGTAACAGAAGTCAATGTTCTTGTACTTTCGCACCCGTCTACTGTCATAGTCGCATAATAGTTTCCTGTTGCTAAAGCTTCTGTCGGCAATAGTGGTGTTGTCGCATCTGCATCAGCATACCATTTGATGCCAGCCGTATTCGGTAATAAGTCGGCTACGGCTGCTTCGGCTAGGCTGCAGAAAGTCTGTGCGGCTGTTGTAGGTGCTGGAGTTTGTGTGACTGTAATTGTTGCGATAGCTGAATTTACTTCTGGGCAAGGTATGTTAGATACTACGGCACGATAATAAGTCGTTTCTAAAAGATTCGTATATTCTAGGGTTGAAGAAGTATTGGCAATATCTGAAATCGTACCGCTAAAGTCAGCAGTAGTCGAAGACTGCCATTTGATAATACTTCCTACATGGTTTTCTAATGTAAGCGTCCCGTTATTTGCACCTGAACATACTGTAGTGCTTCCAGTTAGGTTTCCTCCATTGCTCACGGCAACGACAGTAACAGTAGCGCTTCCGCTTAAGTCAGAAGCTTGAGCCGTACAGCTTGCATCTTCTACGGCAGTTATCGTATAGGTTTTCGTTTCTGGAATGGTAACGGTAAAAATATAAGGCGATGCTGTAATATTGGTTACTGGAAAAGTCGTAGTTCCATCCGTATAGGTTATCGACCAAGGTGCTGTTCCTGTCAAGGCAATGCTCAAGTCGGAAGAAACCGAACCTAAGCAGATCGATTGGTCGCCGCTCAATACCGCAGTCGGTCTTGGGTTAATCACCAACGGCGTACTAATGCCTGTAAGCGTACTGTTGCAATTTGGAAGAACATCAGTGCGAGTAATAGAAGTAATTTCTAATGTCTGTTCGTTATTTGCAGCTGTCAAAGGCAAGTCAAAACGGGCTTCTCCCGAAGCATCTGCAGTAATGCCTGTTAGTGTTACGGCTGTTCCGCCAGCTATAGCATAAACAAGGTCAGAAGTACTGCTTGGTATCAAGCCGGTCAGGGTAATTGTGGCGCTTCCGCTTTCTCCGCATACAGAAGTAGCGCTTATGGCAGTAACTGTTGGCGTAGGATGTACTGTCAAGACAATAGAATTAGCTGTCGTCAATGTGTTAGGGCAGGAAGGAATGTCTGTTCTTTCGATGGTGCCAATAACCAAAGACTGGCCATTGTTGCTGGCAGTTAAGGTGATATTGAAACTAGCATTACCGCTAGAGTCTGCTATAATTCCGGTGCTGTTTTGAGCAGTGCCACCATTAATAGCAAAGCTGATTGTTGAAGTTGAGCTTGGGATCAAGCCGGTCAGATTAATTGTAGCTGTTCCTCCATCGCAAACTACGGTTGATTGTGTAATTCCTGAAAGCGTTGCCGCTTCGGTAACTACAATATTATGTCCGTTATCATTATTACTGAAAGTCAGAGGGTCATCATTATAAACTCGGACTCTATAAAGAGAGCTAGGCGCAATATCAGCAGGAATGGTCACGCTGACAGGGCTAACTGCCGATACACCGACTATATTGGTTGGTGTCGTTGGGAAAGTTCCATCAGGATTAGAAAGCTGTGCATAAAAATTAGTACTGTTGAAGCTTCCCGCTGGCGTAAAGTCTAAATCAAAAGTATTGGCAATTCCGTTGCAATAAGCTCCATAAGGCTCATCGTCTACGACAATATAACTTACTGCAGGAATACCGTTTCCAGTAACCGAAACGAATTTGTTTGTCGCTCCTGCAGAGGACAAAACGATATCTCCAGAAGCATTTCCAACCGCGGTAGGGCTAAAACGCACCCAGATTTGTTCATCGTTTAATGTTCCTGCATTCGGAGTGATGTCTGTTCCAGGATACCAGTTGCTATTGTCTGTACTGATTTCAAATCCTGCTGGAGCAGCGATGCTTACATCTTCTGTCATGCCAACGGCGTCAAAAGTAAAACTAGTCGATGCCGAACTGCTGCCTACCATAACATCTCCAAAAGAAGCCAAGGAAGTCGTAGAAGGAGTGATCAATGGATTGACAGCAGCAACAACGCTTCCGTCAATTTTTAATGAATTTGTACCGCCAGTTAGGTAGTAGTTACCTGTCGAGCCTTGCGGAATGATTCTGAATTTCACGACAACTCCAGGACCGATATTCTGCAAAGCGCTGATTCCTGCTAAGGATACAGAGTTAGCAGTACCGGTGGTTCCGCTTGTCGAAGAGGTAGTCCAGCTGGCAACGCTGGCAAAAGGAGCGCCTCCTACAGAATAATATACAATACAGCCTGTCGGACCAGAATTTGATCTTCGGGTTGCTGTCGAGATAGAGCTTAAGCTTACTTTATAGCCAGCCGTTGCCTGAAAAGTAAAATAGAAGCTGTTGGCATCGGATTGGCCAGTTGACCAGCCTCCAGAGCCTCCCCAGCAATTTCCTGCCGGAGTTCCGCTTGTGGCAATGCTTGATCCTCTTATAAGTCCAGAGGTCTGTAGGTTAGTGTTTAACGTTGAGGGTGTCCACGGACTGGTACCGAATCCGCCACCGGTGCTGTTAGCGTTCCAGCCAATAATTTGGGCAAAATTAGCTGTAGGGGAAAGTAAAATAAGTGCAAAAACAAAAAATGAACCGAAAAGTTTTTTGTGTAAAGTTGAATCCATAAGTCTGTAATTTTTGAGTGTATCTGAATTTTATTCATTCATTTACAGATACATACAAAGATTAGGAATATATTTTCCTTGTAGTTTATGTAGATATTTTATTACTGTAAAATCAAAATTATGATTGTGTTACGTACATTAAATAAACAAAAAAACGGCTGTACATCGTACAGCCGTTCTCTATAGCAAATAAAGCAGTTTAGGCTTCTTTAGTCTTGCTTCTCATCAATTTATAGCCTAAGAATACTCCAGCCAAAAGCATCGGAATGATATAATCATTGATCGGTGCTGATGGGACATCTTGCGTATCATCGTCGAAATCTTCTTGCGCGCTGGCATTTTGAAAGCCGGCTGTCAGCATAAGGATTAAGAATAGTGTCTTGATTTTTATTTTCATCTTGATAGGATTTATTTTACTGCAATTTTTTGTTTTACCGACGTTTTGCCATTGGATATTTCTACTATGTAGATTCCTTTGCTTAATTGCAATGATGGGTTTACGGTTATGATGCTTGAGCTTTCGCTGCTGGTTTTGTAGATTTCTTGTCCTACAAGGTTGTACAGCTTGATATCCACTTTCCCGCTTGTACTGCTTGGCAAAGCAATATTGAATTGGTTGTTATGGATCGGATTTGGATAAATCTTTACAGAATTAGTATTCCATTCTTCATTTCCTAAAGCCGCAGCACGGAAAACAATACTGAAACGATCGATTCCATACGAAGCAGCATCAGAAGTAGTTGCGAAATTGACCAAACCAGTTCCCGATAAGCTGATTGCAGTTTCTGTAGTCAAATAATGATCAAGAAGATACGCTTCTACATTTTCAGGGAAATTAGCCGTATTGATTTTGAAAGTATACGATTTGCCTGCTGAAAACTGAAGTGTTTTTACGTGCAATTCATCTTCTGTTGTAACAGGAGCCAATGCTTCGATAGCTAAGATTTTATTGCTTCTTCCTAAGCCTAAATGCTCACCTGAACCGTAAAGTTTTTCTACATCGCCAAGTCCAATTGCATTGTCGAAAGCAGTCCCAAAAACAGCAAGAGTTCCATCAATTGGATAACCAGCTGCTGCTTGGTTGGCATCGTATACTGAGATATTAAATACTGCTTTTTCTGCAGTATTGTTTCTGAAAACATCTGTAAACTGTGATGCTTTGTTGCTTTCCTCAAAAGTTAGAGTTCCAGCTGTACCCAAGACCGTGTTTTTTACGAAGAATGCCTGTCCTGGCTGAATGTATTGGCTTACTTCTGAACCCGCTAGGTTATTGCTTCCGATAGTCTGGCTATAGGCTACATAACGGCCTCTTTGCGCTTCTGTACCCATATTTGGATCCCAAGCATAATATACATCTTCGATTCCTGCTTTGGTTACCGAATGCCAGTCTACTGGACTTACATATGGATTTCCAATTAAGCTGAATCCGTTGGTTGAAGCATTTTCTGTTGCATTGATCGCAGGAGTACTTGAAGCGTCAAAAATAACCTGTCCTGTTTTTAGTGTTCCTTTTACAGTCAATGTTACGGCTGCATTCATATCGGCTGCAGAAGACTGGTTTAAGTCAACGTTTCTGTCTCCTCTGACCAAGATTCTATATCCGTTTCCAGCTGTTAGGGTAGTAGCATCTGTATTTGCAATAGCGCTCCATCCTGAACCCGAAGCGATGCTGTTGTTGTATACATACATCGATGGATTTCCTGTCAATGTCGTGTCAAATCCATTTTCGCCTGCTGTAGAACCTGTAATATGTGTTCCAGCCTGCCAGTTGTTGCTTATGAAATTTGTAGTCGTAACAGCAGGAGTCAGGAAACGGAAAGCACGTTTTCCTTGCGGAATATAGCGCTCAACAGTTGCCTCTCCGGAAATAGAACCCGTAACAGCAGCAATTCTAGCAGAACCTGTTGCACTTGATTTTAATACTAGGTTTCCGTTTGTCGTTAAAGTCCCGGCTGTTACGTCAAGGACTCCTGTTACATTCGTAATACCGTTTAAGGTAAGTCCAGCCGTATTGCTCAAAGTCAGCTTTGAGATTGTATTGTTTGTGAAGAAATTAGCAGGGATTGCCTGTGCGGTAGTTCCTGAAAAAGTAACATCGCCAGCAGAAGCATCGACAGTTCCGCCACTTTTTGCAAGTGTCTGTTTTACGTCTAATCCGCCTACGCCAATGATTACGGCTCCTGAAGTAACCGATACGCTTTTGGCTGTTATCGGTCCTTGTGGTGCGGCCGCATTTGTATCATAATTTCCACTGATGATAGCATCGAGCGTTGCTGTCGGATTTCCGTTGCTCCAAGCAGAACCATTCCATGTAGTAGAAGTAATGACTCCGGTTCCTGAAACTGCAATATTTTGTGTGGTAGCTCCAGAAGTAGCAATAGCAACATTCCCTGTCTTAAGTCCGGCTGTCTGTGGCGAAAAGCGGATGTATAGCGGTCGGCTGGTTACTGTACCTCCTGATTGTGCAAAGCTTACTGAATTGGACCAAGTGGAGTTGTTCGTGCTTACCTGAAAATTAGTTGATGGCGCGGTTGCTGTGATATTCCCAGAAAGATTAGTGCCCGCAATCGTCACAGAAGTACTGGTTGAAAAAGCACCTACACTGATGTTCCCGAATCCTGAGATAGAAGTAGGGTTAACAGTGAACTCAGCTGCTGCCGGCGCTGCAGTAACAATAACGTCGTCCATGTCGCAATTTCCGCTAGCTTTTGTATAGGTCCATCGGATATAACGTGTCGTAGAAAGTAGCGGTATGTCAAAATCGACACATTGTGCATTGGTAATTGCTGTTGCGCCTGTCGCTGTTCCATACTTTCCAATTTCCGTATAGTCAGTTCCGTTTGCAGACTGTTCTACCAATAGAGACGATTGCCCGCTCATGGATTGGTTTTTTAAAGTCATCGACAAAGTTCCAGGTGCGGCATTAAAAACAAGTAGCCTGCTGTCGCCGTTCGTGTCAAAACTTGTCGCGCTGCTATTCGTACAGGCGGAACTTGTAGTTCGTTGCGAACACCCTGAATTGGTCCAGCCTGTCGGTTCAGTTCCCCATGATGTTCTGTTTACTGGCAATGTAGCCTGCCCCCAAGCAGTACTGAAAAATAACCCAAATACTACTAGTCCTAGTACGTTGGCGTAATTTGTTCGTAAGATTGTTTTCATTAATAAAAGTTAAAAGTTTGAGGTTCAAAGTTATAGGTTTGACCCCCAAGCCTCTTGAGGTTTAGATTACCATTTCGTTAAAGAACTTTTACTTTTACCGACACTGTTTTAAGAAAGCATAACCTAAAAGTTATGAAGTTTATTTAATGTTTAAGTTTTATAAATGCATTTGAAAGCTTAAGCCCTACCTTTTCAAGAGGAACAATGACATAAGACACATATTTGTATGAAATGTCTTAAAAAAAAGCAAAGTTATTTTATGAGATTACGGATTTCCGTAAGGCTATTCCCGAATTCAATAGTAGTATTGTACCGAAATCTGTTCTGTATGTTTTTTTATGGCGTCCATAGCATTTTTACAATCAAAATTAACCCACAATCCCCTAAACTATGAGAAAAGTAATACCACTTATTTTTTTCCTGATGTGTTTGGCAGCAAATGGCCAGGTTCCTAAAATTCATTTTGAATATGATGTAGCCGGCAACCAAATCGTCAGGGAATTATGTCCCTTTTGTGCTTCAAGGACGAGCAGCCAGCCCCCAAAAGAAATTTCTGATTTAAAAGAAGAAGACTACCAAAAGTTTTTTCCCGAAGACGTGATTTCGTATTATCCGAATCCGGTACGAGAAGAATTGTACCTAAAATGGGAACTGGTCGATGAAGTCAAAGTCTCTTCTATAGAAGTGTATTCTATGAGTGGACAGTTGATCAAATCCTATAAAAATATGGAAAAGGAGCAAACCTATGCGGTACCATTCCAAAACTGCCCTACAGGCGTTTATTCCGTAAATTTATTCTATAACAATGGCGATCGCAAATCGATAACAATAATCAAAAAATAAGCATGAGAAAAGTAATTTATACCCTAGCGCTTATTTTTTGTTGCCTATTCTCTTTTGCTCAAGAACAAATGGGTACCCCGATTCCTGGAGTAGTCCCTATCAAAAGGACCAGCTCAAGTACTGCTTCTGAAACTAATAGAAGAGTTGAAGACGATGCTTTGGTAAGAACTATGACCTCGGCAACAGGCGCATCGACAGAAGTCGGTATTACCGAAGGACAACTTTCTGTTTCATTAACGGGAGCAGCAACATATAATGTTCCTATTGCTGTACCGCCGGGAATCAATGGCGTGATTCCGCAATTGAGTCTTGCTTATAATAGCCAGTCTGGTAACGGATTGGCAGGTTATGGATGGAATGTTTCGGGGATCTCGGCAATTACAAGAATCCCTTCTACAAAATACCATGACAATATTATCGACGGTGTCGATCTTGATGTTTACGATCGATTTGCGCTCGACGGGCAAAGACTTGTCGTAAAGACCACTAGTGCCAACCAGACGTATGGAGGGCATACAACAGTTTATGAAACGGAAAATTTCTCGAACCTCAAGATAACGGCCTACAATCAGACTGCCAGTCCGGTTAGTACGGCTACTTTCAAGATTGAGTATCCCGATGGCTCTATTGCAGTTTATGGAAATGATAACAATTCACGTTCCATCTCTACTTGGGCTATTTCTTATTGGCAGAATCCTCAAGGCGTTAGAATCAATTATGTCTATACCAATACGAACAATTATTTGAGAATTAGCGAAATAAATTATGTAGGTGTAGGCAGTCCTAATCAATTTCCCACCAATTGGATAAGCTTTGCTTATAAAAACAGACAAAGACCAGAACAAGGCTACATAGGCGGCGTAAATATTATTGATGACAAAATATTAAGCACAATCTATGTTCATGGATTCGGTACTGGCTTTAGAAGATATGAACTCGCACATAGCATTTCTACCTTAGGTTATGAAAGATTGACAAGCATAATCGAAAAAACAGGTGACGGTACGAAAAGCTATAATCCTACAGTTTTTAGCTATGATACAACGGCCGAAACAATTTCCTATTCCCCTACAACGGCGAGCTTAAGTGTTGGTAATATTTCCGTGCAAAATGCGGCGACCGTGTCGGGAGATTTTGATGGCGACAGCAAGCTGGATTTTTTACTGTATCCTACGTATGGGCCAGACTATAAAAGAAAATTTTGGCTGTTCAACGACATCCAAGGCCAATCCCTTAACTTCGGTTGGGAAGTGCCTATAGGCTTTTTTGAAGAACTTTTACCGACTACGTGGCTCAATCACAATGACAAGTTAATGCCGATGCAAGGAGTCACCGTAGTCCAGCATGTGCTTAATAATCCTAATCCCTATTTGAATACGAATAACTCAGACGTCAATTTTAAAGTCTTGAGCCAGACTTCCTACGGCGTTTTCCTTCAATATCAAAAAAATGTACTGTTTCCTACTAACGGATTGAAGAAATACCTTAGCGGAGACTTCAATGGCGATGGATTAACTGATATCATGGCATTGGAATGGAACAGTGTTGGTGCTACTAATCTTTCGAAAAAGACCTATTTCGTTGATCTTGATAGGAGAAAGACAGAAGGTTTTATGAATTATGCCGGAGACTTGGTCGATCCGATTGCTCTGGGTAATGATTTTGATAACACGATCCGATCCAAGACAGAGACAGCAGATGTTAATGGCGATGGAAAGACTGATATCTTGCAGTTTACCAACGGAAAAGTGCATGTATATACTTTGAATAATTCCAATCAGTTGGTTTTGTTATGGACTTATACAGATCCAAATATTATTGTTGATGAAACAAAAACACTTTTGCTCGGTGACTATAATGGGGATGGCAAGACTGACTTTATCATCCCGAAAGGATCCGGATATTTTGATTGGTATAAATATACTTCTACAGGAACTGGATTCGTAAAGCAGATGCAGACTTATAATGGCTTCAATTATTCTGATGGAAGTTTAGGGCTGACAATTTCGCACTGGATACCAACCGATTTTAATAATGATGGCAAGACGGATATTATCCGCGTGGGCTGTAACCGAAACCAAGATAATACTTGGGGATTTGTATCAGTTACTTGTGTCGTCAATAAAAACGGAACCTTTGCGCAAACGTCAGGGAATTATTATTATGCTACTTCAGGAAATCAGGCTGATATTACCAAATATGCTCTCCCGATTTTTTATACTTCGAGTCAGCCTAACAGGAAGATGGAAATGGCTTTTATCAACGGTAACAAGATCCATTATTTCCAGTCGCAGAAAGATTTTAATAAAGATAGGCTCGTAAGGTCGATAACTACAGGAAACGGTGTCAAAGAGACCATAACGTATAAGACGCTCGAAAGAGAAAGCTGCCCTTATAATTGCAATTCAGCTTATACGCCTTCCAGCTATACCGAAAATTACCCAAATCTGGATATCGAGATAGCGCCTACTTTCCAAGTAGTTTCTAAAATCGAAAAACAGAGTGCATCGGTTTATAAAAGACAGCTGTTTTCGTATTATGGTGCAGTCAGCAATATGGAGGGCTTAGGGTTTTTAGGATTCCGGGCTACATTAAAGACCAACTGGCATGATGATACCACTCAAGTCATTTCGACCATCACAAAGAATGATGTCAGCAAGAGAGGTGTAAGCGTAGAAAGTTTTAATGTATTGGGATTGAGTTATCCTAGCTATACGGTACCTGCCTCGGGACCATTCATCAGCAGGAGCCTTAATACGTATAATACTTACGATAATGTGACATTTGAGCCTATAGTGCAGTCGAATAAAGTCTTTAAGCTTAAAAATACGATAAACCAGAATTTTAATGGATTAGAAGGAACGAGTACAGAGACGACCATTCAGTACGATACTTATAACAATCCGACTCAGTCCACTACTGTATTGAAAAATGGTACCGCTATAGAGCAACGATCTGTCAACGTAATGACATATCAAAACCAGCCTACGGCAACGCCTTATATTATAGGAAGGCCGCAGAGCAAGACCCAAACTATCACGATTTATCCGGGACAGCCAAATCAAGATGTTACCACTACCGAAGAATTGTTTGCTTATAATAACAATTTAGTCTCTCAAATCAAGAAGAAAGGCAATGGAACAGTGTATATTACTGAAGATAACATTTATGATACGTACGGAAACATAACTAAAAAAACAATCTCAGCTCCCGGACTTTCGCCAAGGATTCAGGAATTTGAGTACGATGATTCAAAAAGATTCCTGAAAAAAATTACCAGCCAAGGATTGTCTACCCAGTTTGCGTATGACGATTTCACAGGCTTACTGATTAAAGAAACGAATCCTTTTGGTTTGGTCACTACCAATGCTTATGATGCGTGGGGTAAAAAAATCAAGGTTACAGACTATTTAGGAAAAAATGTTACTTACGCTTATACTCCCGTTTCAGGAAACACTCAGGTTCTTGTAACTGGAGACGACGGAAGTAGCAACGATGAATTATTTGATGACCTAGGACGAAAAATAAGAACCGGGATCAAAGATCTTACAGGGAATTGGTCATACACTTCGTATGAATACGATATCTATGACCGAAATATAAAAACAAGCGAACCGTATTTTGGAACCAGTCCGCTACAATGGAGCCAGACCAAATATGATAACTACGGAAGGATAAGTCAGAAACTATCTTTTACGGGCAAGACCATTAACACGGGTTACAATGGCCTTACTACGACCGTAAATGATGGCGTAAAAACGAAAACTTCTGTCAAGAATGCAATCGGAAATGTCATTACGCTGACAGATTCGCCAGGCGGGACGATTAATTACCAGTATTATGCCAATGGAAACGTAAAGCAGACAAATTATGGCGGAGTAGTTATTAGCATGGAGCAAGATGGCTGGGGAAGAAAGACAAAGCTGGTCGATCCTTCGGCAGGAACCTACCTCTATGAATACAATCATTTTGGGGAAATGACGAAAGAAACAACCCCAAAAAGCGAGACTCTATTTAATATTGGCGACTATGGTGTGGTTAATTATAAGACAATAACTGGACTAAATGGTGATGCGACCAATTCAAAAACAACATTTACCTATGATCCGACGACAAAATTATTGACCAATACAAGGTTCGATGATTTTACGGCAGGATATTATACGCTATACAATTACCAATACGATGATTTCAAGAGATTGTCTTTCTATGATGAAAGCGGTTTCAAAGCTTATTTCCAAAGAGCGACATTCTATGATGCTTTCGGAAGACCCGAAAAAGAACTCTATACCGCTGTCAATACGGCAACAAACAAGCGTTCTGACAAGTGGATAAGAAACACGTATAAAAACGGATTTCCATACCAAGTAATTGACGATGGCACAAATAAAGTACTGTGGCAGATCAATACGACTAACGCTAGAGGACAGGTTACTGGTGCTCGATTTGGAAACCTTAGGAATGCTGTAAGCGTCAACAAAACCTATGACGAGTACGGATTTATTAGCAGTATCAAGCATACTAAAAGCGAATTGGTGATTATCGGTGAACCCGTTCCTCCGCCAACAGATTATATGACGGTAGGATATACTTTTAATCCGCAGACAGGCAATCTCGAGAATCGTACCAACAGTACCTTCAACTGGAACGAGACATTCCAATACGACAGCCTTGACCGTTTGAAAGAATATACAAATGCAAGAGGACAGCAAGAAACCCAAGTCTATGACGACAGAGGAAGAATTACTCAAAATAATCTAGGGCAGTACAGTTATACCAACACGGCAAAAGCATACCAAAATACGTCGGTACAGTTAACGCCAGAAGGAGAGGCCTACTATAAATTGAGAGAAGGTATCTTCTTTGATACGATGGAAAGCAAAAAAGGTTGGACTATCTACGAACCGTCGATAATTACCTATGATGATACCTTTGCGACAAATAGTGCAGGAACAGTTTCCCTAAAAATAAACAATCCTGACACTACAGAAAAAGTGGTCCATTCTGATGTTTGGGTACCGATAAATAATGCCACGGCTACGCAGTATACCTATTCCGCATGGGTGTATAGCAATGGTCCTCAGGCAGAACTCTTCCTCTTTATGAAAGAAGAAGGAGAAACCGAGTACTTCACGGCTGTTGATCAAGTAGTAACAAACGTAACAGGACAATGGGTTTTCGTCCAAAAGACTTTTTCGGTACCGGCAAATATCAAGAGGCTCAATATCCGACTAGATAATAATGGGCAAGGAATCGTTTGGTTTGATGATGTGAAAATCAGAAAGACAAGCAATCCGGTTATCACATCAGATACCCAGAGAAAATTAGATATTACCTATAACGCTTTCAAGAGTCCTGTTGAAATTATTGAAATGGGAAGCGACAGGATCAGTTTTGAATACAACATGAACAACAGTCGCTCGACGATGTACTATGGAGGCGTGCAGGTTGATAAAAATCAGCGTCCGCTTCGTAAATCCTATTCAGCCGATGGCAGTATGGAAATAAAACACAATATCCAGACAGGAGAAGTAGAGTTTATTACCTATGTTGGCGGCGACGGATATACTGCTCCAGTAGTATTCAGAAGTCAGGTTGATGCAAGTGGCACACAGACGGAAGCCTTCCTTAATCTGCATAGAGACTATCAAGGAACTATACTAGGCGTTTCTACTTCGGGAGGAACCATACTTGAAAAGCGCCTCTTTGATGCTTGGGGTAATCTCATAAAAGTAGTCGACGGACAAGGAAATGTCCTCAACCAAATGGTGATTTTAGACAGAGGTTATACAGGGCATGAACATCTACAGAGTGTTGGACTAATTAATATGAACGGCAGGCTTTATGATGCCAAACTGCACCGTTTCTTACAGCCCGATAATTTTATACAGTCGCCATTTAGCACCCAGAGTTATAACCGATATGGTTATGTCGCCAATAATCCTTTTAAATATACTGACCCTTCGGGAGAATGGTTTGGGTTGGACGACTTAATCGTAGCCGGGGCAAGTTTTATTATCGGCTATGTATCTAGCGGATTGACAACCGGAGAATGGGGCTGGAAATCAGTACAAGCGGGATTGATATCCGCAGCTATGGGCTGGATCGGCTACAATACCATGGGGGCATCGACCTTTACGGATAGTTGCGTCGCAGGAAATACCGGAATGTGGAATTATATAGCCACCTCCGCCGTCAGCGCTGCTATCAACTTTGCGATACCGCCAATGGGCGTGCAGCTTACCAATAATTTTGGATTTAGTATTTCACCTAGTATTGCCTTTGGAAATACGATGGCAATAGGAATGAACCTTTCGGTAACCTATACTAATGGAGAGTTTAGCTTCTCTGCAGGTGTCGGCATCATGTCGAATAGCAATTATCAAGGACTGGGAAGAAGTGGAATGGAAACCCGCGTATCTTTTCTAGCAGCTTATGATAATGGAAGCACAGGATTCAGCCTGGGTACCAATTTCTGGGGCGGTTATGATGACATGGCCGAATTCAAGCAGCAGACCGGTGTACTCGGAATAAGGAGCGGCGATTTTAAATTCTCTTATGAAAATGACGGATTGCCATTTTCGGGCTTTGCAGGCGATGGGAACGACAGTTACAGGACTGCCGCAGCATCAGTAGCCATTGGTGAGTTTTCTGCTGGATTCAACCTGTTTACTGGAAGAAGAACTGATTATACAGGAGATGAAGCCAAGGTTGGAACAGGAAAAGGAAATCCAGGAAAATTCGATGAAAGAATGCCTAACAGTTATGTTATTGAAGATACAAATTATCCAAGATATAGATTTGGAGGATTGTCTTTACGATACGGAAATTACAGAATTGGAATCAACTCTGACAGGCATGTAAGGCATCCAATTCAAGATCATTTTGCACACAATACATTGATTAAGATTTTTGGAATCAAGATATTTAGTACACAACAGCCAGGATTTGAAACATTAAGCAATTCAATTCAGCCTTATCTGCAGTATCAGACGACAAATCCTTTTACATCGTGGTAAAAATAACAGTATCCATTTTTTTAATGTTAGGATTGTTTTCCTGTAATGTAAAGACAAGATACTTGGATAATAATAAGACAAGGGTGCCGACAGACAATCAAGTCTTCGGCAACCGAGGTCTTTTTAATTCCGACATATTAAAAGGAATCGAAACCGATGTTATTTATGAAGAAATCTATGGTTATCTGTCTCAGAAAGACAATTTCATTCCTTTAGGAAAGCAGAAAAACTACAATACTCAGATGCAAGTAGGCTACTATAGATTTTATGAAAATGGTTGCGTGAATTTTTTTATACTGGAAAAAGATTTCAATGCTGCTCAGCAGGAAAGAAATATCAATCCAGAATACGATGGGAGTAGGGGAGTTTTGTATCAAAAAGAAGGTACGCGTAAAGTAGACTTGTTTGCGATCAAAAGCTATGGACTAAAACCAAATTACGACATCATTACTCGTATTATTGAAATAAAAGGCGATAGTCTGTTTGAAAAATCGATGAAAGATCCTAATTCGGTCAGAGTCTATGCAAAAAGAAAACTATCTCCAATGGCCTCAGCTTATACGGCTGATTGGTAATAATATCTAGTTTTTATAAAAAAAAGCCTCTATCTATTTAGAGGCTTTTTTGCTTTTAAGTATCAGGATCTAAATTAATCCGCTTTCAAAAATTTTCCTTCTTTAGTAAATTCCAAGTCAATACCATTCGTCAGATCCACATCCAAATCCTTATGGCCGTAATCGATATGCGTAATCTTTTCGTTTGGATAGTTTTTCGACACATAGTCTTTTATTGAATCTGGAATAAATGCAGTAGGAATCGGATTTTTCCCTCCATCGACTTCGCGATACGAACCGTCTTTCCAGAATTCTACTTCTGTACCGTCTTTAAGCTTGACTTCATAGCCCTTTTCACCGTGTTCTGCATCTTTCTTGGCGACTTCAATCGATGTATGGCTGAAATGTTTTTGCAAGAATTCCTGTGCTGCTTTTGGCAGTTCTGTCGTTTCTATTTTTTTCTGGGCATTAGCCGATACTGCCAAACCTAGCAATAATGCGGCAAAAGCAATTTTCGTTTTCATGGTTGTGTGTTTTAAGGTTATGTCCTCACTAATTTAGCACAACAAAAACGACAATCCAATCACTTTAGCAAATCTTTAATCTTTTGTATTTTAGTTGTATAGCGGATTATTTTTATAAAATACTGCTACTTTAACGTTGCCATCAGCTCTTTGCATCGTTCTTCAAAATAATGCTGTCCCGAAGGAACTACAATCGATTGGAACAATTCCATCAGCTTTTCAGAATGCTTCATCGAAGACTGCGTACGGATATCTACGTGGATAAACTTAGACCAAGACACTGCTTTTAATTTGGCCGCAGATTCATCCCACATCGTCATTTCGACCAAAAGCGATTTCTCCGAAAACTGAATCAGCTGCGATTTGATAGTTACTGTTTCCATCGTAAAAGCAGGCTGCAGATACGCAATCTGGTTGGTCGCCACAACCCAGCCGATCTTTTCGGTCTTGATCATCTCAAATATGTCAAGATTATAGTTTTCCTTGACTTGGTCTTCGCGGGCATTGATAAAATAGTCAAGGTATTTTGAATTGTTCAGGTGGTTGAACGGATCGCAGTCCTGAAAGCGTATTTTTGCCTTTGAGGCTAGTATTTTTTCCATATAATTGAAGGGTTGAGATTGTAGGATTTATAATCCCGAAATAAAGAATTGCTGGCTTATGATTTTACTGTTTTCTACTTTGTAGACGCACAATTCTGAAATCGTCTTGTCTTGTCCCGCAACGCTGAAATTCATCGAGAGGGAAACGCTGAAATAATTCCCAGCAAGTATAGGTTCAGACAGACGGATCTTTTTAATTTCGGCTCTTGACAAAAATAGCTTTTCTCTTTCGATCAAACCAGAAAGCCCTTTCAGGTCCAGCTGGTACATAGGGTCGATGCTTACGGCATTCTCGTCAAATAGTTCTTCGTAAGCTTCCACAAATTGTTGCTGTTGCAGGAGTGCGGTCAATC
This sequence comes from Flavobacterium gossypii, assembly GCF_014138495.1. NCBI lineage: Bacteria > Pseudomonadati > Bacteroidota > Flavobacteriia > Flavobacteriales > Flavobacteriaceae > Flavobacterium > Flavobacterium gossypii. The sequence continues at coordinate 558,649 of NZ_JACJIS010000002.1, read as the reverse complement.
GTGCCGCTAGGGTTGCAGTTGTTTTTTCCATACTCTATAGCCTGATGCTTTTTATACCAAGCGATTACAAATCTAGCCATCGCAAGAACCAAAAAAAATGACCTATGTCAGTTTCGCAGCTACCTGTTTTCGGATGCGGCTCAAGCTTTCGGGATGGATACCCAGATACGACGACAAGTGCTTGACAGATATGGCGCTTACGAGCGCAGGATTTTGTTTCAAAAGCAAAGCATAACGCTCTTCGGCGGTCATCGACAGGATCTCGATTTCCCTTTCAAGTCGTTTCATATATTGGATTTCGGCCATCAGTCGGCCGAGCTTTTCTCCGTTCTTGTGCTTTTTGTAGAATAAGTATAAGGAACTGTGCGGAATGCAGCAGGCTTCAATATCAGTTATGGCCTCAATCCGAATAGGCGAAGGTTTTCGGGAAAGAAAGGAATAATAAGCGGCGACAAATGTTCCTTCCAGTCTAAAATCGACGGTCAGTTCTTTTCCGTCCTTGATAAAAAAATTGCGTGTTGCGCCGGAGTTAAGAAAATAGATATAATTCTCCACCTGTCCCACGTCGCACAATACGTCGCCTTTTTTGAAATGTTTTATCTCGATCCTGTGCGTATAGGCTTCCCATTCTTCAGCTGTAAACCGCAGTACGGAATCTACAGCTTCTTTTAATTTTTCTAGCATAGTATGCTTATTTCTGATAAAAATAGGCAATTTATCAAGAAAAAAAGAATAGTGATTCACTACACCTTCGAAGGCGATACCCCATACTTTTTCTTAAACGCAAACGAAAAATGCGACAAGTCTTCAAAGCCGACATCAATATAAACTTCCGACGGCGTCTTGGCTTTATTACTGATCAAATAATATGCTTCCTGCAATCGTCGCTGTTGTAGCCAATGGCTCGGCGTATCTTGGAATATTTTCTGGAAATCCCTTTTGAATGTGGCCAAGCTGCGTCCCGTGAGGTAAGCAAACCGTTTGAGATGCACGTTAAAGTGAAAGTTCTTGTTCATAAAAGCCTCCAAGTCGATCTTTCCAGGCTCGCTGAAATCAAACAAGATGTCTTTCAGTTCTGGATTGATCTTGATAAGCAGATAAACCGCCTCTTTTATTTTCAGCCTTAAGAGTTCCTGATTGTTTTCCTGCGGCAATTGCAAGTAGGCGAGGAGCGATTCCATAAAACTTAAATACAGCGGATTCGAAGCAATAGGAATTGCCGTTATATCTAGGGTCGTCTTTTTTGCCGTATAGTTGATTTCTCGGCTGATTTCCTGTAACGTCTCTTGATCCAGAAACAAGGAAATAACCTTAAACTCTCCGTTTTCTGGCGGCTGTTTCGCGAATTTGGCCAATCGGTTGCGTACGCTCAAACGGAAATCGCCTTCTTTAGAATGATACGTATTCTTCGCATCCCATGCCGTCATCGTTCCCGATATCTGGTAGCTGAAAACGTGCTCGGGAATAAAATGTTCTCCTTCTCTTGTACGCTGGTAGTAACAAGAATACAATACCTGCGGAGTTTTATCGTCTTTTGATGCTGTCATGATGGTAAAGTTAAAAAAATAGCTTCAGAAATACCGCTGTTTTTTAACCGTATTTCCGAAGCTGTTGTTGTGCAGTTTATCCGATCAAGGCTTTTGGTTCCAGATAGGCTTCCAGTCCGTAGATGCCGAATTCTCGTCCGATACCCGATTGCTTGAAGCCTCCAAAGGGCGCTTCAGGATCATGGTTCAAGCCGTTGACCAATACACGTCCGGCATTGATCTGTGAGGCAACGCCTCGCGCTCTTTCTGTATCGACAGAACTCACATACGCCTGCAATCCGTAGATGGTGTCATTAGCAATCTCGACAGCTTCCGCTTCGTCTTTGTAGGTGATGATAGAAAGTACCGGACCGAAGATTTCTTCCTGAGCAATACGCATCTTGTTGTCTACATTATAAAAAACCGTTGGCTTTACAAAGTTTCCGTTTTCAAGGCCTTCCGGATGTCCGAGCCCGCCGGTAAGGACAGAAGCACCTTCTTCAATCCCTAATTTGATATAGCCCTGCACTCTCTCGTACTGCTTTTGGCTAACCATCGGCCCTATAGCTGTTGTTTCTTCTTTCGGATCGCCTACAGGAAACAGCGGAAGCATCGTTTGTATCAATTCTTTGGCCTCTTCGAGTCGGCTTTCCGGAACCAAAAGGCGCGTTGCGGCAACACAAGCCTGTCCGCTGTTCATAAAGGCAGCTGCGATGGCGGTTGGAATCGCTTTAGAAAAATCAGCATCCTCTAGAAGAATGTTTGGCGACTTGCCTCCGAGTTCCAAAGTATAGCGTTTCAGGGTAGCCGAAGCCTCGCGGGCAATAATCTTTCCTACGGTGCTCGATCCGGTAAACGAGATTTTGGCAACGTCAGGATGCGTGCTGATTTCGGCACCTACGGTTTCACCCAGTCCGTTTACGATATTAAAGACGCCCGCAGGCAATCCGGCTTCGTGCAGGCATTCGGCCATAATCTGCGTCTGCATGGCGCTCATTTCGCTAGGTTTGATGACAGCGGTACAGCCTGCTGCCACAGCAGTAGCCAGCTTTCCGGCAATAAAGCCATTGCTGGCATTCCACGGAATGATGATGCCAACGACGCCTAGCGGTGTCAATTGTACTTCCGAAAAGCCCATCTTCTTTGTAAAGTCGAATTTTTCTAAAGTAGCTATAGCAGCAGTAAATCCGCTGAGCGTAAATTCCATGCTCATCCTGCAGAACTGCAAAGTCCCGCCATATTCTTCTACCATCACGTCAACAAGCTCGTCTTTTCGTCTGGATACCGCTTTGTGCATTCGTTTCAAGTATTCGATACGTTCTGCCTTTGTTGTTTGAGAAAAAGTCTTGAAGGCTTCCTTGGCTGCAGCAATGGCAGTTCGGGCATCGTGCTCGTTTCCTAAAACGACCTGTCCGATCTGTTTATTCGTTGTCGGACTGATAAGGTCAAAGACTTGGTTTCCTTGCGGTTTCACAAACTCGCCGTTGATGTAGATGCTGTCAATTGTTTTCATAGTATTAAAATTATGTGTCTGATTATTGATACCGCAAAGTTCAGCTATAGCCATACGCCCTGTTTTGCTGTACGGCTCAATATCGCTTTGCTGTACGGCTCACCGTTAGCTCTATGACAAAATGTATATGCTTTACCGCTTTTTGTATAAATCCTCCCAGTATTGCTGTCCTAACTTTGTCCTGTTATTAATCTAATACATTTACTGATGTCAAAAGTCATATTTATTACAGGTGCTTCCCGCGGATTTGGGAAGATATGGGCAGAAGCCTTTCTAAAACGCGGCGACAAAGTTGCTGCAACAGCGAGAAACACAGACTCGCTCAACGATTTAAAAGCACAATACGGCGAAGCGATCCTGCCGATACAATTGGACGTAACCAATCGCGAGCAGAGCTTTGCCGCAATCAACCAAGCCAAAGAATATTTCGGAAAGCTGGATGTCATTATCAACAATGCGGGTTACGGGCTGTTCGGAACCATTGAAGAAAACTCTGAAAAAGAAGTCAGAGACCAAATCGAAACGAACGTATTTGGATTGTTATGGATTACCCAAGCGGCGCTTCCAATCTTGAGAGCACAAGGCCACGGGCATATCATCCAACTGTCTAGCGTATTGGGCGTTGCTACCCTGCCGACTTTAGGCATCTACAATGCTTCCAAATTTGCCGTTGAGGCGATAAGCGAAACGCTTGCTACAGAGGTGAAAGAGTTCGGCATTAAAGTTACTTTAGTAGAGCCAAACGGATTCTCTACCGACTGGGCTGGGCCTTCTGCTATCCAATCAGAAACCATAACGGCTTATGACAATGTGAGGGCTGCCTTCCATGCAGGACTGGCCGATACGGATTCCTTCGGTAATCCAGAAGCCACTGCCGAAGCCATCCTAAAACTGGTCGATGCCGCCAATCCGCCATTGCGCTTGTTCCTTGGTAAGGTAGCCTTGCCTTGGGTAAAAGAAGTATATGCACAGCGCCTTTCAGAATGGGAAGAATGGAAAGACGTGTCTGCAAAAGCACATGGAAAATAAACTGCTTTTTTAGTATATTTACGTACCTAATTTTTAAAAAGAACTGCGCCTTCAAAAGCGTGGTTCTTCTCCTTTTTTATGAAACATTACAAAACCATAAGCGAACTGCACCGCGCCGTTGGCTATCCGCCTCCAGAAAATCCTCTGGTGAGCTTGGTCGTGTGCGAAAAACTAGCGGAATGCTCGATAGGGCAGAGCGAATTTACTACCGATTTTTACATGATTGCCTTCAAGAAGATCAAGTCGGGTTATGTGCTCTATGGCAGGACGAAATACGACCATGACGACGGCTCGATGATGTTCGTAAAGCCGCGACAGGTAATAGAAATCAACAATGTAGAACTCGAAGAAAAAGGCTTTATCATCTGGATCCACGAAGATTACCTGAACGGCTTCCATCTTCATTCCGAAATAAAGAAATACGGCTATTTTGATTACGAGGCCAACGAGGCGTTGCATCTTTCGGCCCGCGAAGAGCAGATTATCTGGGATCTTTACAGCAAGATCGATCAGGAATACTATAACAACCAAGACGAATACAGCCGCGAGATTATCATTGCGCATATCGATTCTATCCTAAAATACTCGCAGCGTTTCTACAAAAGACAGTTCATTAACAGGACAGAGCTGTCTGGCAAGACCGTATCTAAGTTTAATGACTTCCTGTCTTCGTATCTGGAAAACGGAAAGCTTCTTGAAAAAGGACTGCCGACCGTAAAGTCGCTCGCTGCCTTATTTAACCTTTCGCCGCGCTACCTCAGCGATTTGCTGAAACAGGAAACCGGCAAGACAGCCATGGAACTGATTCATATCTTCCTGATTTCCGAAGCCAAGAACCTGCTGCAAGGCTCTGAAAACTCGGTTTCTGAAACGGCCTATGCGCTTGGTTTTGACAACCCACCGTATTTTTCGAGGCTTTTCAAGAAAGAAGTCGGCATGAGTCCGAATGAATACCGGAAGAACTTTCTGAATTAAGATATCCAATTCAGAACCATGCTGTTAAAATTAACGAACATGACAATTATCATTCTTTAAAAATGGTAAGGGAAGTAGCTTTGGCATAAAATTACCGATCATGCCAAGCCATTCCCTTGTCCAAAAATACAATGTTCCTGGTCCTAGGTACACAAGCTATCCGACCGTGCCCTATTGGGACAGTAGCAATTTCAGTTATGAATCGTGGATGCAATCCTTTAAGAAATCCTTTCGCGAAAGCAATGCTTCCGAAGGCATCAGCATCTATATCCACTTGCCGTTCTGCGAGAGCCTCTGCACATTCTGCGGCTGTACCAAACGCATTACCAAGAACCATACTGTCGAACAGCCGTATCTCGAAGCCGTCCTAAAAGAATGGCAGCTCTATTGCCATGAAATGGAGGAGAAGCCTGTGATCAAAGAGATACACCTCGGCGGCGGCACGCCTACCTTTTTTGCCGTAAAGCATCTGGAAGACCTCATCAATGGCATACTCAAGACCGCCACTAAGGCGAAGGATTTCGAATTCAGCTTTGAAGGACATCCCAACAATACCACCAAAGAGCACCTCCAGAAGCTCTACGACCTCGGATTCCGCAGGGTAAGCTTTGGCGTTCAGGATTATTCCGAAACCGTGCAGAAAGCCATCCACCGCATCCAGCCGTTCCAGAATGTAGCCAAGGTAACGCTTTGGGCGAAAGAAATAGGCTATACCTCTGTAGGACATGACTTGGTCTTCGGATTGCCGTTCCAGACGATTGAAGATGTGGTCGATACTATCGAAAAGACCCGTTCCCTCAAGCCCGACCGATTGGCCTTTTACAGCTATGCTCATACGCCTTGGATCAAAGGCAACGGACAGCGCGGCTATAAAGACGAAGACATTCCGAAAGACGACGAAAAACGCAAGCTCTACGAAATCGGCAAGGCGCTACTGCATTCCAACGGCTACCACGAAATTGGCATGGACCATTTCGCTCTTGCGACCGATTCGCTGTATAAAGCTTCTGCAGCAGGAAAGCTCCACCGCAATTTTATGGGCTACAGCCATTCCAAGACGCAGCTCATGATCGGATTGGGCGTATCATCCATCAGCGACAGCTGGTACGGCTTTGCCCAGAACGTAAAAGACCTGGATGATTATTACCAGTTGCTGGAATGGAACCAGGTACCCGTCAACCGCGGGCATATCCTTACCAAAGAAGACTTGATTATCCGACAGCACATACTGAATTTGATGTGCCGTTTTGAAACAACGTGGAGCCGTCCGGAAGAATCTTTTCCAGAACTGCCAGCAGTACTTGAAAAACTATCCGAAATGCAAGACGATGGCCTGCTCCTGATTGAAGAAGGCAAACTTACCATTACCGAAATTGGCAAGCCTTTCCTAAGAAACACCTGCATGGCATTTGATGTTCGATTGCAGCGCAGCGTACCAGAAACGCAGTTGTTTTCGATGGTTATTTGAGAAAAGGGCTAAGAGGCTAAGGTACTGAGGTTCTAAGGTTTTGGCAGTTGTAGGCGATTAGCATTTGTGGAAATAAGAAATAAACAAAACTAACTATAGTAGTCTCTCATTATTGCAAGAACAAAACAAACCTCAGCGCCTTAGTGCCTTAGAACCTCAGTACCTTCCTAAAAACCTTAGTACCTCAGCACCTTAGCACCTCAGTACCTCTACCCACAATCCGGCATCCCCTTCACAAACAAACTCATATTTCCCGGAGACACATACATAATATCCAAACCCATACCGCGGAGGATAAACAACGTTCCGATAAGGATTGTGGTGATCGGAATGACCTTCTGTAGTTTTGTCCTGAAGCTGGTGCTTAAAAAACGGCCGGCATACGCCGCCGCGCTCAGCATAGGAATGGTTCCCAAGCCATACAAAGCCATATAGGCAATGCCCAAAGGAGCATGCTGCATGGCCAGCGCGCCGAACAAGGCCGCATAGACCAGTCCGCAGGGCAGGAACCCATTAAGCAGGCCGATCAAAAACAAGGCGCTGCTGCTTTTTTTCTTGAACTGCCTTCCCAGTCGCGATTTTACTTTAGAAATGACGCTATAGACGGGCCGTGAAAAGTTATACCGCATAAAAACCTTTTCTGGAATGACAGCAATCAGTATCATAAAAACACCAACAATTACCGACAGCTGCTGCTGCATTCCAGCCAAGTAAAAGCCTTTTCCCAGCAGCCCAAAAACCAACCCGAGGCTGCTGTAGGCCGTGAGCCTTCCCGAATGATAGAGCAGGAGCTGGGCCGTCTTTTTAGCCTGGCTGCTGCGGTCAAGCGGCAGCATCATGGCAATAGGACCGCACATTCCCACGCAGTGGAGGCTGGAAATAAGCCCGAAGAAAAAAGCAGAGTATATCATTTGAGTCTAGTCTAGCGTAAGCTGTTCTTTGTTGAGGTAGCCGGTGCCCTCATACTTCCAGTCGATAATAATGTCCCAGCGGCCGCCAGCCAAATCACTTTTAGGTATGAGCAAATTAGAAGAAGACAGTGCGATCGGAATGGCAAAGTCTAATTTCTGGCTGGACGGCCTGTAGAGGGACACTTTTCCTGTAATATTTTTATAATCGAAGCCTTGAGGGAAACGTATGGTAATGCCATTTTCTCCCGCTTCCAAGGCTACCTTGTGCTGTAATCTTGCGGCATTGTCTTCTTTGTCGAGCTGTGCCTGCAGTCCGGTTTCGTATTTGTAATAGTCTTCGATGACCAGCTCGTTGTCGTATTTGTGGTCTGACTGTACGAGAAAGACAAAGAACAGTATGAACGACATAAACAGTGCAAAAGCGATAAAGATTCCGGTTCCCCAGTTTAATTTCTTCATGATTCCTATTTTTATGCGCCGGCCTGCTTTAGGACAGGCGGCAGCGGTTGTATTAATTAAAGCTTCTTGGGCCTAGAAAATTAGTTCGTTCGGTCTCGATCAGCTGGTTTCCTTTATACACGCCAATCTCGATAGGCGTCTTGTCGCCTTCCAGAAAAGCCGGACTGATTTCTACAAACAGCGTTCCCTGAGCCATGCCTTCCTTGGCAATCCTAAACCGCGGCTTGCCTACGGTGGTAATGGTTCCTTTCGGACGCAGCAGCTCAAAATGGATATCGTCAAAATCGTTTACGGTCTTGTTCACGACCTTGTAGGTATAGACATTGCTGATGTTTTCGCCTTTATGCTCGAACAATTGCCCGGGCAGCCGCAATATGGTGGCCTCGACGTCATTTCTCAAGAACAGCAGTCCGATAAAGATGCCTGTTAAGATGAACAGTACCGCCGTATAGCCTTTCATGCGTGCCGTAAACTCAAACGTTTTGTTTTTGGTAATCTCGTCTTCCGAGGCATAGCGGATGAGTCCTTTCGGAAGGCTGACCTTTTCCATAATGGCATCGCATTCGTCGATACAGGCCGTGCAGTTGATGCATTCCAGCTGCGTTCCGTTGCGGATGTCGATACCCGTAGGGCAGACGTTTACGCACTGCCTGCAATCGATACAGTCGCCCTTGCCGCTAAGCGTTCGGTCTTCTCTTTTGTCCATCTTGGCCCTGCCTTTTTCCTTTTCGCCTCGCACGTGGTCATAGGCCACGATAATCGACTTGTTGTCCAACAGCACGCCCTGCAGCCTCCCATAAGGACAGGCGATAATGCAGACCTGCTCGCGGAACCAGGCATAGACAAAATAAAAGACGCCTGTAAAAATCAATAAGGCAATAAAAGTGCTGAGGTGGTTGGCCAAGGGCTCTTTTACCAGCCTGAACAGCTCGTCGCTGCCGATAAGGTAGGCGAGGAACACGTTGGCGATGCCGAAAGAAATGACGAAAAAGACCGTCCATTTCAAAACCCGCTTGCGGATTTTTTCGCTATCCCAGCGCTGCTTGTCCAATCGCAGCTGCGCCCCGCGGTCGCCGTCAATCCAGAACTCGATCCTGCGGAAGACCATTTCCATAAAGATGGTCTGCGGGCAGATCCAGCCACAGAATATCCTTCCGAAGGCCACTGTAAACAGTGCCACGAATACGACGCCCACCAGCATCGAAATCACGAACAGGTAGAAATCCTGCGGCCAGAACGGAAACCCGAAGATGTTGAACTTGCGTTCTGTCACGTTGAACAGCAGGAACTGGTTGCCGTTTACCTTCACGAAAGGAGCCGCAAACAAGAACAGCAATAGAAAATAGCTGACGATCTTGCGCCTGTCGTACAGTTTTCCTGAAGGAATTTTTGGAAATACCCAGATTCTCTTTCCTTTGTCATCTACGGTTCCTATCGCATCGCGAAAGGACTCATCCGGCATTTTTGGCATAACTTTTTATTTTTTCGGCACCCTAGTTTTGGGCTACCGTTTTAGCTTCTTCCGTTTTAGCGCCTGCTTCTTTAGGTGTCTTTTCGTCTACCCATACCTCGCCCTCGGCAGGCTTAGGGTCTTTGGGATTAGAGCCTTGCAACGACAATACATAGCTTGCTACCTGCTGTATTTCAGACGGTTTTAGCGTGCCTTTCCAAGCCACCATTCCTTTGCCGTCGCGACCTCCTTCAGTAATCGTATGGAAGACGTTCTTGATGCCGCCGCCTAGAATCCAATGGTCGTCTGTCAGGTTAGGGCCTATGGCACCTCCGGCATCCGGTCGGTGGCAGGCAATGCAGTTGGTTTGGAATACTGTCTTGCCTGCGGCAATATCGCCCGCATCCGTCAGCAGCGTTACCGTTTCGGCATCGATGAGGTCTTTGGCGGTCTTTTTATATTCTTCTACGGCCAGCTTGGCTTCGGCCATTTCGGTCTCGAATTCTTTGGTCTGGTCGTCGTGCCCGAAGATGTGGTACTTGGCCAGATAGATAAACGCAAAGACGATACAGGCATAGAACAATTTGGTCCACCATGGTGGCAAGTCGTTGTCAAGCTCCTTGATGCCGTCATAATCATGGCTCAGCAGCAGCTCGCCCTCTTCTTCAATCGGCCTGTCTTTTACCAGCCATTTTTTTATTTTTTTATACAGCTTGCTATCCGTAATCTTTACTTCTTTGGCGTCTTCGAGCTGCCTGCGCTGTTCTTCGGTGAGCAGGTGGTAGGTCACGTTGTCTACCGCGGCCACGACCATTTCGATGGCAATCAGCAGGAACAGGAAGACGGCCAGAAATACAGAAATCATCGGATATTTTAAGAAAGCAGGCTGGTCGCCAGAGTCAATAAAATATTCCATCGCCAAGAATACGGCAAAGAAGATGATCGGCACCCTCAGGTATACCGGAAATATTTTTTTCATGGCGTGTCGTTTTTGAGGTTATCGATTTCGTTCTCGCTCTCGAAAGGAATATGGCTTAATTCTGCAATCTTTTCTTTCTTGTAGGTGTAGGTCCAAGCATATAGGACAACGAAGAACAAGAAGAAGATGAGCAGCGAAATGATCGGATAGATCTCGATGCCCGAGATCGTTTCCATATTGTGCTTGATAAACTTTAGCATGGCGTTAGTTTTTGGTTGTTGCTTCTTTGACTTTGATATCGGTTCCCATGCGCTGCAGGTAGGCAATCATTGGCACGATTTCTCTCTGGTACATCGGGATAAACGGATCGCCCTTGGCAGCAGCAGCCTTGCGGCTTTCCTCGTAGCTCTTCCTGAAATCGGGATCGGTATACAAGTTCTTTTCGATAGCCTGCGCCTGCTTGTTGATGGCGGCCTGCGCGTTGGCAATTTCTTCTTTGGTATACGGAACGCCCAATTGCACCATCACTTCCATCTTTTTCTGGATGTCAGAATAGTCCATCGGCTTGTTGTCGAACAGCCATTTGTACGACGGCATGATCGATCCGGCCGAAGTGCTCCTTGGGTCCCACATGTGGTTAAAGTGCCAGTTGTCGGAATATTTGCCTCCGATACGCATCAGGTCGGGTCCCGTTCTCTTAGAGCCCCACAGGAACGGATGGTCGTAGACGTATTCGCCCGACTTAGAGTACTCGCCATAACGCTCGACTTCGGAACGGAACGGACGGATCATCTGCGAGTGGCAGCCCACGCAGCCTTCGCGAATGTAAAGGTCGCGGCCTTCCAATTCTAAAGGCGTGTACGGCTTGACCGCAGCAATGGTCGGGATGTTCGACTTGACCATGAGGGTCGGCACGATCTGTATGATACCGCCTATCAAGATAGCAATGGTCGCCAAGATGGTCAGCTGTATCGGCCTTCTTTCGAGCCATGGGTGGAACTTTTCGCCTTTCATCCTTTTGCTCGTAATTTTCTGCAAGGCTGGCGCTTCGGCCAATTCGTCTTCAATCGCTTTTCCTTGTCTTACGGTCTTTACGATGTTGTAGATCATCACAAAGAGTCCGATGATAAATAGCGTACCGCCTATGGCTCTCATCCAGTACATCGGCATGATCTGTTTTACGGTTTCCAAGAAGTTGCCGTAGACCAAAGAACCGTCTGGATTGAACTGTTTCCACATCGAAGCCTGTACAAAGCCTGCCACATACATCGGCAGGGTATAGAGGATGATGCCCAGCGTACCGATCCAGAAGTGGACGTTGGCCAGTTTTTTAGAATATAAGGACGTTTTTGCCATGCGCGGAATCAGCCAGTAGATCATCCCGAAAGTCAGGAATCCGTTCCAAGCCAAGGCGCCAACGTGTACGTGGGCCACGATCCAGTCCGTAAAATGCGCAATAGCGTTGACATTTTTAAGCGACAGCATCGGTCCTTCAAACGTGGCCATACCATAACCTGTGATGGCTACGACAAAGAATTTTAGTACCGGTTCTGTACGCACCTTGTCCCATACGCCTCTCAAGGTCAGCAGTCCGTTGATCATACCGCCCCATGACGGAGCAATCAGCATGATAGAGAATACGACGCCCAGGTTCTGTGCCCAGTCGGGTAGGGCAGAATAGAGCAGGTGATGGGGACCCGCCCAGATATAGATAAAGATCAATGACCAGAAGTGGATGATAGAGAGCCTATACGAATAGACCGGACGGTTGGCGGCCTTGGGCACAAAATAATACATGAGTCCCAAGAACGGCGTGGTCAGGAAGAAAGCTACGGCATTGTGGCCGTACCACCACTGTACGAGCGCATCCTGTACTCCGGCATAGACCGAGTAGCTTTTTAGCGCGCCTACGGGCAGGGCAAGGCTGTTAAAGATGTGCAGCACGGCTACGGTCACAAAAGTGGCCAGATAGAACCAGATGGCTACATAGAGATGGCGTTCTCTTCTCTTGATAATTGTCCCGATCATGTTGATCCCGAATACCACCCATACTACGGCAATAGCAATATCTATCGGCCATTCCAGTTCGGCGTATTCTTTAGAAGAGGTATAGCCCAACGGCAGCGTAATAGCGGCGGCTACAATGATAAACTGCCAGGCCCAAAAGTTGATGCTGCTCAGCAGGTCGCTGAACATCCTAGCCTTGAGCAGGCGCTGCAGCGAATAGTAGATACCCGCAAACGTGGCGTTCCCTACAAAAGCAAAGATAACGGCATTGGTATGCAGCGGTCGGAGCCTTCCGTAGCTCAGCCACGAAACGCCTTCTGTCAGGTTCGGGAAGAGGTACATGGAGGCAATCAAAAGCCCCACGAGCATCCCTACCGCACCCCAGATGATGGTCGCGTAAAGAAACTTCTTTACGATCTTGTTGTCATAATAAAACTGTTGTACTTCCATGCGTGATTTAAGATGTATTAGAGTATTAGAGGGTTAGTTATTTGTTGTGCTGCTATTTTGTGTTGTAGGGTATAGGCGTGTCGGTGAGGGGATTTTCCGTGTCCTTTTTCTTTTCTTTTTCTTCCTGCTTTTTCTTGACAATCTCATCGTCAAAAAGCATCCGGACTGACGGCGTATAGTCGTCGTCATACTGCCCGTTCCGTACCGCTTTTACAAAGGCGATAAAGAAGCACACGGCTACGACGATGCTGATGGAGATTAATAAATAGATGACGCTCATACCTTGAGTTTATAGTGACAAAATTACTTTGGCGGGTGTTCTAAAAACATGATATTTATCATGCCCGTCCTTTTTTAGGGTTTAATTTTCGGGCGTAATAATTGCTTGCCAGCGTGACAAAGCTGATGATGGTCACGGTGCTCAGCGGCATGATGATGGCCGCTACCAGAGGCGACAGCCTGCCGCTCACCGCAAAGCCCAGTCCTACGACGTTATAGAGCAGCGACAGCACAAAGCTCATCTTGATGGTCGCCAAGGCTTTTTTAGAGAGTTTCAGGAAATAGGCGAGCTGCGTGAACTCGGTCGCATCAAGTATGCCGTCGCAGGCTGGAGAGAACACATTGACGTTTTCGGAGATGGAAATCCCTACGCTGCTCTGTGCCAAGGCACCTGCATCATTAAGCCCGTCGCCCACCATCATTACGTTATGGCCCTGTTCCTGCCAGTTCTTGATGGCTTCCAGCTTCTGTTCGGGCTTCTGGTTAAAGAGCAGTTCGGTGCCTGGCGGCAGCATCTTTTCGAGCTGTGCCCGTTCGCCGTCGTTATCGCCCGATAGGATTTTTAGGTCGTAGCGCTGGCTCAGGCTGTCGAACAGCTGTTCGAGGCCCTTGCGGTATTGGTTGTCGAAAGTATAGCTTCCCTTGTAATCGTTGTTGATGGCAATGTGCACTGCCGTCTGTGCCGTGTTTGCAGCTTCGGTACATCCTACATACGAAGCCGCTCCCAGCTTGATGCAGTTTCCGTCAATAATACCCTCGATACCCTTTCCTGTACTTTCCTCAAAACCGTGCACGGTACGCAATGCTGCGGCTGGCAGAAACTCATACAGCCTGCGGCTTAGCGGATGGTTGGAACCTCTGAGAAGGTTTTTTATATACGACAGTTCGGTCGCCGACGGCAACGTTCCCATAAAGGCAATATCCGATGCCTTGCTGGTCGTTATCGTTCCCGTCTTGTCAAAGACAATCATGTCGGTCTTGGCGAGCTGCTCGATGACGCCCGCGTTTTTCAAGTAGAGCTTCTGCCTTCCCATGATACGCAGGATATTGCCCATCGTAAAAGGGGCCGTCAGTGCCAAGGCACACGGACAGGCGACAATCAGCACCGCAGTGAATACATTAAAGGCCGTGTTGGCATCCCTAAAAATCCAGTAGCCAAATCCCGCAACGGCAATAAACAGCAGGGCAGGCGTGAAGTAGCGGCTGATGGCATCGGTGATGCTCCTGCGGTGTAGGGTATTTTTCTTTTCAAAGACAGCGTTGCTCCACAGCTGGGTCAGGTAGCTTTGAGAGACGGAACTGAGCACTTCCATTTCTATAGGCTGCCCGAGCAGTCGGCCTCCTGCATAGATCTTGTCGCCTGATTCCTTGCGGATCGGGTCGGCCTCTCCGGTCACAAAACTATAGTCGATCTGGCAGCCGCTGCTGATCAATATGCCGTCTACGGGAATGAGCTCCTGATTGCGAATCAGCAGTCGGTCGCCTTTCTGGATGTCGTAGACAGGAACGGAAACTTCTTGCTGCTGCGCATTCACCTGCGTGACGGCTATCGGGAAATACGACTTAAAATCCCTTTCAAAGGAAAGGAAGCTATAGGTCTTCTGCTGGAACAGCCTGCCCACGAGCATAAAAAATACCAAGGCAGTAAGGCTGTCGAAAAAACCCTGCCCATAGCCGAAGACGATGTCTACGGTACTCCTTACGAACATGACGATGATGCCCAGCGCAATCGGAATGTCGATATTGAACATGCCGTTGCGGATGCTCTTATAGGCCGAGACGTAATAGCCGCTGGCCGAATAGAGAAAAGAAGGCAGCGCGAGCGCAAAGATGAGCCAGCGGAAAAAACCACGGTACTGGTCGAGCCAGAACTCTTCGGTCTCAAAGTATTCGGGAAACGAAAGCAGCATGATGTTGCCGAAGCAGAAAAAGGCGACGCCCAGCTTGTAGATAAGACTGCGGTCGGTACCCTGCTTGCCGCTTTCGTAATTTTCGAGCGATATGTAAGGCTCGTAGCCGATGGAGCAGAGCATCAGCACGATGTCCTTGAGATTCGTTTCCTGCGGATTGAAAATAATGCGTACTTTTTTCTCTGAAAAATTGACCTGCGAAGTACCGATGCCTTTGTGGAGGCGATGCAAGTTCTCGAGAATCCAGATGCAGGAACTGCAGTGGATGTGGGGGATATAGAGGGAGACGATGCTCGTTCCTTCTTCTTGAAATTCCAGCAGCCTTTCGGCTATCTTTTCATTGTCTAAAAAATCATACCTTCCGTTTACGGTCTGCGGCGTAGCGCCGGGCGTCCTTTCAAAGTCATAGTACGAAGAAAGTCCGTTGTCGGCGAAAATCTCATAGACCGTCTTGCAGCCCCTGCAGCAGAACGACTTGCCGTCAAAAACGATTTCTTCTTTTTGTATGACCTCCAGACCGCAGTGGAAACAACTTTGCGTGTCCATAATTTGCTCATTTACCTGATGCAAAGGTTGCAAATGCCTGAGGCGCAAACTATGATAATTATCATGCTTTTGCCTATCTTTGCAAAACTAATTTCCATTCCGCCATGAGCAAGTGTGAGCAATGCATCGTTCGAGAATTCAGTTCGCTGAAAGCCCTCAACAAAGAGGAGCTGCTAAAGATAGCGGACTGCAAATCGTCGTATATCATCAAAAAAGGGGAGCCTATTTTTGAGGAAGGCGAGAACGTAAACGGCATCTTCTGCATCAAGGACGGAGTGTGCAAGCTGTCTAAGCTGAGCGCGAACGGAAAGGACCAGATCATCAAGCTGGTGTCTAAAGGAGAATTGCTCGGACAGCGTTCTATGATCAGCGACGAGCCGGCCAACCTAAGCGCCGTGGCGCTAGAAGACATGGAAGTCTGCTTTATACCCAAAAGCGATATCATGCCGCTCTTTAACCAGAACAATGCTTTTTCGATGAACGTGATGCGCGCTATCTGCGGCGACCTCAAAGAGGCCGACGATCATGTGGTAGACATGGCGCAGAAGACGGTACGCGAACGCCTGGCCGAAACGCTACTGCACCTGCAAGATACGTTTGGTACGCAGGAAGACGGCAGCCTCAAGACCCAGCTGACGCGTGAAGAAATCGGCAGCCTTATCGGCACCGCTACGGAAAGCTGTATCCGCCTGCTGTCTGACTTTAACAAGAGCGGGCTTATCGAGCTCAAAGGCAAGAAGATCTTTTTAAGAGATATCAAAGGCTTAAAGCGGGAAGCAGAATAATACCTATCTATACGCTACATCACCTACGCTACTGTTTCGCAGCGATTGCATTTTTATTTTGGGCTTCTGACCTTTGTAACAAAAACCAGAAACCACCAACTAATAGCCCAATATCAGGCGCTGCCTGAAATGTATCGTATGGAAACTCAAGAAAAAACAAGCCTTATCAAAAAGAGCAGACTCAAGAGCCTGCTGCTGATCGCTTTTACGTTTGTTGTTTCGTATGTGACCGTCTTTATCATCTTTCCCACTTCGTATTGGAATCGTTTGTTCGCCATGCCCACTTCCAAGCTGGTCGAAGACGTGCTGGTCAACCTGCTGTTTTGCGTGGGTATCGTGGAACTGAGCCTCTTTATAGACCGAAAGCTAAACAAAAGAATGTCGTGGATGGCGCATCCGTTTAGGCGCCTGCTGGTGCAGATGCTGTTCCAGATTCTTGGGGCCCTGTTTGCGATCGTCTGCCTGTCGTCTCTGTATCTGATATTTGGCAATGTTGCTAATCCGCAGCCTTCGCCCGTCGGCTTGCGTGAAGGACTCTATGTCGTTATCTCTATTATACTGTGGGCCCTGATGGTAAGCACCCTCAATACGGGCTACTTTTTATTGTACAATTGGAAGACCGCTACCCTAAAGGCCGCAGAATATGAGATCAAGGCGGCACAGCACAAGCAGCTGGCCTCTGAAATCGAACTGCAGGCACTGAAGCTGCAGCTCGATCCGCACTTTGTCTTTAACAACCTGAGCGTGCTTTCGGAACTGTTGCTGAAAGACCCGCAATTGGGCTATGAGTATACGGAGAACTTTACGAAAGTCTACCGCTACCTGCTTGTCAACTCCAAAAAGAAGCTGATTTCTTTGGCTGACGAGCTGAAATTTCTGGATGCCTACCTGTTCCTGATCCGCCATAGGATGGGAGGCGGGTGTGTCTTTACGATTGCTATCGATGACTCCAAGCTCGGCATGATGCTGCCGCCTGTAACGCTGCAGCTGTTTATCGAAAATGCCGTGAAATACAACCGTACGGAAGAAGAAAATCCGCTAGAAATTCATATCTATTCTACGGACGACGATGAGCTGGTCGTGTCGAACACCCTGCTGCCGCTGGTCAAAAAGATGGAGTCTACAGGCATCGGCCTGCAGAACATTATCGACCGCTATGCGTTGCTGGGCGACCGAAAGCCTTCTGTAGTGCAGACGGATGACACCTTTACCGTAAAAGTACCTCTTATCACATGAAGCTAGTACAAAAAATACTGATCCTGGAAGATGAAAAGCTCAATGCGGAGCGTATCAAAAGGCTGCTGCTCGAAATCAGGCCCGATGTCGAGATCGTTGGCGTACTCGGCAGCGTGACCAAGGCGGCGGACTGGCTTTCTGCAAACGAATGTCCCGACCTGATCTTGATGGACGTGCAGCTGGCCGACGGCCTGAGCTTTGAAGTCTTTAATCTAGTTGATGTCCAATGTCCGGTGCTCTTTACGACGGCCTATGATGAATATGCGGTCAAGGCTTTCAAATACAACAGCGTAGACTACCTGCTCAAGCCGATAGACCAAGACGAGCTGGAAGCGGCACTGGTCAAATTTGAAAACTCCCTACAACCGCCATCGTCGTTGTCTCCTTCTATCGAAGATCTGCTGGCCATGATGCAGCCGAAGGAATACCGCACGCGCTTCTTGCTGCCGTACCGCGATGCCTACCGCAAGATCAATGTAGAAGATATTGCCTTTTTTTATTCGCACCTCAATATCAGCTATGCCATCTTCTTTAATGGCGAAAAAGCCGTAGTGCCGCAGACGTTGGAAACGCTGGAACAAGAACTGGAGCCCAAGAACTTCTTTAGGGTGAACCGCCA
Organism: Flavobacterium gossypii; assembly: GCF_014138495.1. Taxonomy (NCBI): domain Bacteria; kingdom Pseudomonadati; phylum Bacteroidota; class Flavobacteriia; order Flavobacteriales; family Flavobacteriaceae; genus Flavobacterium; species Flavobacterium gossypii. The sequence continues at coordinate 540,567 of NZ_JACJIS010000002.1, read as the reverse complement.
GTATATCGTGCAGGTCAATGCCGTGGAGCAGGTGCATAATTTTTTTAATGGCAAGCTGAAACTCAAGATCAAGAATGCTGGCGAGGATGTGATCGTAAGCCGCACAAAGGCGCCTTTGTTTAAGCTCTGGATGGATTATTAAGTGCTTCTTTTAAAGATAGATATACAAGCAGGCCAATGCCTGCTTTTTTGTTTCGGTAAGCTGGGCAAGTTTATGCCAATCTTGTTGCAGGCCAAAAAAGCGATCCTTGAAACCCAAGGACAAAAAGAATTACTGCCTATTGTGCTGCCTATTGTGTTCTTAATGAAAACCTTAGTATCTTTAGCATTAAATTCAACCCTATGCTAAACGAGACGCATTACATAAATCGGAGCGGCTGGCTCAGAGCAGCCGTACTGGGAGCCAACGACGGAATTCTTTCTACCACCAGCCTCGCCATCGGTATAGCCGCTGCATCCGATACGAGATCTCCTATAGTGCTGGCCGCCTTGGCCGGATTAGTTGCAGGGGCGCTTTCTATGGCCGCCGGAGAATATGTATCCGTAAGTTCCCAAAGCGATATTGAAAAATCAGATCTTCAGCGGGAAATAGAAGAATTGAAAGAAATGCCCGAATCGGAACTTGAAGAACTGACACAGATTTATATCCTAAGAGGGCTTTCTCCAGAACTCGCCAGAGAAGTGGCTTTGCAGCTAACAGCACACAATGCGCTCGAAAGCCATGCAAGGGATGAATTGGGAATCAATGAAATGACGCAGGCCAAGCCTATGCAGGCTGCCCTTGCTTCTGCCTTGGCATTTCTCTGCGGAGGCATCCTGCCGCTACTGGTGGCTCTCTTCGGCGCCATGCGCTATATGGTACCGCTGCAGTATGGTTTTGCGATTCTCTTTCTTGCCATTTCTGGCACATTGGCCGCAAAGGCTGGCGGGTCAAATAAGATCAAATCGGTAGTCCGTATCTGCATTTGGGGCACCGTTGCCATGGCTGCCTCAGCCTTGGTAGGATATGTTTTCGGCGTGCAGGCTCCATGACCCTGTCAATCTTAAGCAAATCTTAAGAATGCGATAATACTTTTCTTCTTCGGCACTGCGTTACTTAGCTATAACAATAAACGTACTGTGATGAAGCTCTTGACCTGCTGCCTGCTATTGGCACTTATCCCCCTGAAATGGGGCACTGATTTTGAATCTGCTAAAAAAGACGCTAAGGAAAAAAAACAGATGATTCTGCTCAACTTCTCAGGATCGGACTGGTGCGCTCCCTGTGTGGCGACTAAAAGAGATTTCTTTGAAAACGACTCCTTTATCGCCATGGCCAAAGACAACCTCGTGCTTGTTAATGCTGACTTTCCGAGAAAAAAGAAGAACCAGCTTTCTCCAGAGCAGACCCAGAAAAATGAGGCACTTGCCGAAAAATACAACAAGGAGGGCAATTTTCCGCTTACGCTGCTGCTGGACTCCAACGGGAAAGTCATAAAGTCATGGGCAGGAAGACCTGAAGTTCCTGTCGATAAATGGGTAAAAGAAATCAAGTCCCTCTGCGAATCTCATAAATAAGCAAATCCCAATGCTAGAATTTTCACAAACGCTCAGGCTGATGGGAAATAGTTTTACCATTACGGTGGCAAGCGACTCAAAGGCAGCGGCAGCAATCCATATCGATACCGCTATAGAAGAAATACGGCGTATCGAAAGGCTGCTTACCACCTTCGACGAGAGCAGCCAGACCTGCCTTATTAATAGCAATGCCGGCATAGCACCCGTAAAAGTCGATGCAGAAGTATTTGATCTGGTACAGCGAAGCTTAAGTATTTCACAGATTACCCAAGGCGCCTTTGACATAAGCTACGGGAGCATCGACAAGACGCTATGGAATTTTGACAGGAGCATGACCCGGCTGCCTTCTCGGGAGCAGGCCCTAAAGATGGTACACCTCATAGATTACAGAAATATCATCCTCGATACGGAGAACGGTACCGTATTTCTTAAGAACGAGGGCATGCGGATAGGGTTTGGGGGTATCGGGAAAGGGTATGCCGCAGAAATGGCAAAGAGGCTGCTCATGAGCAAAGGCGTGCTGAGCGGCATCATAAATGCCAGCGGAGATCTTACGGCGTGGGGGCAGCAGCCCTCGGGCAAGCCCTGGAGGATAGGAATATCAAATCCTGACCGCCCCGAAGATATCTTCTCTTATCTGGACATCAGCGGAAAAGCGGTTGCGACGTCTGGCAACTATGAAAAATACGTAATGATAGGCGGAAAGAAATACTCGCATACCATAGACCCAAAGACTGGGCTGCCCGTATCCGGCATCAAAAGCGTAACGGTAATCAGCGGCAATGCCGAATTTGCAGATGCCATGGCGACACCGATAGCAGTAATGGGAATAAAGGCAGGACTGTATCTTGTCGACCAGATACCCGACCTACACTGCATCATAATCGATGATAATAACAAGCTGTACACTTCAAAAAACATAAATCTCACATCAACATGAAACATCTTCCCCTATGGATAGCGGCAGGCTTTATGGCCATGGCTTCTGGGTGCTCGCCTGTAAAGGAGTATCAAAAAAACAAGATCAACGATTCTGATATGGTATTGTCTAACCGAAAGGTAGAGAAGACAGAACTGAGCTTTCAGTCCTATAGAGAAGGCTCGTCGGGTGCCAATGCAGGAAAAAGCGGCGGCGGATGCGGATGCAATTAACCCCTAACCTTAGGATAAAATGAAAAGAATATTTATAACGGGCTTTGCCCTATTGGGGTTATTCAAGGCCTATGCCCAAAATGACCCTGCAGATTCAACTTCTTATAAGCCTAAAAAGCTTAAGATCGAGGAAATCAATCTTGTATCCAGCTATTATAGGCAGGACGGAAATAATTCGGCTGTGACAGGCGGAGAAGGGACAGAGAAGCTGACCGATATTTCTAACGCTATAGACCTGAGGGTGGTAAAATATGGCGAAAACAATATCAAGCATACCTTTGACTTCGAGGTAGGCGTAGACCATTATTCGTCTGCTTCTTCCGACAAGATAGACCTTAGTGCCAATTCTTCTGCATCGTCTTCTGATATGAGGGTCTATCCTTCTCTAAACTATATCAGGGAAAACGAAGAGAAAGGACGCGCTATGGGCATCGGCATTTCGTCTTCTTCGGAATACGACTACCAGTCTTTTGGAGGAAACATAAGCTTTTCACAAAAGACTAAAGATCGAAACGGAGAATTTGGGGCAAAATTCCAGGCTTATCTTGATCAGGTCAAGATGCTTGCCCCGATAGAGCTGAGAGGCCTGCCCAATGTTGATGATTCCGGCAATGCCTCCAGAAATACGTTTGTGGGATCCCTGACGTATTCGCAGATAGTAAGCAAAAACTTCCAAGTAATGTTCCAAGCCGATCTGGTATCGCAGCAGGGCTATCTTTCCCTGCCCTTCCATAGGGTCTATTTTACGGACGGATCCGTACACCAAGAAAAGCTTCCGGACAGCCGACTCAAGATACCTCTGGCAGCAAGGGCAAGCTACTTTTTAGGAGATAATATTGTCCTACGCGGCTATTACCGTTTCTATACAGATGACTGGGGCATCCAGTCGCATACGGCAGATATCGAGATTCCTGTAAAAATCTCGTCATTTGTTTCGGTATCTCCCTTCTACAGGTATTATACCCAGACGGCAGCAAAGTATTTCAAAGGCTATGAGATGCATGGTCCGCAAAGCGATTTTTACACCAGCAATTACGATCTTTCAAAATTTGACAGCAGTTTCTTCGGCCTTGGACTGCGGCTGACGCCTGTCAATGGAGTTTTTGGCATCAAACGCCTAAACATGGTCGAAATACGCTATGGACATTATGTCCGATCTAACAATCTCGATTCTGATATTATCAGCATCAATCTGAGGTTTAAGTAACAGGATTTACTTACGACAAAGGAGGCAGTATTGCCTCCTTTTTTGTTTTACGCAAAAAGTAGCCACTCCTGCCGAGGCGAAAGCACTACGCTATACGGAATGGCTTTGTCCTTTGCGAGTACTGCCTTTGCAGCGAAACCTTACTGGAAAAAAACATCTGTATCGCTTCACTCTCCCTGATTGACAGTTCACTCGGCAGTTTTGCCGTTTCGCTCAATAAAGCGCCCAAAGGCCCGACTGCTGCCTGTAATTTTGCCCCATCGAAATACTAAACAATAGAAGAATTATGAAAAAAAGAAATGTGATGGCAGGGGGAGCTGCTGCTCAAGGAAAAGCAATAGTAAGAGTACAAGAGAATAGAATGAAGCTGCTACTGGTGGTGCTTCTGCTGGCCCTATCTACGGTGACGGCGTTCGCCCAAAAATCGGCAGTGCTGGATGCTTTTTCCAGACATGGAATTGATGCTGCACTATTGAATCCCGAGAGCCTGCAGATGCCCAAAGACCATTCGTATGAGCTGACGCAGACGACCATAACGGCAGGCAGCGAAAAGGTTACCGTGGCACAGTTTGACCCGTCTAAGCCAAAAGAAGAGCAGTGGACGGTGGTTTCTATAGACGGCAAGTCGCCGTATAAATCGGATATCAATTCGTTCCGAAAAAACCAGAACAAGCAGGCGGGCACGGCCCAGACCGACGATGCTACGTATAAGATCGAAAAGGAGACGCCGGCCCAATTGGTTATCAGCTACAAGCAGAATCCTGCTGCCGGCGACAAAGACGGGGCTTTTATGAAAGACTGCCGCATGTATATGACAATAAATCTCAAGACGAAAAGACTAGAGCAGGTACAAGTGCTCAATGAAAAGCCGTTGAAGATCAAGATCGTCAATGCCGAAAAGTTTGATATGGTGATACGATACGCTTGGAACGAGCAGGCAAAACGCTACTTCTCTGTACGCGAAAACCTGAACATGCTCGTGAAATTCCTAGGACAGGGAACGGAGGTGCAGACCATTTCGGAATACTCGAATTATAGCAGGAGATAACCGCCATTTAGGATCAGATCGTAAGTTTAATAGTTGATTTTTACCGCCCGCCGGGCTCCTGACTGGGAGCCTGGCGGGCCCTTTTTTGTTTGGGAGTGCTGTGATGGCCCTTATCTTCCAGTTTTGTTCGGGTTTCGTTCGGGTTTTGCTTGTTTTTTGAGGTATAGGGGCGATTAAAAGTGAAGGGTTTCCGCAAGGGGATTGGGAGGAGACTGGGAGATAACTGGGAGAACATACGGTATGGGTTACCGTATAGGCCCGGTATGGCTTGCTGTAAAAAAGCTTGTTTTTTGGATTTTTCTTGTGCTTTTAGGACAAAAGCAGCGGTGTTGTATATTTGATGCTAATATACTAATTTTAGGGTACTTATCGTTTATATCGTAACTAAAATTCGACACCATGGCAAAAAATATAGGCCCTATCCAGTTTACGGGAAAATTGGGCGGCATCTCTGGCCGCAGTACTTCATTTGGCAATATCCTCCAGACGCCCGGAGGCTTTAAGGGGGAACGCATCAAGACCGAAGACCGCTACATCAAGACACGCCAGCTGAACAGCGAGTTCAGCCGCTGCGCGAAGATTTCGTCGGTGCTGTATAAGAGCCTGAGCTGGCATTTAAAGACGATTCCGGATACGTATGTGTATGGGCTATCCAAGGGCGTATCTGTGCCATCAAAGAATGCGACGAGCAGTCGCCTAAAGGCGAAAAGACGGTAGCCCGAGGGCTGGCGACGCAAAAAGGGCAGTTGCTGTTAAGGGATTTTTCGTTTAACCCTAAAAGGGATATGACTCCTGCCTTGATGATTTCTGCTCGGTTTTCTCTTGACGAAGGCAGGCTGTCTCTGCCACAGTTTGACGTGTCGCGGGCGGTTTCGCCAAGAGGGGCAAAACATCTTGGATTGCAATTAGTGCTCTTGCGCTTGGATACGGAAACGCCTGCCGTGGCGGTAGCGTTGAGTGAGATGGTTTTTATGCCGTTGGATTCGGAACGTAAGGATATTGTATTGCAGTCGGCTTTGCCGGAAGGTGAAGGTATCTTGATTGGGTTATTGTATGCGGGGTTTTGTGGTGAAGACCATGGGGAGTTGTTTTGGAGAAGGGATTGGAGGAATAGTTTGGGGGTTGTGGGAATGGAAGTTTGATTTTTTTTTGGCGGAATGAGGAAAACCGTAAAGATGTTGTTTTAGGAGGTTGTAGGTTTGGAGAATAGTATGTATTTATTATGAACCTTTAGTTTCATTGTAGGATAATTTTTAAGATTTTGTAATAGCGCTAATTTAAACGTAATGGCTAATTAATATTTAATTAAAATTGTTTTTACATTATTAAATATGATACGATGTTTAGGTAGATTTTCTCAAATGAACTTATTAAATTTTTTAAATGAATGATTTTTTAAATGAGAATATTTTTGATGTCGATTGTGATTTATTAATTATCCCTATTTCAATAGATGGAACTGTTTCGAATTCTTTTCGAAAAGGTTTAGATAAACTAAATGTTACAGAAGACTTTTGGGCATATAAAAAATATAAATTAGGAGACATTTTAATTCTTCCAAAGCGAAAAGGAAATAAATATATATATATAGTTTTTGCTTGTACAGTAGATCAATATAATAGCGCTTATTATGCAATTAGATTAATAGGTAAAAGATTAGCTGATAAGGTAATAGAATTAAAATTAAATGGCATCAGAGAAATAGCAACTCCAATATTAGGAACAGGAGCTGGAAAACTTTCCTCACATCTGAGCCTTAACATTATGCGAACGGCATTTTACGAAAACAAGGAGGTAAAAAATATTCGATTAACTTTTTGCACCCCAGACTTAAGCGTTTATTATTCGGTTAGCAACCAAATTCTAGACATAGATACTCCAAGTGGGCAATTGGTAATTGAAGCTGAATTATTTAGAATTCGCGGTCATGAACTTATTCAGAAAATTATATATAATAAAGAGTTTTATTTTGAACTGGCTACGGAAAAATTTTATAAATATATTGAATATGAAGGATCTGACCAGTTCTATGAACAATTATTTAATAAGTTTAAATTATATAGATTAACATTTAAAGAATTTATTAATATTGAGTTATCCAAAAAAGAGTTTGAATTCACAACTCTTTGTGGCGAATTAATAGCCTATATGGATTATAATGCTTATCATAAAAATATATGGAATAAATATCCTGACAAACGGGTATTGGCCAGGGCATCTGTTCGTCAAAATGATTGGTTTTTAAACCTAATTAAATTCAAACAAACTCTTGATCTTAATTCTGTAAGTTTTAGTATTAAGAATGCTCTTAAATATTTAGAATTTCCTGATTATAATTTTACAATGCTTTCTGAAAGCCATAGAAGAAAAGTGTTTGAAAATATTTTTCCTAATACTCCTTATAATAAAAATTATTTTGAAGAGGTTCTTTTTAAATTTTTCGGAACATTGGGAATACATCCTTCTAATCCAAAAAATTTAGGATTACTCTATAGTCGAATTCTTTACTTACCTTTTATAAAATCCATTTGGGACGAAGCTATTTCAAAAGACAACTCGTTTGAAGAAGATATAGAAGATGCAGATTTGTCAACAGCGGTTTTACTTATAGAAGATTGTTTAAAAACTAAGTCAAAGAGGTTAGATCTAGGAAATTGTGGATTAAGAAGTTTAGAAACAATGCCTGAAATCTTCGAGTGTATTCATATTGAAGAATTAATTTTAAGTAATGAGTGGAGTGAATATAAGGATGGTAAATGGAGAAAACTTACAAGTAAAAATAAAGGAAAGAAAAATAATATTCAATTTTTACCATCTTTAATTAGCGAATTATCTGATCTGAAAATTTTAATTTGTGGTGGTGATTGGAATGAATATGATAACGAGGAATGGAATAGATGGGGTATTATTTCTTTAGCGTCAGTTACTAAACTTAAAAAGCTTGAATATTTAAATTTAAGTAACAATATGCTAACAAGTATAGTAGGATTGAACAAATTAACTAATTTAAAAATAGCTCATTTAAATAATAATAAAATATCAAAGGTAGAAAATTTAAATAATTTGAATAACCTTAAAGAACTATACCTTAGTAATAATAAGATTAAAACAGTTGACTTTGTTAATAGTTTAGATAGTATTGAAACATTAGACTTACATAATAATCTTATTAGAGACCTTAGACCAATCAAAACAATTATTGGTAATATTGGAATCAGTAATGATAAGTGGGGAATAAATACATTGAATATAGCAAAGAATCCTTTAGAGCAACCACCGATAGAGATTGTAAATCTTGGTAAAGAAGCTGTATTAGGGGTATTTGATGATATAGAAAAAAGTGGACGGTATGTCAATAAAGACATTAAAGTTATTCTGGTAGGTAATAGTGAAGTAGGAAAATCTACTTTAGTAAAATATTTGGATAAGGAATATAATCTTGAAAATGAGCATCTTCCTACTCTTTGGATGGAAGAGAAAATAATAAAAAGTAAGTACTCAATTAATACTATTGGAGAGGAATGTTTTTTACATGTATTTGATTTTGGAGGGCATGATTATTATCATGATACACACCATTTATTTTACAGTACAAATACTATTTACCTTCTATTATGGGATAAAGAAACTAATAATTTAAAATCAAGAAAAACTCTTCAAAGGACAAAAGAAGATTTCGAGATAGAAATTGAAACACAAGATTATCCAATAAGATATTGGCTTGATTCTATAAAATATTATACAAAAGATGTAGAAGCGGATAATTTCGAGTTTGAAATAAAAAGGGAAATTGTATATGATAGTTCACTTCTTTTGATACAAAATAAGGTTGATGATTCTTCCAAAATTGTATTTCAGGATAATAAGAACCTTAAGAATGATTATTCCTTTATCTATGACATTATTAATATTTCTATAAAGCCTAAGAGAAATATAGACCATTTTGATAGTTTATTTTTAGAATTGCTCAATAATATGAATATTATCGGAGCTGTTCTTCCAAAGTTCTACGAACCGATAAAAAGAAGTTTAAATTCTTATGTGGGAAAACCAGTGTTAACTTTTGTTGAGTTTGTGAGTTATTGCAACGAAATATTAAGAGATTCTATTGATGTTCCTCAAGCAAAAAGACTACTCAAATATTTAGAACAAGTGGGACTTGTTTTATGTACTAATAAAGATTCTGAAGAAAGAATATATGTAGACAAAAAATGGATAATTGAGAATATCCATAAAGTTCTTGAAAAACTCATAGATAAAAAAGGAGAATTTGAAATAGACTATGTTATAAAAATTCTTGATAATGATAATAGTAAAGTTGATGATCTATTATTAATGATGGAGGAATTCAAAATTATTTTCAAGCATCCTTATTCAGATATATACATTGCACCGCTTTATTTACCTAAAATTCCTGATGGAAAAGTAAAACTGTTTCTTAACGAAAATCAGAAACCTTATAGAAGATTTGAGTTTACTGGATTTATACATAAAAATGTTATTTTAAGCATATTCCAAAAATTCGGAACCCTTTTCTCATTAGATAAGAATAGAGATATATTCTATTATTGGAAGGATGGACTTATTATAAAGGATCCTAATACAAGTGAAATTATAATGATAAAATTTCATCTTGGCAATCAGGACGGGAATGCATGTATTGATATTTATGATTTAACTCAAAAAAAAGTACCTGTATTTAGAGAAGAAGTACTTAAATTTATCCGAGAGGTTAATCAAGGTTATGAGCTGGAAGAAATGGTTACATTAAATGGTGTAGATTATATCTCAAAAGGACTGCTTGAAGAAAATGCAAAATTAGGTAAACATATCTTTTCAGAGAAGAAATTGTCAGAACCACAGAAATCAAGAAAACAACAAACACTTTTTAAATTAAAAGATTATATGGAATTTATAGACACCCCTATTAAAAGAAAAAAAGTAGTAATATCATATTCTAAAAAAGATCTTGCTCATATTCATAATCTTAGAAGATATTTACAACCATTGATAGATGCAGAACTTATAGAACAACCGTGGTACTGTACTAGTTTAAACCCAGGTGATGATTGGGATACAAAGATTAAGAATAAATTTCAGGAGGCTGATATTGTGTTTTTCATGATTAGTGAATATTTTTATAGTACCAAATATATTATTGAGCATGAAATAAAAACCGCAATAGATAGGTATGACAATGGAGAAAATATAAAAATTATACCAGTAATTTTAGAATTCTATGATTGGGGTAGAAAAGAACCATATAATCTTCAACGTTTCTCGGCTTTACCGTATCAGGCTAAACCAATTAGTGACTTTGGTAATCCTAAAATAGCTTGGAATACAATCACCGCATCAGTAAGAATGATGATTGAAAAAGACTTAGACCCTGGAAAAATAGATATTATAGGAAGGGATCTTGAAGAAATATATGAAAGGCAGGTCAAAGGAAAATTGGATAACAACTCATAGAGTAAATTAATGTAAGAGAGATTTAATAAATACAATAAGTAAATTTCAATTAATTATATGAATTCTCTCGAAATTATGGAGCTATAAATTATCTGAAAAAAGATAATGCGTATTGATTACGGCTTCAAAAATAGGAAATCAGTTAAAATTTAAAACTTTTTTTTATGTTTTATGGAAACCCGTAAGAAAACACAATTCATTATCAATAAGTTTGACTTTTCAGACCAACCAGTTCTAAAAAGATTAGCCTCTAACGGCTCCTAACCAACCAATCAACCAAAGAAAAGCAGGGAACTCCCTGCTTTTTTTATTTGGAAAAGCCCTTCTATAAAGCCCTTCTTATTTTTAATAAAAAGCATCGTACAAAACATGTAACAAAAAATAAGTGTGCATGACAAATGTGTAGTTGCAATAGTCTCTTAAGTAGGCTGTTGCTAATCTAGTAAGCTTAAAACTAAAACCAAATGACAAACAAATTATTTAAAATCATTGCCGCTGTCGGGTTCTATGGGGCGGTCTGCCTGATGGCTTCGGAAAGCGCCACGGCGCAGAACCTAAGCGAGAAGCTGACCACCGATCCAAAAACGACTACAGGCGTATTAAAGAACGGAATGAAGTATTATATCCGTCCGAACAGCAAGCCAGAGAATAAGGTAGAACTCCGCTTGGTCATCAATACCGGGTCGCTTATGGAGGACGATGACCAGCAGGGACTTGCCCACTTTACGGAGCATATGCTGTTTAACGGAACGAAGAATTTTCCAAAGAATAAACTGGTCGACAACCTGCAGTCTATGGGCGTGCAGTTTGGGGCCGACCTGAATGCGCAGACCGGGTTTGACGAGACGGTTTATATGCTGCCTATTCCTACCGATAATCCTAAAAATCTAGAGACCGGTTTCCAGATCCTGCAAGACTGGGCACAAGGCGCTTTGATGACCGATAAGGACATTAACGAGGAACGAAACGTGGTGCTGGAAGAAGCAAGAGCCGATTTGGGTGCTAGCGACAGGCTCCAAAAAAAGTTTCTGCCTCGACTGTTGAATTCGAGATATAGCGAAAGGCTTCCGATAGGGAAAGATGACCTGCTGCGAAGCTTTAAGCCCGATGTGTTACGACGATTCTATAAAGACTGGTACCGTCCGGATCTAATGGCCGTGGTGGTGGTTGGCGATATTACGGCTGAAAAGGGAGAAGCCTTGGTGAAAAAATACTTCAGCACGCTTGTCAATCCGACTCAATCGAGAGCACGTATTGCGTATGGCGCGAATCCATATACCAAACAAGAAGTGATGTTCCTGACGGATCCTGAGCAGCCGTCGACACGATTGTCAATCAACTTCTCGCCGCGAAAAACAGAAGCCGACAAAACGGTTGGCGATTACAGGAATACCTTGGTAGAGCAGTTAGCCTTTAGCGCTATCAACCGCCGTTATCGCGACCTTGCGTCTGCGGCCGTACCGCCATTTACAGCGGCACAGACCAGCAATTCGAGCTACATCAGAAACTACCAAGCGCTTAGCGTTACGGTACTGCCCGTAAGCGACTTGACTACGGCTTTGAATGCTGCCGTTGGAGAATTGGTCAGCATCCAAGAGTATGGATTTGGCAAAGAAGAACTGGAATTGGTGAAAAAGAACGTCCTTAGCTATATTGAAAAACAATATAACGAACGTACTACGACCAATTCAGCCGCGTATCTCGAAGAATACGAGCAAAACTTTTTAGTCGGAGAGGCTTTTCCTGGTATCGAAAAAGAAGTAGAATTATACAGAACATTGCTGCCAGGCATTACGGCAGAAGAAGTGACGGCCGCTTTTAACAAGCTGTTTTCAAAAGAAGACAAGGAGAAATTCTTTGCTTTTGTGCTGAGCCCAGAAACAAAAGACGCTGCCATACATAATGAGGCTACCTTGCTGGCTGCGATACAAAAATCATTCGCGCAAAAAGTAGAGAAAAAAGCAGAAGTTGTGGTAAGCACGACGCTTTTAGATAAGATGCCTGCAAAAGGCACTATTGCTAAAGTAGAAAAGAATGCCAAGCTGCAGACCACTACGTATACGTTGGGCAACGGTATCAAAGTCACCGTAAAGCCAACGACATTCAAGAGCGATGAAATTCTTTTCAAAGGAGTCAAAAAAGGAGGGACGAATAGCTATGGCGTGGCAGACAAAATCACGGCATCGATGCTGGGCAGCCTAATCGAAACGATGGGATATGGCAAATTTACGCCTACCGATCTAAGCAAAGCACTAGCCGGAAAGAATATCGCCCTGCAGCATGCCATGGACGAGACTACGAATGAAGTGGAAGGCCGCTCTGATATCAAAAATATCGAGAGCCTTTTACAGTTGAACTATCTGGAACTGACAGCGCCTCGTCTTGACCAGAACTTATTCAACGGTTTTGTCAGCAAGATGCAGATGCAGCTTAAGTTTATCAAATCGAATCCTCAAGCAGCCTTTGTAGATAGCTTGGTAACCGTAATGTACAACAACAGCCCGCTACGACCTGTAGTAATTCCTTCGGAAGCAGAAATGAAATCGTTAAACGCACAGCGTGCTATCGACATTTACAAAAAAGAGTTTGCATCGGCAGACGGCTATCATTTCTTTTTGGTCGGCAATGTAGACGAAGCTACGCTGAAACCGCTATTGGAGCAGTATCTGGCTTCGCTGCCTGCCACTGGCACAGCACCTAAGTTTGTAGACAACGGACTGCGACTAAAATCAGGAAACAACAAGTTTGTATTCAAAAAAGGAACAGAGCCTCAAAGTCTTGTCGTAGCGCAATACTTTGGAGAAGTGCCTTATAGCGAAGACATGGCATTAAAAGCCAATATGATAGGCGACATCCTAACGATACGTGTTATCGAAAAACTGCGCGAGGAGATGGGATCGATTTACAGCGGCGGCTTTAGCGGCTCGCTAGAAAAAGAGCCGTATTCGCATTACAGTATTGAGACACAACTTCCGACAGGTCCGGAGAACGTGGATCCGATCCTGAAGCAGACCGAGGCTGAAATCGCCAAGCTTAAAAAAGATGGTCCAGAGCAGAAAGACCTTGACAAAGTACGAATTGCCATTATCGAAAAAAGAAAAGAAGAGATAAAGACAAACCAATATTGGCTTTCTAAATTACAGCAATTGGAATTTTCAGGATATAGCACCGACAGGTTCCTGGCTTTTGAGAACGAAATTAACAAGATTTCGGTTCAAGACATTAAGAAAGCAGCCAATACGTTTTTTGACGGAAAAAATAGCTTTATCGGAGTTCTTAATCCAGAAAAATAAGCCTATCGTTTTGATAGATAGAAAGGCCGCACATTGTGCGGCCTTTTTTCTTTTAAGCAAGCTTGTGCCTAAACAAAAAAGCGCAGGATTAAATCCTGCGCTCTCCAATATAAACAAAAATCTAACTTTCTATTGTTCTAGCTTTTTGGACAGGGTAAAGCCGATATACAAGCTTAATCCGGCCATGATAAAGATAATAGCCGTATTTGCCGCATCGCTGTCAAGCGCGGTATACGCCTGCAATATCGAGATAATCAGCAGGCCGATACCGATGCCCATCAGCAGGAGCGACAGGTTGAGCAACAGCAGCTTCCAGACAGGAATATTGCTGGGCGCGCTTTTAAACAGGCTGGCGTCGACACCCTTTTCGATCAGGGCGAGGCGCTCGCGGTTGCGGGTGGATAAGTGCAGGTAGACGATTCCGAAGATCATTGCAAACAAGCTTACCGGGATTATGATTTTTTCCATGATTGATGATTTTAAAGTTTTACTAATTTGTATCTGCACCTTATGACGACAACTTTTGGTGGCAGGTTACACCTTTTGCAAAAAAAATATTTTTTACTTTAGCTGTAACCCATCGTCCACTAACATCGTCTTATGTTGATATGGCACAACCCGACGACCGACATTTTATTGACCGAGCTCTTGCAGGCGACACCCAGGCTTTTGCCTTGCTGGTGGACCGCTACAAGAACCTTGTCTATACGCTGGCCTTGCGACTGATCAAAAATACGGAAGAAGCAGAAGAAGCCGCGCAAGATACTTTTATAAAAGTATTCCGGTCATTGGACAAGTTTAAGGGCGAGTCTAAGTTTTCGACCTGGATGTATAAGATTACGTATAATACCTGCCTGGACCGGCTGAAAAAACAAAAGGCAGCGCCCTATGCGGTACCTATAGACGATTATGGTACGCGACAACTGGCGGTGACCGAAAATATACTGGATAGGCTCGACGAACAGCAGCGGCACCGTGCCATACAGGAATGCCTGAAACTGCTGCCCGGCGACGAGGCTTTTTTGCTGACCTTGTATTATTTTGAAGAACAGTCGCTGGAAGAAATCGCTCAAGTGCTTGGCATCAAGGCGAACAACGTAAAGGTAAAACTCTTCCGCTGCCGCAAAAGGCTGGGAGACATAATAAGAATGAAGCTCGAACCCGAAATGATTAGCGTTTATGAAAGAGAACGAAAATAACGAATTGGAAAGGCTGGCGGACAAGGCCATGCAAGGCCTGCCGCTGGAAACGCCTTCTTTTGATTTTACGGCCCGCGTAATGGCCCAGACTGCCGCGATTCCGAAAAAGGCAGCGCCTGTGTATGTTCCGCTGCTGCCAGGCTATTTTTGGCTGCTGCTGGCCGTGGCGTTAGCAGGACTGCTAGGGTATGCTTATTTTGCAGAAGGCGCCGCAACACCCGTATCTGAAGGTACCGGCTTGAAAGCGCTGTATGGCTCTGCCTTGGATGATATGGCTTCGACCTTGCAATTCTCCAAAACGACCATGTATGCAGCCGTGGCCCTATTGCTGTCTGTATTGGCACAGATTCCTATCGTGAGGAGCCGTTTCAACGCTGCTGCACGCTAGGGGAGAATACGAATACGGCAGGCGATAAACACTATTGTTTATGCCTGCCGTATACTGCTGCCCTTGCTGATCGTGCGATGAGCAGAAAGGAAATACTTATTCTATAATCTTGATGAGGAGTTTGTTGTTGGGGTCTAGCTGCGCTTGCTTGGCGCCTCCGAACTTGGCACCCGACAGCTTGAAGCGGTGCTGCTTGTCTTTGATTGGGAAGGAACCGAGCGTCTTGGTACCGTCGCCCAGCGTAAATTCTACTTCGAGCAGGAATGGCAATACGTCGCCTTCTTGGCTGATGATCAGCGCTCCGTCTTTTAGGGCATATTTTACATGGGGAACTTGCTTGCTCTTCAGCCAAGGTTCTAGAAAAGGCTGTACTTTTTTGCCAGTCGTCTTGGTCAGCTTGTCCATAAAATGCTGTATGGTCATGGGCTCGTCGGATTGCATGAAAGATTTCAGTCCTTTTTCAAAATCTTCTTTACCAATCAGCTGCTCGAGCATATAGAATACCCAGGTACCCTTGCAATAAGAGACGCCGCTGTTGGCAGTATCTTCCCAAAGCGAGGACTTGGTATCATAGTCGCCAGAAAAATACTGGTTTTTATAGCTTGTTAAGTAGGCAGCAAAGATGGCATCGCCGTATTGTTTTTCAAGGAAATAGCGTTCGGCATAGGATGCCCAGCCTTCGGAAAGGAAATTAGTGGCAGGGCCTATGGGCGTCGTCCAGGCATGGGCTACTTCATGAGCAAAAGGAGCGCGCGGAGAAGGCTTGTCTTTGATAAGGTCGCTGCCTTGCTTGGCGGCCACGATCATGTCGTTGCTTCGGTTGAGCCAGCCATTGGAAGCGTTGGAACGGTCTTGTACTATAGACAGGTAGCGGCCTCTCGGACTTCCGAATTTTTCAGACAGCAGGTCGTAGACTTCTAGGAAATTCTTGTGCAGGTTGTCCGGCAATGGCTTGAAATCGGCATCGCAGAAGATCTCCATCTGGTAGTCGTTCTTTTTGTAGCGGTAGGCTTTCCATTTCTTGTCGTAATAAAGCGACAGCGCAAATGTAGGGCTGGCCGTCTTGGCCGTAATGATTTTGTGGTCGCCTGTTATGGTTTCCTGCTGTGGCAGGCTAGAACCCAGCTGATAGGCCGATGGAATCTGCAGGCGTATTGAGAAACTGGCTTGGTCGTTCGGGCTAGAGAAGCTAAAGAAAGGATGCCAGTAGAATTGGTTCCTCACATGGCCATAAGTGTCGTCGAAATAGCCAGATTCCTTGTCTTTTTCAAGCTTGTCTACGGTAAGAGAATAAGTGAGCGTAAGCCGCTGTTCGGCACTGCTTTTAGTGTTGATCCACAGAATACCGCCGCCAAACAGATAGTCGGCGTCTTTGCCATCAAGCTGTAGTGCCGTTATCTTGGCTTTATGGTTTAGGGCCACCAGAAAACCGAAGGATTCTTGGGTAAGGATACGCAGCGTATCGCTTACGGTAAGGTTGCTGGATGCTGGATCGATGGAAGCGCCCAGTACATGAGAATACAGCCGATTCTTGCGGTCTATCGGCAGCTTTTCGGCTATTGTCCATTTGCCTTCGCTGTATTTGAAGCGGTAGACGCCGGAGTAGAGTCCGGAGTAATAGGTATCGTCTCCAGAATTACCCATGATCAGGGTACCGGTCATCAATACGAGCGCACTTTTTTTGTCGCTTTCAATAATCTTTGTGGGGCCGGACTTACGGATTACCTTCGTCTTGCTCTTGCTTATATCTAAAAGGAGTTCTTGCTGTTCGGACAGCGGGAAACAGGCCTTGATTTCGTCTTCGGTTCCGGCTTCAAAAGCCTTGGTACAGCGGAGTATGGCAAAATCGAGATCGGTTACGGGAACTTGTGCGAGCACGCGGCTGCTGGAAATAACCAATAATAAAAGGGCCAATCGGAATGCTTTCATGGATCGTATCTGTTATGTGTTTGGACGTGCTATTGGCAACGCCTTGGTTTTTATCGGGCAAGGGGGGACAGCGCTTCTGCGCCGCATGCATAAGACAAAAATGCAAATTTTATCTCAAATCTCTTACAGAAAGAGGTTAAAAATTAGCAGTTTTTTTGATGCTCCTAGGATTATTTTTGTTTTGTCGGTAATTTGTATATTCGGCAAATAATAAATTCATTCATGGATGCAGATTCAATCCTAACTCTTTTTTCCCTATTTTTTGGTTTTTCATATGTGTTCTTTATGCTTTATGGGAGAAATCGAAATCCGCTGACATACAGGTATAATGAATTGCTTACGAAAGACAAAAGGAATAAGCACTTTATTATCGCTGTACTATTTTCAGTTTTAGGAGCTTTTCGTTTAGATAGCTTAACTTTGGAAACCTATTATTTTTCGCCGATTCTTTTTATACTATCATTCTATTTTTTCAATACTATTATTTTTAGTCTTTATAAGCGCCCTATTCTGATTGAAGTTGGAGGCACTTCTCCATTAGTAAATAAAAAAGCAAGATTCTTGGATAGGTTTTTCGGGTTTTTGATTTTATGCATTTCCCTTGTCACTCCATTAGCAATGAAATACACTAAATTTGACGAAATAAACAGCCATAGAAAAAGAATAAAAATGACAGCTACAATTCTCGAAAAACAAGAGAAGATGCGTTTTTGTTGAATATTATCAAAAATCATTTGTCCTGATATCTAAAATAAAAAGAGCGGCTATAACCAATAGCCGCTCTTTCCGTCATGAACCTAAACAAAAAGCAAATTTATTTTTTCACGAGTCTTTCGATAGTGATTTCATTGTTAGATGTCTCGATTTCCACAAAATACAGTCCAGACTGCAATGAGGAAATGTCAAGCATTTCTTTGCGGTTTGAGAAACGTGCCGCTAGTTTTCCGGTAGCATCATAAATCACGACCGACTTGATATCGTCTTCTGTTCGGATGGAGAACTGGCTTGAGGAAGGATTCGGATAGATCGCTATTTTTTTAGCAGCTTCTACTTCACCGACACCCAAAGCAGGGCTCAACGGCACATCTGTCTGGTAGCCTCTGTTGCCTGCGCCATGGTAGGCCAGCGAAAAGCTAGCAGTTCCCATTTTGGCAAAAGCAAAGTCGATAGACGAATTGGCATATACAAAAGCATAGTCGCTTGAACTTGCCGTGTCGAAAGCTCTTGTAGCTACGATCGTGCGTGTTCCGGTAGCAACCGTGTTAGACGTTACCGTCCAGTTGTTTGTGTCTGCCGATGGAGCAGTACCTACGCCATTGTGGACAGCATCTACAAGCGTTGTTCCGTTGTAATACACTACATCCTGTCCGGATTCCATTCCTTGTCCTTCAGCAAAAGAACCGAATTGCAATGCAAACCAGCGATCCGATGGGCCAGTCAGCGTTAAGGTTGCTGTAGAGTTCGTGCTGTTCAGGTCGAGCTTGGCCGTCATTCCCGAAAGCAGGTTGACCGTTCCCGTTGTTTTTGTCTGGGCCTGCGCGGCGAAGGCGAAAAGTCCCAGCGATAATAAGAGTAATCTTTTTTTCATAGTTTCTTAGTTTTTGAAAAGGTTAATAATGTCTTGGTTCCTTGTGTCTACGGCATATTCGAAGGGTGCCTTTCCCTGTTTGTCTTTCTGGTTTTTGTCGGCCTTATGGCGCAGCAGCAGCTCGATGAGTTCCTTGTTTTTGAATTGTATCGCATAGAGCAGGGGCGTCATTCCGCCTGCATCGGCAATGTTCGGGTCGGCGTTCTTTTTTAACAGCGCTTCGGCCAGCTTGATGTTTCCTTTTACGGCTACCGCCGCTAAGGCCGTACCGCTGGAGCTGCTGTAGTTGATGTTCTTGGCATTTTCGACCAAGTATTCAGCTACGGGCAAATTGCCTCTGTAGCAGGCCAATATCAGCGGCGTAAAGCCCATAGTATTGTTTTTGTTGATGGTGTCTGGGTTTTTGGATACCAGGGCTTTCATTTCTTCAACGGTGCCGTAACGGGCCGTATCAAAAACGTCTTTCGGGCCTTTGTTCTGTGCGATAGCTGCTGTGGCTACGAACAGCAAGAGTAGGAGTGTCTTTTTCATGTCTTATTGCTTGTTGAGTACGAAATTATAGTCTACGGCAATGTCATTTGCCACTTTCTTGCTGACGATTTTGGGTATCTCGATCGCAAAATCTTCGGGTTTTACCATGAAGCTGCCTGTAATCTTGTAACCAGCTCCAGATTTCGAAATCTTGGCCGTGCTCGATACTTTTTTGGTCTTGCCATGTAATGTGAGCTCTCCTGTGATGGTGAAAGCTTTTTCTGCTGTCGTAACCTTGGAAGTGTCAAAGCCTTCTATTTTTCCTTTAAACGAAGCTTTCGGGTATTTATCGGACTCGACATAGTTTTCATTAAAATGCTCTTCCATCAAGGCCAGCTTGAAGCGGAAGCCTTTCATGAGCGTAAGCGCGGCAAAGTCTCCTGTGGCCGTTTCTAATACGGCCGAGGTACTTTTGTTTTCTGCGGCTACTTCTTCAAATGAAGGAACTGAAGCTTCGAATTTTACGCTTCCGGTCTTGGTAATGTATTTCTGCGCGTTTGCAGACAGGGCTCCTAAAAGAAGCGGTATCCATAACAGCAGTCTTGTTTTTTGCAGTATCATAATTTTCTTTTTTATCGATTAGTTTTCTAACAGTCCGTCGGCTCTCCATTGCAGGAGCAGGTTGATGTTGTCTTGCGGCATCCTTCCGGTCTGCGGCATCTGGCCAGATTCTCCGTTCTGCCGCTGTATCCTGTCGAGCAGGTTGGTGTTCTGTACGGCATCCTTGACTTCCAAATAGGTCGTAAGCGGTCGGAAAGAGGCCGCTCCTCCAGCGGAATGGCAGCGGATGCAGTTGGCGTCGACGATGGCTTTTGCAGTGTTGGCATAGGTGACAGGCCCGTCGATTACGGTCGGTTCTTCCAGTTCTTCATAGGTGCCGGAGTCACAGCTGCTGCATATCAGGGCAAAAAAGGATAGTGCTAGTATTTTTTTCATGAGTGGCATATTAAAAAACGCGGTATAAGTTAAATCCGAAGAAAAAATCGCCCTTTCCCCAATCGCCAGCGGCACCTGTTAGATAGCCGCTTTCGGTCATCGACTGCGAGTTCGTGAACAGCAGTTGGAAGATATGGCCGCCTGTTTCAACATCGAGCCCTACCGACAGCGGATTGTTGTAAAAGCTCGGCTTGTCGAAATTATAGGCATATTCGAGATTGACAGAAAGTCTTTTGGTGAGCTTCATCCTGCCGCCGTAGCCCATCGCAAACTGGTTGTCGTTTTCTATGGCAGGATTGTAGAGGTTCTTGTGGATGAAAGAAGGCACGAGTTCCAGCGAAAGCCTTTCAGACAGCTTTCGGGAAACAATCAGCTGGGAAACATAGGTCAGCCTGTCTGAAAACTCAATCTTAGGATAGTCGTCTTTTTTGAGCTGGCTGTTGATGTCGAGCGTATTGTAGCCTACGATTTCAAACGGAAACGCATCGCTCTGCCTGGCCAGCCTGTATTTTACCGAAGCTTCGTATATTTTGGAAAGCGTATGTCTTGAGCCGCTGACGGAAAGCCAGTCGGTCAAGCCGTAAATACCGCCAATTTTAGTGGTGGCATCGTCAAATCCGAAAAACTCAGAAATACCGCCTTTTACGGTACCAAATCGGTGCGATACGACAAAGTAGAATTCTTTCTTGGCGGGCATCTTGGTAGACTGCATGGTAATGACCTGCAATCCTTTAAAGGCGGCCGTTGCATAGGTATCTTGCACTTGTGTGGAATCGAGTTGAGACAGCAGGTCTTCTTGTGCGCTTGCAGAAGCGGCAAATAGGAAGAAACAGGCCAACTGCAATAGGATCTTTTTCATGGGTGGTATTATTGTATTAGAGTGCATTGGTCTAGTTTTACTTCTTCCATCAGCTCGTCAAAGCCGATGCATCTTCCTTTAAGGGTCACTTTTGCGCCTACGATATTTTCGCTCAGCATCTTGCCGAAAGTGCAGGTTATGCCAGAGTCGAGGGTGAGGAGCGAGTCGGAAACCTGCGTGACTTTGCCGCTGACCTCGATGGTCTTGTTCAGATAGCTTTGGTCGGAAGCCGAAAGGTCACGTTTGTAGGCATCAAGAAGCTGTGAGGCGGCAAGGCGGTGCGCCGCTTCTTCTTTTTCGATGTTTCGGGCTTCCTTATATAGGACGCCGTTGTAGAGATAGGCAGCTCCGCAGAAAAGCAATAAAGCTATTGCGGCTGTCCATTGTACTTTTTTTCTGTTCATGATTTTATGTGCGCTTTTGGGTAATTCCGGAATTTATCTGGAAGTCCAAAATTTCATACTCAAAATTAGCAGATACGAGCATAAGCCCCGAAAAAAGCAGGTAGACAAAAGGTAGACAAGCAGTGATAATGCAGTAGATAGATGGTAGACAAGCGCCTTGTTTTATACTGAAAGTATAAAGCTGGTCAGGTTTTCGTCGGCCGCAAGCTGTAATTTTTTACGCAGTCGGTAGCGAGCGGTCTTGACACTGTCGGGTGAAATGTTGAGTATGGAAGCCATCTCTTTGATGGACAGATTGAGCTTGATAAGCGCACATACTTTTAGGTCGTTGGCACTGATTTCTGGATACAGCTGCTTGAGCCTCGTATAGAAATTTTTGTTGATGCTTTCGAAATAGAGATTGAAGTCATCCCAGCTGTTGTTCTGCTCAAAATGGCGGTTGACCATCTTGACAAGCTGCTGTTCCGACAGTGGCTGCTGTTTTTCTATGGCAGTCTTGATGTCGCTGAGGAGCTCGTTTTTCTGCAGCATCTGCAGGGTGACGGCGCTGAGCTGGCTTTCTTTATGGTCGATGTCGTTCTGAAAGCGTATTTCTTCGAGTTCTCTTTGTTTTTCGAGGGCTTCCAGCAGTGCTTCTTTGGTCTTGAGCAGGTTCCTGTCGCGCTTGTTTCTGTTCTTGAGGTAGAAGTATCCGGTCACCAGTGCCGTGAGGAGCACAATGATGCATACGGCCAGCAGGTAGTTGGTGAGTCGGGCGACTTCCTTTTCTTTGGAGACGAGGGCCAGCTTTCTGTTTTTCTCGGCTACTTCAAATTGTACTTCTAGGCTCTTGACAATCTTTTCTCTTTCGAGCGAATGCAATTGGTCTTTAAGGAAAATCAGTCGGGTCTGCAGGCGGGACGTCTCAAAGTAGTTTTTTTCTTTTTCATAATAGCTGATAAGCGTCTCGACAGTCATGATTTCAAACAGCTTGTCCGACAGCGCGGCGGCTATCTGGTTGGCCTTTTGGAACTGCTGGAGGGCTTGATTCTTGCTCTTGTGGGCGAGGTGCCATTTTCCTATAGCGAGCAGGGCTGAGACTTGCGCTTGCTTGTTTTCGGTTGTGTTGGCAATGGCGAGTGCCTTCTGGAAGTAATCGAATCCGTTTTGGTCGTTGTGTCTTTCGAGCTCGCTCCTGCCGATGTTGATATAGGCGTTAGGCAAATAGGCTTGGTTGCCTGATTTCTCAAAGTCTTTTAGCGCCAGCGCATAAAAATAGGTAGCGGAATCCTGTAGCTGCTGCTGTTCATATAAGGAGCCGAGGCTGGAATAGGCAAGGCCGAGGGTTCCGCTCTTGTCTTCGTGGCTTTCTAGTATGCTGATTACTTCGCGGCTGATAGGCTTGGCTTGTGCGTATTTTTTCTGCCGGCTGTAGATGGTACTGATGAGCTGCAGGCATTTGCTGCGTCCGATCTGGCCCAAGTCGGGATTGCTTTTTTCTAAGCGGGTATAAACCTTAAGCGACTGAAAGGCATAGTCGAGTCCTTTTTCATAGCTGGAACCGAAAGAGCAGATGCCGAGATAGAGCAGCGATTCGGCCGTATCAATCTCGTTTTTGTCTTTTTTGGCTTTTTCGTAAGAAAGGAAGAAATACCGAAAAGCTTCGTCGTCATGGTCTTTTACGAGCGCTTCCCAGCCCTTCTGCATCAGAGTGTTCTGCGAAGAGGGCTGTGCCCTGCTGCCTATCGAAAGGAGCAGTAAAAGCAGGACCAAGAACTGCCGACTGTACTTCATGGGTGTTTTTTAGGTATTGAAATGGAATCCAAAGATATAAATATTTTGATGCGGTAAAAAGGGCAGGGCGAATAAGGGCTTTTGCGGTATGCTTTGGGGCTAATTGTTGCTGTTTCTCCTGCGGTATTCTGAGGGAGAAAGTCCCGTATTTTTCTTAAAGGACTTCCCGAATGCGGACTGGTCGCTGAACTGCAGTTCTTCGGCAATCTGGGCAATCGTCAGGGCAGGGTCGGCGAGCAGCACACGGGCTTCTATGATGACGGATTCTTCGATAAGCTCGCCTGCAGTCTTGCCCGATACTTCTTTTAATATCTTGGTCAGGTGGCCGCTGGTTACGCAGAGCGACTCGGCATAAAACTGTACGCTGCGCTGCTGCTTAAAATGGACATCGAGCAGTTTCAGGAAGTTGAGCGTGAGTTCTTGCTGTCTTGAGATATCGGGATTCAATCCTGTGTTTTCTTTTTTATAGCGCACGGCTACTAGGTACATGAGCAGGCTGAAGGTATGCTGTATGATTTCGCTGGTGAAGGGCTCTCGTCCTCTTTCCTTGTTTTTTTGCTGCAGCAGTCGGGACAGAAAGACAAAATTGTCGCGCTCTTCGGCATCCAGCGAAAGCTTGGGAATGGCTTTGGAAGCAAAAAACTCAAAGGCTTCGATCTCGTTTTTGCTGCGGTTGGACTGGAGGGCAAAGTCTAGTGTAAAGCTTATGGCGATAAGCTCGACGTTGCCGTCGATTTCGAGGGTATGGTTAATGGTTCTTGGCGAGATGATAAGCAGGTCGCCAGAAACTGCTACATACGGAATCAGGTCGAGCTGCATTTTCACCGTTCCCGAAAGGATGAGCAGTATCGAATAGTTGTCGGACCGATAAGGATAGGGAAAGGGAATTTCTGTTATCGCGCTGCCCATATAGACATGCAGTCCTTCGGATTGGGGCACGTCGCCCAATATTTCAAGGATATCGCTGATCGAGAGCTTTCTGATGCCTGTCTTTTCCAACCGGATTGTTTTTAGATTCGTAAAGTTAGCTATTTTCTGCCAATCAACGATAGGGCAGGCAAATCAAAAAGGCGGGTTTCAGACCAATTTTGGACGGAATGGCACGAAGGGCTATCGTTGGTTAAGGCGTACATTTAATACAGCTTAAAACTCAAGTATCATGAAATATATACCCTTAATCGGCAGGTTTCTTTTTAGCATCATCTTTATGTATTCTTCTATTGCCAAATTTTCTGACACCTTTGTCTATGAGGCGGCGGCCAAGGGCATTCCGCTGTCTTATATACTGATTCCGCTGGTCGGTATTTTTGAAATGGCGGCAGGGCTCAGCATCTTGTTTGGCTTTATGGCGAAATGGGGCGCTTGGCTTATTATCATCTTCCTGCTTCCGGTCACGTTTATCATGCATGATTTTTGGACTGTGGAAGACCCGATGCTCCACGAGCTGGTACTGCTCACGTTTATGAAAAATATCTCTATTATAGGCGCTGCGCTGATGCTGGCGTATTTTGGAGCAGGCCCGTATAGTGTTGATTCGATGCGGGATGAGAGTAAAAAAGGGGCATGAATACGCTAGCGTAGTACTATTTATCAGGACTTTCTTATATTAGCTTCCTAAAAAAATCATTAGGAATGAAAAAATATGTCCTTATTCTTTTAGTGCTTTCGTATGCTACTATGAACAGCCAAACCATACAACAAGTAGATTCTTTGGCTTCAAAAATGTGCGAGTCATTTAAAGAACTAAAGGAGGTCAAAGATGAAACCAAGATCATGATGGTGTTCGAGAAACATCTGCCCACTTTTTATGAAAAGGCAAAAGTAACTTCTCAGGCGCAAGCGGATTCTTTAGTAAATCGGGTTTATTTCAGGCTTCAGCGGAATTGCCAAGCTTTCCTTGATATCTTGGCTGGCATGGAGGAGAATAAAAGCGACTGGGGCAAGCTGGCGGAAAAACCGAAGTCTAAACTTTCAAAAAAAGAAAGTGATGCTTTCTTTTCGGGGAAAAGCTTTTACTATAAAGAATACGATGGAAGCATCGTGAACGTAGCACTGTCTTCTAGCCATTGGATTGAAACTTTTGAGGATGGTACGACTTCAAACTTATTGATTCGTCCCAAAGGTAGCGGTGAATTCGAATTGGAATTTCTGGAGAGCAATAATAACAAGCGGAAAAACTTTAGCGTCAAAGGCGACGTATATCGTTATGGGATTTATTCTGTAGCAGAAGGAATTTATAGCGCGTGGGTAGCTACAAAAGACAACGAGTATCATTCTTTCCGTATTTATACTCGAAAATAACTAAACTGTCAGTAACGTAATTAATTCGGATGCCCGTTCGAGGTCTGTCGTGCCGTCTTCCTTAATTTCCAAGAAATAAAGCACTTGCCATTGCTGTGTCTTCTCGGCCTGTCTGCTCGTGGGTTTGTCCCACGGCGGATAGACACGGATGCCGCGTTTTCCTTCTCTAGTGGCGGAAGAGACAATCCCTTTTTCTAAGAGTATTGATTTTGGAAAGATAAACTGTCCGAAATTGCTGCCGCTTCTCGCTGATATGATAATGAAATCAAAAGGGTCTGAACTGCTAAAGGGCTCGGTTATTCCTTTTGGATTTCTTTTCCATAGCGTAACAAACTGCCCGATTTTCTTGGGCGTAATCTTGGAGCTTCTGTACAGGACAGGCTTTCCGCCTAACGTAAAAGTACAGGCTGCATATTCGGCACTTTCAGCATCGGCTTTTAGGGCAGCGAGGGCTAATCCGATGTTGTCATACACGAGTTCGCTAGCTACAGCCAGGTCTTTAAAAGTATTGTCTAAAGAGGGTGAAGTGACTTTCGCCATAGCGTTCTGTCTTATTGTTTTTGCACCGCCAATTTTTCGATAAGCTTTTCCGTCGGCGTGTTTATCTGATTGATAATAAAGAGCTGTGTCTTGTCGTCTAACAGGATGTTGTAGGTAAACTCTTTGTCTTTTTTGTACTTCCAGTTTTTGAGTTCCGGAAATTTGCGCTTTATGAGTTCCAGCTTGGCGGCGTGGTCTTTTGAGACGATGATTATTTTGGTCATCGGCACGGCTTTCATCTTTTCGATGCTGTTTTCTGTCACCTGATCTTCTTCTTCGGTCATAGAGCGGCGCTTGTATTGCTGTCGGATGGTCCTAAAGTCTTCCTTGTTATCGGAAATCATATACCTAAAGCACATGATGTTGTCCATCTCATTGCTCCAGTTCGGGAAATTATCGTCATAGAGCTGGATATAGGCATCTACAAACTCCTTATCCATTGCCTTTTTCTCGGTTATATACTTTAAGACCAGCGGATAGCTCTTTTTGGCCATTTCGTTGATATATTTCCAGTTGTACCATTTTTCTTCGTCCAGCGTACCGTTTAGTTTTTCCATTACATAGCCATTGCCTAAAGCTGTTGCCAGTACCTCATTCAACAGCATATAAGCATAGGCGCTGTTTTTGGAAGGGTTCTGCTTGAAAGAGGCATACAGTTGTTTTTTAAGCGCTAGCGGCTGCTCGTCATAAACGATATGGTAGATTTCGTGCAGCATCACGCTGAATAGCGACACATGGTCGGTGAGGTCGGTCTGCACGGCACTGACAAAATTGTTATAAAAAGCCTGCGCGGTAAAGCCTTCTGAATTCGGCAGCGGATAAAAAGCCACCTCAAAAGGAATAGAACTGTCCCAGCTCGAACCGTAAAAGGCAAGTCCCGTCTCAAAATAACCGCTGATGTTGTGGGCACGGCTGTATTCTTGTATGTCGGCCAGCTGCTTCTCGAATTCCTTCTTATTGGGTTCGTAGATCAGCTCTCGATAGATAGGCGTAAATTCTGAAATGATGTCTGCCAGCCGAATCAACGGCTTGTTGGTGACGAGTCCGGCAGAGCGATTTTTGAATTCTTTTAGATTGTCTGTCGCAATCAGGTTCTTTTTCAGGAATTCCGTTGTCATGCCTGGTATTTTTGAACCGTATGGATATTCCGAAAAATGGTAGGTATAATCGATGGCTAGCGTGTCCATCTCAGCAATCAGCTTTTGGTATTTTTCGGTATTGTACTTGGATTTCGAGAATTCGGTCTTAAACGGGTTGTCGCGACGGTCGGGATTAATCTCCTGTACAAACACAAAAACAGCCAATTGTTCTGAGAATCGGATGTTGAACACAGGCTTTTGAGCAAATGCTGCGGCTGTAAAAAAACAAAGCCATAAAAAGAGGAATCGATATGCCATATTTTGTAGTTTATTTCTATCATAAAACGATGCCAAGATACGTATTTCGTAATAGAAAATGTAGCGAAAAGAGGTTGTTTTGTGTTTATGGAACTTTTCAAGAATCACTTATTTCAGCAAATTAGGTTTAAAAAGAATTTTATTGCTGAAAGAATCTACTTCTTAATTAAATTTGGAGTAGTTAAAGATAAAGAATGAAAAAAATAGGGTTTATTGTGACGGTTTTATTTTGCCTGTTTATGATTAGCTGCATGGATTATACAGACAAAGAAGGATTAATTGTTTATAATGGTACTGATAGCGAAATTTATAGCATCCTATCTAATTCTGATAATATATCAGATTCTGATTATTTTGCTAGTTATAGATATGATAAAACAGTTTCGGCTTTTAATATAATGGAAATAGCACCAGATAAAGAGCAAGAAAATAAAGACAGGCCTGTGTATTGGGACAGTTTCTTTGCTTCTTCCAAGGATAAAAAGGCAAGGTTATTTATTATTTCAAAAGATAGCGTAGATAAGTATGGGTGGGCAAGAATAGTAAAACTAAAGAATAGGGTTTATGATAAAAAATATCTTTTGACTAAACAAGATTTGGAAAAAGCTGAGTGGAAGATTGTATACAAAAAATGATATTCTAAGATGACAATAAAGAAACTACTACGATTTTATCCTGTGATAGTAATATTTGGGATATTTATTTACTTCCATTTGGTTGGTAAAAAGAATAATGAGAAATTTTATAAGTCAAAAGTCAATTCCTTAATAGTAGAACGAAATAATTGGCAAGTGAGGGCTACAGCATTTTATTTGTCAAATGGTTTAAAAATTGATTCTAGCAGTTTAGCAGAATTTGATTTGAAACTAGGCGATTCTATTGTAAAACAAAAAAACACGCATTTATTTAAGGTATATAGAAGAGAAAACTCTAGAGAAGGATATTATTTTTTATCGGAATATGATAATAATAGATATTGATTTAAAAAAGATTGATTCATAACTTACTATTGCTGCTTAAAGTTTCCTTCAAACACTCACAAATGACGTTCTATCATCCGCCGATGGCGTTCCGAACCCCGTCCGTGACGTTCGCAACGCCATGAACGGGGTCCCGAATGCCAAATTTGGCGTTCCAAACGTGAAAAATGGCGTCTACCAACGTGAAAATTGGCGTTCCGAACGCCAATTTTGACGTCCAGAATGCCATCGGCGGGTGATAGAACGTCACGCGCGCCTGTTGGACACCCGTTAATTTGTGAATCAGCCTCGCCAATGGTGTCTTGATAGGAAATAATGGGGCCTATGCTCGCAATGCCGCAGTCTAATGCGCCGATGTCTTAGAAAAAACATTGATGACAACCACGCCGGCTATGATGAGCAGCAGTCCGATTATAGCAGGTAGGTCCGGAACCTGCTTGAACATAACAATACCCACCAGTGTTACGAGAACAATACCAATGCCCGACCAGATCGCATAAGCAATGCCTACCGGAATCGACCTCAGCGTAAGGCTCAAGAGATAAAATGCGGCAATATAGCCGATAATCGTGATAAGGCTCGGAACCAGTTTTGTGAATTGTTCCGAAGCTTTGAGGGAAGAAGTGGCTATCGTTTCAAAGACAATAGCGAGCAACAAAAAAAGATAGTTTTTCATGTGATACGATAAGTAATAAGGCTGTTCTGCTAAAATACGACTTCAAATAGCAGGTTTGTTTTTTGAGAAGTTAAATCTGACCAAATAAATAGCAACTTTTTTGATTCTTCATTTGCTCTTCATTTTCAGATTGTAACTTCGTTCTGTATTTATTAAAAAGCAAAACCATGAAAAAAATAATCCTGTCAGCGCTATTGCTTGCCTCAATCAGCTTTTATGGGCAAGCCGATACCAAAAGCCAAAAATATGTTCCTCCAATCGAGGCGAGGATTGCTTTTGAAAAAGAATTTCCCAAAAGCATTCCAGAATGGAGAAACGAATATGGAGACGGAGACGATGATGAAGAACTTTTTGTAGCCGAGTTTACGATGCAGGGCGCTAAAGTATCGGCCTATTATAACTTAAGAGGAGAAATGCAGGTGCTCAAGCATGGTATAGCGCCCAACCAATTGCCGCTTGCTACTATAAGCTACCTGAAAAAGAATTATCCAGCTTATAAGATTGCTGAAGCCGTGAAAGTGCGAAACGATAAAAACGAATATACTTATGAAGTGGGACTTGAAAACAGTTCCCGATTTTATGATGCTGTTTTTGATGGCGCTGGCGACTTCCTGCAGCTGGTGGAAAAAGATCGTTGATTGGCTATGTTTTTTTTGATTGCAGCTTCTCCTAAACACAAAACACTATAGTTTAGGAGAAGTTTTTCTTTTTTGATAGCCTCAGAAACACTATTTTTAAACTGTCAAACACTTTCCTATGAATATCCTGATTGTTGAAGATACGAAAGAACTAGCCGTTGAGCTGATCGATTATCTTTCCAAGAGCGGCTATATCTGTAAATGGGCCGCTACCTGCGAAAGCGCTCTGGAAGAAGCAGAAGTCAACCAATACGATGCCATGCTGCTGGACTTGGGCTTGCCCGACGGAAGCGGATTCGACGTATTGAAAAGCGTGCGGAAAGCAAAATCTAAGATGGCCGTGATTGTCATTACGGCACGGGGCGAACTCGACGATAAAATCAACGGGTTGGAACTGGGTGCCGATGACTATCTTACCAAGCCTTTTGCGCTGACCGAGCTGGGCGCGCGTTTGTATGCCGTTATCCGTCGTATTCATGGGTTTGCCGTGAATGAGTTGGACGTGCACGGATTCAAGATTCAATTGCAGGATTACAAGGTAAGCTTTAAGGAAAATCCGATTGCACTGACCAAAAAAGAGTTTGACATCTTTCAATACTTAGTTCTCAACAAAAACAGGGTCATTACGCGCTTGCAGCTTACGGAACATGTCTGGGGCGATGTGCTGGAAGTCAGTTCCGATTCTAATTTTATAGACGTGCATGTGCGCAACCTCCGCAAGAAGCTCGACAAGCATGCTTCGATAGAGTGGTTTGAAACGGTGCGGAATGTGGGCTATCGAATTATAAGCTAGAACATGAAGCTAAAACATAAAATATCAATCTTTAGCGCTGTCATCCGCCTGCTCTTGCTGGCGATCATGTGGTTCACCTTGTCTTTTGTGATCAAGAAAGTAGCCTACAAGAACATCGAAAGCTCGATGATCGAAAAACGTGACAAGTTTGTCAAGAACCTGAATACTTCCGAAATCAATGCTTTTATAGAACGCAACGACAGTACGGAGCTGTATGTAAGCTTTTCGAACCTGCACAGCGAGTTTCTGCAATTGTACCGTTCTAAAGCTAAAGCCGCCAGCCAAAAAGACTATTTTGTGGATGAGCCTCGAGTCGTAGAAAAAGAACAGAATGAGTATCGCGTACTGTACCATCATTTTACGTATAAGAATACCGATTATGTCCTTGAAATAGGAGAGCGGCTGAGCGAGGTCAACGAACTGCTAGAAAAGTTCCATCTGGTAATCTTGCTACTGCTTACGGTAACGCTTATCCTGTCGCATTTTGCCCAGTCGTTCTTTATCGATTACCTGTTGCGTCCTTTCCAGAAGATTATCGACAAGAAGATCAATCTGATTAATGAGCCCGAATTGTTCGACCATTCTAAAGTGCATACGACTACTTCGGATTTTATATTGCTGGATAGCGGACTGAATGAAATGATGAACCGCATCCAGGAACAGTTTAAAAAAGAAAAACAGTTTATAGCAAACGTTTCCCACGAACTGCTCACGCCGATCTCGATCCTCCAGAACCGATTGGAAAACCTGCTCAATAACGAATCCATCAATGACGAAGGCATTGACAAGATTGCTGTCTCGCTTCGCAACCTTGATACCCTAAAACGCATCATCAATAACCTCTTGCTTATTTCGCGCATAGAAAACAACCAGTACTCTAATTTTGAAGCGATAGATTTCCCTGTACTGATTTCAGACCTGCTTAGGGATCTAGAAGATCGGATTGAAATAAAACAGCTTCAGGTGTCTAGCACTATCCAGCACCATTTTCTGTTTGAAGGCAACAAGACCTTGCTGCACATCTTGTTTTATAACATCCTATTCAATGCCATCAAGTTTACGCCAGACGGCGGAAGCGTATCCATTTCAGATTCTTTCCAGAATGACCGCTATGCCATAGCTATTTCGGATACTGGAAAAGGAATGACGGAAGTACAGCTGTCTCAGATTTTTAACCGATTCATGAAAATTAATCTGGAAGATGAGGGACAAGGATTAGGACTCGCCATCGTGTCAAGCATTGCCACCCTCCACAAAATAGAAATCAAGGTAGCTTCCGAGGTTGGTATCGGAACAACTTTTACGCTTTATTTCCCGAAAAGTTAATTAAAAGTTAAACAAATTAACAGCAGCCTATCTTCATTTGTTCTTCATCTAGCGGTCCTAACTTTGACCTATAATTAAGAAACAAACAATCTTGTTTAATTTAAAAAAATAGAAATCATGAAAAAATTAATGATGTTAGCCGTTTTTGTTTTAGGAACTAGTGCTATGATGAATGCACAACAAAAAGAATCAAAAGCAGAAGTCAAAAAAGAAGTAAAACATGCTAAAAAAGCAGAAAACAAGGAAATGAAAAAAACCGAAGCAAAGGCTAAAAAAGAAGAAGCGGCTAAAACGAAAGCTTAATCGAGGACTGTCCGTCCATTCATTGCAACTGATTTCATAAGTAGAAAGCTCCTAAATCTAGGAGCTTTTTTTATGCGTTTTAGTTTGGGTCTGAAAGTCTCTTAACGATGTAACTATCTGGTTAACACAATCGTAATTTTTATTTGTTCATTTTGAAATCTTAGGGTAATACAAGAGGTATATGTTTGTTGCCGTTTGAAACAAGCGTAGACAAGAATAAACAAACCTTAAAATAACAATGTATTTATGAACAAAAAATTACAAGAAAAAGTAAGGCATTTTGCCGTGCTTTTGGTACTGCTAGTTGCAGCAGACTCAGTATGGGCGCAAGCCGTTCCAGATGCCAATGGTATACTCTATGTTAAAAAAGGAGCGACAGGAAACGGCAGCAGCTGGACCAATGCCTTGGGCGAAGCCGCCGATGCCGTAAAGGCCGCAAGAGAACTGACAGCAGGAGCCGTAACCCAGATTTGGGTAGCGGGCGGGACGTACTATCCATTATACCGTGTTGATAACCTTAGCGGGATCAATCCGACCGATAGAAACAATGCTTTCGTTTTGGTCAATAATGTCAAGATGTATGGCGGCTTTGCGGGCACAGAAACACAATTGACGCAAAGAGACTTGGCTTTGACAGCAAATGCTTCTATTTTGAGCGGAGATTACAGCAATAATGATATAATATTGGGTATCGGAAGTACGCTTACGATAACAAACAATGACGAAAATGCCTACCACGTAGTTATGGGGGTTGGAGTAAGTGCCGCCAACGCAATAACAAATACAACTGTCTTAGACGGATTTACAATCCGTGGAGGCAACGCTAATATGGCAGGAACAATAAAAATTATTGGATCGAACAAATTTGTACCCAATAATGTTGCTGGAGGAATGTATAATTACTTTTCGTCGCCTATCGTTTCTAATATTGTGATTGTTGGAAATGTAGCCGGCATAAGAGGCGGTGGAATGTATAACGACACATCTTCCCCAACGATTACCAATTTTACTATAAGCAAGAATATTTCAGAACAAGGAGCTGGAATGCAAAATGACAAGAGCCAATCCAAGCCCTATCTGTCTAACGGAATCGTCAATGGGAACTCGGCTAGAGGAGGAACATCTGAAGGCGGTGGTGGTATTAATAATTTTGCAGCAACGCCAACGCTTATTGATGTAGAAATCAGCGACAACCATACGACGAAATTAGGAGGAGGAATAAAGAACAATACCGGCACGACTATACTGACTAACGTGGTTATCAAAGGCAATTTTGCTAAAGATGGCGGCGGGTTTTATAGCACCGATACCGATGATGTTGTTACCAATTGCGTTATCAGCGATAATACGGCAGAAGGCCTAGGCGGCGGATTTTATATAGAACGTTATGGCATTGCTAAGTCACCCATCTTGACAAATGTTACTGTCGCAAGAAATAGTGCCGTTGTGAATGGAGGTGCTATATACAACACAAGTTCCTCTCTAAAAATTCGCAATAGTATTGTTTATGATAACCTTACTGGAGTTTATTATACAAATGCGCAAGCATTACCACAATATACACATAGCCTTGTCCAAGAGGCTACTACAAATGATGCCAACGGAAATATAGACGGTACTACTGATCCGTTGTTTACTGATGCTGCGAATGGCAATTATAAACTCCAACAAGGGAGTCCTGCCGTAGATGCAGGAAGCAACAACTATTATGCACCAGGAAGTACGCCTAATATAGCTGCTATTGTTACTGATATCCTCGGAAACGATCGATTTTATGATGGTACTCCAGACATGGGAGCGTATGAGCTGAACTGTGCCGTACCGAATCCTCCAACAGCCTTGCCGCAGACTTTTTGTGCCTCGGCAACTGTTGCAGAACTAACGGCTACTACAATTGCCGAAGCTACTGCACATTGGTATGCTACCACCGATGCTACTGAAGCTTTGGCGGATACCGCTGCACTGCAAACACAGATCTATTATGTATCACAAGCTATTGGCATCTGCGAAAGTACAAGGATACCTGTAGTTGTAACCATTACCGAATTGCCAGCGGCTCCTACAGCGGCTGCACAGACGTTTTGCGGTACTACGACTGCAGCTTCTCTGGTTCCAGCACCGTCGGCATCAATTATCTGGTATGCAAGCGCCACAGCAACAGAAGCATTAGAAAGCACTTCAAGCCTAGCGACTCAGTCTTATTTTGTATCTCAGAAAAATGGCGACTGCGAAGGACCAAGAACCGAAGTTGCCGTAGTCATCAATACGCCAGATCCAGTAGTTACTCCGCAGACTTTTTGCGAAGGAGCTACGGTAGAAGATTTGCGTGCCACGACAATCCAAGACGCCTTGATACAATGGTATGCCGGAGGTACTTTTGGAGAAGTTTTAGCCAATACCTATCCGCTGACAACAGGCTCTTATTATGTATCGCAAACCGTTGACGGCTGCGAGAGCAGGAGAGTACAAGTTTTAGTAACGATAACGCCGCAAGCGATTCCAAATTTTGAAACCCTGGCACCGATCTGCAAAGATGCTACTGCTCCAACTTTGGCACTGGTAGCTCCAAACGGAATCGCAGGAACCTGGAGTCCGGCTGAAATTTCGACAGCACAGACAGGTACGTTTGACTATGTATTTACGCCAACAGAAGTAACGGGAGTGCTTTGCTTGGTACCGCAGACACTATCGGTTGTCATAATTCCAAAAGCCACGCCTGATTTTGCACCTGTTGCCGATGTATGCCAAGGAACGACGGCTCCTGCTTTGGCCTTGGTTTCTCCAAACGGCGTTGCAGGAACGTGGTCGCCAGCAACAATCGATACGGCACAGCCGGGTACAGCGGATTATGTGTTTACTCCAGAAGTAGGAGCCTGTGCGATAGCGCAGACTTTATCGATAACCGTAAAAAACCAGACTCCGGCTCCAACGGGGCAAGAAACGCAAGATTTTGTTACAGGCGAAACGCTGGCTGATTTCGACGTAACGGGCGAAAATATACTATGGTATGATGCACTGACAGGAGGAAATTTGCTGTCTCCAATAGACCTCATTGTTGCCGGAGGGATCTATTATGCTTCGCAGACCGTAGCTTCTAGCTGTGGAGAGAGCATCGTACGATTGAAGGTTATTGCCGGAACGGAATTAGGAACTCCTATTTTTGAAAGTGATAACTTTAAGTATTATCCAAATCCGGTTCAAGATCTGCTGACTATCGAGTATACAGAAACTATTGATGCTGCTACAGTATTTAACATGCTAGGACAACAGGTAATCGCAAAAAAAACCAATGGAACTAGCTGCCAGTTGAATTTTTCTGACCTGCCTTCCGGAACGTATATCGTGAAGGTTGTTGCTGGAGAATTCTCTAAAGTGTTTAGGGCTGTTAAGAAATAAGCACACATTATATCAATTGCTAAAATCGCCTGAAGTAATCTTCAGGCGATTTTTTTATAGTCTTTACAGAAGTATGATTTGGAAGCGAATACCTTACGGTTTCTTAGAATAAGCCTTGACCATTTCTTCCAGCGGTATTTTTTCGTATTCGCCATCTTCGCCAGGATAACGCAGCGTTGCCGCAATAGCTTCTATTCTTTTGGCGCACTGCCAGATAATGCTTTCGCCGCAAGGCACAATTTGAGGTGCTTCCTCAAAAACAGAATCTTTGAAAGCAGTTTTGGCATCAATTAATTTCCAGCCGCTTTTTTTAAGGGCAATCAGGAGATCGTCGAGGAACAAGGAATTCAGCAAAGAATGATGTATCAGCAACGTATGCTTGACGGGCCTGTGGAATACCGAAACAGCCAGCGAATCGTAATAGGAAGCTCGGTCTAAGATATGCTGGATGTAATAGTTTTTATAGGGCGTAAGGTCGGTATTGATATCCTGCTTTAAGGCTTTTGCTATTTCAGCATCAATGTACCAGTCGGAAGCGTCTATCGTAACCGCGCCATTTTTATAGCCGTTCTGGGATAAAAATACGCGCATCGAATCTCTTTTTTCGGCGGTGTTGCCTTCTTTCAAATACGGAAATCTAAAATACTTTGTATAATGCTTGTAAGTAGTGATGATGCTGTCGCCTTTCAGAAAATCATTGCTGAATTTTTTAAAGGTGGTCGATTTACCATTAAAGTACAGATGCGAGTACGAATGATTGCAGATCAGATGGCCTTGGTCGTCCCATTGTTTCAACAGTGTCTTTCCGTTTGAATCGGCTACTCTCATGCCGCAGACAAACAAAGCCGCTTTGATGCGGTGCTTTTTGAGTGTTTTTAAGAGGGCATCGTTTCTTTCCTGCCATTCGAGTTTTGGAGTCAGAATTGTATTGGGATCGTCAATCGTAATCGAGATTTCTTTTTGGGCATAGGCGCTTGCATTTAGAAGCAGCAGGAGTAGAAGGAAGGCGTATTTTTTAGAACTTGTCATTGTTTAGTTTTGAGGATAGGAGCAGTGCCCATAATTGTTTTAGATTCTTTATAGAGGATGTGAAAATTTATACTTTATCACAAGATTATTCAAATACTGTTTGAAAGAGTCACTCATACCATCTAAGAGATAATAGGCTTCATCACCATTGCCAGTTTTTCCTTGTTTTTGCGCGGGAATAGCAATGTTGGCTATATACTGCTGTTGATAGTAAGAATAATAAAATAATTTGAAGCTTTTTCATGCAATGATAAACTGGTTTTCTCTTTATAATTAATCAAATATATAACAAATCTTCTTGTTTAAGGACTAGATTGTTTACTGTATTTTACAGGATATCTCAATCATTCTAGTAATGGCATCTGCTTCAAAGTTCTTTGTTTGCAAAGATGAATTTACGCTATACGATTCCTATAAAATTTTCAAGCTTACGAATGTCCGTTTCACTCTTCACTTCGTCCGTTTAGGCTATTTCTTGATTGTGTAGCGCTTGCTATCGAAATACTTTTGACCAAGAAATTAAAACAATAATCACATAATTTAATAATCAAAAGCAAAATGAAAACAATCAAAACAAACAACCGTAGTCTTGCCAGCAGATTTTTGGCAGGGACTCTTATCCTGATCGGGACAGCTGGTTTCGCACAGAAAGATCCAGCAAAAAGCACAAAAGATTCAGAAGCGGTTCGCCCGTATCACATCAGCGTTTCACAAGAAGCACTGACCGAGCTTCGCCAACGCATCAATGCGACCAGATGGCCAGACAAAGAAACGGTAGGCGACCAATCACAAGGCGTAAAATTGGAGCAGATCCAAAAACTTGCTGCCTATTGGGGAACTGATTACGACTGGCGCAAAGCAGAATCAAAACTAAATTCGCTGCCTCAATTTGTTACCAACATCGATGGGCTGGATATCCAATTCATACACATCCGTTCAAAGCATAAAAATGCCATGCCGCTAATTATCACTCACGGCTGGCCAGGATCTGTCTTTGAACTTTTGAAAGTAGTTGGCCCGCTTACCGATCCAACGGCTTATGGAGGTCGTGCTGAAGATGCTTTCGATCTTGTATTGCCTTCGATGCCGGGTTATGGGTTTTCTGAAAAACCTAAAGGCACAGGCTGGGGACCAGACCGTATCGGAAAGGCTTGGGATGTGCTGATGAAACGTTTGGGCTACAAAAAATATGTATCGCAAGGTGGCGATTGGGGTTCGGTAATTGCAGATGCAATGGCACGCCAAGCACCACAAGGATTGTTAGGTATTCACGTAAATATGCCAGCAACAGTTCCAGCAGAAATCGCACAAGCATTAAAAAATGGAGAACCAGCGCCAGCAGGATTAACAGCCAAAGAAAAAGCGGCGTATGCATCACTTAATAAATTATATACAAAAGGCGGCGGTTATGCAGGAATGATGGTTACCCGTCCGCAGACTCTAGGGTATGGACTTACCGACTCGCCTGTAGCGCTTGCTTCTTTTTTCTTGGACAAGTTTAATGAATGGACCTATAGCGGCGGCAATGCAGAAAAGTCGCTTACAAAAGACGAGATGCTTGACGATATTTCATTGTACTGGCTGACCAATACGGCGGCTTCATCGGCACAATTGTACTGGGAAAACAATACAAACAATTTTAATGCTGGCGAACAAAGGACAGCAGAAATCAAGATTCCAGTGGCCGTGACCGTATTCCCTGGAGAAATCTACCAAGCGCCTAAAAGCTGGACAGAGCGCAGCTATAAAAACCTGATTTATTTCAACGAAGTAAAAAAAGGCGGACACTTTGCTTCTTGGGAAGAACCGCAACTTTTTGCTGAAGAACTTCGCGCAGCATTCAGATCGCTTCGCTAATTAGTAAAAGAAGCCATAAACCTTAACAACTGAAATCATGTTTGAGATACTAAAATATAAGTTTAGCAATGCGATAGCCGTATTTGCCTTGGTCATTTTCAGCAGTATATCCGCCAATGCCCAAACGAAAAAGACAAGTGCCCAAAATGCCAATTCTGTCAAAACAGCAAATTCGCTGGGGACTTTAAAACAAATCAATGCGGGCGTATTGAATATCGGTTACACAGAAGCAGGTCCTGCAAACGGCACTCCAGTAATCCTGCTTCATGGCTGGCCTTATGACATCCACAGTTTTGAAGAGGTGGTTCCGATGCTGGTTTCTAAAGGCTACAGAGTTATTGCTCCTTATCTAAGAGGCTCTGGGACTACTTATTTTCTTTCAGAAGCTACTCCTAGAAACGGACAGCAATCGGCCATCGCATCAGATATCATTGCTTTTATGGATGCGCTAAAAATAGATAAGGCTATCGTTGGAGGCTTTGACTGGGGCGCAAGAACAGCCGTTATCATGGCGGCGCTTTGGCCAGAACGCGTAAAAGGACTTGTTTCTGTGAGCGGCTACCTGATTGTGAATCTCGAAACAAACAAACAGCCTCTGCCGCCTGCAGCCGAATTGGGATGGTGGTACCAATACTATTTTTCGACAGAACGCGGCGAGCTAGGCTATGCTAAAAATACCTATGATTTCAACAAACAGATTTGGAAGCTGGCTTCTCCAAAATGGGACTTCGACACGGCTACTTTCGACAGGACAGCGCAGTCTTTCAACAATCCAGACCATGTTGCGATCGTCATCCACAATTACCGCTGGAGATTGTCTCTTGCCAAAGGCGAATCAAAATATGATGATTTAGAAAAACGCTTAGCAGCACGTCCGTCAATTACAGTACCGGCCATAACTATCGGCAGTGATTTTGACGGGGCAGCGGCAGACGGGAAATCCTATGCGAACAAATTCACAGGAAAGCATTCGCATAAGATGTTAAACGGGATCGGACATAATGTACCGCAGGAAGATCCACGAGCTTTTGCCGATGCTATCATTGAAGTTGATGGCTATACAAAATAATCAGGCTCAGCAATGTCCGATTCACAATCTACTTTGTCCACTTGAGCCATTTAGCCATTGGATGAGGTACTAGACCGGCCTACTTTTGGCCTATAATTCAAACAAAATAAAAACAACATTTTAAAAATTTACGACAATGGAAAACAACATCCTTCAACCAGAAAAAGTATTGTATACAGGAAAAACGCACACGACCGGAGGCCGCGAAGGTGCATCACAAAGTTCTGACAACCGTCTTGATATCAAGCTTTCGTCTCCAGGTTCTGCTGGCAGCGGAACGAATCCAGAGCAACTTTTCGCAGCAGGCTGGTCGGCTTGCTTTATCGGAGCCATGGGAATTGCGGCAGCGCAGATGAAAATCAAGCTTCCGGCAGAAACAGCTGTCGATGCAGAAGTAGAT
This sequence comes from Flavobacterium gossypii, assembly GCF_014138495.1. NCBI lineage: Bacteria > Pseudomonadati > Bacteroidota > Flavobacteriia > Flavobacteriales > Flavobacteriaceae > Flavobacterium > Flavobacterium gossypii. The sequence goes on along the minus strand of NZ_JACJIS010000002.1, from coordinate 500,526 downwards.
TTAGGCATGACCGACGGAGCTTATTTTTTACAAGCCCGCCTGAATGTAAGCCTTCCTGGCTTGGATACGGAAACAGCCCGTGCGATTACCGATGCCGCACACCAGACTTGTCCGTATTCTAAAGCGACGAGAGGCAATATCGGAGTGACGATTAATCTAATATAAGCAAAGCCTAAAATAGAATAGCCCGCAAATAGGGCTTTTCTATTTAAGTCAGAAACCCAAATCAAAAATCCTAAATCAAAAATCCTAATTACTATCAAACTATGAAAAAAATAAAACTATTGCCTGTTTTGATTCTTGCACTTGTAGCAGGAACGAATGTTTTTGGACAGAACAAGGCCACTAAAAAAGGTTTTGCTGTATTGGAATTGTTTACTTCCGAAGGCTGTTCCAGCTGTCCGCCGGCAGATGAGCTTATGGGCAAAATCCAAAAAGAATATATGGACAGTGAAGTCTATGTACTTTCCTACCATGTGGATTATTGGGACAAACAGGGCTGGAAGGATGTCTTTAGCGATGCAGACTATACCAAAAGGCAGTATGAGTATTCAAAATGGCTTGGCAGTTCGGTTTATACGCCGCAGCTTATCATCAATGGAAAGGTCGGGCTTATAGGTTCTGAGGAAACCGCAGTGAGAAATGCTACTAAGAAAGCCCTGTCGATGGCCGCTACCGCTGACGTGACTTTGAAAGCAGTACAGTCTGGCAACAAGATTACGGTAAGTCATTCTGTAAATGACGCTTCTAAAAACAGCCGACTGCTTTTGGCCATCGTGAAAAAGACGGCCCAGAGCAGCGTAAAGCGAGGCGAGAATGCAAACCGCATCCTATCGCATTTCCAGATTGTGCATCATTTGCATAGTACAGCTTTGGCTGGAAACGAAAAAGGAACTACAACCTTGACGCTGCCTAAAGGTTTTACTACAAAGGGTTTTGAAATCATCGGTTTTGTGCAAGACAGCAGCAGCGGTGCCATTCTAGGAGCCACAAAAGCGACTTTTTAAAATAGCAATACTCACTTATATAATGATTTAAGCTGGAAGTTTCTTCCGGCTTTTTCAATATTTAAAAATCCTATCTTTGACAGGCAGGGATTCAATTACTACTACAGCATATGGAAAAAGAAAAAAAACGGTTTCAGGTTTCCCGAAAGGTGATATGGGGAAGTTCCATAGCACTGGCCATCCTTGCATCAATCCCTAAATTATTTGACCACGATTCGATGCTGGGCGATATCATTATCAACTTATCGATTACGTTTTTGTTTTCGCTTTTTATCTGGTATTATAATATCTACAGCCTTCCAAAATTTACGTCACGTCGCACTGCCAAGAGCCTGATAAATGGGAAGCTGCTGTTGAGCGTTGTCATGGGTATCGTGATGATGGTGGTTTTGGTTATCGCACATCAGGAGCTTTTTCAGGTCACGAAGATGGATGCGCCCATCATGTTTGAGCTACGAGGCGTCTTGATCAACCTGATTGTTTATATGTTCCTGCACTTGCTTTTCCAAAATTACCAGACACAGCAGATAGGACTGGAACTGGAAAAGACGAAATCGGGACATCTTGGAGCGCAATATGAATTGTTAAAGCAGCAGGTGAATCCACACTTTTTGTTCAACAGCTTGAATACGCTCAAATCTATGGTGGACATGCAGGATCCGCAAAGTTCTGATTTTATCCTGAAGCTTTCGGACTTCTATCGTTTTACGCTCGAAAGCAGGAAGCTAGACTTGATTCCGCTGCGGGAAGAACTCCAGATCCTAGAGGCGTATACGTATTTGTTGAAAGCTCGTTTTGAAGATGGATTTGTCTTGGTAGACGACATCGATGCCAGGCATTATGATTCGTCAATTCCGCCGTTTACCTTGCAGCTGCTGATCGAGAATTGTATCAAGCACAACGTGGTATCGCTAGACAGGCCTCTGCAAATTCGATTATATGTTGAAAATGATTTTCTGGTAATCGAAAATCCGATACAGCTAAAAAAAGGTGCCTTGTCAACAGGTGTAGGACTCGACAATATTAACCAGCGCTTTATGCATCTTATCCATAAAGAGATCGTAATTGACAAAGATGAAACTACGTTTAAAGTAAAAATACCCCTGATTTATGACCATCATAGTAATTGAAGACGAAGTTAAAACAGCCAAAGCTCTAGGACAGCTTATCATGAGCATCAGGCCTGATGTACAGATACTCTCGTATATCCAAAGTGTAGATGGTGCGGTGAGCTACCTTACAGAAAATGACCAGCCGGATCTTATTTTTATGGACATACAGCTGGCAGACGGACTGTGCTTTGAAATTTTCAAGAGCGTTGAAGTAGTGTCTCCCGTGATTTTCTGTACTGCTTTTGACAATTATGCCATTGAGGCTTTCAAGGCAAATGGTATCGATTATGTATTGAAGCCTTTTTCGAGAGAAAGTATTGCTGCCGCTATCAAAAAGGCCGCTGAGCTTAAAAACTTTTTCCAGAGGAATAAAAAGAACCTTCCTGATTTTGAGTATTTGCTGACTAGAAGCGGAGAGAATGCCGGGAAGAGCAGTTTTTTGGTGTTTAAAAATAATAAATACCTCACCGTCCAGACGGAAAACATCGCTTATTTTTTTATAAAGAATGAAACACCTACGATTATGACGTTTGACAAAGGCGAATATCCGATAACGCAGTCTTTGGATGAGGTGCATAAGTTATTATCTCCGAGCCAGTTTTTTAGGGTCAACAGGCAATATCTGGTGAATTTTTCTGCAATCAGAGAGGCAGAGCACTATTTTTCGCGCAAGCTGCTCCTCAAGCTGACGGTTCCTACAGAAGAAAAGCTGTTGGTAGGAAAGGAAAAAGCGACCGCCTTTTTAGGCTGGCTGGAAAACAGATAATAAGAAAGCCTTGCTATAGTTAACAAGGCTTTTTTATTACGGCAAGATCTCAAAACTAGGATCGGCAAGCCAAAAATATGCACTAGCTTGAGATCGTATTTTGGAAGTGTCTTGCTTGTTAGCAGTGCTATTAACTTTAAGTCTGGGCCTTGTTTTTTCTAAAGTACAAGTAAGGACTATGACCGCAGCCATGAATGTAAGGAGCATGTTTTTCATAAAAAAAGTTTTAGATTAATTAAAAGTTGCTTTTGTGGCCGCATTGATGGCACCAGTGGTATCGTCTTGCAGGAACCCGATGATTTCCCAGTCCGTAGTGTTGAAGTTTTCAGGCTTGGGCACCACCAGTCTGCCTTGTTTTTCTTCAAGAGATAGCGTATGGGTCTGTCTTACGATCTGTACATGATGCAAGAGACGGCCTTCATTTTCGCCGCGTTTCACCTCGGTAGTTGCTTGCTTTTGCACTAAGGCAACAAATAGGCTGGTATTTTTCTCAATAATATTAGTCTCATAATTCAGTTCGAGCTGTTGCTTATTGGCATGTGCTTCGAGGATTAGGGCTGCGGCAGGTTTGGTTTCTAAAGCATCGGCCACCAGACTGTATAATTTTCGCGCATCGTCGCCACCGAATTCGGAAATGCCATTCACGATAAATTGCGGGGTATAGATGAGAGTTCGGTTCATCCAACTAGAATACTGCTGCTGTCTGCTGGTTGATTGTTCAGAACTGAAGCTGTCTTTCCAGTTAAGATGGTCCCAGTAATCGACATGGAAAGCGAGAAAATAGATTTTCTTTCCATTCGATTCCTTCTGGATTTTTTCCAAAAGCTTGTCAGCAGGAGGACAGCTAGAGCATCCTTCGGAAGTAAAGAGTTCTACTACGGCAAATCCGTCATTTTGTGCGGTTTCCAGATAAGGTTTTCCGAGCCAATTTCTGTTCGGGATAAGGAAGTAATATAAAATTAGGGTAATCAGGAAACTGACTACTACAGCGGCTATTTTATCATTTCTTGTCATAATAGTTGTATTTATCACGGTTAATTTCTTTCAAAAGTAGCGTGATAAACAGGGCATCGGAAGTGAAAAATAGCCAAGCGGACACAATGGCTGCCGAAGGAGGCATTTTAAGTGATTAAAAGAAAAGCTTGCTTATTCTAATAGCGACAAGATTTCTTTAATAGAAAAATGAGCACCGCAGACAAACTCATCGGCAGCGCCATAATAGATGGTAAGCTGGTCGCCATCAACAACATGTCCGTTCGTAAAAACGACACCGCCAAAGAAACCGCTGGTTTCATAAGATTCTGTGGGTATCATAATGGGTTTTACGGTACGCGAAATTACTTTAGTAGGATGATCCAAGTCCATCAAAAAAGCACCGAGGCAATAGAAGTTTTCGGCATTGGCGCCGTGATAGATTTCGAGCCATCCGAATTCGGTTTTGATAGGAGCGGCTCCGGCACCGACTCTGGCGCTGTCCCAATGATGTTCTCTGGTCTTGATGATGCATTGGTGGTTTCCCCAATGCAGGCCGTCGGGCGATTCGGCAATCCAGATATAGTTGCCGCCGATCTCTTTGCTGCTGGGACGGTGCAAGGCGTAATACTTGCCGTTTATGCGCTCTTCAAAGATGGCACAGTCTTTATTGTGCGGCGGAAAAATCATTCCTTTCTGCTCAAAGGTTTTCCAGTCTGTAGTGGTTCTCAAGCCGACGCCCACGCCGCTGTTGGAAACGGCCGTATAGGTCAGATAATAGGTGTTGTCAATTTTGCTGACACGACAGTCTTCAATGCCGAATTGTTCCAGATATCCGATTCCTGACAATAACGGATAATCATTCGGTTCATAAAAACGAACGCCGTCGTCACTGCACAACAGGCGAAGGTGCGAAAGCGTGGTCAGGTAATCCTGTCCTTTATAAGTAATGACACGGGCATCATCGGCAATAAGGTCAGGGTCGTCTAGAGAGATTTCGATAATCTCTATCTGGCCCAACGCATTGGCGATAGGGAAGAAGATGACGCCTTCTTTCTGAGGAATGTTTTCAGCGACTCTTACCAACAGCCAGGTTTTATCTTCAAATACAAAGGCACCCGGATTGAGCAGGCAGATGACTTGTAGTCCTATGCTGCTGGGCAGCAAGTCGCTGGGCTTGAGCAACGGATTTTCGGGAAAACGGCGGGCAATGTCTTTCATGGTCGCTTTTTCATAAGTTAGTTGAATGTACAAAAAAGTTTTTTTGGATACGCCTAAGAGAATCTTAAAAGAGGTGAGTGTCTTAAAAATAAAAAAGCCTCCCATTGCAGGAGGCTTTCTAGCTATTAGATGCGGTCTACTTAATTTACGACTACCTTGACAGTGTAAACTTTATTAGAGTGGATTTTAAGAATATAAGTGCCGGTTGGCAAGCTTTGGTTGATAATCGAAAAGTTGTAATCGTCGATGTTTTTTGAAGAGTAGAATAAGTTTCCGGTCATGTCAAACATATCGATCTGGTCAATAGGGTATTTGGACTTGATATACGTTCTTTCGCCTGCTTTTATCGGGTTCGGATACACTTTTACGCCGTTTTGAGACGAAAACTCGCCTGTTCCTAAAGCTTCTTCTACAACAAAAGAGATTCGGTTCGATACTTCGTTATACGAATCGTTCGTAAACATCACGATAAAATAATCACCTGCTTCGGTCGGAAGCTTGTCGTCTTGGATCACTTTCGTGCCTTCCGGAAGTCCGTCAAAATACGTAAAGCTTACTAATTCGTCTACGTTCGGATCGTCGCCAGCATGGTAGATTCCAAGCCAGTCTTTCACGATGCCCGGAGCGTTAGTCCAAGTAGCGATGATGTTTTCGTTCAGGTTATAAATCGTCTTGTTGATATTCAACTGCGTAATCTGGTTTCCAACTTGGAAAAATACCTTATTCCCGATGCTGTTGTAGCCGTCTTGAAGAAAATATTCAGCAAAATAGTAGCCGTCGGCTAGGTTATTAAATGTAAAGCTTCCCGAAGCCGTAGTCACATAGCGCCATTGCGTTGAAGCAGGTCCGCCTGGAGTCTGTCCGACTTTGTAAATTCCAATCCAGTCGTTTGCCAATTGCGGTCCGTTGGCAAAAGTCAAGGTAACAGGGCTTCCCGAAGTATACGTCTGCGCGTTAGCCGCAAGAGTAACCAATGGTCCTACATAAAATTCTTTTCGGTCGGCTAATTCTGTATAGCCGTCGTTTTCCATAAATGTAGCATAATACCTTCCTGGCTGGGTCAAGCCGCTAAACGTTGCCGTTCCGCTTCTTTGTCCGTTTACATACGCCCAAGCTTGCGATGGACTGCTGGCACCCGGAGTCTGGCTAATTTTATACAAAGCAATCCAGTCTCTTTGGTTCCCCGGTCCGTCTGTATACGAAACGTTTATCGGCGTGTTTGGTCGGTACGCAATAGTATCCAATTGAATCTGCGTATTGGCAAAGCCGCTATTCGTCACGTTAAACGATTTCACGGCGCTCCATGGCGACCAGTTTAAGTTTCTGTCTCTGTGGCGTACTTTTACAAAGTATTCGCCATTCGGAATTTCGTTGGCTGCAATGGTTACCTTCGTGATATCCACTCCGGCATTTACGTCTCTCGATACATCGACCTGTCCGTTTAAGGCTCCGTATAAATCTTCATAGTCTCTGTAGATGTCTTTTTCAATGATTTCGAAATCAGCCGTTTTTCCGATCAAGAATTCCGTAGAATTCAGCAATTGGTTGGAAGTAGTAGCATAGTCCGAGCTTGAAATAAGAAGAGGAAGCTCAACGTCTCCGTCATTCGCTGTAAAGTCATTAAGAATCGTTGGCTGTGTAGGCACGTCTAATCCTTTATAATGGTGGAAAGTGTCCATCAGCTCATTGTCTTTCCAAGTGTAAGCGCTTCCGATAGAGTACGACTCTACTTCAAAAGTATCGTTGTTGACGTCTACATCAATAATCTGGTACATCCAGTTAGAAATGGTCTTTTGCACGTCGTCAAAATCTTGTTCGGCCGCCATTCCCCAATACTGGTCCCAAGCTACGCCTCCAGAAATAATCTGGTACGTTGGCGTATTCTTTAATTGTCCCCTGTGGTATAAATGGTGGTGGGCACCGATGTGCAAGATGTGTTTTTGAGAAGTCACCAGAATCGGCATGGCAGAGTTGCGAATCCAAGTAGAAATATCGCCTACATATTGCTCCGCTTGATACGGCCTGTGGCCTAAAGAAACAATCCAGTCTACTGTAGGATCAGCATCAGCAGCTTGCACTACTTGTGTCAGCCAGTTCAACTGTGGTATGCCGGTATGTTCTGTATCCATGGCAATAAAAAGCACGTTTCCGACTTGGTTGGCATAATAGTTTTCAGTTCCAGAAGAGATGCCTCTGTACGACATTTCGTCAAGCACATAATGGTCATAATACGCCTGCATGGCTAACGTTCCGTAAGTTTCGTGGTTACCGACCAACGTCTGTATCGGCAGGTAGCCAGAAAGCGCTTTGTTCTTTTTGAAATGCACGTTTTCGTAGTGGTCTAGGGTTCCGACATCTACTTGGTCACCCACCATTACGGTCAGCGCAATATTGTCTGCCGGATCAGCAGCGATGCCCCATTTTTGAGCAATCTTTCTCTTAGCTTGGGCAACTAAGGTGTCGAAACGCGGCACATTGCGCATCTGGTTGTCTCCTAAAACCAAAAAGCGAAGATGTCCGTCGGCCGTTGCAGCCTGTCCTGGCAATGGAAGCGTCTTGAAAGACATTACCTGCGACGTGTTGGTTCCGGTCTTAACGCGGTAGTAGTACTTGGTGTTTGGAGTCAGTCCCGTGAGTTTCACGTTGTGGTAAAAATAGTTGCTAGGATATCCGGTATCGGTAAAAATCCTGTTGGTACCCGTAATCGAGTTGGTCAGCGCATCAGGAGTGCTGCCGTATTCCACGATAGACTCAGGGTTGCTGTCTGTTTTCCAGTTGACATAGATAGAACTGGCGGTAGGCGCCTGCAAATAGGGCGATAGAGTCTGGCTTTTCGCCATCCAGCCCGCGAGCAGGAATAATACGATGTAAAACTTTTTCATAATTGTGTTGGTATTTGTTTTTAGACACCGTAAAATTAGGACGGCCATGCTTTTAAAAAATTAGATAAAGATTAAGTTAGGGTTAAAGAATGATGGCTTTTTACCGGCAGAGTTTAAGCTAAGTTTAATGAGAAGTGCCGATATGTTAACGAGGAGCACGTATAAGTTAAAAGGGAGTGCCAATATGTTAATGAGGAGAGCCTATAAGTTAAAAAGGAATGCCGATATGTTAATGAGGAATGCGTATAAGTTAATGAGGAGAGCCTATAAGTTAAAAAGGAATGCCGATATGTTAATGAGGAATGCGTATAAGTTAATGAGGAGAGCGTATAAGTTAAAAAGGGATGCAGATATGTTAATGAGGAGTGCCTATAAGTTAAAAATTACAAATATTTCTGCCTCATTTTGAGACCAAAAAAAACAGTTACACCCAATTTCTTACCACTTACGCCCGTATATGACCAGTTATTACTTTTCGCTTTTAGAATTGTGATAAAAACCTTACTTTTCAATCAATTTAAAAACTATTCTATTTGAGATAGTTGGCCTAAGAAATTACTATCAGAGTATCGGTGGTGATGGACAATGAGTTTTGGTGTAAATAGCAATGAATGCATCTCAATCTCATAAATAAAGTATCAATTTGATACGCAGTGATTTTTAAACATTTAACTTAATCCATATATTATGAATGCAAAAATCAGTTTAGCAGCGCTGTTGTTATTTTCAGGCGCATTTTGTGCACAGGCACAAAACACAGTAGTAGGAACAGGAGTTTCTGGAACCGGAAATGTGAATCCCCCTTCTACACAGAACACCGTAGTCGGGTCTCTTATTGGAGGGGCAGCAAACACGGGAGGCTCCAATTCTTTTTTTGGCTATCAGGCCGGAATGTCCAATGCAGGTGGTGGAAAGAACACTTTCTTGGGCGCGCTAGGGGGAGCAAGTAATATTTCAGGTGGTGAAAATGTCTTTACAGGCTATTCGTCGGGGAATAAAAATTCGTCAGGAAACTATAATGTATTTACAGGTGCCTACACAGGTTTTAATTCTTCCAAAGCAAGCAATAATGTTTTTACGGGCTGGTCTGCTGGATATTCTAATGTCAAGGGAGAGCATAATGTGTTTAGTGGCTATAGGTCGGGTTATTTTAACCTAGCCGACGGAAATACTTTTTATGGAGCCTATTCCGGATTGAATAATACGACAGGTACTGGAAATGTTTTTTCTGGAATGAATGCGGGATATAGTAATACTACAGGAGTGTTTAACACTTTTACGGGGAGTAACTCGGGATATAGTAATACTGCTTCAAATAATACCTTTTACGGATATGAGTCAGGTCGTTCAAACACAACGGGAGACCTTAATACCTTTACCGGAACAAATTCAGGATATTCAAATAGAGATGGTTATGCAAATAGCTATTATGGATATGATTCAGGCCGATTAACCACAACCGGATGGCAAAATAGTTTCCTAGGCTATAATGCTGGCTATAGTAATACTACGGGTAATCAAAATGTATCTGTCGGTGCCAGTTCCGGGTATAAGAATACTATAGGAATTAACAACGTTTTTGTCGGTTTTGTAGCAGGGTTTTATACAACTGCCTCATCCAATGCTTTTGTTGGTTCTGGAACTGGATTTTGGAATTCTACAGGTGAAGGAAATGCTTATTTCGGCTCAAATGCAGGATTTAATAACAAGACTGGTTCTCGTAATGTGTTTCTCGGTGATTCTGCTGGATATAATGAATTAGGAAGCAATAAGCTCTATATCGCAAATAATTCTGCGACAACCCTTATCTATGGCGACTTTTCAACCGGCAAAGTAGGTATTGGAGGTATCAATACCTATGCGACAGCAGATACATTTCCTACAACGGCAGGAGCTGTAAGCTTGGCTAATTACAAGCTTTTTGTTAAAGGAGGCATCCTGACAGAAGAAGTACGTGTCAACCTTATGTCGGCTTGGGCAGATTATGTCTTTGCGCCAGACTATCAATTAAAGCCATTGGCTGAGGTGGAAACTTTTATTAAAGAAAACGGCCATTTACCAAATGTTCCTTCTGCAGCAAAAGTAGCAGAAGAAGGTCTTGAATTAGGCGAAATAGCTAAAGTACAACAAGAAAAAATCGAAGAGCTGACGCTGTATTTGATCGAACAGAACAAAAAAATAGAAGAGCTTACGAAACAGGTGAAAATTTTATCGGAGAGAAATTAACTATACGTTTAACATCAAAAATAGACAATATGAAAAACGTATATTTAACTTACTTGTGCTTGCTGCTGTTTGCCTTTAAAGGCTATTCGCAAGGAAGCGACGTGATATTCTGGGTAGACAATAGTGGTTCTATCGATCCCGATGAATACAATCAGATGGCTGGATCTATCCAAGCCATAATGGAAAAAGTAATAGCCTGTAATCCTGACAACAGAATTGCCGTAGTGCAATACGGATCAACCGGAGGAGCTGCAGGTGCCAAAATCTGGATTGAGACTCCTTTTACCAATGTGGCTACTGCTTTTGCAAATAGGGGAGGTACTGGTGGTGTTCTCGGAAATAGTGATTTTGCTCATGAATCGCTTGGATTGATTGGAAATGCGCTTGACGGTATACCGAACGCAGGCATAATAAGCCCTACAACCGTGTTGAACCGAACGCCAGGTAACTCTCTAGTAATTTATTTTTTTACGGATGCTGCTAGAGATGCTCCAGGGTCGTATTTGGTTAATGCTGCTGCTTCAGGTGTTGGAACAAATGCCGCTTTCCAGAATTACACTACTTTTAAGACGACAAGAAATGCCACTTTTATCTTGACGATGGTCGCTACAGGTTCAGGTACTTGGGATCTAGCAGCAAAATATGCTGGCGCAGCGATAGCGAGCGGAGGAGGCTCTTATACAGGAATAGTAGAATCATATCCTGCTGACCCCGATGGACCAGGCATAACCCCGAGATTCTTGCTTTATAAGACAACTTTTAGCTTGACAGCAGCTGAAATTGATAACACAACAGAAGATATCTGCTCTGTTGCAGTTGAAAATTGCGTGCCCAATCTCGTTCTTGTGTCTCCGACCCATGACGTAAATATCGGGATTCAAGATAATCGCCAGGCATCGAACTCAATAACTGCATCAAATATCATTTTTGGCACCGTTAGTAGTCCGGGTGTCGGGGTCTATCATGCTGGGAATACGATTGTGCTCGAACCAGGATTCCATAGTATGAATGGTTCCCGATTCAGAGCCTATATACAAGAATGCCCGAGTGATTTTGTGGGCAGGGAAGCTAATTCTGTGCTGACTAAAGATATCAATGAAGAAGAGAAAATCAGCCTGTTTCCAAATCCTTCCAGTACTAACGTAACCATTGCATTAGCGCAGTCATTGATACAGCGCATTTCTATTGTCTCTATGGACGGAAGGACGATGCTTGACAAGGAAGTCAGAGGAACTGAAAGTTATGAGGTTGTCGTTAACGATTATAAAGAAGGCATCTATCTTGTTACGGTTATAGCTATGGATGGAAAGATTTTTAAATCAAAACTGGTTAAAAAATAATCCATAAGCAGACAGCTAAAACCAAGAATACTACAACATTTTTTAATTGCGACGGCGGGCTATGATATATACCCGCCGTTTTGCATTGTAAGTTTTATTAGTTGCCGGCTTGAAGCTATCTTCATTAAAAATGCATTTGGTATATTTGCGATACCCGTAACCAAAGCTGTTGCCTAATTGAGAGCCTTTCTTTTTATACTTGTGTTTTGTATCGCCCAGCATGCGGCTTTTGGTGCTGCGAAAGACTCCCTGTTTGCACAGCTCAGCCATGCCGTAAAGAACAAGCGAGCCTATACACAAGAAAAAGACAAGCGCATTTCGGTCTATAAGAAATTGCTGGCTGGCGAAAATTCTCCAGAAGAACAGTATAAGATAAACGAAAGCCTGTATAAGGAATACCGAAAGTTTAAGATTGATTCGGCTATTTACTATGTCAGCCAAAATACAGAACTGGCAGCACAGCTACAGAATAACGATTTAAAGATAGCTTCGCAAATCCAATTGGCAAACCTTTATTCGTCGTCGGGAAAATACAGAGAATCCGAAGCGATACTCAAAAGCATCGACAGCAAGAAACTGGCAAAGCCGATTCAGGTACTGTATTATGAATTCTACAGCCAGTTTTTCGAACATTATGCGACCAACAATTACAGCAAGTTCTATATCGAACAAATTGAGGTGTATCGCGATTCGCTGTTGCATGTTCTAGATCCGAACTCGATCAAATATAAGATCAACCTGGCGCAGCAGAACATCTATAAAAACAGACTGGACGTTGCCAAAAAAGACCTGCTGTATTTGATGCGCACGTCAAAAGCAAAGGACGAGAATTACGCCATGTTTGTCTATTTATTAGGAGATATTTCTGGACTCCAGAAACAGTGGGACGACCAGCGCATGTACTACAGCAGCGCCGCGATAACCGATATCGAAAACGCCATTAAAGACAATGCGGCCATACAAAACTTGGCGGTTATTTATTATGATTTGGGCAATATCGATAGGGCGTATAGCTGTGCCCAATCCGCTATCGAAGATGCCATATTCTGCAATGTGAAATTCCGCACCCTGCGCATGTCCGAGCTGTATTCGATTATCAATACGGCCTATCTCGACAAGGAAGCGAAAAACAAAAGCGAGCTTAAAAACTACCTGATTCTTATCAGCGTGCTGACCGTATTCCTGGTGCTGGCCATCGTGTATGTCTACCGACAGATGAAAAAAGTGTCGCGCGTCAAGGAAGAACTTTCAAAAACCAGCCAGAAACTGGCCGAACTGAACAAAGAAATACTGTCGGCCAACGAAAACCTAAAAGATACCAACGGGCAGCTGTACGAATCCAACCGTATCAAGGAAGAATATATCGCCTATTTTTTCGATATCTGTTCTGCCTATATCAACAAGATGGAGGACTATCGGAAAATGCTGAACCGCAAAGCCCTTAACAAACAGCACGATGAATTGTTCAAGTTGCTGAAATCAACCGATATTGTCGATAACGAGCTGGAAGAACTGTACAAAAGCTTCGATACGATATTTATCAGCCTCTATCCTTCGTTTGTCAAAGAATTCAATGCCCTGCTGTTGCCAGAAGAACAGGTCACGCCAAAAGCCAACGAAATACTGAATACCGAATTAAGAATTTTCGCCCTGATACGCTTGGGCATTACCGACAGTGTCAAGATAGCTGCCTTCTTGCGCTATTCCTTAAGCACGATTTATAATTACCGCACGAAAGCCAGAAACAAGGCCGCCGTTTCCCGTGAAGAGTTTGAAGTCATGGTCTCTAAAATAGGCGTCATTCAAGCAAAACAATAATCTGCTGCCTCGCAGGAAATTCAATACTGCTGCACAGTAGAAAAGCAATAGTTGTACAACTGTATAGCTAATGTAGGGGTGTCAAAATCCATTTTAAACTTTCTATTAATACTACTTTTTGAAGACCTCTTTTTGATGTAATTCCCTGTGTTATCAAGGTGTTACCTTTTTGAATCACTACTTTTTTACTCGCGTCTTCCCAAACGCAACTATAACGTTATAGTTTTACATTCGAATCTGGATTTTAAGCCAAGATTCAGATGTAAAACCTCCATAAAACCACACTTAGTTTTATTTGTTATGAAAAAAAGTATAATCACATTTTTGACCTGCTGCTTGGGAATCGTATCACAGGCACAGCAATCAAAAGACCCTAAAATGAATGCCTTCATCAACGACCTGATGAAAAAAATGACGGTAGAAGAAAAGCTGGGACAGCTAAACCTTCCGAGCCAAGGCGACATCATTACCGGACTGGGCACTAACGACAACATTGGCGCCAAGATCAGAAAAGGCCAAGTAGGAGGCCTGTTTAATATAAAAGGCGTTGACAAGATTAGAGAAATCCAGCGCATTGCAGTAGAAGAAAGCCGCTTGAAAATCCCGATGCTTTTTGGGATGGATGTAGTGCACGGTTATGAAACTGTATTTCCGATTCCGTTAGGATTGGCGTGTTCTTGGGACATGAATGCTATCGAAGAATCAGCCCGAATTGGCGCAACCGAAGCCAGTGCCGACGGTATCAACTGGACCTTTGCGCCTATGGTGGATATTGCTCGCGACCCGCGTTGGGGACGTGCCTCTGAAGGAAGCGGTGAAGACCCTTTTCTGGGCGGACAGATTGCCAAAGCGATGGTACGAGGATTTCAAGGAAAAGACAACAGCTTTTCGTCGAAAACCAACATCATGGCCTGCGTGAAGCACTTTGCCCTGTACGGAGCAGGCGAAGCGGGAAGAGACTACAATACCGTAGACATGAGCCATGTTCGAATGTACAACGACTATTTCTATCCGTATAAAGCAGCAGTAGAACAAGGTGTCGGCAGCGTGATGGCTTCCTTCAATGTTGTTGACGCCGTGCCTGCGCATGCCAACAAATGGCTGCTGACCGATGTATTGCGCAAGCAGTGGAACTTTGACGGCTTTACGGTTGCCGATTATGGCGGCGTGAGCGAAGTTGTTGCTCATGGATTGGGCGATTTGCAGACCGCATCTTCGTTAGCGCTTGCCGCTGGCTTGGATATGGATATGGTAAGCGAAGGCTTTCTTACAACACTTAAAAAATCATTAGACGAAGGTAAAATCACCGAAGCACAGATCGATACTGCCTGCCGTCGCATATTGGAAGCCAAGTACAAGCTAGGATTATTTAAAGACCCGTATAAATTCTGCGATGCCTCTCGTGCCAAAAAACAGATTTTTACTAAAGAACATAGAAGCATAGCCCGCAGGATTGCTTCAGAAAGCTTCGTATTGCTCAAGAACGATAAAAATATCCTTCCGCTGGCGAAAAACAAGACAATAGCGGTAATCGGTCCGTTGGCCGACAGCCGATCAAATATGGTCGGAACCTGGAGCGTTGCCGCCAAGCTAGACAAGCCGTCTTCATTAATCGAAGGATTAAAAGAAGTAGGAGGCAGCCGTACGACCATCCTCTATGCTAAAGGCTCGAACCTGCTTAGCGACCCTAAGATGCAGCAAGATGCCACGATGTTCGGACGCGACATACCGCGCGATAACCGAACAGAAGAAGAACTGACGAAAGAAGCGTTGGCCATTGCCGCAAAAGCAGATGTTATTATTGCGGCTATGGGAGAAGCTTCTGAAATGAGCGGCGAATCCAGCAGCCGTACCGACATCGGTATTCCTGATGTACAGAAAAGATTGCTCGCCAAATTATTGGAAACAGGCAAGCCGGTTGTATTGGTACTTTTTGCCGGACGTCCGATGACTTTGGTCTGGGAACAGGAAAACGTTCCTGCCATCCTCAACGTATGGTTTGGCGGAACGGAAGCAGCACAAGCTATTGGCGATGTTGTATTTGGAAATACCAATCCGAGCGGCAAATTGGTTTCTACTTTCCCAAGAAGCGTGGCGCAGATTCCATTGTACTACAACCATCTGAATACAGGAAGGCCGGCCTCTGACAAAGGTTTTGAGAAGTTCCGAAGCAATTATATGGACGAGAAAAATGGGCCGCTGTATCCGTTCGGATTCGGATTAAGCTATACGCAATTTGAATACGGCGACATCAAGCTCAACAAAACAGACCTAGACGCGAATGGGGCAATAACTGCAACCGTTACGGTAAAGAATACAGGAAAGACAGAAGGTGCCGAAGTCGTGCAGCTGTATATAAGAGATCTGGTCGGCAGTATTTCAAGACCCCTAAAAGAATTAAAAGGATTTGAAAAGATCAAGCTGAAAGCAGGCGAGTCAAAAACTGTCAGCTTTACCATAAACGCCGAATTATTAAAATTCTACAATTCCAATATCGAATATGTAGCAGAGCCGGGAGAATTTGAAGTCATGATTGGCACCAACAGCCAAGACGTCAAAACGGCCCGATTCAATCTAAAATAACCGTTTTCATTATAGTTATTTTTTTGTGATGGAAATAGCCTGTAAGCAATTACAGGCTATTTTGTTGTATGCTATAAGCACGGCCTAGCTAAAGTGCGTGGGTACTCGGGCAGGTGATACGCCATATTTCTTTTTAAAAGCGAAAGAAAAATGCGATAAGTCTTCAAAACCGACTTCGAGATAGACTTCGGTCGGTTTTTTCTTTTTCTCGACCAGCTGATAATAGGCCAGCTCGAGCCTTTTTTCCGTCAGCCACTTTTGAGGCGTTGCCTTGAAATGCTTTTTAAAATCCCTGTTGAAAGTAGACAAGCTCCGTCCGGTCAGGTAGCCTAGTTTCTCCATAGGCATGTTGAACATGAAATGGCGCTGCATAAAATCGACCAAGTCAATTTTGCCAGGCTCGTCAAAATTAGCGAGTACGCTGTCTACGTCGCTATCAATCGCTCTTAAGATACTGATGGCTTCCGTAATTTTTAGGGATGCAATGTTTTCAGGAAACGCTCCTTCCATATCAAAATAAGGAATCACAGAAGCAAGACAACTTTCCAGCAGCGGATGGTTCTTAAAACTATATATTTTCTGCGAAGGTTTTATCTTGCTGTCGATCTCGATCTTTTCATAGAACTTCTTTAATCGTTCTGTCGAAAGGTGCATGACCACTGTCTTGTGCGGCTGTCCGTTTTTTGGATAATTGATGACCGTAGCCAATACGTTTCTCGGAATCAGGAAAATGTCGCCTTCCTTAAAGTGGAAAACCGCATCCGCCTGTATGATTTTAGTTTCTCCCGAAATAAACCAGATGAGCATGTGGTCCTCAAAAATCAGGTCCGATTTAAAAAGCTTGTCCTCATAGCTGGAGAGCTTGATATCGCGCGTCAGGTATTTAGATATAGGATCCATAAATAAGCAAGTTCAGGAATTTCGCCAATCCAAAGATACTAAACCCAAAAAATAATCCGATGGATTGGCGATAAGAATACATTCCTGTATTAGTCAATTTTAAAAGATACTCCCGTCATTTCCTCACTTGCTTCCCACAATCTTGCAGCGTTGCTTTTATCGAGCGAATACAAACGTACGCCATTTGAAGCTCCTGCAGTGGCACTGTCGTCAAGCAATTCGGCAACTTCCACATCTTCGCAATAAACGCCTCCGATAGACTCAAGTAACGGACTTGTCGCGCACCAGACAGTCGTAGCCGCGCCCTGCGGAATAGTTTTCAGGCTTGCCGCTACTTCTGGAAAAATATTGCCGTCGGCATCGCAGAAGCCCATCTTTTGGAATAGCTCTAAAGGCGCTTCTCTTCCTAATTCCGTTCCACCTATGGAGCCGGGGTGTAATGAATAGGCTCGTATGCCGAATTTTTGCACTCGGCTGTCTAATTCAAGAGAAAACAAGTTGGTCGCTGTTTTTGACTGTCCGTACGCCTGCAATGTTTCGTATTCCCTATGAAGGAAATTAGGGTCGTCAAAATCAAAAGGCGCTATGTGATGTCCCAAAGACGATACATTGACTACTCTTGCTCCGTTTGCTTTTTTTAGGGCTGGGAACAGTCTTGCCGTAAGGTGGAAGGTACCTAGATAATTAGTAGCCAATTGCGACTCGAAGCCGCGGCTGTCCCTGCGAAGCGGCACCCACATGATGCCCGCATTGTTGATCAGCAGATGCAAGGGCCTGCCCGACGCCAAGAATTTTGCAGCAAAGGCATCGATAGAAGTAGGGTCTATGACATCGAGCGCTTCGACTTCTATATTATCAATACCTAGCAAGTTTCTTTTGGCTTTTTCGATATCTCTTGCCGCAACGATTACCGTGGCTCCGGCAGCAGCCAGCGTTTTTGTGGTTTCCAGGCCAATGCCTGTGTTTCCTCCTGTCACAATTGCGATTTTTCCTGTAAGGTCGATGCCTTTAATAACATCGGTTGTCGTCGATGCTGCATTGTAGCCGGAACCAGTCGGCTGCTGCAATGCTCCTTGATAATTGTCGTGTCCCATTTTTAATTGTATTACTGTTATGAGGCAAAATTAGATACACGACAGCCTCATGACTTTGTTTTAAAAGTCAATTTAGTTTGTTTACAATGTCATCTGGATGGAGGATTATGGTGTTATATCTACTTGTCTTGGGAAATTTTTGATTTTAGATTTTTGATTTTGGGGTGTTTGCGTAAAGTTTTTAAATTTTAAACCAAATACATTGTATAGCAATGTATTTGGTTGTATGTTTGTCTCATGGAAGAAAACTTTACAACCAAATGGATATCGCAGCTCAAGAAAGGCACTCTGTCCTTCTTGGTGCTTAGTATTTTGAAAGACGAGAAGGAATACTACGGATACGACCTCATCAATGAGATAAAGAAGAAAACGAGCATCGACATTGCCGAAGGCACGCTTTATCCCTTGATGAACCGACTAAAAAAGGAAGATCTGGTAGCCTCGCAATGGGTCGAGCAGGAATCTGGCAT
Organism: Flavobacterium gossypii; assembly: GCF_014138495.1. NCBI lineage: Bacteria > Pseudomonadati > Bacteroidota > Flavobacteriia > Flavobacteriales > Flavobacteriaceae > Flavobacterium > Flavobacterium gossypii. The sequence goes on along the minus strand of NZ_JACJIS010000002.1, from coordinate 482,135 downwards.
TCCCCGGAAATATTATAAGATTACTCCGCTGGGACTGGCTACCGTTACCGAAATGAAAAATTATTGGGACAACCTCAATGCAACAATCAATCTGATATGAAATTCAAAGAAATAGAATTTAAGGACCAAAGCGCAAAAAGAATCTACCTCGATTATGTGTCAAGAGTCCAGCACGCCACAAAAGTGCTGAACAAAGAAAACCAGCAGGAAGTACTGTTGGAAATCAACAGCCATATTTATGAAAGCCTTAGCGATTATCCTGAAAACGGAAAAGGGGAGGTCGAAAGATTGCTGGACAGTCTTGACAAGCTTGGGCAGCCAGAGGTTTTCCTAAAGCCTTTGGTGGCAGAGAAGAAATTAGATGAAGCCACAAAAACCTTTAATCCCGTCAAGATTGTCAAAGCGCTGGCGTTGAATATCGGAAATGGTATTTCGTATGCCGTCTTTGCGGTGCTCTATCTGTTACTGTTTGGCTTTCTTTTCCTGATTATAGCTAAGATTGCCGATCCGCAAAACGTAGGACTGTTTTACCGTCCGAACCAAGTTTTTATTCTCGGCTATTATAGCAAAAACGGAATCAGCTATACTGCCTACGAACAGCTGGGCAATTGGTTTATACCCTTGATGCTAGCGCTCGCTGTCTTCTTTTACCTGCTTATCACGCTACTACTACGATTAAAAAGAACCTTGAAATAATATACAATGACTAAAAAAAACATAGCAGGACTATTGTGCTGCTTTATCTCATGCCTTGCATCTGCGCAAAAGATAGACACGCAGCAACTCGACCGTTATTTTAACGCGTTGGAAGAAAACAACAAATTTATGGGCAGCGTTGCCGTTTCGCAAGATGGCAAGATCATCTATGCCAAGGCCATCGGTTTTTCTGATTTTGAAAACAATACGAAAGCCAATACGGCTACCAAATACAGGATCGGTTCTATCTCGAAGACCTTTACGTCGGTTTTGGTCTTGAAGGCCTTTGAAGATAAAAAGCTGGACTTGGATACCACGATAGAAACGTTTTTTCCGACCATCAAAAACGCCAACAAGATTACGATACGGCAGCTGCTTAGGCACCGAAGCGGTATCTATAATTTTACGGATGACGAAGAATTTAAGGCATGGAAAACCCAAGCCAAGACCGAAAAGGAAATGGTAGCGATTATCGCAAAAGGAGGAAGCGATTTTGAGCCCGATACCCAAGCGGCCTACAGCAATTCGAATTATGTATTGCTGACGTATCTTTTGGAGAAGACCTACAAAAAGCCGTATTCTGAATTGCTGAAAACCTATATTGCAAAGCCAGCCGGACTGAAAAATACCTATTTTGGCGGGAAGATCAATACGAAGAACAATGAAGCTGCATCGTATGCGTTTGCCGATGGCTGGAAGCTGGAATCGGAAACGGATAGCTCGATACCTTTAGGTTCTGGAGGAATCGTTTCTACACCCAGCGATCTTGTACACTTCAGCGATGCGCTTTTTACTGGGAAATTGCTAAAAAAGGAAACCTTGGAACTGATGAAGACCATCAAGGATACTTACGGCATGGGACTTTTGCAGCTTCCGTTTTATGAAGACATTGCCTATGGACATCGTGGAGGGATTGATAAATTTACTTCTGTCTTTTCATATTCTTCCGATAAAAAGCTCTCCTTTGCCCTGATCTCGAACGGATCCAACTACAACGGTAATGAAATTCCTGTTGTCGTGCTGAGCGCAGTCTATGGAAAGCCTTTTGATATTCCGGAATTCAAGACCTTCCAAAACAATCCGGAAGACCTTGGAAAGTATGTAGGAACCTATGCGTCGAGTCAGCTCCCGTTCAAATTAACTGTATCAAAAGAAGGCAAGACGCTTGTAGCACAGGCTACTGGACAAGCTCCGTTACAGCTAGAAGGCATTGAAAAGGACAAGTTTGCTTTTGAAAAAGCAGGAATCATTTTGGAATTCAAACCAGGAGAAAAGGCCATGGTGCTAAAACAAGGCGGCGGAGAATTTGCATTTGTGAGGGAATAAAGGCATTCGCATCGAGCTGTTTTTTTTCGTATTTTTAAGAGGAATAAGCCTTAATTATTAATAATTTTTATAACTGTAAAATATTATTAATTTGACTTATGAGCAGATAGCAGGTAATTTTGCCCTGTATTTCAAATACAAACAAATAAATGTATCTATCTTAAATCTTTAAAAAAATGAAAACAAGACTTTCCTTCCAAAAAATCAAAGCTGTATTTTTTACGGCTGTCATGATGAGCTTGTTCGGCTATGCTCCAAAAGCAATGGCACAGACAGGACAAACGGTTAAAAATGTCGTATTGGTCCATGGGGCTTTTGCAGACGGTTCAGGCTATAATGCGCTGTATGATATTCTTACGAAAAGAGGATATAACGTTACGATCGTGCAAAATCCGCTAAGCTCGCTGGCTGCCGATGTTGAGGCTACGCTTGCCGCAATAGACAGACAAGACGGACCAACGATCTTGGCAGGGCACTCTTATGGTGGCTCGGTCATCACGCAAGCGGGTTCTCATAAAAATGTAGCCGCATTGGTTTATATCGCCGCCTTTCAGCCGGATAATGGAGAGTCTGCGTTAGATTGGGCACAAAAACTGCCGCCTGCGCCAGAAAACGGAATCTTGCCTCCAGATGAAAAAGGCGTGCTTTATTATGACAAGGCAAAATACCATGCTGGCTTTTGTGCCGACATTCCTAAAGAGAAAGCCGATTTTATGTATGCTTCACAAGGAAGGTTCTTTGCCCAAGCGATTGCTGCCAAGATAACCGACGCCGCATGGAAAACAAAACCTTCTTACGGAATAGTAGCTACTCAAGATAAAAGCATATTGCCAGAAATACAGCGCACTATGTATAAAAGATCGAATGCCAAAATCACCGAAATAAAAGGAAGCCACGTGGTGTTTATGTCGCAGCCGCAGGCCGTTGCTGATGTCATCATCAAGGCATCAAAAGAAGTAAAAAAATAAGAAAGCTAACGCAAGGCTTCGGGAGTCTTGCCTTATAAATCCAAAAAAGAAGAACGGGTCTATACAGGCCCGTTCTTCTTTTTTTAGGCAGCCCATAAGACCGCCATTGAAAGCCATATTTGCTCATTAAATAGGCGGAAGGTTCTTGCCCAGATACGACTCGACAAAATCCTTTTTGTAGACTTCGCCAATCGGTATTTCGATAGTATTGATATAGATGGTATGCGTATCAAAAGAAGTGATGTGCTCGGTATTGACCACAAACGATTTGCTGACCCTCATAAAATGGTCGGAAGCAATCAGCTCGTGCACGGTCTTGAGGTTCATTCCGGCAATAATCTTGTTGTTTTCGAGATGGATCACGGCAAAATCTTTGAGTCCCTCGAGGTACAGTATATTCTTATAGGTAATCTTATGGTAGCGCCGGTCTGCCTTGATAATCATAAATTCTTTTTCCATCTTTTCGGGGGCCGGCTGGCTGCCGTTGAGAAATTGATGGTAGGCGGTCGCTTTCTGCAACGCTTTTTCCAGGCGTTCTTGAGATATCGGCTTCAGCAGGTAATCGATGGCATCTACAGAATAGCTGTCGAAAGCATACTGCGGAAAGGCCGTCGTGAAAATAATCAATGTCTCTTTTGGAACTTTTGCGGCAAACTCCAAGCCCGTCAGTCCCGGCATTTCGATGTCAAGGAAAATAAGATCAGTGTGGTTGCCTGTCAAGTATTCCAAAGCCTTGTCGGCGCTATTGAATACTTCGCTTATCTCGATGCCTCCAATGGCTTGCAAGTGGAGCAGGAGGCCCCGGCGTGCCAAAGGCTCATCATCTACTATAATGCATTTCATAACGGTATGGTTAAAGTGACTTTATACAATTCTTCAGTTTCATATAATTCCAGATCATGCCTGCCTTCGTACAAAAGATCGAGCCTTCTTCGGATGTTGGCTAATCCCAGCCCGCCTGCTTCCGGCCGAGGCGAGATGACTTTGGATTTGGTATTCTGGCACGTAAAGACCAGCTTGTCCTTGCTCGATTTAAACGATAGGCTGACATTCGAAGGGGCATTCGCTGTCTTGCTGTGCTTGGCCGCATTTTCTACAAAAATAAGGAAGAGGTTAGGCGGAATCGACAGCAAGGCGGTTTCTTCGGGAGAATGGTTTTCAATCCAAAAGCTGAAATCGTCTCTTCGGATGTTTTCCAGTTCCAAGAAATTCGTAAGGAACTTGATCTCCGATTGCAAGGATACCGTGTTCTTATTGTTGTCATAGAGCAGATAACGCAGGAATCCGGATAGCTTCATGATGATTACCGAAGCAATTTTAGGCTCCGTAAAAACAAGCGTATTTACGTTATTGAGCATGTTGAATAGGAAGTGCGGATTGAGCTGGTTTTTTAGCTCGCCCAGTTCTGCCTCTAGCGAGCTTTTTTTCAAGTCGCTCATGCGCACGGCATCCCTGCGGCCACGCTGGAACAGCTTTATGCTGGTGGAAGCTAGCATGACAATAATCCACAGGTTTGTATGGTCTATGATAGCCATAAACAGGCTTGAATTTTCCTGTTCTTTGAAACTTCTGTATCCTTCGAACTTGTACTGCAAGGTGCCTTCGATGCCTACATAAAACAGTATAATCATAAAAATGAGTACCAGCAGGTACTGCAGGTATTTTTCTTTAAAGAGGAGCCTGGGTACCAGTACGTACATGTTCAGGTAGACCAGCAGTGCAAACGACAATGTATTTGCTACCCTGAGATAAAAGGCATAATTGCCCGTAAGCTCTATAGGTCCCATGGGCTGGCTGAATTCGGTCAGGATAAGATACAGCCATATCACCAGGTGTCTGTAGATGCGGTAGCGCTTTTCTATTAAAAAATTAACCATCGGGCTCGGCTGGGAGGATAGTTCTTTTGCCATCAGTCTATTTTTTTGTAAAGGAACTAAAAAAGCAGGCTTGTTTGTAGTTTCTATACCAACCTTATAATTTTCTCTACCAACCCGCCCTGTTTTTGGGATGAAAGCCGAGTAGTATATGTCCTAGCGTTTTAGTAAGTAGTAGCTATGTAGCAGTTTCGTTGCACTCTTGTTCGGGTTTTGCCCTGTTTTTGGCATACAAACCAAAAGAGGATCGGAAGGAGACTGGGAGAAAACTGGGAGAAAACTGCCAGAACATACGGTATGGATACGGTATAGCTACGGTATGGCTACGGTATGGCTACGCTTTAGCTACGGAATAGCCGAGGTATATGACGGGGTAATACAGGAGCTGGAATTGGCCTCAAGTAGGAAGGCAATTGTATAGGAAAGAAGCATAAAGATAGGTATTTTTGTTGTTTTGAAGCTAACTTGTTGATATTATTTTGTATAGCGTTTTTTGATGATGTTGTTTTAACATAATTAAGTAAGATTTTTATGTAAAAAATGTTACATTTGGTATACCAAATCTAAACAACATACACTATGGGCATTATTATATCGAAACTGGCCTTGAGCCAAACGAATACGGTTCCTTTTGAAATTGACCTTAGAGATTCTGACTATCCTATCGCGCCGTTGGTATTTGCCGAAAATACGGCAGAGCAAGACACTTTCCGATTGCGGATTATTGCTTGTATTCCTTCTGATATCACGTTGCCCCCTACTTTTTTGGTAGAGGAAGACGGCAATCCGGTCAAGGTGAGCATTGCCGGAGGGCAGACGGTCTCGGCTCGCAGCTTTATTATAGAGTATGATGATTCTACGAGCACGCCCGAACAGCAATTTACATTGTGGAGTATTGTTGTAGAATACAGCCTGAGGGGTATGGCTTCTGTAGATTATATCCTTACCCGTCTTAGAAACATTGACCCAAAAACATCAAGGGGTACTGTGACGACCGTGCAGGAAGCCTAAGGTTTTTGAAAAAAACAACCTACCCATGCTAAAACCTACTATTTTTTACTGCTTCTTTTTTATGCTGTTCTGTTCTTCTATGCTGTCCCAAGAAGAATCGGAAATGAAGACGTTTGTCGGAGAGATGAAAAAGAAATCGCAAGCCTATAAGGACGCGATTAATTTTAGAAAAGCGCAATCTTTTTTTCTTACGAAAGAATGGGACTCGACCTTGTTTTATTCTATGAAACAGCTGGATGCTGCACCTGTGGCCGAATTGGATGATTATTGCCATTTCTTCAGGGGCGTGAGTTTTAAAAAAAAAAGCTTTTTGACGGAGCCAAGAAAGAGTTCTATCTGATTTCGAAATCTTTTCCGTTTTACTACAAAGTCAAGACGCATCTGGGAGAAATATTTCTGGAACAGGAAAACTATTCTAAGGCGATTGACTATTTCAAGGAAGTAGAGGAATTGCCTAACAAGGAGCGTTATGATTTCAAAGCAAGCGCGCTGTATCATAACTTGGGAATTTCTTATTTCCATATCGAGCAGTATGCCGAAGCAGAGAAATACCTCTTCCGCAGCTTGGAACAGCAGGAAAAGGATAAGGACACTGTTAGGATGGTCAGTTCGTATATGGACATTGCGAATTTGTATTATGCGCAGTATAAGGACAATGAGGCAATACCGTATTTTGAGAAGGCCTACCAGCTGTCTAAAAAAACCAAAGACTTTGAGCTAAAACAGAACTCGGCCCTGAATATGGCAGTGATGGAGGAGAACCGGAAGCAGTTTTCTAGGTCATTGGAATATCGCAAGGAGTATGAGAGCTGGAGGGATTCGCTAAACAACCAGAACAAAATATGGGCGCTGGCGGAACTGGAAAAGGAGTATGCGGTAACCGAAAAGGAAAAGGAAATCAAGGTGCTGAGAACGGAGAACAAACTGAAGATTGCCGAGCGCAATGCCTTGCTGCTTTCGTCTGTTTTCTTGATGGTGCTGTTTGGTGCGGGAACTTATTTCTTTAGGCAAAAGATAAAAAGCAACCGAATCATACTATCGCAAAAGAAGGATCTCGACCAGCTGAATCTGACGAAGGATAAGTTATTTTCGATCGTGAGCCACGACTTGAGGTCGTCTGTAAATGCCCTGAAAACGAGCAATAAGCAGTTGTTTGAGCAATTGGAAGCAAAGAGCTGGGCCCAACTGGATAAACTGCTGCAAAGCAACAGCTCGATTACCAATAGCATCTATAATTTGCTGGATAACTTGCTGAACTGGTCGATGCTGCAGACCAAGCAGCTGTATTTTAATATAGAGGCTATACACCTGCCATCGGTCGTACAGCAGGTAGCTTATAATTATAAGCCGTTGATGGCCTATAAAAACATTGCGTTTGAATATGCTATTCCGAAGGGTATGTATGTGCAGGCTGATCTGGATTCGGTCAAGATTATCTTGAGGAATTTGTTAGACAATGCTATCAAGTTTTCTAAAGAAAAGGGCATAATAAAAGTATATTGCGAGGCTGGGGCAGCAGATTCTTGTCATCTGGTCGTAGAAGATTTGGGAGTAGGCATGCCGGAAGAAACCCGAGAAGAACTGCTACGGGAGTCAATACTGCTCAACAAGAAAAAAGGGCAAAACGAGATTGTAGGCACGGGATTAGGGCTGCAGCTGTGCAAGGAAATGGTGAAGAAAAATAACGGGCTGTTGTTGATAGAAAGCCAAGAGAATATAGGAACCAAAATTATAATTCAATTACCCAAAACAGCAAAATGATGGAAGGCATCTATTGAAAGTATTTTGGCAGAAGACAATCATTTTGTAAAAGCGCCTGCTATTCATGCTGTGTTTGGCAGGCCTTATAGCAAGGAATAGGCATTTTGTTACATTCTATTCTTCTTGCTTTATTTTTGAGAGTAGTATTGCGTTACAGAATAGGATCCAGCATGCCCAAATATCTTTTCTTCAAAACAGAAAAATTGAAAACGGAACAGAACAAACAATCATACAACTATTTTTTAATCCGTAAAATATAATCACATGGACAGAATTAGATTAAACTTTATCAACAGATCAAATGATACCAATAATAGCAGTGTCGTGATTTTTCAAAAAAATGTGGCAGAAGATTTCGGAGAACTTGCCATAGCGTGGAAAGTAATCGAAAATTGCGGACGGCTTGACAACCATCCTTTTGTCTTCCCGTTACTTTTCAGCGTATCGGCAAGCGATTCTTATGGAAATTATACGCCGCTGCTTACGGCTTATGATGGACAGGCTTTTGATATGATAAAAAGCACTTCAGGAGATATCCTCCAACTGTCTTCGACTCCTGCGACAAGTCCGACAGAAGTTGAAGTAAGAAACCAGTTGATACAAGGCGCTATTAATGCCAACTGCTACAAAGACGGCAAATTGCTGGCTACCAAAACAAGTTTGGCGCCAGGACAAAAAGCAGTGTTTGAATTCCAACCTAGGATTTATATAGGAGTTGTTTCTCAGATTCGAGAAGGTGAGGTGATGAATTCGGCTATTATTTCCCAAATCAATTCGGAAATCAACTTGTTCGGCATCACGAGTGCGGATATCGTAATGACAGGAGGCGGTCCTGGCAAATCGTCTCCGGCATTTAGCTTTACATTGGAAAATATCAACAAATAATTTCGATACAATCATAACCGATACACAATTACTAAGGAACTTAAAAATACATACAATGGAAAATATAGAAGAAAGCACTTGGTATACGGGCGACTGGCGACCTGATGGCAACAATCCCCAAGCCCCTTATAATGGACTGAAAATTGTGGCAACAGCAAATTATAGCGAAAAGACGAATCCGCCGACTGCAAGAAAATTAGTTTCTGTAGACTTGGAGGTAGTAGACTATACTTATAATCCAAATGGGGTATCAAGTCCCTTGCAACTGACCCAATCGGCTGTATGGTATCCTATTCCGATACCAACAGATACTACAGTATCACCGCCAGAACCCAATATGCAGTTTACGGTGGTCGGTATAGGCGGCAATCCGCTAGGCCATATAAGGTTAGACGTCACGCCAGGAGGTAGTTTCGTCAACATCCAATTTAGTTATGGGCCAACGAGTAGGAAAAGAGAAGAAATCGGATATATCATGAGGTTTCCGAATCAGGACGACACTATTCAAATAGAAGGATAACCTTTCTGTTTTCCGCAAGCCAAAAAGCCCATTATAGATGGGCTTTTTTAGTATAAGGGTTTGTATAAAGCTAAGAGTACAGCGCTTGTTTAAAGAACTTTGTTCGGCTTGCTCACATATTTATTGCCTATCACAAAAAACCGCCAAGGCAAAAGCGCGTGCTCTTGTGCATAGGCAACGCCTACACGAGGTACTGCTGCAATTTTATCGGCCGTATAGCGAATACCATGGTCTTCAATCCAGATTTCTTCTCCAGTTAATTCTTTTTTATTAAAGGAATGATCAATACCCAAAGCTTTAGCGGCAGAGCCCGGGCCGGAGGAAATAGCGGCTTTTGTCGCGGGCATCGTCCGTCTGAGTTCCATGGTTTCTATGCCGATGAGTGGTTCTATAGCTCTTATCAGTACCGCATGGGGCTCTCCCAGACCAGAACTCACGACATTGAAGAGATGGTGTATGCCGTAACACAGATAGACAGAAACGCCGCCTTCGCTATAGAGTGTCTCTGTTCGATTGGTACGCCGGCCACCATAGGCATGCGATGCCTTGTCCTGTACGCCAAAATAGGCTTCGGTTTCTACGATTATCCCTGCCGTTACCTTTCCATCAATTTGGGTAAAAAGCACTTTTCCCAAAAGGTCTTTGGCTAAAAAGATTACATCTTGATTGAGATAATAGGAGAGCTGTAGTTTCATTAGGTAAGGTTTCTTGTTATGATAAGAGGAAGCCTATAATATATTAAAATTATGACATGGTATAAATAAGACATTATTGTTCGATTTGTGCAATGTTCAGTTTTTCGTTTCACAAAAAAAAATATCTTTAATATAAAATATTCGTTTCTGAAATCGCAATTACACAAAGTTGCGAAACGTTAGCGACAATAATCACGAAAATCATTATAAATGACAACAAAACCAAAAGTTTTTATCGTCGAAAGCCTAACTTTCAAAGATGAAAAAGATGACCTTTTTGAAGGACAAGTACTTTCTAAAATCTTAAAGTTTGCGATGATTGAAAGTCAATATTATTATGTGAGGACTAAAAGAGAATTTGAGCATGTTATTGATTTATTCAAAAAATCAAACTACAGATATCTACATATTTCATGCCATGGAAATCGAAATGGAATTAGTACAACATTAGATAGAATAAGTTTCGAGGAATTGGGATGGATTTTAGAAAATGTTATCGATAATAAACGACTATTCATTTCAGCTTGTTCAGTCATGAACAAAAATCTTGCAAATCAAATTTTAGCAAACACCGATTGCTATTCAATTGTTGGTCCTTCAAAAGACATTTATATGGACGATGCTGTAATTTTTTGGGCTGCTTTCTATCAACTTATGTTTAAAAAAAATCCAAGTAAGATGAATAGGATTAGTTTGGAAAACACAATAAAAAAATTAGTTGAAACATTTGAAATTCCAATCAAATATTATGCGGCCTCAGATGATTCAACAGGTTGGAACGAAATCAATTTAAGGTAAGAGAGACTAGTGTGGCTAAGAGACTGTAACCGCAATCGCGGAGATTTCTGTAGGCAGAAATTGTTGTTTCAGGTAAAAATTTTATCTTGGCAGAGAGAACATGGTTTGCTTTGATTCGCGACTGACAATTATAACACGTTAATTCTAATTTTTATTACTACTAATATTTATGACGACATATTTAAAATTAAGGAAATTTAAAAAAATTACCGAAGAAATTGTTTTGACCGATTTTGCGCCAATCAATTATATAGTAGGAGAAAATGGTAGTGGAAAAACAAGTATTCTAAACGCATTATCATTTTTAAATGATGGTAGTAATTCTAGGCATTTTTTTGGACCGCATAGTATTGTTGAGTTTTCCGTTGATGAAAAATCCGCGCAATTAAAATGGAATAAAGAAAATCCAAACAAAACGGAAAATCATAGCACTTTACTTATAAATATTTATATATTACTTTCAAATTTAGAGCAAGAAAAAGGAGCAAATAATTTAAAAGGTAAAGCAAAAATTGATTCTTTAATTGGTATAGGTGATTCAGCAGGTTTATCGAAATTAAACGAGTTTTTTATCGAAACAGGAAATCATCCTTTAGTTGCTAAGAAATATGTTGATCAAGATGACCCATTTAATCAAGATAATGGTCGATTAATATTCGAAAGTGAAGTTGGAGAAGTAAATCCAATTTTTATTGCAGATGGTTTACGAGCTAAGCATAATTTTACAAAAAATATTAAAGATTGGGTAGAAGCAATTAATGAAACTCATTCTACAAACATTTTTATTATTGAAGAGCCTGAAAATAATTTACACCCAAATTTTCAAAAAGAAATTCCATCAATCCTTGAATCTATACTTAAAAAAATAAACCCTGAAATTGTTGAAAAAATATTTTTCTTTATTTCGACACATAGTCCATTCATAATAAGTGCTTGTGCAAAATATCCTAATCAGAAAGTCTATCCAATTCAAAATGGAATGCCTTTATTTATTGATTCTAAACATCAATCGTGGAACATCACTAATGAAAGTAGTGGATATAATGGCTCAGATTGTGCTTACATTGTTAGCAAAATGCTTGGAGCAGAAATAACGGACATAGGTTATCCTGAAAATTTTGGAGTTCTAGAAGAATATTCTTTACAATTAATATTAGACAATGCTAGAGATAAGGGTATTATCAAAAATATTCAATTTGTTTCGGCTTCAGGAATTAGTAAAGCAGTTGATCTATCTACAACCATTTATGAACTAGAAAAATTGAATACTTTAGTAAAATGCAATCCTTACTATTTTGATAAGTATTTCATGGTGGTAGACAACATATCAAATATAAAAGATGATAAACTAAAAGAGCGAATCAGCAAAATTGAGAAAAGATTAAATGAAAGATTTATTCAGCTTATGCTTGATTCTCTTGAAAATTACTATCAAAATATTGACAAGGAAATATCGGAGAAAGCACTACATGAACTATCAGAAAGTGATAATAAAAGCAAAGGTGAAATTAAGTTTCGATATGCTAAACAAATTTCAGATATAATAGTTAGTCGTGAGGATTTTTCTAAATTATTCAATTCAGAACTTGATTTTTTACTTGTATAAAAACCACAGTAAAAGCGGTTACACCCACAATGGCTGGGTTGGTTAGTTACTTTGACGTTTTTCTTTACGAAAAATCTTAATTAATCTTACTTGGCACTATCACTGTGCAAATTCGTAGCAGTTTTTAGGCGAAACGTTATCAGACATTATAAAACCCCGCATATATGAAAATAAATGAGTTAAAGGAATATTTAGTTTCGAAAAATTTAGTCGTAGAACAATGGGAGTTGACTATCATTTCTTTAATTAAAGAACAAGAAAAATTATTTGAGACATCTTCTGAAAAAATTAATGGAAATGCTAAATCCAGAAAAATATTTGAGAAACGATTGTCTAAAAAAGCGAAAGCATTTGGGAATTCTGTGGAGGAATTAACGCAATATACCAATGATATTCGAGACATGGAAAATATGTCTATGGAGGAACTCGAAAGACGAGGAGAACAATTAATTGCAAGTTTCGAGAACTCAAAAAACTTTTGGACGTTAAAAGATAAAAACAATTTTAATACTATTTATTCCGAATTCATAGAAATCAAAAAAAATATTACTATTACAAATAGAATTTCAAACTTTTTCTTAAAGTATGAATTCACCAAGACATTAGTGCAGTTACTGATATTTACCGTCTCATTTATCTTTTCTTATTTCGGTGGTCAAGCTCTAGAACCATATTTTACACATTTTAATGATATTACAATACAGTTTTTCATTGCTCTCATATTGTTTTTGACTTTAGAAAAAGTGCTGGACAAGTTTGAAGACTACCTTGTTTATTGGAGAGTAAATCGATTATTTAAATATTTTAGAATAATTATGCCGCTTACCCAGAGATTGAAAAATAATAATAACTAATAATAGCCTGTAACTGCAATCGCTGAGATTTTGGTAGCATGGTGTTAATTAATTAGAAGATGATAAGAGTCATTAATAAATTCGCACACTAATCAAGCAATTGAATTCCCAATACTGATGCTAGTTGAAATATGAAGAAGACAAACAACTAAAAATTTTTAAATCTCACTTTTTTTAATTAAGATAAAATTTAAAAAAGCCACTCTTTTGAGTGGCTTTTTCAACTATAGTAAGCAAACAGTCCTAAAACGGATTATACGAAAAACCAATATTGAAATAGCCGTTCATATCTTGCTTTACCTCAAGATTGTCTTTGTCGCGCCTTTCGCCTCGTTCAGATAACTGACCTCCAAAGATGTTGGCAACGCCGCCTCTAAAGGTTGCGATCAGGCTCTTGTTGAGGTGGTATTCATAGATAAAGCCTGTCTTGACTTCGTTTCGGCTAAAGCTGTTTACGTTGGCAAAACCGGATTGGCTGGTGTAGGTGTAAAAACCTTCGCTTTCGAAAGCACTTCCTAACGACAGCCTGCCGTTTTCAAGCAGCGACCTTCTCATGTAGATATATCGTGGAACGATGAGGTCAAGCGTCCAAGCGGATCCTGCAAACTTGTGTTCGTAGGTGAAAACAGGCAGGGCCGGAAATTGAGAAGCGGGATCGACAAAGGCGACAAAACCTGCCCCGATGGTAGTTCTTTCGTTTTTCTTTAGGATGAGAGTGGTGAGAATCATACCTGTAATTCGTTCATAGCCTTCGTCTGATCCGTCTGCAGTGACCGTGGCATTGAACATCACGGGCTTCTTAAAAAGCATCGAGAACTTGGTATAGCTGAGCGAGGTAGAGAAAAAGTGGTAGTCTTCACTTTTGGTCAGCGGAAAGTCTTGGAAGTCTTCTGATACATTCCTTACTTTTTCTATGTCGAATGATTCCAGCTTGTATCTTGCCGATGCGGTTATCGACCAGGTTGGTTTTTTAATCAGCTGTACGTTCATTGCGGCCTTGAATCTTCTTTGGCTTTTGATGGTGCCTTCTTCGAGGTCTTTTCTTTTGTATTCAGAATCATAGTCGGTTTCTGAAAACTGCTCGTACTGGAGGTCGAGGAACCGCGTGGTCGGAAACTTGTTGGTAATTGCCTTGCCGGCTCTTTTCTTGATAGAATCGGATTGGGTTTGCGCCGAAACAGTCATGACGGGCAAGAGGAGAAGCACAAAAACATTTTTCATAGTTTATAATTTTAGGGGTTAATAATACGCGTTGTTTATTTTGCAGGAGGGTGGTTTGTGACCGGCACTGTTTCTTCTGATGATTTTACGGCAATGCTTGGCGCTATCAGCTTGTAGACTACAGGGGTCACCAGCCTTGTCAAGACGGTGGAACTTATGAGTCCGCCAATGATTACCCATGCCAATGGTGAATAGAATGGGGAGTTTTCGAGCACTAACGGCACCAATCCCAGAATTGCGGTCATCGAAGTGAGGATGATGGGCAAGAAACGGGTTTCTCCGGCCACTTCAATGGCTTGGTCAATATCCATTCCTTCTTCGCGGAGCTGATTGGTGAAATCGACCAGAAGGATGGAATTCTTGACTTCTATTCCTGCCAGGGCAATGATACCGATGCTTGCCATAAAGGATAGCGTGTTTCCTGTCAAAAATAGGATGACCACGGCACCCACAATTCCCAATGGAATAACCGACAGGACAATCAGCGAGCTCTTGAATGTCCTGAACTCTAACAACAGGATGGCCATAAATCCGAAAACGGTGATGAGGATAATGGTTCCGAGCCCGCCGAAGCTTTCCTGGCTGCTTTCGAGTTCTCCAGCGGCTACATAGGAATAGCCTTCTGGGAACTGAATCTTATTTATTTTTTCTAGAATCTTCTGGGTGGTTTCTTGGGTATTGTATCCGTTTTTTACATCGCTTGTAATCAGAGCGTATCTGTTTTTGTCATAGTGCTTGATGAGCGGTACCGAGGTTTCATATTTCAGGTCGGCGACTTGCTGTATCGGAATTAGATTGCCGTTTTGCGACGTGATGTATAGCTTTTGGAATATTTCGGGCTTTGGGTGCTTGTCTCGACTAACGGATACGTTTATTTTATAATTGTCTCCCTTTTCGTCTTTATAATCGGCAACATTCAGGCCGCTGATGCCCATGCGGATGGTCTGGTCGATAGTGCTTGAGGGCAATCCGATTAATGCAGCCCTGTCTTTGTTGATATTTACTTTTATGTCTGTTTTGTAAGTCTGCAACAGGTTGTTAGGATAGATAACGCCCTCGGTGTTTTTAATTTCGGTTTCTACTTTTGCGGCCAAAGAGCGCAGGGTATCGAGGTTGTCTCCAAAGACTCTTATAGCGATGGGTGCTTCGATAGGCGGTCCTTGCTCGAACTGTTTTACTTCGATTTTTGCTCCGGAATAGTTCTCAAACTTGGCACGGAATTTTTCTATGATCCCTTCTAATTCTTCGATATCCATTTCATGCAGCCTTATGAAGATCTGTGCGTAATTCGCGGCATCTTTGTGCGGATTGACATTGTAGTAGATACGTGGATTTCCTTGTCCGACATTCGTATAGACAGCTTTGGCTCTTTTGTCTTGCATGATTGTCTTTTCGACATATCGGGCAATTTCGTTGGTCTTGTAAAGGTTGGTTCCTAAAGGGGTTTCGATATTGACTAAAAACATCGGCTTTTCGGACCTAGGGAAAAGGCTGAAACCTACGACGTTTGTCAGGGCAATACTGCCAATGAACAGGGCAACGGCAATTCCGATCGTAAGATAGGGTCTTGCCAAGGCTTGGTGCAATACGGGTTTGTAGACTTTGTTGATTCCTTTTTGTAATTTTCGCAGTACGATATTTCCTTCTTCGTGGCTGTGTCTTTTTAGGATAAGGCTCGCTAAAAACGGAACAACGGTCAGAGAAACCAATAAGGAAGCCAATACAGTCGTGATTACGGCCATCGGCATGCTTCGGATAAAATCTCCTGACACTTCGGGCAGAAATACTATCGGCAGGAAGGACACAATCAGGATGGCGGTACAGCCGATAATAGCGACACCTATCTGGTGCGTGGCATCGATGGCGGCTCGATAGGGAGAATGTCCGTTTCGGAGGTAACGCTCAATGTTTTCGATGACTACGATACTGTCATCTACTAAAAGCCCTAATGCTACTACGAGTCCGACAATGGTAAGCTGGTTGATGGTATAGCCCATAGAATCTAAGAGGAACAATCCTATGGCGATGGAAAGCGGAATGGAAATCATCACGACGGTTGCCGCACGAAGTCCGAGCGGGGTGAGGGTGAAGATAACGAGCAGTATGGCGATGCCGAAATCCCTGAAGAAATGGTTAAGCCTATGGCCGACGTCTTCTGCTTGGATAAAAGTGTTTTCTAGTTTAATGTTGGCAGGAAGCTTGTGCGAGAATTTTTCAATTATTGGGGCGATGTTTTCATTGTTCTTGATAATGTTGGTTTCTTTTTTCTCGCTCACGGCTATGAAAATAGCACGTTTTCCGTTGTAGCGGGCTATGTAGGTTTCGTCTTCGTAGCTCATGGTAACATCGGCAACATCTTTGAGGTAAACGATACTTTCTCCTGAGGTCTTGATGACTGTATTTTTTATTTCTTCGAGGTCTTTGTAATCGCCGCTGGTTTTGACATTGTATTTTTTGTCGCCTGCATCTACGCTTCCGGCCGGAATGTTTTCGGCTTCTCCCTGGATGGTGTTCATTATAGCATCGAGAGCGATGTGGTTGTTGGCGATTTTTTCGAGGTCTACATTGACCTTAATCTGCTGTGCAGGATAGGCGAGGATTTCTACTTTTTTGACAGCGCCTACTTTTTCGATTTGTTTTTTTAGTTCGTCGGCACTATCATAAAGTTGTTTGTACGTTGCAGTGTTGCTCAACAGGGCAATCTGGTAGGTGTTTACGTCGGAAGGATCGATCTGCTCGACTTCAAGGCTTTGGAGGTTGCTGGGCAATATGCCTCTCAGGCTGTTGATTTCGCGTACGACCTCATTGTGTTTGTCGTCTACGTTGACGCCATAGTCAAATTCTACGGTAGTGACAGAAACGCCGTCGTTGATTTCGGTTTTTATTCTTTTGACATCATTGAGTTCGTTGATCTTGTCTTCTATCGGCTTAACGATAAGTTTTTCCATGTCTTCAGGGCTGGTTCCGGGATAGACGGCCACAATCGGGAAATTCGGCGCATGAACGACCGGGTCTTCGCCCCTCGGCATGTTCAAAAAGGAATTGAGCCCAAGCGCAAGCGCGAGCAGAAACACCACTATTGTAAATTGGTAATTCTTGACTGAAAAGTTTACTATTTTCATTGTATCGGGTTTAGGGGTGTCGTATTATTTGGTTCCTGAGAGCTTGATTTTGGAGTCGGGTAGGAGATAGGCAGAACCGTCGGTAATGACAGTGGTTGTGTTTTCTAATCCGGAGCTTACGGCTACGCGGTCGTTTTCTGTGAAGGCAATTTTTATCTTGTGCTGTTTTATGGTCTTGCCGTCGGGCTCAAGGGAGTAGACCGTTCCTGAATTTTCGTTCGCTTCAACTATGGCCGCACTTGGAATGAATTGCAGGAGTTCTTTATTTGAGGGATGAATCTTGACCTTAGCCGCTAATCCGTTAGCGAATTTGGCATCTTGAGGATTAATTTTCAGCTTGACAGAGAAGGTTCCGGTTTCTGGATTGGCACCTACGCCTATTTCTGAAACTACGGCTTCAAATTCCTTTTCGCCATAAGCATCGGCAGTGATTGTGGCTTTATCTCCTTTTTTTAGCTTTACCCAGTCTTTGTCAGACAATCCTAGTCGGATTACCCAATCGTTGTTGTTGGTGGAATTGATAGTATAGACAGCTGTTCCTGCGTTGGCAATTTCGTCTTCGTTCATCAGTTTTTTGATGACGCTTCCGGATTGGTTGGCATAGATGGCGGCATGCTGCTTGTTGAATTTTGCTATCTGGTACGCTTGCAGGGCGGTGCTAAGCGCGGTACTGCTGTTTTCGAATTCTTCGGTAGTGGCGGCATTGTCTTTGTAGAGATTCTCCATTCTTTTGTAGTTTCGCTGTGCTTTTTCGTAGTCGTTTTTGGACTGCTGCAGCTGTGCGGCAATTTCGGTCGTGTTGAGGATGGCGATTAATTGTCCTTTTGCGACTCTGTCTCCTTCTTGCACATATAGCTTTTCTATAATGCCGCCTACTTTGAAGGAAAGGTTGGCTTCGACATCGGACGTGATGATGCCGCTTGAAATAATGGGACGTGCGTATTCTTCTGTAATGATTTTTGCCGTCTTGATTGTGATGGCATCGTCTTGAACGACTGCTGTTTCTTTTTTGCCACAGGCAACAATTAGGGCGAATGCCATGAACGGGATAAGTTTGTATCGTTTCATATTTTTATTTTTTGAGTTTTAAAATTGATAAGAGGCAGCGGTGCGTTCTACTTCTGCCAGTTTGATGAGTACGTTGGTGTTGGACTGCTCAAAGGCCAGTTGTCCGTTGATGAGCTGCGTGAAGGCATCGTTCAGTTCGACCAACAGTACAAGTCCTTGGTCGTATCTTGCCTTGGTTTCGCGGTAGTATTCTTCGAGGGATTGTAGGTTTTCTTTCGCGCTTTTGAATTGTACTTCGGCGGTATCGAGTTCGTTTGTGGCGGTAGTGAGCTGGAGCTGGAATTGTTTCTCGGTTTCATCGAGCTGGGTGTTTAGCGATGTGGCTTCTGTTTTGGCAATTTTCACTCTGTTACGGGTCTGGAAGCCTGTGAAAAGGTCCCATTTGAGCGAAACAATTCCCGTCAGGTAGCGGTCGTCTGGGTCGAACTTGAGGTAGTTGTTTTGATATCCTAGATTTAGGGACGTATTTATAGTTGGGAAATAAGAGGCTTTTTCTAGACTGATGTTGTATTCTGCTTGCGTAAGGGCGCTTTTTAAGGCAGTTATTTCTTCCCTGCCTGATGTTTCAAAAGATGGCGTTTTCATTTGTGTTTTAGAGAAATGGAAGCCTGTAGTGTCTATGGCTACTTTGTCGCTAAGGGCGGTATTTGTCAAAAAATTAAGATAGGCATTGGCTGTCTTCAGGTTGTTTTCAGCTTCGGCTAATTTTGCCTGATTGTCGTTGATATCGGAAAGAATTCTCAACGCATTGCCTTTTAAAGCTTTTCCGTTTTTGACTCTTGATTCGGTCAGCTTATAGTTTTCCTGCAACAGCTTTGCCGCGTTTTTAAATATTTCGATCTGGTTGGTTGCCATAATGCTGTTGTAATAGGCAGTCTTGATGTCTTTTACAAGACTTCTTTTATAAACCATGACTTCAGCTTGTTTTTGGTTGATGGCTTCTTTCCTGATTTTGTTGCTGATGTAGATTTCGGCATTGACCAAAGGAAGAGTTACCGATAACCTATGGTCATAAAAATCATTCGCATTGAGGTTGAATTTTTGGTTGGCAATGTTTTGGAAATTGTTGGTTCCGGTCAGCTGATTTAAAGTGCTGTAAACAGGATTCATTAAATCTCCAAGAGGCAAGTCAACGGTACGCCCTCCGCTGGAATAGAAGTAGTCGCTCCTGAAAGAGAGCGTAGGATAGAAGAGTCCGCGGGCTTCTTTTAGCGCATAGGAGGCTTTTTGCAGGTCGAAATTTTGCTGCTTGAGGGCGAGGTTTTCTTTCAGCCCTTTTTGGATGTAGCTGTCAACGGTATTGTTTTGGGCATAGGTAGGGCTTATGGCCAAAATTGCTACTGCTAGGATGGTGGTAGTTGCTTTCATTGAAATGGTTTTATTTTATGAGCGTTGTTTAGTTTGTGTCTAAATTTTTTTAGACAACGAGCGACTATGATAACTATTAGTATACTCATGTCATTAAATGAACAGTGTTTATTGATGATGTCAAAAAAATACCGTTGGTACGGCATGATTTTAACGCAGAAAATTATTGCATATTGTGGCTGTTTAAAAATTATGTTGCAATACTGTCTACGAAGGTGTCGAAAGATCGTATAAAAAAGTCTTTCATGTTGACTTCTTCAAACATTTTGCAACGGTCTCTAATATGCAAGGCTATTATTCCGTGCAGGTAGCCCCATATAGCGAGTGAAGCGAGTTCTGGGTCTTCGTATCGTATTCTTTTTTGTTCGACGCATCTTTTCATTACAGATAGCAGGAAATCATAAGCAATCAATCCGCTTCCCCATTGTTCTTTTTTTCTGTTGATAAGCTCTAATGGCTTCTTGATAATGAACATCAGGTCATAATACTCTTGATTGTCAAAAGCAAATTCGATGTAGATGTGTCCAAGCCTTTTTAGATAGACGATAATATCGTCATTGGTATCCAGCTTTTCAAAATCCTTGTTCATCTGGGCAAAACCTTGCTGCATGATATAGTGCAGTATCTCGGTCTTGTCTTGAAAATAAAGGTATATGGTTCCTACGCTGTATTCTATTTTGCTGGCAATGGCTCGGATGGATGTCTTTTCATAGCCTTGCGTCAGAAACATTTCAGTGGCGGCTTTCAAGATAATCTCCTTCATTTCAAGCTTTTCTCTTTCTTTTCTCTCTTTGATTCCCATGATCTGTTTTTATGATTGCAAATATAATGAACGGTGTTCAATAAAAAAACTTTTTTGAAGATAATTTGTATTTATAAGGGTTTCTTGCCGTAAAGAAGGATTCGCTTGAAGGCATAAAGAGCCGGCAGTTTTTGAAAATGCGATGCAATCTTCTTTTTAAAGGTTTCGATAAAAAGTTCTTGGTCGGCGCCTTCGAGACGTTCTAGGTACGGAACCAGAGCGGAACCTGAAATAAAATCATAGAGCGTATCATGATCTTCTGTAATGATCGGATATACTTTTTGCATAATGTTGATATTTGTCAGGCCGCCTTTAAAGAATAGTTGTGCGTAATCGTCTATGCTTACTAGAGGCGATATCCTTTTCCATCCGCCGAGTGCTGTCCTAAAAGGTTCTTGGTCGACGAGATCAAGCAGTATCTGATTGAGTACGTTTTCTTTTTGTACGGGCATTTGGATTGCAATCTGCCCGCCTGGATTGAGCATTGCAATTAGTTTCGGGAATAGCTGGTGATGGTTGTCTGACCATTGCAGGGCAGCATTGCTGAAGAGCAGGTCCCATCTTTTATCTAGCTCTGCGGTTTCTTCTATGGTAGCAAGGCAGAAATGAAGCCGATCAGTCTTATATTGACTTGATTTTGAAAGCATTTCGGCTGATGAATCTACTCCAAGAAAATTAGAATTTTTAAATCGTTCTGCGAGCAAAGAAGTCTGTTCGCCTGTGCCGCAGCCGATATCAATCGCGTTCATTGCTTCAAGGGGTTCTATGAGGTCAGCAAGGTCAAAGAAAGGTCGGTAGCGTATGTCTTTGAATTTATTGTATGTTTCCGGATTCCAAGGCATGATAGTGTATTTTGATAGGCCTGAGGGAGGCAGACGAAAGATACAAAATTTTGCAATGCGGAGGTACAATCACTTGACTAAGCAACTTGCTATTGGTTGGCTTTTTCTACAATTTCGCGTATGCTTTTGTCGAGCTGGTTGCCGCAGGTTATGAAATGCTCGAGCAGCTGCGTCCCTTCTGGAGACTTCATGTCGATATCTTTGGCGAGATGCAGTATGCCCATCATATTGGCAAGCGGCGCCCTGACAATATGCGACTGGGTGAAGGCAATGTCTTGCAGCTTTTTGTTTTTTTCTTCGATGTCTTGGATATAGCGGACGCGCTCTGTAATATCATTAGCGGCTACAAGCACATGTTTTTCATGGCTTATATAGATGATGTTGCTGACTAATTCGACGTAGATGATTTCTCCATCTTTTTTCTGATGGCGGTAGAGGCCGCTTGAAAATAGCTTGTCGTGGTTTCTTAAAAAATCGATGGCTTCATCGAGTTTTTGTACGTCTTCTGCCGGCCGAATGTCTTTTAACGTCATCTCTTCGAATTCTTCTTTAGAATAGCCATATTTCCGTATTGCTGCATTATTGACGGTACGAAATTTTAGTGTCTCTACATTATAAATCCACATGGGCATAGGACTGAGCTGAAAGAGGTCGGTATATCGTTTCCGCGATTCTTTTAAGGTGAGGAGTATTTTGTTTTTTTCTATGGCATGCACGATACTTTTGTAGACGAGCCATGAATTCATCTCTCCTTTTATGATGTAGTCGGAGATATTCAGCGACAAGAGTTCATGGGCATAATCTCTATATTTTTCATCTAAAAGGACGATGACTTTGCAGAGGTCGATAACCTTTCCTATTTCTGAGATTAGGTCTTGCTCTTTGTTTTCTTGTAGGTCTAAGTCGAGAAATGTGATATCGAAAGAGGAATGGGCTAATTCGTTTTTGGCCTGCTCAAAATCTGTTGCATGGACAATTATCGGGGAAGAGATTCGCTTATGCAGCATTTTTTGCATGATTTGAAAATCTTCGGCGTTATCCTGAATGAGTAGGATCTTATAGGGGGATTGATCTTTTGCCATACATTAGTATTTAAAAGTTGAAACGGTAGCCTGGGGAGACTGGCGGGTAGCCTTGTTACTAATTTACGTCAGAAGTACAGGGCGTATGTTATAGAATAAAAGTGTTTTATTATATATTCATGGACAAAATGCGAATATTTAGCTATTTATAGTATGTTTCTTAGAATTGCCTTCATAATTGTATACTATTTCTCTTTTTTAAGAGAAAGGCAAATCCACAATAAAGGTAGTACCGCGGGCTTCGTTATTTTCAAACCAAATTCTACCTTTGTGGGCTTCAACGATCTGCTTTGAAATCGCGAGTCCCATACCAAAAGGCTGCTCGCCTGCAGTGCCGGGTCTTTTGGCTTCGGTAAAAAGATCAAATATCTTTTCGCTCATCTCGGGCGGTATGCCAATGCCTTCGTCTTTTACTACTATGCGGATGTCGTGTTCTTTCTGCATCATTTTGACGTTGATTCTGGTGCCGCTAGGGCTAAACTTGATGGCATTTGCAATGAGATTGCTGATCACCCGCCAGAGCTTTTCGCGGCTTGCCGCAACTACTGCGGGAATAACTTCTAAACTAAGCTGCTGTTCTTTGGCCGCTGCCTTGCTATTTAAGAGCGACACGCAGTATCGTAGCATTTCGGCTATATCTACCGGTTCTTTGTTTAATTCTTCGCTGCTAAACTGCAATTGCAGAAGATTATCCACCAGCTCAAGCGAGTGCTGGCTCGATGTCTTGATCAAGTCGAGCATGATTTGGTCTTCCTCGGGCCTGTCGGTTTCTTCTAGCATCATAGAAGTGACCGAATAGATGCCTCCCATGGGATTGCGGAGGTCGTGTGCTACAATGCGCAACATGCGCGTATTGTCGGCCTGGCTTTGCTCGAGTGCAGATAACGCTTCCTTCATCTGGTTGTTTTGCTGTTTGCTGCGGCGTAAATGCTTGCGGATGGAAATAATCATAAAAACAGCCAGCAAAAAAGCAATGCAGGATAATATAGTCAACGCTACTTGATACATATAGCGGCCTTCTAAAGCCTTCACCTGTTCGTCTTTGAGCGCATAGTCGATATAATCGATACCCGATTGGTTGTTTAGTTTTGCCTCTTTGTCGTGGATGTCGATGAGCTTTTTGCTGTAGTTTCCTGCCATGGCATGATCTCCGCGGGTGTCGTAGAACTCAAACAGCTTGCGGGTCAAGATCTCGCTATAGAATAAGTAATCGTTGTGCTCGGCAATGGCTAAGGCTTGACTGTAATAGGCTACGCTTTTTTCTGGATCGGTCTTTTCTAACTGCTGTGCTATATCTATGTGCATGTCCATAGACACATAGTATAACTTTTGATCGATGGCTGTCGCAATGGTTTGCTCTAGCAACGCCAAGCCTTCGGCGCGCTTGCCATGGCTGATAAGGTCATCGGCTATGAGCTGATCTATAGCTACCAACGTTCGCTTGTCTTTGTACTTTGCAGCAATTTGTTTGGCAACATTGATATAATATCGGGTCGAATCTCTACTGAAACGGGCAGGATACGACAGCAAATAGTTATAAATAACCAAAGATCGGATGGAGTCTGTACGGAGCTGTCTTGCCTGCCTAAACGCCTGATCGTAGCGTTGGATCGCCTTATCGTCTTTGCCCATTTCTTGATAGACCATGGCAATGTTCATTAAGGCTTGAACCGAATTGACGGAATCTACCATTTTCTTATAGCCCGTATATCCTTCGTTATAATACTTTAAAGCCAGCTGAAAGTTACCCTTGATATCAAAAAAGATACCCAGGTTGTTCATCGCATCGGCCTTACCGCGTTCGTAATGGTGGCGCTCGGCAATGTCGCGAGCCATTCGGGTATAATAAAAAGTACTGTCTGCATTCTTTTCATACAGCAGCGTGGCCATTCGGTTGAGCGCATCTACATAACGCAGGCTGTCCTTGATTTTAGGAAGAGAGGCCTGGATGTTTTTTAGCTCAGAGGATTGTCCCCAGCCTAAATAGCACGATAGTAGCAACAGACAGAAAAACAGTAGTCTTTTTTCCATAGCCTAAAAGTTTATTCTAGATTGATGTTTGGTAGATGGGAATGCCCGAAGCACCTGCTAATTTAAGCATTTATATGATATGTAGTTTATAGTGGATAGTTTATAGTTTATAGTTGAAAGTCATAAAGTTGTAAAGTTGTAAAGTCGTAAAGTTGAAAGTAGGGGTAGTAGGGCTGCAACCTACAAGCAAAGGCAAGCATTCCTATAAAACCAAAAACATTTCCAAACCCAACTATCCACTATCCACTATAAACTATCCACTACCAACTGTCAACTATAAACTATCCACTATCCTAAATATTTCTTCTTGAATCCCTCATAATCAATTTTCGATTCCTATTTTTGTGTAAACTCACTTTTAAGATGATGAAACGATTAGCATTATTTCTGTTTACCACAATTGCTTTTGCCCAATCCAAGCAAGAAATTAAAGAAGGAAAGATAAGACGCGACAAATACCTTTTTACAGTCGAAGCCAATCCGAAAAAATTCAATGCTACTGTCAAGTTTGATTACGTGTATGACGAATTGTTGATTCCAGTTACGATAAACGGAAAGACGTACAACTTTCTTTTCGATACCGGTGCCGTAACCATTCTGTCTCCCGAGCTTGTCGCAGAGTTGGGATTAAAGCCGGTCACCTCAAATAAGTTAATTGATGCTGCTGGAGTGCAAACAGAAGCACCGATTTTTATGCTTGACAATCTAAGCGTATCGGGCGTTACGTTTTCAAAGGTGGGGTGTGCCTCAATGAGCCTTGATTCCTTTTCTACCGTATTTTGCAGCAAGATACATGGCGTTTTTGGCACCAACATGATGAGGCTTGGCAACTGGAAGATTAACTACGACAGCCATACCATCGATTTTTCTACCGATAAGATAAAGCCAGGCTTTGAGTATAATACAGTAGACTTCGAGCCCAATTTTTCCGGCAGCCCTATAGTACATCTTATTACAGGAGGCATCCGGTTTCCTGCCTTGATTGACACCGGAAATAATAAGTATATCGATCTTCCAGATACCGTATACAAGCAGTCAAGATTGCCAAAAACCGCTATTTCAAGAAAGAGCCATGGCAGAGCCTCTTTTTCACTGAGTGGCAATAACAACCAAGAAGAAATAGCTGTCTTGGCAGATTCGCTTTACTTTGGGGAAATAGCGCTGACAAACCAGCGGCTAGGTGTCAGCCCAAGTTCCCAGATTCTTATAGGAAACAAATTCCTGAAGCAATTTAAAGAAATCATCATTTCTTGGGACAAATCGAAAATCTACGTTCCAAAACAGACGCTGCCGCTTGAAAAAGAATTTGCGTTTGGATTTACGCCATTCATAGAAGACGGCAAATTGGTTGTGGTAGAAATTTGGGAAGGTTCTGAAGCTAAAAATAAAGGAATGGCAATAAACGACGTCATTCTAAAAGTCAATGAGGTAAACATGACGGCAATGACCCCAGAACTTTGGTGCGAATTTCTAGGCATGACCAAAGACAAAGAGTCTGTAACCGTAGAATTCCAGAAAGCAGATGGCAGCACAAACTCCTTGCAGCTCAACCGTTTTGAACTGCTGAAACTTTAGCCCTATTTATCATCTACTTTTAAAGCCTTGTGAATACCCTTTATTTTTTTGTCTGAAATCCAAGACAGGAAGAGGATAATCATGCTTAGCAGAGATGATATGGCATTGGCAATAATCAATGGCCAGTCCGATTGCAGTATTCCATAAATCACCCATAAAGAAGTACCTGTCAGCAATACGAGATACGTATTTGCCGACACGCCCTTGCTTGTTTTCTCCTTAATAATTTTATAAGCTTGCGGGAAATTCGCGATTGTGGTAAAGAAGGCCGCCAATATCCCGATGATTGATGTTGTTTCCATAGTGTTGTGCATTAGGCGCAAGCTAATTTCTGCCTAAAAAAACGATTGGGCTTATACTTATCCTTCAAAATGTTTCATGATTGCCGTTTCTTGTCCACCTCATACAACATACAAACAAATGATATAATCATATAAGAGTATATTGTGGGAAGGGGCTTACTTTTAAGTAGCGTACGTCATTAAAGCAATACCGAAGAAATAATGCCAGAAGGTCCAAGCATAGTCATACTAAAAGAAGAAGTCCAGCAGTTTGAGGGGAAAGAGATCATTGCTGTTTTTGGAAACAGCAAAATCGACCAATCCCGGCTGCTGCACCAAAAAGTAATCTCTTTTCGGAGCTGGGGAAAACATTTTCTGGTCTGCTTCGAAGACTTTACGCTCCGCATCCATTTCCTGCTATTCGGAACCTACCGAATCAACGAAGCCAAAGAGTCGCCCGTACGATTGAATCTTACCTTCCCGAACGGCGAGATCAATTTGTATTCTTGTTCGATAAAGTTTCTGGAGGGCGACATCAATTCACATTACGATTGGAGCGCCGATGTGATGAATGAAAGCTGGAATCCGAAAAAAGCGAAAGAAAAACTGAAAGAAATTCCCAATAAGCTAATCTGCGATGCCCTGCTGGAACAAGACATTTTTGCGGGCGTGGGAAACATAATCAAGAATGAGGTCTTATATAGAGTCCGCATCCATCCCGAATCGCTGGTGGGAAAGATTCCCAAGAAAAAAATCAATGAGATTGTTGAGGAAGCCCGCAACTATAGCTTTCAATTCCTAGACTGGAAAAAAAACTATGAGCTCAAGAAGCACTGGCTGGCACATACCAAAAGCCAATGCCTCCGGTGCGACCTTCCGATACTGAAGAAACATACAGGAGTCAAAAAGCGCAGGAGCTTTTTCTGCGAGAACTGTCAGATACTGCACCAATGAAAAAAGAAACGATACTGATCGGCTGTTCAAGCTATAACACGGCAGAATGGAAAGGCATTTTCTATCCCGAAGACCTGCCCAAAAGCAAATGGTTTCAATTCTACTGCCAGCATTTCGCTACCTATGAGCTCAATGCTACATTTTATAGGTTTCCGACCGTCAAGAGCCTTCAATCGTGGTACGAAAAGAGTCCAGAAGAATTCACATTCTCCGTAAAGGCTCCCAAACAGATTACCCACATCCAAAAGTTTGCCGACTGCGAAGCGCTCATTGAAGATTTCTATGCCGTCTGCAGTGCTGGATTAAAAGACAAATTGGGATGCGTGTTGTTCCAACTGCCGCCAAGTTTCACCTATACCCAAGAAAGACTAGAACTGATTTTAGGATACCTAAAGCCCGAATTCAGGAACGTAATAGAGTTTCGCAACGAAAGCTGGTGGAACAGCCAAGTCTTTGATGCCTTTTCAAAAAGCAAGGCCGTCTTTTGCAACGTACGCTATCCGAAACTGCCAGAAGGCATTATTGAGACTTCGAGTGTCGGATACCTGCGATTCCACGGTAGCCAGAAATTGTTTTATTCCAGCTACAGCCCAAAAGAACTCGAGAAAGTGCTTGATGAAATCAAGAAGACCGATGTCGAGACCTTCTTTGTTTATTTTAATAATACGGCGAGTTCGG
Organism: Flavobacterium gossypii; assembly: GCF_014138495.1. Lineage (NCBI taxonomy): Bacteria > Pseudomonadati > Bacteroidota > Flavobacteriia > Flavobacteriales > Flavobacteriaceae > Flavobacterium > Flavobacterium gossypii. Next base: position 454,117 of record NZ_JACJIS010000002.1, on the reverse strand, counting down.
CCGGAATACTAAATGCATTAGAAATGAAGCGATTGCAATAGCTACCAAATCCTGCAATTTTTGTCGAGAATGCTATAAAGAAAGAGACAGTTAAAAACCCCAACTTTATAGTAAGAGCAAACAAAACTAAATAAACCAGGATTATGAAAAAAAATGACGCCAATTCGGACGGTGCCGAAAATAAGAAACAGCACGATTTAGCCAGAAATAAATCAGATGGCACCGATCAATTCATGACCACAGATCAGGGAGTCAAGATCAACGATGACAACAACAGCCTTAAAGCAGGGGAGCGCGGACCTTCGCTCTTGGAAGACTTTATCCTTAGGGAAAAAATCACGCATTTTGACCATGAGCGCATACCAGAACGTATCGTTCACGCCAGGGGTTCTGCCGCACACGGCTACTTTCAGCCCAATGCAGATGCCAGTACCTATTCTAAAGCAGGATTCCTGCAAGACCCCAATGCCATCACGCCTGTTTTTGTGCGCTTTTCGACAGTAGCCGGCTTTCGCGGCTCTACAGATTTGGCAAGAGACGTAAGAGGCTTTGCCGTCAAGTTTTATACCGAAGAAGGCAATTTCGATTTGGTCGGAAACAACATACCCGTCTTTTTTATTCAAGACGCCTCGAAGTTTCCAGACCTTATCCATGCCGTAAAGCCAGAACCTCATAACGAAATTCCGCAGGCCGCCTCTGCACACGACACCTTTTGGGATTTTATATCGCTTATGCCAGAGTCAATGCACATGGTCATGTGGGCGATGTCAGACAGGGCGATTCCGAGAAGCTATCGAATGATGGAAGGCTTCGGCGTCCATACCTTCCGATTGATTGATAAGAACAACAAATCGAATTTCGTCAAGTTCCATTGGAAGCCGAAATTAGGGACGCATGCCGTTGTTTGGGACGAGGCCGTAAAGATTTCAGGTAATGATCCTGACTTTCACCGCCGCGACCTATGGGAAGCTATCGAAAACGGAAGCTTTCCGGAATGGGAGCTGGGAGTGCAGGTAATACCTGAAGCCGACGAGCACAAGTATGATTTTGATCTGTTAGACCCTACCAAGCTAGTTCCAGAAGAACTGGTTCCGGTTACTATTATCGGAAAAATGGTGCTCAATAGGAACCCTGATAATTTCTTTGCAGAAACCGAACAGGTGGCTTTCCATCCAGGACACGTCGTTCCCGGAATCGATTTCACTAACGATCCTTTGCTTCAAGGCAGGCTGTTTTCGTATACCGATACGCAGCTGTCCAGACTAGGAAGCCCTAACTTCCACGAGATCCCTATCAACAGGACGATCGCTCCGATGCACAACAACCAGCGCGACGGACACATGCGACAAGAAATCAACACAGGCAGGGTAAGTTATTTTCCAAACTCGCTAGGAGGAGGCTGTCCCTATCAAGCCAAGATTGCCGAAGGCGGCTTTGCAAGCTTTAACGAAAGGATCGATGCCCGCAAGGTAAGAGAGAGGAGCGAGAGCTTTTCGGACCATTTCAGCCAGGCGAAGCTGTTTTTTGAGAGCCAGACCGAGGTAGAGCAGCAGCATATCATCAATGCCTTCCGCTTTGAACTGAGCAAGGTAGAAACCCCAGAAATTCGTACCCGAATGCTCGGGCTGCTTTCGCAGGTAGATAAGGGGCTGGCGCAAAAAGTGGCGGCAAACCTAGGGATTGCCGTTCCGGACAAGCCAGAGAAACCAATGAACAAAGGTATCGGCGCCGATGCCGACCAAAACAAGCACGAGCCTAAAGCCGTAAAGGCAGCTGTCCAAAAGTCTGATGCCCTGAGCATGATTAACAACAAGACCAACTCAAAAACAATCGAGTCGCGCGTGGTAGCCTTTTTATGTTCCGACGGTGTCGATTCGCAATCGGTAAACGCCATGAAAGCCGCTTTAGAAAAAGAAAAAGCAGTCGTTAAAATCATAGGCACCAATGCCACGGCCATTACAGGCAGCGATACTAAAAAGATAAAAGTAGACCATAACCTGCTCACCGTCTCATCCGTATTGTTTGATGCCGTATTCATTCCGGCCGGAAAAGCAAGCGCAGAGGCATTGGGCAAAGAAGAAAAAGCCATCGAATTCTTAAACGACGCCTACAAGCACTGCAAGGCCATAGCTGCCGATAAGGAAGGGATAACGCTTCTAAACCATACCAATTTTATACTAAAGCTGTCCGACGAAAACAGCAAAGAAAATGGCGTATTCACGAACGAAGTGCCAAAAAGCAACCTGCCGCAGGATTTTATTGAAGCGATGGGTAATCATCGTGTTTGGAAGAGGGAAAATAGTTTATAGGGGATAGTTTTTAGTTGATAGTTTTTAGTTGATAGTTTTTAGTGGAAAATGGATAGTTGTATTTGGGATTTTTGATTTTAGATTTTTGTTTGGTGGTTGAAAGTTAGGAAGTGGAAAAGTGTAAAGCTATGAAGAATAAACAAATTTATTTATTAAGCAATCGCACAAGCCCTAAATCTAAAATCAAAAATCCTAAATATCAAATCCCAAATCCAACTATCCACTAAAAACCATCCACTATCAACTAAAAACTATCCACTATCAACTAATTACAGTACATAGCTGCTTATCACATCACTATAAACCCGCTGCATTGCAGCGCCTATAGCGGCTATCCTAAATTCGTACTGCTGGCCGCTTTCGAGGTTTGTAAGGAGGAGCGTGGTTTTGGTATGTACCCAGATTTGCCAGATTGTTTCTCCTTTTTTGCGGTATTCGTATTGGTAGCTTTTGGCACCGCGAATGGTCTTGATGCTCAGTTTTATAGAACCGGCGTTTTCGGCACGCACCATAAAGTTTTGCGGCTTCGATAAGATGCCTATCGCTTCGGGTATCTTGCTAAGCGTAAAGCCCGAGCTTGCCAAAGCCGAGTTGTCTCCGTCGGCTTTCATGTGCACATACAGCGCCAGCTTGTCGAGCAGAACGATCAATTCTTTTCGTTTGTCGTCTCGCCTGAGCTGTTCTCTCTTTCCGCCTTCTTTTGCCTTGATAATGGCTTCATCAAAAGCAATAGTCGCTTCCTTAAGGTCGGCAATAGCCGGCACCGGATCTTCAAAATGAGGATTGTTGGTCATGCTGTCTGCAATAAGCTCTGCTTTTTGCTCCAGGTTGGCATCATTATACCTGCCGAACGAGGTAATAATCTTGATTCTTGACATAAAGATTAAATTTAAAATTAGACATTATTGAGATAGGCATAAAAAGCCTGAAACTCCATAAAAAATCCACAGAAATGCTTTATTGCAGCCGCCCCGAGTGCTATAGCACCCCTAAAGATGCTGTCTGCATTTGCCAGAAACCTATCCTGCATCTGCTCGGTGCGCTATCCTATCTGCCCGGTGCTGTACAGCCTTCTGGCAGATGCTGTCTGATAGTAGCTCGATGCGGTATGAAACCGGTTCGATGCTGTACAGCATTCCGTCAGATACCGTTTGGAACGGGCGGGATATAGTATAGCACCTGACCGATGTTGTACCACAAGCGCCTGATGCGTTCCTGCATCCGACCGATGCAGCGCTAAACCGACGGGCTATAGGGCCGAACCTCCTGCTCATTATACCGAACCCTTTCTATACGGTCTTTCGACAGCAAAGCAGCAGCTAGAAGCTTCTGTTTTCTGGATACAATACTAAAAGTTCGATGGTAAAAACGCAACCGAAAAGTAATAAGTGGTCAAATACGGGCGTAACTGGTCAGTTTTACGGTGTAACTGTTTTTTTGCCTTGGCTCAAAAGGGCAAAAAAAGGATGGAAAAGGGAATATAAAGACGTATTTTTTTGATTTTTAGGCAGGATTGCTACGACACCAATAAAAAAAGGATAGCAAGACGCTATCCTTTTTTAACTTTAAAACAATTCTCCCTCATCCCCGGACCCCCATCCGGTGAAACAAAATTAGGGGATTCGGTACGGGTTGTCTTTATATTTTAGGCAATATAGTTTACATCATTTCTACATCACCATGAAGCAAAGCCGTTTTTGCAATCGATAGGGCAGTGCTTTTTGGGTCTGGCAGAAGATTATTTTTTCAACGGCCCCAGATGCTTGTAGGTATTGATAAGCAAGCCCGTAGGGGTCGCTTTTGAGTCTACAAAAGCAAGTTCTTGGGCATTAATGCTGTCGGACAGCAAGCGTTTGCCGTTGCCAAGCAAGACAGGGTAGGTAATAAGCACCACCTCGTCTGCCAGTCCGTTGTCAAGCAGCATCGACGTAAGCGTCGAGCTTCCTACGACAATAAAGTCGGGACCGCTCGTTGCCTTGAGGTCGCGAATCGCTCCTACAAGGTTTTCGCCTAGACTCTTTACAGGGCCCCATTCTAAACCGTCGGGCCTATGCGTGGCGACGTACTTGGTTGCCGCGTTTATGGCATTTGCCATAGGAAAATCTCCAGCATTTGGCCAAAAGCCGCTAAATATATCGTAAGTATGGCGTCCAAGCAGCAGGTCAAAATTTGGGCCGTAGGCTTCAAAGAGCATTGCCGCTCCGGCAGGACTCCGATACGGCGTCGTCCAGGCACCATACGCATAATCTCCATCATGTTCTATGACCCCATCTAGCGAGATGTGTTCAAAAATTCGGATCTTTCTCATCGTTGTCTGTATTAGTTGATTACAATCCAAAGGTAGCGAGATAGTTACTCCTGCGGGAGGTGCAATCGGGACATTATTAGGGTGCTTTTAGACCAACTGCTGTGGCATACGATGAAGTTCTTTCGCAATCTACGAACCAGCGATGCTATACCGTTTTGGGCGAAGTATCTTTTAGGTACTGAAGCGTCGCTTCTTTGTTGGATAAGTCAATCGCCCGTTTCTCATACCAATCTACCAAAACAAGCGCGTACTTTTCGCCCAGATGATGCAATAGCCCAGCCATAGCCAACCTGTTGCTTTCTACGGAATGCCCTTCATCATAATCAAACCAGATGCGTTTTACTATGTTGTTTTCTGAACTAAAGAAAATAGCATAGGATGCATTGCTGAAACAGCTGGCCTCTTGAATCTGGTGCCGGTAGTTATCCATCTGCTGGTCTTTTACAAATACAATTTCTCCTTCAGGAGCTAGGTCATGGCTTGACAGGATGGCTTGCAAGTCGGTAGCTAAAAGAGTGGCATCCAAAATAGGAAAAGGCCTGTCGCCGCCGATTGGGCGCTGCTGAAAATAGTAGTCGCTTGTTTCAGCGTGTTTCCATGTATTGACCTCATTCTCTTCGAGATATTCTAAATGTTCAAAAACCGCTGTAATAAATTCAAGGTTTTTATTTGACGTTAGTTCCCAAGTCAGGTAAGAAGATTCATAATAGTTATTCATAGTTAGACAGTATTAAGAGAGTGCCGTTTACCAGGCAGTGTTATACTTCTTTATTTCAAAGATAAGAAAATGTCTTTTAGGTCATTAAAAAAAAATTTGGGGAAAAGAGCGGTTCGTAGCGGCATAAAAAAACCTGCCACTAGTAACAGTTGCAGGTTTTTGCGGAGCTAGAAGAACTCATTATAGGGCAGGCAAGCCTTATGATGCTTCTGTATACGTAGTTCCAGAACGTGTTTTAGGCAAATCAGCATTAATTGCATTTACGATGTTGGCCTTTGAAGAGCCGTCAATCTTAACCTTGATAGGACCTACTTGCTGCACATTTTCGGCATCATAGCCTAAGTCATCAATACAAAAATTATAGGTTTTAGATGCCGTAGGAGCATTGCCCGTATAATCAAATTCAATTGTATAAAAAGCCATATTGTTTTATTTTAAGTTGTTAGTCCCTACTATTGAGGCATTTCGGGTTGTACCTCGCATTATTTCCTGAATGCGAACAGATTCGCTGTGTCGACAACAACTTTGCGCTATATAAAGCTACGTTTTGATTGAATGGAAAATAAAAAAGATGTTTTCAATAGGGGATTTAGTGCTATAGGCGCGTATTTTTCTGTCGGGAAGGAGAAAAGGGGCTTCCATGCGATAGGAAATCACTAATTTTGTAAAAGACTTGTTTATAAGCATTACGATACTAAGCACAGCACTATGGTTACCGCCAAGCAAGAAGAAAAAATAAGAAAGAGAAAGAAAGAACGCATCGCCACGCATCTGCTGCCTTGGGTAACGGCTGTGGCTATGTTTATACAGTCGCTCGACGGTACCATCTTAAACACGTCGCTGCCTGTCATAGCGCGCGACATGCAGTACTCTCCGACACAAATGCATTCGGTTATCGTAACCTATGCCTTGACGCTGGCGTTGTTTATTCCGCTTTCGGGCTGGCTGGCCGATAAGTTTGGCACGAGAACCATGTTCAGGATCGCCGTCGGGTTGTTTGTTGCCGGATCGTTGTGCTGCGCACTCTCGGTTAACCTGCTTACGTTTAACCTTTCCAGGGTGCTTCAGGCTATCGGTGCCTCGATGATGGTGCCTGTAGCGCGTCTTGCCATACTCTACCAATATCCCAAGAGCAGGCTTCTAAAAACCATGAACTTTATTACCGTATTCGGCCTTTTAGGCATGGTAGTTGGTCCGAGCCTTGGGGGATTCATTTCGGATAACTTCAGCTGGCATTGGATTTTCCTTGTCAATGTCCCGATAGGGATTCTTGGTATTTTTATGGCCAAACGTACGATGCCGAATTTTAAAAAGGCGGTAGGACGATTTGACTTCAGGGGGCTGATGTATTTTAGCCTGGCGCTTATCGCAATCACGATGGTACTGGAAATCATAAGTACGGGACTGACCCACTGGATGTATATCTTGGGCGGCTTGCTGCTATTCAACCTGCTGGCGGTGTTCTACTACATTCATTACAAAAGGACCGAAAAGCCGATTATCGACCTCCGGCTTTTAAATATAAAGACGTTACGGGTAGGGCTTATGGGAAGCTTGATAACCCGACTCGGCATCGGCGGACTTCCGCTGCTCTTGCCGCTCATGCTCCAGACAGGCTTTGGCTATTCTGCTTCAACGGCGGGACTGCTTTTGCTGCCTTCGGCATTGGCCAACGTAGCCATAAAGCCTTTTATGGTGCGTATCATCAAGGCGCTGGGGTATCGAACCGTGCTTATAAGCAATACGATCTTATTGGGGGTAGTGCTGGTGATTTTGGGGTTTGTAGAACGAGACACTCCGTTAGGGTATTACATACTGCTGATGGTGTTTTACGGCTTCTTTACCTCGATACAGATGTCGGCCATGAATACCATCACGCTTGTCGATCTAGATGAGAATACCAAAAGCGGAGGCAATACCATGCTGGTCATCATGCAGCAGCTGTCGGTAAGCTTCGGAGTCTCGGTAGCGAGTCTGGTACTTTCCTTTTTCCAGTCGGATGCTTTTGATATGAACCGTACGCAGCCTTTCCATTATACATTTATAGTGCTTTCTATATTTACGATCCTTTCCAGCCTTACCTTTTCAAGACTGAGCAAGACGGATGGGAGCGGGTATGTATGATGCAATCAAATAGTATGGAAGAGGTACGAATTGTCTCAATTTGCCCTCTAGTCTGTCTTATATACACGCATGTTTGGTAGATTACCTTGCTATCTTTGTGTTTGCAACTAAAAAACAATCATGAAAATGGAAAAGATAGAACACATCAATTATATCAAGGCACCAATCGCAAAGGTATACGAAGTATTAACTACCCAAGAAGGTCTTGCTGCTGTTTGGACAGAAGAGCTGATCGTTAAGCCAGAAGTGGGCTTTGTCAACGAATTTGGTTTTGGAGACAACTACGGTACAAAAATGAAAATAACGGAATTGTCTGCGGATAAACGCATAGTATGGGAATGCATTGCTTCTGACCCAGAATGGGTCGGCACGGGCGTTTCTTTTGAACTGACAGAGAAAGATGGTGTTACGGCAGTTGTCCTTAAGCATTATGATTGGCGCAAGCTTACCGAATTTTACCAATGGTGCAATTATAACTGGGCCATGCTTCTCTTAAGCCTCAAAAGCTATTGTGAAGAGGGGCAAGGAACGCCTTATCAGAAGCGGAAATTTTAATCACTAGGTAGTACGATTAATGAGGATTGGAGTTGTAAAAGCTCCGATCCTAACGCAATAAAAAAACAGGAAGTGCTTTTGGAACGAAATAGCTACGATTAGCAGAAGAACCTAGAGGCTACTTAAATCTTTAAGCCTCATCTTTTGTGTTTTTTACCAAGCTTATGCCAGAAAAGAAAAAGATCAGTCCGATAACGCCTATAACAATCATAGTGGTATAGGCTGTACTTTTATTGATTAGCTGATATCCTGTATAAATTAAACTCACGATACCTAGTATTGTGAGTACTGCGCCGAATACACGTTTGACATTCATAGTCTTTATTTTTATAAATTATAGCAATGCAATGTCCTGGATTTTATACGATCTTAAGAATAAAAGATGACGGGATATTGAAAGGAATAGGCTAAAATTTTGTGCGACCACGCACTAGCCTGTAACAAAAAGGAAACATCATAATACACGATTATTGTATTCCCTTTTGTTTCCTTTACTAAAGTAGCGATAAAATTCGACCCACACGGCAAAAAAACGATAAAGTTGGCTATCGCTTGAATAGAAGCACTACCGATAATGTATCGTTGCTACTTCTGATGCATTATCCTGCCTGCTTTTTTACTCATTTGCCCAACTAGAATTAAAAACGTAATGCTTTTTTTGCTTAAGTAGCTTCGTAAAGCAGTGCGAATATTTAAAGCCCGATTCAAAGGCCACTTCACTGATTGACTACCTTTTGTAAAAAAATGTTCCTTGGCTATACTAATTACCTTTAGTGACTAGTTTTAGAATAATCTGCAGTTCAAATAGAGTTTTTAGTACTATTTTTGTTATCTGCTAATTTTAGTTTTTCACGATTATGTTGCAACGAATTTTTTTGATAAGCTGTTTACCGAATAGAATTAGCTTCAGGCCGAACATCTTTTTTACTATTGTGACAACCTTATTCTTGCTATTTTTCGCCGTATGCTGCAGAGGGCAGTCGGCCAATGATTTCAGCTATCAAAACATCGGTAAAGAACTTCATTATCTGGAGGATAAAACTGCGACGATGTCGCTGGACGATGTGAAAAATCTTTCTGATGCCTCATTTACACGAGGCAGCCATGATATCCTGAATTTCGGCAATACTGCTTCAGCTTGGTGGATAAAGATAAGCTATACTGCCCAACAGGACCTGCCCCTATATCTCATCATTGATGCGCCCAATATCGAATACATTGACGCATATGCAACCGACAACAAAGGTCGTGCGGTCGTTTTCAAAACGGGATGCCTCAGGACTACGCAGCCCGATGTATTTGTCCGAAACAACTTTATGATAGATCTTCCGGTCGACTCAAAAATTGAGAAGAAAACTATCTATTTAAGGTTAAAGACCAACAATATCTTGCTGGCACCGATAAAGCTTGCCACCGCAGAAAGCGTTATAAACGGCCAGGAGTTCAAGCACGGCATCGAATATATCTATATCGGCCTGCTGATAGGGCTCCTGCTATTCAACCTTTTCCTTTTTGTCAGCGTTAGGGACATCACCTATCTTTATTACGTATTATATGTGCTGACGCTATCGAGCTACCTGCTGATCTACATCAGAGGCTATGGATTTATCTTCGGTGATGAACTGAGGATCTTTTTAAACCAGTATCCACATGTGCTCTTGAGCTTTTCGGTAATAACCTCCTTGGTGTTCTGCAACAGGTTCCTCCACCTGAAGCGGAGGGCACCTAAGATGCTCGGAATCTTTTATGTAATCGGCGGTGCGGGAATAATTCTTTTCTTTGTCAGTGCCTTGGGATTCAAGCATACAGCAACGGTAATTGCTCAGCTGCTGACCGTTACGGTTGCAGTAGTGGCATGGATTGCAGGGGTAATAGCCTATAGGAATGGACACCGTCCTGCAAAATATTATATCCTAGCTTGGTTCTTTATCTGGGTGACCGTAGCTATCGTAACACTAAGCTTGGGCGGGGTGATCCCGTCGAATGAGTTCACGATCCAACTGGTGCCCATTGGCTCAACACTAGAACTGCTATTGCTCTCCTTCGCACTGGGCGATCGTTACAAGACGATCATCAGGGCTGAACAGAAGGTAAGGGACGAGAACCTGTTTTTGGTAAGAACGCAGAACCAGCGGTTGGAAGAAAAGGTGGACGAACGTACATTGCAGCTGAACAGTACCATCAAGCAGCTGGAGAGTTCCAATGCCGTCAAGAACAGGTTGTTTTCAATCATTGCGCATGATCTCAGAAGCCCATTGAACAGTCTGCTAGGTATCTTGTCGCTGAGCGACATGCAGCTATTGACTCCCCAAGAGTTGCAGGAGCTGCTCGAAGAGAATAAAAAAACAATCAAATCAGTCAACAATACCCTAGATAACCTTCTGTATTGGGCGCAAAGCCAGATGGACGGCCTGGTAACTAGAAAGGACAGTTTTGAGTTAAAGCCTGTATTTGATGAACTGTTGCTGCTCTATCTTCCGCTGATTAAACAGAAAGGCATTCACCTTGAACAGCTTGTCACGGACAATGGCGTAATTACTGCCGATCGCAATCAGATAAGCCTTGTGCTGCGAAATTTAATTGATAATGCCATCAAGTTCACCCCATCGGATGGAAGGATTTGGTTTACCCTGCAAGCTATCTCCGAAGGGGTGCGCTTTTCCGTGGAAAATGAGGCTGAGGGCCATCTTGATATAGACATGGATAGGATGAATGGGAATGAAATGGCGATTGCTACCCCTGGCACAAGAAACGAACAGGGCGTGGGACTTGGCCTTCTATTGTGCAAAGAATACATCAAAAACAATGGCGGTACGTTTCTCATCGATCGAAAAGAAAACAGGGTCAGGTTTTCTTTTCTACTGCCAAGTAAACACTAAAGTATATTTTGTCGCTCACCATTATTCTTGGCACCTGGTTTCATATCTGTTTAATTGAATGACTTTCTGAATTCCAAGGGGGAGAGCTTCGTCTTGCTCTTAAAAAACTTGCTGAAGGACTGCGAATGCTCAAACCCAAGGCCGAACGCTATCTCGCTTACGGTAAGCCCAGATGTTGAAAGCTTTTCTTTAGCCTGTTCAAGTATCTTCATCTGTATGTGCTGCTGGGCAGTAAGCCCAGTGAGCTGCTTGAGCATGCTGCTGAGGTATTTTGGAGATATCGCAAGATTTCGGGCAAGGAAATCAACAGACGGAATGCCGTGCAGTACTTGGTCGTTCCTGCCAAAATAATTTTCCAGAAGATTTTCAACATCTTCCAGCAGTTTATGGTTTGTGACCTTACGCGTAATGAACTGCCGTTCGTAAAAACGCTCCGAATAATTCAGCAGCGTTTCAAGGTTGGAAATAATGATGTCCTGGCTGAATTTGTCGATGTTGGAATAGTATTCATCCCTGATATTCTTTATGATATCATTTATAACCGTCTCTTCTTTATCGGAGAGGAACAGGGCTTCGCTGGTCGAATACCCGAAGTATTCATACTTCTTTATCTTTTTGGCGAGCGAGGTATTCCATAGGAAATCAGGATGTACAAAAAGCATCCAGCCCTCAAGATTGGGGGGCACGCCGCTGTCCTCACCCCGCAAGATCTGCCCTGGTGATAAAAAAGCCATAAGCCCTTCGTCAAAATCATACTTCTGCTGCCCATAGTGCAGGCCGTCGCAGCCCCTTTTCATAGAGATTACGTAGAGATCGAAGACAACGGCGTCAATACCGGTATCATTTCTAAGGCCTTTAAGGTCGACAATACTGATAAGCGGATGATGAGGGCTTGGAAGCCCCATCAAACGGTGTATTTCCGATACTGATTGTATCCTGTAGGGTGTGGAATTTGCCATAACGCAAGTTAAGTTATTTCTTGAAAGGGTACCCCAGCCAGATCATAATTAATGGCATTGCCAGAAACGGGATCTCAAACAGTGCCATCTTGTAGTTGCCCGTCCGTAATGCCAACGCCATTATAAGGACAATTGCAAGAGCATTGAGCAGGTTTCCCAGGAAAAATGTCTGTGGAATCAATAAGAGCGCCATAATCAGGATCGCAAGTAACCCAAGGAAAGGCATGGCAGATTCGCCGATCCCAAGATCGGCCATTGCTTTGGCAGACTCAGGATTGCTCCTGTAATTGAACGTATCCCAGGCATGCCTCGCATTAAGTGCTGCCGATATAACGAGCAGCAGCAATGAGATAATATTTTTAGCCATATTGTATTATTTAAGGATGTAGGCATTCATTATGTAGCCCATCGCGATTGCGATCGGCACTCCGATTACGGCGCTTGTCAATGCCCTGCGTGCCTTGTTCGGATAGCGGTTCCTGTACCTGAAAAACAGAAAAAAGCCTATCGGGGGAACTGCGTTTGAAGCTATATGCCAGAACCTTGAAAGCGTGTCGTTACCTTTTGTTTCCATCTTGCTTATTTTATTCGTTTCCATCTAAAAGTTTTGCCAAGCATTGGCACGCCCTTATAGCCCCGGGTCTCAAGCTCGTCCGCGGCCTTGAGCCTGCCTTTGAGGCTATAAGTATTGCCATCCTGCACGCTGTAGAGCTTTCCGTCTACGTATCCGCCATCTTCATATACCAATCCCGTAATATGGGTGAGGCCCTGCACCGGACGGGTTTTCAGTTTTACGTCAGGGTTTTTACTGTCTTTCTTGGGCGTCTTGCCATCGGTCTCGAACATGTCCTTGGACCACAAGAGCTTTGCCGAGTAGGTATTGCCCGATTTGAATACTTCTATTTTATAATCTTCGCACTGCCAGACGCCTACGATTTTATCAGCAGGCAATGTCTGGGCAAAAGACCCGATCGATAGAAGTAGTAGTATCACTGCAAAAGCATTTTTTTTCATTTTTATGTTTTTTTTAGTTGATTATTAAGCTGTCTGAATCTTTGAAATTCCCTATGGCCGAAGTTCATCAATGCTTTAGGGATGATGTGCCCCAGAAACTTGATGATCTTTACCAGAGCAGGCATTATTTCAGGCGTATCATTTTGTAGTCCTTTGATCGCCACCTGTACTACTTTGTCCGCGTCCATCATCTGGCGTGGATTCGGTTGCAGTATCCATTCATTTTGCAGATTGGTATTGACTCCCGGGGGGATAAATTCAAGCACTTTTACATTCGTTCCCTTCAATTGCAGGCGCAAAGCCATGGTGAAGGCGTGGACTCCGGCCTTTGATGCGCTATAGACAGGTGCCGAAGAGTAGGCCATAAATGCAATGGCAGAGGAGACATTGACAATGGCAGCAGATTGCTTTTTGACCAGATGGGGCAGGAACTGGTGTACCATCCGGATTGTCCCTGAAAGATTGATGTCAATTTCACGCATCAGGTTTTCTAGGCTTTTCGAAGAGTCCAGCATATCGATCAGCCGCATTTCGCCAGCATTATTGATAATGATGTTAAGGTCTGGAAATTGTCGGGTAACTTCTTCAAAAAGCCGTCTTGTATCTTCCGGACTGCCCGCATCGCTCTGAAAAGTGTGGATGTCTCTAAATTGCTTCTTCGTTTCATTCAGCGCCTCAAGCCTGCGCCCCGTGACTATTATTTTAGCTCCCTTTTCGGTCAGCTGCCTTACAAGTTCCAGGCCTATGCCGCTGGTTCCTCCTGTAATGAGGATGGTACTGTTCTTTAAATCCATAGTAATAACATTTTGATGGTACAAAGTTCTGTTATTGCATATGGAGCACTGTAGCTGAAAGTCGCAATGTTGTAGCCATAGTTCGCTAGGCAGTGAAATAATAGGGACATGATCTGGCTTAGCTGCCGCTGACCGAGCAAATGCGTTTGCTGTGGTTTATCAACAGGGACATAAGCGTCCCAGCGAGCTTCAGCGTAAAATTCCTGATGCCTCAAGAAGGATATGGAGAATTCAGCTGAAAGAACTGGAAGACCATGAATTGGTTTCAAAGGTGATCTATCCTGGAGTACTTCCCAAAGTAGAATGTAGCCTGACGGATTTCGGAAAGACGCTGATTCCCTTAATTGCAGCAATTGGAGGCTGGGGAGATGAGCATGAGAAGCGTTTAAGAGCCCTTATCTTGAAACGGTTAAATATTGCCTATTTTACCAAGGAATTTCTCCAGTTTCCGGATTCATGTCTTCGGAAAAAAACTTGCCTGTCGGACCATCACTGCCTATCGTAGCATATTTTATAATTCTTCTGGCAGCATCTTCTACGGAACCCTGTCCGAGCTGATGGTTGAAATCTGTCTTTGTCGAACCCGGACTTACCGCATTGACCTTGAACGGGAGATCCCTTAGCTCATATGCCAACACAACCGTATACATGTTCAGTGCTGCTTTTGATGATTGATAGACGGCTCCCTTATGCCTATAATGTATGAAATCAGGGTCGCTGTGAAGGGTAAGAGAACCTTGGCTGGAGCTTACGTTTACTATCCTGGGATCTTTCGATTTCTTGAGCAGATCCAGTAATGCCTGTGTTACCCTGATAGCACCAAATACATTTACCTCAAAAACTTCCTTGAATTTGTTTATGTCCGTATTCGTTGCAGTATGCATGATAGGCGTATCTCCATCGAACTCGATACCATTGATTCCCGAATTATTTATCAGCACATCCAATGCATCTATTTTCTCACCTAATGCTATGCGGGCCCTTTCTACTGATTCGGTATCAGTTACATCGATCTGAATAAATTCTACATTTGCAAATCCGAGGGAGACCAGCTTGCCGACTGCTTCGATACCCTTTGCTTTATTGCGGCTGCCTATTAATACCTTGTAGCCTTTCTGTAAAAATTGTCTCGCAGTCTCAAGGCCGATTCCTTTGTTAGCTCCCGTAATGAACGCTGTTTTCATTTTTTCTATTATTAATTATAATTATTACTATTGCAAAGCTATCTGTTTTTAGTATACATTTGTAACCGATATACTAAAGGATACCGATATGACCGAAGAAGTCGCATTACAGATAAAGGAACTCATCTTGCATGTACAGGATACGCTCTATGTAATAGGGGGGAAGTGGAGGCTGCCGATAATCATCGCCATCAAGCACGGAAACCATCGCTTTAAGGACATTAAGGATTTTGTGCCAAAGATTACAAACAGGGTGCTTTCTGCAGAATTAAAAACGCTCGAGGCTAATAAACTGATCACGCGGAAGGTCCATGACTCGTCTCCTATACTTGTAGAGTACAGAATCACGGAATATGCGCTAAGCGTGAAGGAGGTAGCCAATGCTATGGGCGACTGGGGACTGAATCATCGAAAAAAGTTGCGAGAGAAGGGCTGCTAACCATCTCGTAAGAACATGAGACTGCGACGTCCTGCAGTTTCTGATACCTATTATTCTGCAGATTCCATAGAACGCCAAGGCCAAAAGCTCAACAACATAAATGATGAAAGAACTTATCGAAGAAATAAAAGAAATTGAACACGGATTCAAGCATATCGTCAAATGTGGTGATATTATATTGGCTGACAAGGAAGAAAAGCATTTTGATCTTGCGATAAAATTTCTATCTGACGAGAGCTATCAGGTAAGGATGCTGGCAACTTATCTCTTGGGAAAGCTTTCAACCGACAATTCCCAAGCTCTCGCGCTTCTTGAAACAAAAGTTGCAGACGACAAAAACTGGCGCGTGCAAGAAATGCTGGCCAAAGCTTTTGACTACTATTGCAATTCGATTGGCTACGAAAAGTGTCTGGCCACAATAAAGAGGTGGATCGCAGACGAAAATCCAAATGTAAGGAGAGCTGTTACGGAAGGGCTTCGTATTTGGACAAGCCGACCTTATTTTAAGGAAAATCCAGTAGCCGCCATTCAGCTTATAAGTAAAAATAAATCAGACGAGAGCGAATACCTTCGTAAATCGGTGGGCAACGCCCTACGGGATATCGGCAAAAAGCATAAAGATGAAGTGCTTGACGAAATTTCAAGGTGGGACCTAGCGGATAAAAAGACAGCATTCACACATAAGCTGGCAAAAGGAAAATGAATAATTAGTGAGTGTACGATCCTGAGTACCCTGACCAATTCGACTATTTAACTCAACTTCAGTGTCTTTAAATATTGTTACAACAGTGATTTTTTCTTTCTCTTATAAAGAGAGAAACTTCTCAAGCTAGGGAGGATAAGAATTGCTTTGAACTCTTAATTCAATTTTTACAGGTTTAAATCAGATTTTGAAATAAAAATGTAGGTAATGCCAATCAGACAATTCTGCAGCTTTTTGCCTTTATGGAGAGGGGAGCTAATACCTTAACTTTTTGTAGCAAATATGGTAGCAACTCCATTTTATTAAAAAGTTGTTTCTTCAGATATTGTTCCGTCTTCTTTATACCAAACAAAACGCCCTTTTTTACTTCCGTTTACAAAAGTTCCTTCCTTTTCAATTTTTCCATTTTGATAATAGAAGATCTCTTTACCATTTTTTTTATCATCAGCATATTCGCAAGTATATCTTAATCGTCCGTCTTCGTACCATTCCGATAACAAGTCCACTTTTTTATCATTTACATACTTTGCTTCATATTTCTTTTTGCCATTTTCATAGTATTCAAGTCTATCACCATGTTCTTTTCCGTTTTTATAGTTTTCAACGCTTTTTATTTTTCCTCCGCTATAAAACCAAGTCCATGTGCTATCACGAACACCATGATTGTAAAATTGAATTGTTGTTGGTTCTTCTACTGAAAAACCTTCATAGTGAACTATTTTTCTGTGAAGTTCTCCTTTTTCGTCATAGAAACACTCTTTCTTTTTATGATTTGGTCGCCAATATTCTGTATAGTCTCCAAATAGCTTGTCGTTTTTGTAGGTGCCTTTTGTTTTAATGTATTCCGTTTCGCCTCTTTTGGTCCACTCAATAAAATCACCATTTAAAAGTCCTTTCAAATAATTTCGTTCGCTCAATAACTCATCATCCCAACCCTTTTCTATAAATTTACCCGTAAAAGGAGTCTTTTCATCGTCAATATATGCGAGCGAAACTTTGTCATTAGGTCCTTTGTATCCATGAATACTATGTCCGTTTTGTGGTGTTTTAATTACTATTCTTACATTGTCTTGTGCGTTTGTAGTAAAAACTACCATTGCAGTCAGAATGACTAAAAATATTTTATTCATAGTTCTTTATTCTTATTAAACTTTTTCTGAATGTAAAATTAAATAAGATATATATACAAATCAACAATATAAAATACGCAGCTATTAAGAATTTAATGATAAATGCGTTAATCATACGTTCAAATCTTTTGTGTTTTGTATTGATTTTAATCAAAAGCTCCTGCGCCATAACAAATCTGTAAATCTGTGCAACTTAGGAATACCTCATCTGTTCATGAACATTAGAACAAAAAGTTAATCTGCATACCTTTTGACTACGACAAATAAGCTAGCCTTCTGCTGAAAAAACCATAACTCTTTGACCCTCATCCGCAAAAAAAAAATGCTTGTCCGCATTATCTTTTGATAACCAAATGCTTATGAAGTACATCGCGATTGGAGGAGAGGGGGCAATCAAATTTGTTTTTCCAGACAGCAAAGATTTTATATTCGGCGGTGTATTTTTTCCTGATCTTTTCCATCTTTTAAAGATTTTAGAAATGTTATTTATTATAGACTTAGGATAGCAGATCATTCTTTTTTATTGTGATGGGGACTTCTGTTAAAAGATTTTTGCCTTAGCTTTTTGTGGCAAATTAGGTAGCAACTCCATTTTTATCTGTGCCATGATTGTGCCACAGAGATTTTGTGTGTTTTTGAAATATTTGTTAGGAGATTGCGGAAACAAAAAAGTCTACAGCTCATCGAAACTGTAGACTTCATGCCATTTAAAGGAAATTTTTATCAAAACCAACAATTTTATTTATTGGTCTTTAAAGTACACTGTGGAGCTAACGGAACTATTATCGAACTTCAATTTTAATGATTTGGATAAGTTATGATAAAAACTTTTTGTTATACCTTTCTACATAATACTTTGATACAACTTAAAATAATGTCTAAAAGCAATAATAAACATCTGTCAATACAATAAATAACAAAAGGCCTCTCCTACATTAGGAGCCTATTAATTTACTTCGTTCACTAGGTTAAAGTTAAGTTAAAGAACTTAATAACGTTAACCGGAATTTTAGCTATCTATTTTTTGAAAAATAAATATTATAAGAAAATTACTTTAATGCGTTAAAATAATTATGTCTTTAGTTTAAGACAATTTATCTTTTTTTAATTGTTTGATTATCATATATTTGATTGTACTGTTTTTAGTTTTTTTCTAAAGAATAAATAGTGAAAAGAAAAAAACCTGCGAAAAAAACCTGCGAAAAATACTCTAGATATTACAAAATGGATGCCTATTTTGTTATTGAACAGTTCCAGAATTGAGAGCCTATTAAAAATTTCATAACATATTTTATATTATTTTTCCATTAAATGAGGAAAGCCGTAAGGAAGCATAAAATGTTATTTGTAACCTTGTTGTAGAAGCTTTTTCTTACGAAATTATTTCTGTGCAGTTTTTATTGAATGCAAAATTTAGAGTGGTAAAATGAATCAAAATGAGATTATATTTTTTAAATATCCTTTTTCTTCTGACTGTTGCGACTTTTGCTCAAAACAAAGAAAAAGCTGCTCTAAAAATATATTTGGAAGATACGAACACGCAGAAAAATATTGCCGATGCCGCAGTAAAGCTTGAAGGATTTGAAATGGCGCCTATAGAAGGGAAATATGATAAAAAAGGGAGCTGCTATTATTTTACAGAAATCCCAATAGGCTACAATACTATAATGGTTTACCATAAAAAGTATAATGAAAAGGGATTTCAGAATAATGAAGGTTTGCCAGCTGAACTAAAATTTAGATTGCAAGACAAACAAAAAGTTAGTTACAGTTTTTTAAAAGTTCCGGATTCTCTTTATGATGAGAAAAAAAAGAAACTGGTAAAGAATATCCTTTTTAAGGACCATTATATAGAAGATCCGTTTAAAATTTCGATAAGTCCTAAAGACCCCCAGGATTATGCTGATTTTAAAGAATTTATAAATAAAAAAATTGAGGAATTAAACCTCGAGATAGTTTTAGTTAACCCGTATTGGGAAAAAAATAAGATCGAGAAATATCCTTTTGACGTTGTGCAGAAAGAAGGATATCCGAACATTACAGCAAGTAATTCAAAAGAGATTGAAGCAAAATATTTGCTTCCTCTTGTGAGCGGGCTAAACAACATAGACAATACCCTTTTTGAAACCCACTATTCAAATAAAATGAAGGATGTCTGTTTTATTTTTAGAAAAAAAGACGGCACAAAATTCAAAAGATTTAATGACCCGATCATAAGAAAATTAAAAGCAGAAAAAGTAAATGTATTTTCTATAATCCTAAATAAGAAAAATGATAACATTTTATCCGTATCAAGCTCTAAAAATGATTTTAGAATAAGGGATAAACTAAACAGAGAATTTAATCGCAAGCATGCTGTAGATTCTTCAAAAATATTTTTCTACGATAACAATTTTAGGAATCATAAGAAGCCATTTTACTTATTCAAAAGGAAAAACGTGCAGAATATCATTTATGAACCAAGCGATGCAAAACAAGTTCCTTCTTTTTTAATGATTAAAAATGATAATAATGAGATTCCAAAATATTTGCCTCACATAACGAACGAGGGCGAAGCACAGCAGAAAATACCTTTACAAGATAAATCTATCGGATTGGGAATATTAGATCAATATGAATATTATTCAACTGTAAATTAAGCATATGAGAAATTGGCATCATAAAGTAATAAAGATGGAACAAGCTAGAAGTCTGCTACCGCCAGCAAACAACATCGGCAGTCCAAATGTTTATGTAGGAGTTATTGAGGGAGAAATTGAATTTGAAGCCATCAATGCTGCAAACCCATTAACCGTTAACAACTACAGGCCAGCCCATCCTAGCTTTTCAGATATTAATGGAACAAGAAAAGTATTTTACAGGCGAAAAGACACTACTAATTTTACGCAAGAAATAAGTACATTAGATCCGAGCATGCATACCACCTGCGTAACAGGAATAATTGCTGCTGGTGTCGATAATGTAAATTTAATTAACGGAATTTCCCCAGGCGTAAGAGTCATCAATGCCGATAATTTTGAAAACGGACTGTTTTTAGCTCTAATTAATAGTTCAACGAATGGAAACATACGTTCAAGTGTCAATCAAGCTGTTTTTGACGTAAATTTTTTAAACAATGGCCCGTCGGATGCTACTGATGCCTATTCCAATAATGCAGTCGGAATCATAAGCTGTAGTTTTAATATTTCGATGGACGCTAAAAAAGTCGATTTCATACTTAAAGAGCTATTTGCATACGGAAGAAACGGAAGAGGCACCTTGGTTATCGTATCAGCAGGGAATGGTGATTCGACAACAGGGAATGGCCTTGAAATTAATGACAGCCAAGGTTCTGCTGGATACAGAGCTACTGTTTTTAGTAACAAAACTTTAATAGTAGGAGCCTCTAAAGTGCTGTTAGATGCCTTTCCTTTGCCGTCTTACTCTGTTCCTAATCCTGTTTTCAGAGAACTGCTGGCAGATTATTCTAATTATGGCAAAAGAGTCGATTTGTGTGCTCCTAGCGGTCCAGATGCATATCCTTCCAAAGAAGACATCAGCATCTATAGCCCGACGATGCTTAATTGCGGAAATGTTGGCACAAGCGAACAAATACTGAGTGCTACTATTCTGGAAGTAACAAGCAATTGGATTTCTTCCGGAAAACTAATATTGCAGAATGTAAAAGGGCTTTTTAAAGGACAGTCGATGGAAATTGGCGATCCTAATAGCTACTTTCATGAATTACGCTACATTACAAAAGTAACAGAGATTGCCAATACCAATAATGTTGAAGTTACGCTCGATGCCAAGTTTAAATATACCAAGAGTTTTAATGACGGTACGGTAAATTATAACATGGTCGGTTCGCAAGCCAGAATGGTCGTGTTAAAAAAAGCAATAACCAGATATACTGATCCAAGCAACAACTTGGTTTCCAATAATAAATTTACTCTCAATAATTTAAGAGGGATTAACCCAACTTTATCAAAACCTCAAAAAGTATATATCTATCCTCAAAACTCACCATTATTAGGAATCTATACTGAAATCAAGTCAATTCTTAATGAGAATACCAAATTAGTAGAAATACAAGGAAGCTTGACCAATCTGCCGGCATATATGCCAGCCAATGATCCTTTGATTTTAATTCCAGACCAAATTAAAGCCTCTCTAGTTTGCACCAATAAGGCGACCATTTTTGTTGCCAATAGCAAAGACGATATTGCAGGCTTTTTTGTCGGGCAGGAAGTTTTGGTATCCGGAGGTGGCCAAGATCGGATTTCTTTCATCACTCAAAAAGTCAACAAAAGTATTGTTATGTCGCATTGCCCGGGAGTTATTGGAGATACCTATACAATTACTTCATTGGCGTATGGTGATTTTACCTCGAGATTCACGGGAACTTCTGCCGCTACGCCAGTAGTTTCGGGCTTGGCAGCGCTCTTACTGTCAACTAACGGCAATTTGAATGCAACCGAAATAAAGCACATCTTAAAAGTTTCGGCGCATCAGATTGGCAATGTCAATTATAATGACGCCCCAACTGATATAACAAAATACAATTACGGCTATACGATTAACAAAAAATACGGAACCGGAAGAGTTGATGCTCAGGCTGCTGTTCAGCTAGCTTTAGACTGGCATACCAATCCTTCGGTTCAAAAACCAAAATTGATGGTAGCGGATATAGACAATAATGGAATATTAGACGGAGTTCCAGTTACGGATCCCGTAAATAGTCCCGATATCTGGATAAGAAATTTAAGCGATCCCAATACAGCGCCACCAGCTGCAGGCCAATTGACAAATACTTTTGATACTTCAAACGACCAAAAAATTTACATAAGGATTAGAAATTTAGGCAACAGAAACAGCTTTAAAGAAACAGATGTTCGAGTATTTGTCGCTTTTACAGATGATGTTAATCCTGCATTTCCATTTCCGGGTAAATGGTTTGACCAAACAGATGTGAAACTCTTGGCGGTAAAAGAAGTACCTATTATAGCACCAACTTCCAATACAGTAGTAGCCGTAGAATGGAAAAACATTCGGACGTTTTGGGATACAAATAATCCTTTGCCATCTGGAGGCAGAAGAAAAAGAGCCTATATTTTGGCCCATGTTTCTCCTTTTGACGGCATGCCAACAGAATTAGATTTGACTAATCTTAGAGGGAATAAGCAGCTCACTTGCAAGGAGATTATTGCTACGCACAATGGCGTCAGCGACGGAACTGCTTTTTTCCCAGGGAATCAATTGGACTTGACTGTTGGAGCTCAGGTGGCATCGAGAAGTTTTTTTCTTTCCGTAGACAATTTGTTGAATGCTGGACTAGCCAATTTTAAAATTCAAATTACAAAAAAGAATAATGACAATACGGTAGAAACGGTTGAATATTTAAAAACAGGAAACCAATGGGGATTCTTGAATCAGCCAAGTTCCGATTGGATTGCTTTTGGATCTCCTGAAGAAACCATAGTCAATTATAACACCAATTACTTGGATCTAAAATTTCCCCATACTATAAAAATAAATCAAGACGAGCAGGAAGTAAAATTAGAAATCATAAACGCTTAGGAACCATGCCAACAACTTCATTTGAATTTTCATATAAGTTCAATTCCGAATCTGCCCAAAACGAAGAGATCAATGCCGTAGCCAAAAGCAGAGTGAAAGAATTTATGCCGAGCTCTTACTTTTTCTCAGAAAGCGGGCTAACGGCTCAAGCTGCCAATTCGGATGCCTATGGCCCGATAAATGCCAGTACTTTCAGAATTACTACGCGTTTTGGTTTGACCAATAAAAAAGCGTTCGCAGTCACGGGTGGCCAAGTACTTGTCTTGCCACAAGCCGGGTCACAAAATGCGTCAAAAGTTAATGTCATTATTAAGCCATTAAAGAATATTGATGTCGGTATTCCGATTAAGTATTTTATTTATAGAGGACTGAAAAAAAATATGTTTGTCAACGGGCTTAATATTCTCGAAAGTAATGATTCGACGAATACGCCCTTTATGAAGAAAGTTTGGACCGATTTAAAAACGTTCAATAATCTAACGAATCCTTTGCCAAACGTTCCTGCAACGCTTTTCGGGTATAACGAAACAGAAGCAGATACAATTACGCTCGACCAGAAGTTTTTTAATCTTCATGACGAAACTACCTCCGATCCAAATAAGAACTATAGTTTGGCAATCATTGAAGCTGGACAATATTTTGGGGATTTTTCAGATAATGGTGGATTTGAGATTGTTTTGGATGAAGGTGCCTATCAGCAAGAAAAATCAGATACAGGTTTTGTGATTAATTTAGGCTACGGAAGATCTGCAGATGTCGTGCTCAATGTAGCCGATATAACGGCAAATCCTGATATTTCTGAAAGAATATATCGCGAGAACGTGCAGCGATTTTTAGATCCTGCCGCTTTTTATGGCGCACATATCACTCAGGAGGAGAAGGGTGAAATAAAAGTAGTCAATGCTCCTGATACGATTAAATATTCGTCTAGGGCAGCGATTTATGAAAATATCGTCAGTAAGTTTTACAATAAAAACAAATTGTACTTATACATCCAAGCCGAACGCGGAAGATCCTTTAATTTTGATGATGTTTTAGGGACGGCCGCACTCAAGATTGGCAGTGGCGGAACGATTTCGACATCACCGTATAAGACGGACAGTTGGCCCATTATCATCAGTGAAATAGAGCAGACTCATCAGGCAGATGAAAGTGACAATAAGAAAGCGGCCAATAATTTGGTTTTTCAATTAAAATATAAAACTGCTGACAAACGGCTTACGGTATACAATAGCCATGGCAATTGCATGAATGCTGAGGTTGAAGGAAGTTTTTTGCCTTTTACAGCATTGCTGGAAGAAGATCCTGCAACACAAGAATATACTAAGAAAATCAATTACAATCTTATCAATACCTATAATCTGCTGTCGAATACTTCGCTTACAGTAAAGAATATAGCTACATTTATTTTTATTACCTCGGAAGAAAAAGAAGTAGAATATTTCAATGATTTTTTTGGGCCCATCAACCTGATGCCAATAATCAATCCTCCAGCGACATTGCCTGTAAACGTGGTAAAAAAGGCAGTCAGTACTAAGAATAAAACACTTTATTTCGATAAAGAGTTTTCTGTAATGAACCAGAATCTTTTTTTCAGTGGTATTTTCAGCACGCCAACACCGCCCGATCCTCCGGTCGATAACCGTATGAGGCTCTATGTTTTGAAACAAGTAGATGCCACCAACAATTCTAAAAATGAATTCAAATTTTTTGGAACTTCTGGATACGGATTTTATGAGAATATTGAGCAGTATAATAAGCTGATCTACGGCAACACCGATTATTATGTATGGAAGGGTAAAGTTACAGATTTAGTTACTTCTGAGGATATTGAGACACTACAGCTGATCAATTTTCAAAAGGAAGGCAATGTGCTTAATTATATGCAACTTGGCCTTACCGAAAAAGAATTCAACAAATTAATTTACGATAGCGAAACTGTAGATCCTAGTGCCAATCATATTCCGTCCTATGCCACCAATATTTTCTTTCATCTTGACAATAGTGGCATTACACAGGGACTGGTTTATACAAAATATAGATTAGGAATCAAATACGATGGGCTGTTTGGAATTCCGGTTACAACCTATCCTTCAGCGGCAAACGAAGTTTTTGTTTATTCTGTAGATGGGCATTATTTTTTTACTAAAGAATTCTCTGATAAACATGAATTTAATGTCGAATTTTCGAGTGATGCCATGGTCAATTTCAGGACCATCCCCGCTAGTTATGGAGGAGAGTTTGGTTTTGACTGGCTGAGACTTGGCGATAATGGTGAAGCAAGTTATAAGGACTCCATCGTATCTGGTTATGAAGATAAAAGCTTTTGGCTGGGTGATACAGAATTTGACACTCCAGATGAAGCATACGAATTCATGAGAAAGGAATATATTAATATTATTACTGCTCCTTTTAATGATGAGATTTATTATGTCCCATACCTCAATATCTATCCTCAAAATGCAATGGGAACGCCGGCACCGCCGTCGACAGTTTCCTTGCTAGCTAAAATTAAGAATCATAGCGCGATTATAAAATACGAACTGGTATATGATCATCAGTATTTTACAATTTCGCCTATAAACTTTCCTTTAGGAATAGGTCCGATTGGCACAGATCCAGCTTATGATATAAATTTCAATATCACCTGCATAAAAGAATTTGAAAGAGACCAGACCATAACTGTTCTTGCTTACACCCAACAGGGACTTGAACTTGAGAAAGGAAGAGTGGCAGGAGTCATCAAAGTCTGCAAAAACAGTAGGTTGGCCAACCGCAAACAAATAAAAATAGCGCTTGTAAAAGTCAGGACAAATGTTACCAACGTTCCTGGACTTGAACAAATAGGAATAGTCAATGATCCTGCCGATTGTCCTAATGAAACGTCAAACCTGAGCAAAGCATTATATCAGTCTTATATCTATGGCGATACTGACAGCCCGATAACGCTCGATTTGCGTACCGATCCAAAATTCCACGTTGGAGTTGCAGGATCTTATATCACGACACCAAATTTCATCCTACCACATGCTAATGGTGGTAATATGCAAAAATACCTTCGACAAGAACTATACAGGCAACATGGTACCAAATACCGAAACTATTTTAAAGTTTTTATTTTCGATGTTAATACAAAACCAAACTCATCAGGGGGATTTGTAATTGGAAATGTTGATGACATTGGCATTCATAGTGTAAATCTTTATAAGGGCAGGAATAATTTTACAATGAGTCACGAAGCTATGCACGGATTTAGTTTACTTCATACTCATAAAGAATTTTTGACAACGACCCCTGTTGTTTTTGAACCAGTTACCGAACCTAATGCAAAATACGTTTACCATCATGCCCATATCGATTTGCCACTGGCTACAGATAACATGATGAGTTATAGCGGTAATATAAGAAAATCAACATGGGCCTGGCAGTGGAAAATAATGATAAACAATATTAAGAAATATGTTACATCAATTGAAAATTAGATGGTGTGTATATTTATGTACGTTAAGCCTGCTAAGTTGCAATGGGCAACAGCAGGGGAAAACGACGAAGAATGACAGCACACAAACCAACAATAAACTAATAAAAAGAAACATGAAAAAGCTAGATATCACCGAATTTGAAAGAAGCAAAACTCAAGCTGCAGATAAAACAGCAGAGTTGGTCAAAAATGATACGCTATTTAAGTTTTCAGAAGACGATCAGACGATTAGAAAGGAATCGGCTAAAACTGGAGAAAATACGAAGATCAATGAAACTTTTGACAAGAAATCACTTTCTATAATTTACGAAGGAAAAACTTTTTTCAATATGCCAATAGGTGTTCACAAAGAATATGATCCGCAAGGCAAAGTGATTAAAGAAACAGACTATGACAAAGAATTTAAATTCTCTCTTGATGAAGTTATCTCGTTGTCGAAAACAAAATTTAAAGTAGACTTAAATCAAAAAATAGCTAGGCTTAATGTATCTCGAGGCATGGATGAGGACACTAAAAAAAATGTTTATTTCCTTTTCCTGCCGGTAAATGACCAATCCTACAGACTAGTAAAAATTGATGCTGAAAACGGCAAAATCATCTCTGATAAGCCAGGTATGTATATCGAATAAAATTTTTTTCATGTTCCTATAATTAGTTAAAAATTAATTTTATGCCAACAACTCAATATTATCCTACGCTTTCTACCGTTGTAAGCTTAGACGATTTTCCAGAATATTTAGGCTTTATAAAAGAAGGCATCCAGAGCATTTTTGATAAAATTTATATCAAAGATTTTCAGGCCAGCATAAGCCCGAGAGGCGAGTCAGGTTTCTATGGGCTCTCTATTGTTTCAAGGAAAAGACTACAATTCGAGATTCCTGGAACTGGAATGTTTTTCATTCTGAATCCTGACAGCGACGACGTGAATATTTCTTCATTTCCAGTAACGGTAGAATATCGTTGGCTCGTTTTGGCATACTTGCGAAGCTTCAATCTTGATAGCTTTTCGTTTTCAGCAAAAGAATTCTATGAACTCGGATTACAGATACTTGACGTTTCGGAAGAAGAAGTCGTAACCCTTGCGCTCAATAACTTTGTTACACCAGTTGATGAATTTACGACCTCTCTGGAACAGCTTATACGAGACCTCAATGACGAATTCGGGCTGACAATCCCAGAGCCGCAAACAGATAATAAAATACAAGAGCTCGTATTGTCAATTAGAGAACAATATGGCGCAGCAGCCTCAGCAGCAATTTTCCTGTTGTATTTTCTTCAAGACGGCAATTTACAGGCTTCGTTAGACAAGGTTAAAGAATTTTTTAAAGCCCTTATCCCTGATGATATAGATGCCTATGTAAAAGATATAATTACGCCAACAGCCCGCGTAACGCTTGCGCTTACCGCTGCTATAGAATTTCCAGAAAACATACTAAAACCAATCAATCCAGATGGTTCTGAGTATCTTCCGGCAACAACAAAAACACAATTTTCCTTCGCCCAAGCCCTACTTTATGCAGATACACAGCTGGGTGTCGGATTTCAATTAGAATTAGGAGGCTCATTAGTACCACCCTATGCCCAAATCGGAAAGACAGGAATCATTCTTCAGATTGATACACTCAAGCTTGATTTAAGCAAAACCTCAAACATTGAAGAAGCCACTGCAGACGGACGTCCTGATGATTTTATTGGAGTCTATGCAAGAGCCATATCCGTTACGCTCCCTTCCAGATGGTTTCATGACGATACAGAACCAGTAGGAAATAGCAGCACAACGCTTCGCCTAGGCGGTTATGATATACTAGCCGGTACAGGTGGTTTGTCCGGCACAATACTGTTAGAATCCGTACCGCTGTTAAATCCAGGTGTAGGCTTCCAGTACTATAATGACAAATTTGAATTTGTATATCCGATCGCAATGTTTCAGAAAAACCCTGTAACAGAAGCAGTCGAAGAAAAAATAATTAACGGATATGCAGAATTGATTGCCTATTTGCAGCAACTCAATGCGGCTGGGTTGCCTTATGCGTTCAAGTTTCCGCTCTCGCTGACTACAATCAGCCCAGTTGTGCTGCATACTTTTGATAAAGTGGAGCAATACCAGCTTTTTTTAGCTACACTGGCTAACGACACACTTTGGAAAAAAATTGGCGGCGATAATGGCTTTAGAGTTGGATTTAAAAAATTTGACATCACTTTCAAACAAAACAAAGTGATTTCATCCAATATAAAAGGTGCGCTTGAAATAAACAAATTTGTATATCCTGCTGGAGCCACCTATCCGGACGGCAGCCCGATACCAGCAAATACGACAGTTCGCATAAATATCGACGGACATCTATCCGACAACGGCGATTTTAACCTGACTGCTTCAGCCGAACCGCCATACCCGATAGAACTTCCAGACGTATTTACCTACCATCTGAAATCGGTTGAATTAGGAAAACAAGACGACGATTTCTACATAGGAACCTCAGGCTCTATAGAATTTCAAGGCTTCCTGAAAGATACGCTCAATCTAGGACCTATCGAAATCGAGCGCCTGCGCATTTATAGCGACGGCTCTATTGAGCTGATTGGAGGTTCTATAAATTTAGTAAAACCAATTGTCCTGTCGCTTGGACCGGTAGAAATTACCGTAAGCGCCATTCATTATGGCTCGCACCAAAAAGAAGTAAACGGGCAGATGCGCAAATTCAACTATTTTGGATTTGACGGTGGCATTAGTGTAGACCCATTAGGGGTTGAAATCAGGGGAGATGGTGTTAAATTTTACTACTGTTCAGACGACCTGCCAAATAAGCCAAGTTCCTATCTTCACATACAGACCTTATATCTCGATTTGACAATACCGTCCAAAACGCCAGTCGCGATTATCAATGGATGGCTTTCAATTCCAGAACCAGGAGTTTCTAAAGAATATGCTGGAGGAATCAAATTACAGCTGCCAAAAGCAAAAATATCGGGTAGGGCAGACATGAAGCTGATGCCTAAATATCCGGCTTTCATTATCGATGCAGAAATAGAATTTCCAGCTCCGATTCCATTGGGAACCTTTGCAATTTATGGATTCCGAGGCTTGATGGGCTACCGTTATGTAGCCGAAAAAGAAGCCATCGGATTAGTTTCAGGAGTCGATACGTGGTATGACTACTATAAAGCACCACCGAGAGGAATTCATGTAAAAAAATTCAACGGTCCAGACAAGACAAAGAAATCAGGCACGCCAATCTCCATTGGAGCTGGAGCGTCGCTAGGAACCTCGTTTGATAACGGTACGGTATTGAATATAAAAGCAATGGTACTGCTTTCTATACCCTCGCTGTTTATGATAGACGGAAGGGCAGCGATTATTTCGGCAAGGCTCGGACTAGAAGATACTAAAGATCCGCCATTCTTTGCATTTGTTGCCTTGGGAGACAACTCTCTTGAGTTTGGTTTTGGAGCCGATTTTAAGATGCCGACAAAAACGGGCAAAATATTGACTCTTTATGCAGAAGTGCAGGCCGGTTTCTTCTTTAACAGTTCTTCAAAATGGTATGTCAATGTTGGGACAAAAACCAACCCGATTACGGCAAGAATACTCACATTAATTACGCTGAAAAGCTATGTAATGCTTTCTGCCAAAGGCATCGAGGCCGGAGCAAGAGGCGATTTTGATTTCAAGAGAAACTATGGCATCATAAGGGTTCATGCTTGGGCCTATATTGAAGTTGGAGGAAAAATAAGCTTCAGAAGGCCGCAATTTGGAGCCTATCTGCAAGCAGGAGTAGGAGCAGATATCGATATCAAGTTCCTTAGTTTCTACCTTGCCGTTGATATTCTATTTGGCGTAGAAGCGCCAAAACCATTCCTTATCTATGGTAAATTCTATTACAAAGTAAGAATCAGGATTTTATGGGTGTTTAAGTTTAGCTTCAGCGGCGACCTTGAAGTCTACTGGGAATTTGACAAACAAGTTGATAGAGAGCCAATCAATCCTTTCATCAATGCAGAAAGTACGATTCCGATAGACGGTTTGGTAAAAGGAGTGAACATGCTCTCTAATGAAACCTTTGAATTAGCATATCTCCAAGATGCGATTCCAACAGATCTTCCGCAAAAAATTAAAGATAAGATCATTCCGCTGGACACGTATATAGATATCAAAACAGAAAAAGCACTGTTGCCTGGAAGCGCCATTTCTGCCAAAATTGGAGGTTATAATAATCCAGCATCAAATTATGTAGATCTTATACCGCCTGATAAAATCGTAAAAGGCAAAGAAATGCGCCAGGTTAAGCATCAATATTCGATTGAAAAAATCGAAGTGAGATCCTGGACAGGAACCCAATGGGTAGATTATAACCCTTACAAAGCATTGTATCCTAATGACCCTAGCGATCCGGGCTATAATGCCATACTAAACAATATGAAAATTGGACAGTTTCAAAAAACGGACGGGCAATACAATACCGTTCGATTATTGGCAACCACTCCTTTTTCTTTTACCGAGCAAGGACAGCCGGGATGGCACATCCCTGAGCAATATGGCGTGACAGCAACAACTCTGTTCTGTGAAGGGCAGGAAATAGAAATGCGATATGCTGATTTCTTGAACAAGCCTTTAGGCCAAAAGTACTATTGCTATACGCCAAACGACATGTTTTATTCCAATCAGGTTGCATTTCTTTTGACAAATCGACTCGATGAAGACTATACATTTATTACCAATCAAAATAATCCATTTGGTTTAGCGCAGTCATTAGCGATTAACAATCATAATAATCTGCAAATCATGCTGCCGCAGCCATCTGTCAAGATTGAATTGAGTCTGACTTGCATGACGCAAGGAGTGCGGATAAAGTTTTATGCGCCGCTTATTAATGACAATCTGAATTATGTTACCTATGGCAATCCGGATCCTAACGCTGCAAATCCAGACCAGCCCTATATCGTGGAATTATTGTCTAGTGAACTGGCTGTAGCTTATTTATATGAACAGAATAATTGGAACGCTGTCACAAAAATTAGCATTGAGCCGTTATATCCAAACCTTCTAAGCCTACAGATTGCTAATCTGACAGAACAGATTGCCATTATCAATCAATTAAATAACGAGATTCTTTTAGGCATTGCCGAAGGAGAACTTCAGTCAACGGAAGTTTTGGAATCAGAGCTGCATAATCTATCTTGTGGTGATGGAGCAATCAAGACTACGCTATACCGTTTTGATTCCCAGGATAATGTTTTTGCTGTTAGGATAAATAATCAATCCCATGATTGGACCATGAGTTGGGATCTTGAAACCAACCATAAAGTACAGGAAAATGAATTTGGTTTTAGGCGGGATGGAAAACTCATTATAGAAAGCAATTACCAAATAATGGAAGTAAAGCTCCATCCGATTGTTTCTGATGGTTATATTATTCCTATTGTTGGATACGATGTCCAGTATTTAGGAAAAAAAGCGCTCGTTTATGTTGAAGAACTTGAAGACTATTTAGATCAAACCGACGTTTTTGATATTGAAATCTCTTATAGATTATCAGGAAGTTCTTCGGCTTCCTTTGTGAATAGGTATAGCAAACCAGATGCTTTTAATTATTATGCAGCTGAAGAATTTGTAGAAAATAATACCTCATTTATATTTTCTATTGGAAAAACAGAAGGTAAAGGACTGCTCAGTAAGATTGCGACGAATGGAGATTTAATCTGGGAAAAAACCTATGAAATAGAAGGCAACAAAGAACCGTTGACTTTTAAATCGATCATACAGCTGGATCTTGAAAAAGCAGACGAAAAAGAAAGAGAACGCGGATTCCAGTATATCGTTTATGCCTCATCCGCAACTAATTATTTCCTCTTGTCTATCGACTCTTCGGGTACGGTTTTATGGACCAAGCATCTTGCATGGGAAGATAGAGATGTCTTTTTCCATCTCGAAGCCTCCAAGACTGACTATAGCTTTTATATAGCAATCTCAGACAGGAACGAGATCGATGTCAACAACTATCCTTATGTTGGAAAATCAGACTCGCTAGGCAATTTTATCAGAGAAAAAATAATTGTCCTTCCAAAAGAAGAGATTATTATCAATGCTTTTTATGCCGACGAAAGAGGAGTTGTATTGGCAGGAAGATATATCGAAAAAGATTCGCGAAGCTTCATAATCAGGCTAAACAAGGACTTGAAGATTTTAGAGTCGATGCATATTGTTGAGCCTTATACGACACTACATAGCGTCAGGACAATCGACAAGAAATACTTGGTTTCCGGTTATGACAATTCTAGCGATGCCCTTTTTGTTTCTATGATAAGCGAATATGGCAACAATTCGACCTATCATTTCCCAGAAACTAAAAACCACGGCTCTTGTATCGAATTGAACAGCAATGGCTTTTATTTGCTGCAGTATACGGAAACCCATGGAATCTTGCACCAGTTGGATTTTGAGTTCAAGATTATATGGACAAAAGAAATCAGGCTAGAGAAAAAACCGAATGGTATTAGGAACTTTACTTACAATAAGACTACGCAAAAAATAACCTTAAATGCGTTCAATCAATCCGAAGGATCATTGGTAGTCCATACAGATAAAGATTTCCAAAGCTGCTTGACATACAAATTAGAGAAGCGCGAGCTGTTCGAGAACAGGTGCAATGTTAAAGAGCTGGGAATTGATGAAAAAGAACAAAGGATAGCCACAAAGGACCTAAGAGCATATTTCAATGCGATTAGTTCCCAAAAAATAGCCTTATGTCCAGATTCAAGCAATGATTGTGGAGAAGAGGATGAAGTGGTATGTACTTTGAGAAGCGACATCCTTTCCATTTTTGTAAGCTGTTTCGAAGATCCTAAGATTGTTGCAGAAACAGGCAAATTTGATCAGGCTGGCTGTGCTAGGGAAATCTTGAATTTGATTAAGATTTTTAGCGCTACCTATCCAGATTATAACTTAGAAGAAGTATTTAATGAACAGCTGCATATACTTCGTGTCTTTATGGAAGTGCAAAATATCGAAACCTATACGGCAGCATGGAATGCCGTGCAGTTTATGATTAGCTATTTGGATACTTTAGGAAATTGCACTTGCGATTGCGGCGACAATTCTAAAAAATTCACGATGCTTCATAAAGTAGGATGGCTTTCTAGAGAAGACTATGTATATAATATCAATATTCCAAGTCAGGCGGCTATTACAGAAGATACGCAGCTTGCGATAGCGGGAATAAATAAATTTATACAGCCAATCTGGAGACCCGATACCAACTATGTTGTCTATTTCGAATTAAAAGATACGGTAGACTCAGGCAGCAGCACGCCAGGAAACTATAAATATGCCTATGGTTTTACGACGGCAGGACCAGTCGGATATTTCCATACCGATGAAAAAGCTACTTATGGTGATATTCCTCTAAAGGCGGGCGACGTATTGACTACTGTTGACGGACATACTTTTACTGCTTCTAACGGACAAATACTGGAAGATGCTAACGGAATTATCAGAAATGCAGACGGTAGTGAGAATCCGGCAAAAATTACGCCGCATCCAGACAAGTATGCCTTGACGTCATTGAAGCAATATATTGATTATAATCGTTCCTATCCAAATGCGGATGGTAATTTGTTGAGTGCAAAACCGTTGTTTTATAACGATGATACCACGCAGATTTATTTGTTTTTCAATAAAGTCTATGCGACTCACTTTTTCCATAAATGGGAAACCTATAACAATAAGCCTGCTGCCGATGGAAGATTAAAAATTGTCATCAAGGATCCGAGAGAAGACGTGTCGATTACAAATCCGCCTTATTTGGATTATGATGAAAATGATGTGGAGCACATCAATATTCCGCAGACTGAACAGCAATGGAATTTGGACAGTAATCCGCAAATTCCTTTCGTAATCAGCCAGTATGCCAATTTGTTCGGCAATGGCGGATGTACGGGAATTATCGAAACGATAAAACCAGCTTCGCAGTACATTAAAATTACGCCAAAACATTTGAAGCCTAATAAGCTGTATACGGCGATAGTAAATAACATGTACGATGTCAATCACAATGGAGTAGTCGAAAATACGCTGGACGAAACACGCGAAGTCCACAAATTTGTTTTCAAGACTTCAAGGTATGCTACCTTCAAAGAACAAGTAGAAAGCTACTATCTTGAACAAAATATCGAAGGACAACTGACGCAAAAAGAGGCGCTGTTCAAGATTGAAAAAGCATTCACGACTGAAGTGATAAATGCGGCATACAACACGATTGTGGGTCAAGCGATTACAGGTTTGCCAGCTGATGTGATTTCCAATCTGAACAACAATTACCAGCATCCGTTTGATAGGGTTCTGGAAGGAGTTTTAGGATTCAGTCCATTAGATGAGGCGATTTCGACAGAAATAAATGTGATAAGAAATTCTGAGGATAACAAAATAATAGCTGTTATGGTAAGAAACCCTGAGCCGTTCAATAATCCTAAATTTCCGCTTTCGGTAATGCAAGATACGATACAGGTTCTAAACGGTTCTGTTCCAAATAACGCCTATAAAGTACTGTTCTCCAAAGACAATTCGCAAGCAATCATTATGAATACGGCCAAGGAGATAACGGAGAATTTTAACCTGCGATTCAAGTATAAGATTTATCAAGATGATGCGGATACTAATCCAGATAATAATTATGTCGTTTCAGGAGATCTTACGCTTTTAAATGTAGCCGTTTTAAATAATTAAATAAAAAAAGAATATGCCATTCGTTAATCAATATAGTAGAGATAGGGTAGTTTATGCGGAAGAATTTATAGAAAGAGAAGAGTCTTTTATTTATTCGATATCCCATATAAGAGGACTTAGATCAGATGATGTTATTCTTACAAAAACCGATGCCGCTGGCGAAGTTGTCTGGAAGAAAAAGATTCAAATAAGAGGAGAAGAACAGCATGCCAATACTTTTAAAATTATTCAGCTACAGGAATATTATGTAATGTTGTGCGATCGTACAGATGATTCGAT
Organism: Flavobacterium gossypii; assembly: GCF_014138495.1. NCBI lineage: Bacteria > Pseudomonadati > Bacteroidota > Flavobacteriia > Flavobacteriales > Flavobacteriaceae > Flavobacterium > Flavobacterium gossypii. Next base: position 418,963 of record NZ_JACJIS010000002.1, on the reverse strand, counting down.
TAATTCGTGTCACTTTATTGCATTTGGCTATTCAGGCAACCAGATTTGGACGAAAAAATTTGATAAGTATAGAGGTTATCGCCATGCTGATCCCACACTAATTGCTTCAAGGAGAAGGGATAGTTTTTTCTTGATGGCTTCAATTGTTGAGCCTGATGAAAATGTGGAAGAGAGTACTGGAGGAAGAATCGCTTCAGCTTATGTTACAAAATTTGACGCAAATGGCAATTTTATCAAATCAAAACTGTTCTTTCAAGAGAATGAGGCACAGGGAATTGTCTTTAGAACTATTGACCATCTTGGCGAAGGCTTTGTAATAGGGGGAAGCATAATGTCTGACTACGTTAATTTTAATGGATTAGTCGTAAGTATTGATACAGAGTTGGAAGTGCTTTCTACGAATTATCTAGATGCCGTAATAACCCAGATTTTCTACCTTAAAACGAACGACCAAGGACAGATAGCCGCAGTAGGTTCTGGAACAAGAGGCGGTTTCCTGACGCTTTTTACGATAAACAACTCTCTATCCTTTAATTTTCGTATTAATTGGTACGGTTCCTTAGCGCTGTCGAACAATCATATTTATTCTGTTTATTCAAAAGATATTGTCCATAAGTACAATTTAAGCTTAGGTTTTGTATGGTCAAAAAAGATAGACATTCATAGTATTGCTTCGCTGTCTTATAATCCAGGGTCTGATCATTTGACTTTGGTCAATTCTCCTGATGATAAAAAGAATGAGAAATCCATTATTGCCTATACAGATGCTGAGCTGAACAGCTGCAAGACAAGTGTTGTGGAAAACCCCGTCATTCCTACAGATAAGTTTAAATTAAACCGGACAAAAATCCCGACACAAGAGCTGGAAATAAGGGTCGATTCAACCAGGACAACATTGGAAAACTATGTTACCGAGCAAGAAAATCTCTGTGGAAATTTAGGTCCTGTCATTACTGAAAATGCAGCTCTCCAGTCCAGCCATTTTTATCTTCAAGCTGCCGGTTCACGAGGAGCTGACAGTACAAAAGGTATCCATCTGCGATGGTCTTTGAAGGGCAGCATGGCCTATCATTTGCCTAAAGCGAATTATGCTACAAACAATTTCAATTTTAATAAACAAGACGATTTTGTAAAAATATACAGGGCAAAATATGTTCCGATTCGAATTGCTATAGATTTTTATGCGACTCCGAATATTGTAAATGAGAGCACAAATCAGAAAAATTGGATTTATAATATCGATAATAAGGTATTTTATGTCCACTTTAGAAATGCGGCAAAATACAATGCGGCAAGAGCTCTTTTCAACCCAAGTGCGAATCCCTATGAATTTATAAAACAATATGGCAACGGGATTATAGAAATTGAAAACAAGACAGAATTGAGTTTTGCAGTAACGCCAAGTTTTGAAGTTCTGAATAATTCAAGTACCACTAGGTTGGAACTGCTTTCTGTTGAAGAAAATAAGATTACGGCCCCGAAAGGAGCCTCTTTACGCCAAACCTATGCAACAGAATCTCTTACGGGTCTCAAACTAACCAGCGAGAACATAAGAAGTATCAGGTTTTCCGCAGAACAGGCTGTAATCCAAAAGATTGATTTTGAACTGTATTCCGATTTTATTACGAGGACGAGCAGCAGCAGTTGGACTTTTTTAGGCAATCATGCACTAACAAAAGAGACGGAATTGGCATATAAAAGACTGGAACCAGAACCAGATTGCCTTTCAAAATGGTTGCGCTACAATGACGAAGCTTTCGTAAGAGTAGAGAATTATAGAGCCAAATGGGATGGCAGCAACGTCGAAGACGATAATAAGATACGAGAAGTTGTCGGCAAATACATTAGCCTCAGTGACGATCAAGCAAATCCGCTGGCTATCGAAACCTATTTTCCGGAAGAAGGCAGCGAAGACAATGAGTTTGAAATTTCTAATTTGCATTTGTTGCACATGGGAGCATTGGATTTCCACATCGCCCGTATGCTTGGCCTAGGCTTGCTAGATCTGAATGAAACTGTCTTTGATGGAGAGTATATTTATATGGCAGAATATACAACCTATGGAAACCTGCAAGACGGTTTGGGAGCAAGAGAAGTACAGCATATTTACTGCTCTTTGCCTACCGCATTATATAATGAAAGGCTTCCATTGCCAATAGACTTAAAAGAGCCTGTTCCAGGTATCTCGTATGCTTTGGGAACGGAATCGCCTGGCGTTTTGACGGATGCGGAAGGCTATTCTCAAGATGGAAGAACACGATTTTTAAGCCTCTATAATGAAGAGATTCCCGAGGAAATGCTCAATGCTGCTTTTTATTACCATAATGTTGAATTCAGCGCGTCCAATTGTACAATTCCTGTTTTTGCAGGAATAGAATATAAAAAATCAGAGCTTTCGAGGTGGAAGAAACCAGAATTGTCTTTTGATAGAGAATACTATAACATTGATGATACCGTAGATCCAGAACTAACGAACGAAACAAGATCGATAATACTTCCTGAAACTGGATACCCTTTATTTGTCCATAGAGAAAGAGAAAACGGATACCACGATTATAGTTCTTACGGAATAAACTGGTTTAGCAGGGCCACCAGCAGCGAGATTATCCATACGATCAACACCAAGATCAAGCCTACTAACAATCTGCTGCCGCCAACAAACATTAATGCCGTGCTTATCCGTAAAGAAAGTCCTTTGCTGCTCACGTCTTCAACCGAACAAGTCATGTTTAATGGCATAACAGGTGATGATAAGACATTAGTAAGGCTGACATTTGAATACAATCACGGACAGGAATTGATAGATTATCACAAAGAAATTGATGGCCAGCTCGTGAGCGGCTATCAAGAACTTCCAGACAACGAGGAACTTTTTGCTGAAGATATAGAAATACTGTTCAGGAACCATATCCCAAATAGCGTTTCGGGGAAAATTTTGGATATTATCCAAGACCCGACAAACCCATTGATCATTACTATTTTAACGGAGCCCTACCCAATAACTAGTTCAGGCAATGCCAATGATACTCTGATTCCTAGTATCCCTAACGGTTTGGAAAACAATTTCAAAGGAAGTATCATGCTGGTTGATGGTAACGAATATGTTGTTCATCAGGTAGATACCTCTTCGGTATATCCGACATTTACGGTGTTTAAAAGAGATGTAAGCGGTGCCCTGATTGATGAAAGCACGACAATTATTCCTGACGAAGTTCAGATTCCAGATGAAGGAAGCCTTTTTTTGGTCGTAGAAAATATGCAAAATGTTTACGCTTGGGAAACATCAAGCCCTTTCTATGTAAACGTTGACCATACGCAAATACACCATGAAACTATTGCAATTACCAATACGGATGGAACTACGGAAACACACGAACAAAAATTTAGAGGTATTTATCAAAATACCCTGATAGAAAAAGTGTTTGAAAAAGTAGACGATGACAACGATGGATTTTATGACTTGATTAGTCCTAACGCTGATCCAAACGACCCTGCTAGTTATGTGATGAGGCATTTGGGAATGTATAAGATTACGTTTAACGGATTAAATTTGGGACACCATTCACAGTATGCCAATGCCAACTCTGTTGACTGGTATAATGGTGTCGTTAGGATTCATACCTTGTTGCAGCCTAACGGGCCTAGAAAAGAATTTAAGGTGGTCAGGACAGAAAATATAGGACAAAATGCTAATTTGGTACTCTATGCTTGCGATTTAGAATTTCCAAACAATCCTACCAATCTGACGAATTACGAAGGAAAGATTATGAGTCCGTCAGATACGGTCATTTCAATAAATCAATTCGTAAATTATTATCCGGGTTACAAATCCTACCTGTATAAAAATGCAATCAGCGGATTGGATAAAAACAATACGCTGCCTAATCCAAATTCTGAAGAAGACGTTCGTTATACTATTTTTGGCTTGAGAAGCCATGATGCGGACTATCAAAATCAGAACTCAGAAGATTATTTTTCTAAAGTGTCTGTACCAGCAATAATGTTTGCCCAAGCAATTGTAGAACCCAAACAGCCAGAGCTGCCGTCAGGAGGAGATTATGCGACAAGACCGGACTTTTTTGGAAAATCGTCCTATACATTTAAGACCAAGTATGAGCCTGGACACAAGCCGCATTCGGTTCAGTTCAACCGTGCCAGTGATATCCAGATACTGTCTTCAATCTATGATAATATTATAAAAACGGTAAATGATGTTCCTCAACCTACAACCGTCGATTTGATCATTAAAGACATTTTTAAAGACGGAGAAGAAGCTTTTTATGTGGACCGATGGAATAATTTGCTAAGCTTTGATTATAACTATCCAGGTAATCCATCGGCTAATGGACAGTTCAAGACATTTGAAAATAAAAAGCTGCCGATGCCTGATGGGTCTAATTTTATAGGCAGTATGAATGCTTTTATTGATGCACACAATAATTTTTATAACAATTCGCCATCTGCAGTACCGCACGTAACTGTGCCTATCACAAATCTAAATACGATAGTAATACCAGAAGTAATAATCAATGGTGTTGTCAGAAATGGCGCATTGATGATCAAGGATTTCATGAAAGACATCATATACAATTGTTTTGTGCCTTTAACAGAAGTTCCGGTTATCTTTGATTTTATAAAAGGAAACGATTACACGCCGATTCCTAAAAAGCAGGTAGTGAGAGACAGAAATGGAAATCTGCTGACTCCGACGCTTGATCCTAATGCTGAGTTTGATATGGCTCCGATGATGAAAAGGCTGGGAGCAAGTCCGCATGAAACCCAGTTCACGGATTTTGGACTGGATGGTGCTTCCAATGCTAAATATTTTTACACAGTCAGAGAGATAAACGTACAGCTAAAAACTGGCGATTATAGCCCAATCAAAGGACCGATAAGCCTTGTAAATACGGCTCCTCCGACAGCACCTGAAATAATAAAAATAATTCCGGTATTAGAAAACAGGAATTTAGAAATCAGTCCGTCGATTCAATTGCAAATTAACGCTTATCCTGCAGTTCAGAATATCAGGAAAATCAACATCTATAGGGCAACGAACGGAGCCGATGCGCTTTCGATCCGAACCATGAAGCTGGTGAAGGTCATCGATATAGAAGCAGCTGGGCTTACAGATGAAAGCCAATGGATTTTTGAAGATGATTTTAACGACATTCCTCTGATTCCGTATGGCGATCCATTGTATTATAGGCTGACAGTCTCGAGAGTCATAAAATATAATGATACTACTGGTGCTACTTTAATTGATTATGCTCCTTCAGAAGCTTCGAAATTTGTCTTGACTAATATTGTGGAAAACTACAGTCCGGAGTCGCCAACCATAAACTATGCTTCTGAAGCTATTTTGCCTAATGGAGACTTGAACTTTGTGAACCTGTTTTGGGATGAAACTGCATACAAAGGACAATACTATATCTATAAGATGAATGCGCAAGGCAATTGGATTGAAATCGCTCGAGTACTGTCCGATAGAATGACCAATGGGCGCTATTATGCACAACAACAAGATTCCCAAGGCAATTGGGTTCAGGTTGCTGTAATTCCTGCAATTGACGGAAAAATATACCTGCCGTTAGAATTAACAAATTTAAATACCTATAGCCTAGCCACAAAAACACTAGAAGGATCGGAACTTTACCATCATTTTAAAGTGCTTGCAGAAAATACTTCTGGCATGTTGAGTACGAAGGAAAATATCCTGTCGCTCTATAACGAAGAAACATGGAATAATCTCGGCGGAATTGGAGACATGATCATTGAAGGCACATTCATCATAAGATAAATTTAATATTAATAAAAAAATATAAAAATGGCAACTAGTAGAAATGATTTGAAAGTATATTTTGAAACAGGAAAAAAACCAATCCAAACCAATTTTGAAGAATTGATTGACAGCTTGGTACACAAAGACGAAGACCGAGTGTCGTCTGCCCAGCCAGTCGATGTAAGCAATGACCAAAAATTTGTTACGCCAAAAGTAGCTAAGATGGTTGTTGACGCCCATGCAGTAAGGAAAGTCAACGGAGTTGCTCCAGATGGTACTGGAAATGTTGCAATAACCAACGTTGCCGGAACTGCGTCAACAATAACAGGCAATATTACCAAAGCCCAAGTAACTGGATTACAGGCAGACTTGGACAGTAAATTAAATACAAGTAACCTGAGAACGGTCAACGGGAATTCTTTAGTTGGAACGACAGATCTTGTTCTCGGAAGCAGTTCGGTTCTTTCAGGTTTTCTGTCAGCTGTACAGACGGCGACTGGTGCAGGACAGACCGTACTCACGGGCAATGTATTCGTAATTCCTCCGGGTAAATCGGCTGTGGTCACAGCCATGCTTAGTTTTACATGTAACTCGACGACAAGTGGCGCCGTTTATGGCATAAAAATCCAACAGCAAAATGGAGGTTCAGGAAATGCGATAGGCTCTTGGTCTGCTGAAGTAGGAACTGCTGCTTCAGCTGGTTCAGCGGGTATTCGCGGTGGAAATTCATTTACCATAGCACCAAACATCACAGGAGGAGGAGAAATTACGGCAACAATATCAACCGCGCCAGCTTCAGGCAATATTTCTGCCACACTAACAGCAATAATTAAAAATACGTCAGCAACACTTGCAACGACGGTTTCTATTACAATGAGACCATCTACAGCAACTGCCACATTGAGTGCGCAAATAGGCTCGGGTACCCTAGTCGTTATTTCATAGGAAACCCTGATTAGATAAAGCAATCAAACAAGAAATATAATAATTTTCTTGGGCTGTCACGGCAATAGAGGAAAGGCAGTGTAAAAAAGGATACTATCAAAAATTTTGGCGAAATAAATAAATTCCTGCATGATTTTCCGCTACTGAACAGTTAAAGTCCAAGCTAAGATTGTGAATTAGGTCTATCCCTTTTTTCGAAAAATTCTAAATGATGCTCCTTATGTCTTATTTATCTATTCTTCGGCTCTCGTTTGCGTATTCCATCATACTGAGCAACTCTATTTAGCTATGTGCCACGAATGTGCCACAAACTTTCTGTGCATTTTTATAATTCTGTTTGTTACCGATTAAAAACGACGAAGCCTGCAACTGTAATAATTGCAGGCTTCATGGGTATTTAAAGAAGTTTTTTACTAAAACCAAACGACTTCGTCATTTGATTTAAAGTACAAAGTGGAGTCGGGGAGAGTTGAACTATTGCCTCTAAGCCCCTATAAACGTTGATTTCCTACATTTGGAAAAGGTGCTGTGCCACGAATGTGCATTAAAAAACTCCGTTTAGCAAAAATGCTGTCGGTTATGACAGCATTTCCTTTGCAAGATAAAATTTGTTTTCTTGGTGGAGCTGAAGGGCCCAACACTTATGCCGTTTTTGATATCTTCAGCCCTGTTTTATAAGATTTTTTCAACATGTGCCACGAATGTGCCACGTGAAATTTGAATATTTTATCTATGCAAAGGCTCCTGCACGAAGCCATCTGATTTGAAAGAACGATATTATCCTATTAGTTGATTCAAAGATAGTTATAATTCACATGATTAATGTAATGTATTCCAAATAATTTTAAAATATAAATAACCTTTACAATTGTTAGTTTAAATTTTTACTTGTTAGTTTAAAGTGCTGTAAGGATGAATTTTGCCTTACCTTTTTATGGTAAAAATGTTGCAACTCCAATGTGAAAAAAGAGAGAAATTTTTATTTCTTACTTTTATCATTGCTATTTCTCTAAAAGTTGTTGAAGCATGGCAAATTTTTCTATAGAAGTAAACAAATCGGATAAAGGTGTGCCTATTATTCTGCGTAGGCTGCAAGGCATCGAAGGTTTTATAGTTAAGGCATGGGATGAATTATCAGATGACTTCACAGATGCGCTTCATCCTCACAGGCATGACCATTATACCTGTATGCTGATCGAAGATGGTGCGCTTGAAGTGCTTTTAGATTTTGAGCATTTTATAATGCCAGCCAAAACACTTTTCATTTCGCCTCCTTGGCAGGTCCATCAAGTACTTAGTGTTTCAAAAGGCAGCGGGTGGTATATTTCCTTTGAAAATAATCTGATCGAAGCATCTGTACGAGCTACGCTTGACAAATGTTTGGAGGAGATGATATCTGTAGGGCTTACAGATTTAGAATTTGATTGGTTCAAGTCTGTCATACAATCCATTATGGCACTCGAAGAGATCAATAGTACAACATATAAGGATGTTTCCCATCCTTTGCTATCCGCGTTTGTTGCCCAGGCGGGGCTAAGCTACCAAAGCAAACCGATGGGGAGTACGGCGAACTTTGCGTCCCGTTCGGTAATGATTACGAAGAAATTTATGAATCTTGTCAGGCATAATTACCATCACCTTAAAAGGCCTGCAGATTATGCCGAAAAACTTCATATCAGCGTTAGCTACTTAAATGATACCGTAAAAAAAACAACCAACTCATCAGCATCTTTGCTTATTCAAAAGGAGATTTTAAGGGAAGCGCAGCGAATGCTCTATTACACCGATCACAGCGTCAAGGAAATATCTGATCTGCTGGGCTACGAAGATGAAAAGTATTTCATGCGACTTTTTAGAAAGAAAACTGGGTTTTCTCCTACGGAATATAGAAAACACAATGCTCCTCCCAGCGATTTCCTTTTATAATTGTTGCGGATTATTTTCTAAGTTAATGCCATTTGTCCACCTTCTGCTGTGGTTTGTGTGTTTTCTCGTGTATGCAAATGAATCAACTTTGCATTAACGAATTCCATATTAAAATTTTAACTCACATCACACATAAAAAAATGAAAATACTAGTAGTAGGCGGGACAGGATTAATAGGGGCCAATGTTGCTGGCAAATTAAATAACCAAGGGCACGAAGTCGTAATAGGCTCACCTTCACATGGAATTAACATCATCACTGGAGAAGGACTTTCTGAAGCGTTAAGAGGTACCGATATTGTGATTGATCTTTCAAATTCTTCATCCCCTGAAGAAGAAAACGCCCTTAATTTTTTTGAGACGGCTGGAAAGAACCTAGTAGCAGCTGAAAAATTGGCAGGAATTAGGCATCATGTCGTTTTATCGATTGTGGGTATAGACCGCGTACAGTATATTGGATACATGCGTGCGAAAAAAAATCAGGAGGATATTGTCAAGAACGCTGGTATTCCTTATACCATCATTCGCTCGACGCAATTTCATGAGCATGTCTCTACAATTATAGCAGTGCAGGGAAAAGAGGATGTTGTTAATATTTCTACACTTGATTTCCAGCCTATAGCAGCTGAAGATGTCGCCAATTTTGTCTTGAAGTTTGCTTTAGAAACAGCTAAAAACGGAACCATTGAAATTGCTGGTCCTGAGCTTGCCCCTATGGATCAATTTGTTTCAAGGTATATAAAAGTTACTGGGCAGCATAAAACCGTAATTTCGGACAACGAGCATAAATATATGTTTTATGATTTTCCTAAATCAGGTTTGGTACCCGAAGGAGATCACCAAAAGGGTAAGATTCATTTTGATGAATGGACTCAAAATCTAAAATGAATTACAGAATCATTGTTACGTTTGAAATATTTTAGCTTCTAAAGGCCAGAGCTGCTATAGAAAGATGGCTACGAATTATCGGTTAGAAATATTTAATAATTAGTTTCATAAAAAAAAATCCTCATCAATTTGATGAGGATTTTTTTGTGGGCTTAGAGGTAATGAAGTGCAACCCTTATTGCCTTTTTTAAGCCTTCTGAATGATTTTGAATATCAGAATAGTCAAGTTGTGTATTTCGGAAATACTATCCTTCCCTGTACGTTCCAAACTGTTCAGTAGACACTATGGATTTGTAGTCTGACGCTTACCTCTCATAGAACACCAGATTCTTGTTGCCCCTTTATTACCCCTTCATCAGTAACCCTGAAGAAAGGCTCCTTTTGCTTCACAAAAGCACTTAGGAGCTATCAAAAGCACTCTAAGAATAGTACTTGGAAAATAGATAAGCTGTCCAATTTTGATTTTCTTTTAAAGCGGTTTTCCCTCCACCAAGAATCGATTTCGTTCATCAAACAACACACCTATCCAGAACACATCTAGATGAACTAGAGGGGAGGAATATTGCCTTAGCTTTTTGTAGCAAATTAGGTAGCAACTCCACCTTTCCAGTTATTATCGAGATTATCATTACTTGCCACCATTTTCAAATTAATATTATACCTAACAAATATAATACAGATTAACAGAAAGTTCACATGTGCCTTCTCCCTGATTATCTGTACGGCTCTTAACTTTGTATTCGCCGCAAAAATACATTTAAAAACAGAAGAAAATTTCCCGTAAAAAGAGTATACTTGCTATTCATTAATTCAAGTTCCACGGAAAGGGCTTGTCCGGCTTTTCAAGCAGGTAGGAAATGGAATTTATAGACGGCGCACAGACCACGCTTTTAATCTTATAACATTGTTTCGGTTTGGTCGGTACAAAAAATATATCAGATGAAAGTATTACGTACAGGCTTATACTGAAAGCAGTCGGTATGCTTACCATTATTATATGGTTGGCTTTAATTGGCGATCAATTTCGGCTCGATATTTTCTTAGTACATTCATTCGATAAGGTGAAAAACTTTCTATCTCAACCCTGCAGATATTTAAAAGCACGGCTGCTTCTGATGCTTTTAAATTGAAAGTATATCCTTTTTTTACATCTATTTTTCAAGCTTGCTGCGCATAGCAAACCAAAGCCTTATTGAAATATCGAGCGCTATTATTGAATCATAAAAATTTGCACGATTTTGATCTGTTTCTTTTTGCTTAAGCTATCATATCGAACACTTGTTTCCTATTGTGATTTTCCTTTAATCGCTAAAAATATAGCTGGATTACTTATCTATTTAGAAATTTTGATTTGCATATAATTAAAAAAACATAATTGTTTTGTAGATAATCAGCGCGTACAATCTCAACTTATAAAAACGACCTCGGGATGCAAGTTGGCATGAAACAAAATGGACAGCACCACCGCCGTCCTTCCTGACTATAATTTAAACATGGAAAATGTGATAGCCCCCGAGCTATAATCCAAATTTAATTACCCTCTGCCTGAGTACTCTTATATTTTAGCAGCTTTTTCTTATGCCTTCTCCACTTTTTAGGTATCATACTACCTTAGCTGAATACGGTTGCACTTTAGGGTAATTATATAATTTATTTACCAGATGTAATAAATGATCAAAACAAAATTGTGAATAACTTGCTATGCAGCTGCCTACTGGGAATTCATATTTAAAAAGAAATAGCAGACCGCAAATCTAAAAAGATGATAAAAACCGCAACAAGGTAAGCGACTAAAAAAGTAAAGATAATCTATATTAAAATTTAAAAATTATAATTATGCAAGAGACAGTATTGATCACTGGGGCTACCAGCGGAATTGGGATTGAACTAGCCAAATTATTTGCAGCAGATGGTTACCGATTAGTAATTGTTGCACGGGACGTAATGGAACTGGCAGCTACGGCACAGATGCTAAGGGAACACTATACAGCGAATGTTGAGATTTTCGCAAAAGATCTATTTGATCCGGAAAGCGGCTTTGAACTTTACCGAGAATTGGAAGCCCAAGGAATTAAGATAGATGTACTGGTCAATGACGCTGGACAGGGACAGTATGGCCTTTTTGTAGAAACCGATGTTCGGAGGCAGCTTGACATCATCCAGCTCAATATCTCGAGCCTTGTGGTGCTGACGCACTTCTTCCTAAAGGATATGGTCGCCGCTGGCAGGGGGAAAATCCTTAACCTTTCGTCCATAGCCAGCAAAGTGCCTGGGCCTTGGCAGGCAGTCTATCATGGTACTAAAGCCTTTGTTCAGTCCTTTACCGAGGGAATCAGGAGCGAGGTCAAGGACAAGGGCATTACCGTTACCGCCCTTCTGCCCGGCGTAACAGACACGGATTTCTTCAACAAGGCCGATATGAACAGCTCGAAAGCGGTGCAGGACAAGGACGGGATGGCCGACCCAGCGGATGTGGCAAAGGACGGCTATGAAGCCCTGCTGCGCGGAGATGACAAGGTGGTATCTGGCTTCAAGAACAAAGTACAGGTAGCATTAAACAACCTGACGCCTGACGAGAATGCCGCCGACCAGATGAAAAATTTTCAGGAACCCGTTGACGAAGAAAAAAATAATGGACAGGACTAATATTGAAGAGGAGGCAGGCCGCTAAAGGCAAAAGGTATTACCCTAACCTTTGCAGAAAGCGCCATTGCTGGACGATTGGCGATGGAATTCAGCCTGTGCAAAGATACGGCGATTTTTTTGAAAGGAGGGTTGCTGTTATGCCTGCCTATGTAGATGAAGCTGGACATTCTTGTATGTCAAAAAGTTTCAAATTAAAACCAAGCAGAAATGTTTTGAATTTCTGTTGAAAGTTGCATCTTCTCTGGACTATGTTGAAAAATAATTAAAGAGCTATTATTTGATTACGTAATCGTGCTGTTTCAGGATTTCCATAATCTCAATAATGATTTCTGATCTGGTCTTGCCGTCGGAAATGCTAGGATCGGTCTTGACCCAATAGCGTACGGTCAATTGAACAATGGCTCCTGTAACTCCGGCGACGACGGCAGAGTTGTGATAGTCTTGGTCTACTACCTTGTCATGCCGCTCTAATACTTCTTTTATAAGGCTAATGGCACGTTTATAATCAGAACCATATTCAATGCCAATCATAAAATCCTGCAACAAGAAGCCGCCGCTGTTAAAATTAGTCAGGATGCTTTTGATCAACAACGCATTTGGTATGTAAATATCCTTACTGTCGCTCCGTATCTGCGTATCCCGAAGATTTAGAGTTACAACCTTGCCTTTGACACCATTGCTTTCGATAATGTCGCCTACAGAAAAAGGCCTTTTGAAGGCAAGCAGGATACCCGCCAAAAAATTTTCTCCAATATCTTTAAGCGCAAAACCAATAACAAAGGCTGTAATTCCTGCTCCTGCAAGAACAGTCTGGGCAACGCCCGTAAGTCCCACGATACGGAACATAAAAAGAAGACCAATCGCAATCAGGATGGCTTTTATGAGATTGGATATGAATGTAGCCAAAAGGGAATCCTGCATCTTGCTTTTAAGCCTCCTGCCTGCAAAAACGCTTATCCTAGAGGCAATCAGCCATGAAACCAACAGTATTGCTGTTGCAAGCAGTATTTTTGGAGTAATGGCTACTATACTTTTGTAATATCCTTCGATATGATGCATTACATCGTTAATAAACTCTTCCATACGCATATTTTTTAGTTAACTATTCTTGAGAAGAATGACTATCAGAAACTGCTAATAGTTAGCTATTCCGATTTCTAGATGGCCAGTTTCTTTTCCTGCAAGACAGATTGCAGCTTCTGGTAGTCCTCTTCATTCTGTTTTGCATAAGCGATGGCAAATGAAGCCATGGCTTCTTCAATTTCCTCAGTTCCGCCCATATAGCCAGATAGTATTGCAGGATCTCCGGTTCGTGCGTGCGCCCTGGCTAGCGCCCAGCCACAAGATCGAGCATAGGAAAGAAACGTTTGGTAATCCATATTCTCCAACGCTGGCTTTATCTTGGCATCACGAAGCTGCCGGATATAAAATTGGTTTCCAGCATCATCAGCTGTCCATCCCAAAAAAATATCTGAAGCGGATTGTATTAATTTTTGCCCTTCAACGACTCTCTGGCCGTTATGCGCAAATTTTCCCTTTCCGAGATACCGTTCTAACACGCTTTGCCTTGCCTCCTTAAATTGAAGAAAAAGCGGATCTCCAGTCGCGGACATGAGCAGCATAATTCCGCAACGGGTTCCCACGCTGCCCACACCCACAACTTTCATGGCAACATCTCTAATATTATAGCGCTGCAGTAATGTCCTGCGATCGAGAGACAGCGTTTTTACATATCGGTCATACGCCTTTTCGGCTTGAGAAAAGAATGCATGCTCTTTTTCAGGAGCTACATGAAAAACCAGAGGTGGGGCATCCTTTATCCTAGGATTTCCATTTTTTTCAAAAGTGAATTTTGCCAGTTCCCTTTCATGAGGCTCTGCCTTGACCGCCCTTTTTATTGCTTTCGGATCGAACTGCCTTGCATTTTTTATTTTTCCAGATTTTATAATATCAATAATATTAATCTGCGCGTACCAAATCTGAAGCGCCGACATATCTGCAAATTCTTCCATATGTTTCCTGTAGCTGTTGGCAACCGTCCATGCTGCGTCATGGCCTTCCCGCGTGGAAAACCCCTTGCAGTCTCCGGCTATTGCAAAACTTGCCGCAAGCCGCTTCAGGTCCCATTCCCATGGCGCGACAGCTGTTTCGTCAAAATCATTAATGTCAAAGACTATCTTGCGCTCAGGCGTAGCAAACCCGCCAAAATTGAGAAGGTGGCAGTCTCCGCAGGCCTGAAGATGCAGTTTGGAAGAAGGCATCTGCACCAGATGAGAGGCCATGAGAGCGGCATTTCCTCTGTAAAAAGCAAAAGGAGATTCCATCAAGCGTTCATATCGGATGGGCAGCAGCTTTCGGATCCTATCTTGGGTATTCTGGACATGCAGTTCGGCAACGTCGGTTTCTTCACGCAAGTTAAATCCTGAATGAGATTCGATCGGGCATTCCTTGCGTATCGATTCCCCTAAGGCATATCTTTCTGCTTTTGATATGCTATCCTTGTAATGTTTCGATTTGGTGGCTGATCTCGATTTCATGGGGTATCTTCATTATTGTCCTGCAAGGGTATAGGATATTTATCTTTGTACCCAAGTTCCTTTTTTGACATGAGCTTTCTAAGGACTACAACTTCTGAGCATAGCCATCCGGCAGAATACTCAAGCTTGTCCAGATAGGGCCGTATCGTATCAAATGTCGTATAGGAAATTCTTTTGGCCAGACTGATATGCGGCGTTCGTGATGGAGATTTTAATGCGACCATAAGGTTGACTATAGGTTCAGGGTTTTCGATCTTGAGATAAATCGTTACGCTGTGCTGATGGTCAAAATAGCTCCAGCCGTTGACTTTAATTAGAAATGGCTTGTTTCCGTTTCTTTTTAGTAATTCCTTTATAGTATCAGGAAGGAACTCATCATCTGTAAGTTTATCTCGAAGGGTGATATGCGGTATAGAATGACGGTTTTTGCCGCCGATATCTCCAAGAGCGTCAAGATCCTGTTTCATGCAAACGATACTATTCCTTATTTCCGACGGAGGAGAAAGCACGATGAGATAGGCATATGCAGGGCCAAATAAGGAGGTCTGGTTATAGATACGTTTCTTCATGACGATGCGCAATAAATCCTAGTTTTTTTTCAATTTGATTTTCTGTACAACGGCTAATGATTTAAGCTCGCCTAGCAATTCGAGCAATTCCGCTTGAGATACTAGCAGAATCGCCCTGATCCTATATTTCTTTTTTTTGTATTCTAATGTTGCAGACGAAAATCTGGACCCATAAGAAATTAGCTTCTTGATTATCTCAGCGCCATTTTCCTTTTTTTGAAGTACCGCAATCAGTTCATGATGCTGCGGGCTTGCTGACGCCTTCCTTTGTATTACCTGAACCACATACAATATGGTGACAGCTATGACTGTCGCGCAAGCTGCAGTAAAGTACAAGCCGCCGCCTACAGAAAGCCCGACAGCAGCCGCAGCCCATAGCGCTGAGGCGGTTGTCAGGCCCCGAATGTTGCCTCGTTTTAGCACCAAGATTATTCCTGCCCCGAGATAGCCGATACCTATGATGACAGACGATGCCACACGCGACGGGTCCAGATTGACATTCGGATACCCAAGGATATCCGAAAAGCCAAAGCAGGAAACGATCATGACCAGTGAAGAGCCCATGCAGGCCATCATGTGCGTGCGCGTTCCGGCGGCCCAATCTTTGCGTTCGCGTTCGAATCCGATCACGCCGCCTAATATCGCTGCTGAAACCAGCCGTAGTACTATTTCGTGCCATTCTAACATTTGCTAAATTTTAATCATTAATGCTCGTTTCTATAAATGATACGTCTTTAGCAGTTCCAAAAGCAAGACGCCGACTTTGGCGACCGCCTGATTGATAATTTCTTTTGGGCTGCCTGTAAAAACCTCTCTGTGTGAAACATAGTTCTTGTCCTGCATCTTGATATGGATAAACATGGTGCCTACAGGCTTTTCTGGTGTTTCGCTGCCGCCTGGCGATGTCAATCCGGTAACGGCTACTGAGATATCGCTTTTGAAGAATTTCGGCAGCCTTTCGGCAAGCAGCTGCGTTACTTCTGCCGATTCGGCTGTATACCTATCGATAGTTTCTTTAGGAATGTCAAAAAGCTCTTCTTTTACGCAGACGTCGTAACAAACGATGCCTCCTAAAAAAATTTCCCCCGATTCGGGAACAAAAGAAAATTCCGAAGCAAGCCATCCGGCTGTTGCGCTTTCGGCAAAAGCTATCTTTAGTCTTTTCTCCGCAATAAGCTTGCTGCTTTCAAGAATACTGTTTATTGCCATGATGTTCGAGATTATATATTTTTTGGATTTCGTGTCCTTTTCTTCGTACTAGGCTTACCCTTTTTAGCCTTGCCCTTCAGGCGTATCTTGTATTCATGGCCTTCTTTTGCCTCATCAAGCGAATGCGACTCATGAAGTGCCTTTTCTTTCTTTGCCAGCTCATTAAGCTTGCTATAATACCTGCTGATGACCAGCATCTCCTCTTCGGTCAGGTCCTCAATATCCACGAGCCTGTTGCTGGCCAGCTTGCTGGAAGCCAATAATTCGTTAAGCTTTAGCTGCAGGGCAAGCGAATCCTTGTTTTGGGATTTTTGTATCAGAAAGACCATGAGGAAAGTAATGATTGTCGTGCCGGTATTGATTACAAGCTGCCAGGTTTCGGAATAACCAAAGATCGGACCGCATACCGCCCATGCCCCTACTATGCCAAAAGCGATGAGAAAAGCAGCTGTGGAGCCCGTAATCTGAGTGACTCTTGAAGCAAAGATTTCGAAAAAGCTTTTCTTCTTTGAACTTTCTGTCTTCATATGTTTTAGATTAAGATTCTATTATATATAAAGTTCAGAAATGCGGGCGTAAGGATGTTATATAGTTTTCACAAAGCTTTATATGTTGTTAGTCTACTTCCGATATATAATTTCAACGTTGGCCCTGATATAAGTTTACTATAAAATTATATAATGCAAAATGCATTTTAAATTCAGAATTTTGATAAGAAGATTACTGGACGAATATTTTAAAAATTGAAATCATGAAAAAAGATAACAACGATCCACAGGCAAGGGAAAAGCCTGTGGATACCGAAGCTACAAAAAAAGCTTCTGCGACTAATGAAAGCAGTACCCGTAACCAATATAGCGGTTCAGGGGATTTTGGTGCTGGCGAATCAGAAGCATTCCAAAACAATGCTAATGAAGGGCAGGGGGGCAAAGGAAAAACTGTTGCCGGCAAGCAGACGTTTGAAAATGGAAATAACCAATATAACAACCAAAAGGCCAACAGAACTCATGGCGCGCGTAGCAATACATCGCCAAGAACAGATACTAATGGCAGAGCATAAAGCGCTCTGCAAGTTGCTTGTGAATCAGCAAAATTAAGCCTCAAATCATAAGATTTTGAGGCTTTTTTGATTTTCCGCCAGCCTTCATGAGTTATGGAAGAATTGGAGGGCCTGCTGGTGATTTTTTATTCCTTAAAAAACAGCTGTAATATAGCGGCAAGCCGAATGCCTGCTTTCTGGATTTGCAGCTTGATCGTTTTTGCGCTTTCTTCAACATACTTATCCTTTACCTTAGGATGTCCATAATCATAAACCTGCCCTAGAAGCGCTCTAGATTCTTCGCTCCAGCTGACAATATTCACAATCCGAATTTCCTTTAGTTCTTGAGGAGTATAAATCTTGGAATTGAGGCAATCTGCAAGAGTAATATTCTGGCTTGAGATAATACCGCTGTCCCAAAAGGAATGCAAATTTGTTCCTTGGCTCCTATAGTTCAGCTGTACAGTATTTCCTCCCTTGTCGATGCTATAGCCCACATGCAACGGCTGGTGCAGGTCGCCGATAAGATGGAACAGGAAGAGTATCCTGGTCTTGATTTCTTCTCTGGTCAGCTTGTCCTTGGCTCCCAGTTCTATAATTGTGTTATTCAATACATGCACAATATTGCTGCCTTCCCTGTCAGCAGCTTTGGTTCCCTTAGGAAAATTTGCGTAATGGTAGGCCCTCATATGATCGAGAGTTTTGTCACCCTTTATCTCATCCATCCAGTTGGCAGCTTCCTCGATACTCATCCCATCTAGATAGGCTAGGACATTCTTTTTTGTATTTTCGTCAAGATAGCTGAATGCAACCTGTGCAACCATAGCGTGGCCCTTATTTCCCCAAGAAAAACTCCTGAGAGCAATCAGAAGAAAGATTGCAGATATTATTATTTTTTTCATGAGCAGGGATTTGTTGCAAAGTTAGCGATAATTAAAAGATGTCTATCTTATTATTCAGATATGTTGAGTTGAGTTGCTGCGATGCAGAACAGAATGTCATTTATCAAATTAAAGTACATACTCCAGATACTTCCCAATATCTTCGATTAGTCTTGTTGAAGCATTTCGTATCGGGAGCCATTCGGTGAGCTGAATCAGCTAATATTATTAGGATAATTATTGCGGATTCCAGCTAAAAAGTTTAAATTAGCATAAACGTCTTGCAATAGCTGGCCCATCACAGCGTCCCTCAATATATAAGGCAGCTAAAATTAAAACTTATGGAAAAACTAAAGATTTATCTTGCCGATGACGATAAGGATGACAGGGAGATATTTCAGGAAGCGTTCAACGAGATAAATTCGGGAAACGATCTGAGGATATTCAATAATGGGCTGGAGGTCATCGACTTCCTTAATGCAAATGACGAAATTCCGGATATCATCTTCCTAGACCTTAACATGCCCCTGATGTCCGGCATCGAAACGCTAAGGATAATTCGCGGAAATGAAAGATACGGTTCGCTGTCTGTCGTAATATATTCTACCTCGTCATCCGAGAGGGATATCGAAGACACGCTTTCCGCAGGCGCTAATATCTATATAAATAAGCCGAACAATTACCGCGCGCTGAAGGAAACTATCATGAAAGTCATGAAGATCGACTGGCAGTTCCGTACTTCAGAGCTGGACAGGGAAAATTTTATGTTTGCCCTATGATTGTGCGCATATCACGCTATCATATCAGCTACAAGAGAAATCTCAAATTTTAATATTTCTCTCTCCATGTCTGACAGCTCTCCGCTATACTGCCGTATGTCATTGGCAAGAATCTCTATCGCAATGCCATGCAGTCGGGTATCTTCTATTTCCTGTCTTATCTCATGAAGCGATACGATTATCTGTTCTGCCATGGCCTGCCGCTGGGCAGCAGATTCTACAGATAGAAAGAACTCTATAAGACTGTTAAAATTGTTTTCTAGTGGCACTTTTTTATTTAAAGTTAATGCCGTCTGGTGTTTTATGGATTATAAAATTTTGGCTAAGATTTATATTTTTTCGAAAAAACCCAATAATTAAGTCGGAATGAAGATAAAAAAGAGCTGCCATTAAGGGCAGCTCTTAAATTAGCATAAGATCTATCAGGAAATCTCGATAATGCGGGGTGCTTTCTGCTTGGCCTCTTCCTTCTTCGGAATGGTCAGGCGAAGCAGCCCGTTTTCATAACGCGCATTGATTCCTTCGTCGTCTACCACGTTTTTTGGAAGCTCGAAGCTTCGCTGGAATGACTGGTAGCTGAATTCCCTGCGGGTATAATTATCCTCCTTTGTTTCCTCCTGGCGCTCTTTGGCCGAGGATATCGTAAGGATGTTGTTGTCCAGCCTGATATTGAAATCTGTCTTCTCCATTCCGGGTGCAGCGACCTCGACTTCGAAGTTTTCCGCAGTTTCCCTGATGTTTACAGATGGCACTGTCGTGCGGGTTGAGGAATAGTTATTGTTTCCCCAGTTAAAAAGCTCGCGGCTGAAAGCGTCGTCAAATAGTGCTGGAAATGACGGGTACGGTAACCCGTTTCTTTTTGAACTAGTCATGATTCTTACTTTTTAATAGTTATACAATAAATTGCTTGTTGGTATGCCGGCCGGCATTTAACAGGCTTATTGCAAGATAGATGCCAGAAGTGGAAAATGACATTTTTTCACATCAGCCGCGCAGTCTTTAACATTCTTTAAGAGAAAAAATGTCAGCGGCTGAAATTTTTGCAGGTAAAAGAGTGTCAGCGGAATATGTGAGCCAGCATGCAAACAATATATAAATTTGTAATGAAGAAACTTATGTGGGAATCAGTACTTTTATTTTACGCTAATATCGGATCCGATGAGAATATCTGTGACCTTACCATCTCTCGAAGCAGGGATGAATGAAACCAAGTTTACCATACTTTTAAATCCTGTATTTTAAGTTGATACAGATTATTAATCTTGTGTATAAATTGATTTGGAATGACCATGTCATAAATGGACCAACTAGAAGTTATTTTTTCGCTAGGACTCGTCTTTTGTATTTTTTACTAAGTTTATGCCAGAAAAAAAGAAAATCAATCCTATAATGCCTACAACAATTAAGGTCGTATATGCAGTACTTTTATTTATTAGCTGGTACCCGGTATAGATAAGACCAAAGACCCCTAAAATGGTGAGTGCAGCACCAAAAACACGTTTAACATTCATAGTCTTAAATTTTATAATATTTGGGCAATATGCCTATTGTTGGGAAAACATTAGGGTAATGAAGGACGGCCTTGATTATCCTACGATGCAAAGATGGAGAGTTTTTGCATTTACGTGATGACCGTCTGACACCCCTAATAAAGATAGTACAAAATTTCAACAGTTATAGAGAAAATCTAATAAAGTTGACCATTGCCGAAGTGTAGGAGGATATAATCAATGCTTTTTTAAGGCAACAATACCCTTTTTACGGGATGGTATTTTTTAATTGCTTGCGGCAAATGCAAAGTCTGGAGATTGTTAGGCCCTTTTATCTCGTCTCTTATGGCGATGTTAAGTTTGTAAAACCCCCAAAGAAACTGGCTTTTTCCGAAATTGGGTTTAAACTAGTAAATCCAATAAAGAGCCATTAAACTTTTAAGGCATTAAGATGAAATCATCTAATATAAATATACCAAAAGTCGGCGATAATGATGTTCTGGCAGAAGTCCATGAGGCAAGCATCTATCAGGTGGATTCAAAAATCAATATAGGCTATTTCAAGCTTATCCTTGCCTAAAAGCTGCCGTTCGTCCATGGCGTTTACGAGGCATAGAAAAAAAATATGACTGTGCTTCTTGTTCACTATTGGACTTATTATTATCTTCTTCTTGCAATGAGAAGATAGCCCTATTTCTTTTTTTTGGCTGGCTGTCCTTCTTTTCCGGAATTGATTTTTAAGCTGTCGCTTCCTTCTTCTAAATTTCGTTCCCGCTCTTCTTGAGCCTGTGTAGTAGTCTTTGCCCGATCGGATATCTTTTGATTGTCAGGACTTATACCCTCCGAAATCCCTGATTCCAGATGCTCGATTGCCGGCTCTGCCTGGCTTTTCTTGTCCGGTGCTTCGCCGCTCGAAGCTTTTGGAACCGGAGTCTGGTTTTTGTCTTTCATATTTTATTTTTTACTGTGTCTTCATTGATATTTAATATTCTACTAGCTTTTTTGGCCAAGCCGCCCCGACAGTAACAGAGTCAGATTGCGTATTTTCGACAGAATCTGATACTTCGGTGTCTTCGGGCGCTGTTTCGTTATTAGTATCGGCTTCCGTTTCAGGATACATTTCCCCATCACGATTTTGGGACGGATTTTCCTTGCACGATAGCAGGCAGCTTGCTGCCATCACAAAGAATAGGGTAGGTGATTAACGATATACTTTTTTCATAATCAAAGATTTAATTTCAGTGAGGTTCTGTAAAAAACTATGGCTGTCCCGAACCGCCACTGGCTCCATAGACCTGGCCTGTCGAAAAGCTAGCATCATTTGCGGCAAGCTGAACATAGATAGAAGCCAGTTCTGAAGGCTGGCCTGGCCGTCCTAGAGGAGTCTGGCCGCCAAACTGTTTCAGTTTTTCTTGGCTGGCACCGCCGCTGACTTGCAGGGGTGTCCAGATCGGACCTGGCGCGACTCCGTTCACGCGTATGCCTTTTGGACCCAGCTGCTTGGCCAAAGATTTTATATAACTTGTCGTAGCCGCCTTGGTCTGGGCATAATCATAAAGGTCTTCTGTAGGATCATATGCCTGTTGCGAGCTTGTGCCTATAATCGAAGCTCCTGGCTTTAAATGCGGCAATGCGGCCTTTATAATCCAGAAAGGAGCATAAATATTAGTTTTCATTGTCCAGTCAAATTCTTCTGACGAAATATCAAGAATAGAGTCGTGAGCCTGCTGCCTTGCGGCATTATTGACGACAATATCAAGGCCTCCGAGTGATTTTACGGCTTCTGAGACCAGCCTGCTGCAGAATGCCTCATCGCGCAGATCGCCGGGAATAGCAATTGCCCTGCGTCCGGCTGCCTTGATAAGCTGGATCACTTCGCGGGCATCTTCTTCTTCTGCAGGGAGATAATTTATCGCGACATCCGCTCCTTCTCTGGCATAGGCTATAGCAGCGGCCCTGCCCATACCCGAATCACCTCCCGTAATCAGGGCTTTTCGTCCTTTAAGGCGCCCGGAGCCCTTATAGCTTTTTTCGCCATGATCGGGACGAGGATCCATCTTGCCTGCCAGGCCGGGCCACGGCTGCAATTGTCCTTTAAATGGCGGGCGAGGATATTTTGTTGTGGGATCTTCCGGCCCCTCAAATGTCAGGGCATCCGGTGTCGTTAGCCCCTCTGCCATTACGGGCTGCAATGCTGCAACAGCAAGTGCTGCTCCGATGCCGCTTATAGCTTGGCGGCGGTTCATTGTATTATGTTCGCTCATCTGTAAATTTTTTATTGATTAGAAATGTAGTCCGCTTGGATAAGAAACCCGGCCTAGGCCGGGCTTGTCTTATTGCTTTCCAGTCGGAGTCGGAGTAGTGGTAGTAGTCTTGTGATTTTTCCTGTCCTTGTCTCTTATCGTATCCTGCTGCATGTCTTTTCTGTCGCTTTTTTTCTTTGCTTGGCGATGCTTTTTGTTAACAGTAGACTGGTCTTTGTCTTTCTGCGCATGCGTACGATCTGTTGTCGTCGTGTCTGTCTGTGCTGACGAGATACCAAATGCAAGTACCGCCATCATGGTTAAGATTGCTCTTTTCATACTATTTTAATTTAAAAGTTCCTTACTTATTGGAGAGGTTACTAGCGGCAGATTTCTGCCTGCTTTTTTTGAACGTACTCAAAATTACTATGCTCTTATGAAAAAGGCCTTATATGATTTTCATAGATTATTGCAAAATGTCAGAGCATACGAAGTAAATATAATGGTTTGTGAAACAGTGTTTTACTTCATTGTATAGCTTCTTGAAAACGGCTAGGGGTCTTATAAGTTTATCGCAAAATTGTATAATGCTCGCATGGTTTTTTATTTGGAATTTTAATATCGTACTAACTTAATAACGGCTCTTTGATAGCAAGTTATTGTAAAAACTTTGTCATGGATAATTTCACAAGCGCATCCATCTCTTCTGGAGCAAACGTCCCTTTCTGGCTGGACAGCATGCCCATCCTTTCTTTTCAAAAACCCAGCGAACCGCTTACGACCGATGTGCTTATCATTGGCGGCGGCATCGCAGGACTCACTACGGCCTATCTGCTGTTGAAAGCCGGCAGGAAAGTTACTGTAGTAGAAGACGGGTTTATAGGAAGCGGAGAATCAGGCAGGACTACGGCTCACCTAACCTGCGCTTTAGATGACCGCTATTATTATCTGGAAAATGTCTTTGGCAAAGAAGTAGCGGCCCTCGCTGCAGAGAGCCATGCTTCGGCTATTGACGAGATTGAAAGAATCATTACGGCTGAGCATATAGAATGCTCATTCAAAAGGGTGGAAGGCTATCTGTTCTTGCATCCGTCAGACAAGGATGAAACGCTAGACAGGGAATTTGCTGCGACGCAAAGGGCGGGACTTGCCACATCGCTGCTGGAGGAGATACCGTCTGTTGCTGGCGGCGCTGGCAAAAGGTGCATTGCTTTTCACAAGCAGGCTCAGTTTCATGTAATGCAATATCTCAGCGGGCTTGCACATGCGATAGTAATGCAGGGGGGGTCCATATTTACCGAAGCGCGGGCAGAGAAGATCACTAAAGAAGGCGCTACAGTTAACGGAGTGGAATTTTCAGCAAGGCACATCGTCGTGGCAACCAATACGCCCATAAACGATATCGTAACGATGCACACCAAACAGCATGCGTATAGGACCTACGTTATTGGGGGAAAGATCAAGAAGGGCACGCTGCCGCATGCCTTATGGTGGGACACAGGGGATGTAGATTCCAAATGGGCCTCTCAGCCCTATCACTATGCAAGGATCGAAGCGTATGATTCCGATCATGACCTGCTTATCGTTGGCGGTGAAGACCATAAGACAGGACAGGGCGACGACGAAAATAGTCCTGAACCGGTACGTTATGCAAGACTCGAAGCTTGGGCACGAGAATTCTTTCCGATGCTCGAAGATTTGTCTTATCATTGGTCCGGACAAGTCATGGAACCTGTCGACTCGTTAGGCTTTATGGGGAAAAATCCAGGCGACGACAACATTTATATCATCACCGGAGATTCAGGAAACGGCATGACGCACGCGACATTGGGGGCAATCGTTATCCGTGACCTGATAACGGGCGCAGAGAACAAATGGGAACATCTATATAATCCCTCCAGAATCACCTTAACGACTGCTAGAGATTTCTTGAAAGAAGCGGGCAATATGGCAGCGCAATATATGGATTGGCTGGCCTCGCCAGATTTGCAGAATACGGCCGATTTAGAACCGGGCCGGGGAGGCATCCTTTCGTACGGATTACGGAAAATAGCCGTATATCGAGACTATGATAATAGGTTGAGCGCCTTCAGCGCAGTCTGTCCCCATCTGGGCTGTATCGTGCAGTGGAATAACGATGAAAAGACATTCGACTGTCCTTGCCATGGCTCCCGATTTACGCATGATGGGATCGTTGTCAATGGCCCTGCAAAAACCAATCTGAAAAAGATCCGCTTGGGATAAACCCTTTGATAATCGCATCCATATGGTTCCGTATAAAAATCTTAGCAAAAAGTCAGGAGTGATGGCATATGAAATAATGGCTGATAGCATCAAGGTCAGGTTTGTAAATGGAGATACCTATCTCTATACCTATCAAAGCGCTGGAAGAAGGGCTATTGAAAGAATGAAGAAACTGGCCGTCTCAGGAAGGCATCTTTCGACATATATCTCACAAGCTATTAAGGACAGATTTGCCCAAAAGCTAGAGTAGGGCATCAAAAAGCCAGCATCTTACCCAGTGCAATGCTGCTGCAGGATTCCTTCTGGAGGAATTTCATCCCACGAAGATCTTCGGATAAGGCTTTACCGACACTACGGCAAGAAAAATAACGAATTTAGGCGCGTAAGCCAAAGGCCTGCCATGGCGCAAGGAAAACGTATTCTGATTGTTTTAACGGAATGCGAAATATCTGACTTATAAAATTACCGCCCCCTGATTATAGATGCCTTTACATGATTCCAATTGATTGCAAATGAAGACCGGCATGCAAATAATGCGTAAAATTCTGTAATACATGACCTTCGGGCAATATGTAATTTTATTTTACAATGACATGCAGCTAAATAAAAATTTTAAAAAGAATATATATGAAAGCATTAGTATTCCACAAGCCCAAAGACGTACGCGTCGATACGGTCCAAGATCCCGCTATCGAAGATAGCAGAGATGTCATACTGAAAGTTACTTCTACTGCCATCTGCGGATCAGACCTGCATATTTACAATGGGGTGTTTCCCCAGCCAAGGAACATGGTCCTAGGGCATGAATTTATGGGCATAGTCGAGGAAGCCGGAGCCGGCGTAAGGAACCTGAAAAAAGGTGATCGGGTAGTAGTGCCTTTTCCTATTTCTTGCGGGACCTGCCACTTCTGCAGCAGCAATCTGCCGACCCATTGCGAGAATTCGAACCCCGAACACTACGGGCCTGAGGGAGGGCTCCTGAAAGGAAAGGGGGGCGCCCTGTTCGGATATACCGACCTGTATGGCGGATACAGCGGCGGACAGGCGGAATATGTCCGGGTACCTTATGCGGATTATGGCCCTCGTGCGGTGCCCGATAGCCTGACCGACGAGCAGGTTCTTTTTCTTACTGATATCTTTCCGACGGGATGGTCTGCCATCGACTGGGCGGGACTCAAAGGTGGCGAGACCGTTGCTGTCTTTGGATGCGGGCCGGTGGGAATCATGGCAATGAAGTCCGCTTGGCTTCGGGGAGCAGGAAGAGTGATCGGAATAGATACAAGGCAGTACCGCCTGGACATGGCAGGCGTGACAGCAGGTGCCGAAACCATCAATGCAAAAGAAACCGATGCCGTCGAGATGATCCGCGACATGACCGGCGGATATGGGGCAGACGTATGCGTCGACGCAGTAGGAATGGAAGCCGACCACGGATTTTTGAGCAAGGCCAAAAATTTGATCCAGGGCGAGGTAGGAACAATGAAAGTGCTTGGCTACTGCCTTGATGCGGTAAGGCGGGGCGGTACCGTTACTGTCGTAGGGGTTTATGGTTCGCCATATGATAATTTCCCTCTTCACCAATGGTTCGACAAGGGAATCAAGCTCAGGGGAGGCCAAGCGCCCGTCCATAACTACATTGATCATCTGATCGACCTTGTAGCGGGAGGCAAAGTAGTTCTTGAAGATATAATAACCCATAAGGTACCACTTTCCGAGGCCGCCAAGATGTATGACATCTTTAGCAAGCGCGAAGACAATTGCGTAAAGGTAGTGCTCAGGCCGTAAAATATACATCGACAAGATCAAGATCTAAGAGCGGATGGGATATAAATCTGAAAAGCAGGACTCCTGCCTGATGCATTTACGAGGACATAAAAAAAGCATGATCTTTTGATCATGCTTTTTAAACAAATCTAAATTCGGCAATCCACTTATCATTCTCCTTCTTCCAAGGCCTCTAGATTTATAGAACCATATGCTGCTTCGGTCAGCTTGAAATCGGCATCCTTTTCCTCATCAAGAGTTATTTTTAGCAGTTCCGACACTTCATCTTCGCCCAGCAGTGAAGCAAACGCTACAAGCGTGCCGTAGGAGGCAATCTCATAGTGCTCGATTTTTTGGGAAGCAGAAATAATTGCGGCATCTCGGACAGGGCCTGGTTTTGTCTCTTCCAGAATATTTTCTCCTTCCCTGATGAGCCCTTCCATCGCATCGCATTTTTTGCCGCGATCCGATTCACCCAAAAGCTGGAAGACCTGTACTAGGCGGTCGACCTGTCCTTCTGTAACGGCTACGTGCTCGCCTATAGCTGACTTTAGGTTGGGATCGGTTGCGTTATTGGCCATCTTTGGCAGCGCTTTAACGAGAGCGCGCTCTGCATATATGATATCTTTTAGCTCATCTATGAAAAGCTCGCGAAGGCCTGCTGCTGCAGAAGATTTTGCATCTACGGTCTTGTTGCCGCGGTGCGCCTCTTTTTTTTCAGGTGTAGACATAAGCATTTATTTTTTGGTTAATAACCAAAGCTAGCTTTTTATTTAGGCACGCTTCTTATAGCATTTTATGGAATTTTTACAATTTAAGATATGTATTATCAGTTGCAGTATCCGTCAGTATTATTCGATATAAGTTTATTATAGAATTGTATAATATCCGGATTGCAATTTATTCAGAATTTTAACGGCTCGATTTAAGGTGCTGCTATATAAAAAATGATGAAATAAAGAAATGAGAAATCTGCTAATAAGTCCCAAGACGATTTAAAAAGACAACCTAGAAGTTTGATTGGAAAATGGAAGAATTCAAAAATGCAGTGCTGATCCTGCTTGCGGAGTACAAATCTAAATATTCGGCAGAAAAGATTAGCAGCAGCGATAAGATAGAACACTTTTTATACGTACAGAATTTTCTGCAGGAGTTTGAGGAGAAAACCCGATCTTTTGCAGCCGGCTATTTTAACGAACACCGTTTTTCGGATGCGCAGAAAAAAGATGCACTGCAGTATCTGGAAGGAATGGCAGAAGAACTAGCGTCGGCAGTTTGAATATGTCCCTATTATGCTAATTTTATAAATAATTCTTAAAATTTTATAAAAAGGTTATCCCGCGCGGTTTTAAATTTGCTTTCATGGAACCTAAAAGACTTCAATTTATAAAAAATAAAATTACCGTGCGTGCTGCCGCTCTCGGCTGCCTTGTGTTTTTTTCATGCGAACATTGTGATGACGACAGCAATACTGCTGGCATCAGTGCAGATCTTGTCGGCCTATACGAAATGAGTTCATGGAACAGTCCTTCGGCGGCAGACCTAGATAACGATGGCGACAGTTCTGCGAATATGATGGCGGAAAGTCCCTGCTATGACAATTCGATTATAGTATTGCTGCAAAATGGCACATTTACCCAGACCCATAATTCTATTCACATCAGGGATGGAGCAATTTCTTGTGCCGACAGCCAGAATATGACGGGCATCTGGAAGCGGTCTGGAGACACGGTTACTACAGCTGCAATGGTAAATGGAACAAGAGTCGAACGAGCGTATTCAGTCACGGAGGCAGCTACAGGAAAAAAGCTGAACCTTAGCCTTTCAGATTCACAGTATCCGACGATGAGTTCAGGAAACGCTTCATGGGAGGCAGGAGCCATCAATATAGAATTTACAAAGAGAAATAGTTTGTAAGTGTTTTAGATCGCAGTTTGTTTATCAGGAGGGCCGCTTGTAGCGGTCCTCTTTTTTTGGCTGTATTCCATACTGAACAATAATGTAATATTAGTATGGTATCTTATAAAAACACGCATTGTATTAATCTGTAATTTTAAACTATGGAGAATTACTAACTAAAAAAGAATACGATATGAAAAGCAACCTCTTTATCAAAAAGCTCTTCGGAAGCGCAATCCTGGTGCTGGCTATTGCAACCCTGTCTTGCAAAAATGAAAGCAAGCCGGCAGATGCGAAAGAAGTGGCTGAAGAAGAAAATGAAAGAAAATTTGATGATACCAAAAAAAAGGAAGACGATGCGCAGTACCTGGTTGAAGCGGCAGCGACGGACCTGAAAGAAATTGAGATCGGGAAGCTTGCGCAGCAAAAAAGCAGCGACCCAGATATCAAGGCCTTTGGCAAGATGCTGGAAGAAGACCATATGAAATCTTCTGCGGAGGTAAAAAAGCTGGCGCAGCTGAAAGACATCTCCCTGCCAGCTGCCCTGACAGAAGACGGACAGAAAATGTATAAGGAACTGGATGAAAAGACGGGCTTGGATTTTGACAAGAAATTTGCCGACATGATGGTCGACGGACACCAGAAGGCCATTGACAAGATGACCAAAGCGGCAGAAGAAGCATCCGACGAAGAAATCAGTGCATGGGCATCCAGCAAGATACCGACGCTGGCAGCACATCTCGAACATGCAAAAAGCCTGAAAGAAAAAATAAAAGACAAAAAATAAGCTGCCATGAAAAAGATCGATACCTACATCTTCATAGTGATTTTTGCGGCCTGCATGGCTATGATATTCTCGTGCAGGGACAATAATACCAGCCGCGACGCAGTGAATGCCTCTGATACCGAGCGAACTGCCACCAGCGAGGGAACCGTCAGCAGCGGTACGCGTGACACCATGAACCAGCAGACAAATACTCTAAAACAGGCGGACTCCGATTCTTTAGAGTGAGGATGTCCCGCTTGACACCCAAAGCTTGCGATTTATAATAAATAGATTTTTTATGGAAGAGAAAAGCAAATTTCAAGCAACAATTGCGGACAAGACAATATTGATAACCGGAGGCACTACAGGAATAGGCAGGGCTACCGCCCACCTGCTTGCGGGATTAGGCGCAAAAGTGTTTATCACGGGCCGACACCAAGAACAGCTAGATGAGACGATACGCGATGCCAAGGCCCAGCATCCCGATGCAATGCTTTCGGGCATCACTTCCGACCTTTCTTCGGGGCATGGCATAGAAGAAGTCTTCACGGCACTTGAGTCCGAATTCGGAGATATCGACGTATTGATAAATAATGCCGGCCTGGCAGCAGAAAGCGCCGCAGAAGGGGACTATGGAAAATGGGGCTATATATTAGACACCAACCTCTTGGCCTATATTGCCTGTGCCAATGCGGCCATAAAAAGGATGAAAGCGAAAAAAAATGGGCATATAGTCAATGTCGGCTCGATGAGCGCAGAAATCCGGGAGCCGGGCAGCAGCGTCTACGTAGCGACCAAATCGGGAATACAGGGTTTTACGGCCGCACTGCGAAAAGAACTCAACCCTGACGAGATCAAGGTCACGCTTATAGAACCCGGAGCCGTAAATACGGATATGCAGCCCGGCACCAGCATAGAACGGCAGGAAAAGGTTGATGCAATGGAGATGCTGGATGCGGCAGACATTGCCGAATCGATTCTCTTCTGCCTGACAAGGTCAAAAGGATGCGATGTGGTCAGCATGCAGGTCCGCCCGCTAAAACAGCTTATCTAGTAAATGCAGAATGTCGGGAACATTCCGAGGATGGAGTTTGTTGGTCGTTATTTGCTGGTTCCCGCATTCCCTTTGCCAGATCCTTGTATGACTAAAGTCTCTACTCTAGTTAGATCAACATTCCCTGCTGCCCCAGAGCAGTGCCGTTACTTCTTGGGCATAATGCATCTTGTCGGGCAGGTCTTCATAATAGCCGTTGCCTACCAAAGGATAGCGCACTACCTTGGGGCGCAATTCGACCTCTTGCAGCGGCCATTCCTTATGATGCACATCTATCCGGTGCAGCCGGCCGCTTTTTGACAGATACAGCGCATGCCTTTCCGTAAGCCAGATATCCAGTTCCGTCTTTTCGGTAATCGTTTCCTGCGGAAGGTAGGCAAAATCAAGCTTCAGCATCTTTTCCTTATTATGCGAATGATAGGCCTGCTGTTTTCGGCTGATTTCTGATTTCAAGTAAGGAAGTCCAATAAGCAGGCGGGCAAACAGGACAGGCAGCAGTTTCTGCGCTTCGATCGATAAAAAATAAATGCCAGGGATGCCGTTTCTTCTTACATACGTCCTTACGTTGACTTCATGAAAATCTGAAAGAAAAGGAAGGGAGGCAGGAAACGCGGATGCAGTTTTTTTACGCTAAAGGCAACTATCGAGATCCACGCCTCGCCGTGAATCAGGTCCAGTTCCATGCCCTCGGGCAATAAGCTCGCTAAAGAAGCCGCATCGCTTTTCCAATGCATAAAGATATTGCCGTGCCATTCCTGATACTGCTTCCAGGGCCGTTCGGGCAATGGGTACTGGCGGTGGGAGACGCTATCAAGAATACTTTCGATCTTTTCCATACGGCATGTTAGGAGTTTTTTTGTCATCCGGCCTGTCAAAATATTCCCGTGCAAGCTTGAGTCCTGTAGCAATCGCTATTCCTTCCTCAGTGCCCTGCTTCAGCATTTCATTGGCGATCTCGACGGCTTTCTCGCGGATTTTTTTTTGCTGGTTCTTATATGATGGAGGAAAATCTCCTTTTGGCCAAGGCATAACTTTCGTATTAATAGTTAGACAATCTTTTGGGTTTCCGCTGGGGGCTGTCTGATTTTATCGTACTGCGGATTTCGGGCAAAGCTTTTGGGCATGCGGCTATGCTTGAGCACTATTGCTCTTTCGCATTCGGAGGAGTGACTTCCCCGTCTATAGAATCCTTTCCGTCAGAAAGCTTAGACGCGTCATTATCTGGTACAGCTCCGTTTTCAGTTGACGTTTCGGCCTGTACCGTATCTGCAGAAGTTTTAGGATTTTCAATATCGGACTCGATATGGCGTCCCGTATTGCTATTGCATGATGCCAGCACCATATAGGCAAGGACAAGGCATAAGCTTTTTGTGATTGATAGCGCTTTCATGATTGTATTGTTTAGGTAAGCCTAAGTTAGGCAATCATCCCGCTGGTGTTTTTATAACATTATTAAATTTTGTTATAACTGAGGACAGCCGCGTACATGCAGCGGATAGCTTATTATTGAATTCGGAAGTAATATTTTGACATTACTTTAAATAAAAGCTTTTGAAAATAGCATACTGCTCCACGTATGGTTGCGCCTCTCGCATGCCGACCTTGAAAAAACCAGGCTTCGGAGCAGGGAGACGTATCAGCCAGCGCCAGCGCCTCAGCCGAGTAGCGTTTATCATCGGAGTAGTTTCCTTCTCTATGCTCGTATGGCGCGCGCCAGACAGGCACTTTGGCTTGAAGATTTGAAAAACCTAAAACGCGGCCCATTTTATCCTGACGCGGGCCCTGCCGGAAAGTTCAAAGATGTTGGACGATGCTCCTTTTAGCTGCCGGTATACCGACCTGTCTTTTTGTTCGACCTTGATTTTAGACAGTACAGCCTTGGGCAGCCCCAGCAGAATCATCTTGGCCCTCAGCCGAGGACTGCCTTCGAGGTGGAAGGTGACAGAGGTTTTGCCAAAGCGGAAAGAGCTGGCCGGATAATCTACAAAAACTAGCGCATCAAGCCTTTCTATCCTGAAGTACTGTCGCGGCAGTATCCCAAATGGCAGTCCTGCTCCGTACACTTCTTGGCCGACCTCGCCGCTTTTTTCCCAGCCGTCGTGAATATCTTCCAGCGGAATCCACAAATCCTTCTGTACCTCTCCGGTCTTTATTTCTTCGGCAATCATTTCTTCTGGCAGCAGAGCCGGGTAATAATAGGCCAGCCTGCTCGCAGCATACTTGATAAATTCCGGCACCAGTATTCTTAGTGAGGGCTGTATTTCTATACCTTTTGCCGCTTCCAGATAATGGTGGAGAGCCGCATGGACTTCCAGCTCTTCATAAGCTGCCGTATACGGCGCATCCTTGAGCGGAAAAACGGCAAAGAAATTCGGGAAATTTTTGGCGTGGCCGTAATTGCAGTCCCATATCTGGCAGTTCTTGAATATTCCGGCAAGGCAGCAGTAGCTCAGTTCCAGGTATCTTGACTCGCCTGTTTCCTTGAACAGCTCGAGAAATGCTCCTGCCGCGAATGCAGTGTTGTTTGCCTGGTAGAAGATATCAAATCCCAGCCCGTCCAGGCTCTTGATCGCATTCATTGCTTCTTTCATAAATCGCTTTTCGCCAGTCAGCTTCCATGCCATCAGCATTATATGCGCGTAGGAACCCGGCACATCCTTCTCGCCGCCCTTCCCGGGGGCGGTTTCAGCCTTGATTACTTCCAGCGTAGTCATCTTGTAGAATACCGGCCATTCATAGTTGAAATGGCGGGCGACCTTTATGGCGTAGCCTATAGAGTCCAGAAAAAGCTTTTCAGCAATTTTATTGCCCCCGAGCGCAAGCCTTGCCAGGTTCAGCAGGGGATGATGGAGGTACCAAGAATCCATGACCATTTCGCGCTTCTGCTCTTCTGACTTGTCCAGATCATCTTCTTGCGCCGGATGCCACCGTACGATGCTTCCGATATTTTTGTCATAAAAGGCTCTCAAGCCGCTGGCAAGATCGTCGCTAATCGGATGCCTGTTTCCTGACCAGGCCAGATATTCCTGAAGCGGCATGAGCACTGCAAGCTGTACCATGATTTCTGCAGGAGTACGGTAATCCCCGACATAGGCATTCAGATATGGAGTCCCTTCAGCCTGGGTCCAGCAGCCTTTGTTGGTCTCCAGGTCATGCAGCACCTTTCCAGCGATTGCATTCCAGTCATGGAAAACGGGCTCAGGTTTTGGAATGAGGAGGTAGACTGCGGCAAGACAGTCGAGAAACTGCTCTGCGACCTGGCAGTCTCTTTCGGGAATTTTCTCATCAAGAATGACAAATGCGTCTGAAATCACATATTCTTTGCCAGCAGGCAGCGGCTTTTCGCGGTTGACGGGAAACTGGAACCCAATTTCCGGCCATTGGCCGCCCACCGTTTCAGCGAGCGATGTTTCTGACGCGTCGCAGTAGTCGGACATCGCAGTAAGGTTCTGGAAATAAAAAAGGGAGCCGTTTTTGGGTTTTGTCATGCTTGCGAACAGCTGTCCGGATCTGGCTCCGACCTGGTGGGCATGGACGATTCCAGATGTATTCTCCACCTTGCCTTCTTTTGTAAGAGGGACGATATCCCGCGGCCAGAAAGGAATAAGCATCTGGAAAGCGCCACGGAATGAGACAGTATAGCGAAAGACAGCAGAAGGGCCTTCGGGATATGATAGGTGGATCCGGTAGTCTCCCAGGCGCGTAGAAGCCGTAATCAGCAAGCCTCCAGTGATTTCAGTTACTGCCGTTTTCTCAAAATTGCTGTTCATTCCGAAGGCCAGCCTGAACGCTATCCTAGCGCTGTTGGGCCATGCGGCTGTCAGCCAGATAGAATCGATAGTGTTGAAAAGCTGGAATTTATGGCGCTGCAGCGCAGCATCGAACAGAAGCTTGCCTTTTTCTAGATCGTTATGGACTGTCGCCGTCCAAGGCGTCACCGGATTTATCATAGCATATCTTATTGTAAATTATCAAACATGAGAGTATTGGAATACTACCCAAGTTACGGAGGCAGCGGTTTCAAAGTCTTATGATATAAAACGGAAAATTTACATAATTGCTCCTTGCTGACCCTCCGATAAGACATTTTCCATTTTTAGAATTGCAACGTGGGCCGGATAAAGCGACTGTCATATTCCTTAAAATAGTATACGATTCGTATGGCTATAGAGATTCTGTCTATAAGGGAAATATTGAGAAAAGCTTTTCGGTTAATAGGCAACTTCTATTATCTGTCAGATAGACTTTTTTGGAAGCTTTAGCGGAAGCTCAACAGTAAATTTGGCCCCGTCGATCTTGCTGCCAACAGCAGTTATATCGCCCTGATGGCGTTCCGCTATCCTTTTGCATAGCGCCAGACCCAGACCAGTGCCTTCAAACTCATCTTTTGAGTGGAGCCTCTTAAATACGTCGAAAATCTTCTGCGAATTGGCAGGATCAAATCCTATGCCGTTGTCCTTGATACAAATCCTTATATATTCCGTATCATCAATAATTGCCAGTTCATGCGAGATTGTCACTCTAGGCGGGTCGTGGGGCCTTGAGAATTTCAGGGCATTGTGTATAAGATTGTAGAACAGCTGATGCAGCAGGACAGGTGCTCCTTCAATTTCCGGGAGCCTGTCCAATATCAAAATGGCTTTTTTTTCCTGGATAACCAGCTCAAGGTCTCCCTTTATGTCTTCAATTAGCTGATTGATATTGATTTTCTCCACAGGATGGCCCAATTCATTCAGCGTAGCGTAATTGAGTACCCCATCGATAATGGACGTCATCCTGTTTGCTGCGTCTTCCACCTTGCCGAAATACTTTCGCGCGTCTTCATTTATGTCCTCTCCCAATTTTTGCCGTAGCAGGCTATTAAATGTGCTTATCTTCCTCAGAGGCTCCTTGAGGTCATGGCTTACAATGTTGGCAAAATGCAATAGATCTTCATTAGATCGTTTTAATTCGGAAGTTCTCTGTTCCACCTGCCTTTTAAGCTCTTCGGCAAACTCCCGCGTCTCGGTTATATCCTGTACGACGCCCAGAAGGCTTGCAGGATTTCCTGCATCATCGCAGATTATCCTGCCCTTGACACGTACCCATCGCAACGAAAGCCCTTTTTCCAGCCTCACCTCGTAGTCTACATCTCCGGAAAGCAAGGCCCTTGCATGGGCTTCTTCTCTTATCGGCAGATCTTCCGGGCATATCCGGCCAATAATATCTGCTCGCGCAGGCTGGCCCTTAGTGCCCCATATTTCGTTGAAAAGCTCAGATACGACGACTTGATTACTAGAAAGATCTGTAATATATGTTCCCAGGCCGCCTGCTGAGACTGCAAGGCGTAATTTTTCTTCGGCATTCTCAATATTATATCGTGTATTTACCAGGTCGGTTACATCTGCTCCGGTATTCATAATGGCAAATATATTTCCTTCAGTATCACGCAAGGGTATGTAGCTGTAATCGTAGTAGTGGGTCTTGAGAAGCCCATCTATTTCGATATCTACTCTTGATCCTTTTGCATGGAAAGGAACTCCTGTTACCATAGCGGATCTAGCCTGGGCAAAGAGCTCTTGTCCTTCTAATTCGGGAAGAATTTCGGTATATCGCTTACCGATGATTTCATTTCCCTTGCCCAATGCCTTGATCATTGCATCGTTTGCCAGTACTATTGTCAATTCGCTACCTGCATATACTCCCAATGGCAGGGGGGCATTTTCTACAACGCTCTTCAAAAGAAGCAGCTGTTCCTGTATTGATCTTTCCATTAGTTTTTTATCTAATTTAATGTTTAATAATTAGATAGGCATATTGAACAAATGTTAAAATTATGGCAAATTTTAAGGACCTATAGACAAGATATTGCGTTGTCTCATGCTATTATTTTTTTTGACCAGATAAAAACTACTGAGGCGGGAGTAATTTTTAAGTAATAGGTGACCGAAAACCTAATCTGGTTCTGATAAAAAGAAATCTACCCGTACTAGGAAATGGATAGTTTCAGCATATAGTCCGTTTGGATATGCAAACAAAAACTGGAGTAAAAGTTAAGAGTATTATTTTTTGTAAATATTTTCCAAAATTGAGATAGATTTAACTAGAGCGTATTTGCTGATTTTGAAATTCTTCCATCGTCAGATTTCCAAGGGCAGAATGTCTTCTCACTGTATTGTAGAAATTTTCAATATAGTTATGAATTGATTTTCTGGCTTGTTTTCTGTTTTTATATTGATCCCGGTTTACCAGTTCTGTTTTCAGCGTTTTGAAAAAACTCTCAGCTACTGCATTATCGTAGCAGTTTCCTTTCCGGCTCATGCTTTGCAGGATCTGGCTGTTTTTTGATAATACGTAGACAAATATTTTGCTGGCATACTGAATTCCCCTGTCAGAATGAAAGATTAATTTCTGGTCAGAAAGTAGAGGACGGTTCAGGAGGGCCTTTTTAAAAGCAGCGATGCTGGTGTCCATAGCTTTCATGCCTCTGCTTAATGACCATCCTATGACTTTTCGGTCAAACAGGTCTATAACTGTGGTAAGGTATGCCCAGCCTTTGGTTGTCCTGATGTAAGTGATGTCTGACACCCATGCCTGGTTCTTGGTTTTGGCCTTAAAATTCTGGTTTAATAAATTTTCGGCAGTCGGATATTTAGGGGAGCAAAGTGTGGTCCTTTTAAATTTTAATTTTCTAATCCAACGGAGCTGCTGTTCGGCCATTATCTTTCTGACCAGAGAAGGGCAGGCTTTAATGCCTAGTGTTGCCAGTTCTCTGCTTATTCTCGGGCTTCCATATCTGCCCTCGCTCCAGTGGTAAATCCTTGAAATTTCTGATGTAATAAAAATCCTGCGTTCCGCCCTGCTGGTGGACAGCCCTTTCAGCCATTTGTAATAGCAGCTAGGATTCACCTGAAAAATCCGGCACATCTTCCCAACGGGAAACCTGCCTGTGTTTTCTTTTATAAACAGGTATCTGGCGCGTCTGCCCTGATGCAGGAGACAGGCGCCTTCCTGTAAAATATCCCGCTCCAGTCTGATGTTTTTGAGTTCCTTCTGCAGTATGGCTGTTTCTTTTCTATCCAAATCTGAACCTGCTGTCTGCTGCAGGTTCCCGTCTCGGAATAAGTTTTTCCAGTGCTGTAGGCTGTTTTTGTTGATCCGCAGTTTGTCGGCCGCACGCCGTACGCTTTTATAGTCAAAGCAGGTCTTAACGGCCCAGATTTTAAATTCGGTGCTGTATCTTTTCCTGGTACTTTTCATCTTCTTGAAAGTTAGAGATGTTATGCTTGATGTGCAGTAAAAATAATATATGTATTTTTTTTTTAACTCATTTAAACTTGTTAAGAAAAATTCGCCTTAATTTTTTGTGGCAGAAAAGGTATCAAGTCCACATGACCCTGTGCCACGAATGTGCCACAGATTTTCTGAGCATTTTTGTAAATTTTGTTGGTTGCCAACTAAAAACGACGAAGCCTGCAACTGTCATAATTGCAGGCTCCATGCGGTTTTAAAGAAGTTTTTTATAAAAACCAACAGTTTTATCTATTGGTCTCTAAAGTACATTGTGGAGTCGGGGAGAGTCGAACTCCCGTCCAAACAAGCAACCAAAAGGCTTTCTACACGTTTATTCCCTGATTGGATTTTCGTCATTGAGCAAGGCCAGGAACAGCCACACAATGCTTATCTTCTTAGTTGTCAAAACAGCCCCGAAGCTTGACCATTTCTAGGTTTATTTTTACGGTTCTCCTTTTAAGAACGCCACAAACCAAGGCTTTCAAGGAGAATCTAGCTTTCCTGCCTTGCAGGAACTAGGCAAATCGTACTATAATTCGGATTAAGCAGCTAAAGCGTAATTATTTTCGCCGTGTAAAAGTGTTAGGACCATTTAGTAACGAGAATTGTCCCAGTTCTCGACGTGCTTACTTTTCAATTCGACTTGCTGTCAAAACCAGTCGACCCCAATATGTTTAAGAACTCTGCTATAAAGCAAAAACTATACCGCAAAAGTAGTCCAAATAAATCGAATTTGCAATGGACAGGCTAATTTGCGACGTCGTCTTTGTCAAGCTTGATCGGGTAGGTGCCGAAAAGAGGCGCCAACTTCCAGATTTTGTAGGTCTTTAATGTGTATTTGTTTGAAATAGCAAACATGGCCACGGTATCTTTTTTGAGCTTTACATACGATGAAGTATTTCCGTGCCACCATCCGTTATGGTAAAATAGCTGCTCTCCCGTTTCCCATTCCAGCATGCGAATGCCTAGGCCATAGTTTTTGGTTCCTCTATGCTCATAGCTGTATCCTTTAAACGCCTCGCTGACCAAAACTGAATTAAGAAATTTATCGGAATAAGTTGCCATGTCAAATTTTAGCAGGTCTCTTGGAGTGGAATAAATATTCTTATCGCCATAGACATCATCCAGATGGTTCATCTCATATAAGACTTTATTGCCTTTATAGGAAAGACTTGAGGTTTCTTTGTCTTTAGCATAATCGTAGACATAAGTATTTTTCATACCCAGCGGCTCAAAAATCATTTCCTGCATGGCATTGCGGTAATTTTTGCCTGTTACTTTTTCAATGACCAGCGCCAAGATGGCATAATTGGTATTGCAATAGCCGAACTTTCTGTCCGGCTTAAAGTACAATCCGAATTTATGCTGCGCCAGCAGATCAAGAATGTCTTGATTCTGAAGCATCTTTGAACGATTCCAGATTTTAGTATCGTCTGCAAAATAAGCATAGTTCGGCAAGCCGCTTCTGTGGTTCAAAAGCATCTTGATGGTAATTTCATCATAAGGAAATGTAGGCAATATGCTATTGACTTTGTCTTCAAGATTTAGTTTTTCCCTGTCGATAAGTCTCAAGATGGCAGTTGCCGTGAGTACCTTTGATACAGAAGCAATATGGAGCGGCGTGTTGGCATCAATGTTTTCTCCTTTAGAAAAATTAGACTTGCCTTCGTACTTTTCGAAAATCACCTGTCCGTTTTTAGCAACGAGAAAGCCGCCGTTCATAGAATTATTGGGCCAGTTCTTTTCGTAAAATTTCTCTAAGCTCTCCTGTTTTGAAGATACATAACTAGGCAGGAGTTTTTTAGATTTTATGGTATAAGGTGAAAGTGCATCTGTAGTATTTTCGGTAAGGTCATTAGAAGCAATCTGTTTTTCCTTTTCTTGGCATGACGTTAAAAGTAAAGCCGAAACAAGGAAGGAGTATATATATTTTGAAAAAGTCATTTTAATTCGGTGGTTGAATAGCAAATATAGAAAAAGCGACAAACTATGTTTCTACTTTAACAAAATAAAATAAAAGTTATTGTACGGTATCCCTCCTTTAACATTTTAGGAAGAAAAACTAAAAAAATGCAGCATTATTTCTACGTAAATGTCTTGCATGGCTTTTGAGTTAATGTTATATTTGGAACAAATTATATCGTTGTAGTTATAACAAATTGTTTAATACTATGATTTTGTTAAATTATTGCGATACTTTTAATCATCTCGCGATAAAATTAAAGACCACCCTTTACTTTTTTAAAAACTAATATGAAATTCGGAATTATTAAGGAAAGAAAAAACCCGCCTGACAGGAGGGTTGTATTTACACCAGAAGAAGCATCAAGATTGCTTAAGGAACATCCAGAAGCACAGCTAAAAGTCGAAAGCTCTGATATCAGGGTATTTACGGACGAAGAATACAAATCACTGGGACTAGAGGTTACAGAGGATGTCTCTGATTGCGACGTGCTTTTTGGAGTAAAAGAAGTTCCTGTAGAGTGGCTGATTCCAAACAAAAAATATTTTTTCTTTTCGCATACCATCAAAAAACAGCCTCATAACAGAAAACTTTTGCAGGCAATCCTAGAAAAAAAAATCGATTTATACGATCACGAGACCATAGTAGGTGCCAATTACAAAAGGCTTATTGGTTTTGGAAGATATGCCGGAATCGTAGGGGCTTACAACGGAATAAGAGCGTTCGGAATTAAATTCGAATTGTTTAATCTTCCGAAAGCGGAAACATTATCAAGCAAAGATGACTTGATTGCTCGATTGAGAAGACAGACGTTGCCGCCCATCAAGATTGTACTGACAGGCCATGGAAAAGTAGGTATGGGCGCTAAAGAAATCCTTGACGGGATGAAAATAAAACAGGTTACCCCAGAACATTTCCTGTCTAAAAATTATTCTGGACCGGTCTATACGCAAATAGATGTTTTGGATTATAATAAACGAATAGACGGTAAGCTTCTTGATAAAGAAGATTTTTATGCCAATCCGCAAGACTATACTTCCGATTTCGAACGCTTTTCGCAAGCAGCCGATATCTTCATGGCCGGCCACTTCTATGGCAATGGCGCTCCGGTAATCTTATCGCGAGAAATGCTCAATTCAAAAGACAATAAAATTAAGATTATAGCCGATATTTCTTGTGATGTAGACGGTCCTATTGCGGCAACGATCAAAGCTTCTACAATTGCAGACCCTTTGTTCGGTTATCTTCCGAGCGAACATAAAGAAGTGGATGTCTTCCATCCGGCTGCTATCGTAGTCATGTCGGTTGACAATCTGCCTTGCGAACTGCCTAAAGATGCTAGCGAAGGATTTGGAGAGATGTTCATGGAGCATGTCATTCCTGCTTTTTTCAATGGCGATAAGGACGGAATATTACAGCGTGCCAAAATGACGGAAAACGGAAAGCTCACCGAAAGATTCAAATA
Source organism: Flavobacterium gossypii (assembly GCF_014138495.1). Classification (NCBI taxonomy): domain Bacteria; kingdom Pseudomonadati; phylum Bacteroidota; class Flavobacteriia; order Flavobacteriales; family Flavobacteriaceae; genus Flavobacterium; species Flavobacterium gossypii. The sequence continues at coordinate 377,606 of NZ_JACJIS010000002.1, read as the reverse complement.
CCTACAGCCGTTTGTTGACGGAGAATAAAAAATGGCCTCGAAGTATCTGGGCTTTTTTGTGAAAGATTTGTTCGCTTTTTAGTTGTCCTATTTCTATCTTTATAAAAAAATAGAAGTACTATGAAAACTACATTTGTAAAATTGTTTGTGCTTGGAGCGGCTATAGCTGTAGCGGCCTGTAATTCAAATAAAAAAGCTGCTGTAAAGGAAGACGGCACCGAAGTCGTGAAAATCAGAACTCCTGATACTACAGAAGCTGGAAAAGAAGAAGAAAAAGTAGAAACCGTCGCTGTTCAAGGAAAAGTCGGCGAAATAAACAAAGGAAAAGACGGTTATACGGCTATCCTGACCACTGATGACGGCAAAATTTATTATGCCACAATCAGCATCCCGAATCTAAAAGACCCGAAACAATACCGTTCTGTCCAGATTGGCGAAACCATCAAGGTCAAAGGCGATTCTTGGAAAATGGAAGACGATAATTATATTACGGTTCGTGAATTAGAAAAGTAAAATACTTAATTACTATTCCGGGACATTGGTTTATTTTGAGCCTTACAGTCGTTGGAATAGTTATTTTAACTACTCTTTGACCTTTATTATTTGAGTTGATTTCTCAATTCGGACTTTAATTATCTCGTAAATCCATTCTGAATTTACTTTTTGGGCAGCAATATCCATCCTTCCTCTTTTCTTTTTTCCTCTTATCCGCACGGTGGCAAAAACAGATTTGTTGTTATTGGAATATTTGGTGCTTCCTTCTAAAATTGCCAGATTATCTAAAGGCCCGATTTCTCCAAGAATCTCAATAACTTCTTCATTGTCATTTGCCTGGTCTATTGCATTGGTATAAAGCGCCGTATCGTTATAGGCCTGTGCAATATCTTTAAAGTTGCCTTGGGCTATAGCATACGCTAGAATTAGGCTTGCCAAAATAAAAGCGAGCAAGGAAACAAACCATTTCCAATTTCTCTTCCACCAGTTTTCTTGAGTTATTTCGTTATCCATGATTATATGATTTTAAATGTGTTACGTATTGTATTTAAAGGAATATTTAGCATTTTTGAATAGTCTAGACTATGGAATATCAAGGCATTCTTTCCTCTTTGGTATTGGCTTTTGAAGTAGCTGATTTTGGCAGGGTAGAAGAGGGTTCCGGTTACTAGCACCATATACAAATAAAAGCTGCGTTTGCCGTTCCCGTATAAAAAATACTGCATGCCAATTTCTTCCGGAACTGAAACGCCCGTATTGGTCAGTACATGGAATACGTCATGATTTTCTAATTTCGGCTGGATTTCGAAATTGTATTTCAACAGAAAACAGCCAAGATGGAATCCTAGAGATTCTTCAGGCAGTTGCAGCAGTTCCTTTTGGCTGATTGTCCAAGGTTCGCCTTTTTTAAAGAGCTTTTGGTAAGGCTTTTTGCTTATTTCATAAAGCTTTTCGATAAATAAATCTCTCATAGCGCAGTATTTGTATTTTATAAAGTACTTTGTTTTTCAAAGTAAAAAGATAAAAAAAAGCATCAGCTTTTTTGGATCAATTTTTCAAGAGCATCAATATGTTCTTTAAAGGCTTTTTTCCCTTCTTTGGTAGCAATATATCTTGTGTTTGGTTTTTTTCCGATGAATTGTTTTTCTATCGAAATATAATTTTCAGATTCCAATGCTTTGGTATGGCTCGCCAGATTACCATCAGTCACTCCCAAAAGCTCTTTCAGCATATTGAAATCAGCAGATTCGTTTACCATAAGAATAGACATAATTCCGAGTCTGATCCTATGGTCAAAAGCTTTGTTGATATTTTGGATGATGTTTTTCAAGTTATAATTGTGAGCAGTTTAACTATTTCTGTGCTTTTCAGAGGCGGGCCAAAGATACTATTTGTAAAGTTTTAAATATAATTTTAATTTTTTTCGTATTTGAAATACATCATCGATCCGTAAAAAATATGGCAAATACCGAATCCTAAAGCCCAGAAAAACAATCCATAGCCTATAAAATAAGAGGAAGCCAAGCCAATGATAATCAGTGTAATTCCTAAATAGCGGACATCGCCTAAAGTGTATTTGCTGGCATTTACGCAAGCCAGTCCGTAAAAAATCAACGTTAATGGTGCTACATAGCCATAGATTTCTTTTTCAATAAGGAATAATATAAAAAAACCACCAGTCGCCAACGGAATAGCAAAGTTGATGATTAGTCTTTTTGAGGAAGCATCCCAGATCTTTTCGTTTTCTTTTTTTGCTTTCTTGATGCTAAGTATAATTCCGGTAAGTAGGGAGAACAGTATTACGATAAATGCGATGGCAAAAAGCCTTTTCATGGCATCTTCTGTAAGGACTAAATTTTTATAGGAACCTACATTATTCGAATCGGTGTATATCGTTTGATAGGCAAGCCAGGCTCCGATTAAACAATAAACTCCGGCTAAAATTCCTGATAAGCCACTTAACGAAAGAAATCGAGAAGAACGATTCATCATGTTCTTGATTTCTGTAATGTCATTAAGATATTTGTTTGTCTCCATATAAAGTACTTTGAGTAACAAAGTAAAGTAAATAAAATGTAATGGCAAAAAAAATCCCTCGAAATTTTCGAGGGATGTTAAATTATTTTTTCAAAGTGCTTACAGCCTGAAAATACCGCCTACAGTAATGATTCTTTGGAAGAATCCGAAATGTTGCGATGCGCTGTCGGCATTGCTAGAAGTGGTCTTGATGTCTTGCATGTCGATATAGCCTCCTTTTAGCTCGCCTTGTATATAAAAGTGCTTGAAGAATGTCAAGTTAAGTCCTACTTGTGCAGAAAGTCCGTATCCAGAAACATGGAAATCGTCGTGACGTTGCTTGCTCAACAGGGTTGCGTTGGTTTTAGGGTATAAAAATCCGCCGCCGACACCTTCTGTCAAATTAATCTGGAATTTGTCTGTGTTTGGAAGGTGAAAAAACCTTGAGATATCGTCAACACGGTTAATTTGTGCGTGCACGTAGTTTAGTCCGTCTGTATGCTCGAATTTCAAAAAGTCTTCTGACATTACGGTTGGTCTGTTGTCATAGATACCGTTGTGGATTGATCCTGCTTCAGATTCTGGAAGGTTGATTTCTCCATTTACATTGGCAGTCTGGCCTTGTGTCATTACATATTTCATATGGTCAACGCCGATAGAAACGTTGTAATGGTCGCTGATAAAATACCCAATTCTCAAGTTAGTTTGAGGAATGGTCATTCTTGCAGGGTTCAAATAATCAAGATGATACCCTTTTGGCTTGTCGTGTGCTTTCACGTCGTTAACTGTGAAATTGTAGCCATCGCCTTTAAAAGTAATGTCTGATTTTGTGTAAGATTCTCTGTTGCCACCCCAAGAGATAAAGAATTTTCCTTTGTTGTGAGCAGTGTATTTTTCAGGACTTGTTGCCAGTTCTTGGGCAAAGGTGTACTGTGAAAAAGCACAAAAAAAAGTTAGTACACCCATTAGGAATGGATGTTTCAAAATGAGGGATATTAATATTAAAAATTATTTACGGTTTTTCTGATGGCTACTAATTTTGTCATGAGTCCTTCAAAATATTTCAGGTCTAGCATGTTAGCGCCATCGCTTTTTGCGTTTGCTGGATCGAAATGGGTTTCGATAAAGATTCCGTCAACGCCTACGGCAATTCCAGCTTTTGCAACGGTTTCGATCATGTCTGGTCTTCCGCCTGTTACGCCTGCTGATTGGTTTGGCTGCTGTAGCGAATGGGTTACATCCAATACTGTGGTAGCGTATTGCTGCATGGTTGGGATGCCGCGGTAGTCTACAATCATGTCTTGGTAGCCAAACATGGTTCCTCTGTCGGTTACCATTACTTTTTGGTTGTTGCAATCCAATACTTTCTGTACGGCATGTTTCATGCTTTCAGGGCTCATGAATTGTCCTTTTTTAAGGTTTACGGTTTTTCCTGTATTAGCCGCGGCAACGACTAAATCGGTTTGGCGTACTAAAAAGGCAGGAATCTGAAGCACATCTACATATTCTGCTGCCATAGCGGCGTCTTCGTTAGTGTGGATGTCTGTAACTGTCGGAACGTCAAAAGTTTCGGAAACTTTTCTTAGAATTTTTAGGGCTTTTTCATCGCCGATTCCAGAGAAACTGTCTATTCTGGAACGGTTTGCTTTTTTGAAGGAGCCTTTAAATACGTAAGGGATTTCTAATTTGTTTGTGACTTCAACTAATCTTTCGGCAATTCGAAGGGCCATTTCTTCGCCTTCGATGGCACAAGGTCCTGCTAAAAGGAAAAAGTTATTGCTGTCTAGGTGCTTTATTTTTGGGATATCTTGTAGATTCATAAGTGTTGTTTTTGAAAGCGCAAATTTACAAATAATATTAATCGAAAGATAAATTCTGTTAAAAGTTTAAGAAGCAAAAAGATAGGGATTTATAGGTAATTTGTTTTGTTGTTTTCTAAATTGAATTTTTTTAGACTTTCTGTTGTATTATAGGGTTTTGAAATAGAATTTTTGAGGCATAAAAAAACACGAACGTACTTTGAGCAGCGTGTTCGTGTTGGTTTGTTATTGGTTTTTCTTGAGCCCAAATCCTTTTGGGACAAAGAGATAGCCTTTTTCGTAGATGTTGAAGTAGAGGCGGATGGGCTTTGCTAATCCGGGCCACGTGATTTCATAAACGTCTAAGAGTCCGGCGCCCATTTCGTTTCTTTTGGAAGGGAAGGGACAGCAGCTTTCTATTTTTTTATAGCTTATGGTTTCGCCTTTGGGACCTGTGAGGGCATCTAGAAAGCGTTTCGGGTTGATGTCTTCGTCGGCAACGCTTTTGTAGAATACGTTGATCGGATAGTCTTTGTCGTAGCCGTATTTTTTGTCCTTGCTAAGTTCGGTTAAAAGGAACCAGCCGTCTTTGGTCAGGATAGGTTCTGGGGCGTTGTCGTCGATGTTTTTGATTGTCGAGCGGGTACTTACGCAGGAAACTGCAAGGATTCCGACGAATAGTGCTAGTATGAAAGATTTGGTTTTCATTTATTTTGTTTTTTTAGTTTGGACAAAATAGGCTACGATAGCCGAAATTACCATGCCTATAGATAACGCAAAAAAGATGCTTTGTATGATATAGCTTTTCAAATTAAAATAGGTTGCCGCGCTGGCTTTGTCTTTTGAGGCTTTTATCATGTTCTCGAAAAATTCAGGGGCAATTAATTCATGCAATGAAGCTTGTGTCAGCGGCATGAGCAGGGCGATTACAATGGTCATGTAGAGTCCGGTGGCACAGCCTTGTTTCCAGTCCATGCTGCCATTGAAATAGTGGGTCTTTTTTTCTTTTAAGGCCAGGGTATAGATGAGTGCTGCAAAAAGGTAAAATAGTAGGGAAGAGAGCATATAAAAGCTCATGTTCTCTCCATAAATACCTAAAGATTTTTCAAGGATGGCCCATGCCAGATAACAGAAAGTGTATCGGATGCCCCATTTGATTTCGATCGCAAATTTTTTCATTGTATGTAGGGTGTAATTCCGCACCAAAATTAAATGTTTATTTTAATTGGGTTCTATTTTAAGGCGGAATATTACGGAAGAGTGGGAGCGAATTGTTATTTTTGCGTAAATATTTTCAGCTATGTATAGTTTTTATGGCACTTGGCCTTGGTATATTTCGGGATTTTTGATTGGGACTGTGATGCTTCTTTTGATTTATTTCGGGAAGACGTTTGGTATGTCTTCTAATCTTCGTACGCTTTGTTCTATTTCTGGAGCGGGAAAGTTTTCTGATTTTTTTAGGTTTGACTGGAAAGCGCAGCGCTGGAATCTGGTTGTCGTGCTTGGTGCGATGATCGGGGGCTTTATCGCCGTGCATTATTTGAGCGATGGTTCTGGGGTCAACTTGAATCCGGCTACTGTAGCGCAGTTGAATGCGATGAATATTGATGCGCCTCATGGCAATCTGCTTCCGGAGCTTTTTACTTCTAGTGAGACCATCTTTACGCCAAAAATCTTTGGGTTTTTGCTTTTCGGAGGTCTTTTGGTCGGCTTTGGTTCTCGATATGCTGGGGGATGTACTTCTGGTCATGCGATTACGGGGATGAGCAACTTGCAATTGCCTTCTTTGATAGCGGTTATTGGTTTTTTTGTGGGCGGCTTGATAGCGGCGCATTTTTTATTGCCTTTGATTTTTTAATGACCCTGACAGGGTTACAAACCCTGTCAGGGTCAGGGTGGGAGGTGAAGGGGGAAAGAAAATAATACTATTATATTTATACGATGAAATTTATAAAATATTTGCTTGTTGGTATCTTGTTCGGGATTGTCTTGACTAAGTCGGAGGCGGTTTCTTGGTACCGTATTTATGAGATGTTCCAATTCCAGTCGTTCCATATGTTCGGAATTATTATGACGGCTATTGTGGTGGGTGTTATTGGTATCCAGATTTATAAGAGGAATGGTGTTATCGGGCTTGACGGCAAGCCGATACAGATTGCGGATAAGGAAAAGGGCTTTAAGAATTACATCATCGGGGGCACGATCTTCGGATTGGGCTGGGGAATGATCGGTACTTGTCCGGGACCTATTTTTATCTTGATAGGCGCTGGCTTTTACGGAATAGGCATTGTTTTTTTGGGTGCCTTGATCGGAACATTTCTTTATGGCTTGTTAAAAGACAAGCTGCCTCATTAATTTTTACGGCTCTACATCGGTTTTAGCGCCAAAGCGTATTTTCTAAAGCGTGAAAGAAGTTTCTAAAGGCGTGAAATGAATTTCTAAAGAGGTGAAAAGAGTTTCTAAAGGCATGAAATGAATTTCTAAAGAGGTGAAAGAAGTTTCTAAAGGAGTGAAAAGAGTTTCTAAAGGCATGAAATGAATTTCTAAAGGAGTGAAAAGAGTTTCTAAAGACGTGAAATGAATTTCTAAAGAGGTGAAAAGAGTTTCTAAAGGCATGAAATGAATTTCTAAAGAGATGAAAATAGTTTCTAAAGGAGTGAAAAGAATTTCTAAAAGCGTGAAAGAAGTTTCTAAAGAGGTGAAATGAATTTCTAAATTACTTATATAAAAAAGCCCCAAGGTTTCTTGGGGCTTTTTTTATGTGAGCATTGTTTTTTCGGCGTTTTCGAGAGACATGGCTTCTCGGTCGGCTAGGATGACGCGTTCTAGTTCTTCTATCTTTTCGCGGACGGCGCTGATGTATTCGTCTTGGTTGCGTATGCTGGCGAGGTACTTGAGCGTTTTTTCGTCGTGGGTAAAGAAGGTTTTTGCGGAACGGGTGGCTTCATAGCTGCTGTGTCCTAATAGCTTTAGCACGTCGATGCCTACACGCAGGCTGGTATCGAGGGTTTCTCTGTAGATGTGCATGATTCCGGCATTCATCTGGTCGTAGGCGTCGTCGCGGTTTTCGGAGCGCACGAGGATGTAGAGGTTCGGGAAGTGTTTTTTGACCATCTCGATCATCTCCATTCTTTTTTCGCGGTTTCCTATGGCAATGACAATGACTTGGGCTCTTCCGGCTCCGGCAATCTGAAGGAGGTCGTGGCGGGAGGCGTCTCCGTAATAGACCTTGAAGCCTAATTTTCGGAGGAGGTTGACATTGTCGCTGTTGTTGTCGAGTACGGTGGCTTGGATGTTGTTGGCGCGAAGGAAACGTCCGATCGTGTTTCCGAAATGTCCGTAGCCTGCAATGATGACGGGGTTGCTTTCATGGTCTACATCGCTTTCGTCTTCTTCTTCGCTTCCGGTCATGGAGCATTTGGATTTCATCAGTACTTTTTCATTGAACATCATCAGCAGGGGCGTAAAGGCCATGCTAAGGGCTGTTACGGCCATCATGAGGTCTGTTATTTCTTTGCTGAGTATGTTTTCTTGCAGAGAGAAGCTTAACAGCACGAAGGCGAATTCGCCAATCTGGCTGAGTCCGAAACTGAAAATAAAGTTCTGTGAGTATCCGACCTTGAAAAATTTGCCTATGGAATAGAGCACGGTAATCTTGATGGCCATGATACTGGCTACTAATCCTATAATCTGGAGGGGCTTGGACAGAAGGAGTTCAAAGTCGATAGAGCTTCCTACGGATATGAAGAAGAGTCCTAAGAGGAGTCCTTTGAAAGGGTCAATGGCAATTTCGAGCTGGTGGCGGTATTCGCTGTTGGCGAGCATGACACCGGCCAAAAAGGCTCCTAGGGCGGGGCTGAGTCCGACGGAGGTCATGAGTACGGCAATGCCTACTACGACAAGGAGCGCCATTGCGGTAAACATTTCGTGCATTTTTGTCTTTGCCATGGCGTGGAAGATGGGACGAAGCAGGTATTTTCCGGATAGGACCACGAGGGTTACGGAGGAGAGTACCAAAAGGGCTTGTATCCATTTCGGGAAGGAGTCCATTAGTGTGACATGGGCGGCCACGGTATTGTTCTGTAAGGCTTTATTGGCCAAGAGTGGCAATAGGGCAAGCATGGGAATGATGGCGATGTCTTGGAAGAGCAATACGGCAAAAGAGCTTCGTCCGGCTACGGTTTTCATCCAGCCTTTTTCGTCGAGGGTCTGCATTACGATGGCTGTTGATGACATAGAGATAATCATTCCGAGCACGAGGGCTGTTTTCCAGTCGAATCCGAAGGCCAGGGCGATAGCGGTGAGTGTTATCGTGGTTCCTGCGACTTGTATGCCGCCCATTCCTGCTATTTTTTTTCGCATTCTCCAGAGGCGGTCGGGTTCTAGTTCTAGGCCTATGACGAAGAGCATCATGACAACGCCGAATTCGGCAAAGTGCATGATGTCTTGGCCTTCGGTACCGATGAGGCCCAAAAAGGCGGGTCCTATGATCACTCCGGCAAGCAGGTATCCTAAAACGGAACCGAGGCCGAGTCTTTTGGCAATGGGAACCATGATGACGGCTCCTGCCAGATAGATCATTGCTTGAAAGAAGAAAGTGTCCTGCATATAATTGATTTACTTTATAAAATTAAGCTATTTTAAAAAAGGTATTGGTTTTTAGAAATAAAAAAATCAACTGCCTGACGGGTAAATATCAGGCAATTGATTTAGGGAATTATGAATGGGCTGTTATTTCCAGCCGCCGCCTAGGGAGCGGTAAAGTTCAACGTCTGCCTCAAGGCTAGAGCGTTTTATGGATGCGAGGTCTAATTCGCTTTGCAGCAGATTGCCTTGTGCTACAATAACTTCTAGGTAGGTCGCCATACCGTTTTTGAACAGCATGTCGGCGTTTTTCACGGCTTTTTGCAGCGTGGCTACTCGGCCGGCGACTATGGCTTGTTGTTCTTTTAGTTTTTCGACTTTTACGAGCGCGTCTGAGACTTCGCCTACGGCTACGAGTACGGATTGTCTAAAGTTGATTACGGCTTTTTCTCTTTCTATTTTAGAGATTTCGTATTGGGCTTTTAGTCTTTTTCCGTTCAGCAGGGGCTGTGCAAGGCTTCCGGCCACAGTCCCGAAAAGGGAGGCTGGGGTGTTGAACCAGTTGCTGGCTTCGAAAGAGGTGAGTCCTCCGGCGGCGGTAATGTTCAGGGTCGGATAGAGGCTGGCTTTTGCGATTCCTACTTTTGCGTTGGCGGCTTTTAGGGCCAGCTCAGCATTCTTAACGTCGGGTCTTCTGCTTACTAAAGAGGAGGGAATACCTGCGGCTGCATTTTCTTTTAGGGCAATGGCGCCTAGCGTGGTTTTTCTTTCTTTGGCACTCGGGAAGGTTCCGGTGATCGTGCTCAGGGCGTTTTCTTGAATGGCGATGTTTTGCTCTAGTTCAGGAATTAGCTGTGCGGCTACTGATTGTTGTGCTTCTGCTTGTTGTTTTGCCAATGAGGTTACTTGCCCGGATTCGTACTGCAGATTGATGACAAACAGGGTACTGTCGTTCAGGGTGAGGTTCTTTTTGGCAATTTCTAATTGGGCGTCGAGCATCAGAAGGTTGTAAAATCCTTTGGAAACATTGGCTACAATGGTGGTCTGCAGGGCTTTTTTGGCTTCTGCGGATTGTAGGTATTCTGCCAAGGCGCTTCGTTTTTGGTTGCGGATCTTGCCCCAGATGTCGGCTTCCCATGATAGGTTCAACGCGGCATTGTAGTCTTCGACGTGCTTTCTTCTCAGGAAAGTGCTGGTGCTTAATCCGTTCAGGCTGTTGTCAGACAGACGGGTCGATGTTGCAGTGGCTTGGAAGTTTACTTTGGGTACGTTGCCCCATTTGGACTGTGTTAATTGCCATTGCGCGGCTTCGATATTTTTTTGGGCTACCAGCAGGTCGTTGTTCCTCACGATGGCGCTGTCGATCAGTTTTTGCAGGGAGGGTTCTGTGAAGAATTCTTTCCAGCTTTGGTCGGCAATGCTCGTTGTGTCTGTAGAAGTGGTATTTCTAAAGTTTTCTGGCAGGGCGTCTTTTGGAGTCTCGACGTCTTTCGAGACTTTACATGCTGTAAGGGTGGTAAGCAGTACCAAGACAGCGACATATTTATTGATGTACTTTTTCATTTTTTATTTTTCTTCGTTATGGATTACGGCAATTGGTTTTCCACTAACTTTTTCTTGTAAATATTGGAATATTATGAATAATACCGGGATGATAAACAGTCCTAGGATTACTCCTGAAAGCATACCTCCTGCAGCACCAATACTGATGGAGTGGTTACCTTGGGCAGATGGTCCTGTGGCACTCATCATCGGAATCAGTCCTACGACGAAGGCTAGCGAGGTCATGATAATTGGTCGCAGACGTAGCTTGGCTGCGTCGATGGATGCTTTGCCTAGCGCTTGGCCGGATCTTCGTTTTTGTACTGCAAATTCTACGATCAGGATGGCATTCTTGGCGAGCAGTCCGATAAGCATGACGAGCGCTACTTGTACGTAAATGTTATTTTGGATGCCTGTCAAACCGATGGCTGCAAATACTCCAAAGATTCCGGTTGGGATGGAAAGGATTACTGCTAACGGCAGGATATAGCTTTCGTATTGTGCTGCAAGTAGGAAATAGATGAATACCAAGCACAATAGGAAAATCGTTGTTGATTGTCCTCCAGAAGAAATCTCTTCACGGGTTTGTCCTGAAAATTCATAGCTGTATCCGGCTGGCAATTGTTGTGCCGCTACTTCTTCGATTGCTTTGATGGCGTCTCCGGAGCTGAAACCTGGTTTTGGAATGGCGTTGATTGAAATGGAGTTGAACAGGTTGTATCGTGAAGCGGTTTCGGAACCGTAAATACGGGTTAGTTTTACTAGGGTATTTATCGGAACCATTTCGCCATTTTTGTTTTTTACGAATACGCGATCAATGGTTGATGGATCTGCTCTGTCGGCTATATCTGCTTGGACTACTACTCGGTAGTATTTTCCGAATCTGTTGAAATCGGAGGCTTGGGCACTACCAAAATAGGCTTGCATGGTTTGCAATATGTCTTTTACTTTTACGCCTAATTGGTCTGCTTTTTCATCATTGATGTCTAATTGCAATTGTGGGTAATCGGCTTTAAAAGAGGTGAAGGCTACTGCAATTTCTGGGCGTTTCATTAGTTCTCCGATAAAGTTTTGCGAGATGCCGCTAAATTTATCGAGCTTGCCGCCTGTTTTGTCTTGCAATACTACATCTAGGGCTTCTACGTTACTGAATCCGGGTACGGTTGGGAAACTGAATACGAAGAAACTTCCTCCTGAAATGGCGCCTAATTTGCCTTGAACCTGACCCATTATTTCGTCTATATTTTTAACGTCTCCACGTTCTTCATTTGGTTTTAGCAATACGAAAACAACTGCTGAAGAGGGGCTTGTAGAGTTTGTTAATAGGTTGAAACCTGAGATCGCGGTTACAAATCGTGATGATTCTAAGCCTTTTAGCATGTTTTCGGCTTCTGTCATTACTTTTTGGGTTCCGTCAAGGGATGTTCCTGAAGGGGTATTTACTGCAATGGCAATAAATCCTTGGTCTTCTGTTGGGATAAATCCTGTTGGAGTTCTGTTGACCATAATGACTGTTGCAACGGTAATCAATGCTAAACCGCCTAAACTTACCCATTTGTGACGGATTAGGAATTTAAGTCCGCCTACATAACGGTTGGTTAAAGAGTTAAAGCTGGTATTGAATGCGTTGAAGAATTTTTGCTTGAATCCTGGTTTGGCATATGGTTCTTCTCCGTCGTGTGCTGTATGGTTTTCTTTTAAGAATAGGGCAGCAAGGGCAGGGCTTAATGTCAAGGCGTTTACTGCCGAGATTACGATGGCGATTGCCATGGTAAAGGCAAACTGACGGTAGAATACTCCTGTGGAGCCTTCCATGAAACCTACGGGTAGGAATACGGCGGCCATTACTAGGGTAATCGAGATAATAGCGCCTGTAATTTCGTGCATGGCTTCGTGTGTTGCCACTTTTGGAGACAGGTGTTTGTGTTCCATTTTGGCATGCACGGCCTCGACGACGACAATGGCATCATCGACCACGATACCGATCGCTAGGATTAAAGCGAAAAGTGTCAATAGGTTGATGGAGAATCCAAATAGCTGCATGAAAAAGAATGTTCCTAGAATGGCTACTGGTACTGCAATTGCTGGAATCAGGGTTGATCTAAAGTCTTGAAGGAAAAGGAAAACTACAATAAATACGAGTATAAATGCTTCTAATAGGGTATGTTCAACTTGTTCAATTGATTGGTCTAATGATACTTTTGTACTGTAAAATATGTTGTGTTTTATTTCTTTTGGGAAATCTTTGGATGCTTTGACCATCAATTTGTTGATGGCTACCTGAATGTCGTTTGAGTTGGAACCTGCTAATTGGATGATACCGATTACGACTCCTTTGTTTCCGTTCAAACGGGTCAAACTGTTATAGGAATAGGCACCAAGTTCTACTCTGGCCACGTCTTTTAGGCGAAGGATAGAACCGTCGGCATTGGAACGGATGGCAATGTTTTGGTAGTCTTCTGGCTTGGTTAGTTTTCCTTTGTATTTGATAACGTATTCGAAAACTTCCTTACTTCTTTCACCAAATTTACCTGGCGCAGCTTCTAAGCTTTTGTCTTGAATCGCAGCCATTACTTCGGTTGGCGTTACGTTGTAGGTTGCCATTTGTGTCGGGTTTAACCAAACACGCATGGAATAGTCTTTTGTACCTCCAAAGATGGAAGCGGAACCGACTCCAGGAATACGCTTGATTTCTGGAATGATGTTGATTTGCGCATAGTTGGCAACAAAGGTTTGGTCGTATTTGGCTTCGTCTTCGGTATACATACCGATGGCCATGATAAAACTGTTTTGTTGTTTTGCCGTAATAACGCCTTGTTGTACTACTTCTGCTGGCAGCTGGCTCGTGGCTTGTGCTACTCTGTTCTGCACGTTAACGGCTGCTTGGTCGGCATCGGTACCTAGTTTAAAGAAAACGGTAATGGCTAGGGTACCGTCGTTACTGGCAGTCGAGCTCATGTATGTCATGTTTTCGACACCGTTGATGGATTCTTCTAGCGATGGTGCTACCGAACGCAAAACGGTTTCGGCATTGGCTCCAGGATAGACTGCGGTTACCAATACGGATGGGGGCGCAATGTCTGGAAACTGTTGTAGGGGCAATTTTGTAAGTCCTAGTACGCCTAATATCACCAATAAAATGGATATAACTGTGGCTAATACAGGTCTCTGTATGAATATTTTGAACATTTTCGTGAAATTATTTTTTGTTAATTACTTGAGCAATCTTAGTTGATTTTTCAGGTTGGATTGCCTGGCCTTCTTGAAGTTTGTCGATACCGCTTAATACAATTTGATCGCCTGATTTTACGCCGTCTTTGATAAGATAGTTTGTACCGCTTTTGCCTATGATTGTAATTGGTGCTTTGGTTACTTTGTTTTCTTTGTTTACGGTAAACACGAAAACTTTATCCTGCATTTCAATGGTTGCGGACTGTGGGACTAGAATGGCATCGTTGTGTTTGATTCCTAAACGGACTCTTCCTGTGTTTCCAGAACGCAAGGTTCCGTTTGCATTAGGGAAGGTGGCACGAAGCGTGATGGCTCCTGTGTTTTTGTCGAATTGGCCGTCTACCATATCAATTTTTCCGGTTTGAGCATAGGCGTTGTTGTCTGCTAATATTAGGGAAACTGGCGGCAGAGTTTTGATCTTATCATTGATGGTGTTTCCTGAATATTGTGCTTTGAAGTTGATGAAATCTGTTTCTCCAAGTGAGAAATAGGCATAGACTTCGTGTACGTCAGAAAGTTTTGTCAATGGCTCGATATCGGCTGGCGAAACTAGGCTTCCTTGTTTTTTTGGAAGTCTTCCGATGTAACCGCTAACTGGGGCAGTGATTGTAGTATAGCCTAAGTTGATTTTTGCTGAACCTACCATTGCTTTTGCTTGGTCTAAATTGGCTGAAGCGATTCTGTGTGATGCTTTAGCTGTTTTTAATTGGTATTCTGAAACGACTTTGTTTTGAACTAATGGTGTTAGTTTGTCAATTTCTAATTGGGCATTGATCAAAGCGGCTTCGGCTCCGTGAAGACTAGCAAGGGCGTTGTTTAGTTGCTCGCGATACGGCTGCTCGTTTATTTTGAATAGGGGCTGTCCTTTAGAAACGAAAGCGCCTTCGTCTACGAATATCTTTTCTAGGTTACCGCTTACTTGTGGACGGATTTCTACGTCTACGGTTCCTTGGATAGAGGCTGGATATTCTGAATCTGTGGTTGCGTTTTCGCTTTGGATGGCGTATACTGGCAATGTTGGAGCAGGAGCTGCAGCTTGTTGTGCGGCTTTATCGGAGCATCCTATTAGTACAACAGCGAGTACTAGGCTGGTTAGAATTATATTTTTCATTTTTTTTTGACTTTTGAATTTGTTGAACATTTTGATTGATTCTTGGTTTTTGTTGCGATACATTTTTGTAAGTGATTTAAATAGGACCGGCTATTTTAGAAGCTGGTGTTTTTACTTTCTTTTTGTTTTATAAACCATTTTATATCATTTTGTGAAGTGTTTCTTCTGGGAAACAGGATCACGACTACGAACCCGCTACATTGTCATAAGTATTAGTTTGTTCTTAATCATTGTAAAAAATTATAATTAAACCTTATTAAATTATCTAACATCGTTAAGTAATAAGACGAAAAAATGTATAGATTTGCTGGCTTATCTATTTGTTATAGATTAGCATTAAATTATTTATCACTGTTAAGTATCGGGTTAAAAAAAAGGGTGATACTTTATGTTATTGTTATTAAATCATTTATCAGCGTTAAGTAAAAGTCAAAAAAATTAGGCTTCTACTACTTGAATTGATTTAATGATTCCTCCGATTGCATCCTTAAGTATCTGGTTATTGATACTTGATGCCAGCCCATTGCCTACAATATTGATTGAAATCAGTCCGTGGATTACTGAGAAAAAAGTGAAATACTTTTGTTTTATGACATCGTCTGTCGGCTTTTGTCCTTTCATCAATTCGGCAATTGCTTCCGTAAATAATTTGAAAGGGACTTCTGCTTCTGGAACGCGCTGCATACAGCAGGTCATTTCGACACCAAACATTACCTGATAGAGTTCTTTGTCTTCGAAAGCAAAATTCCAATACGCCATCCACATTTCTTCCAGCTGTTCGGCCGGATCTGCTGATATGGTTTTTGCTTTTTCAAGATTTGTTGACAGGCACACGAACCCTTTTTTGGTGAGTTCATGTAGTATGGCTTCTTTGTTTGAAAAGTATTCGTAAATGATTGGGGCGGTATATTCGATGCGGTCTGCGATTTTTCGCATGCTCAAACCTTGCCATCCTTCTTCTTTCACAATATAATAGGCAGCATCCAGGATGTTATGCCTGGTCTCTTCTTTTTGTCTTAAAATTCGATCTTTGCTTGCCATTTTTTGTATAGTATTAAATTGTTTAACACCGTTAAGCAAAATTACAGCTTTTTTATAATACGAACCAAATGCATCATCAAATTTTCTTATGGAACTATAAAGAGTATAGAATTTCTATATAAAAAACAATCGCAGGAAACGAATTCCCTGCGATTGCTACTAACTCAAAACCTGAACAAAAAACTATTTGTTAGAATACACTCGAACATAATCGATGATAAATTCTTGTGGAAAGATGGAATCGTCTACTTCTGGACCGCCAAAGTTTCCTCCAACAGCTACATTTAGGATGAAATAGAAGGGTTGGTTGAACGGCCAAACGTCTTCGGTCTTATCTTTTGGATTGAAAGTAAAGACGAGGATACCGTCTACATAAAAATCCATTTTTTCTTTGGTCCAATCTACGCCGTAGGTATGGAAGCCTTCTTCGATATTCTCGAATTTGGTCTTGTGCGAACTGGCTTTGTCGCCGTGATTGGCTTGGGTATGGAGTGTCGTGAACACCATATCGGGTTCTTTTCCGATGTATTCTAGAATATCAATCTCGCCGCTTTTTGGCCATCCGACTTGTTTGATATTGGAGCCTAACATCCAAAATGCTGGCCAGATTCCTTGTCCCACCGGAAGCTTGGCGCGTGTTTCCATATAGCCGTATTTGAATTCTTTTTTTCCGGCCGTGGTGATGCGGGTAGAGGTGTATTTATTGCCGTCTTTTTTTACGGTAATGACCAGTTTGCCATCGACCAACTTATGGTTTTCAGTGGTATAGATCTGGCGTTCGTTGTTTCCCCAGCCGCAGATGTTCGGGCAGCCGTCGCCGAGCTCATAATTCCACGTTTTTTCGTTTAGTTTATTGCCGTCGAAGCTTTCTTCCCAAAGGAGCTTTCCTTTTTTGACCTGGCCGAAAACGGAACAGCTTGTAAGCAGTAGTAGGATTGCAGTTTTTTTCATACGTCTTTTTTTAGTTGGAATAGTTAAAGTCTGCCTGAAGGGTTGCTGTAGAACTGCCACCGACAAATAGCTGGAAATCTCCGGCTTCTGCTTCCCAGATCTTGTTGGCAGAATAGAATTCGATGGTTTTTTCGTCGATTGTAAAGGAAACGGTTTTTGTCTGCCCGGCTTTTATTTCGGCCAGTTCAAAGCCTTTTAATTCTCTTACCGGGCGCGTTACACTAGCGACCAAATCTCGAATATATAATTGCACGACTTCTTTACCGTCAACATTGCTGGTGTTTTTTATGTCTACAGTGACTTTAATTTTTCCGTTTTTCTGTAATGATTTGGTATCGAGCTTTAGGTTGGAATATTCAAAAGTTGAATAGCTCAGTCCATGTCCGAAAGGGTATAGGGGCGTATTTTCAATATCGGTATAATGCGACCAGAAAACGCTTTCCGGATTGTCTGTCGAAGGTCTTCCTGTATTCTTGTAGTTGTAGTAGATTGGCACTTGTCCTACATTTCTAGGGAAAGTCATCGGCAGCTTGCCGCTCGGGTTGTAATCTCCGTATAAAACCTGTGCGATAGCATGTCCGCTTTGGGTTCCTAAGTGCCAGGCTTCAACAATAGCGGGAATGTTTTTTGCCGCCCATGGAATGGCTAATGGACGTCCGTTTTGCAAGACGAGCACGATATTCGGATTGGCTTTGTATACGGCTTCGAGGAGTTCTTGTTGTACACCAGGGAACGTAATGTCGCTTCGGCTTCTTCCTTCGCCGGTCTGTAGTCCGTGTTCGCCTAGTACCATAATGACTACATCGGCTTGTTTTGCGGCCGCGATGGCTTTGTCAAAACTGCTTTTGTCGGTCGTATTTATTTTTGTTTCTACCATAAATCTAGGTTCTCCTAGAGCTACATCGGCACCTTTTTCATAGGTAATTTGGTTTCCTTTGTACGCTGCCATACCTTCTAAAAAAGAAATAGCGGTATTGTCGTCGGCACCAATCCTCCAGCTTCCTAACGGGCTGGTCTTGTCGTTGGCTAGGGCTCCGATTACGGCGATTTTCTGTCCTGATTTTTTAAGTGGCAGGAGCTTGTTTTCGTTTTTTAGGAGTACGATAGATTTTTTTGCCATATCTAAAACACCGTCTTGAAATTCTTTTTTCCCGATGTTTTGCTTTTCGCGGTTTTCGTCGCAATACTTATAAGGATTGTCAAAAAGGCCTAATTCAAATTTTACTTTTAGGATTCTTCGGACGGCATCGTTGATTTTGTCTTCGGAAACTTTGCCTTCTTTTACTAATGCTACAAGGTGGTTTAGGTAGCCGTAAGATTCCATGTCCATGTCAGAGCCTGCGTTTGCGGCTTTCATGGCGGCATCCTTCATATCTTTGGCATAGCCGTGTGCAATCATTTCGCCCATAGAGCCCCAATCGGAAACGACGAAGCCGTCGAATTTCCATTCGCCTTTGAGCAGGTTTCTTTGGAGGTAGGCGTTTCCGGTAGCAGGAATTCCTTCTAATTCGTTAAAAGAGTTCATGAAAGTGAGCACGCCTGCATCGACAGTCGCTTTAAAAGGAGGAAGGATGATATTGTGCAAGGTGTTGTCGCTGATATCGACTGTGTTGTAATCGCGTCCTGATTCTGCAAAACCGTATCCTGCAAAGTGCTTGGTGCAGGCTGCGATGTGAAATTCATCGAGCTTGTCGCCTTGAAATCCTTTGACTCTTGCGATAGCGATCTGACTTCCTAGGTAGGGATCTTCGCCAGCGCCTTCCATCACGCGTCCCCAGCGGGCATCTCTGGAGATATCTACCATTGGGGCAAATGTCCAGTTTAATCCGGAGACTGCGGCTTCGGCTGCGGCAATTTCTGCTGATTTTTTCATGGCTTCGAGATCCCATGAAGCAGCTTCTGCCAAAGGAATAGGGCTGACTGTCTTATAGCCGTGAACGACATCGAATCCGAAGATAAGCGGAATTCCTAGTCGGGTTTCTTCTACGGCAATCTTTTGCAGCGCTCTTACGTCTTTGACACCGCGGACATTCAGCATGGAGCCTACTAATCCTTTTTTAAGGTTTTCGTATTTTTTTGCAGCTTGTCCGTCTTTAGGAACCGGACCGGTGACATCCCAAAAGCCGTTGTATTGGTTCATCTGGCCCACTTTTTCTTCTAGGGTCATCAGCTTTAATACGGAATCTACTTTTCGGTCTATGGGAAGCTTGTCTTTTCCTGCGAAATTGCTTTGTTTGGAACTGCTGCATCCGATGGCAAAAACCAAGGCGGCGGCAACTCCGTATCGTATCGTAGTATATTTCATTCTTGCTGTTTCGAAATTTTATAAAAAGCCAATAATCAAGAAGGCTAGCCAGGCTAGCCTCCTTAATTAGAAGCGAAAGAGTTGGATTTATTGGTAGACTCTTACGTAATCAATTTCCATTGCGGACTGCGTGAATCCAGGTGCTACTGTTCCTCCGAACGTTCCGCCCATAGCCACATTCAATATCAAGAAGAAATTGCTATTGTATGGTGTGGAAGGCGAGTTTACATAGGAATGGAAAGCAGGCTGGTCGTCTATATAAAACTTGATCGATGTAGGGCTCCAAATGGCTTTGTAGACATGGAATTCTGACGAGACATTGCTGGCTGTCGTGGTTCCGCTGTCTGCATTTCCGCCTGAACGGCCAGGATAATGCAACGTTCCGTGAATGGTATTCGGTTCGTTGCCTTTGTGTTCCATGATATCAATTTCTCCGCAGGCTGGCCAAGGGTTTGTGGCATAGTTTTCTCCTAGTGCCCATATTGCAGGCCATGTTCCACCGCCAGATGGCAGCTTGGCTTTTACTTCAATCTTGCCGTATTTGAATTCGAATTTGTTTTCTGTAACCAATCGGGCAGAAGTATAGTTGGAACCAGAGAAACTTTCTGCTTTTGCGATGATTTTTAATACACCGTTTTGAACAACCGCATTGTCGGCTCTGTCTGTATAATGTTGCAGCTCGCTGTTGCCCCATCCGCCAGCGCCAAGGTTGTACGACCATTTTGTAGGATCTGGAGCGCCGTCTATTTCAAATTCATCATTCCATATCATGTTGGTATAGTCTGGCTCATTGCCTCCCTGAACAGGCGGCTGGTTGCTGAAGGTATGGTACCATGCCAAGGCAGGATTGCCACCCATTACAGCTCTTACCACAAGCTTACTGTCTGTAAGTTCTAGAATTTCATAAGTGCTTTGTCCAATATAGTAGCCCATAAAGCCATTGTCTGAAAAGGTCATAGCGGTACCGCGTTTTTTGTCTGCTGGTACTAAGGATTCGCTAGGGCTCAAGGCTACAGTCTTAACGCCGCTAGTATTGTAGTTCAAGCAAAGGTCTGAGCTTCCTGAACCGCCGCCTACACCTAAGAATGCTGAATTGAAGAATGTTTTTCCTCCGTTGTCTAATTCAAATTTCAATACGCCGTTTTCTACGAAAAACTTTAATTCGTTGTCGTAAAGACAGCTGCTGTCTGGCGATCCTGCTTTTTCGAATGGAGTCGCTGCATAGTAGTTAGGGTAGAAGTTTTTGGTGACGTCGCCGTCGTTTTGTCCTACGCCTAAATGGCCTGGCTGTGCTGCAGCCCAGTACCATGTTTTAGAGCTTCCGTTGGTAAGCAGTGTTATGGCTTCTGGATCGGAGAAGTTACTGAAAACGGTTACTTCAAACGAAGTGTTGCTGGCTGTTCCGCCTTTTCCAAACGCAATGACGGTTACGATATAGGTGTTTACGCCATTTTTGGTAAAGGTTTTTGTATACACGCCTCCTGGTGCATTTTGGGAAGTGGCATCGCTGAACAGGTATTTGAAGTTTACTGCATTTTCGGCAGTTGCTTTTAATATCACTTTTCCTGAACCGTCGCCATCGGGATGTTCTGCATCTTTGCCGACAATTTCGTATTCCAATTGGATGTTCTTTGGGGCATCGAGATTGCCAAAGGTCTTATCGTCTTCTTGGCAGCTGCTGACCATGAATAGGAGCAGGGCTAGTTTTCCGAAGTTTTTTAGTATGTTTTTCATCACTTTTAATTTGAAAGTTTGACGTCATCGAAATAGTAGCTTGCTCCGGTTCCGTTGGTTCCGAAATCAAAGAAGAGGACTACGTTCTGATACGCATTGTTGTTGTTTATTCCTGTAAAGTCATAAGTCAGTTCTTCCCATCCGTTCGCGACGGTAGTGGTTACAGAGATTTCTCTGTTGATGCCTGTATTGGCTGAATTTTCTAGTTTTAGAAGTACTGGTATTCCGGCTTGCGGCGACCATACTTTGATTTTTATCTTATGATACACAGAGAAGTCGATCGGTTCGGTAAGCGTTAGAGCAGTTCCTGCCCAAACTTCTGATCCAGCATTCTTTACGACTCTAGCTACATTGGCTGTCGTATTGATTCCTGTAGCATCAGGATTGGCTACTTTTGAAGCAAATGCGCCTCCAAAGTCACCAAAGCCGTAATTGATGGTTGGGGATTCGAATGTCAGCGGCAAGGTTTTAGGCTCGTCGCCATTAGTCAGGTAGATATCGTCGAAGTAGTACGTAGCACCATTTCCTGGGTTTCCAAAATCGAAGAAAAGAACGACTTTTGAATAGGACTGTGATAAGTTGGCTCCTGAGAAATCATACGTAAGGTATTGCCATGCGTTAGCGACCGTTGTTGTTTGGTCTACTTCGGCATTTATTCCGGCATCGGTAAGGTTTTCAAGTTTTAGCTTTACGACAGTTCCGATTTGCGGCGACCATACCTTGATTCTGATTTTGTTTAAGGTCGAAAAGTCAATCGGACTGTCAAGAACCATGATAGTTCCGCCCCAAGTTTCGGCTCCGTTGTTTTTTACCAATCTTCCCACTTTTGAACTTAGGTTGATTCCAGAAATATCAGGATTATTAACCTTACTTGTGCTTACATTTCCGAAATCGGAAAACGAATAGTTTAATGCTGCATTTTCAAACGTCAGCGGCATTAAGATCGGGTTAGAGATTACGACGTTTTGAGTATAGGTGGTCGTTGCCGCACCTCCGCTATACGCTACAACTGTTACGACATACGTTCCAGTGTTGGCGTAGGTATGCGCGACAGGAGTGCCACCTTGCATAAATGGTATCGGTTCTTGCGCCGGATCTTCTCCAAACGTCACTTCAAAGAATGTTTCGAAGTCTGCCGAAGCGGTCACGTTGATAGAGAAAGAATCTCCAACAACAGGACTGATTGTTACAGCCAAGTTTTCTGGAGCCCTGAAAGCAACAGTCAGCGGAAGCACGACTTCGCTAGTCAATCCGTTGATTGCGGTGGCTACAATTTTTACATCGTATTGGCCTTCGGCGTAGATGTGCTCTACGGTTCTTCCAACGGCTACTTCTGCAGGTTCTGCCGTAGCATCGCCAAAATAAACATCATATTTTACTAGGCCTTCGCCTCTAGGGGCTATTGTTACCCGACCAGAGTTGTCTTGCGTGATGGTAAACAATGCAGACAGGTTGGAAGGAGCAGGGGCATTCGTAACCGAATCAAGGCTTGTATCGTCGCTGGAACATCCTATGAGGAAAGCCAGCAGGAATAAGCTGATTATTGATTGTATTTTTTTCATATATCTTAAATTTTAATATCCAGGGTTTTGTTGCCAATTTCCAGCTGAAAACTGAATTTCTTCAATCGGAATAGGGAATAGTTCGTTTTTATCAGCAGTAAAGCCGTCGATTTCAATAGCAGCTCTTCCAGTTCGTACCAAGTCAAAGAAACGGTGTCCTTCTCCTAAAAGTTCTCTTCTTCTTTCTTCCCAGATCAAAGAGGTAAGCGTAGCTCCAGTTCCGTTGATGTCGTGGTTGGTGTCTCCAAAAGCACGTCTTCTTACTTGGTTTAGGTAGAATCTAGCTTTGGTGTCATCGATACCGCCTCTGTTGAAAGCTTCGGCAGCCATCAATAATACGTCTGCATAGCGGATCGCCCTGTAGTTGTTTGGATTCGTCAAGTTCAAGTCACCTGCAGCGTTCGCGCTTCTTGTTCTTGGAATATATTTTTTGTTGAAAAAGCCAGTATGCTTGTAGCCTACGCCATAGGTAGCGCCAGTTGCTGTAGCCCAAGCCGCGATATCTAGGATGGCAACATCTTTTCTAAGATCGCCTGCTTCGTAGATGTCTACTGCTTCTTGAGTCGGAACGTTAAAGCTGTATCCTGAAGAAAATCTTGGTCCAGAATAGTTTCTAGGTCCGTTGAATCCTACGGCAACGTTTCCTTCGCTGCATTGAAGACATCCGAATCCAGCACCTTCGATATCGGTGTATTGTACTTCAAGTACTGATTCTACGCCGTTTTCTTCAGCAACTTCAAAAAGAGTGTCGTAATTTGTAACTAATGAATAGCCTCCCGTTACGGTAATCAGGTTTTCTAAGGTCTGTGCCGCCAAGTCAAATTTGTCTTGGTATAGGTATACTTTTCCAAGCAATGCTTGCGCTGCACCTTTAGTAACACGTCCTACTTGTGGAGCGTTAGGACTTAAGTCGGCAATAGCTAAGATCAGATCATTTTCGATAGATGCGTATACTTCTGCTTTAGAAGATCTAGGAATCGTTTTTTCGTCGCCTAATTTGAATCGGGCATCTTGTTTCATCGGAATACCGCCGAACCATTTTACTAATTCAAACTGGAAATAGGCTCTCAAGAAACGGGCTTCGGCAATGATTTGTGGTTTGTTAGCGAAATTGGTCTTGTCTTTGAACTCCATGATGTAGCTGGCTCTGTTGACTCCGGCAAACATCCAGTCCCAAACGTTTTTTACGTTGGCGTTTACCGGCGTGTGGATCATTTCGTCTACTTGCTGGAATCCGATAACGTCGTTGGCGCTTTCTCCACCTGATAAGGTATTATCTGAAGCGATTTCGCCTAACAATACGTTGACATAGGTAGATTGCAGGATATCATAGGCAGCGACCAAGGCATTATAGTACTCTTGTTCGTTGTTAAAGTAATTGTCTGCTCCGATCGAATAAGGAACTTCCCTATCGATGAAATCGTCTCCGCAGGAAACGGTTGTCAAGAGCGTCAGTGCCATGAAGGCTGTGATTATATTCTTTTTCATTTTTGTCTTGAATTAAAAATTAACATTTACGCCAAACATATAGGTTCTCGGAATCGGATAGAATCCGTTATCCACACCGCCGCCAATAGGATTTCCATTGGATGCTCCTGGGTCATAGCCTTTATATTTTGTGAAAGTGTAAAGATTGTTTACTCCTGTGTAGATTCTCACTTTGGTAATTCCTGCTTTTTCTGTGAAAGAAGGGTTTAGCGTATAGCCTAATTGTACGTTTTGGATTCTTAGGTACGAAGCATCTTCTACGAAATAATCTGAGAATATGTTGTTTGCCGTAGCTGCTGTCGTAACTCTAGGAACACTGTTGGAAGTACCTTCGCCTGTCCATCTGCCTAACATGTAGTTGGATCTGTTGACGTCGTTTTGAGTTCTTTCATAGGCTCTTACCATGTCGTTTCCGATAGAAGCGAAGGCATAGGCTGTAAAATCAAATCCTTTGTAGTTTAGGTTGATGTTCAATCCCATGGTTACATCTGGAATAGGACTTCCGATGTCAGTTCTGTCGCTAGTATCGATTTTGTTGTCTCCGTTGACATCAACAAAACGCAGGTCGCCTGGTTTTGCTTCAGCGCCTAAAGCGGATTGCGAAGGATGTGCATCGACTTCGGCTTGGTTTTGGAAAATTCCGTTGGTTTTGTATCCGAAGAAATAACCCATTTCATGTCCGACCTGCATTCTAGAAGTAATCGTGCTTGTTCCGAACAAACCGCCTTCGATAAATCCGGTACCGTTATTGACTTCGATCACTTCGTTTTTCAATGTCGTAACGTTATAGTTTACGTTGAATGAAAAGTTGTCAGACAGTTGTTCTTTATAGTTGATTGCAAATTCAAAACCTTTGTTTCTAACACTTCCTGCATTGACTACTGGCGAAGAGCCTCCAGGAGCCGCAATTCCAGTGATGGCACTGATCGGAACGTCTACGATCAAAAGGTCTTTTCGGGTATCGATAAAATAATCGGTAGCGATTTCAACTTTGTCGTTGAACAGTCTGAAATCTAAACCTACGTCGAATTTTTTAGCTTCTTCCCATTTTACATCTGGGTTGGCTAATAATCCGATTGCATTTCCATTGACAAGCTGTCCGTTAAAGATATAGGTAGCTTCACCTCCTAGCAAGGAGATATAGGCATTTGATTTAATTTGGTCGTTTCCAAGGCTTCCGTAGCTTCCTCTTAATTTTAGGAAATTGATGAATTTAGATTCTCCAAAGAAGCTCTCGTCTGATATCACCCATCCTGCTGTGAAAGAAGGGAAGTAGGCCACGCGGTTGGAAGGTCCGAATTTAGTTGACATATCGCGTCTGATCATGGCAGACAACAGGTATCTTCCTTTATAATCGTACTGCAATCTTCCGAAATGTGACAATCTTCTTTCATCATAAGCGTAGGATCCTGCTGCTTTTCGGTCTACATATCCTGTAGTTAATGAAATGTCGGCAAATTCCCATGAGTTATTTGGAACGTCAAAACCAGTTGCATTCAGTCCGTTGCCATATTCTTTGAATACGGTCGTACCTGCTGTTACTGCAAAGTTATGGTCTTCTGCCAGCGTTTTTTTGTAGGTCGCAAACAAGTCGAACGTGTAGCTGTTGTCGTTGATTGCGTTTTGATCTACGCTGCTTCTCGGATTGTTGAATACTTTTCCTTCGCCGTAGTACACCAGCTTGTTAAACGTTTTTCCTTCGCTGTTAGAGGTTTCAAAACCAATACGTCCAGTTACTGTCAAGTCTTTGATGACGTCATATTCTAACGCAAAGGAACCGCTTAATCTCTTAAGGTTATAGGTGTTGAAGGTATTGGCAATCTGCTCTAGCGGGTTGATGATTTCAAAACCGATGTTACTACCTGGAGTATTCACATCACCGCTTGGCAAAACGGTATAGTTTCCGTTTTGGTCATAAGGTTTGAATATAGAAGGTGTGTTGATGGCATTAAACAATACCGATCCTAAAGCATTTTCGTTAAAAGTCCTTGAGCTGGTGTATAAATACATCACGTTTGCTTTGGCTCTTAATTTGTCTGTCAAGTCAGCATTTAAGTTCAAACGGGCAGTATTTCTTAAGAAATTTGATTTGTAGCCGCCAATGATACCGCCTTGGTCTAAATGTGATCCGCTGATGGTATAGGTCACTTTATCCGAACCGCCGCTTGCCGAAAGGTCATGGCTTACGATCGGCACGCCTGTATCGAAAACCTCATCTTGCCAGTCGGTTCCTTTTCCTAATCCGGCTACATTTGGGAATGGAAGCGCATTTCCTGCATTGGCATAGCTTTCGTTCAATAACAGCGCATATTCCGTAGCATTTAGCAACGGTAACTTTCTACTTGTTTCTTGGGAACCGATATACGTATTATAGGAAATTCTTGTTTTTGAGTTTTTCTTTCCTGTTTTTGTCGTAATCAAGATGACACCGTTAGCACCAATGGTTCCGTAGATGGCCGCTTGTGCATCTTTTAATACGGTAAGGCTTTCGATATCATTCGGATTCAGCAATCCTATGTCTTTTATGATATTGCCGTCTACTATAAAGGTAGGCCTGTTTTCACCGTTGGTAGCGATACCTCTGATTCTTACGTCAAGATTACCGCCTGGTCTACCGGACTGAGTCGTTACATTGACTCCAGAAACGGTTCCTTGCAGTGCCTGTTCGATTTTTATAGGACGCAGCTGTTCTAGATTCTTGCTGCTTACGATCCCTACGGCTCCGGTTACTTCTCTTTTGGTCTGGCTTCCGTATCCGATCACTACAACTTCTTCTAGCGATTCGGCATCAGGACTCAATCCTATAGAGATGGTTTCGTTCTTAGTTACCTTAAATTCATAATTAGAGAATCCAACGTAACTAAATACTAAAGTAGCACCCGATGGAACGCCTGAGATCTTAAAATTTCCATCTAGATCTGCTATTGTTTGTAATGTTCCGTTTTTTACGGAAACAGTCGCTCCAGGCAATGGCAGGCCTGTTTGAGCTTCAGTTACTTTACCGCCAATTTCATATTCCTGCGCATAGCAGAAAGAAGAAATCAGGATGAAAGCAATGAGGAAAAAGTTTGACTTCATATAATTTGTTTTTTGTGATATCTAAAATTAGAAGTCTTGTTTGAGAATATGAGAAATACAACCACAACAAAAAATATACAATTCAAAAAAAATTGGCTTAAATTTTATTATTCATAAAAAAAACGAGCATTAACAGTAATTTAAGAGATTTTTAAAGTTTTGCTAACACTCTCTTAGTAAGCTTAAGAAATCCAATTACAACGTTGTTGTTGTGGTATTGTATAGGTAAATTTGTTTAATGTTGTGGTTTGTCATATTGAAAGTATGTACTCGACAAGGCCTTCTTCGTGGGATAAATCCATTTTCTTCCGCAAACGATATCGTTTTATCTCTACACTTCGTACAGAAATGTTAAGCAGGGGAGCAATTTCTTTGGAAGAAAGATTCAATCGCAAATAGGCGCAAAGCCTCAAGTCATTAGGTGTTAACGACGGATGCAGATTCTTCACTTTTTTAAGAAAATCCTTGTCAGCATTGTTAAAAGCGTCCTTGAAGATATTCCACGTGTCTTCTTCGCTGATATTCTTGTTGATGGTGGTGATGACCGACTTGATGTTTCTGTTTCCTTCTTCAGAATTTTTCTTTAAATCTTCCTTAATCATGCTCAAGAGTTCGTTCTTTTTGATAAGACTCATGGTCGATGCCGCCAGCTCGCGGTTCTTGCTTTCAAAATCTTGTTCTAGCTGCTGGTTCTTGATTTTCATCAGTTCCTGTTCTGTTTCCAGTTCCTTGATCTCGAGCAGACGGTTGTTTTCTTCAATCAGTTTTTCTTTTTGCTGATGGTAGTAATTTTTATAAGCCCTATTGATGAAATACGCCATTACCAAGAAAATGATGATGTAGATGATAACCGCGATCGTCGTTCGGTACCAAGGCTTTAGGATGGTGAACGTGTAGGAAATCGTATTCTCAGAAAGCGCATTTCCGATTTTAGCACGAACCTTAAAAGTATAATCGCCTGGCGGAAGGTTCTTGAAGTTTACAGTAGGCTTGTTGCTCCATTCGCTCCAGGTTTCCTGATAGTTTTCAAGAAGAAATTGGTATTCGGCATTGATGTATTTGTTGAATTCCGGTACCGTATACGAAAAAGTAATGTTGTTGTCGGCAAACTTAAAATCAGAATGTCCCGCGATTGCTGCATAACGAAGGCTTTCATTGGATTTGTTGACCGAAATGCTCGACATCGAAATCTTATACTTGTTGAATTTAAGATCGTCGATATTGATGGTATAATAACCGTCTGTTGTCCCAATCAAGTAGATGGAATTGGATATCTGCGTAATGTTTTCATAACCCAGCATCGAATTGGTAAGCGATGACGGAATCGGGATGATATTGTGCTTGAGCTGCGAGCTTAATTTTCCATACGAGAAATAATTGATGTAGTTTTTGGTAAAAAACCACAGCCTGTTCGAATTATCGACCATCAGCTTTCCCGACGTATAGCTGTCTTTTTCAAAAACACGGCTTAAGGTCGTATCCTTTTCAAATTGCTTGGTTTTTGGATCTAGCTTAAAGATGCCGTATTTATAGGAATAATAGATGCTGCCGTTGAATTTTGTAAGTCCGGCGTTTTTTCCTTTTGTCGGATATTTATACGTGATGAACCTGTCTGTTTTTCGCAAGTCGGAATCCAGCTGAAAGCGGAAAACGCCTTTGTATTCATGGCTTACATAGACTTCTAAGTTCTTTGTAATCTCAAAGTATTTCGAAGAATAGTCGAAACCAGAGATTTTATTGCGGAAAGCCCATTGCCCGTTTTTATTTTCTAAAACCGAAACGCCATAATAATTGCCTTGCAATAACAAATCTTGTCGGCCGGGAACCGTTTCAAATTTCCAGGTTCCTGAAATAGTAAAAAGAGAACTGACGGTATTGCCATTGACTATAAAAGTACCCGAATCATGGCCGCAGAACAAGGTTCCTTTGTGCGAATAGAGTGTCCAGACTTGTCCTTTAGTACCATTGATAAACTTGAAGTCTTCAGGCGATTCATACGTTTTGTAAAACAATCCCTGATTGGTGCCCACAAACAATTTGCCGTCATGGAGAATCGATGTATAAACGGTACCTAGAATTCCAGTATCGTCCGAAAAGGAACGTACGGGAGAATTTAGGTTGATACAGTTGATGCCGTTGTCAAGGCCAATCCAAAGGTTTTTGTCATAATCTTCAAAAATCGACAAGGCCGTATTGTTGCTCAAGCCTTTGTTTTGCGTGATGTGGTAAAGTATCTTTCCTTCTTTGGAAATGATAAAGATACCGTTAGAAACGCTACCTAGAGCAAAACTACCGTCAGACAAAATCTGGCTGCTGTAGATACTGCTTGTAGATAAGTCCGCGTCTGCTTCTGTATGCCATTTGACTGGCGTGTTGTTGAAGAAGGTATAAAAGCCGTTGAATTGTGTCTGCAACAACAATCCGCCGTTTCTTGAAAAGATATTTACGATTTTGTTCTTTAGGATGATAGGATCGTTAGAAATCAGCTTGCCTTCGCCGTTTTCAATCTCAAACAGCCCTTCGGTATAAGTTTGGTAATAAATAGCATCATTGGCCTTAAAAGCCCTTGAGATAGCGCCTTTTGGCGTAATGATCTTAAACTTTGAGGTCTTGGTATCGTATAAAAAAATCTGGTTTAGCGATTGAAAGATGACCCATTGATCGTAATCGATGATGTTCCAGATCTGCTCGTCGTCCAACATCTTGTCGATAATAGGCTTGCTCAGCGACGTATATTTTAAAAGACCATCCTTTTGTCTTTTCCAATAGCCAAACTCCATATAACAGCCCGTATAGATCCTGTCATTGATGAATTTTGCCGAACGGATGATGGTCTCGTTTGGCGACGGATAGAGTTTCCAGTCGGCTCCGTTAAATTCTAAAAGCCCTTCATTGTTGGCAAAATAAACAAACTGGCTGTTGTCTTGGGTAATCATCCAGTTTTGGTTGCCGGCTCCATAACTGTTGGAACCGTATTTTAGGATAGGAGGCAGTTCTTGCGAAAATCCTAAAAAACAGCAAAATAGCAATAGTATGAGTATTTTTTTAGACAAGGTCGGGTAGGGATTAGGTTCTTAAGTGCTACGAATATACGATTTGAAATGAAAACTTTGCAAGGCAGATTTCAATGTATTGCGGGTTTATCACAATTTTTACGCTAATTTTTAGTTATAATCCCAAAGAATATACTATGAGAAAGATTAAAATTTTGATGGGTGTGCTGGCTATGGCAAGCTTATCATTGGCTTCTTGCAGTTCTAGCGATGATGAGTTTGAAAGAACCATTGTCGGCAAATGGAACTACAACAAGACTATCGTCACAGCTCAAGGAGGCACTCCGGTAGACCAAAGCTACACGGGCCATGAAAACGGCTGTGAAAAAGACCATGTAGAATTTGTTGAAGGCGGTGTTTTTAGGAATGTGCTGCTAAACAAAGACCAAAACAACAACTGCGTGGAAGATGCCACCCAATCGAATTGGACAAAGAATGGCGCAACGCTTACGATAGGTGCCGATACCTATCAGGTGACCAAGCTGAACGGCTCAGAATTGCGGTATGAAAATACGGTCAATCTCGAAGGCGTTCCTGTTAAGGTAGTTAAAGTCTTTACAAAAAACTAAAAAACTGGATAACGAGCTTGAGATTTGGCCGTTCTAGTTATGCATTAAAAAACCTGAAGTACGACTTCAGGTTTTTTTTGTGCGCTTTTATGCGGTGTAGCTATACTATGAGTAAGCTTGTAAGCGTACCAAGTTGCTAGGCAAGGCTATGCTAGAAGCAAGGCAAAGTATACCTATATGTTGGGCAAAGTCATCCAAGGGGTAGATCAAAGTATGCCTAAATATAGATCAAGGTTATCCATGAGGTAAAGCAAAGTATACTTAGGTAGAGAGCAAGGTCTTGTTAGATACAAGTCAAGGTATTTCAAGAAAATGCTAAAGCAAGTTTCATGATAAGTTGCCATAATTCGATTTTGCTGTCCAAATAAAAAGGCTCCCATTGGGAGCCTTTCTTTTTAAACTATTTCTGCGCTTAATCCAGCTTCTAGAAGCTGGGTGCATTGCGGTTTTAGTTCGTCTAATGAACCCGTTTTCACGGTACACTTTCCTTTATAATGAACAATGATAGAACATTGCTCGGCTTGCTCGGAAGTATGATTGCAGACCCGTATCAAGGTTTCGATAACATGGTCAAAAGTATTCACATCGTCATTATAAAGAATAATTTCATTGTTTAAGGAAGTCAGTTCTTCGACTAAGACTTCTTCTTGAATTTTTTCTTTAGTGCTCATAATCAAAAATTTAATCTAATTTACATATTTCAAGGCCACCCAATTGTTTTTTTGATGTTTTTTAACATAGGTCAGCCCTTTCTCAGTGCAGGAAGCATCGATTACCGGGATGTCTTCTTCATAAAAACCGCTCAAGAATAATGTGCCTCCGGGATTCAGGCAATCTACATATTGCTGCATATCGTCGAGCAATATGTTTCTATTTATATTCGCGATGATTACATCATAGTTTTTGCCCGCCAGCAATGCCGCATCGCCTTCATAAACGGTAATATGGCTGCAGTTGTTGCGTTCAGCGTTTTCAATCGAATTCAGGTAGCACCAGTTGTCGATATCGATAGCATCGATTGGTTGAGCGCCTTTCATTTCAGCCAATATTGCCAAGATAGCGGTACCGCAGCCCATGTCCAACGTTTTCTTTCCTGTTACATCCGTTTCCAAAAGATGCTGGATCATCATGTGCGTCGTTTCGTGGTGGCCGGTTCCGAAAGACATTTTCGGCTCGATCACGATATCGTATTTTGCATCGGTCTTTTCATGAAAAGGAGCTCTTACATGGCAGATTCCGTCAACGTCGATGGCTTCAAAGTTCTTTTCCCATTCCTCATTCCAGTTCACCTGCTCGATTTCTTCTACCGTATAGCTCACCGTAAATTCAGGCGAGGTCAATATAAAAATATCCTCTAAGACATCCTCAGTCCAAAGTACCTTTTGGATATAAGCCGTAACTCCAAATTCAGTTTCGATGAAGCTGTCAAAAGGTTTTTCGCCTAATTCGGCCACAAGAATTTCTGAGCCCAGCTCTTTTGGTTCTACTTTAAAATGATATCCCAGGTAGGTATTTGCCATAACATTAATTTTTTGCAAAGGTAATATTCTCATAACATACGCTAGGTAAAATTAATATTAAGTTTGCATCAAATTAACACAACGCCATTATGAAGAAAATCTTAACGCTGGCATCGCTATTTGTAATTAGCGTTTCTACTGCTCAGGACATTAAGGTTACTACCAAAGATAACGATTTAAAATTATCTGCGCTGCCGTACTACAGCTATGGTAAAGGCTTGGGATTGACATCTCCTGATAGTCTTTTTCAGCTGAACATCCGTTTCAGGATGCAGAATAGGGTCACGTATATTGAGAATGAAGGTGAAGAATCGGCTTATGACGGACAGATTCGAAGACTGCGTCTGCGTTTTGACGGATATGTCGGAGATCCTAGGTTTTTATATGCCATCCAGCTTTCTTTCGCTCCTGGCGATGTGGGCGAAATCGAAGAAGGAGAGAACCTCAACATCATCCGTGATGCGGTGGTGTTTTACCGACCGAATAAAAACTGGAACTTTAGCTTCGGACAGACAAAATTGCCAGGGAACCGCCAGAGGGTCAACTCTTCGGGAGGTCTGCAGCTGACAGACAGGACCATCAATAATGCCAAGTTTACGGTAGACCGTGATTTTGGTTTCCAAGCGCATTACCTCCACGAAAACCTAGAAAAGTTTTCTTATAACATCAAGACGGCAGTTTCGACCGGTGAAGGGCGAAACTGGACAAAGAGCAACGACAATGGCGTGGCCTTGACCGGAAAGCTGGAGCTGTTTCCTTTTGGTTCTTTTAAAAAGGATGGAACTTCTTTTGAGGGCGATATTGCCAGAGAAGCAACGCCAAAATTAATGCTATCGGGTGCTTTTCAACAGAATAATCATGCAAGAAGAACGCAAGGACAGTTGGGAGAAGATTTGTTTGAGCAAAAAACAATGAAATCGGTACTGCTCGATGCCATGCTAAAATACAACGGCTGGGCATTCATGTCGGCCTATATGTCTAGGGCTTGTGACAACCCGATTACGGTAAATCCGGAAGATGCTACGGATATACAGTATGTCTTTACCGGAAGCGGAATGGACTACCAATTGAGCTACCTTTTTCCTTCAAATTATGAAATCATCGGAAGGTTCTCCACACAAAAAGTCAATGAAGACATCCAAGAATTAGCGCCGGATACCAAACAGTACAGCATAGGCGTTACCAAATACATCTGGGAGCATGCCTTCAAGCTTCAGGGAGAGCTTACGCTTGACGATTTGAATTACTTTGACGGAAGCTCTAAGCAGAATTGGTATTTGAGATTTCAAGTAGAAATAGGGATTTAAGAGGTTGTTTGTTGCCCGTTTTAAATTTCCCATAGAAGCCTTATCAAACGATAAGGCTTTTTTATTGCCTTATGTCAACCTCAGCCAATCTGGTGATAGCAAAAAAAAACCAGTTTCAGAACGAAACTGGTTTTTTGTAAAGGGAAGAAAGAAGGGGATTATTTGACCACGAGCTTTTTCGTAATTCCTTCAGCGGTCTTAACCAGGTAGATTCCGGTTGCCATTGAAGAAGTGTCGATGGTCAAGGCTTGTTTGGCTGTATGGATTAGTTTTCCGGTATAGTCGAAAACTTCGATATCGGCTATTCTATTGAAGTATACGATTCCGTCAACCGCAGGGTTCGGGAACAATACGAACGTTTTAGGCTCGTTTTCAAAACCTGGAGTTGAAAGATTTTCTGTGTTTATTTCAAATAAAGTCAATGTACCGCTGATTTCATTGGCTACTACGATATAATCTTTATTTGTTGGGCTGTCTGCCGCTTTGATATAGGTGATTCCTTCTGGACCGTGATCGCCGGCATAAGCAGAAACGCTACGGCTGTTTTTATAGTCTACAAATTTCACGTCGTTCGGGTTGGTCACATCATAGACCATAACACCACCGACTCTTTCTAGGCTGATAAAAGCAAATGTTTTTCCTGCAATTTCAGCAAGCGTAACGCCTTCAGGTTCTGGACCTTTAGCACGGCTTCTTACTTTGATTCCGTTATCCTCGTGATCGGCATTAAAAATCGGATTGATAGATGGTGTCATGGCTGTGTACATTTCAAAATCGTCGCCGCTGTCAAATACCAACTGTTTTGTATCCGTATTGAAAATCGAGAACGAACGTCCGCCAAGCGCGTAAATCTGTTCTTTTTCAGCGTCAGCATCAGTATTTCCTGAGAAAGCAGAAACTCTGAATCTTCCAGCATTGTAGCTTTGTTTTAGCATAGAAGCATTTGGATACGCAACAGCGTCTAATCCGTAGTTGTTATCTCCAATCGTAATTCTTTCTACAAAGCCAGTATATTCTTTTTCATCGCCTTCGTTAGCCGTTACGATAAAATTAGTACCGCCTGCAGTATAATTGGCAATTCCGTCAGGCTGGTAGAATGATTTTATAGGCCAGTTGGCAATCAAGATCTGTCCGTTGTTGTCTGAGATATCCGCTCCGTTACCCACAACGCTCATATCTTTAGTGCCTAAAGCCCAAAGAGCTGTATAGGTATTATTAGTCAGGTTGATTTCTACAATCGCGTTGTTTTCCTGCAAAGCAACCCATGCTTTTTGAGAATCAGCACTGATTGTGATGTATTCTGGCTCAAAATCTTGAGACATGGTGCTTGTCGATTTCAATTTTCTAACGCCGCTGGCAATAAGTGCCGTTTCTTGGGTGTTGTATTGCGTGAACAACATAGTCGTTACGTTAGCTTGCGTAAGAGAAGCAATGCCTCCCGAAATATCAATTACGCTTACAGAACCTTCTGGATCAACAGTATAGTCTGCGTTTGGCTGTCCTTCGTTAGCAGTCAATACTTTAGTGCCGTCTGGCGTAAACGTAATCATGTCTGGAAGAGCACCAACGGTAACTTGCTTTTGGAACACACCGTTAGTAGTGAAGAATACCACAGAACCGTTCAATGCTTCGTTTGCATTTGGAGAAGCTACGGCAACAATTCCGTTTTTAACCGCAACACTTGTCACGCCGCCGTAAGGATTCATGTCAATCGACTGTACTACAGATAGGGCAGCAGGATTCGAGAAGTCTACGATGTCAAGAAAACCAGCAATAGCGCTTGTCGTGAATAAACGTTGTGAAACGGGGTCGTGTACTACAATTTCGCATGTACTGTTGTTTGTTCCCGACGGATCAAAGCTTCCGATATAGTTCAATTGAATATCGTTGTTCGGGACTTTAGCCATCCTATCGTTGTCTTTAATATAGATCGTAGCCATCGGATTTCCTGTGATCGAATAGCCTACAGGATTTTCTAAGCTCAATACGAAATATTCCGCTTGTTGCTCTAAAGCCGTATCGTCGATAATCGGAATCTGTATCGTTTGTGTCAATGCGCTTGCAGAAGTGAAATTCAACGTGCGTGTCGCAAATGTAAAGTCATTCGAGTCAGCAGTATTGAATGCTGCCGGTTTCAAGACCAAGTCTACAGAACCTGTAGCCGCAGCCGCAAGATTGACAACAAAATTCAAAGTACCTGCATCTTCATTAACCGTTACAAAGTTAGAAGCCAAAGACAGGGTCGCATTAAAGCTGAAGTTGTAAGTATAAGGACAAGCCATAGTCGATCCGGCAGCATCTTGAATGTTGCTGATGACCAAAGCATAATTTGTAGCAGGGGCAAAAGGAGCAGAGAAAGTCAAAGTAGCTACATTGTTCGCTACCGTAACAGAAGCTAAGTTGGCTACGCCAGTATAATTAGCAAGATTCGAAGCCGAAGCTGTATTTAAGTTAGCATTGAACGTAATCTGAATTGTAGTGTTGTTCAATACCGAAGCACTTTGTACTTGCAATGAACTTGGGAAGTTCCAAGTCGGCCATGTTTGAGGAGCTGTTCCGCCTGCAACGCCCGTCCAGTTGGCAGGGTTTAGGATAGCCGCTTTTAAGACAGCAGGAGTTCCTGTTTGTACGCCGCTATAAAAAGCATTGACTGTATTTCCAGCATCGTTTCCAGGAGCAGTAGACGTATTTAACGCACTAGTTCCGTCAACCAATCCCGCTGGAAGCATTGAGATGCTGCCGCCGCAAGCCGTGTTTGCAGTTGCCCATCCGTTAGAGCTTAAAGCCGTAATATAGTTTGGAGCGGTATTCGTTCCAGAGTAAACGATTACTTGGTCGCCGCTTGAGCTTAGTCCAAAGCCAGAGCCTGTAACGGTTCCTTTGTTGGCAATCAAGGCAGAAGTCTGGATTCTGACAACAGAACCCGCAGGGATACACTCGTTAGCGCCAACCGTCCATACAATTCCGTTCGGACATTGTGCTGGCGTGTTAGTCGTATATTTTGAATCGGTAAACGTCAAGAAAGTACCCGGAAGGATATCTACAAACGTTACAAAAGCCACTTCGTCTTCTGTTCCAGAAGCGTTCATTCTATAGGCTACAAAAGCCAAATCTCCCGCCTGGAATTGTGTCTGTACCGCAATGGTAGTAAACGTGCTTGAGGTTGCAGCAGTAACCGCATTGCCGCTCAAGTCTTCTACCGTATTTGGAAGCAAGGCTACATAATACGCTTGGTTGTTGGCTAAATTTGAAGTTGGATTGATGGTGATTGTATTTCCTGAAATCGTCGCGTCAAACGGAACCACAGCTCCTGTCGCGTTGTTCAGGCGTAATGTTACCAAAGCATCTACATTCGTATTGTCGATAGCGGCATCGTTAGCCAATCGAATAGCTTCGTTGAAAGTAATAGTAATATCTGCAGCTACCGCAATGTTGGTGCTAGAATTAGCAGGAGCATATACCACAGTCGGTGCAGTAGTGTCGCCACCGCCCGCAGAAGTTCCTTCTATAGTGAAGTTGTCAAAACGATTGTTTCCTACCGTTCCGCCAGCTCCGACTTCGAATTCTACTTTTAATTTAAAATTAGGATTGTTGTCTGTGGCAGCAATGGCACTAAAATCTAAGGCTTCTAATGCAGGGTTGCCATTGTTTGGCGCGATTGTAGCAAAAGGAACAAAAGTAGTTCCGTCTACAGAGTATGACCATTTTTGGTTTCCGGCACCTGAGCCCGAACGACGTGAAGCGAATTTGACAATCACGTTTTCAAAACCAGTCGTAGGCAATGCAAATTGCAAAGCACCACCGATAGGGTCGTTAAAACGCAAGTGCGTTCCAGGACCATCGCCATTTCTGGCATTTAGGTTTTGCAAATCAAAAGCCTGTCCGGTTCCTCCGGCAAAGTCGATAACGCTGATTCCTCCAGCAATAGCAGTTAGCGAAGCTCCAGTGACAAGTGTCGATGTAGGAGTCGTGATAGCCGCTTCGGAAGCATTGTTGTTAAAATTCCAATAATGGATAAGGGTCTGCCCATAAGAAAATTGGGCCACAAAAAAGAGGATGAGCAACAGTAGTGCTTTCTCGATTTTTGAAGCGTAGTTGTGTGACATAAAGTATTTAGGTTGATTAATTCCCGCAAAAGTCACAAAGAGTTATTAACCAGCCATTACTGCCAGATAAACGAAAGTTTAAGAGAAGCTTTCCAAATGTTTTATAAACGTTAAGCCGTAACGATGGCTTAATATAGGCATAATAAAAAAGCCCAGAATACAAGTTCTGGGCTATAGTATAAAGTACAAGAATTGCTTATAT
The DNA here is from genome assembly GCF_014138495.1 of Flavobacterium gossypii. Lineage (NCBI taxonomy): Bacteria > Pseudomonadati > Bacteroidota > Flavobacteriia > Flavobacteriales > Flavobacteriaceae > Flavobacterium > Flavobacterium gossypii. The sequence goes on along the minus strand of NZ_JACJIS010000002.1, from coordinate 339,912 downwards.
CGCTGCCACTATCGCTGCAAAATCGGTCGCTTTTAATGCAGCACCGCCAATCAATCCGCCGTCTACATCCGGTTTAGAGAAAATCTCTTTCGCATTGTCTGGTTTTACGCTGCCTCCGTAAAGGATAGAAACATCTTCAGCCAAAGTTGCATTATATTTAGACGTAATCGTTTCTCTGATGAACTTGTGCATTTCCTGAGCCTGTTCCGGAGAAGCCGTTTCGCCTGTCCCGATAGCCCATACCGGCTCATACGCCAAGACGATGCTTTCCCAGTCTTTGGCTTCCAGGTGGAACAATCCGTCTTTTAATTGGTTTTCTACAATATTGAAATGATTGCCCGACTGTCTGTCTTTTAGCTCTTCGCCAAAACAGAAGATTACCTGCAATTCATGTTTCAAGGCCGTGTTTACTTTTTCTGCCAAGAGAGCATCCGTTTCATGGAAATATGCTCTTCTTTCAGAATGTCCCAAGATAACGATGCCTACGCCGATGCTTTTCAGCATATCCGCAGAAATCTCTCCAGTAAAAGCACCGCTTTCGGCTTGGTGCATATTTTGTGCGGCAACGCCGATGTTGGTAAATTCTAAGTGGTCTACGGCAGAAGCCAGGTTTACGAAAGTAGGCGCTACAATAATATGTGCTTCTACATCGTTCGGCAATTTATCAATAAGGTCGTTTAGTAAATCTTCTGTTTCTTCCGCGTTTTTGTGCATTTTCCAGTTGCCCGCAACAATCTTTTGTCTCATTAGTTAAGTTTTTTTAAAGTAGCATTTATTTTATCAAAATCGGTTTCGATGGCTCTGTAGATAGCAATCTTTCCTTTCTTGTCGATAACAATATAGCGCGGAATCCAGTCCAAGTCGATAGCTTTCCCGAATTTGCCTTTCATTCCGTCAGGCGCCAGATAATGCTCGCCTGTCAAGCTGTGCTTTTCGATTCCAGTTTTCCATTTCTCGGCTGTCTTGTCCATCGAAATAAAGACGTAGTCTGTCTTCGGACTTTTTTCCTGCATGTCTTTTACTTTCGGCATGGCCTTCACGCAGTCGCTGCACCACGAAGCCCAGATGTCGATCACGACAGTCTTTCCTTTATGCTTGTTTAGTATTTCTTTAAAAGAGATTTCTTTTCCGTCTAAAGTCTGCAATTTTTCAGCCAAGGCTTCTGCAGCGAATTCTGTCTTTTGAGCCTGAGAGCAAGATACGGTTCCCAAGACCACCAAAAGAGATAAGAGTATTTTTTTCATTGAGTTGTTCTTTTTTGAGATAAGCAAATATACTATTAAGTTTTTGAATACAACAACCCTGACAGGGTTCCAAACCCTGTCAGGGTTAAAGTTAAATCTATCCTAAACGAATCTTCGGATCCAAATACGCATACACCAGATCCACCAAAATATTAATCACCACAAAAGTAGTAGCAATCACGATAACCGAACCCATAATCACGGGCAGGTCTAAATTATTCAAAGCCTCTACGATTTCTTTCCCGAGACCGTTCCAGCCAAAGATATATTCCACAAAAACAGCACCTGCCAGCATCGAAGCAAACCAGCCCGAAATAGCCGTCACTACGGGATTCAAAGAGTTTTTGACCGCATGCTTCCTGATAATCTGAAACTCCGACAGCCCTTTCGCACGTGCCGTACGGATATAATCCTGCCCGAAAGTCTCCAGCAGCGAATTCCGCATCAACTGTATCACGACGCCTAGCGGACGGATACCCAAAACAATCGCAGGAAGCAGTATATTTCTCCACTGTATGTACTGTCCTTCGCCAAAATCATCCACCTCATACAAACTGCCCGTCATGTTCAGTCCCGTATACTCATGCAGCACAAAGCCAAAAAGCCATGCAAATAAAATAGCACTAAAAAAAGACGGAATGCTCATGCCTAACGTACTCAACAACGCAATCACCCTGTCGATCCAAGTATCCTTATAAAGAGCAGAAATAATCCCAAGCAAGATGCCTATCACGATAGCAATCACAATAGCAAACAATGCCAGCAGAAACGTATTCGGCAAGGTATTACCAATGACATCCGATACTTTCTTGCCGCTTTTCTGAAAGCTTTCGCGCAGGTAAGGCGTTTTTAAAACCACCTCATCATTGCCGATAGCAAAAAGCGGAACCGCATTGTATTTGCCTTCCGATAGAAACGTATAATCCCCCGCATTCTTGCTGTGGACAGAAATAGGCGAGAGGTCGTTCAGATAATACAGATACTGCGTCGAAATCGGCTTGTCAAAACCATACTTTTTCTTGACAATTGCCAGCTGTTCCGAGTTTTCATTCTGGTCGAGCATCATGCGTGCCGGATCGCCCGGCAGCACGTTAAATAAAAAGAATATGACCGTGACCACTCCAAAAAGCGTCAGCAGGGCATATCCTATTTTATGTAAGAGGTATTTGATCAAAGAAGCTTATTTTTTTAGCTCTGAATAATTTTTTTTCAAGACGTTCTGCAGTTCAGAACCCACAAATTTCTTTTCGTTGATGCCGTCCCATTCCTTGATCTTGTTGCCATTCCAAAGATAGATAACGCCCGGAGTATCCTTGCTCGTGCCTAAAAGCTTCCAGAACGGAATCACTTCCAAGACCTTATACGGATAATCCGCTCCCGCAAACTTGAAGAACTCCGGAATCTTTTCAGCCTCCTCATTCATAAACAGCACAGACACTTCAGGGAAGTTTTTATTTTTCGCCCTCATTTCAGTCAGCTCTTTTGCCACGTCGCGGCAATGGTCGCAGCCCGGAACAAAAAGACAGATGATTTTCTTGCCTTGGTCGGCCTTGCTGAAATACTGTGCATAGCCCGATTTTTGCGGAGCCGGCTCGTCGGTTGCCGGTTTAGCAGCCTCAACAGCAGTTGTCTCAGCCGTTTTGGTTTCCGTAGCAGGAACTGCTGAAGAATCGGCAGGCTGGGCAGGGAAGGCCTCTAAAGTTTCTATAGGAAGTACTGTAGCATCATCAGCCGTGTCTTCCACTGCTTTAGGCTGTATCGGTGCCAGCATAAAGATCATCAATATCGAAGCAAAAGTCACGGTCGTCAAGACCCAGAAATTCTTTTTATCGGTATTCTTAGGAAGCAAATATAAAAGATAGACCAAAAGTACTCCAGCGATCACGTTTTTGATAATCGCCTCAATCGGCGTCATAGGAAGCAAGCTCCCGAAACAACCGCAGTTGCCCGAATTGCCGCCGTTTTGTATCGTATCGATTGTCAAATGGGTCGTAAAAACAATCAGCATCAGCAAGGTAGCCGGAATAACGATTCGCTTTAAAAAATGCGGTTGTAATAACAAAAGCCCCAATGCAAACTCAATCCCGATCAAGATTCTAGAAAAGAATACAGCAAAATCTTCCGAAAAGCCCATCGGATACAGCTGTTTTACTTCAAAAGTAGAAATAGCAAAATAAGGAGAAGGATACATTTTTGCGACAGCCGAAATCAAGAACAAAAAAGAAATCAAGATCCGTAAGGCCCAAGGGAGGTATTTTTTTAGGTTTTCCATGATGTAAGTTTTCTCAAAAATAAAGCTTATGATAAATTCAATTTGTTAATGAGTTGTTATTTGGCAAAACCCATCAAGATCAAGGCAAAAACCGAGTAGTTGATCATGTCTTGGTAGTTCGCGTCAATCCCTTCAGAAACAATCGTTTTCCCTTTATTATCCTCTATCTGCTTTACGCGAAGCAATTTCTGCAAGATCAAATCCGTCAACGAACTTACCCTCATATCGCGCCAAGCCTCCCCATAATCATGGTTTTTCGCCTCCATAAGCGCTTTGGTCAAGGCCACCTTTTCATCATAAAGCTCCGTTGCCTTTGCCACGCCCAGATCCGGCTGCTCCACAACGCCCAAATCCAACTGGATCAGCGCCATGATCGAATAATTGATAATGCCTATGAATTCTCCCGTCTCGTCCTCATCCACCTTGCGTACCTCGTTTTCCTGCAAGCTTCTAATGCGCTGCGCCTTGATAAAAATCTGGTCGGTTAGCGAAGGCAGGCGAAGGATGCGCCAAGCGCTGCCATAATCCTGCATCTTGTTGATGAATAAAGTACGGCAAGTGCCGATAACGCTGTCAAATTCCTGAGAGGTAGTATCCATTATTGGTGTATATTTGTATGAAATTTGTCCAAAAATAGTGAAAAAAGAGTTAAGGCGAAAGGTAAATGCGATGGGCATGTACATTAATGCGATATAAAAAATACCGCAACTCCGAAAGCATTGGAAATTAGTAGTTAAAATTAAAATTTAGGAACGTAATGAAAACAATACAGCTACATTTTGTATTCCTCTTCTTAGCCTTAACAAGCAGTTGTATCGCGCAAGCGCAAGGTGCAACCACCACCCATGAAACCGCTGCCTATTCGATTACCTATCCCGCGAAATCCGAATTGAGAACCTATAAGAACGAAGAAAAAGACCCGTTCAAATCCCTCTTTTCCCTTTATGATTTTGGCAACAAGGCCATAGCCGATTTTTCTGGAATCTCATTGTCCAAATTAGACTGCTCCGGCATAGGAATTAAGGAAGTTATAAAAGTGACAGAACGCGGAAAAACAGTAACCAAAAGCTGGAACGAACATTCCCAATCCGCATTTGACGAACTCATCTATGAAGATGAGGGCTATACATTTGTAAAACATCTTTATATAGAAAAAGAGAACCTCTACCAACTTACGGGCTCGATTAAAACTGACATGTTTCCCGCCCATTATAAAGACATGCAAAAAATAATGGCAAGCTTCTTCCTGAAATAAACACAAGCCAAAAAAATACCTATCCAATGAACTGTAACGGAACCCTTATCGACCTGTCAACGCCCAAAGTAATGGGAATCCTCAACATTACGCCAGACTCTTTTTACGACGGCGGAAAAAACGACAGCGACCAAGCCATCATAGACAAAGTAAAACAGATGCTAGACGAAGGCGCCACCTTTATCGATATCGGAGCCTATTCCTCAAAACCCAATGCCGAATTCGTTTCCGAAGCAGAAGAACTCGCAAGGCTGCTTCCCGTAATCGACCTTTTGACAAAAGTCTTCCCAGAAATCATCATTTCCGTAGACACCTTCCGCAGCCAAGTCGCAGAAGTCGCCATCCAGCACGGAGCCGCCATCATCAACGATATAGCCGCAGGCGGACTAGACCCAAAAATGATGGAAACCGTTGCCAAATACAACACGCCCTACATCATGATGCACATGCGCGGCAACCCGCAGACCATGCAAAGCTTAACTGAATACGATGATATCGTCAAAGACATGCTGTTTTATTTCTCTGAAAAAGTAAGCCAAGCCAGAAGCTTAGGAATTAATGATATTATCATCGACCCCGGCTTCGGATTCGCAAAAACAACCCAGCAAAACTTCCAAGTAATGAACAAGCTCGAACTCTTCCAGATCCTCGAGCTCCCGATCCTGTCCGGCATCTCCCGAAAATCCATGATCTACAAAACCCTGGGAATCACGCCCCAAGAATCCCTAAACGGAACTACCGTGCTCAATACCATTTCCCTCCAAAAAGGCGCCAAGATATTAAGAGTGCATGATGTGAAAGAAGCTGTAGAAGCAATTAGATTAGTGGATAGTTTGTAGTGGAAAGTTGATAGTTGGAAAGTCGAAAGTTAGAAAGTCGAAAGTCAAAAGTCATAAAGTGGAAAGGTATAAAGTGGAAAGGCGAAGGATTATTTATGGTTTAAGATTTTAGATTTTGGATTGCTTGATAAATAAATTTGTTTATCCTTTACGACTTCCAACTTTCCAACCATCACAAATCACAAATCATAAATAACTACCAACTATCAACTTTCAACTATCAATTATTGGTGGTGGTACGGCTCCCCCCTCAAAATACTAAATCCCCGATACAACTGCTCAATAAAAAACAACCGCACCATCTGATGCGAAAAAGTCATTAGCGACAGCGAAACCTTCCCTTGAGCTTTCGCATAGACCGTTTCCGAAAAACCATACGGCCCGCCGATGACAAACACCAACGTCTTGATGCCCGAGTTCATCTTCTTCTGTAGCTCCTCCGAAAAACCGACGCTCGAAAACGACTTGCCATTCTCGTCCAACAAGATAAGTTGATCGGTAGGCGATAGCTTAGAAAGAATCAATTCGCCTTCCTTTTCCTTCTGCTGTGCTTCCGAAAGATTCTTCACGTTCTTGATATCCGGAATAATCTCCAAGTCGAACTTGATATAAAACGATAACCGTTTCTGATAATCATCAATCAAAGCCTGAAGCGACTTATTATCCGTTTTGCCGATGGCGATAAGTTTGATATTCATTTTAAAGAAGCTAAGATTATAGGCGCTAAGCCACTACGATCGCGCAACAAAGATAACGCTATCCCATCAAGAATTCAAAAAATAGAAACCCCCAAAACACGAGCAATTAAAAACAACAAACCCTGTACAAGTCTAAAAGAATTTATTATTTTAGCTTCCATTAAAACAATACCATGATTTCAGAAGCCCAGTTTCAGAACGAATTACAACTCATCATACAAAACGGAATCCGTGAAGACGTAGGCGACGGCGACCACAGCTCACTAGCCTGCATTCCCGCAACCGCACAAGGAAAAGCCAAGCTATTGGTCAAAGACCAAGGCATCATAGCCGGAGTCGAATTTGCTAAGATGATCTTCAACTACGTCGACAAAGACCTAAAAGTAGAAACCTTTATCCAAGACGGAACACCCGTTAACTACGGCGATGTCGTCTTTCACGTAGCCGGAAGCTCCCAGTCCATACTCAAATCAGAACGTCTCGTGCTCAACGCCATGCAGCGCATGTCGGCCATTGCCACCAAAACCAAAGCCTTTGCCGACCTTTTAGAAGGCACCAGCGCCAAAGTACTCGATACCCGAAAAACCACGCCCGGTATCCGAGCCATCGAAAAATGGGCCGTAAAGATAGGAGGAGGAGAGAACCACCGATTTGCCCTCTACGATATGGTCATGCTCAAAGACAACCACATCGATTTTGCAGGAGGCATCACCAAAGCCATCCAAAAAACCAACGACTACCTCAAGGCAAACAGCCTCGACCTCAAGATCATCGTCGAAGCCAGAAACCTAGACGAAGTACGCGAAATCCTAGAATCCCAAAACGTACACAGAATCCTGCTCGACAATTTCGACTACGACACCACCCGTACCGCAGTAGCCCTGATCGGCACCCAATGCCAGACCGAATCCTCCGGAAACATCAACGAAAAGACCATCCGCAACTATGCCGAATGCGGCGTGAACTATATCTCCTCAGGAGCCCTTACGCATTCCGTCTATAATATGGACCTTAGCCTGAAAGCCATCTAAAACAAGACCAAGTGACCAAGATAATCGAAGACAAGCTCGAAAAGATTCCCGTAATACGCCCGCTGATGCACCTCACGCAGCGCATCAAGCTCCCGTGGCTCGAAGGACTCTCGTTCTACGACCTCCTAGAGCTCTACTTTATCGGTATTGCCAAAGGCGCCTTTTCCTACCGCGCCAGTGCCATTGCCTTCAGCTTCTTTATGGCCCTTTTTCCGTTTGCGCTTTTTATCCTGAACCTGATTCCGTACATCCCGATTGAAGGCTTCCAAGCCGACTTCCTGAAATTCGTCGAAGAAAGCGTACCGCCCAATACCTACGAAGCCATCTATAAAATAATCAACGACATTCTCAACAACAGCTACAAAGGACTCCTTTCTTCCGGTTTCCTGCTGTCCATCTTTTTGATGGCCAACGGTGTCAATGCCATACTCGGAGGCTTCGAGATATCAAGACACATCACCGTCACCCGAGGCTTTTTCCGCCAATACGCCGTAGCCCTGGGCATTGCGATCATATTGTCGACCCTCTTGATCGTGACCGTTTCCGCCATCGTTATTTTCGAATACATCATACAGCGCATGAAAAGCCAAGGCGTCTTTGACAGCATCAACCTCGTCAGCATCGGACGTTTCGTCTTCGTCGGACTCATGATCCTCACCGCCACTTCCATACTCTTTAAGTTCGGAACCAAGCAGACCCGCCGCAACTCTTTTTTTAGTATCGGCTCCATCTTTACCACCGTACTCATTATCCTGACCTCCTTTATTTTCGGAATTTATGTTGTCCGTTTCGCAAAATATAACGAACTTTATGGCTCTATCGGAACGCTTCTTATTTTGATGATCTATATCTGGCTCAACTGTATGATCCTGTTGCTCGGTTTTGAGCTAAATGGTGCTATTAATAGGCTAAAAAGGAAGAATTTATTTAATTAGCGATTTCGAGCAATACTGCTCTTGCACAATTCGCGAAGCGTGAACCCGATTACCGCCAAATGCCGTTGCTTTTCTCCTAAAAGCGCCCAGCGGCTACCCTAAAAAACAGACATTTTACCTATGGCTATACTACAGCCATACCGTACCCATACCGTATCTATACCGTATTTTCTGGCAGTTATCTCCCAGTTATCTCCCAGTCTCCTTCGGAAAACCTTTTGATAATGTATTAATGTATTTTTCAAAAGAGGGATTGATTGGAAAGGAGAGTGGAACGAAATTGGAATAAAAGCTCTTTTGATTTTGAATCTGAGTAACTTAGTGTTTTTATTGTAACTTTTTGAAAATGAGGAAAACCGCATAAAGGTTTTTAGTCAGTGGTTTACATTTAAGAGATTTTTCCCTACATTTTGTCGAATATTCGCAAAAGGTCAAATAGTATTTAATAAATTATCGTAAAATTGGGAATAATAATGTCTATTAAAACGATAATTTTATAAAAATATAAATTTTAATCTACTTATATCATGGCAACAACAAATGTGGATGATTTTTTTAAACAACAGACTCCATCATCAAGAATTAAAGCTAATATAGTTGCTGATTATTTTCCAAAGTACTGTAAGATAATTAACAAATCTAAACAAAAGGAAATTAGATATGTTGATTTATATGCGGGACCTGGAAAATATGATGATGGAAATTTTTCTACACCTTTATTAATAGGTAAAGCATGTGCTTCTGACGAAGAACTTAAATCATTAGTGTATTTAATGTTTAATGATAATGCTTACAGTGAAAAACTTAAACAAAACTTTTTAGAACATTTCCCAAACGGTACATTTAAGAATAATCCTATTTTTGGAAATAAAACTGTTGGAGATGATGAACAGATTACCAAGTATTTAACGAAAAAATGGGGTAAAACAAATCAGTCGCCTACACTTCTATTCGTTGATCCTTTTGGGTACAAAAGTATAAATACCAATGCTCTAGCTAATTTTATGAATGGTTGGGGAAATGAAATTTTTTTATTTCTTAACATAAAAAGGATACAAGCGGCATTAGACAATAATAAATTTGATGAGTTGATGACTTCCCTTTTTCCCACAACAGTCGAAAAATTAAGAATGGATAGAAAGTATAAATCATCTGTTCATGAAAGGCTAAGCTTAATCGTTGATAATTTGTTTGAAGAATTTCAAAAAGTGACAACTGGTACTCTTTATCATTGCCGTTTTAAATTTAAGGAAGAAGATAGTATTGGAACGAGTCATTATATTATTCATTTTACTAAACACCATAGGGGTTATGACTTAGTAAAACAAATCTATCATGAATTTGATAATATTGGAGCTTCGCTAGAAAAGGATGGTAACTATACTTTTGATGCAAAAAAATTAGATATCCCAGAAAATTGTATATTTGATTTTGGCGATAGTAATGTTGAATCATTAAGTAAAATATTATTAGCTAAATATTCAAGAACTACTATCACTGCAAAAAAACTTTTTGAAGAACACCAAAAGACGTCTCAATTTGCAGGTCCTCATTATTTAAAAACGCTCCGTAAGATGGTTGAAGATAATATGGTCGAAGCAAAATACTTAGATGGTAAACAACACAAAAAGACTGTATTGTTAATTGATAACTGCGAACTAAAATTTAAATAATATGGCAAATTCATCCATAGAATGGACAGAAATGACATGGAATCCTACAACTGGTTGTTCAAAAATTTCTGCAGGTTGTAAATTTTGTTACGCAGAAATAATGACACGCAGATTAAAAGGAATGGGTCAGGAAAAATATAAAGATGGATTTAAGATAGTAAAGCCCCATTATGAATCTCTAAAAACTCCCTATACTTGGAAAAAACCTAAAATTGTTTTTGTGAATTCAATGAGTGATCTGTTTCATCCCGCAATACCACTAGATTATATAAAAGAAGTGTTTAAAGTTATGAATGATAATCCTCAACATGTTTTTCAGGTCCTTACAAAAAGAGCTGAAAGATTAGCAGGAGTACATTATGAACTCAAATGGACTCATAATATTTGGATGGGAGTTTCTGTTGAAGATAATAGGGTTGTTGATAGGATTGATTTTTTAAGAAATACTAATGCAAAAGTCAAATTTTTGTCGCTAGAGCCTTTAATAGGTCCATTACCCTCTTTGGATTTACAAAACATAGATTGGGTAATAGTTGGAGGAGAGAGTGGGTATAAACCAAGGGCAATGGATCCTGACTGGGTTTTGGATATTCATGATCAGTGTAAAAAAGCTAAAGTCGCATTTTTCTTTAAACAGTGGGGAGGAAAAAATAAAAAAGCAAGTGGAAGATTGCTTAACGGTAAATTTTATAATGAAATGCCAGATTATTAATTTAGATAATACGTTGAACAATTTATTTCTAATTATACCATCCTGATAATTGTAAATAACATCTTTCTTCTCCTTTTAAAGGCCACCATTTTGCTAATGATACTCTAATTAAAGTGCCAGAATTAATTATGGATACTGGTTTTTCAATACCTTTATATGGCAACCTTTTATTTAAGAAAGTGAAATTTTGCTTATATATGTAATAGTTATCTTCGTACACTAGATCTTTATCGCATTTCCAAAAACCCACACTATTTAAAGGAGTATTTTTTTTATCATTTAAATATCCACTTTTATTTTCCCATTTAAGAAATGAATCAAACAATACTGTTGGATCACCCTGCCATATTTTACAATGTTTAGTGATGTATTCATTTAAGTTTTGTATGTCTTTTATGAATTTTCCACTTGTTATTTGTACATCTTCAATATGTGGGGGAATTCCTGGGCTGCATATATAATTTAACTCCCAAACCTGTCCAATTTTAAATGGAGTATTTGATGGTTGATATCCGCCATTAGACCGCATAAGTCTGACATATTTATTTGTAGCAATTTCAATAGCTCCAATACAAAAATACTCGCCCCATTTAGTTTTTGCTACAATAATAACTTCCATTCTTATAAGTTTTTTACATTAAAGTCGTATTTACTATTTAATCTTTTTACTATTAAGTGTCTGTGACAAGCAGTATGTTTTTCCTCTACACAAAAGAAAACAATATTTTTTTTATTGTTTTCTTCTAATTTATCTATTAAAATATCAAAATCAAAAATATCTAAAATTAGACTGTTATATTTTTGAATAAATAATTTTCCTAATTCTTCCCTGTTTTTTTTTAGTTCTTGTTTTTGTAAATCTTCATTTTTTTGAAAAAGTCTGATTTCGGTTGTAGGAGCTAGGTTTAATTCATGTATATAATCTATTCCTAATACTTTTAGTTTTTCTTGAAGTTTTGTGCTATTTACAAATCCATATTTTGAACCTCTAACGCCTCTTCTTTGTCTTACGTCGATAAAAGTATCAATTTTGGAAGAAATCAATTTGTCAAAAAAAGAAAATTCATTTGATCCATAAACACCAATTGTGTATATATTCATTTTATTAAAATTTAATAATTTTTTTTAGATGTAAAATTGGTTTCTTCTCCAAATAAATTTGAGGTATTTTTGCCTTTGGTAATTTCTTCAAATACTTTTTCTTGTTTTTTTACTTTATGCGTAGAGATAATATGCTGCACAGATATTTTATATAATAACATTTCTTGCCCTATTAATTTACAACGATGACAATCTTCTGGTTTTGTTTCGCTACATAATAATGCTACTGTTAGATTTTCCTTATTAGCATCAATTAATAAATTAATACCAGCTTGGAAAAAGCTTTTTTCTCTAACTAAATTGTATTGAACTTTTCCGTCTATGTAGCAGGTTATGTCATCTGGTAAGCCTCCTAAATAATTACCTAAAAAGACATAAGTTATTCCTTCGGAAGCTAGGTCTATTTCAAGAGAATTTTTATTATATTGTGGATAAAATTTTGAATATGGTTTTGATCTTACATCAAAAACATATTCAATATTAAATGAATTAAGTTCTTCAATTAATGTTTTTAAGTCTTTGTTACCGTGTCCAATAGAATATATAGATGACTTAATCATAAAAATAAATTGTAATTTTGAATAAGTTTATAAAGATAAAGGTACGATTTTATTATCTCTAAAAATAAATTCAGAAAGCAATTATAATATTTTATTGGTATTATTAACCCTTTATCAGAGTTTTATTTTTAGTGTGGTTGGTTTGTTAGAATGGCTAGCCAAAAGAATTCTTTGATTAACTAAATGTCCAATGTAAAATGATAATAAAAAAAGGTAAGGCATAATATATGACTCTCTTTTTTAAGAGAACTACAAAAAATCAAAATTCAATCCAAAATCCTATCTTTGTATAAACCAAAAAGCCTTTAAATGTATTTTGTAGAAGTCATTCTTCCCCTGTCACTGTCCAAAACTTTTACCTATAAAGTTTCAGAAGCAGAATACAACTACATCAAAAAAGGAATGCGTATTGCAGTGCCTTTCGGCAAAAGCAAGATCTATACGGCGCTGGCAATCGAGCTCCATCAAAACGAGCCCACGCTCTACGAAGCCAAAGAAATCCACCAGATATTAGACGAGTCGCCTCTTGTGACCGAAATCCAGATTGCCCATTGGCAATGGATCGCCTCCTATTATATGTGTGCCATCGGCGATGTATACCGCGGTGCTATGCCGTCGGCCTTTCTGCTCGAAAGCGAAACTATCATTTCGCAAAAGCAAGATGCCGTAGTCGACGAGCTGCAGCTTACCGACGAAGAATTCCTGATTTACGATGCCTTGCAGCACCAAAGCTCGCTCAAAGTACAAGACATCATCGCTATCGTAGGCAAGAAGAACGTTTTTCCCATTATCCAAAAACTGATCGACCGCAATATCTTGGTACTCCAAGAAGAAGTCATAGAACTCTACAGGCCAAAGCTCACGCGCTACATCCGCCTGCACCAAGACTATGCCGCCGAAGAGAATCTGGTAGCGCTTTTAGACAATCTGAAAAACGCCAAGAAGCAAAAAGACATCCTGCTCAGTTATTTTCAGCTCAATGCTTCGCAGAAGAAGCCCATTTCCGTAAAGCAATTGGTCGAAAATTCAAAAGTCTCGTCCACTGTCGTAAAAGCATTGGTAGACAAAAACATTTTTGAAGAATACCACCTGCAAGAAGACCGCGTTTCTTTCGATAAAAACCAAAAAGAAAAGAACCTGCAGCTAAGTACTGCCCAGCAGCAAGCCTTTGACGGAATCGCCGCCGCCTTTACCGAAAAAGACGTATGCCTGCTGCATGGCGTGACCTCCAGCGGCAAGACCGAAATTTACATACAGCTTATCGAAGACTATCTGGCAGCCGGAAAGCAAGTACTTTATCTCCTGCCCGAAATTGCCCTTACGACCCAATTGGTCGGCAGGCTTACGTCTTATTTCGGAAACCAAGTAGCCGTCTTCCATTCCAAATACACCAACAATGAACGCGTAGAAGTCTGGAGGCAAGTGCTAGAAAATTCGCCAAAAGCCAAGATCGTGATAGGAGCGAGGTCGGCACTCTTTCTGCCGTTCCAAGAGTTAGGACTTATTGTTATAGACGAAGAACACGAGCAGACGTTCAAGCAATACGATCCCGCTCCAAGATACCATGCCCGCGATGCGGCTATTGTTTTAGCGAATTCCCACCAATCAAAAGTGCTTTTAGGTTCTGCCACGCCAAGCCTGGAAACCTATTTTAATGCGGCAAGCAACAAATACGGCCTTGTAGAAATTACCGAACGCTTTGGCAACGTCATGATGCCCGAAATCGAGCTGGTAGACCTCAAAGACAAATACTTCCGCAAAAGGATGAAAGGCCATTTTAGCGATACCCTTTTAGAAAACATGGCAGAAGCCTTGGCTTTGGGAGAGCAGATTATCCTATTCCAAAACCGACGCGGCTATTCGCCTGTATTGGAATGCATCACCTGCGGCCACGTGCCCGAATGTCCCCAATGCGACGTCAGCCTGACGTATCATAAAAACAAAAACCAGCTCCGTTGCCATTATTGCGGCTACTCTATGGCCAAGCCGACCAACTGCCACAACTGCTCCAGCGTAGACCTGACAACCAAAGGTTTCGGAACCGAACAGATTGAGATGGAACTCGCTTCGTTGTTTCCGGAAAAGAAAACCGGACGCATGGACCAAGACACCACCCGCGGCAAATACGGCTACGAAAAGATCATCGATAGCTTCAAGAACCGCGAAATAGATATCTTGGTCGGAACCCAGATGTTAGCAAAAGGATTGGACTTCGACAATGTGTCCTTAGTCGGAATCATGAATGCGGACAATATGCTCTACCATCCCGATTTTCGTGCCTTCGAAAGAAGCTACCAGATGATGACACAGGTATCGGGCAGGGCAGGACGCTCCGAAAAAAGAGGCAAGGTCGTCATCCAGACCTACAATCCGAACCACAATACCATCCAGCAGGTTACCAACAACGATTATATCGGCATGTATAAGGAGCAATTGTACGACCGGCACATCTTTAAATACCCTCCTTATTATAGGCTGATCAAGATTACGCTCAAGCACCGTGATTTCGACAAGCTGAAAGAAGGAGCCATGTGGCTGTACCAAGTCATGAGCCAAAATCTGGACATGCCTGTTTTGGGTCCGGAAGAACCCGCCATAAGTCGCATACGAAACGAATACATCCGCACGATCATGATCAAGATTCCGCAAAACCAGCCGTTGGGAGGCATAAAAAAAACTATCCAGAAAATGCTGAATAGTTTTGAAGCGGTACCGCAATACAGGCCGATAAAGACGGCCGTTAATGTCGATTTTTATTAGGCCGAAGCTAAGGCTTTCACCAAGTCTTCTTTTTTGTTTCTGCTCAATGGGATTTTAGTCACGCCGATCTCTGCAAACTTGCTGTTGAATTTGTCTACCTTATCAATATTGATAATAAAGGACTTGTGCACGCGTATAAAACGCTCTTTAGACAAATCGTTCTCAAAAGACTTCATGGTCGACAATACCAGATGGTTCTCGTCTTCGGTAACCACCTTTACATAGTCGCCATACGCCTCGATCCATTTGATTTTTGACGTAAAGATCTTCAGTTTCTTAAGATTGCTCTTGATAAAGATATGCTCGCTGTCTTCGTCGATATTTTCTTTACGCAACAAATATAAGTCCATGGCTCTTTTTACGGCAGCATTAAAGCGCTGTGGCGAAATAGGCTTTTGGAGATAATCAGTAGCATCATAATCGAACGCCTTCACGGCATATTCTGCTTTAGAAGTAATAAAGATAATCTGCGGTTTTACTTTTAAACCGTCAAGCAAATCAAAACCGTTAATGACGGGCATTTCGATATCGAGAAAAATAAGGTCTACCTCTTTATTGGTAAGACAATTCTTTGTTTCTATGGCATTTGAAAAATCGCCCACCAAATTCAGGTTCGGATGATTGGCAACCAGCTTGGTTACCGTCATTCTCTGAATGGCACTGTCATCCACTACGACACAATTCAATTTCATAATAATCGGAATTTATAGATTGGGTACGATAAATGTAGGATAATTTTTTTATAAAAAAACAATCTTTTGCCCGTTTTTTTGTACTTCGTCGAATATAGTCATTTTTCGCTTGCAGATTAAAAATAAATGGTTACTTTTGCACCCAATTTTATAACAAATAAAATATATTATTATGAATCATTATGAGACTGTTTTCATCTTGAATCCCGTTTTATCTGAAGTACAGGTAAAGGAAACAGTAAGCAAATTCGAAGATTTTCTTACTTCCAGAGGAGCAGAGATGGTATCAAAAGAGGATTGGGGCCTAAAAAAAATGGCGTACGAAATCCAACACAAAAAAAGTGGTTTTTACCATTTATTTGAGTTCAAAGTAGCTCCTGAAGTATTAATCGCTTTCGAAACTGAATTCAGACGTGACGAAAGAGTTATGCGTTTCTTGACTGTAAGTCTTGATAAACATGCAATTTCTTGGGCAGAAAGAAGAAGAGCAAAATTAAAAGCAGCTAAAGCGTAATTATTATGTCAACGATCGAACAATCAGCAAAAGGAAAAAAAGACGGAGATATCAGATATCTAACGCCTTTGAACATAGAAACTAACAAAACTAAAAAGTATTGTCGTTTCAAAAAATCTGGAATCAAATATATCGATTATAAAGATGCAGATTTCTTATTGAAATTCGTTAACGAACAAGGGAAGATTCTTCCACGTCGTTTAACTGGAACTTCATTGAAATACCAAAGAAAAGTGTCTGTAGCTGTGAAAAGAGCAAGACATTTAGCTTTAATGCCATACGTGGCCGATTTACTAAAATAATAAAAACAAAGTTGTTGGTTTCTCGTCAAACGGAACCTAACTTCTCTTAATAAGGACAACAACATGGAACTTATATTAAAAAAAGACGTACAAAATTTAGGCTTTAAAGACGATGTAGTAACTGTGAAAAACGGATACGGTCGTAACTTTTTGATCCCACAAGGTTTTGCTCAAATGGCAACTCCTTCTGCTAAAAAAGTATTAGCTGAAAACCTAAAGCAAAAAGCTCATAAAGAAGCTAAAATTGTTGACGATGCTAAGAAATTGGCTGAAGCACTAAAAGCTCTTGAAATCAAAATTGCTGCTAAAGCAGGTGGTGAGAAACTTTTCGGTTCTATCACTAACATCGATATCGCTGAAGCTTTAGAGAAACAAGGTCAATCAATCGACAGAAAATACATCACTTCTGGAATCGTTAAACGTACTGGTAAATATACTGCTAGTGTTAGATTACACAGAGATGTTATCGTTGAGTTGCCTTACGAAATCGTAGCTGAAAAATAATATTTTCAAGTACTGAAATACAAAAGTCCCGATGCAAGTCGGGATTTTTTTTTAAATTAAAATAGCTTTAAGCAGAAAGCTATAAGCATTACGCAGTGAATGCTTAGAGCCTAAAGCCTATTGCTTACAGCTTTAAAGCATACATAATGAAATACAGAAGACTAACAAAAGAGCAATTCGAAGCGCTTCATCAAGAATTTGCCAATTTCTTGGCTACGCAATCAATCGATAAAAAAGAATGGGATACGATCAAGGCAGAAAAGCCTGAGGTAGCCGAACAAGAACTAGATGTGTTTTCAGACCTGATCTGGGAAGGCGTACTGACAGGAGCACACTACTTAGAGCACTTTTCTAAAAATTATATCTTTCTTTTTCACTGCCAAGAAAAAGTGGTGAAGTCTATCGTTTTGAAATCATTGGTACAAGAAGTCGATTTTATGACTAGAGAAGGTTTGCAGTGGCTGAGCGACAATATGTTTACCGAAACCGTAGAAATCAAGCTAGGCCAAAAGGACTATGAAGAAGAAAGAAACAGTTCGATCTTCAACCTGATCCAGCAAGGCGCTATCTTGAGCGACGGCCAATTATACCTGCAAATTAATGGCATAATTCAGGCTTCATAAATACAAATATTTAGTAGAAATTGGTTATTTTAGTGCTCTGTTTTCAGAAAACTAAACTAGCCAATTTCTTTTTTATGGACATTCAGAATACCATCCAATCATTACGCGAAGAGCTCAACCTGCACAATCATAATTACTATGTTTTGGATACGCCCACGATATCCGATTATGATTTCGACCAAAAGCTAAAAGAGTTGCAAGATCTTGAAGGCAAGCATCCTGAGTTTTTTGATGAAAATTCCCCGACGCAGCGAGTGGGCGGGATGATTACCAAGAACTTCGCAACAATTACCCATAAAAACAGGATGTATTCCTTAGACAATTCCTATTCCAAAGAAGATGTATTGGATTGGGAAAAAAGAATCCAGAAGATTTTAGGGGATGTGCCTTTAGAATATACCTGCGAGCTAAAATACGACGGCGCTTCTATTTCCATGACTTACGAACACGGAAAGCTAAAACGTGCGGTAACGCGAGGCGACGGTTTTCAAGGCGATGAAGTAACGAACAACATCAAGACCATCAAATCCGTTCCGTTGCAGCTGAAAGGAGATTTTCCAGACAGTTTTGAAATACGCGGAGAGATTATCCTGCCATTGGAAGGTTTTGCCAAGATGAACCAGGAGTTGATTGAAATAGGCGAAACTCCTTATTCCAATCCTAGAAATACGGCGTCAGGCAGCTTGAAGCTGCAAGACAGTACAGAAGTAGCCAAACGTCCATTGGATTGCTTATTGTATACTTTTATTGGCAATGATGTCAAATTTGCGACACATTTTGAAAGCCTTGAAAAAGCAAGAAGCTTCGGGTTTAAAGTACCCAAAGAAGCCAAATTGGTAAAAAATGTGGATGAGATTTTCGAATTTATCGATCACTGGAATATCCATCGTCATGAACTGCCGTATGAAACAGACGGCGTGGTAGTGAAGGTAAACAATCTCCACTATCAAGATGAATTGGGCTATACTTCAAAAGCGCCGCGTTGGGCGATTGCTTATAAATTCAAAGCAGAACAAGTTTCAACCAAATTAAATTCTATTTCGTATCAGGTAGGACGCACAGGAGCGATTACGCCGGTAGCGAATCTAGAACCGGTACAATTGGCGGGTACGATTGTAAAACGGGCTTCTTTGCATAATGCTGACCAGATTGAAAAACTCGATATTCGCGTTGGCGATGAAGTTTTTGTAGAAAAAGGAGGCGAGATTATCCCAAAGATTATCGGCGTAGACTTTACCAAGCGTTCTTTAGAGCTGCTGCCGACAGTTTACATTACCAATTGTCCAGAATGTCAGACCGAGCTAATCCGAAAGGAAGGCGAAGCCCAGCATTATTGTCCGAACTTTTATGGCTGTCCGCCGCAGATTATCGGACGAATCCAGCACTATATTTCCCGAAAGGCAATGGATATTGAAGGATTGGGAGGAGAGACAGTTGCTTTGCTGTTTAACAATCACCTTGTGCAGAATTATGCCGATTTGTATGACCTTACGGTAGATCAAGTAATTCCGTTAGAAAGAATGGCGCAGAAATCGGCAGAAAACTTGGTCAATGGAATCGAGAAATCCAAAGAAGTTCCGTTTGAAAGAGTCTTATTTGCACTGGGAATCCGTTATGTAGGAGAGACCGTAGCAAAAAAACTTGCCAAGCATTACCAGACAATCGACAATTTAGGCAACGCCAGCTTAATGGACTTGATACTGGTAGATGAAATCGGAGAACGAATTGCGCAAAGCGTTGTGGAATTCTTTGAAAATCCAGAGAACCAGATAATCATCCAGAGATTAAAAGATTACGGCGTACAATTGGAAGCAAAAACAGTCTTTAATCCAGATGCGACTGATAAACTAGCAGGCAAGACCTTCGTGGTTTCGGGAGTATTTGAGAAATTCTCTCGCGATGACCTAAAGAAATCCATAGAAGATAACGGCGGAAAAGTAGGGAGTTCTATTTCTGCCAAGACCGATTATGTAGTCGCAGGCGATAATATGGGACCAGCAAAACTGGAAAAAGCAAATAAACTAAACGTACCGATAATTTCGGAAGATGATTTTATCGCAATGTTGCAGTAATATTGAAAGTAACTAATAAAAAAGGCACGTATATCACGAGCCTTTTTTATTTTGGATATTGTTTGCAGTTAGACTACTATAGTCCTTCCGGAATGCGATTTGTTTTTGTCCGTATCAAAATAAAAATCAATACGTCCAAGGTTGATTCCGTAGCAGCCTACTTGGTTTACTAAAGTATCAATTCCGTCAAGGTTTTTTACGATGGTCGGCTTGTCAAGGAAAGTATGCGTATGCCCGCCGATAATCAAATCGATATCTCTTGTAGCGGCGGCTAATTTTAAATCAGAAACTTTGTTCGGGTCGTTTTTGTAAGCGTATCCGATGTGAGAAAGGCAAATAATCAGGTCGCATTTTTCCTGCGTTTTTAAGATTCGCGTCATTTCTTGCGATACGGAAATTGGGTCGTTATAAACAGTTTCTTTGTAGTTTTTCTTATCCACTAAACCGTCCAATTCAACGCCCAATCCAAAAACGCCAATCTTGATGCCGTCTTTCACAAAAATCTTATAGGGCTTGACGATTCCGTCCAATACCGTATTTTTAAAATCATAATTAGCGCTGACGAAGTCAAATTTGGCATTGTGCAATTGCGAATAAAAACCGTCGATTCCATTGTCGAAATCATGGTTTCCCATAGTGGCCAAGTCATACTTCAGCATGCTCATGAGCTTGAATTCCAATTCGCCTCCATAATAGTTAAAGTAAGGCGTTCCCTGGAAAATATCGCCAGCATCTAAAAGCAAAACGTTTGGATTTTCTTTACGGATGCTTTCAATCAAGCTGGCTCTTCTCGAAACACCGCCCATGTTCGGGTTTTTGGCGTCTGTTGCCGGAAACGGATCGATATGGCTGTGCACGTCATTCGTGTGCAGAATGGTAATGTGTTTTTTATCAATCGGCGCAAAACTGCTCAATGACAATCCGCCAACGGTCAATAATGCGGAACCGGCTACTGTTTTTTGTATAAAATCTCTTCTTTTCATTTTTGTGTCTTTTTGGCTTCTTTAGAATTGGGAACTACTCAACAATAATTCTCTTGTTCGTCAAAACAGGAATGGTGTCGGTTTCTTTGAAATAATCGACCCAGACGTTTCGAAGTTTGTAATCTAAAGAAGTTACGGTTCCTTTTTTAAAGAAATTCATGCTGTCGCCGCCGTTGTACAGATAATCATTCGTAGCTACGTAATAGGTTTTGTTCAGATCTAAAGGTTTTCCTTGTACCGTAATGCTTTTGTAAGCAGAAGCATCTTTGTTCAAGATAATTTCCATTCCCGAAAGCGGATGCGGTTTTTTCTCAGCAATCAGATAATTGACCATTTCTACAATCTGCTCGCCTTTTAGGGCAACCACTACCAATTCGTTTTCAAAAGGCATTAATTCAAAGGCGGTACGTGTCGTTACATTTCCTTTTGAAATCATGCTTCGGATGCCGCCATGGTTCAACAAGCAGATGTCGACAGATTTGTTTTCGCGTTTTTGAAAAATTTTATTGGCTGCGGCAAGCGTTATATCGGCCTGAAGGCTTCCAATACTGGTCTGCCATTCACCTTTGCTCTTGTCTAAAGTTTCTGGTGCATACGCCAAAACCTGATTCATGTCTTTGTCGATATTTTCGCGATAAGGCTTTATAAATTCCTCGATAGCAGGAGTTTCCGGATTCGTATTGGTGACGCCGATTTGCTTTCCTTCGATTTTAGAAACATACGCTTTTTGATTCGAGCAAGAAAGTGCAAGAAATAATGTTAGAATTAAAACAAATTGTCTTGCAGCGGCGTTATAGTTTTTTAGTTTTAGCATCTGAAATACGGCTTATTTAATTAAATTTGTAATCACAAGTAAAAGTACTATGTTTTTAAAATTTTTCAAGAATTTTTCTGCAAAAAGAACATTAAAAAATAGTTCCCTGCATGTAAAGGGAAACCCTTCGACCGAAACGATAAAAACAGTCGGACTGCTCATTGATAAGACCTATTTTGAAGACAAAGTCAATTTGATAGAAGAGCTTTTGGCTAACGGAATCAAGAGAGAAGACATACAAATTTTGCTTTATAAAGACCGTTTCAAGAAAAAAGAAGTTATTAATTATCCGAGTTTCAGCCACAAGGATTTGAGCTGGAAAGGAACGCTGGAAAATAAGAATGTAAGGGACTTTGCCGAGAAGGAATTTGATATGCTCATCAGCTATTACGATACTGAGAAAGCGCCCTTGATGATTACGACTTTCAAGTCGAAAGCGAATTTTAAAGTGGGATTTTCAACCATCGACAAAAGATTGAATCATTTTATGATCAATACCAATGCCGAAAATTATAAGGTTTTTGTTTCTGAATTATTCAAATATCTAAAAATACTAAATAAAATATAATTATGCAGTCACTTATTGGAACAGGCGTTGCGCTTGTCACACCATTCAAAAAAGATTTTTCTGTTGATGTCGAGGCCTTAAAAAGAATCGTAAATTATCAGATCGATAACGGAATCAACTACCTTGTTGTTTTAGGAACGACAGGCGAGCCGGCTACATTAAAGAAAGAAGAAAAAGAATTGGTCATAAAAACCGTAATCGAAACCAACAACGGAAGATTGCCATTGGTTTTGGGTGTTGGCGGCAATAATACTGCAGAAGTTGTAGAAGAATTAAAAACAAGAGATTTTACAGGATTTTCAGCAGTTCTTTCTGTTTCGCCTTACTATAACAAGCCTACGCAAGAAGGTATTTATCAGCATTTTAAAGCGATTGCAGAAGCTTCGCCGCTTCCGGTAATCTTGTACAATGTTCCGGGAAGAACAGCTAGCAATGTCTTGCCGTCGACGGTACTTCGCTTGGCGAATGATTTCAAAAATGTCGTGGGAATTAAAGAAGCTGCGGGAGATATCGTTCAGGCTATGAAATTGATTCAGGACAAGCCAAAAGATTTCTTGGTAATTTCTGGCGATGATATGGTAACACTACCGATGGTTTTGGCCGGTGGAGCAGGAGTGATTTCAGTAATTGCAGAAGGTTTTCCAAAGCAATTTTCAGAAATGGTGCGTTTGGGATTGGAAAGAAAAGTAGACGAGGCTTACCAGTTGCATTACCAACTTGCCGATTCTATCGACATGATTTTTGAGCAAGGAAACCCAGCTGGTGTTAAAGAAATCTTTAAATCTTTGGGATTGTCAGAAAATACAGTACGTTTGCCATTAGTTAATGTTAACGAAGATTTAGCAGGCAGAATTGACCAGTTTGTTAAAAAAACAGTAAATTAGTTTCAAAAAATAAAGATTATGTTGTCACAAACCATACAAGACGCGCTAAACAAACAAATAAAAGTAGAAGGAGATTCTTCTCAGATTTATCTTGCGATGGCTTCTTGGGCTGAAGTTCAAGGTTTTGAAGGAATATCAACTTTTATGTTTGCGCAGTCGGAAGAAGAAAGAATGCACATGCTGAAATTGGTAAAATACATCAACCAAAGAGGCGGCCAGGCTAAAATATCTGCTACTGTTGAGCCTGTACTTGATTTGTCAAGCTATAAAGTGCTTTTCAAGCAATTATTGCAGCATGAAATTAAAGTTTCGGAAAGCATCAATGACTTGGTTGGTATTGCTTTAGACGAAAGAGACTATGCGACTCACAATTTCTTGCAATGGTATGTTGCCGAGCAGATAGAGGAAGAAGCAAACGCTAGATATATCCTAGATAAAATCAATTTGATCGGTGACGACAAAGGAGGTTTGTATCTTTTTGATAACGAAATGAAAAACTTTACGAGTCCGATTGCGACTGGAAAATAAATACAGAATTTAATCGTTAGAAAGGTGTCATTTTATTTGGCATCTTTTTTATTTTTAAGTCTTTTTGGAGCCTTAAAAAAATGTTTTTTTAATCTATAATTAATAACTAAATTTGCGGTTGATTTTTATACAGCCTCAAAAAGCTTGAAATCAGTAAATACAATCTTGAAAATGAACAGAATATTTTACATACTTTTAATCGCAATAGCCCTTGGTTCTTGCAGTCCTTATCAAAAAGCCTTAAAATCAGAGGATATCGCTGTAAAATATGACATCGCTTCAAAAATGTATGACGCTGGAAAATATACAAAAGCAATTCGACTTTTTGAGCAGATTGCGCCTTCTTACAGAGGAAAACCTGCGGCAGAAAAAATGTTCTATATGTTTGCGCAGTCGTATTATAAGACAAAACAGCATTATCTTGCCGGCTATCAGTTTGAAAGCTTTACATCAAGCTACCCAAAAAGCGAAAAGGCCGAAGAAGCTGCTTTCTTGAGTGCTGAAAGCTATTCAAAACTATCTCCGAGATATACTTTAGATCAAACGGATACGGATAAAGCAATTGATAAGTTACAAGCGTTTATCAACCTGTATCCAAATTCTGAATACCTGCCAAGAGCAAACGAGATCGTAAAGACATTAAGAGAGAAGTTAGAGAAAAAAGCTTTTGAAAATGCAAAACAATACCATACGATTGGCGGTTATACACGTGATTATTCTGCAGCTATAAAAGCGTTAGACAATTTTATTGCAGACTATCCAGGAACGCCTTTCAAAGAAGATGCTCTATATTACCGATTTGATTCGGCTTATATTTTGGCCATCAACAGTGTAGAAAGCAAAAAGCAAGAACGATTGAACTTAGCGAAAGCTTCGTATGCCAATCTGATAAAATTTAATGAGTCGACACAATACAAAAAAGAAGTCGATGAAAAGCTTGCAAGAATCGAAAAAGAATTACAACAATTTTCTAATTAAATAAAAGTCATGGATTTAAAAAAGACTAATGCTCCAGTAAACACAATTACTTACAATAAGAGTGTGATTGAGGAACCGACAGGTAATGTGTATGAAGCGATTACGATTATGGCTAAAAGAGCAAATCAAATTAACTCTGAGATCAAAAAAGAATTGACAGAGAAATTAGAAGAGTTTGCTACCTATAATGACAGCTTAGAAGAAATTTTTGAAAACAAAGAGCAAATTGAAGTTTCAAAATTCTACGAAAAATTGCCAAAACCTCACGCTTTAGCGGTACAGGAATGGCTAGAAGATAAAATCTATTACAGAGATACTACTAAATAATTACGATGTCTGTTTTAAGTGGTAAAAAAATAGTGCTGGGAGTTTCCGGTGGGATTGCCGCATATAAAACAGCTTCGCTAGTAAGATTATTCATAAAAGCAGGCGCCGATGTCCAAGTGGTCATGACGCCTGCTTCTAAGGATTTTGTGACACCGCTCACGCTTTCCACGCTTTCTAAAAATCCGGTACATTCTACTTTTTACAACGAAGAGGACGAAAATGCTGTCTGGAACAATCATGTCGAATTAGGTCTTTGGGCCGATTTGATGCTTATTGCTCCCGCTACGGCAAATACGTTATCTAAGATGGCTAATGGTGTCTGTGATAACCTTTTGATTGCGACTTACCTTTCTGCTAAATGCCCGGTTTATTTTGCGCCTGCAATGGACTTGGATATGTATAAGCATCCTTCAACTTTAGCGAGTTTCAGATTATTAGAACAATTTGGGAATACAATTATTCCTGCCGAGTCAGGCGAATTGGCCAGCGGACTTTCAGGCGAAGGAAGAATGGCTGAACCTGAAAATATTATTGCCTTTCTTAAAGCTGATCTCGAAAGCAAATTGCCTTTAAAAGGAAAAAAAATACTAATTACTGCCGGACCTACATACGAAGCCATAGACCCCGTGCGTTTTATTGGCAATCATTCCTCTGGAAAGATGGGATTTGATATTGCAGAACAAGCAGCCAGCTTAGGAGCAGAAGTCATTTTGATTTCAGGACCGACGCACTTGAAGCCTAAAAGTTCCAAGATTCAGCAGATCAGCGTGACTTCGGCACAGCAGATGTATGATGTTTCGCATGATTATTTTGATGCTGTTGATGCCGCCATAGCGGCAGCGGCAGTTGCGGATTATAGGCCTAAATTTCCTGCATCACAAAAAATAAAAAAGACAGAAGATGCTTTTACAATCGAGCTAGAAAAAACACAAGATATTCTCGCTTCTTTAGGAAAGCTGAAGAAAAAACAATTTCTGGTAGGATTTGCTTTAGAAACAGAAAATGAAATTGAAAATGCGAAGCAGAAAATCCAGAAAAAAAACCTAGATTTGATTGTTCTCAATTCATTGCAGGATGAAGGAGCTGGTTTTGGAAAATCGACAAATAAAGTTACCTTTATAGACAAGAATTTCAACATCGAGCCGATGCCTCTTAAATCAAAAGAAGCCGTGGCTGAAGATATTTTAAATAAAGTAATACAACATTTTTATGCGTAAGATATTATTTCTTTTGTTGCTCGTTGCCGGATCTGTTCAGGCTCAAGAATTGAACTGTACCGTAAAAATAAATTTCGACAGGATTACGAATGCCAATACGCAGATTTTTAAAACTCTGGAGCGTTCCTTGACCGAATTTGTAAACAAGACAAGATGGACAAACCAAACTTTTGGAGAAAACGAACGTATCGAATCGACTATGTTTATCAACGTTTCGGCCTATAGTTCAGACCAATTTTCGGCATCTATTCAGGTGCAGTCATCGCGTCCTGCATTTAATTCTACGTATTCTTCTCCGATTTTCAACTTTAACGACAAAGACTTTAATTTCAGATATGTAGAGTTTGAAAATCTTATTTTCAATCCAAACAGCTATGATTCTAACTTAGTGTCGGTTATTGCTTTTTACAGCTATATCATCATGGGGCTGGATGCGGATTCTTTTTCGCCAAAAGGCGGTACTCCGTATTTCGAACTGGCACAAAATGTAGCAATCTTGGCACAACAAGGTGGCTCAAAAGGATGGAACCAATCAGACGGTAATATCTCAAGATACTTTTTGATCAACGACCTGATGTCCAATACATTTGCTCCTTACAGAGAAGCGCTTTACCAATACCATTCAACCGGAATTGACGTGATGAGTGACGACCTAAAAAAAGGAAAAGAAAATATCAAAAATTCTATAAAAACACTAGCTCAAATTTATGAGCTTCGACCAAATGCATTACTGACCCGCGTATTTTTTGATGCAAAATCAGATGAAATTGTTTCGATTTATACAGGTGGGCCTTCCATAGGGATAGCAGATTTAGTTGAAAACCTCAACAGGATTTCTCCTCTAAATTCAAGCAAGTGGGGCGGAATCCGATTTTAATTTTTTGAAGCTTTAACCAGCTATCCGTTCCAATCTTTTTAGCAAAGGTACCTTTTGCTAAAAAGGATTTCCACTTCTATCTGGGCTAGGGCAACGGTGCAAATTTTTAACATCATCTCTAAATTTAAAGGCATTGCTGACATCACTATCCATAAAGAATTTTGCCCTTATCGAAAAGCTTGATATTGACTTTTCTGAGAATTTCTCTATCATTACAGGAGAGACAGGAGCCGGAAAATCGATCTTATTAGGTGCTTTAGGCTTAGTTTTGGGAAAAAGAGCGGACTTGAGCTCCCTAAAAAATAAAGAAGAAAAATGCGTCATCGAAGCGCAATTTGAAATAGCACGCTACAATCTCGAACCCTTTTTTGAAGCCAATGATCTGGATTTTGAAAAGCAAACCATTATCAGGAGAGAAATACTTCCGTCCGGAAAATCAAGAGCCTTTGTCAATGACAGTCCTGTAAACCTTCAAGAACTTCAAGAGTTGGGCGAATTTCTGATCGATATCCATTCGCAACATCAGACACAAGAACTTTCCGAAGAGAACTTCCAGTTCGATATTATTGATTCCATTGCCGGAAATGCAAAAGAAATAGCTGAATATAAAGCGCTATTAAAAAAATACAAAAATCTAAAAAGTAATCTGTCTGCGCTGAAATCTAAGCTGCAAGATGCTTCAAAAGAACAAGATTATAATTCTTTTCTTTTAGAAGAATTGCTTGCTGCTAAATTAAAGTCAGGCGAACAAGAAGAGCTAGAAAGTACTTTTGAACAGTTGAACAATGTCGAATTGATCAAGGAAAATCTAGATCGTTCGCTTTCAATCGCAGAAGAAGAACAGTTCGGCGTACTTCATAACCTGAAAGAAATAAAAGCAGCCCTTCAAAAAATTGCCGCCTTTTCACCAGATTATAACTCGTTGTCTGAAAGAGTAACTAGTGTTTCCATCGAATTTGACGATATTGTTTCCGAATTGAACCAAATTGCTGAATCTTTGATGAATGATCCAGAACAATTAGATTTGGTCAATCAAAAACTGCAGACCATTTACAACCTGCAGCAAAAACACCAAGTCAAGACAATTGACGAATTGCTGGAAATCCAGAACAGCCTTGATGAAAAAGTTATTTCTGTAGATAGCCTGCAAGCAGAAATCGAAACAACAGAAAAAGAAATTACGGAAAGCGAAGCTCAATTGGATGCTATCGCTAAAACTATAAACGAAAAAAGACAAAAAGCAATTCCGGTGCTTACCGAAAAACTGATTGCTATTTTAGAGCTTTTAGGAATGCCCAACGTTCGTTTCCAGATTGAAGCTACTTTATCAGAAAGTTATCATGCCAACGGAAAAGACAATCTACAATTTTTGTTTGCCGCAAATAAAGGTTCTGACTTTGGCTTGTTGAAAAAAACAGCTTCAGGCGGAGAACTGTCTAGAATTATGCTGGCCGTAAAATCAATTTTGGCACAGTATCAGAAACTGCCGACCATTATTTTTGATGAAATTGATACCGGCGTTTCAGGAGAAATAGCCCATAAGATGGGAGAAATCATGAAAGAAATGAGCAAGACGATGCAAGTCTTTGCGATTACGCATTTGCCACAGATTGCCGCCAAAGGCAACTCGCATTTCAAAGTATTCAAGTCGACAGTAGGGGAGCAGACGCAATCCGAACTTAAACTGCTTTCAAGCGAAGAAAGGATTGTCGAGATTGCGCAAATGCTTTCGGGAAAAGACATTTCCGACTCCGCCATAAATCACGCCAAGGCCTTGCTGAACTAAAAAAACAAAGGTATATTTGCCATTGCGGAACGCTAGTTTTATAATTTTTAATCGAATATATAAATACCATTTTATGATCATAGAACCAAGAATGAGAGGATTTATTTGCTTGACTGCACATCCAAAAGGTGCCGAGCAAAATGTTAAAAATCAGATTGAATACGTAAAGTCAAAAGGAAAAATTGAAGGCGCCAAAAAAGTCCTAGTGATTGGTGCTTCTACAGGATTTGGTTTGGCTTCTAGGATTACGAGCGCCTTTGGTTCTGATGCTGCTACTATTGGAATTTTCTTTGAAAAACCGCCATTAGAAGGAAAAACAGCTTCTCCAGGCTGGTACAATTCGGCTGCTTTTGAAGCAGAAGCGCACAAAGCGGGTCTTTATGCAAAAAGCATAAATGGAGACGCTTTTTCGAATGAAGTGAAAGACCAAACTATAGATTTGATAAAAGCAGATTTAGGCCAAGTAGACTTGGTAATCTACAGTCTAGCTTCACCGGTAAGAACTAATCCGGTTACAGGAATCACGCACCGTTCGGTTTTAAAGCCAATAGGGAATACCTTTTCAAATAAGACAGTAGATTTCCATACAGGAAAAGTTTCAGAAATTTCAATAGAGCCAAGCAAAGAAGACGATATTGAAAATACAGTTGCCGTAATGGGTGGCGAAGATTGGTCTATGTGGATTGATGCCTTGAAAAAAGCAAATGTTTTGGCTCCAGGAGCGATGACAGTTGCCTATTCTTATATCGGGCCATCGTTGACAGAAGCCGTATACAGAAAAGGAACCATCGGGCGCGCAAAAGACCATCTAGAAGCGACAGCATTCTCGATTACAGACAGCCTGAAAGATATTGGAGGAAAAGCCTATGTTTCTGTAAACAAAGCTTTGGTTACGCAAGCAAGCTCCGCTATTCCTGTTATTCCGTTATACATTTCGTTGCTTTACAAAGTAATGAAAGAAGAAGGCGTACATGAAGGAACTATCGAGCAAATTCAAAGATTATACCAAGAA
The DNA here is from genome assembly GCF_014138495.1 of Flavobacterium gossypii. Classification (NCBI taxonomy): domain Bacteria; kingdom Pseudomonadati; phylum Bacteroidota; class Flavobacteriia; order Flavobacteriales; family Flavobacteriaceae; genus Flavobacterium; species Flavobacterium gossypii. The sequence continues at coordinate 310,151 of NZ_JACJIS010000002.1, read as the reverse complement.
AGATTGTACTCAGGAGGAGAAATCCCGACTGATGAAAAAGGAAGAATCCGAATTGACGATTGGGAAATGCGTGATGATATCCAAGAAAAAGTAGCTGCACTATGGACAAAAGCTACAACAGAAAACCTTGCTGAGATTGGAGATTTGGAAGGATATAGAAAAGATTTCTATCACCTTTTCGGCTTCGAAGTACAAGGAGTTGATTATGCAGCAGATGCAAACGAAATGGTAGGTATTGATAGCATAAAATCATAGTTTTATAGCTGTTTATAACTTTCTAATAAGTAAGGAAGAAAATGTTAAGCCCGCGTAGATGCGGGCTTTTTGCATAATATAGGCTTAACGTTATGTTTAAATTCCTGCTTTTTATGTCTAACTTTCCAATTTTAACTTTTTAGTTTATTAAAATTAGTATTTTAGCGGTCTGTTAATCAATTTATACTTTTTTATGAAAAAAATTACGTTATTGCTGATGCTATTTGTCGGCTTTCTGTCCTATGGACAGGTCTGGTCGGTAGCATCATGTCTAGATCTCGGGTCCAATACTTATGGGCCCATGAACAGTACGTCTGCGGTGAATTCCACGAACCGTACTGCCGTAATCTATCCAGCTTCTCAATTGACTGGAATTGCGGGTCAGGTTCTTAACTCTGCCTATTTTGAGAGAGTTACTGGTACTGGAACTATGGCTGGGACTCCGAATTTCAAAATCTATTTGAAAGAAACTTCCAGCACAGACTGGGGAACTGGAGCATTAGATTGGGCGACAGCTATCACCGGAGCTACTTTGGTTTATGATTCTAACCCTGCTACAGCTAGTGGTTCGTCTGCTGGCTGGAAAAGTTTTGTTTTTACCAATAACTTTACATACACAGGGGCGCAAAACCTAGCCGTTTTGATGGAATATACAAATTCAACGGCAAGTACGACAATTACATGGAGTTATGAATTCCAAAGCCCATGTATTAATACGGGTAATTCAAATACCACGAAATATTCTAACAATACTTCGGGTACATTGCCAGCAAGTTTAGGATCTTCTGATTATAGAAGACCGCTTATTGGTTTTGATTACAATGTTTCATGTAATGTGCCGACAGCCTTGAGCTCAACTGCTGTTACAACAAGCGGAGCCACTATAAACTGGACTGCTCCTACGGTAGCTCCTGCAGAAGGTTATGAGTACTATTTGAGTACTTCTGCTACTACGCCGTTACCTTCGGCAACACCAACAGGTTCTGTACTTGCAGGTGTTACTACTAAAAGCTTTACAGGATTGCCTTCAGCTACGCAACATTATGTTTGGGTAAGATCAAACTGCGGAACTGGCGACAAGAGTACATGGGTTGCAACTACATTTACGACAGCATGTGGTACAAATGTTCCTTCGTACCTTCAAGATTTTACGACATTCGTTCCGACATGCTGGACTACAGCTGGCGATGGGGATCCTACAACAGGACCGATTGGTACTGCAGCGGGTATCTGGGTAGCAGACGGATTCTTAAATAATGGAACTACTGGCGCTGCTAGAGTTAACTTATATAGCCTTAACAGAAAAGGATGGTTAATCTCTCCTCCAATTAACATGAGTGCTGGAGGATATAGAGTGAAATTTGATGTTGGTGTAACAGCCTTTACAGGTTCAGGACCAGCAGAAATTGTATCAGATGATAAAGTTGTTTTCTTGGTATCTCAAGATAATGGAACAACTTGGACCATACTGAATACTTGGGATTCTACTAACTCTCCTTCAAATCTAGGAACTTTATATACTGCAAATCTTGCTACTTACGTGAGTCCTACTACTAAGTTTGCTTTTTATGCAACAGATGGGCCTCTTGATGATACTCCTGATTATAATTTTTATGTAGATAACTTCTTGGTTGAAGCTATTCCAAGCTGTGAAGCTCCTGTTAACGTAGTGGCTTCTGGCATAACAAATGCAGCAGCAACTATTACTTGGGATGCTGTTACAGGCTCTACAGGATATGAATATGTTCTTGACCAAGTGGCAACTAGCCCTACAGGTGCAGGGACTACGATTGCTGCAGCGCCATATAATGCTGCTTCTTTAAATGGAAATACTACTTATTATTTCCACGTTAGAAATAATTGCGGTTCAGAGTTCAGTCTTTGGACGACAAAAAGCTTTAAAACACTTCCAAACCCACCAGCCAATGACGATTGTACAAATGCTGTTGTCTTGACTGTAAATCCTAATTTATTGTGTGGTGTTAAAACTTCAGGTACTTTATTGGGAGCTACAGATTCTGGTGAAGGTGATAACGGTGCAGGTGTGCCTAATGATGATGTTTGGTATAAGTTTGTTGCTACAGCAACAGCGCACCAATTTACAATTTCTAATGTTGCAGGAACTCCTACAGATTTAGTACATGAAGTATTGGAAGGAACTTGCGGTGGTGGTTTGTTTAGCCTAAACATTAGCGATCCAAATACAAGTACTGTAACGGGTCTAACACCAGGAAATACTTATTATGTAAGAGTATTTAGTCTTGCAGCTGCAACTGGAGCTACAACAACATTTGACCTTTGTGTTGGAACTTTCCCTCCAGCTCCTGCAAATGATGATTGTTTCGCGGCAGTTACATTGACAGTAAATGCTGATTTAGCTTGTGGCGTAAAAACTTCAGGTACTTTGCAATCCGCTACAAATTCAGGTGAAGGTGACAATGGAGCTGGTGTTCCTGATGATGATGTTTGGTATAAATTTATTGCAACAGCTACATCTCATAGAATTGCTATCTCAAATGTTGCAGGAACACCAACCGATATAGTACATGAAGTATTGGAAGGGAATTGTGGTGGAGGTTTAGGATCTATGATTGTCAGCGATCCTAATACAAGCACAGTAACTGGATTAATTCCTGGAAGTACATATTATATAAGAGTTTTCAGTGTTGCTGCCGCAGCAATGACAAACACTACAACTTTTGACCTTTGCGTTGGTACTTTCCCTGGACCTCCAGCAAATGATAACTGTAGCGGAGCTATTGCTTTGACAGTTAATGCTGATTTGGCTTGCGGCGTAAAAACTTCAGGTACTTTACAGTCTGCTACAGATTCTGGTGTGCCAGATAATGGAGCAGGTCTTCCAAATGATGACGTATGGTACTCTTTCGTAGCGACTACAGGATCACATACTATCGCTTTGTCAAATGTTGGCGGAACTCCGACAGATTTGGTACACGAGCTTATGGTTGGAACTTGCAATGGTTTAGTAAGCTTGAATGTTAGCGACCCTAATAGTTCTACATATACAGGATTAACGCCTGGTACAACTTACTATGTAAGAATCTTTAGTTATGGAACAGCAACTGATGCTTCAACTACTTTCGACGTTTGTATCGGTAGTTCAGCTGCTGCTGCTGCTCCAGCAAATAATGAGCCTACAGGAGCAGTTAACTTGACGGTTAACCCAGCTTTAACATGTACGGCGACACAAGCAGGAACTACGATTTCTGCAACCGCTTCGGCTGTGCCAGCTCCGGCTTGTAATGCTACTGGATTTAATGACGATGTGTGGTATACATTTACTGCAACTGATGTTCGTGCTAGATTTACATTTACTGGAACTGCAACTGGTGCTGTAATGGCAACTGCATTATACACTGGAACTCCAGGAGCTCTTGTTGAAGTAACAGGATCTTGTCAAGAAGGAAATGTTCAAAACTTTGCAAACTTGACAGTTGGTACGCTTTATTATGCTAGAGTTTTTACAAGTTCAGCAAGTCCAATTGCGACTTCTGCTTTCACTTTATGTGTTGGAACTCCGCCTGCGCCACCTGCAAATGATGACTGTGCTAATGCAGTATTGTTAACTCCGGGTGCTACTCTAACTTGTACATCACCAGTTAGTGGAACTACAGTTGGCGCAACACAAAGCCAAAGTGTAGGTACTTGTTTTGGTAACCCAGATGATGATGTTTGGTATAAATTTGTTGCCACTGGAACAGCTCACAGCATCATAACTGCAAATGTAACAGGAAGTGGTACTGCTGATATCGTTACACAAGTATTTGATTCTTGTGGAGGGACTTCAATAATTTGCCAAGATTCTCCAAACTCGCCAGTAAACTTAACAGGTCTGACAGTTGGAAATACCTATTTCTTTAGAATTTATTCTTATGCTTTGACTACAACAACATCGTTTACAGTTTGTGTTGGAACACCAGCTCCGCCACCTGCTAATGATAACTGTGCTAGTGCTGTGGTATTGACTCCAGGTGAATTGTTCGCAACGAATCCAGTTATTGGAACAAACGTATCAGCAACAAATTCAAATCCTCCTGCTCCTGGCTGTGCTAGTTTTTCAGGCGGTGATGTTTGGTACCAAATTACTGTTCCGGCTTCAGGAAGTATAACTATCGAAACAAATAGCAATACTGGAGGCGTGATTGCAGATACTGGTTTAGCTGTGTATAGTGGAACTTGCGCTGCTTTGACTTTAGTTGAATGTGATGATGATGATAGTACTGACGGGAATTTCTCTAAAATTGTTTTAAGCGGAAGAACTCCTGGAGAAGTATTGTATGCAAGTGTTTGGGAATATGGCAACGATACGTTCGGAACCTTTAAAATTTCTGCTTACGATGCTTCATTAAGTGCTCCTTCATTTGATGATACAGACTTCAGAGCTTATCCTAACCCTGTTGTAGATGTATTGAACTTGTCATACACACAAGAAATTTCAAACGTGTCTGTGTTCAATTTATTAGGACAACAAGTACTTACAAAAACAATTGGAGCTACCGATGCTTCTGTTGATATGTCAAACTTAGCTGGCGGAACTTATTTAGTAAAAGTGGCTGTCGATAATCAAGTTAAGACAATTAAGGTGATCAAAAAATAATTGACATAACCTTTTTAAAATAGAAAATCCCGACTGCATTTGTAGTCGGGATTTTTTTTGCTTTATCCGAAATATTTGAACCTATTTTTTGTTATTCGAGCAATCCAGATATGGCAAAGTTTAAAAGGCAAAAATTATATAAAATGCCGTAAATAAAGGGAAGTAGGCACTGCGTAAAAATGTTTTTTATATAAAAAAGCGTCATTTAGAGGCTTTTTGTTTTATTTATTAAATCTTAAAAATATATTAAAATAATTAATTATATTGCAGTGTATTAACTAAACTATTAAACAGTATGAAGAAACTTTACTTATTGCTTGTCATGCTTTGCTGGCAAGTTAATTCGCAAACGCTCAATCAATCGGCAGGCTGGCCAAACCCAGCCTGGACGATTACTGGGAGTTACAATTCGGCTGCTGCCGCTTTTGAATCCGATCCAAGAACAACTGCAAGTTTTGCGTATGACGACGACGATGCCGGAAATCCGCACGATGATAGCATTGCAGCAGAATCTCCGGTTATTGATTTGACACCTGCTTTTACGGCAGGAGAAACCACATTAGAAATAACGGTGCAATACGGCTACTATTATTTGGCTAATGATGTCTTAAGATTTGAATATTGGAATGCAGCGACATCTGCGTGGGTTCCTTGGGGGACAAGCAGTATTCCTGGAAATAATACAATAGTGACAGATAATTTTTGTTCGATTACAAAAACAACTTATCTAACTGAGGGGCTTAATATTTCTACTTTTACGCCAGCACAATTGACAGGGTTTAAATACCGCATATTTTACGATGATGATATTGCAACTAGTGATTGGAATTATGGCTTCTGTTTCAGCTCTCCAACAATACGTTCCATAGCTTGTGGAGCTCCAACCGGACTTGCAGTTTCAGGAGTTGGTGCTGGTGGTGCCACTCTTGCTTGGGATCCTACTTTGGGGGTAACAGGATTTGAATATGTTTTAAATACAACAAGTGGCGATCCAACTGGAGCTGGAACACCGACAACAGCAACTACTTTGTCTCCAACCGGATTGCCTGCAGGTACAACGCATTATTTTCATTTAAGAACTATCTGTGCTACTTCTCAAAGTCCATGGAGAACAGTTTCGTTCACAACTAGCCCTGCTAACGACAGTTGCTCAGGAGCTATAACGTTGACCGTAAATGCAAATTTATTGTGTACTGTAAAAACATCAGGAACTCTTGAATCTGCAACGGATTCGGGTGAGCCAAACGGAGGTACTGGTACGCCAGACGATGACGTATGGTATAAGTTTGTCGCTACAGGAACTACACATAGAATAGAACTTTCTAACGTAACAGGAAATGTAACTGATTTAGTTCATGAAGTACTAGAAGGAACTTGTGGTGGAGGTCTGATAAGCTGGAGTATTAGTGATCCTAATATAAGCACAGTAAGCGGCCTAACAGTTGGGAATACGTATTATGTAAGAGTATTTAGTTATGGCTCTGCAAATAACCCTACGACTGATTTTGATATCTGTATAGGTACATTTCCACCCCCTCCTGCTAACGATGAATGTTCAGGGGCTATTTTACTTACTGCAAATACAGATGCGAATTGTGCTATCGTTACACCTGGAAACTTAACCTCTGCTACAGATTCTAATGAGGGAGATCATGGTGTAGGAACACCTAACGATGATGTCTGGTTTAAATTCGTAGCAGCCCAAACAGAACATAGAATTTCGCTTCTAAATGTGGGAGGAACACCAACAGATCTTGTTCATGAGTTATTAGAAGGAACTTGCGGCGGTGGTTTGACCAGTATGAATGTTAGTGATGCTGACATGAGTACTGTAGGAGGATTGACTGTAGGAAACACGTATTATATAAGAGTCTTTAGTAATTCGTCAAATACAGGAGCTACAACAACATTTAATATTTGTGTTGGAGTGCCTCCAATTGGAGCGGTTTGTGAAAATCCAATTGTTATTGCCGGCTTGCCATACACTACTACTGATAATACCAACCTTTATGGTGATGATTATGATTTCCCTAATGGAGGCGAATCAGGTTGTGCCGGTACATCAAATTATTATTTGAATGGTGATGATGTTGTGTATGCTTATACACCAACAGCAAACCAGTCGATCAATATCAGAATCCCGAATGCTCCAGCTTGGTCTGCAGTTTTCGTTTATACAGATTGTAGCGCAATAGGAACAGGAGCTGTTGCTTGTGCTGCTGGAAGCGGTTCTGGAAATAGAGAAATCAATCAGTTTTCTGTAACAGCTGGTACTACATACTATATTGTTCTTTCAACTTGGCCATCACCGCAAAGTTTTGCCTATACGATGAATATTACAGTAAATACTTGTATTTCTCCAACTGTAGCATTTACTAGAACATCAAATTGTGCTGTTTCGCCAGGATTCTTTGTAAATGCTAATATATCTAGCTTAGGATCTGCAACTTCTGTGACAGTTACTGACAATCAATCTAGTCCATCTCAGCAAGTAACAGCTACAGGAAATGTTCAGTTTGGACCTTATGCTAACGGAACATCTGTTGTCCTTACCGTAACAAATAATCAAGATGCAAGCTGTGTAGTAACAAGTACAGCTCAAACTCAAGCAGCTTGTCCTCCTGTGAATGATAATTGCGCTAATGCTGTAGCAATAACTCCTACTGGATCTTTCGGAAGTGTTACTGACGGAACAAATTTGGGTGCTACTGCGAGTTCTACAGAAACGGTACCTACAACATGTAATGGATATTCTGGTGGCGACGTATGGTTCTCTGTTGTCGTGCCTCCTAGCGGTAACTTGACAATTGAAACAGGAGCTTCTAGTACTAGTGCGCCTCCTTTAGATACTGTAGTTACTGTGTATTCAGGAGCCTGTGGTTCATTAGTCCAAGTAGGTTGTGATGACGACGGAGCAGCAACAGAAGCTTATTCTTTAGTTACTTTGACTGGACAGACACCAGGTTCGACATTGTATTTGAGAGTTTACGAATATTCAAATGATGGTACTGGAACTTTTGGTATTTCAGCATATGATACTTCATTAAGCACTAACTCTTTTGACAATGCAAGCTTTAAAGCCTATCCAAACCCTGTGAGGAATTTACTGAATCTTTCATATACTGAAAACATGTCGGATATTGCCGTATTCAATCTTCTTGGCCAGCAAGTCCTTTCTAAAAAGGTCAATGCTACTGAAAGCCAAATCGATATGTCGACTTTGACTAGCGGTACTTATTTGGTAAAAGTATATGTAGGCAATCAAGTGAAAACACTAAAAGTGGTTAAACAATAATAACCTGATTATCAAAAATATTTTTAAAAGCCACCAATTTTGGTGGCTTTTTTTATACTTTCGTAAAGTATTATCCCCAAATAAGTAACACATGGAAAAACACTACTTTGATTCCATCTATCAAAGAACAAAGACCTTAGGCTTTCTAAAAATTGTATTGTTCTTCATTTCCATAAACTCCTTTTCCCAGACCGTATTGATTAACCCAAATTCTGACGGCGGATTTGAAAATGGAAATACCTTCGCTTCTAACGGATGGACCGCCATCAATGCTTCGACCGACAGCTGGAATATTGGAAACGTTCCCATGGCAGGTGCCGGAACTAACTGCGCTTTTGTTTCCGCTACAGGTGGAGCTACCTGGCAGTATTCACAGACCAGTTCAGTCATTCACTTATATAAAGAAATAACCATTCCTGCTAACGAACCTAAAATTGCGCTTTCTTTCCGATGGAAGGCCGGAGGCGAAGGGACGGGAGCTAATGATTGGGACAATATGAAAGCCTTTTTGGTTCCAGCTTCTTACAATCCTGTCGCAGGAGTTCCGATACCGCCAACGTATCAAGTAGGTACTTTATATAAGCTGAGTTCGACCAATTGGAATACAGCCACTATTACTCTAGCCATTGTGCCTGGCACATCTTATAAGCTGGTATTTAGCTGGAAATCCGATATCCTTGATGTCGTAAATCCGCCGGCTGCTATCGATCAAGTTTCGATGATCTCGAATCCGCCTGGCAATTTTACATCTATAGCTTCAGGAAACTGGAACGTTCCGGCTACGTGGGATGCAAACGCGGTTCCGACTAGTGCAGACAATGCGATTATTGCTACAGGTACTACGGTAACGCTGAACGCGAATAATTTAGCGATAAATGATCTTACGGTTAACGGTACTCTAAATTATGCGGCGGCAGCGGTAACGTTTGCCGTAAAAGGGAACTTGCTGGTGAATACTGGAGGAAATCTAGATGCCTTTGCCGGTACGGTAGGCAAAAGCCTTGTAGTTTCAAGGAATTTTACAAATAATGGAAATATTGACCTTTCAAAAGGAACAGTACTTACAAATATCTTGACGTTCGACGGTATCATTCCGCAGACGGTAGGAGGAACAGGAACATTTACAAATAATGTCATCCGAAATCTTACCTTCAACAATTCATCATCAGGTGTTATTACTTGGAATTTTAACGATATCAGGGTTGGAGGCAATCTTACTTTCACCAAAGGAAAAGTCGCTTTAGGAACTAACACGCTGATTCTTGGCACAGGTGTGACTCAAGGAACAGGGAACAATGGTATCGGAGCACTCGTTTATACTTCTGGCGGATTTGTATCTGGAACCTTTTCTAGATGGTGGGCGAATACGGCTACAGGGACAGCATTGACTGCCGGAACCCAGCCGACGGCTGCTTTAGGCCGATATCCTTTTATTAGTAATTCAGGAATTAATAGGGCAGCCTATGTTCAGCGCGTAACGCCTACTGTGGGCGGACAAATTGCTTGCCGTTATGTAGATGCTCCGGCAACTTCTGCTTCGTCAATCTCAGATGCAGGCTATACTCTTGATTCAAGATATGATGGAAATTGGACGTTCTCAACTCTGGGAACCGTTCCTGTTTCGGCAACCTACAACATTGCGCTCATCGGACAAAATGCTTATCTAGCTTCAAATGGAAACAGTAGAATTGTAAGAGTTGCTTCAGCATTGGAAGGCACACATCTAAACGGTACAAGCCTACCTGTCGGACAGCGTACAGGACTTACGCTTGCTCAACTAACCCAAGCACCTTTGTATTTAGGAGTTTCTTTTGCCGATACTCCCAATTTCTCTATTGCTAGCGGAAACTGGAACAATGCTTCGATCTGGAGCAAAGGAAACGTTCCGAACTGTACAGAAGCTGTCAGTATTGCTTCAGGACACACCATAACTGTAAATTCTGCTGGGAATGTATGTAAAAACCTTACCGTGTCGTTAGGGGGGACTCTATCTGTTTCTGGAGGAGATTTGGTCGTTGGCTGTACAGATAATAATAATTCTTTAAATATTCTGGGCGTTTTCAATGTAACGGCTGGAACTGTGAATGTCAATGGAAACATTGCCACATCATACGGTTCTGTATTTTCGCAAAGCGGAGGCAACATCAACGTTGATGGAAATTCAGGTACGATAGCGACAAGTGTTCCGAATGGTACGCGAATCATCAATATTATCCCAGAAGATTCCGAAAGCTTAAATTGGACAGGAGGAACGTTAACGATTGTGGATCCTCATGCCTCAACAACAGCCAACGATGTCTTAAGGGTCGACGGTACTTTTGAAGGTTCTGTAAACGTTACGGCCGGACATACTATTCGATTTGGAAATGGAGTCTCAACACAGGCTGGTGGTAACGCAACGAATGGTTTTAGGGTGAATGGCTGGGCTACAGTCACAGGATTGCCTTTAGGAAACGTAATTGTTGAAGGCCCTGCAGGAGTAAACCGCCATTTGACGAGTACGTATCAATTTCCTGTGTACGGCAACCTGACGATTAATGATGGTGCCGAATGCCGTATTCCTACAATCTATTTGAACGGTAATGCTGTAATCAATCCTGGAGGGATACTTACTTCTACGACTGGATTCTTCTTTGTAAATACACGATTTATTAATGATTCTACGGTATCTTTCAACCCGAGCCTTAATCCGCAGCAAATCACGAACAACGGAACGATTAGAAACCTGGCAGCAGCTCCGACAGCGAATTTTTCAAATGTCGTAGCGACTAACGGAAATGCATCTGGAGTAACTCTAAATTCGCCTTTGTCTTTAAGCGGTACCTTAAGCTTGAATGAAGGAAAGCTAAATACTTCAAATACAAATCTGCTTACCGTCGGAACAGCTACAGCGGCTGGAGATATTGCAGGAGGTTCTGAAACAGCTTTTATCAATGGTCCGTTAGTAAGAACATTTGCTTCTAATAGAACTTCATTAGGAACATATTCAGGTGCGACGCTATACCCTGTCGGAAAAAATAATAGCTACTTGCCATTTTATGTGGATCCATCAACTTCAAATGGTGCATTGCAAATAAAAGGCGAAGCATTTGCCACTAATTCAGGAACTTTTCCTGCAAATGTTTCGGTACTTTCTAACAATCGTTGGGAAGCATCGGTTGTTTCAGGAAATAGCAATTTTTTAAATGCAAATGTGAGGATTACCGATGCAAGCATTGCTTCGAACAGCAAAATGTTGAAATCTGCTACGGCTACTGGCGAATATGCTGTTTTCTCACCAGTTTCAATACCATCGTCTGGAAGCTTGACAACCTATTCTCCGATTATGGCTGCTGATTTTACAGGCTATTTTTCACATGGGCAAATAATTTGTACAGGAACTGTGTTGGCGCCGACGGGCACTGCAATCCAAGATTTCGTGACTGGGCAGACCTTGGCGGATTTTGTAGTTAACGGAACGGATATCATCTGGTATGATGCTGAGATTGGCGGAAACATTCTTCCGCTGTCTACATTGATTGTCAGCGGTGTCACTTATTATGCTTCTCAAACCATAAATGGCTGTGAAAGCAGTACCAAGCTGGCGGTTACAGGCGGCATCAATTTACAGAGAGAAGATTTCGAATCTATCGCTTTTAAATACTTCCCGAATCCTGTAGAAAATACGTTGAACCTTACATCTTCAGAGAATATTGAGTCGGTAGAAATTTATAACTTTTTAGGACAGAAGGTTTTTTATACAACATTCAATGCGATGGAAGGCGAAGTAGATTTTTCATCGCTATCTAAAGGGACTTATATTTTGAGAGCCAAAATAGGCGAGGTGGTAAAAAATGTAAAAATCGTCAAGAAGTAGATCATGCTAAAATAACAAAAGAGCCATCCTCAATCAAGGATGGTTTTTTTGTTTATAAAAGTTATCTTTGTTACAGTTTAAAAACCGTTATGAAATTTTCTTTTATAATTCCTGTTTACAATCGTCCAGACGAAATTGACGAACTTTTGCAGAGCCTGACTCTGCAAGAATACGATCAAGATTTTGAAGTTGTGGTAATTGAAGACGGATCGACCGTGCCTTGTAAAGAGATTACAGATAACTATCAAGACAAGCTGAATATTTCGTATTACTTTAAAGAAAATTCCGGGCCGGGCGATTCAAGGAATTTCGGAATGAAGAACGCAAAAGGAGATTATTTTTTGATATTAGACTCTGATTGTATCCTTCCGCCTGAATATTTATCCGAAGTACAGAAAGCCCTTGAAATTGATTATGTAGATTGTTTTGGCGGTCCTGATAAGGCATTAGACAGTTTTTCTGATATACAAAAAGCCATAAATTTTTCCATGACGTCTTTTTTGACAACAGGAGGAATTCGTGGCGGTTCAGAGAAAATAGGAAAGTTTCAGCCTAGAAGTTTCAATATGGGATTGTCCAAAATAGCCTTTGAAGCCAGCCAAGGTTTTGGAAATATCCATCCCGGTGAAGACCCTGACCTTTCTATCCGACTTTGGAAAATGGGCTTTGAGACGAGACTATTCCCGAACGCTTATGTCTATCACAAAAGAAGAATCGATTGGTCAAAATTTTACAAGCAGGTTAATAAATTCGGAAAAGCCAGGCCAATCTTAAATAGCTGGTATCCTGAATACAACAAGCTCACTTTTTTCTTCCCAACGCTTTTTTTTCTAGGATTTGTTGTTTCACTTCTCTTCTTGCTTTTCGGGATATCGATCTTCTTGATACTATATGCCCTTTATTTTATAGCCATACTGGTTGTTTCGACATTTGAAAGTAAAAGCTTGAAAATTGGATTCTTTTCACTTTTTGCCGTAGCTACACAATTTTACGGTTACGGAATAGGCTTCCTGAAATCTTTCTGGAACATCATCTTGCTTAAGAAAAAACCGCAGGATGTATTTCCGGAACTGTTCTTTAAAAATTAAAAGATTATGACAAAAATTATTGGCTTGACTGGAGGAATCGGGAGTGGAAAAAGCTCCATCGCCCAGCATATAGAATCGCTGGGAGTTCCAGTTTATATTGCTGATATCGAGGCGAAAAAAATACTCGAGACCGATGCAGTAATTGCCAAAGTTGTTGCCTTATTTGGAGAAGATATACTAGATAAAGAAAAAATAGATAAAAAAAAGATCGCAGCATTGGTTTTTCAAGACCCCGAAAAACTTAGAAAATACAACAACATCATTCATCCCGAAGTCTTTCTGCATTTCCAAAACTGGGTAAAACAGTACGAAAATCTTCCTTTAGTCGTAAAAGAAGCCGCAATACTTTTTGAAAGCGGAAGCTATAAAGATTGCGACAAGATTATTTTAGTCACAGCTCCAAAAGAGACTAGAATCAAGAGAGTTATGAAAAGAGATGGCGTTTCAAGAGAAGCTGTCGAACAGCGAATGGCACATCAATGGGACGATGAAAAGAAAAAAGCCCTTAGCGATTTTGTAATTGAAAACATCGATTTGGCGAAAGCTAAAGAATCTGCAGAAAACATAATTTCCGTATTAAGAAATCAATAATTTATGAATTAGATGTTAATGTTTGGTTAATGTATTTATTGATTAAATGTTAAAATGTTAATTTTGTTTCGATGAATAAGACATTGTTTCGCTTACTGGTTGTGTTGATGAGCCTATCTTTGATAGGAATTATTTTGGTTCAGTTATATTTGATTAATACATCTTTCAAGAATAACGAAGAGCAATTTAAATATCATGTACAACAAGTAATAGGAAATGTTTCAGAGAAATTAAAGCAGCAGGAAACATATACTATTGTTAATCAGTATAATATATTAAGAGATAGCATTGGAAAAGACCCAAATCCAAGCCAATTGCTAGATTTTGTTCTTGTACAGAAAAATAAGGTTACCAACGAGACCATTATTTATTCAAACAACATTATTGCAGAAGATTATAATATTAATCTGACGTTCTTTGATAAGAAAAAAGATTCAGTAAAAGCCCAAAGTTATATTTCTAAGCGTCGGACTGAAATATATTCAGGCAAACCGATTGACAATTCAGGAATCCAAAAAAATACGACTCCCGATATAACAATAGAAAAATCTGGAAATATCGAAATGCTTGAAAGAGCACAATTTGATATGTTTTATAAAGATATTGCTGAAACAAAACCTTTGAAAGACAGGGTTTCCAAAGAAAAACTGCAAAAGATGTTGCAGCAAGAATTAAAGCAATACGAAGTAAAGACACCTTTCGAATTTGGTATTTACAGCGATGGCCTTGCGACAAAAATAAGGTCAGACAATTTTAAATTTGATAAGAATTCAACTTTTCAAACGCCGATTCTGACTGATAATGATGGGAAAAGCAAGTACCAATTGCTGGTAAGCTTTCCGGAGAAAAAGAAATTCTTATTCACAGATTTGGTTGGCATTACCATTTTGTCGATAACATTTACCCTGATTATTATTATTGCTTATGCCAGCGCCTTGAACCAATTGATAAAACAGCGCCAGATTTCTGAAATCAAGACCGATTTTATCAACAACATGACGCACGAATTTAAGACGCCTATCGCAACCATAAATTTGGCTTTGGATGCGATCAAGAATCCTAAGATAATTGAGGACAAAGAAAAAGTCCACCGCTATCTGCAGATGATTCGAGACGAAAATAAACGAATGCACGCCCAAGTCGAAAACGTTCTTAGAATTTCTAAGCTAGAAAAGAAAGAACTTGAAATTAACAAGGACCCAATTGATGTCCAGACCATAGTGGAAGATGCTGTAGAACACGTGAATCTGATCATTGAAGACAGGCAAGGAATCATAAATACGCATTTTAATGCGACAAGAACAACAACATTGGTCAACGATGTTCACTTTACAAACGTAATCGTCAACATTTTAGACAACGCAATAAAATATTCGCCAGAAGCCCCGATTATTGATGTTTATACCGAAAATGTCAAAGATTTTATCCTAATCAAAGTAAAAGACCAAGGACAGGGGATGAGCAAGGTGGCGCAAAAAAGAATCTTCGAGAAGTTCTATAGAGAACATACTGGAGATTTGCACAACGTAAAAGGCCACGGTTTAGGATTGGCCTACGTAAAAAGAATTATAGACGACCACAACGGTCAAATATTTGTTGAAAGCGAAAAAGGGAAGGGCAGTACCTTCATTATAAAATTACCACTAATTAATTAAGCTATGGAAAATGTAAACAAGAAAATCCTCCTAGTCGAAGACGATCCAAACTTCGGTTCTATTTTGAAAGACTATTTGAATCTGAATGATTTCGAGGTTACCTTGGCTAAGAACGGGATGGAAGGTTTCGAGAAATTTAAAAAAGATACTTTCGATTTGTGCATTCTTGACGTAATGATGCCTTACAAAGACGGATATACTTTGGCTAAAGAAATCAGAGAAAAAAATAAAGATATTCCGTTAATCTTCTTGACAGCAAAGTCAATGAAAGAAGATGTATTGAAAGGATACAAAGTTGGAGCTGATGATTATTTGAATAAGCCTTTTGATTCAGAAGTATTGTTGATGAAAATCAAGGCGATTATCCAAAGAAAAGCGTCTGACAGCAAAACAGATAATACTAAATTTGAGTTCCAGATTGGAAACTTCCACCTGAATTCAAAACTACGTTTCTTGACATTCAAAGATGAAGAGCCAATCAAACTTTCCCCAAAAGAGAATGAATTGCTTAAAATGCTTGCTGTTCATGAAAACGACTTAATGCCAAGAGAATTGGCGCTTACAAAAATCTGGAGAGATGACAACTATTTTACTTCAAGAAGTATGGATGTTTATATCGCCAAACTAAGAAAATACTTAAAATCTGACGAAGATGTTGAAATTTTAAACATTCACGGTGAAGGTTTTAGACTTGTAGTCAAAAATAAAGTTTCAGAATAAGAGAGAAAGCTTCAAGAAATTGGAGCTTTTTTTTTGACTTTTTATTTCCAGTTTAATTCTAAAGCAAAGCAAGTTTTGCCTTCTTTTGCTATTGAATAAATAGATTTATTGTCTAATGAGGTCTCTTCGATTGAAACCTCATCACCAAGAACCAGCTCCTTCATGAAGTTCATGTCGAAACTTTTTAAGTCCTGCTTCAATATGGATTTAAAATTGACCAAATCCAAGCACCATTCTAGATATTTTACATTATTGACATGATTGACGATATCCAAATCAGAAAGAACTACTTTTCTTTCGCTGGCATTTTTCATCTCCTTTGGAAGGTCTATCTTTTTTACTCTTTCTTCTGTTGAAAATTTTGTAGCGTATTTTTCGAAATGCTCGTGCGGAAGCGCCAAAGGTTCAGGCCTGCGTAACTTTGTATTGAAAACAGCCCAATACGTTTCGCACCCTATGATTTTCTTTCCACCAACATACATTTCTAAGGCTCTCACCGAGCGGGAGTTTTCTAAAGAAATGATCCAGGTTTTTACGGTTACGACATCTTTCCATTTAGGCAGCGACTCGATTTCAAGCTTCATTCGGCTCAATACCCAAGCTTGATGAAATTCCTGCATGTCAGTAAAACTGATGCCTCCAATTTCAGCATGATCGCCAGCTGTCAATTGCAATATGTTGCACAAGTCAGTATATTTTAAATAACCGTTTGGAGTGCATTGCGTAAAATTGAGTTCCCAGTCTTTGCTGAAAATAGAAGTGAAATTCGAAGCTATTGGCATTTTAATTGGGTATTATTATCAAGAAATAGAATTCTTTATATAGTTTAAGATATCTTCAAAATCTGTTTTGTAATCAAACCATTTTGCGTTTTCTGTTCTTTTGAACCACGTCATCTGGCGTTTTGCAAATCTGCGAGTATTTTTTTTGATTTCTTCGATAGCAAAATCAAGATTAAAATCTCCGTTAAAATAACTGAATAGTTCCCTATAGCCTACTGTCTGTAAGGCATTCAAGTTTTTGTTCGGGTAGAGTTTTTTGGCTTCTTGTACCAAACCAGCCTGTATCATCAAGTCTACGCGAAGGTTGATGCGCTCGTACATTTCGTGCCTTTCTGCTTCCAGTCCGATGATGATTGGAGTGAAATTTCTGTTATTTTTTTTACGATTCAAAAAAGAAGAATACGGTTTTCCAGTTCCGATGCAGACTTCGACAAAACGCATCATCCTTTGTGGATTTTGCAATGTCTGCGGATTTTCATTCGAAATCGTATCGAAATAGGCTTTGTCAAGTCTTTCCAGTTCTTGTTGTAGATAACCGATCCCTAGTTTTTCATAGCTCGAAATAATTTCTTCTCGGACAGTTGGGTCAATTTCAGGGAAACTGTCAAAACCTTTCAGTATAGCATCCACATATAAGCCAGATCCGCCGACCAAAATTGCATAGTCGTTGGTTTTATATAGCTTGTCTAGCTTGTCAATGGCCTCTCGTTCAAAATCGCCTACCGTATAGTTTTCAAAAATCGATTTATTCTGTATGAAATGATGCGGAGCTGAGTCTAGTTCTTCTTTTGAAGGAACGGCGGTACCAATTGTCATTTCTCTGAAAAACTGCCGTGAATCGCACGAAATGATTTCGCAATTGAATTGTTTTGCCAGCTTGATGCTCAAAGCCGTTTTGCCGATTGCTGTGGGTCCGATGATGGTAATTAGATATTTCATAAAGTATGTCCGCAATGATAGCAAAATTTTGCATCGTCCCTATGGTGGTCGGCGCTGCAGTTAGGGCAGACCTGAGTGTTTTCGTGTACTTTTCTGTCCTTGGACATAAATTCTGCGGTAACCAATCCTGTAGGAACGGCAATAATTCCGTAACCCAAAATCATAATAATCATCGAAACAAATTGGCCAAAAGGTGTTGCAGGAGTTATATCGCCAAAACCAACAGTCGTTAGTGTAACGATTGTCCAGTAAATACTCATTGGAATGCTTGTAAATCCATGTTCAGGACCTTCGATCATATACATAATCGTTCCTAAGATGATACACAATACGATTACGCTGAACAGAAAAACGGCAATTTTCAGACGGCTTTTCTTTAGGGCAACAACTAATTGGTTGGATGCGCCAACAAAATGGGCAAGCTTTAGGATTCGGAAGACCCGTAATAGCCTTACTGCTCTAAGTGAGACTAAGAAATGCCATCCAGGGAAAAGCAGGTCAATATAGGCAGGCAAGGTCGCCAAAAGATCTATGATTCCATAGAAACTGAAGATATATTTGAGCGGACGCTTGACTGCAATTATCCTTCCGATGTATTCCAAGGTGAAGAAACCCGTAATAATCCACTCAATGATTGCGAGTTCGGTTCCGTATAAAAATCGTATCGAAGCCACGCTTTCAAGCATTACAGAAATAATACTTACTATAATAAGCAGAAGCAGAATAACATCGAAGAGTTTTCCAAAAGGAGTGTCGGCCTCATAAATAATTTCATGAAGTTTTTTTCTAATTCTTTCTATTCTAGTGATTTCCAAATCAGGTTTTTATCGGATTATATCAAATTTACTAAAAGTCTTAAAAAGATAGTGTTTTAAAGACTTTCTTTTTTCGGAGATAGCTTAAAATTATATTTTTAGAATCGCGATTGCTGTCCATCGGGATGATGATGTTTTTCAAAATTTCGATATTATTCACCTGATAATTCAAATCGAAGAAAGCATAACCCTTGAAAGTACCATTTTCAATCAATACCGCGCTTCTTTCTTGGATATTTCTTCCTCGATCGATGATAATCATATTCTGATTCTGGTATTCGTTATTTTCGAAAAAATCTTCAACACGACGGTTGTATTCTTCAGGAGATTCTTTTCCGATACAGGCACCGTTGCATTGATTAAGCTCGAAAGGAAAGCAATGTGTCTTTACGGCCTCAAGGCTGTTAATCTTTTGGCAGAGTCTATAGTTATCTGTAATCTTAAATAAAGCGCTCTGTGCTTCGGCATGGCTCGCAAACGAAGCCAGCTCTTTCTTTCGGGCATCGGTCTTTTGCATTTTTAAAGAGAGATAGCCTTCTGTGCCTTTTTCAAGATACAACGACCATGGAAAAATGGTTTTTTTTAGCGATCGATTGTATTTTGGTTTATTGACTTTAATTTCTTCGGCTTCTTTTAAAAGTGCAATCAATTCGCTTCCGGTTTCTTCGTAAGTGACGTCAAAAACCTCAAGTTGTATTTTTTTTGATTTTGTGGAGCCGTTCGTAAAATGCTGGTTGACGCGTTTTTTGATATTTCTGCTTTTCCCGATATAAATCAGGTCGCCATTTTCTTTATGGACATAATAAATTCCTGTTGTAGAAGGAAGTCCTGATACTATATCTAGAAGTTTGGGCGCCAGTCCTTTTTCGACTTCTGTTTTGATAAAGCTTTTGACGATTTCTTTTTCAAGATCTTTAGCCAATAGCATTTTGAAAAGCTTTACGGTTGCTAAAGCATCGCCAGAAGCACGATGTCTGTCGGCCATAGGAATCCCGAGCGCACGCACTAATTTTCCTAAGCTGTAGGAAGGCTGTTCAGGAATTAGTTTTTTGGATAATTCTACCGTACATAGATTTTTACGCTGAAAATCATAGCCAAGGCGTGAAAATTCTGTGCGAAGAATTCGGTAGTCAAATTGTGCATTGTGGGCTACAATCACACAGTCTTCTGTTATTTCTATAATTCGTTTGGCAACCTCATAAAACTTTGGAGCGCTGTGAAGCATGGCATTGTTAATACCTGTCAATTTCACTACAAAAGGCTGAATTGTTTTTTCAGGATTGACAAGGCTGATGAATTGGTCTACAATTTCGTGTCCGTCAAATTTATAGATAGCAATTTCGGTAATTCCTTCTTCATTATACTGGCCTCCAGTTGTTTCTATGTCTAATATTGCGTACAAATTCTGATTTAAGTTTATTATGACAGCTCACAATCGTGCAAGCCATTTAAATTAGCGTGTTCCAAAGATACTACTTCCAATCCGAACCATCGTGCTTCCGCAGTCGATTGCCAGCTGATAATCGCCAGACATTCCCATGGAAAGTATTTTTAGATTGCAGTTTTCTGATTTTTGAGTTGGAGCCAGGCTATTAAAAATCGATTTCAAATGCAGAAATTCTTTCTTGATTTGTTCTTGATTGTCTGTGAATGTTGCCATGCCCATCAATCCTGTAATTTTTATATTTTGTAACTTTTTAAAAACTTCCGATTGCAGCAAATCATTTAGTTCTGTTTCGTTTAATCCGAATTTTGTTTCTTCTTCGGCAATATGAATCTGCAATAGGCAATCAATAACTCTATTGTTTTTTAGAGCCTGCTTATTGATTTCCTCTAATAATTTTAAGCTGTCAACGCCATGCACTAACCTCACAAATGATGCCATAAATTTGACTTTGTTCGTTTGAACGTGGCCAATCATGTGCCATTCAATGTCTTTTGGCATCTGTTCAAACTTTTCGGCCATTTCTTGGATCTTGTTTTCTCCAAAAATACGCTGTCCTGCTTCGTAGGCTTCCATGAGGTCGGAAACTGGTTTTGTTTTTGAAACAGCAACGAGCGTTACATTTTCAGGAAGCGAAGATTTTATTTCGAGAAGGTTCTTTTTTATTGACATTTTTTTAATCTTTATATTTCATAAACCACCAATCCGCTTCGAAACTTCGGATCGATATACGTACTTTTCGGAGGCATGATCAAATTGTTATCCGCCAATTCCTTTATTTCTGAAATATCTGTCGGGAAAAGCATAAAGCCTAATTCAAATTCACCTTCATCAATGACTTCTTTTATGGTAACAATAGATTGTTTTCCAGGGATATAATCGATTCGTTCGTCGTTTCTAAGATCTTCAATACCCAATATTGGGTTAAGTACCTTTTCATATAAAATTTGCGCATCGAGACTTTCCAAAATAGAGGTAAAGCTGTGTTCGTCTTTTAAAGTCAAGGAATAAAACTCTCCATCAAGATACATTCCGAATTCAAACTTTTTGGTCGGTTTCCACAATTCCTGTTCTTTATTTTTAATCCAGAAGTCGTTGGATAATTTGGAAAGAAATTCTTCTTTTGAATGTCCGTTTAAGTCACGTATGATTCGATTGTATTCGTATATTTTTACATTGCTTTCGGCTATCAGAAAACTCATGAAATAATTCAGGTTTTCGTTACCAGAAGCTTTATCTTCTTCGTATAATAATTCGGCAGAAGCCGAGCGGTGATGCCCGTCGGCGATATACAAGTCGCCAATTTCTTGAAATTTTTGCTGTAGCCAAACTATTTCGTCTGGGTTGTCTATTTTCCAGAGAATGTGCTTTTCTCTTTTTGTTGTTGAAAACTCATAGAGCGAATCGCTTTGCTTTTTTTCTGCAATCCAATTGGTTAATTCGGAATTATCAGGATACGTAATCAAGACGGGTTCTGTATTAAAGCCCGTCCTGTGAAGATAATCTTTGAATAATTCTACGCGATATTGTAGCGTATCTTCATGTTTTTTGATGACATTATTTTGGTAATCTTCAATACTGGTTCCGGCAATTATTCCTGTGAAAGTCTGTGTTTTTGTTTCGATTTCATAAATGAAAAAGACTGGCTTTTCTTCTTTGATCAGGACAACTTCTTCCTTAAAATCATTGTATTTTTGGGCAACAAGCTTGAACCTTTTTTCAAGTCCGATTTTCTGCTGGTTTACATAAGCCGGATTCAGGACATGGAGAAACGAAAACGGATTAAAATCCAATTGCGAGGCCAGTTCAGCTGGGGAATATTCATCGTAAGAACGTGACGTCACCAGACTCACTTTGTCGCGTGTTGGCCGAACTGCTTTAAAAGGAATAATTTTTGCCATATTGAGTCAAAAAGTCTTAAAGTCGAAAGTCTTAAAGTCTTAAAGTCGAAAGCATCACACTTTTGACTTTAAGACTTTCAAACCTTATACTATTATATAAATTGCTTTGCTACTTTTTCAGCTTTCTTACTTTCTGAATAGTCATAGAAACCTTCTCCTGATTTTACTCCTAATTTTCCAGCGCGAACCATATTTACTAATAACGGACATGGAGCATATTTTGGATTCTTGAAACCGTCATACATTACGTTTAAGATAGCAAGACAAACGTCAAGACCAATAAAATCGGCTAATTGCAAAGGACCCATTGGATGCGCCATTCCCAATTTCATCACGGTGTCGATTTCATAAACGCCGGCAACACCGTTGTATAGAGTTTCGATAGATTCATTAATCATCGGCATCAAGATTCGGTTAGCCACAAAACCTGGGTAGTCGTTAACTTCAACTGGAACCTTTCCTAGTTTCATAGACAAATCCATAATGGTTTTAGTTACCTCATCCGAAGTATTGTAGCCACGGATAATTTCAACCAGTTTCATAATCGGCACAGGATTCATGAAGTGCATTCCGATAACTCTTTTTGGGTGTGAAACTACTGCACCGATTTGCGTAATAGAAATCGAAGACGTGTTTGTTGCTAAAATGGTATTATGTGAGCAAGCATCATTTAATTGCTTGAAAATATTCAGTTTCAATTCTACGTTTTCAGTAGCGGCTTCAACCACTAAATCTACTCCAACGACACCGTCTTTGATATCCGTATAGGTAATGATATTGCCGATGGTTTTCATCTTATCGTCTTCAGTAATGGTTCCTTTCGCAACCATTCGGTCCAAATTTCCGGCGATTGTGGCCATTCCTTTGTCTAAAGATTTTTCAGAAACATCTATCAATTTTACTGTAAATCCGCTTTGTGCAAAAGTGTGAGCGATTCCGTTACCCATGGTTCCGGCTCCGATTACGGCTATGTTTTTCATTTTTATGTAAAGGTTTGAAATTTAGTTGGATATTATTTTTTGAAGCAGTCGATGATTTGATAGGCAACTCTCAAGGCTTCAGTTCCGTCTTCCAAAGTAACAATTGGCGTCGTGTTGTTGTTGATCGCGTCGGCAAAAGTTTCTAATTCGTCGAGAATAGCATTGTTTCCTTCTACATCAGGATTGTCAAAATAGATTTGTTTTTTTACGCCTTCGGCATTTTGTAGGATCATATCGAAATCGCCTGGAATTTCTGGCGCGTCTTTCATCTTTACGACTTCGCATTTCTTTTCAAGAAAATCTACAGAGATGTAGGCGTCTTTTTGGAAGAAGCGCGATTTGCGCATATTTTTCAGGGAAATACGGCTCGAAGTTAAGTTAGCAACACAGCCGTTCTCGAACTCGATTCGGGCATTGGCAATATCTGGAGTATCAGAAATTACGGAAACGCCGCTAGCATTTATGTTTTTGACTTTTGATTTCACGACGCTCAAGATAGCATCGATATCATGGATCATCAAGTCTAAAACAACGGGAACATCGGTACCGCGAGGATTAAATTCCGCTAGACGATGCGTCTCGATAAACATCGGATTTTCGATCATTTCCTTTGTTGCTTTAAACGCGGGATTGAATCTTTCTACGTGCCCGACTTGGCCTTTTACGTTAAATTCTTTGGCTAAAGCGATGATTTCTTCGGCTTCTTCAACCGTATTGGAAATAGGCTTTTCAAGAAAAACGTGCTTGCCTGATTTTATCGCGACCTTGGCACATTTATAATGGGAAAGGGTAGGAGTTACAATGTCGACAACATCTACAGCATGGATGAGTTTTGCAATAGTATCGAATTTTGTATAGCCAAATTCTTTGGCTACTTTTTCGGCATTTTCTTGATTGGGGTCATAAAAGCCTACTAATTCGTATTTTTCAGATTGTTGTAATAAACGCAAATGAATTTTTCCTAGATGGCCAGCACCTAATACTCCAACTTTTAGCATATAAATGTATTTTCCACAAAAATAACATTAATTGTTTAAAGATTAAAGTTTAAGTAGCTACAAACGCATAAAATATTTGAAGTAGTTTAATGTAAATTACAAGCTCATTTTCTCTTTGAAGTTATTGGTTTGTCTCCTAGAGATTTCCACTTTTGTTTCTTTGGGCATGTGCACGAGCAGATTGCCGCTAAACCAAGGGTCGATTTTACCGATATATTCCATGTTGATGATTTGGTTTCTGTTGGCACGGAAGAAGTAATCTTCTGGCAGTTTTTCTTCGATCTGGTTTAAGGGACTTGCTGATTATTGCTTTTTCGTCTTGGAAAAAGATTTTGGTATAATTTCCATCAACTTCAAACAAATAGATATCTGCTATTTTTACGAGCCAACATTTTTCTCCGTCTCTCAAAAAAATCTGGTTGTTTAGCGTAAGCTTCTTGCTGTTCTTTTCTTCTTTTTCGATAAGATTGGCGCTTACTTTTTCGATAGCTCGAGCAAATCTTTTTGGATTGATTGGTTTTAAGAGATAGTCTAAAGCGTTGTATTCAAAGGATTTGATCGCATATTCGTCAAAAGCAGTCGTGAATACGGTGATGGGAACTCTGTCGAGCATTTCTAACAGTTCGAAGCCATCTTTTTCGGGCATGTTGATGTCTAAAAAAAGCAGATCGGGCTGCACGTTATTTATAAGCTGGAAGCCTGAATCAACGTTTTCTGCTTCTCCGATAATTTCAATTTCGGGATGGTTTTTAATCAACTCTTTTAGCTCATTTCTGGCTAAACGGGAATCTTCTACTATGACGGCTTTTATCTTTTTCATGTTTAAAAAATTGGAATCTTGATTTCTGCAACGACTTGATTTTCTATTTCCTGTAATTTAAAATTAGCGTTTTCTCCATAAATCAACTGCAGTCTTTTTTCAATATTTTTTATGCCTAATTGGGTGGATTCTTTTTCGATGGTTAGTGTGCCTGTGTTGGCTACTATAATTGCTAGCGTCTTGTTTTCGTGTTTGATATCTAATACAATTTCTCCGCCCTCTTTTAATTTTGATATTCCGTGTTTTACTGCGTTTTCGACCAGCATTTGTATGATCATGGGCGGAATTTCTAATTTTAGTAATCCGGGATCGATTTTAGAAGTAAACTTTAGGCGGTCTTCGAGTTGTATTCTAGAAATCTCGATGAAATTTTCTACCATTTCGATTTCTTCTTCTAATGCAATCGTATTGATGTCGTTTTTGGTCAGGGAATATCGAAGCATTTCAGATAACCGGGTAATCATTTCCCTAGATTTTATAGGGTTTTCAAGAATCAAGCCGCGAATATTGTTTAAGCTGTTAAACATAAAATGCGGATTAATTTGTCCTTTTAGGGAATTCAACTGTGATTCTTTTAGGGATGATTCTAATTCTATTTTTGTGAATTTCACCTCATTTATATATTCGTACACTTTGATTGCCAGTATGATAGATAGCCATACTAAAAAGGCAACGGTGAACGGAGGAACATTTGTCAATTTCATAAACAATGTCATGAGGCCGTTGTTGTTTGATCCGAAATAATAGGTGGCAGGTATGTCTAATAATGGCCATAATGCTATGTGATAAATGGTCTGTGCTAGCGCAAAAACTAGGAATAAATTCCACCAATCTCTTTTTTTTAGATTAGACAAATTCAATCTAGTTTCTAGAAATACTAGTATGATATAGGATAATACAAATCCTAACATTGCACATATAAAGCCTTCGAGAAACGTGTAGTATATAAGATTTAATTCTTTAGGCTTGAATTTATTCATAAATGAAAAATCCCGATAAGAAATCTTATTAATAGTCAACGTGCTGAAAATATATAATTGCCAGCCTAAAAAGTTTAATAGGTTGTATTTGCCGCTTTTTATTAGTTTCATCAATTAGTTCGTTACATTAAGCATTCTAGTGCCGCACCCGCTAAGTATAATAGTA
This sequence comes from Flavobacterium gossypii, assembly GCF_014138495.1. Lineage (NCBI taxonomy): Bacteria > Pseudomonadati > Bacteroidota > Flavobacteriia > Flavobacteriales > Flavobacteriaceae > Flavobacterium > Flavobacterium gossypii. The sequence goes on along the minus strand of NZ_JACJIS010000002.1, from coordinate 284,248 downwards.
TTGAAATCATCTTTTTTAGGTATTATATACCTTTGGCAAAGCGTTGCTCCGCCAAAGGTACTAGATTAAAAATTATTTTGTTGGTTGGAAATCCGGATGTCCGACTTGCCAGAATGCAAAGCTCAATACATCGGCGATTTCTTCGTATGATTTTAACTTGGAAGCACCTCCAAAGTGTCCTGCCTCATAATCTACTTTCAATAAGGTAGGTTTGTCTGAAGCATTAGCTTCTAATAATCGGGCCGCGAATTTTGCAGGTGACCACACGATGATTCTCGGATCATTAAATCCTGCTGTTGTTAATGTTGCTGGATATTTCACGCCGTCTTTTAATTGCAGATAAGAGTCCATTTCGATAAGTGCTTTTGCTTCTTCTTTAACTTTCATGGTTCCAAATTCTGGCATGTTGGCTGGTCCGTTTGGCGTATTTTCTCCTCGAACCGTGTTCATGCTTCCAACACCAGGAATAGCAACTGCATATAAGTCTGGTCTTTCTGTTATTGCTCTTCCAACGAAAATTCCTCCCGCGCTTCTGCTGTAGATGGCTGTTTTTGTTGGATTAGTATAGCCTTCATTAATCATGTATTCTGTGCAGGCAATAACGTCTTTCCATGTATTTTGTTTGGTCGTTTTTTGCCCGGCCAAATGCCATTTTTCGCCTAATTCACCACCACCTCTAACATGAGCCACTGCCAAGATACCACCGCGTTCTACCCATAAAAGCAATTCTGGATTGAAGGAAGGTGTGATTGACATTCCATACGCTCCATAACCGTAAAATAAAACTGGATTTTTTTTGTCTTTTTTGATACCTTTTTTGTAGATGATAGACAAAGGAACTTCAACACCATCATGAGATTTTACCATAAGCTCTTCAACTTCAAAGTTTTCAAATTCAGGATATTCGATGATCGTAGAAAGCTGTTCTCTTTTGAAAGTATTCGCCTTTAAATCATATCTATATCTTTCTCCTTTGTTTGTCCATCCCGTCGTTGTTACCCAGACATCAGAAAATTTATTTCCTCTGGTGCTTACAAATATTGATGCAGATTTTTTTGGTGTTGTAATTTCTCTATGTTTTTTACCTTCAAAATCAGTAAAATAAAGCTTGCTTTCAATTCCGTTTCGGGTTCTGGTGTAAAAGATGCCATCTTTAGAAAGCACCATAGAGTTTAGGTTCGAATCGTTATTTTCAGGAATTACAAGCGTAGCAGTAGCCAAATTCGGATTAGCGATACTTGTTTTTACAACCTTAAATTTTGGTGCATTTAAAGTCGTATACATGTAAATATCTTTGTCGCTGAAAGCAAAACCTTTGACCTCGTCTTTCCTGTCGGTCAATAATTTCCAGCTTATTTTTGGCTTGTTTAGATCAGCGCCTTGTGCTAGAAATACTTTTTGATTCGTATCTACCGAATAAGGCGAAAAGAAAAGCAGATCGCTATCAACATCGTAGCCTACAAAAGGAATTTCTTCTTCTGCAATATTCAATTCAGGATACATGGCTTTTGAGAAAACAAGTTTGTCTTTTGAAACATCTGTCCCTATACTATGAACTTTTGTTCTTACGTCCATTTGCGCCTTCATATCATGGATATCATCTGTAGGCGATTGAATATAAAGAAACGATTTGTCGTCTTTCAGCCAGTTAGCGCCTCCGAATCTTAATTTGTCAATTTTGTCCGATAAGATTGTGTTATCGGCTGTATTCATAAGGATCATCTCGCTCATTTCGCCTCCATTTTTGGAGATATTTATGGCGATTAATTTTCCGCTTTTGTTAGGAGAAAAAGTGCTGACATTAAAAACATCTTTACCGTTCTTTTGATAGCTTTCTGGGTCAAAAATCAGAGTTTCTTTTCCTTTTAGACCATTTCTTTTATAAAGCTTTGCAACTTGATCTTTTGGAGTTGTTTTGAGGTAGAAATACGTTCCATCGTCCATAATCTGCAAAGTCGAAATACTTTCGGTTGTACGATTATCAATCGAAGCCAGTTCATCAATGATTTTTTGTTTCCCTGGAATAGAATTCAGGATAGAATTCGTATAATTAGCTTGGCTTTTCATCCAAGAAAGTGTCTGCTCATTTTTTAGGTCTTCCAGATTACGATATTTGTCTTCAATTTTAATTCCGAAATAATCCTCCGTTACAGGAACAGAAGGAGCTTTAGCTGGTTTGTTTTGACCAAAAGAATTTGTTGAAAAGGCAAATCCGATTGTCAGGATGGCGATTTTTTTTAAGGTGGTTGTTTTCATGATTGGTTTCTGTTGGTTAAAGTTCGTTTTTGATGATTGATGATTGAAGTTTAGTTTAGTATAAAGTACTTTACAACGGTAAATCCGACTGCAAAACCAAATACTAATGCTCCCAAAATTTTTACTGTACTTTTTGTTTTAGTGTCCATTTTTTTTATTTTTTAGTGATTGATACTTCAAAAGTAATAGTGTTTCGAAGTAAAATATTTAGAAAAATGACGAACGGTTTATAAACCATTTAAGCGGTAATCTATTTCTTTGATTGCTAATTTCAATACAGTTTTTGTTCGGAAAACATTCATGAAGAAGGCTATTAAAATAGATTTTACTTTCTTATTTTTACCAAAAATAATTCCTCCAAATTTTGAAAGATACAGCCAAACATCAAGGACTTCGAAATCAATTAGTAACTGTTCTGCAGCAGAAAGGCATTACAGATAAAAACGTTCTGGAAGCGATTAAAAAAATTCCAAGACATTTGTTTTTGAATTCGAGTTTTGAAGATTATGCGTATCAAGACAAAGCTTTTCCCATTGGTGCCGGGCAGACGATTTCACAGCCGTATACGGTTGCTTTTCAGTCACAATTACTAGAAGTGCAGAAAGATCATAAAATTTTAGAGATCGGAACTGGTTCTGGCTATCAGACAGCGGTTTTATGCACTATGGGTGCTAAAGTATATAGTGTAGAAAGACAAAATGAATTGTTCAAGACGACTTCATTGTTATTGCCGAAATTAGGCATCCGTCCAAAGCATTTGTCTTTTGGAGACGGCTATAAAGGACTTCCGAATTATGCACCGTTTGACAGTATCATAGTAACGGCTGGCGCTCCGATTATTCCAAAGCCACTTATGGCACAATTAAAAATAGGAGGGAAACTTGTCATTCCTTTGGGTGAAGAGCATCAAATTATGACCATGCTAATCCGTAAAAACGAAACTCAATTTGAAAAGCACGAATTCGGAGAATTCCGATTCGTGCCTCTGTTAGAAAATAAAAATTGATAGCTATTGCCCAATAATACTCAAGTATCGTTCTAGGCTTTCTTTTTCGATTTGGGCAATAAAAAGGAGAAAATCTTCTTTGTTAGAAGTTGTCTGCGCCTTTTCAAGAGCTTGGTAATATTGCATTCTGCTATCATAATCTCCTTTGATATTGGCAATTATGTAACCATGCGAAAGCAAGATTAGATTCATAACTAAACGAGAAGTTCTTCCGTTTCTATCTATAAAAGGATGAATGGTAACGAGCCGTTCATGCATTTCTCCTGCTAAAATAACCGGATGAAGCGCATTTTTATTGGTTTCATACCAGATGAAATAGTCTTCCATCTGTTTTGCTACCATATAAGGTTGTGGCGGCATATGCGTGCTGCCTTTTATCATCACTTGAACTTTTCTATAGCGCCCTGCATCTTCTGGATGTATTCCTCTCAAGATTAGGTTGTGAATACTTAAAATTTCCCTTTCGTTTAAAAGGGCATTTTTTTCCATCAATTGTTTTATGTAGGCAATAGCTTCTTGATGGTTGATGGCTTCAAGATGTTCGCGCATGCTTTTTCCTGAAACGGTTAATCCTTCGTTTATAACGAGGTCTGTTTCTCTTAAGGTTAGTGTGTTTCCTTCGATTCTATTGCTCTCAAAAGTGTATTCAAGTTCTAGAGCCTGTGTAATTCTATAACTGTCAAATTCTCGGAAAGTATCTAATTTTGATTTTAAGGCATCTATTTCTGCAAGAATCTTTTGAAGCGAGCTTGAAATCTTTTGTGTTGACTTTACCTGATAACGAATCTCTTCTTCTGCAACTTTCATGGCTTTTAAGGCAAATTCATCATTTCCAATCTCATAAAGGATTTTTTCTTTCAGCCAGGCGACCATTAGTGTTTCTAAATCAATTTCTAAAACATTGGCTAGTTTGAGGATCTGATCTCGCGTGGGTTTTCTGGTTCCTGTTTCAAATTTGCTTATAAGAGCCTGATCAATTCCTGTTTGCTGTGATACTTCCCGGACTTTCAGGTTCTTTGTTTCTCGTGCATTTTTAAGAAGTGTTTTTATTTTGAATTATTTTGTCTTGACAAATTTAGTCATTTATTCTTAAATAAAAAAAATCATTTATCGAAATGATTTTTTTATTCTGTCCAAATCTCTTTTGGTATCTTGTTCTTTGAGAGATTCTCTTTTATCATAGGTTTTTTTTCCTCGTGCTAGTCCAATATCGAGTTTTGCCATCCCTTTTTCGTTTGTAAACAGTTTTAAAGGCACTATGGTCAATCCTTTTGCTTGTACGTTTTTTGCGAGTGTTTTCAGTTCTCTTTTATTGAGAAGTAATTTTCTTTCGCTTCGCGCTTTATGATTAAACTGGTTACCGAACGCATATTCTTCGATATACATATTTATAGCAAAAAGCTCATCATTGTTAAACTCACAGAAGCTTTCGGTAATATTAGCCTTTCCCAAGCGGATAGATTTGATTTCTGTTCCGGTCAAGACGATTCCCGCCGTATATTTTTCAATTATTTCATAATCGAAACGGGCTCTTTTGTTCAGTATATTAATTGTTTTCAACATAGGAATGCAAATGTAGCAACATTTGGAGGAAACCACAATTAAGCTTAAGAAATTGTTATGTAAAATAATCCAAGAAGTTACTAAAGAGGATTCTTATTTTTCCAAAAGAGAATAAATTACAGTATCTTGGAATTCTCCATCATAATAAAAGTTTTCTCGAAAGTGCGCTTCTTTTAAAAAGCCGGTTTTCTGCAATAATTTTTCAGAACCTATATTTCTTGGATCAATTACTGCTTCAATAGAATGTAATTTCATTTTTTCAAAACCGTACTTTATTGCTTCTATAAGCGCTTCTTTCATAATTCCTTTTCCATGTGAATTTGGGTGTAATATATAGCCGACTTCACCTCTGAAGTTTTCAGGTTGCATTCTGAAAAAACCAATCATTCCGATAAGCTTATCGTCTTCTTTCAAAGCAATTGCCCAATTTATGAGCTCTTTATTGCCAATTGCCTGATTGGTTTCGTTTATAAATTTTTCGGCATCCTCAATAGTTTTTGCTAAAGGTCTAGGGATGTATTTCATTGTTTCTGGATTAGATCGTATATCTAAAACCTCAGCCGCATCTTCTAGACGGATTTTTCTTAATATAAGGTTTTCGGTTTCTAAAACTGGAAAAGGAGAGAAGTCAAATTGTAGCATTCGGATTAATTTAAAGGAAATATCAATTCTGAAGTTATTTTAGTGTTATTGGCTTTAATGACATAAAGATTTCCAAAATCTGATTCAGGTATATCGGAATATTTTTGTTCTCCTAGGAGCTTGTTGATATAGTTTGGAATTGTATTGCTGTGCCCCACTATTACAATTGTCTTGCCTTCGTTTTCTGAAATTATCTTTTTTAAATCCATTGCTTCGGGTTTATAAAAAATAATATCTTTTTGTTTTGTTGTGGCAATAGCAGAACATGTTTGCTGTGTTCTTCGATACATAGTCGTATAAAAAACGTCGATAGGTGTTTTTTCAAAGTATTTCGCCCAATTTAGGGCTCGTTCTATTCCGGCTTGAGAAAGTTCAGGATTGCTCGAATTGTCTGCCTTTTCAGCATGCCTGATCAAAAAGACAGTAGTTTCTTTATTTTGAGCTGCAAGCTGTTGCATAATTGTCAGGATTGCTATAAGGCAGAATTTTTTCATCATTTTTCATATAAAATTAAACTAATTTTCCAATTGCTTATTTTTGCAGTATGGAAAATAAACAACAAAACAATCCGCTTCACGGAATTACGCTTCAGAAGATGCTGGAGCAGCTAGTAGCTTTCTATGGATTCGATACTTTAGGCGAATTGATAAAAATCAAATGCTTTACTGAAAATCCGAGCATTAAGTCAAGTCTTACCTTTTTAAGAAAGACCGATTGGGCCAGGACTAAAGTTGAAAATTTGTATATCAAGACCCTTCCAAAATTTCCGAAATAGTTTAAGCTTCTGCAATTCCTTTCCACTTTTTTATCTGAATCGAGATTATAAGTAAAAAGATAAAGACAAAAAGAATATTTAAAGTGATGGCGTCATGAAAATGTTGCTCCATCCATTCTACTTGTGGAAATTGTTTCGCTTTTGAGTTGTATATGTATACATAATCATTGTACCCACTTGTTTCCTTGATAATCTCAAATACAAGAAAATACAACAAGGGTATAAATCCGGGCATGATCCATAAAATTTGATTTAAGGTTATTCCGGATATTCCTTTGCTTTCTTTTATTTTTAGAATAATGACAAAATGGAGCAGCAGCGATAAAAATACTAACATACAAATGATAGGAAAAGTAACAGAACCGCCTATGATTACAGAAAATATACCAGTAATGATTCCGACTACCCCAAGCGAAACAAAAGCAATCAGCCAATTTTTTCCAGAAGTAACCTTAAATGAAAAAACAGCCAAGGACAAGCCGATGGAAAGATAAATGAAGCTCAAGATAAAGTCAAAATCAACATCAGGATTTTCATAAGCATTTGAAATCTTGCCATAAGATTTTGCCAATGCATTATACGGGACATAATATTTTGAATATACAAATTCTTGTCCGTTAACAATTTTTATAGTCTTTGATAAGGTATCAATAGCCGCATTTTCAGGAGAATCCACAGTTTCTACAGCATAATCATAGTTGTTGTCTACACCATCATAATAATTGTAAATCGGATCGTTTTCGGTATGTGCTCTCCCTACAGTAATATACTTTGTAAATTCAGGATAATCATAAATCAATTCGGTCCATTTTTCAGGAGTAATATTTGAAGTAAGGTTATGTTCTTTCGATAATTTGAAAAACTCTCCGAACAGCCATTGTACGGAATCTTTTTTGTTTTCTACAAGCCATCGTTTGGCTTTGAGTTCTATCAATGAATCTTTTAGGCCTGTAAAGTAATTAAAGCTCCTCATCTGCTTATTCAGAAGCGATTTTAGAGAATAATTTCTATTGACATATTTAAAAGAATCTCTCTCTATACGAACGCTTTTGCCATTTATTTCTTCTATTGTAAAGTTACTTTCTTCAAAGGCACCTTCAACAAACAGCGAAGAAAGTGTTATGGTTTCTAAACGTTTGCTGATTTCTTCTTCCGAATAATAATTTCTGGCTCTGAGGTCTTTTGCATAAAAAAACGAAACAGCATATGTTGCATTCAAGGTACAAAACAAAAGTATCAAGAGCCATTCCTTAAATAGCGATAATTTATTTTTAGGATAAAAAGACTTGAACGCATTGTTGCGGGAATAATAGACGAGCCAGATGATAAACATAAGTATGGTTATCAAGACGCTTACGGATATTGTAGTGAAGCTGTCAGTTCCGTAGCTATAATAATCATTAGAATCTGTAAAATCGATTTCTCCTTTTGAAAATCCCAAAAGAAAAAATATGATATGAAAAAATAGCGCCAGTGTAGCGAAAACTATAACCTTGCTGTTCCAAAGTAACGGATGATTGAGCAGCAATTTTTGTTGTATATTTTTAAACATAGTGATGAGTTTAGGAAACGAAAAATCTTCGTGTTGATTTTGAAATATTTCTGAAATACTGGAGCGGAATCTGTTTTTCTGTAATTATTCTTAAGAAGTCATAAGAGCTCATTTCAGAAGAAAATGTTGCTATAAAAGTACCTCCATTAAATTTAAGAGAAATTAATTTTCCAGAAAATGCCTCGTTCAATTGGTTCTGTGACCATTCGCTTTCGAACTCAATGATAAGGTGTTCTTCAGTTTTTTCTTCATTTTCAGCCGAAGATTTAGCGTGAAGGTTTTTCTGTTCCCCATTTTTTAAGAAAATCACCTGGTCGGAAGTTTTTTCTACTTCATACAGCTGCTGAGAGCTCAGTACAATTCCAATTGGACGGAATGGCGATTTTGCAATAGCCCTAAAATCCTCTAAAACGGTTTGCTGGGCAAGTATGTCAAGGTTGGCCAAGGGCTCATCAATCAGCAATATTTTTGGTTTCCTCAAAAGCATTCTTGCCAATTCAAAACGCATTTTATATCCAGAGGATAGGTCTTTCCAGCGATGATTTCTGTATTTCCTTAGATTTAGCCTGGCAATAATTAATTCTACAACAAGCTTGTTTTCTTCAGGTTTATAGCCATAGCTTGATGCCGTAAATTGAAGGTTTTCAAACATCGAACCGTACCAAGTAGCAGTTCTTTGCGGGATATAGACTAGCTGGGTTCTTAGCTCGAATAGATCTTTGAAGTGAAACGTGTAGTTTAATTCCCCATCTGTAGCGAATAATTCACCGCAAAGGAGACGCAAAAGAGTTGTTTTTCCGTTGCCATTTTCACCAACCAAGCCGAGAATTCCTCCTTGGCTTAAATCCAAATTAATAGGACCAAGGGAAAAACTTGCAGTATTATATGACTTTTTGATGTTTTTTGCAGAAACAAGAATTTGTTTTTCAGGTATTGGCTTGCTACTTAAATATCGGTGAAGCTCGTCAAGTAGTAAGCTAAAACGCTGTTTCTTTGCCTCAATATTATTTTCATTCTGATCCAGCCAATCTAATAAATCATTGGTCTTTTGATAAAAGGAAATATTTTCGGTGTCCAGCGTTAGGTCGATTATTCTTTTGGTGAGAAGTGAATAATCTTCAAAATCCAAGAAACTTTTGATTTCCTGAAACTGTTTCTCAAATTCTGTCATGATATATCTGTCTATTGTATATCAAATATAACAGAATAATCTTTCAAATAGTATATTAGTTTATTTTATACGCAATCATAAGGCCGCCTCGATATAAAATCCATTCGCCGCTTTTGTTGTAATCATGAACCCAAGTATCATAACGTTCTCCAGTGGATAGTAAATAACCTTTATAAAATGCCTCTTGATGCCCGCCACCTACAAATAAATCCAGCGCCCATTTATCGCTCACTTTCCATTGATAGCCAATAGTGACTCCCAACATATAGTTTAAACCTTTTTGGTAAAAATCGGTATCCTTATAACCATATTTTTGTAACTCGAATACGCCTCCGCTAATATTACCGCCAACATACAATCCGTTATTTTTTTCATTAAAATGATACCTCACTTCGGGAGTTAGTATGAAGGCTTTGAACGGGGCTCCGTTTACAGATTCCCAAAAAGAAGCAGTAGCATCCACCTGCAGGGTCATTTTTTTGCCAATGCTTGTTTCAACACCAATATTCGGGATTAGCGCTAAAGCTGTAGCTCCATTAAATTTGACGTAAGTCTGGCTGTATGAAAGGGAAACACTTAGCAGGAAGAAGAGGGACAGGTATTTTTTCATTTTACTGTAAATCGGAATTTTTTTGCAAATGTAACGATGATAATGATTTGTACGACTTTGTTAACTAAATTTAATTTGACTGCAAAGCATTAAAAGATTTTGATTCCGAAAGAAGTTTCAAAGGCCTCTTTTTCATTGAGGATGATAATTCCTTCTTTTTTGAATAAGTCACCCGTGCTTGCAATAGTGTCGGAATAACCATACCAAGGCTCGATACATAAAAAAGGAGCTTTGTCCTTTGTCCATAGCCCAAGATTTGGAAATTTTCCTAACTGTATTTCTACTTTTGGAACATTATTTTCAAGGATTTGGATTTTGTCGGAAGCAAGTTTCTTGATAATCAAAGCGTCGTTTGCAAATAAAGAATAGGCAAGCGGAAGCTGATTTTCAGTCAGCTCAAAAGTAGTTGTTTCCTCCGAGAGCAAATCTTCTTTTAATGAGTAGCTTATGATTGATTCGTCATTTTCAAATCGCAAAGAATAGTTTTCAAAGTTATTCGGAAGCGCAAAAGCTGGATGGCCCCCGATAGAAAAAGGCATTTTTGATATTCCTTTATTGAAAACTTCATATTGTAGTATCAACGAATCGTTATCAAGGATATAAATTACTCTCAGTTCAAAATCGAAAGGATAGTTTTCTAATGTTTCTTTCGAAGATGATAAAGAAAATACTGCCTTATTTTTAGTAACCTCGCTCACAAGAAATTCATTATCTCTAGCAAACCCATGTCTGGAAAGATGGTATTGCTTGTCATTATAATTGTAGCTATTGTTCTTAAGAGTCCCAACAATTGGAAAGAGAATAGGAGAGTGCTTTCCCCAAAACTCAGGATTTCCTTCCCAAATAAATTCCTTGCTGTCTTTTTTCAGCGAAATTAATTCAGCTCCTTTGGTATTGATTGTCGCAGTTAGTGTATCGTTTGTAAGGGTAATATTCATTTTTGTATAATTTAAAACAAAAATAAAACAAAAAACACCAGCATAGAGCCGGTGTTTGATAAAGCTTTAATAAAGCGAATTAGGATATAACCACTGTCTGAGTAATAAATTCTGTAGCGCTTTTCTTAAACTTGAATACGTAAGTTCCTGCTTGGTTAACAGTAAACTTGTACGGCTGTGTTTTAGTTGACGGAGTAGTTCCACAGTTATTTCCAGTGTATTTCGCTTCAACCTCAATTGTTTTAGTGTTGCCGCTTGTAGCTACAATAAATTTGTTGAATTCGCCACATGAATTGTTAACCGCGAAAGTTACATTTAAAGTCACTTCTTGATTAACAGTTCCTGTTGTAGGTCCGGTTACGGCCGTAACAAATTCTTTTTCTGTGGTTTGTGAGCTTCCTGAATCGTCATCGCTGCTACATGATGTAAAAGCTGTTGAAACGAATAAAACTAAAGCCATTGTTTTTAATGCAAACTTTTTCATAGATAAAATTTTTTAAATTGTTTTTCTTAAAGATGAATAAAATCGAAAAGGTTGCTTTTAAAGTTTTCTATTTAACATCATTTCTTTTGCAATCTTTTTCTTTCCAATTGAAAACTAGAATACTATCAGAAAATTGGATCGCAATATTTTAACATTTTTCTTGTAGTCAAAGGTTCAAATAATTTTTTACTAAAAAGATCTTTTTTATAAGAATTTTAAAGCCTGATTTTATCACTTTTTTTTCCAAAACTTCCCTTGCCAGAATTGTTAAAAATGGTAATTGTATAAACATAAATTTTATAGTATAAAAAGCAAGGTTTTTTTGATGTTTTTAACACTATTTTAATAATTTATTGCGTAAAATTTAATACTTAGTAATGGTATTTGTAAATTTAAAAAGCCAAATTTGTAAGAAACCAACCAAGAATAATTACTAATCTAACCAAATGTAGCATTATGAAAAATCTAATCACTTTATTAAGCATCAAAGAATTTATCATTGAAAATGAATTAACTGATAGTGTAATGCTTGTATTACATCCTAAAAATTTTGACGAACTGGCGATGGAATATATCGTTAGTAATAATATGCAAATTGAAAGACCTTTCGAGGTTTTGGGTATCTCTATTATAGAGGACACTGACGGTGAAGTAGCCTACAACGAAATTGATATTCTAGAAGTGGCCTATGACCACCACGAAGAATTTGAATATGAGTATTTAAGAGCTGCTGTTTAATTCGAATTAGGATTGCCTCAAACTTAATTTAACCGCATTTAATATGAAACGCATAACCTTTGCCATCTCGACAGTTGGACTTCTAATTTCAGGATACGCACTTCCTGGAAGATTTGCCGATGACTCGACTGATATGGTCAGCCTATCGCTCAAAGGAGGTTTTATATTGCTATTCGTTTGTTCTTTCATTGTAAATGGATACTGTATTATAAGTTATTTCAAAAGAAAAAGAAGTTTTGGAAGAAAAAGACTTTACGGTACCAGAACAATAAGGCAGTATTATCCGCAGAGAAGCATTCGCTAATAACGAAAGTCCTTCTCAGCAAAAAAGCCTAATCAATATTATTGATTAGGCTTTTTCATTTAAACTATTTTAAGATTATTCGTTTACCAATTCGGTTTGGTTTCTGAATACTAGCTTTCCGTCAAAGCTATCCAAAAGAATAATACTGTCTGTTGTGATTCTTCCTGAAAGTATTTCTTTCGAAAGTTCGTTTAAGACTTCTTTTTGGACTACTCTTTTTACAGGCCTTGCGCCAAATTGCGGATCGTATCCTTTTTTAGAAAGATAGTCGATTGCTTCTGGAGTCGCATCAAGCGTGATATTCTGTAGAGCCAGTATTTTAGTAACCGATTTCAACTGAAGTCCTACAATCTCTTTGATATTGTTTTCGTTCAAAGGCGTAAACATCACGATATCGTCAATCCTATTGATGAATTCAGGACGTACCGTTTGTTTTAATAGGCCTAAGACTTCTACTTTTGCGGCTTCAATTGCGCTTTCCACATTTCCTTTGAGATTCTCGAATTTCTCTTGGATAATTGAGCTTCCCATGTTGGAAGTCATGATGATAATCGTGTTTTTGAAATCTGCCAAGCGCCCTTTATTGTCTGTCAATCGTCCTTCATCCAAGACCTGAAGCAAAATATTGAAAGTATCAGGATGCGCTTTTTCAATCTCATCAAGCAATACTACAGAATAGGGTTTTCTTCGAACGGCTTCTGTTAATTGGCCGCCTTCATCATAACCTACATATCCTGGAGGCGCACCGACTAAACGGCTCACGCTATGCCTTTCTTGATACTCGCTCATGTCGATTCGAGTCATGGCATTTTCATCATCGAATAGGTAAGAAGCAAGTGCTTTTGCTAATTCTGTTTTTCCGACACCAGTTGTTCCTAAGAATAAAAACGAACCGATTGGTTTTTTTACATCTTGAAGCCCAGCACGACTTCTTCTAACTGCATCGCTTACGGCTTCAATCGCTTCTTCTTGACCTACGACTCTTTTATGAAGTTCTTCTTCTAGATGAAGTAATTTTTCTCTTTCGCCTTGAAGCATTTTCATTACTGGAATTCCAGTCCATTTGGCTACAACCTCAGCAATATCTTCGCGAGTGACTTCTTCTTTTATTAAAGAATGTCCTTCATTTTCCTGCAATTGTTTTTGGAAAACATCCAATCTTTCCTGTGCTTCTTTTATTTTTCCGTAGCGTAATTCGGCTACTTTTCCATAATCGCCTTCGCGTTCTGCTTTTTCGGCTTCCAGCTTAAAGTTTTCTATTTCTGTTTTTGTAGCTTGAACGTTGTCTACGATATCTTTCTCGCTTTTCCATTTGGCAAAAATCTCGTTGCGTTCTTCTTTTAAATTTGCCAATTCTAAACCGAGACTTTTCAGTTTGTTATCGTCATTTTCACGTTTGATGGCTTCCATTTCGATTTCGAGCTGCATGATTTTTCTGTCCAAGACATCCAATTCTTCTGGTTTCGAGTTGATTTCCATACGAAGTTTCGAAGCCGCTTCATCCATCAAGTCGATGGCTTTATCCGGCAAAAAACGATTGGTAATATAGCGTTGTGATAATTCTACCGCAGCAATAATAGCCTCGTCTTTGATGCGTACCTGATGATGTGTTTCGTATTTTTCTTTGATACCACGTAGGATAGAAATCGCACTTTCAGTATCCGGTTCATCGACCATGACCTTTTGGAAACGTCTTTCTAACGCTTTGTCTTTCTCAAAATATTTTTGATACTCATCTAAAGTCGTGGCTCCAATCGCTCTTAATTCTCCACGAGCCAAAGCAGGTTTCAAAATATTAGCGGCATCCATCGCGCCTTCACCGCCGCCAGCTCCAACCAAAGTATGGATTTCATCTATAAACAAGACGATATCGCCTTCGGCAGATGTGACTTCTTTTACGACTGATTTTAGCCTTTCCTCAAATTCTCCTTTGTATTTTGCTCCGGCAATCAAAGCTCCCATATCTAAGGAATAAACGATTTTATCTTTTAGATTTTCTGGAACATCACCATCTACAATTCGGTGTGCTAAACCTTCTGCAATTGCAGTTTTACCAACACCAGGTTCGCCGACAAGCATTGGGTTGTTTTTTGTTCTTCTCGTTAATATCTGCAAAACACGGCGGATTTCTTCATCTCTTCCAATTACAGGATCGAGTTTTCCGTTACTGGCCAGTTCGTTTAGATTTTTGGCGTATTTATTTAATGAGTTGTAGGTTTCTTCAGCAGACGCAGAAGTCACTCTTTCTCCTTTGCGGAGCTCGTCAATAGCCGCTTTTAATCCTTTTTCAGTAACGCCTTGGTCTTTTAAAATTTGGGCAATTTTACTTTTTGAATTAAAGACGGCAAGAAGAAGATGTTCGATAGAAACGAATTCATCATTCATCTTTTTTGCAATAGTAGTAGCGGCATTTAAAGTATTCGAAGCTTCTCTGGACAACATGATGTCGCCACCTGAGACTTTTGGAAAGGATTGCAACGTACTGTCCAAAATCTGCTGTAGAAGTCCAATATTTACATTCAGCTTTTTAAGCAGAAACGGCGTTACGTTTTCATCAACTTCAAAAATTGCTTTTACGATATGCTCGTTTTCAATCTGCTGATGTACAGAGTTTTGAGCAATTTGTTGTGCTCTTTGGATAGCTTCTTGAGATTTTATGGTAAAATTATTAAAGTTCATAGATTAAATTTTTAAATTTGATAAAGTCATTTCAATTTATATTCCAATAGGGTAAATCTGACAAAATGGCTTAAAAAGATAATTTTTTACAAACTAAATAAGACAAAAAGTCTTAAAACCTGACGATATGAGTTTTTTTACTAACCTTTTTGGTAATTCTGATGAATCGGAATCTAAAGATACGAATCAAAATAGCTTAAACTGGAATGCTTTAACAGAATTAAAACAGTTGGACTCGATCGTGGAAGAATCGGAAGAAAAGCCGATTGTGATTTTTAAGCACAGCACGCGCTGCAGTATCAGCAGGATGGCATTAAAAAACTTTGAAAGAGAATACTCGGATGAAAATAGTGCATCGCTTTATTTCCTAGACTTATTAAGTCATAGAGATGTTTCAAACGAAATTGCACAACGTTTTCACGTAATCCATCAATCGCCGCAGCTGTTGTTGATTAAAAACGGACATTCTGTTTATGATGTTTCCCATAGTGAAATTGATGCTGAGGCTTTGAAAAGCAAGATCTAAAATAAAAAAGCCACAGAGTAAGTTTATTCTGTGGCTTGAATTTAGGCCAATTCGGCCATTTTTGAGACAATCTTGTCCAAACATAAATTGTTGATGCTTCCTTCATGCGTATGCAAAGTTTCTTTTGAAGGTTTGTAGCTTCCGTTTTCAATCTGTTCTGCAATAATTTTATAGCCATCTCTAAACGGAATTCCTTGCTTTACTAATTCGTTCAGGCTGTCAACCGTAAAAAGGTAATCGTATTTTTTATCGTTCAAAATAGTTTCATTGACTTGGATGTCTTTGATCGAAAAACAAGCAATTTCCAAGCATGATTTCAAGCTTTGTATCGCCGGAAAAAGTCCTTCTTTCAACAATTGAAAATCCCTGTGATAACCGCTTGGCAAGTTGTTTGTCAATAGCGTAATTTCATATGGCAATGCTTGAATTTTATTGCATTTTGCTCTGATCAATTCAAAAACATCAGGATTCTTCTTATGCGGCATGATACTGGAACCTGTCGTCAAATGGCTTGGAAGGCTGATAAAATTGAAATTTTGGCTCATATACAAACAAATATCCATGGCTAATTTAGATAAGGTTGAAGCCAAACCAGCCATGGCAAATGCTACTGTTTTTTCTGATTTTCCACGACTCATCTGTGCGGCAACTGAATTGTATTTTAATGTAGCAAATTCTAATTCTTGAGTCGTAAAACTTCTGTCAATAGGAAAAGAACTTCCATAGCCTGCGGCTGAACCCAACGGATTTTGATCCACGATTTTTTGTGCTGCATTCAGCAATATTATATCGTCGATTACTATTTCGGCATAAGCAGAAAGCCACATTCCAAAGGAAGAAGGCATGGCGATTTGCATGTGTGTGTATCCGGGAAGTATGATATTTTCGTATTTTTTGCTTAATGAAATTAGCAGGTCAAAAAGTGCTTTTGCCAATTTTTTGATTTCGGAAATTTCATCTTTCAGATAAAGATGAATATCAACTAAAACCTGATCGTTTCTGGAACGTGCGGTATGGATTTTCTTTCCAGTGTCGCCTAGCTTTTCAGTCAAAAGGTATTCGATTTTTGAATGTACATCTTCGAAAATATCTTCAATCGTAAAGTTTCCTAGTTGGATTTGAGCTAAGATATTTTCTAAAGTCAGTACCAAATCAGTGGCTTCTTTTTCTGTGAGGATGTTTATTTTATGTAGCATTTTAGCGTGAGCGATTGAGCCCAAAACATCATATTTTGCGAGAACCAAGTCCAATTCTCTGTCATTTCCGACTGTGAAAATATCGATTTTCTGGTCTGTCGGTATTCCTTTTTCCCAAAGTTTCATGGTTTACTGTTTAGAGTTAAAAAAATCAGTTAAAATTTTGATGTACAAATCGATGCCTTCTCTAATTTCATCCAGATAAATAAATTCATTTGCGGTATGCGAACGAAGCGAATTGCCAGGTCCTAATTTCATCGATTGGCAACTTAATACCGATTGATCAGAAAGAGTAGGAGAGCCATACGTATTTCGTCCTAAACGGATTCCTGCTTGGACCAGAGCATGATTTTTGTCAATCGAAGAAGCATTCAAGTGCATGGATCGCGGTGTTATTTTAGCAAGAATGTGTTGCTGTACGATTTCCAAAATTTCGGCATTGGAATAGCAATCGTTCACACGAATATCAACTACCAAACTGCATTCAGACGGAACGACATTGTGCTGCTTTCCCGCGTTTATTTGCGTAACCGTCATTTTTACTGGACCTAAAATTTCTGATTTTTTTTCAAATTCATACGTTTTGAACCATTCGATAATAGGCAACGCATTATAAATCGGGTTGTCTAAATTTTGATGCGCAGCATGGCTCGCAGTTCCAGGAACGACAATATCTAGAACCAAGAGACCTTTTTCAGCAATGGCCAAATGCATTTCTGTAGGCTCGCCCACAATGGCGCATTCAATTTCAGGAAGGTTTTTCAAAAGACTGTTCAATCCATTTGGCCCGCTGCTTTCTTCTTCTGCAGTTCCGGCAAAGATGAGATTGTGAGGAAGATTTTCATCAGCATAAAAATATGTGAATGTAGCTAGTAAAGACACCAAACAGCCGCCTGCATCGTTGCTTCCAAGTCCATACAATTTTCCATCTTCTTCGACAGCCTTAAACGGATTCAAAGTATAGCCTTCGTTTGGTTTCACCGTATCGTGATGAGAATTCAGTAATAGGCTAGGTTTTGACGCGTCAAAATGAAGATTGCTTGCCCAGATGTTATTATTTTCTCTCTGAAAAGGGATCTTGTTATTGCTAAACCAATGTTCCAGCAGTAATGCAGTCTGTGCTTCTTCAGAAGAAAAAGACGGCATTTCAATCAATTTCTTTAATAAATCAATTGCTTCGTTGGTTAGTTGTGTTATGGTTTTAAGACTCATAATTATAATTTTATTTTAGTCGCTACTTTGCTTTTCAAGACATTTTGATTTCCGATGATAATACTCTGAACACCATTTGCAAGCGAATTGAAACAATTTTCAAGCTTCGGAAGCATTCCGGAATGAATAACTTTTTCTTCTTTCAAGAGTTGGAATTTTTCAAAATCAAGTATTTCAATTATAGAATTTTCATCTTCTGAATTGAGAAGTACACCTTTTTTCTCAAAACTATATATCAACTCAATATCATACTCTTTAGATAAGGAAATAGCAATTTCTGCGGCAATCGTATCGGCATTGGTATTCAGCAACTGTCCGTTGCAGTCATGCGTAATAGCTGAAAAAACAGGTATGATCTTTTGTGAAAGCAAAGCAGAAAGCAAGTTGTTGTTTATGCTGATCACATCGCCTACAAACCCAAAGTCTATTGCTGTATTTTTTCTTTTTTCAGATAAAATCAGATTACCATCGGCTCCTGAAAACCCCATGCTGTTGGTTTTTAATTGCTGCAATTTGGCCACAATCTGCTTGTTTATTAAACCCGAATAGGTCATTACAGCAACTTCGAGCATTGATTTGTCGGTAATTCTTCTTCCTTCGACAAAAGAAGGTTGTAATCCTAGTTTTTCGGCAATTTCGCTGGCTTTTTTACCGCCGCCATGCACTAGGATTTTATTTCCCTCCAATTCAGAAAAATCTTGAAGAAATGTGTTCAACAATTGCTCGTTGTCAATCACATTACCGCCAATTTTTACGATACTGATTTTAGGCTTATTTTCCATTTTCCAGAATTTTTGTCAATATGGCTTGTACGGCGAAAGTCCTGTTGTTGGCTTGCGGTATTACGATAGAATCTTCGCTATCTAAAACATCATCCGAAACAATCATATTTCTTCTCACGGGAAGGCAATGCATAAATTTTGCATTGTTTGTCAGCGCCATTTTCTCTTTTGTAACTGTCCAATTAGTATCGTTGGAAAGGATTTTTCCATAATCGTTATAAGAGCTCCAATTTTTAGCATAGATAAAATCAGCATTTTTGAAAGCTTCATCTTGATTCTCCGTAATCGTAGTTCCTTCTGTGATTTCTGGATTCAATTCATAACCTTTCGGATGTGCGATGACTAAATCATATTCGGAAAGCTTCATAATTTTGGCAAAAGAATTTGGAACCGCATGTGGCAACGCTTTTGGATGCGGTGCCCATGTCAATACAACTTTTGGCTTTCTTTTAGTCTTATATTCTTGGATAGTCAACGCATCGGCAACAGCCTGAAGCGGATGTTCGGTCGCGCCTTCCAGACTGATAACGGGAATCGATGAATACTTTACAAACGAGTTGATCACCTGTTCTGCTTCGTCTTTTTCTTTATCGGTCAAAGTAGGGAAGCTTCTCACGCCAACAATGTCACAGTACTGCGAGATTACTTGTGCTGCTTCTTTGATATGTTCTGCTTTGTTGCCGTTCATGATAGTGCCGTCTTCAAATTCAAGCGACCAGCCTTCGGTATTGAGATTCATGACAATGCAATCCATTCCTAAATTTAGAGATGCTTTTTGAGTGCTCAATCGAGTTCTTAGGCTTGGATTAAAAAATAGCAGCCCTAACACTTTATTTTTACCCAATTCGGGATTTCCAAAAGGATCTGACTTGATTTTTTTGGCTGTTAAAATCAGTTCGTCCAAATCATTAATATCATCTACAGTAGTGAACTTTTTCATGTTTTTTAATTTAAAGATTGTAATGCATTTTTCAATCCAACCGCAAATTGGTCGATTTCCTTTTCAGAAATAGTAAGCGGCGGAAGGATTCTTAGAAGGTTTTTTTGGGAAGCGTTTCCCGTAAAAATAAACTGGTCGTGGATTAGTTTTTTGCGCAGTTCTGTTACGTCGAAATCAAATTCTAATCCCAACATTAAGCCTTTTCCTTTTATTTTTTTGATTTGGGATAGACCAGAAATAGCTTTGATAAAATAGTCCGATTGTTTTTTTACGTTTTGTAAAATTTCTTCTTCTTCAATAATCTCCAAAACAGATAAAGCCGCAGCGCAGGCCAGATGATTACCGCCGAAAGTAGTTCCGAGAAGTCCGTAAGAAGCCTGAAATTTGTCGCTGATTAGCAATCCGCCGATTGGAAAACCATTGCCCATGCCTTTTGCCATCGTAATAATATCAGGTTTGATGTCGTGATACTGATGGGCAAAAAACTTTCCGGAACGTCCGTATCCGCTTTGTATTTCGTCTAAAATCAAGATGACGTTATTGTCATTGCAGACTTTTTCTAGTTCTTTAAAAAACGCTGTCGTTCCTTCTTCTAAACCGCCAACGCCTTGAATTCCTTCGATGATTACGGCCGTGATTTCATGTTCTGAAATGGCTTTTTTGACGAGTTTGATATCATTCAAAGGCAAAAAGATTACAGAATGATTCGCGTTAATCGGCGCTATGATCGAAGGATTGTCAGTCACAGCAACAGAAGCTGAAGTTCTTCCATGAAAGCTTTTTTGAAAAGCAATTACTGTTGACTTTTTATTATGGAAAGAAGCCAGTTTTAAGGCATTTTCGTTAGCCTCAGCACCTGAATTGCATAAAAACAAGCTGTAATCTGGATAGCCTGAAATTGCAGTTAATTTTTTTGCCAAAGCTTCTTGCAACGGATTTTGGATGGAATTGGAATAAAACCCAATTTTTTCAATCTGTGACTTTATAGCTTCTACATATTTTAGATGGGAATGTCCGACAGAAATTACGCCATGACCACCATAAAAATCAAGATATTCCTGATTCTTGTTATCCCAGACTTTAGCTCCCAAAGCTTTGACGGGAGTGATGTTATATATTGGATATACGTTAAATAAGCTCATTTTTCTTTTTAATTTTTTTGTTTAAAATCCGCTTGGTTTTAGTTGGAGCCCGGTAGTTTCATCAAGCCCAAACATCAAGTTCATATTTTGGACGGCTTGCCCCGAAGCACCTTTCAAAAGATTGTCGATAACGGAAGTAATCAAAAGATAACCGCCCTTTTTCTCCAATCCGATGATGCATTTGTTGGTTTGAACCGCCATTTTCATGCTGATGCTTTGATTCGTAACCAACGTAAAAGGATGATTTTTATAGAAATTCTGATATAAATCGGTTATTTCTTCGATGCTTTTGTCCGTTTTTGTATAAAGCGTCGCAAAAATTCCTCTGGTAAATTCGCCTCGATTTGGAATGAACAATAGTTCGTTTTTAAAATGACCTTGCAATTCGTTCAAACTTTGCTTAATTTCCGCTAAATGCTGATGTTCAAAGGCTTTGTAGTGCGAAATATTGGAATTTCTCCAGCTATGGTGCGATGTTTCTGTCGGCTGCACTCCAGCACCTGTACTTCCAGTCACGGCATTGATATGAACATCCTCTTGCAATACATTTGCTGAAGCCAAAGGCAAAAGCGCCAATTGAATTGCCGTAGCAAAACAGCCTGGATTTGCAATATATTTTGCTGTGGTGATTTTGTCTTTGTTTAATTCCGGCAAGCCATAAATAAAGGACTCCGATTGAAAACCAGCATCATTGCTTAAACGGAAATCATTGCTCAGGTCGATAATTCTTGTATGTGATGCAAACTGGTTATTTTCCAAAAATGCTTTTGATTTGCCATGTCCCAAACAAAGAAATACGATATTTACTTCGGGATTTATTTTATCTGTGAACAGTAAATCGACTTCTCCAATCAAGTCAGGATGTGCAATTGTCAAAGGTTTTCCTGCTTGAGAAGTACTAAAAACAAAATCGATTTCTACATTAGGATGGTTTGCCAAAACTCTCAGCAATTCGCCAGACGTGTAGCCGGCGCCTCCAATAATTCCTGCCTTAATCATAATCAACGGTATTTACTTGTGAATAAATCGACTGCGCATTTCCAAGGACTTTGATAAAACCTTTTGCGTCATCGGCAGTCCAAGCATTGTTCATTTCGCCATATTGTCCAAATTTGGTATTCATCAGATCGTGGTCAGATTCGATTCCGTCCAAAGAAAAATGATAAGGCTTTAAGCTTACGGTTACAATTCCGGTTACATTTTTTTGAGTATCTTCTAGAAAAGCCTCGATGTTTCTCATCACAGGATCTAAAAATTGGCCTTCATGAAAAAGCATTCCGTACCAATTTCCGAGCTGTTCCTTCCAATATTGCTGCCATTTTCCAAGCGTATGTTTTTCTAAAAGATGGTGTGCTTTTAAGATAATCAATGGAGCTGCAGCTTCAAAACCAACTCTTCCTTTAATACCTATGATGGTATCGCCAACATGAATATCTCTTCCAATAGCAAAAGCGCTTGCTAGTTTTTCAAGAGTTATGATATTTGCCGAAGGTCTGTCAAACACGTTATTGATACCCGCGATTTGTCCTTTTTCAAAATGCAAGGTTACTTTTTCTATTTCTGTTTTTTGAAGCTGAGATGGATAAGCGCTGTCTGGTAACGGTAAATTAGATGTCAGC
The DNA here is from genome assembly GCF_014138495.1 of Flavobacterium gossypii. Lineage (NCBI taxonomy): Bacteria > Pseudomonadati > Bacteroidota > Flavobacteriia > Flavobacteriales > Flavobacteriaceae > Flavobacterium > Flavobacterium gossypii. The sequence goes on along the minus strand of NZ_JACJIS010000002.1, from coordinate 262,113 downwards.
GTTTCTTTACCGCCAATGCTCGTCCCCCAAATTCCTTTATTGATAGAATATTGTGCCTTTTCCCAAGAATAGTCTACGCCGTTTTTTTGCAGGTAATCGACTTCTTCTTGTCTTGACAATTTCAAATCTCTGATTGGCGTAATGATTTCCATTTCTGGAGCAATTGTCTGGAAAATCAAGTCAAAACGAATCTGGTCGTTGCCAGCGCCCGTGCTTCCGTGAGCAATTGCAGAAGCGCCAATTTTTTTGGCATATTTGACGGCTTCAATCGCTTGAAAAACTCTTTCAGCGCTTACAGAAAGCGGATATGTGTTGTTTTTCAATACGTTGCCAAATACCAAAAACTTGATTGCCTTTTCGTAATAGTGGTCGATGATATCTAAATTGATATGCTGCGTGCTTCCTAGTTCATAAGCTCTTTTTTCGATAGCGTCTAATTCTGCTACATCAAAACCGCCTGTGTTTATCAATACAGTATGGACTTCTAACTGCTTTTCATTCTTTAAATATTTCAGGCAGAAGGAAGTGTCTAGACCGCCGCTATATGCTAAAACTACTTTTTTCATGGTATTATTTTTTTAAAAATGTCTGCTTGATTTGTCTCAATCGGGTCAGCACTTTTTTGTTGAATTTGATTTCTTCTGGTTTTTTGTTGTTTGGGTCATAAAGCATTCCCGTGCATAGGCACATCTTGAATTCTTTCCTTTCCAAGATGTCATAGTTGGTACAGCCTTTGCATCCCTCCCAAAACGTAGGATCTGTCGTTAGTTCTGAAAAAGGCACTGGTTTATAGCCCAAATCAGAATTGATTTTCATGACTGCCAGTCCTGTCGTAATTCCAAAAATTTTGGCTCCAGGATATTTTTCTTGAGAATACTCAAAAACCTTTTTCTTGATTTGTTTGGCAAGTCCTAAATGACGGTAGTCAGGATGAACAATGAGTCCAGAATTGGCAACAAATTGGCCATGTTCCCAGCTTTCGATGTAGCAGAATCCGGCAAATTTTCCGTTTTCTAAAGCGATAATGGCATCGTTGTTCTGCATTTTCTTTTGGATGTATTTAGGTGATCTTTTGGCGATTCCTGTACCTCTCAAAAGTGCCGAAGCTTCCATAGTGTCGCATATTTCCTGCGCAAATTTATAATGCTCTTCTTGAGCAATACAGATGGATACATTCATTTTTAAATGTATGATTGGATTAAAAAATAGGATAGAAAAATCGTGGCGGAAGGAAAAAATAGGGCGGACCTATTTCATGAAAATAACAGCAGACCTATGGCCGGAAAAAAGCCAAAGCTGAAAAATCTAAAAATAATACGGTAAAGTCAGGATAGTAAAATCCTAAGGATAAGGTTGAAAGTTTCAAAACTAAGAAAAATGAAAAATGAATAAACTAATTCGGACTCAATGTAGCTTGGCGGTACAAATTATGACCGCACAACCCGTGAAGTTTGGGTTGAGATTGTCCGTGAAGTTGTATGTAACTTGTAATTATTCATCGCTGCAAATGTAGGCAAAAAAAATAAAAAATTATGACTTTGATGTTTTTTAACAAATTGTTTATAAAAGCACATAAAAAATCTGAAGCCGTTTTTACCGACTTCAGATTCTCAATAATAAATGCTAACGCAAAAAATGCGATTGCTAGTTTTTGATAATCTTTTTTGTAAATTCTTGGTTATCAGCTTTTACGTTGATAATATAAGTTCCGGATGGGAATTTAGAAATATCGATTGCTGTTTCAGATTGTCTATCGCTGTCCAAGCTTCTAGTTTCTACTTGTTTTCCTGTGATGTCATATATCGAATAGCTGATCTCGCCTATAGAGGCTTTGTCGACTGCAATAACAAAATGCCCATCATTTGGATTTGGGTAGATTTTCACATCTAATTCAGATTTTCCGATAGAATTTCCTTCTCTGCCAGAGGTACAGCTGATGGCTGTTCTTGAAAGCGTTCCGTTAGAATTGTTGACCGAGCCGTTAGCGTTTTTGGCTTTTACATAATACGAATAGCTTGTTCCAGCTACAATCAGGTAGGTATTTAAGAAGGAATTTCCAGTTACATCTGGAGCATAAAGATTTCCGTTTCTGTAAATATCATACGAAGTTGCATTGCTGGATGTTGTCCATGTTACATTAATCGCGCTTTGTGTCCCGCTGCAAGTCGCAGTTGCAGTAATGGTAAAGCTTCCAGGTGTTGCGTTGCACACTAGGGTTGCAGCAGAAAGCGTTCCGTTAGAATTGGTTCTTGTTCCAGAACTGTTTTTTGCAATAACATAGTACGTGTATGTAGTTCCTCCGGTTACAAGCGTATTGATGTATTGTGTTCCAGAAATATTGCTGGCATACAGCGCGCCGTTTCTATAAATATCATAGCTAGTAGCATTGCTGGAGGCGGTCCAATTTAATCGGTTTTGAGTTGCTGTGCCGCTACATTCCGGAGTAAGAGTCAGAGAAAAAGTTCCAGGAGCAGCAACAGCGCTGCAAGTAAGGTTTAGGTTCGATTTCAATGCATTGAAATAGGCCAAAGCAAAGCTGTCTCTCCACGTATTGCTGTTTAGTTTTGTAGCATCAGAAGTAAAATCGACAAAACCGATTTCATTCAAGCAAGCCGTTGCAGAAGAATAACGCAATACGCCCAAATGGTACGCTAAAAAGCTATTGTCTTCTACACAACGTCTGTTAGTCCATGAACCGTGCGTCACCATATCGGCTTGAATTTTTTGGGCAAAAGCAATATCAGGAGCCGTGCTAGTATCGTCGGCTGTACAATAAAACGTTTCGGTTCCAGTTCCGCCACCCGCGTTGCAATGGATGCTCAAAAGACGGTCGGCATTCCAGTTGTTCGACATCAAGGCTCTTTGGTTGACAGAAATCCAGCCGTTGACATTGGTCGTTCTTGTAAGATGTGCTGTCCAAGTACAGCTGTTGTCAATCAAAGCTTTTGTTTTTTGTCCGACAGCCAAAGCGGTTTCAATTTCGGTAGCTGTTCTACCATCTGGATTGTCACTTGTGCTAGTTCCATAACCATGCCCAGGATCAAGGACAATTATCTGTGCGTTTACTCCTAAAGACAATAGCAATAAACTGAGTATAAAAGTTATTTTTTTCATCTTAATTCATTTTTAGAGTTGCGATAAAGAGTCTTCCGGTCTTGTCATCTGAAAAAATGACTTTGTCCTTGTGGATTGTTGGAAACATTTCAGAAATCACTTCTGTATTGGTAATCTTTTTGGTCTTTGCATTTTTGACATCAAAAAGATACAATTCAGAATTGCTTACAGTATGTCCGTTTTCGCTTTCGTCTAAAAATCCGATAAGATAACTGTCGTCGTCAGACCATGCTGTTGCTATTCCAGTACCTATTTTTCGGCCTTTGGAATTTCCATCCAAGTCATAAATATAAATGTCAGCTCCATTATGAACGGCCACTTTTTTACCATCGTTAGAAAGCAGGGCGTTGTAAAATTGCCCTTCGTCTTTGGTCACGGTCCATTGTTTCGATGTAGCCAAATCTTTAGCTTCAATCTTTAAGCTGGCCAGATTGGTATAGATAACTACTTGCTGGTCGCCTTTTTTAGAAGGTGCTCCTTTATAGGAAGGCAGGTAATTATGGTCGATGTTTTCAACCTTTTTAGAATACTGGTCGCGGATGTTGTAGTTAATTACCTTGGCATTGGAAAAATATTCTTTTTCGGATTTTTCCTTGTAATAAAAAGAATTCCCCGATTTGTCCCAAACATACGAATAACCGCTGCCAGGCTTGTCAGAAATAGGCTTGACACTATTTGTTTTTAGGTCCAGGAGATAGACACCTTTTAAATGCTCTCCAGTAAGCAAGACAAATTCTCCTGTGGGAGAAAATAGGGGATTGGTGTAAAAGCCATCCACTTCGATACGTTCGAAACTATCGATTTTTTGTGCATAAATCGATAAGCTCATGAGGAATGAGCATAGCATAGTAGTTTTATTCATAATTGATAAATTTAGGTTGTCATAAAATTAACCTATAAAATCTTATAAATAAATACTAATTATGTTAATTTATTGTAATGTAATTCGTTATCGAAGCGAAAGTTTTATTTTTACGGCTGTTTTTTAAGGATTATCTCCTGATTCTGTTTCTAGAAATAATATCCTTTAATTTTACTTTCAAGTCTTCACCCGTATCGTAAATCATCTGTTCGTTTGAAGGGAAAGGCACTGCTTTTTGATTAAAATAGGTATAATAGGATTCATCAGCAGCTCTTCTATCGCCTCTATAATTCGAGTAAATATTCTCAAAAACAAATTCGCTGGATAGCGGGAAAGTCTGCAACAATTGGCTTGTTTTATAATCTACATAATCAACTTTGGCAGTAACCTGAGCCGCTTTGAATTGCGTAAATTCATAAATATCAATCTTGATGGTTTTGAATTTATCAACTTTGATCGGATTTCCAAGACTGTCTTTCACGACATTTCCGCGAGAATCTGTCAGGTTTTTAACGCCGTCTTTTATCTGCTTCTCTTTGATAAATTGTTTTTCTTTTATTTGTTCTGGAGAAATAGTGATCTGGCGGAAGTTTACCACGACTCCAAAATCATAATCGATTCCCTTTTGCTTGCTGCTGTGGTATACGGTCCATTTGTCGTTCATGCCATTGGTGCTAAAGTCCAAAAGATCATTTTGCAAGCGTGTAGGAATGACCATGTTGGTTTCATTTTTCATATAAACGTTCACATAATCGGTACCTTTAGACAAGGCATCGTCCATCAGCTTTCGCACATCTTTAAAATTAGGATTGATCTGGTCAAGATAAGCCAAATCATCATAGGCACGGCGGACAGTCATCTTGTCTTTTGTCAACAACAACGCTTTTGCATTGTCATAAAGATATTTCGAAAGCGCATTCTTGCTGCTAACAATCTGGTCCGAATAATCATCAAAAGGAAAAATAGCATTTCTGTTTTCCTTTATGAGTCGCAAAGGCAACAGCGGACGTATTTTTTCCTGGCGGTTGTTTAATTGCACGTAAGTCGTATAAATGCGTTCCAGATTTCGCGGATTGGCATCTTTTGCCAAGAATTGGATATCACGCAGGTCGCGTTCTTTTGCTTTGGCAAAAGCTTCTTCTAATAAGTAAACATAATCCTGTTTTCCTTTTTTGTCCTTGTTAGAGCGAAGGCTGCCAATAGCATTATCGATTGCTCCATCATAATCGCCGCTGGTGAGCATGTTTGTGGTCTGCTTGACGCCGCAAGAAGCTACAACTAGAATCAAAAACAGGGTAGTAATTTTCTTCATAAAAGGTAAAATTTTAAGCAAATATATATCTTTTTTTGAAGCTGTTTTAGCTTTTATGTCCAAAACAAAAAAGCCCCGAATTACCGGAGCTTTTAAGAAGTATGTAGTTGCTATTATTTTCTAAAGAATGGAGGCAGAAGCTTACTTGAAACCTCACCAAAACCGATCCTTACGTTTTCTTTTGTACAAAAGCCTTTCATGATTACGGTATCGCCGTCATTGATGAATTTGCGTTCTGTGCCGTCGCTCAAGGTAATAGGATTTTTTCCGCCCCAAGTAAGTTCCAGCATCGAACCGAAACTGTCAGGAGTAGGCCCCGAAATAGTTCCAGAACCCATCATGTCGCCAGAATTCACGCGGCAGCCGTTTGAAGTATGATGTGCCAATTGCTGGCTCATGCTCCAATACATATATTTAAAATTCGACTTGGAAATAACCGTAGGCTCAGCGTTTTCAGGCTGTAAAGAAACTTCTAGATTGATATCGAATGTTTTTTTGCCTTTCTCTTGTAGATAAGGCAACGGCATTGGCTCTTGTTGAGGGCCTTTGGTTCTGAAAGGCTCTAGAGCATCCATAGTCACAATCCAAGGTGAGATTGATGAAGCAAAGTTTTTTGCTAAGAAAGGTCCTAGCGGCACATATTCCCACTTTTGGATATCTCTAGCGCTCCAATCGTTTAAAAGCACCATTCCGAAAATATAATCCTCAGCCTCATGTACTGGAATATTTTCGCCCATGATATTAGCATCCGTCGTGATAAAAGCAGTTTCCAATTCAAAATCAACTAATCTCGATGGACCAAAAACAGGAGTCGTTTCGCCGTTAGGCAGGGTCTGTCCCATTGGTCGGTGCACTGGAATTCCCGAAGGAACAATCGTCGAGCTTCTGCCATGGTAACCTACTGGAATATGAAGCCAGTTCGGCAATAAGGCATTTTCTGGATCACGGAACATTTTCCCAACATTGGTAGCATGTTCTCTACTCGAATAAAAATCGGTATAATCTCCGATCAAGACAGGAAGCTGCATTTCGACCTCTTCAATTTTAAAAATCACGGTTTCCCTGTGTTTTTCATTGTCTCTTAACTCGGCATTAGTTGCATCAAAAATATCAGCAATTCGGTTTCGTACCAATCGCCATGTCTTTTTTCCGTCGGATATAAAATCATTTAAAGTGTCCTGCATGAACATATCGTCCGTCAGGTCAATTCCTTCAAAATAGTTTAATTGCTGCAAGGCACCCAAATCAATGGCGAAATCGCCAATCCTAGTTCCGATTGTGACAACATCATCTTTGGTTAGAAAAACTCCAAAAGGTATATTCTGTATCGGAAAATCGCTGTCTGTTGGGACTTCTAGCCAAGATTTTCTGGTTGGGTCGTTAGCTGTTATAGGCATTATTGTTGTTAGTTTATTTGTTTATAAATCAAGTATCAAATATATCGTTATATGGCATTTTAACAAACGCTTTTCGTATTTTTGTCCTCAAATTAACAAAAAATTATCAAATGCAACGCGACGAACAAATTTTTGACTTAATATTAGAAGAACAAGACAGACAAATTCACGGTTTGGAACTGATTGCTTCAGAGAACTTTGTAAGCGACCAAGTACTTGAAGCGGCAGGATCTATCCTGACAAATAAATATGCCGAAGGCTATCCTGGCAAAAGATATTATGGAGGCTGCGAAGTAGTTGACGTAATCGAGCAGATAGCAATCGACAGAGCAAAAGCATTGTTCGGTGCTGAATATGCAAACGTACAGCCGCACTCTGGTTCTCAAGCGAACACAGCTGTTTACCATGCTTGCCTAAAGCCTGGCGATAAAATTCTTGGTTTTGATTTGTCTCATGGAGGACATTTGACACACGGATCGCCAGTAAACTTTTCTGGAAGATTATACAATCCTGTATTTTACGGAGTAGAGCAGGAGACAGGCCGTTTGAACTACGACAAAATCCAAGAAATTGCTACAAAAGAACAGCCAAAATTGATTATCGCAGGAGCTTCTGCTTATTCACGTGATATGGATTTTGCTCGTTTCAGAGAAATTGCTGACAGCGTTGGCGCTATCTTGATGGCTGATATTTCGCATCCGGCTGGGCTTATTGCTAAAGGTTTGATGAATGATCCGATTCCACATTGCCATATCGTAACGACTACGACACACAAGACATTAAGAGGGCCTCGCGGTGGGATGATATTGATCGGGAAGGACTTTGAAAATCCATTCGGAATCAAGACGCCAAAAGGAGAAATCAGAATGATGTCGTCTTTAATTGATGGTGCTGTTTTTCCTGGAAACCAAGGCGGTCCGTTAGAGCACATCATTGCGGCTAAAGCGGTTGCTTTTGGAGAAGCTTTGTCTGACGAATTCTTTACCTATGCAAGACAATTGCAGAAGAATGCCAATGCTATGGCAGAAGCTTTCGTAAAAAGAGGCTACAATATTATTTCTGGCGGAACTGACAATCACATGATGCTGATTGATTTGAGAAACAAAAACATTTCAGGCAAAGAAGCTGAAAATGCTTTAGTAAAAGCCGAAATTACCGTAAATAAAAATATGGTACCGTTTGACGACAAGTCGCCATTCGTTACTTCAGGTATCCGTGTAGGAACTGCTGCGATCACGACTCGTGGTTTGGTTGAAGCGGATATGGAAACAATCGTTGACTTGATTGACCGAGTAATCCAAGACCATACCAACGAAGAGCTTTTAGAACAGATAGCTGACGAAGTAAACGAAATGATGAGCGAAAGACCGATTTTCGTATACTAAATCATGTAGAATAGTCTTTTAAAAACCCATACAAATCGTATGGGTTTTTTATTGCCTGAAATTTTTTTCAAAAAAAACTTACCTAATAATTTGTTCGTACGAAAAATTTCCTACCTTTGGTTTGTTCAAGAATAATTTATGTTCTAAAGGGAACCATCAATCAAATCAATCAATCAAAAAACAAATGATAAAATTAGTTACACTTTCCGCTTTATTTTTAGTCCAAGCGGCCATCGCGCAGACAAAAACCGAAAAATTGGACAGCCTTTTCATGGCGGTTGAAAAAGATAGCTCTTTTAACGGGAATGTCTTGATTGCAGAAAAAGGCAAAGTCATCTATGAAAGATCAGTGGGATATGCCGATTTCAAGACCAAAGAAAAGCTAAAAAGCAATTCCGTTTTTGAATTAGCTTCTGTCACGAAACAATTTACTGCCATGGGAATCGTTCTTTTACAAAAACAAGGAAAGCTTTCTTATGACGACCCAATCAGCAAATACCTGCCAGAATTATCGATGTATAATGATATTACGATAAAAAACCTGCTAATACATACAGGAGGGCTTCCTGATTATATGGAACTGATGAGCCAAGAAGAAAATAACGACGATTTCGCTACCAACCAGACTATTATCGATTTATTTGTCAAGCTGAAACCAGCAGTCTTATTCAAGCCAGACGAAAAACACGAGTACAGCAATACCGGTTATGCGTTACTGGCTACGATTATTGAAAGAGCATCTAAGCAAAGTTTTGGCGACTACCTGCAAGAAAATATCTTCAAGCCATTAAAGATGAAAGACACGAGAGTCTACAGAAGATGGTATAAGCCGGAGAAAATACAGAATATCACCCACGGACACATTTATTCCGACAGCCTTAAGCAATTCATTTTTCCAGATGATATGGGCAAAAAGTATTATACCGTTTATCTTGACGGAATTGTAGGCGATGGTATGGTCAATTCTACAGCATCTGACTTGTTGTTATGGGACAGAGCTTTATATACAAACAAGCTGGTCAATGAAAAAGACAAAGAATTGATATTCAGTTCCTACATTACCCAAGACAAGCTACCTACCAATTATGGTTTCGGATGGGGTATATCATCCAGCGAAATTTACGGAAAGGTCGCATCACACAGCGGAGGCTGGTCTGGATATGTAACGTACATTGCCCGCTATCTCGATCGCGACTATACGATAATTTTGTTGCAGAATGTATCGTCAAGAAAAACAAAAATTCCGCAGAAGCAAGTCAAAAACATCCTGTTCGGAACTCTTTACAAAGCAGACCGTAAGAAAGTAGAAAAAGTGGCCGGCACCTATAAAAACGAAAAAGGAGACGAAAGAGAATTGTTTTTAGACCAAGGCAAGCTCTATGTAAGGCTGAATCCCGAATCTAAAATAGAGCTTATTCCGATTGCCGAAAACAAGTTCTTGGCAGACAGCTACCAGCCCGAAGTTTTCTACGAATTTGTCGCAGACAACAATAAGATCGCCAAATACATCGTCACACAGCCACAGCTGTCGGTACGAAAAGAAGCAATAAAAATTAAATAGAAAAGGATATGCAGTCAGAACCCACAAAATCAGAATTAGAAATCTTGCAAGTATTATGGCAATCAGGGCCAGCAACAGTACGATTTGTAAACGACCAGCTCAACGAGCAGAAACGATCTGTACAATACACCTCAACCCTGAAATTGATGCAGATCATGACTGAAAAAGGAATGCTTGTTAGCGATAAGACCCAGATGAAACACGTCTACAGTCCGGCAATAGAAGAGAAAAAAACAAAAGGCTTTCTTCTCGAAAAATTTGTAGACGCGATGTACAATGGTTCCAGCAGCAGCCTGATGATGCAGCTGTTAGGAAACAAAAAAACTTCAAAAGAAGAAATCGAAGAAATTCGAAACTTATTAGACAAATTAGAAAACGAGTAGCAACTTAAAATTTTCGACTATGATAATGCCAAATGAAAATTTATTGAAAGCGATTTCTTGGACACTGGTACATTCTGTGTGGCAAGGATTGGTTCTGGCAGTTTTTGCCGGATTGGTGATAGTATTTACGAAAAAATCCAAAGCAACCTTACGCTATAACTGGCTATCAGGACTATTCCTTGCCTTTATGATTAGCGTTGGATTTACGTTTAGTTACGAATATCAGCAAGAAACAGCCGTTTCTGGCGGTGCTATAATTACTGCCGGAGCCTTAGATGCAGAAACCTTGGCTGTGGCAAACACACCAAATTATTTTCAGGCAGTAGTCGGTTATCTTAATGAATATGCCGCTACAATCGTGGTCGTTTGGTTTTTGATTTTTGCTGTAAAATGCTTTGGTATTTTCAGAAGCCTGAGCAATATCTACAGAATAAGAAACTACAGAACTCAAGATGCTCCAGACTATTGGAACAGAAGAGTAGCAGAATTAAGCGAAAAGCTGAATATCAAGAAACACATCGTTCTTTTAGAATCCCAACTCGTTAAGGTTCCCTCTGTTACCGGTTTCTTCAAGCCGATTATTCTCATCCCTGTAGGACTGCTTTCCAATCTGCCGCAAGACCAGATTGAGGCGATATTGTTGCACGAATTGGCACACATCCGCCGCAAAGACTATTTTATTAACCTGCTACAGAGCTTTGCTGAGATCTTGTTCTTTTTCAACCCTGGACTTCTATGGATATCCTCGTTGATAAAAGAAGAAAGAGAAAACTGCTGCGATGATATCGCTGTCGGAATCACCAAAAGCAAATCCAATTTCATTCATGCCTTGGTTTCTTTTCAGGAATACAATATGAAACAAAACCAATTGGCACTTGGCTTCGGAAAAAATAAAAACCAGCTTTTAGAAAGAGCCAAACGTATCGTTCAAGACAATAACAAGTCGTTAAACACGATAGAAAAAACGTTTCTTTCCGTCTGCATTATCGTCATTATAACCTTCTCTTTTGCCTGTTCAAATACAAAGGCTACAGCGGTAAAAACAGCCGAAAAGGAAAACAATACGGAGATAGCCTATTTGAAAAACCTGACGAAAGATAACCTGCTGACGGAAGAAGAAATCCAACAAATAAAAATGGAAGCACAGGCAGCACAAAAAGAAGCAACCATTGCAAAAGTAGAAGCCGAGGCCACTAGAATAGAAGCAATAGCTATTGCAGATGAAGCTCAAGCTTTAAAAGAAGGAGCAATTTCTGAAGAAGAAGTCAAGCAATACCACGCAGAAGCAATACAAGCACAACTTGATGCTGAAAAAGCCCGAAAAGAACACGAGCTGGCCCGAAAAGAAAATGAAAAGGCCAGGAGAGAACACGAAGTAGCAAGAAAAGAACATGAAAAAGCTAGAAAAGAAAGCGAAATAGCAAGGAAAGAATCTGAGAAAGCAAGGAAAGAATCTGAAAAAGCCCGAAAAGAAGCCGAAAAAGCAAGAGTAGAAGCGGATAAATACAGAACAACTACAGGAGCTACTTTTCAGCCCATAAGGCCGATGACTTTTGAGCAAGCAAAAGCATCTGGTGTGTGTGTTATGCCAAGCACACCCGCTGCTCCTGCAGCAAAACCAGAACCTGCTGCCGTAGCACAGAATTATGTGATAAGCAGACAAGATGCAATAAATAGTAGGATTCAAGCTAAGGACGAACGTGCCGAGCGCAAAATAAAAGCAAGCGAAAAACGTATAGCAGCCATTCAGTCTAAAAAAGACGAAATGTCGAACAGTAAGAAAGAAATGTGGCTGGTAAACCAAAGAGCCAATCTTCAATTGGAAAGAGCTAAAATGTTTGAAATCAAGCGTGCTACACAGGAAAAATACAACTTGCAGAAAATAAAATACAACCAAGACAGCCTTTACAGAAACTATAATAGAGAAGCCAAAGATAAAAGGACAGGCAACATCGTCATTCCAAACGATACAGACAATCTGAGCAGACAGATTATCCAAGTCTTGGCCAAAGAAAAAGCCATCGCGAGCACAGACAACCTATCCTATAAACTTTCGCACGATAGTATCATCGTAAACGGAAAAGCCATTACAGGAACAGTTCACAACCAATTAAAAAAATACCTAAAGCCAAACATTAGTGCTGTTTATTATAATTATGACGTAACCGCACAAGACCTTGTAGTAAAATGTAAAGCTTAGAAAAACTAAAATGCCCTAATCAAGCAGAGTTTCAATCATCATCAAATCAATCAATCAAAATGCTAAAAAAACTGGCCAGCCTCTTGCTGCTCTATTCCGGAATTGCCGGAGCCCAATCGTCTGGGAAAATCATTGGAAAAATTATAGGAACGGGCCATGGCCCACTTGAAGCGACAGTAGTGTCGCTTCTTTTGGCAGAAGACAACTCGCTGGTCAAGACACAATTCTCTGGCCAAGACGGAAGCTTTGAATTTTCCAGCCTCAAGCAAAACAACTATAAGATTTCCATTGAATATCTTGGCTATACCAAATACGAAAGCCAGTCAATTGCAGTCGCCCAAGAATCCGTTTCTCTAGGAGAAATCAACCTGCAGCCTTCAGAAGCCAATACGCTTAACGAAGTCGTCATCCAAAAACAAAAAAACTTTGTCGAAAGAAAGATAGACCGTACGGTAGTTAATGTCGATGCCATGATCTCAAATGCAGGAGCAGATGCGATGGAAGTCCTTGAAAAATCTCCCGGAATTATCGTGGAAGAAAACGGAACCATCAAGCTTAAAGGAAAATCCGGCGTCATGGTTTTTATAGACGACAAGCCGACCTATTTATCTGGAGCCGATTTGGAAGTCTACCTAAAATCACTGCCTGCCAGCACGCTAGATCAGATCGAAATCATGACCAATCCTCCCGCACAGTATGATGCTGCCGGAAGCGCTGGCGTAATCAATATCAAGACCAAAAAAAGCAAGGCCAGAGGTTTTAACGGAAGCGTGACCTCTCGAATTTCCCAAGGAAAAAGAACCCATTATCGAGATGGACTGAATCTTAATTACACCGACAATAAGATCCGTCTTTTCGGGAATGTAAACTATGCCAATCAAAAATTTGTCAACGATCTCGATATTTTTAGGAGATATAAAAACGAAGATGGAAGCACCAAAAGCCTTTTCGACCAGAATACTATTATGAGAAATAAGGTCACTACGGGCAATGCTAAGATTGGGATGGACTATTATGTCTCTGAAAAATCGACTTTCGGAATGAGCCTCATCGGGTTGCTCAAATCCGGCAAAGAAAAAAAATCTGGCAAAAGCAGCCTTACGAATGCCTCTAGTGTTTTAGATTCTACTATTATAGCCGACAATAGAGAAGACAACAAATTCAAGAATGCAGGAGTCAACCTAAATTTCCGTCATGAATTTGATACCATCGGAAGGAAAATCACGATGGATGCCGATTATATAAAATATGAAAACGAGATCGACCAGAATTTTAAGAATTACATCTATCAGCCCGATAATACGCTTTCAGAACAAGACGAGTTGAGAGGCCATTTGCCGTCGAATATTAGCATCTATACCTTTAAGTCCGATTATACGCATCCTTTTAAAAATCAAGGTAAGCTTGAAGCGGGCTACAAGATCAGCTATTCAAAAACCGACAATATCGCCGACTACGCCGATGTCATGGATAATATTCCTGTTCCTAATTACGACAGCAGTAACCATTTCAAATACGACGAAACAATCAATGCCCTCTATATTAATTACAGTCAAAACTTCAAGCGCTTTTCGTTCCAGACAGGATGGAGGCTCGAGACTACAATCTCAAAAGGAAATCAGCTGGGCAATATCGTCAAGCCTGCATCACGATTCAAGAAAGACTATACCAATCTTTTTCCGACGCTCTTTCTGTCGTATAAGCTAGATTCTGTGGGCAACAACCAGATGGTGGTTTCCTACGGCAAAAGAATCAATCGTCCCTATTTTCAAGATCTGAATCCGTTCCTGAGTCCGTTGGATAAGTTTACCTACTATTCTGGAAACCCATATCTGAATCCTTCGTTTTCGCACAATGTCGAGCTCTCGTATAATTATAAAAGCCTGTTTTCGACCACGCTTGCTTACATGAATTCTAAAGACGAAATCAACGAGACGATCGAAATCAACGACGGAATCTATTACAGCCGTCCCGGAAATATCGGCAAGAGCGAAGCGCTCAGCATCAACTTCAATTCAGACCTGACTATAAACGACTGGCTGTCTACAAACGTCTATTCAGAATTAGTATATACTAATTATAAAAGCCAGCTGTATACAGAAAATCTCGATACGCAAGGAGTTTTCTGGTTTGTTTCTGTACTAAACCGCCTGAAGTTTAAAGACGGCTGGTCGGGAGAAATAAGCGGCAGGTACACCTCAAAAATCGAATCCGCACAATTCACAGTAGGAGCACGAGGAGCCGTAAACTTAGGCGTCCAAAAAAAGATACTGCAAGGAAAGGGCAGCCTAAAGTTCGCTGTCAATGATATCTTTTATACCAATATCAACACAGGAACCATCAACAACCTCAAGCTCACCGATGCCAATTATAAAAACAAAGGAGATACCCGTTTTGCGGCCCTGACCTTCACCTATAGCTTTGGGAAATCTTTCAAGACCAGAGAAGAACACGAAAGCACAGGCTCAGAAAGCGAGCAGAACAGAGTCAAGAATTAGCAATTTGAGTTCAGTAGTTAAAAGGAGCAAGGCCAAGCCGAAGCTCCTTTTAGCGTTTATAATCAAAAGTAACCTTAACACCTCAACACCTTAGTACCTCAGAACCTTAAGACAATTCAAAACAAATCCCTAAATTTGCAACCTAAAACAGTTACTATGTCTATGCTGCGCCTAAAATTGCCGACCGACCCAAGATGGGTAAATATTGTTGAGAAAAACATTGAAGAAATCCTGACAGACCACGCGTGGTGCGAACAGAAAGCCGCTTCCAATGCAATCACGATTATTACCATCAATTCAGAATATCCAGACTTGGTAACTGACATGCTGGCGTTGGCAAAAGAAGAAATCGAGCATTTTGAGATGGTACATAACATCATCAAAAAAAGAGGACTCACGTTAGGCCGGGAGCGCAAAGACGAATACGTAGGAGAGCTGGCACAATACATGAAACGCAGCAATACAGGAAGCCGTGTCTCAGGATTCGTAGAAAGAATGCTCTTCTCTGCCATGATCGAAGCCAGAAGCTGTGAACGTTTTAAAGTCCTTTCAGAAAACATCAAAGACGAAGAACTATCCAAATTCTATTGGGAGCTGATGGAAAGCGAAGCCGGACACTACACCACATTTATTACCTATGCCCGAAAATACGGCCACGGAATCGATGTCGAGAAACGCTGGAGAGAATGGCTAGAGTTTGAAGCCTCCATCATTGAAAATTACGGAAAAAGCGAAACCATACACGGATAATCAGCCGCGAATGACCAATTCGTGCTTATCCAGCAAACCTTTCAAGCCAGCTAATGAAAAGCTGGCTTTTTTGATTTTGTTTTTCTCCGGATCGATAGAGAAATTATAACTCGTCGTAAAATTAGCCTTGATAGCCGTTGTATTATTAAAAACCGACTTGTGCAGGTTGCAGTTGTCAAACAGCACATTCGTCAGGTCTGTATTCATAAAGTCAAGCGCAATCATGCTGCAGTTCGTGAACGTAGTGCCTTTCATCTTGAGGTCATAAAACTTGGCAAAATCAAGAGTGCAATCTTTGAAATGAATCTCAAAAATCAGCTTGTCGCACATCGAAAAATTCACGTCCAATACCTGACAGTCGATAAAACTCACGCCTCGAAAAGCCACATGGTTGATTCGGGCACCACTAAAATCGCAGTTGATAAAAGTACAATCCGTAAACGCCACGCCGATAAAGTTGCAGCGCGTAAAATCACAACCCGTAAAAGTACACGCCTCAAATTCTCTCAAGTTAAAAGCATCTTCCGTATAGACCTCATCAGAATAGGCTTGGTCGTGAAAATAATCTGTCATACGCTATAAAATTTGCCACAAAGCTATTCCAAATCCTACTGGAATAAAAATTTACGCAAAATACTTCTCAACATTCTCAAATAGCAACGCTTTAAAAAGCCAAGACCGATTTCAATAGTTTGAATTATGCAACTGACAATACAAACTGGGTAGCTAACTTTACAAACCAATACACAAACAATAAGAGTAATTCAATTAACAATAAGCACAATCAAATTAGCTTTAAAAGAAATCTAATTCACAATAAGAGTAACTCAATTCACAATAAGCATAATCAAATTCGCTTTAAAGGAAATCCAATTCACAATAAGAGTAATTCAATTAACAATAAACCTAATCAAATTAGCTTTAAAGGAAGTCAAATAAACAATAATCCAAATCAAATACTGTTTAATGAATATACAATAACCAATAAGAAATTTGAAATTTGAAATTCAAAATTCCCCACAATTTCATTTTAACTAAAAATTAATACCTGTTTCAAGCCAACACATTCCATTAAGCATTAATTTTATCCTCTATGGAAACTAACAAAAGAAAAGGCTTTCTATTCAAGCAATACGAAGCTCCAAATTTGTCTCCGTTTGATAAGCTCTTCGAGATTTTCAAAGAATTGATTACGCACACTTCAGGCGATTTGGACGAGGCCATAGACTGGCTTCGCGAACTAGACAAAGAATACAAACTGACCGATTCAAACTACACTATCGATGATTTCATCGAAGACCTAAAAAAGAAAGGATTTATACGAGAAGAAATTAAAGACGACGGTTCTGGCGGACTTGCCATCACGGCAAAAACAGAAAGAGCCATACGCCAGCAAGCCCTAGACCAGATTTTCGGCAACCTTAAGCGAAGCGGTTCGGGCAACCATAAGACCAAATATTCCGGCAGCGGGGACGAACATACAGGAGAATTCCGAGAATTCCACTTTGGCGACAGCCTCGAACGCATTTCGCTGACCGAAAGTCTTAAAAATGCCCAGATTAATAACGGTATCGACAGCTTTAAGCTGACCGAAGACGATTTGGTGGTCGAAGATTCCCAATTCAAAGCACAGATGAGCACGGTACTGATGATCGACATCAGCCATAGCATGGTGCTGTATGGCGAAGACCGTATTACGCCCGCCAAAAAAGTAGCCATGGCATTAGCAGAGCTTATCACGACACGCTATCCAAAAGACACATTGGATATTCTCGTTTTTGGCAATGATGCCTGGCCGATTGCCATCAAAGACTTGCCTTATCTCAAGGTCGGACCGTACCATACCAACACGGTAGCCGGATTAGAGCTGGCCATGGACTTATTACGCCGGAAGCGCAATACCAACAAGCAGATCTTTATGATTACCGACGGAAAGCCGAGCTGTGTTCGCGAACGCGACGGCTCGTATTACATGAACAGCAACGGACTCGACGAATACATCGTAGACAAATGCTATACGATGGCGCAGCAGGCCCGAAAACTCCACATTCCGATTACCACGTTTATGATTGCGAACGATCCCTATCTGCAGCAGTTTGTCAACCAGTTTACCGAAGCGAACCAAGGAAAAGCGTTTTATACCGGACTGAAAGGATTAGGAGAAATGATTTTTGAAGATTACGAAACCAACAGAAAAAAAAGAATAAAATAAGCAGGCCAAAGGAGGCCCGCTTTTAAGCAAACAATACAGGATACAATGAAAGCAGCAACTATAAAAACCCTCGGAGAATTAAAAAAATCCGGCTATGAATCCAAAAGCATCAAAGACGAACTGCGCGACAACCTTCGCCAGAAAA
Organism: Flavobacterium gossypii; assembly: GCF_014138495.1. Lineage (NCBI taxonomy): Bacteria > Pseudomonadati > Bacteroidota > Flavobacteriia > Flavobacteriales > Flavobacteriaceae > Flavobacterium > Flavobacterium gossypii. Next base: position 244,294 of record NZ_JACJIS010000002.1, on the reverse strand, counting down.
TGAGCAAAGGAGAAACCGTTTTCCATGGCGTACACGGTTACGAAGATTCCGTAATACCCGAACTCGAAAGAGCCATACTTTCACGACACAACATCAACCTTTTGGGATTGCGCGGTCAAGCCAAGACCCGACTGGCGCGCCTTATGATTACCCTGCTCGACGAATGGATGCCTATTGTGGCAGGCTCAGAAATCAACGACGATCCGCTGAAGCCTATCTCGCGATTTGCCAAAGACCTGATTGCAGCAGAAGGAGATAATACTCCGATTGCATGGATCCACAGAGACGAACGCTTTTTTGAAAAGCTGGCCACGCCAGACGTTACCGTTGCCGACCTGATTGGCGATGTAGACCCGATCAAAGCCGCCAACCTAAAGCTTTCGTATGCCGATGACCGAGTAATCCATTTCGGAATGATACCAAGAGCCAATCGCTGCATCTTTGTCATCAACGAATTGCCCGATTTGCAAGCCCGAATCCAAGTAGCACTGTTCAATATCCTGCAAGAAGGCGATATCCAGATTCGCGGATTCAAATTACGTCTTGCCCTCGACATGCAGTTTGTGTTTACGGCCAACCCAGAAGACTATACCAACAGAGGCAGCATCGTGACGCCTTTGAAAGATAGGATCGGCTCGCAGATACTTACGCACTATCCAGAAACCATCGAGATTGCGAGAACGATTACCGAACAAGAATCCAATCTTGACAGCCGCCAGAGCGATCTCATCCACGTTCCGTCAATAGCCAAAGACTTGCTAGAGCAGATCAGCTTTGAAGCACGTGAAAGCGAATTTATTGATAACAAAAGCGGTGTCAGTGCCCGTTTGAGCATTACTGCCTTTGAAAACCTGTTAAGTACTGCCGAACGACGCGCTCTTAAAGCAGGAGCAGAAAAAACAACGCTGCGCTTGGCCGACTTTATGGGCATCATACCTGCAATTACCGGAAAAGTAGAATTGGTCTACGAAGGCGAGCAAGAAGGAGCAGGAGTAGTAGCACAACATCTGATAGGCGATGCCATCAAGACGTTTTTCCCGCTTTATTTCCCTAAGATAGAAAAGCTAGAAAGACAAGAAGACAAAAGCCCTTACAAAGAAATAATAGACTGGTTCTTCAACGAAAGCGGCTTTGAGCTGCTAGACGATGCGCCCGATGCCGAATACAAACAGCAATTGGATTCCATCATCCCACTTAGAGCCTTGATTGCCAAATACCAGCCCGATGTGGCGCCCGAAGATACCTATTTCATGAAAGAATTCGTGCTCTGGGGCTTGGTCGAATACAACAAGCTCAGCAAGGACCGAATCATCAAAGGCTACCAGTTCAACGACCTGTACGGAAGCTACATCAAGAAATTATAAAAAAACAATGCCTCTCCATCGAGAGGCATTGCTGCTTAAAGCTTGGGGGAAAAAAGAGGCTGTTAATCAATTATACAACCCCGGAAGCAATAAAGATGGATGTCGGTTTTTATTAAACAGTCGAAGATAAAAGTAACCCGTTCCAGCGATTCCCATCATCAGTCCCGGTGTATACTGTCCCGTATTCAAGCCAGTAGGCCATGAAATCCTATTGTTTTGGTATTTCTGGATGCCCGCAGTTCCTACTGCTTCCGCAAGCTGGTGGTATTCCGTACCGCCGCAATCCAGCAAAATTTCCGCATTGCCCGCGATTCCGTGGCATAAAGAATAATTCGTATTGTTCAAGTTGTCGGTAAGCACACGGTAGACGCTAGACGTAGTGGTTGTCAAGGCGGCCTCCATTTCTTGCGTAAAGACAGCATCCGCTTTTACCTGATTCGCCTTTAGCCTAGAAAGAGCAATGCCAGGCGCTCCGTGGCACCAAGCCAAGCCGCAGACCTTTGCTGTAGGTGTCGATACCCCGTCCCTGAAATCAGGCCAGTTCTGCTGCGAAGCATCAAAAGAGTGCCTTTCGTAAGTAAAGCCTCCTTCGGCACCTGCCAAAAACCGTTTCTCTTTTGTAGCTTCGTACAGCTGTAGCAAGGCCAGCGCTATGCCCGACGATCCGTGCGAGAAGCCCGTCAGGTTTTTTTGTGACGGAACCGTGGCCCAAGACCAGGCCTCGCCATTTTGTATGGCAGCATCGCACAATAGATGCCCTAATGCCACCGCCTTGTCTAGAAATTCTTTCTTTTGGAATTCTTCATGCGCTTCTAAAAGCACTGGTATCGTTCCTGCTGCGCCGCTTATGACATCAATTTCATACGATTGGAGCGAAGAAGAAGATACGGTCTGCAAAAGAGCGATGCCGTCCTCGATCCAATCCTTGCGGTCCAGTTCTGTGCCGATTTTAATCAATGCTGCGGCTATGCCCGGTTTTCCGGCATAGAAGCCATGCTCAGGCGCTTGGTACATGGTCGACTTCATCTGCTCGACAGCGCCTCCGATGATCTTGAGCAAGATAACATCCTTTTTTTCTTTATATAAAGCGGTCAAGAAAAGTGCGATGCCGGCCGTTCCGGAATAAATGTCGGAGCCAAAAGCTTTCCAGACGCCTTGGTATTGTCCGTTTAAAGCCTCGATGGAATAGCCTTGCCAGTTGCAAGAGTCGCCATGCCATATGCTGGTCTTGATAAGCTGGCAGCCGATGTTCCAGGCAGTATCAAGAAAAGTATTTTTATCGATTGGGTTCATGTGTGCTGTCTTTTAGTTAAATGTGATTCTCGATCCTTTGTTTAAGAAAGTCGCCTTAGGGCTGATTCCTTTTTGGAGAAAGGCCGCGGCAATTTCTTGAACGGTTTCTTCCGGAGTCAGGTTTTTCGGAAACACCTGCAGCAGTACCTCCGCCACGATAGCTATCCGGTTCATGCCAAAGCTTTCCTGCGTATTTGGACTTTCGGCTATGCCGACTCCTTTTCGATAAGCATACGAGAAAAGAGGTACGTCTTCTTCCAGATACGGCGCCATCGTCTCGCAGATGTCGGGCAACAGCAGCTGGAGCAACGGCATCAGTATATCTTCCACATACAACACCGCGGCATCGCGGCGGAAATAGAGGGTGGCATGGTTAAGGCATTTGAAAAGAAACGGAATGCCGTAGTAATTCAGCTTTTTCGTAATTGCATCAATCAATACCGGAGCGCCTTCGCTGGTACAGTTCCAATAAATACGGGTCAGGTTTTGGGAAATGTCCATTCCTGTATTGCTAAAGATGTAATAAAAGGTAGGCTGACGGTTCCGGTCTTCTTTCGGAAAAAATACCGTTACGGTCTGCCCGATGCTTGCCGAAGTTCCGGAAGGCAAATCTCTCAAAGCACTATAAGGAACAATATGGCTTTCGGTATGCCTTGTAACCTCGACATGTCCATTTGAATAATTGTTTTTGATGGTCCAGCCTGGTTCTATCCTGTCTTTGCTATGGTTGTTCTGTGAAAGCAGATTGATAAAATGCGTCGTATCCTCAGCAAAATGTTGCGGCATGGCAGCCATTCCTATCTGATAGCGCTCTTTTAAGGCATAACATTCAGAATACAATAAGCTGGTGAGCAGCGGCGCAGCAGCCTGAGGTGCCGTTTCATAGCGCTTCCCTTTGAATACAAGATGCGTAGCATAGATTTCTAATTGGCTGGCAAGCCTGACGAGTTCTTTAAGAACAGCCTTATCCTCAAACATAGTGGTACAGTTTTATGTTAAACAATTCGTCCAACGCTGCCAACGGATCTTTCATGATATTAAAGGCAAGCTGTATGCAGCGCATGTTATTGGCTTCGACCTTGCTGTTGAAAGTAATGCCTTCTACGCTGGTCTGTATGATTCGGGCAGCGGTAAACTGCATCAGCCTTGTAAAAAAAGCAGCATGCTCTGATTCGGGATAGCCCTTCGATTCTAGGTATTGATAGATAAAAGCGCGGGCAGAAGGTTGCATGTTCTTGATTTCATAAAGCTTCATGTATTCTGGCAATTCCGTGCTGTGCGGATTGCCATTGTCAAATCCCAGAAGCCAAGCCGTGACATACGATTGCACAAGACCGGCAACGTCCCACATCGGGTCGCCGATATCGGCCAGTTCCCAATCGATCAGCCTTTGGCTCAATCCGTTTTCGCCTTCTACCGCAAGGAAATTAATCCATTTGATATCGCCATGGATGAGGTGCGTACACTGCCATGAAGAAGCCAGTTCTTTCAAAGCATTTAACAGCAGGGTGTTGTCTTTGATGAGCTGTATGACGGATGCGCTGGCCTCGCTGTTTGCAAAAAAAGCATCGGCATTGTGGCGGTCGAGCTGCAGTACCCACGGCAGCAGTTTCGGAAAAGCAGATACGTCGGTTCCGGCATTGGGCATGATATGGCAGTCGGCCAATATAATAGCTTGCCCTTGGGCAAGAGATACGTCGAAGTTTTGAGTGAGCATATAGTGCTCAGAAAGGTTTCTTGCATTGTATAGCAGTTCAGAAACCATGATGTTGTTCTCATCATCATAATCTAGGAGCGGTGCGGCAATAGCAGCTACAGGCGCAAATTCTTTGGCATTCTTAAACAATTGGTAGGCACTCACTTCTCTCAAGAAGAGGCTCTTGGCAACAGTATCATTCCCTGTCTGTTTGACAAAAAGCGAATTATGAGGTTCTACGATTACCTTCAAGATGGTATTTCGGGTCGCTACAGGATGTATCATAAAATGACCTTTGACAGCGGCGGCTTCATCAATGAGCTGCCGTTTGCGCAGGTAATGGTATACGTTTTCTGGAACTAATTGCATGGTAGGCATTTTTTAAGGGTTGATAAGAATAACCCGCAAGATTTACGCTTGCGGGCTATAAAAAAGAACATTCTTAACAGATAAATGGTATTCCTGTACAAGAAACAGTTGGAATACAAGATATAGTAGGAATACATGATACCGTAGGTACACATTGGTCTACAGGCAAGGTCGGAACCGCTGCTGCATTTACGCCTTCAGAACCGCCTTGGTTTGTATAACGACAGATCACTGGGCTTGTGTTGCACGGACCTGTAGCTGTCGGAGGACATAGAACAGGTTGGGTAGGACGTGGGAAACAAGTTGGTGTCAATGTCGGAAAACAAGATGTCGGCAACGTTGGAGCACATGATACTGGCAATGTTGGAGGACATAGGAATGGTGTTTCCGTAGGGATGATACCAGCTCCTAAGTTGTTTCCTCCTTGCTGTGCGCTACAGATAGGCGATATTCCTGTGATGCAAGATGTAACGGTTGGGATACATTTTACAGTAGGAATAGGAAAACACTGTGTTACCGGAATTGTCGGAAATCCAGCGCCTACATTATTACCTCCTTGTTGCGCAAGACAGATAGGCGATATTCCTGTTACGCAAGATGTAATGGTTGGAATACATTTTACAGTAGGAATCGGAAGACACTGCGTGATCGGAATTGTCGGAAATCCAGCGCCTGCGTTTCCTTCTTGCTGCGCAAGACAGATAGGAGATATCCCTGTTACGCAAGATGTAACGGTTGGGATACATTTTACAGTAGGAATCGGAAGACACTGTGTAATCGGAATTGTCGGAAATCCAGCGCCTGCGTTAGCATCTTGCTGCGCAAGACAGATAGGCGATACTCCTGTCACGCAAGATGTAACGGTTGGGATACATTTTACAGTAGGAATAGGAAAACACTGCGTAATCGGAATTGTCGGAAATCCAGCACCAACGTTAGCCTCTTGCTGAGCGCTGCAGATTGGCGAAATCCCTGTTACGCAAGAGGTAACGGTTGGGATACACTGAACAGTAGGAATCGGCAGACATTGCGTGATCGGAATTGTCGGGAATCCGGCTCCTAAGTTGCTAGCATCTTGCTGAGCGCTGCAGATTGGCGAAATTCCTGTTACGCAAGAGGTAACCGTAGGAATACACTGCACTGTAGGAATCGGCAGACACTGTGTGATCGGAATAGTAGGGAAACCTGCTGCTCCTTGGCTTCTTAAGAAGTTGTTGTAGATGTCGCCTTGCAATAAAGAAGACCCTTTATCATCACAACCGCAAGAAGAATCGAACGCATTTCCAGCATGCAATGCTATGATGCTTGCAAACTGCGTATCGTCGATATTGTTCTCGATACCATTAAGCGCCAACGGCACGCTAAAGTGATGGCTGTAGTTGAAACATTTCCATCCTACAAAAGGAATATCGACACATGGATTTAGCCCTAGGTCAAAACTAAAAACACCACCAGCTTCGTTAAAGTTAGTGATGCTCACGGTAATTTTGAATCTGCTAAAAGGCTGCCACGTATAGCTTACGTTTGTGTTGAAGCTGAAGCTTTTGCTTACATTTCCAAAAGGAGTCTTTAATCCGATAGTCAGTGTTACCTGACCTTTAACGGCGCTGGCCGCTACACATACGCTACACCCTAAAAAGGATGGCGTACACCATTCTGATGCGAATAAGTTGTCGTATCCTTCGTATACGGCACCTTCTTCTACGTTTGCTAATTTTGCCATGTTATAGTTTATTGGTTGCCTACTCATTTTTAGGGTTTTTCGGCTTCCGCCCTGTGCAATGATGGCTTACCTAAATAAAGTCCTATATCGGTGGAGTAAATCATGTAAACACATGTAGGTTGATAGGAAGGGGGATCTTTAAATAAGCCCAGAAACAAATGATGCTAGCTTTCTTTTGTATTCTGAACTAAAATTACTGGGCTAGGCAGGCCTTTTGGGAAGAAATGACACGAGTCCGAAAAAAATTGACATGGGCAAACAAAAAACCATGCATGAAAATAGCAGGAATAAAAAAACTCTTTCATGGTAATGAAAGAGTCAGGAGAGAAGAAGGCAGCGCCTTATTTTAATATGTTCAATTTCTTGATAAAATCTTTGTGCTTTTCGCCCAGGGTGACCTTGTGGTTGCCTTTTAAGATGACGAGATTGTCGTGCAGCACGATTTCTTCGATCTTGCTCGCGTTCACGATATAATTCCGGTGGGTCTTGACAAATTTGTTCTTTTCCAAAAGCTCGCTGATCTTAGTCAGCGAAATCATGATGACGAACTTTTCATGCTCTGTGATGATATTGCAGTACCGTTCTTCCACCTCAATATAAACGATATCGTCAATCAGCACTTTCTTGAGGGAATTCTTCTTTTTGATGAACAGCGAATCGACGCTCAGCACCGTATCCTGGTCTTCGCTAAGGAATACATTGGTCTGCTCATAAAACTTTTCGACTGCCATTTCAACCGCATACAAGATTTCCAGCTCGTTGAAAGGCTTGAGCAAGAAGCTGAACGGACGGGTAAGCTTGGCTCTCTCAAAAACCTGTCGGTCGTTAGAACTCGTCAAGAAAACAAAAGGCCGGGAGATATCTGGAGTAATGCTGATGGTTTCCGCAAAAGTAATCCCGTCGGGCGAGCCGTTCAAGAAGACGTCAATAATCACGATGTCGACCGTTTCCTTATAAAACAATGCCAAGGCTTCGCTAAACGTAGTCGCAACGCCGGCAATAGCATAGTTGTTTTCCGTAAGCACTTTTACGAGCGCCTCGCTTTCTGCCGGAGTATCCTCAATAATCAGCACGCTTACCTTATTCATTTCTTTGGGTCTTTAACAATTCGATACTTATTTTGGTTCCTTGATTTTCGATGCTTTCAATCCGCAGTTTCCCGCCGTTTTTCTGTACCATCGATTTGCACAATTGCATTCCGAGTCCGGTACCGATTTTTTCCGTGTGGCCCTTTTTAGCAACCAGGCTGCTGTCGTCAAGCAATTCCTGCTGTATTTCTGGGCTCATTCCCAAACCAAAATCTTCTACGGTCAAGATACAATAGGCTTCCGAAGCATTGCCATGAATAACAATCTGTCCGTTTTCATTCGAGAACTTGATCGCGTTATCCATCAAGTTCCTCAGGATTATTTTTAGCGAATTCAGATCGGCTTGCGCATACAGTCCTTTCGGAACCAGATTCTCAAATCGGATGCCTTTGTCCTGCATCAGCGGCCTGTAATTCAATTCCATCTGCTGCACGATCGAAAACAAATGTACCGATTCCGTATGGAAATACAATTGTTTGGTCTGCAACAGTGCCCAATGCAGCAGATTGTCCAGCAGGTTATACGAGCCGTTGGCAATGGCGCTGTTGTTTTGCAGCAGGGTGTCGAGTTCTGAGAAGTTTTTGTTTTCAAGGCTTTCCAGCAGCTTTGCATTGCTGGTCTTCAATGCGTTTACCGACGAGCGCAGGTCATGGCTGACAATAGAGAAAAGCTGGTCTTTTGCCGCATTCAGCTCGTCCAGCTTCATTTTCTGCGAAAGGATGATCTTGCTGCTTTTGATCTTCTGCCTGTAGAAATAGATTCCCGTGCCAAACAGCACAAGCAGCAGTACCGACGAATAGAAAAATCCGTTTCTTTCCGCAATCTTCAGCTTGTTCTCGGCTTCCAATATGTTGATTTCCTTTTCCTTTTGCCTCACGGTAAATTTCTTTTCCAATTCGGCTATCGCCCATACTTTGTTCTGGTCGTTCAGCGAATCCCGCCAGCTTTCGTACTCTTTCCGGTAGACCAAGGCCTGCGGAAAGTTTTTGCTGTTTTCTGCTACCACGGCCATATTGAGGGCCGTATTCTGCTTTAGTTCCACGTCCTTTATCTTCTTGGACAAGTGATACGCCTTTTCAAAATACGGAATAGCCAGGTCGTCTTTATACTGCTCATAATACAAGTTGGCAATGTTCATATACGACCCGATAAGCGATACCGTATCTTTTTCGGCCTGCAATACCTTAAAGCCTTTTGACAGGTACGCATCGGCTTCTTCAAACTTTTTCAGGTGCAGGTAGCAGAGCCCGAGGTTATGATAGACCACGCCCCGTTTGAAATCATACGTTCCTGTTTCGGGAAGCTTTTCGATTTCCTTAAAATAGCGTACGGCGCCTTCATAGTCATTTTCTTCCAGAGCAATCTCGCCCAGATAGAGCCTGACCTTATAATAAAATTGAAAGTTTTTGGAAATTTGGGCGAATTCTTTGCGTGCTTCTTGCAGCAGCCGCTTGCTTTTAAAGCTGAAAGCCCTGAAATAATGGCAATAATCGATAATCTCTGGATTCTTTTCTGCAGCCAGCTGTTTCATGGAATACACCAAAGTAGAATCCCAGTTTTTCTCTAAGAAAAAAGCCTGCGCCTTATAAAAAGCAGTCTTGTTCTTATGGTCAAGCGCCTTTTTCTTAATGGCCGAATCTAGGGCGCTGTTGGGCGCTTCTTGCGCGAAAAGAGGAAAAGCAAGAAAAAAGAAGAGCGAAAAAGCGGCAAATTTAATTCTGGATACCATTGGGGTGTTGCTGTTGGCGACAAAAACATCTGCAGACGTTTTATCTGTGTTCTTTAGCTTTGCAATACGTGAGTTACAGTACCTCTGGACGTTTTTGGATTGGCATCTTTAAAATGGAGATTCTCGACAACAGTCCGGATCTGTTTTATTGCTTCTTCGCCTTCCTTGATGTCATGGGTATAGCTGACATACCATGCATGGTATTCTTTCGGTTCTTCTTCGGCGCTGTCGTATTTTACGACCAGCTTGAGTTCGTTCGGTTCCTCCGTATTTGAATCTTGGTACAGCTCGATAGGCGCTTTTCCCAATAGCGTTTTAGGGATGAAAATCGCAATACGGATAGTAAGGCGTACCGCACGGCTGTTATTAAATTCAGTCTCAGAAGATACCAAGGGAGTCAGAAGCTCAGAAGGCTTAGTGATGCCTATTATAGCAAGGCTTTCAAAATTGATTTGAGAAATCTGTAAGGGTTCTAGGGGAGTTTGTTTTCTAGAATTTCCTGAAGTTGAAGCATTCATGATCGTTAAGTTTTAATGGTGGTGTAATAGGTCAAGACGGTTGTCTAGGAGTGCTAAAGGTAAATTTTTTTATCCAACAATTTTGTTTTTAGTAAGAAATATTTGATTCAACAGGAAGAAGGAGACAAAAGAAAAGAGGCACTCGGCCTCTTTATTTTTTGCTGTACGGAACTGCTTATTTCTTCTTTTTGCTGCTAAGCACGATCTGATAGACGTACAGAGGTACCGACCATCCCATCCAAAAAAATGAAGGCGAAATGTCTGCAAAGCTGCCCAGGTTCTGCACATACGGTATTTTTATCGCCAATCCGGAAATGATAAAGGCAAGGGTCACGATATAGCTCCTGACCATCCATTCTTTGTGAAGGTTGACGTTTCTTTTGATGATCGCATAATAGGCGATGGCCGTAGCGCTTATCCAGACGGTTACCCAAACCTGCAGCGAAAAAGCATACGCCCAGTTTATTTCATAAGCGGTCGTAAACGCCAAGATGACCGCACAGCTGCTGCTCAAGAGAATCGCCAGCAGGTATAAAAACCCGATGATACGGTGCAGTTTCCAGCTAAAATTCCGGAGCTTGGGCCAAAATTGAACGAATCCCAATACAAGCGCACCGCCACCCGCCGTGATGTGGGCGATAAGCACCCATTTCAGCTTAAAGTACTTTCCGAGCGCTTCGGGTGTCAGCAAAAGAAAGTGATCGGCGCCGTGCATAAAGAGCCAGGTCAAGAAGATAATAAGGACCCATATAAATAAGGGTCCGAGATCTGTTTTTTCTAATTTTAAAAGCTTGGTAGTTGCCATGTTCTATCGTATGTCGTAAGGGTTACACTAAATGCTGTTTTACAGTACAAAATTCCTGACAATCTAGCTCCTGTGCAATAACCGAAAAAAGATTCGGTAGGCAGGACGTCGCGGATTTTTAATTTATTTGGCGTATTTTGCAGTAAAAAAAGAACGATGTATATCAATAAGATTGAAGAAGATTTAGACTGCGGCATCCGTGTTGCCTTTAAGATATTCGGCGGCAAGTGGAAGCTCTGTATTCTCGATGCCATCAACCGAGGCATCACCCGACCGACCGACATCCAAAAAGACATTCGGATTGCGTCACGACGCGTCATTGAAATGCAGCTGGCAGAACTGCTATCCTACGGCGTAGTCGAAAAATGTGCGGAAGAAGTGTATCCCAAAAAATCAGAATACGAGGTCACGTCATTCGGAAAAACTATTATTCCGCTGCTGACCCAGATAGATGCGTGGGGAACCGCCAATGCTGCTTTTGTAAAAACCAGACAGCTAGAACTGGAAAAGATTGCTATAGGGTAGCACGTGTGAAATGCGTGTCTGCTTCTGTCCCGTTCTGACCTGCATCCGTAGCGGTCTGTATCACATACTAGAGGTGCTGTATTGCATAAGGTTTTTTCTGATAAGAATTTTATAATTGCTGTATAGAAAACATTTTTTTATGGCAGAATATGACAGACGCTATGCAGAACACTATTGATGTAATGCAGAATGCAACTGAAGTAATGCAGAACAGGGGGTGATATAATACAGAAGTCTTTTTTTTCTATACAGACTCCTAACCGATGTTATACAGAACCTGCCTAATGCTGTGCAGAACGCAACTGATGTTATGTAGGGTTGCAGTAAGTGCTATCCAGAAAGATCTATTTTCTATAGAGAACCGGTAGTTTGTTGTCGTATTTACTGCCTTTTCTAGCAGTATGGCTGCTTTTCTTGACTGCTTTTTATTTACCGATAATTACTTTTCGGTGTTCCAATCCCCACTCAGCAAGATGGTCGATGATAGTCTGCAAGGTCTTGCCGTATTCGGTTAGTTGGTACTGAACGGTTATCGGCTGCGTATCTAAAACCTCGCGTGTTAGGAGCTTATTCATCTCCAGTTCCTTTAATTCTTTGCTTAGCATTCTGTTGGATATCCCTTTTACGTCGTTTAAGATGTCAGAGAATCTTCTTTTGTTGTAATAGCAGACGGAAGAGATGATGGATATCTTCCATTTTCCATGAAGCACGTCCATTGCATCGTGAACCGCCATGATTTCTTTTTTATGTTCTATAGAGCAAACGTTTTCCGGCATAAGTTACTTGGTTACTTTAATGTTACTGTTACTTTTCGTTACAAAGTTACGGAAATACATTTAGCCGCGCTACCTTTGTACTTTAATATTTAATTTTTTTTACAATGGATTTTACAAATAAAAACGTCGTCATTACAGGCGGCAGCACAGGCATAGGATTAGCAACAGCAAAAGCATTTATCAAGGCAGGAGCCAACGTTTGGATTACAAGCAGGAATGCAGAGAACCTGCAAAAATCTGCCGAAGAAATCAACAGTCCGAACTTGAAGACTGTAGTTTCTGATACTTCTAATTTGGAAGGTATTGCCGCCTTAGAGAAAGTGGTTGCCGCAACCGGAAACAAGCTAGATGTTCTTTTCTTAAACGCAGGCATTGCCGTATTTGCACCCATCGAGCAAGTTACCGAGGCTGATTTTGATGCCCAATTCAATACCAACGTGAAAGGGCATTTCTTCACGCTGCAAAAATTGCTTCCGCATTTGGCAGAAGGAGCTTCTGTACTGTTTACTTCTTCCACCGTAGCAACGGCGGCCGGATTAGGAACCAGCGCGTATTCGGCTACGAAAGGAGCGATCAACAAAATTGCGCAAATTGCCGCAAACGAATTGGCAGAACGAAAAATACGCGTGAATATGGTAAGCCCCGGACCGATCGCAACGCCTGGACTAGACAAGGCCGTGCCTGAAGAAGCAAAAGGACATCTGGCATCAGCTACAGCATTGCAGCGATTAGGACATCCTGATGAGGTGGCCAGCACCGTGCTGTTCTTGGCTTCGGATGGGGCAAGCTTTATTACAGGAGCGGAGTTGTTGGTTGATGGAGGTTTTATCAACTATGCGCTGAAATAATAAAAACGGGCAGCTGCAAGAGGCTGCCTTTTGTCGTTTCCACTTGCAGTAAAACGCTGGAAACTAAAAACTGCCTAAGTGATTTTAGGCGGTTTTTTATTTTTTTAGGATTAAGGTAGGAGGAATTCCGCTCGGATCCGAAAAGATTTTTACCATAGAATTATGTCTTTATCACAAAAGCTTTTAATGCTGCCATCTTGCCGTTTTCAAATCTCCACACATCGCAGTAATCGTACGCGGCTATTTTCCCGTTTTCATCCTTGCTGTTGATTTTTCCGATGGCAATAACGAAATCGCCTTCAGCAATCAGGCTTTCGACCATAAACTGCGGCGGTTCGAGATACTCCACAGCCATATACTGACGGACGGCTTCTTTGCCGCGCAGGACACGATCGCCTACAAATGTCCATTCGGTATCTTCTGTGCAGAATGATAAAAATCCTTCATTATCGCCTTTGGAGACTGCTTCATTTGCTTGTTCGAGTATGGCTTTGTTGCTTAAGTTCATGGGTGTTGTATACTTTAAAGGTTGCTATCTATTCGATTTGTTCTCCTAAAGTTACGTTTTATTGCTAGAAGCTTATGTTAAGTTCAATATAAGATTCTAGCTATTCTTCTCGATGCACCTGCCGGAACGTTAGGTTGATTCTCGGCAGTACTTTTCTAGCCGTCTTCGGTACTTGGTGTTCCCAAAAGCTATTTGTGGTTCCTGCCATCAGCAAAAAGGAGCCGTGATACAGCGGAATTTCGACTTGCTGCAGCTCTTTCCTGAATTTATGGCGCAGGCGGAACATACGCGTCTCGCCAAAGGTGACGGAAGCAATAATCATGTTCTTGTTGACCGTAGCCGTTTTGTCGCTGTGCCAAGATACGCCGTCATTGCCATCGCGATACAAGTTTAATAAGACCGCATTGAATTTAATCTGGGTTTCAGTTTCTACCCGCTGGCGGATCGCGCATAAGTCTGGAGTCAAGGAAATTGTCGGCGCTTTATCCTTTTTTTTGACGCTATCCTCAAACCAAGAGACCAGTCGGGGAGCGGCTACGACTTTTTCATACATCGGCATTTCGTAAGTATGCCAGCGCGTCTGTTCGAGCAGCGTTGTATAGTAGTAATCGGACTCTTCTTTGGTGAAAAAAGTATCGATCAGCATGACATCGGCATCGGGCAGGTCAAATGTTTTGGTTCCGCGGTTTCCGGACATAAAGAGCTCGGTATCTTCAAATAAGGTCATCATGAAATTTGTTTTTGAGGAATACCTGCAACGTCAGTTCGTCCTGAAATCCGTTGAAATACTTTTCGATGACCTTTTCAAATACCGGAGGCGCGTCTGGCACATTCGCAAAAAGGGTCATGCTGGAACGCAGCTTTAGGTCGTCTGGATTGCCGAGAATCTCTTGCGCCGTCTTTCCGTCGATTTCCAAGAAGGCCGTGGCTATCTGTACCAGATGCTGGCCTAGAATCGGGTGGGCTAGATAGGCTGCGGCTTCATCTATATCGTTGATGCCGTAGAATTTTGAAGTTTCGCTGCGACCGAGGCTTTTTAGCTGCGGAAAGATGAACCACATCCAATGCGATTCTTTCTGTCCGTTCTTGATTTCTGAAAGCGCTTTCAGGTATACTTGATTTTGCGCGTCGAGGAAACGCGTTAGGTTATAATTGTCCATTTGTTATGTACGATTTGATCATTCATGAACGCCATCCAAGTGGTGTTCTTCTAAAACTTTTTCAGCCCACTTTTGTTTGGGAAAGACTTTGCCCGGATACTTTTCGGCATAGGCATAAATCAGATGCATGCTGTATTGGTTGCTCCGGTAATGGGTCACATAATCTTTTATTTCAGAAGGTTGGGCAAGCGTGATATCCGAAGCCATATATCCCATGCCGTAAAAATGTCCATTTTCGACCCATATACAGCTATGTTCTTCCGGAGTCCTTCCTTTATCGATGATTCCAAAGCTTCGCCTGCTGTCTAAGAAAAAGGCGACGGCCTTTTCGATCTGGCTGTTGTGGCTCATGGCATCGGGCAGGTTCGTAAGGTCTGCTTTTCTGATGCCGTCGGCTTCCACGCCGTATTTACAGAATCGGGCATCGATGCCAAATTGCTCAGCAAGGCTGCGGAGCAATTGTATGCCGTCGTGGAGCGTATTGAATGACTCAATGCAGGCTTGGAATCGGCTCAGCTTTCCGATGGCCAGATACGTAAAGCCGTTGCGGGCCTCGTATTGATACAGTCCGTATTTAGGCTCGAATCGTTTTAAGGCTCTGTTGTAGGCAGGCCATTGCGTCTTGATTTCGTTGCACTCTAAAAGCAGGGCCATCAGTTCGGTACCGCAAACCTCAAAGGAAATGCTATGGATATCCCGCAAGAAATGCTGGCGCTGCGGCGTAATCTTATGGCCGCTAAAATGGGAAGCGACGCGTTTTTTTAAGTTGACCGCCTTTCCTATATAGATTACTTTTTTGGCTTGGTTGTAAAAATAATAGACGCCTGGCTTTTCGGGCAATTGCTCAAAGTCTGCAGGAGGCAAATTAGGAGGCAGGCGCTGGTCTTGCGCGGTTTTCTTTACCATCTTTGTTATATCGCCTTCGCTGTCCCATTCCAGCAGTCGGGAAAACAAGATTGCGGTAGCATCTGCATCGCCGCCGGCACGGTGCCTGTTTTCTACAGGGATGTCTAACGACTGGCAGAGGTTTCCGAGACTGTAAGAAGCCAATCCGGGCCGGATCTTTCTTGCGGCACGCACGGTGCAAAGCTTTCGGGCTGTCCATTTGATACCTCCTTCTTCCAGCTGGTGCCTTACGAAGGAATAATCGAAGTTGACGTTGTGGGCTACAAAGATGCGGTCGGTAAGCAGTTCGGCTACTCTTTCGGCAATGTCATCGAAAATAGGAGCGCCGGAGACCATCTCGTTTGTAATTCCGGTCAGGGCAAAGATCGGAAGCGGTATCTCCTTTTGCGGATTGACGAGCGTTTCAAAGCGGTCAATGACGCTCGTACCGTCATGGATTATGATAGCGATTTCGGTGATACGGCTACCGCCAGCGTTGCCGCCAGTGGTTTCGATATCGACTATGGCGTACTGGGTGTTTTTCATATAGCGTCTAGCATTGATCATGGTGTTTTCGTTTTTGGGATTGCTTTCTTTTTGTGGCAACTTCCAGCATTTTAAAAACTTTGTCGAATGGCGCGTATATTGTTGTTATATTCTACAAAATTATATATTTTTGCTGTTGTAACTTACAACATTAACAATGTCGCTATTTTCAGATAATCTTAGATTCTTACGAGAAAGCCGGAAAGAAAGCCAGAGAGAAACGGCCGAAAGCCTTGATATCAAGCGCGGAAGGTACGAACCGTATGAAAGCGGGAAGGTGGAGCCGCCGTATGAGATACTAAAAAAAATTGCAAGGTATTTTGGCGTCAGTATCGACCTTATGCTGTCGGTTGACGTACGGAAGTACCGTATCGACGACTTACTTAAGCTGGATGATAACCGTATCATACTACCTATTATGGTCGATGCTAATGGCGAAGACCTGATTGAAATAGTACCGTATAAAGCCCGCGCCGGGTATCTGACGGGTTATGCCGATCCTGAATTTATTGAAGCCTTGCCGCAGATAACGATGCCTTTTTTAGGGCCGGGCAAGCACCGCGCGTTTCCGGTAGGCGGCGATTCGATGCCTCCGCACGATGATAAGAGTTTTATTATCGGGAAGTATGTGGAGAATCTTGGCGAGATAAAGAAAAACAAGACCTATATTCTGATTACGCGCAGCGAGGGCATGACGTACAAAAGGCTCAACAGCAAAAATGAGGATTCGCTTACGGTAGAGCCGGATAATGTGATTTATAATCCGTATGAGGTCAAGCTGTCTGATATTATAGAGATCTGGGAATATGTGGCGCATATCGGACGCAATGACGCCAAGCTGATGAACGAGGGCGGCGAACCGCTGGAAGCTGTCGTAAGGAAGCTACAAAAAGACATGGCCGAGATCCGAACGAAGATTACGTAGGCGCAGAACCGCAAAGAGTTTTTATTTTATAGGCTTTAATTATTTTGTTGGGTGTCTTTTTTCTTTAGGCACCGTCCTCTTGGCTCATCGCCTTCATGAAGCACAATTTCGGAATGTAGGAACTGTGCGGCATCTGCCGAATCTTTTACTTTGACAGCGCTGCGTTCTAGCATTTCGGATTCAAATTCTGTCAATACGCTTTTTCTTATTCCTGCTTTTCTCCATTGCGATAAGGGCTTGCATCCTTTTGCGATTCCCCGTGCTAAGGTAAGCGCGTCCAGCAGGGCTTGGTTGGCTCCTTGTCCTTTGAACGGACTCATCGGGTGTGCTGCATCTCCAATCAGGGTCACGGCACCTTTTTTCTCTAGTAATTCGGACTCTAGTAATTCACGGTCGTATACGGGATAGCCAGAAATCTGGGCTTCCAGTGTTGCCGCTACAATTTGCGGGATGGGATCGTGCCATTGCGTTCTGCGACAAGCTTCTTCTTTAAGGGCTTGAGGTCCGTGTGCGCTTAATGCCTTGGCTTCTTCTTCGGACATTGGGAAGCTTAACTGCCACATTACGGAGTCTGAGGTATACGGCATGATGTAGATGCGCTCGTTGCCATTGGCGGTTTGAAATACCGTGGCCGAGTCGAGCAGGGAACTCGTCGGGTCTTCGAGAGCTTCTAAAGGACAGATACCCAATATCACAATACAGTCCAGATAACGCAAAGGGGCGATATCTTCGCCCAGCAGCAGCCTCCGCACCGAACTGCGGATACCATCGGCTCCGACTAAAAGGTCTGCCTTGGAGCTTTTTATTTCTCCATCGACTTGGAAGTTTAGCGTAACGCCTTGATCTTCATCTTGCTTAAAATCGATTAATTGATGTCCCCATTGTACGGCATCTTGTCCGCCGAGCTGCTCTAATAGTGCCAGACGCAAGGATTGCCTTGCGATATGGATGTTGGTGCGTTTTTGGGAAGTCTTTGCTTCGGAGGACAGCCATTTTCTGATTCCCCATTCGCCGATGACTTTTCCTTCTGTAGTATGAACCAGATGCCTTGTAGAGATTACGCCTTCTTCTAGCGAGAAAATACCGAATCCTTCAATGGCTTTGCTGGCTTGCTGCAATGTGAGTCCGTAGCCTTGAGAACGGGCCGCAAAGTTGTTGTCGCGTTCGAAAAGCGTAAAAGGAATTCCGCGGTGCAGGCAGGCTACTGCTAATGCCACGCCTCCAATGCCGGCACCAATAATGGCGATGTGTGGGTAGTTTTCTTTATCTGCTATAGGAGGAAAGGCAGCCGGAATCAATCCCGATCCGGAACAATTCAAGCAAGAATATAGGGGAGCTTTAGGGCGGACAGGAGCTGTTCCTTCGCCATTGGTTTTTTCAAATAGATCGGAGGCTATTTGGTATTGCAGCCGGACTTTCTTGCTCAGCCTTCGGCTTTTTTTGCCGCGTCCTTGGCATTCCTGGCAGATGGTCCAGTTGGTTGGTTTATTTTCTACTTGTTTCACTTCCAATAACAGGCTTTTATAAAGAGTACATGCAACTATTGTTCGATAATTTTTTTACGGTGTTCTATTCCCCATTCTGTCAGATAATTAATTATCGTTCTTAGGGTTAGGCCATGATCCGTAAGTTCGTACTGTACTGTTATGGGCTGCGTGTCTAAAACAGTTCGCTTGATAAGTTTGTTTATTTCTAATTCTTTCAGCTCTTTGCTTAGCATTTTGTTGGAAATGCCTACGACATCATTGAGTATATCCGAAAATCTTCTTTTGTTGTAGTAGCAAATAGAGGAGAGGATGGAGATCTTCCACTTGCCACTCAATACATCCATTGAATCCTGGACAGCCATCATTTCCTTTTTGTGCTGTTGTTCTACACGAGGTTTACATTCCAATTCCATACGGTGTTACTTTGTTACCTGTTTGTTACTATTACTTTTGGTAACAAAGTTACTTAAATAAATGTAATGTCTATAGCTTTGCATCTCACTTTAAATAAAATAAAAATGAACAGATTAAAAGATAAGGTAGCCATAGTTACAGGGGCATCAAAAGGAATAGGGGCTTCGATTGCAAAATATTTTGCCGCAGAAGGGGCAAAGGTTGTAGTGAATTATGCTTCGAGCAAAGAAGACGCCGAAAAAGTAGTCAGCGCAATAACCGATCAGGGAGGAACAGCCATTGCAGTGCAGGGCGATGTATCAAAAGAAGCTGATGTGGCTAGATTACATGAAGAGACCAAAAAGGCTTTCGGCACATTAGATATTTTGGTAAACAATGCAGGTATTTATCTGTATGAGCCTATTGAACAAGTATCGGCAGAAACGTTCCATCGTTCTTTTAATATCAATGTCTTGGGATCCATACTTGCCATACAGGAGTCTTTGAAGCTTTTTGGCGATAAGGGAGGTAACATTATTAATATCAGTTCGGGGGCGAGCAACTC
Organism: Flavobacterium gossypii; assembly: GCF_014138495.1. NCBI lineage: Bacteria > Pseudomonadati > Bacteroidota > Flavobacteriia > Flavobacteriales > Flavobacteriaceae > Flavobacterium > Flavobacterium gossypii. The sequence continues at coordinate 225,091 of NZ_JACJIS010000002.1, read as the reverse complement.
GCCTTTGCCTACCGGTTCGGTTTATTCAGCGACAAAAACAGCGCTAGATGCTATTACTATTTCTTTATCTAAAGAATTTGCAGGAAGAAATATCCGTATCAATTCTATTCTGCCAGGTATTGTAGAGACTGAGGGTTCTCATAGCGCAGGGTTTATCGGCAGCGAGGCGGAAGCAAATTTTGTTTCTAAAACACCGCTGGGTCGTACGGGTCAGCCAGATGATATTGCAAAAGTTGCCGTATTTCTTGCTTCTGATGATGCGGCATGGATTACCGGAGAGAAAATCACCGTTGGCGGAGGCGTCTATGGTTTTTAAGACAGAAGATTAATGAAAGTAAAAAGGCGACCATTGGTCGCCTTTTTAAGTTTTGTAAAATAAAATTCTACCACGGAATTTCTCCTGTTTCAGGATTGGTTTCTTCGCAGAAAAATTTTCCTGTTACGCCATCGTTGCCTATCAGGGCGTATTTTACTATTCGTTTTCCAGCATCTTCAACCGTGCCTGTGCCTCTGTTATAGTTTAGATCGGTTTTGGTAAAACCGGGACTTACGGCATTGATCTTGAAATTGGTATCGCCCAATTCGTAAGCCAAGTTTACAGTGTACATATTTAGGGCGGATTTAGAGGATAGATAGACCGCTCCCTTATGGTTGTAATATTTGTAGGATGGATCGCTGTGCAATGTAATAGAACCTTGGCTGGAGCTTACCATTACAATTCTCGGCTCGTCTGATTTTTTTAGCAGATCCAGAAAAGCCTGCGTCACTCTTATTACGCCATAGACGTTGGTTTCGTATACTTCCTTAAAGATGTCAACGCTAGTATCGGTTGCAGTCTGCGGGATAAAGTTTCCGTCTTCTTGTAGTTTTACTCCTGTAATTCCGGCATTGTTGATGAGAACATCCAAAACGTCTGTCTTGCTACCGATTGCCAAACGGGCTTCTTTTACGGATTCGTCACTGGCGACATCCATCTGGATGGCTTCTGCATTAGACAATCCTTCCGATTTTAATTTGTCGACTGCTTGCAGTCCGCTTTCCAAATTTCTACTTCCCAGATAGACATAAAAGCCTTTTTGCAATAATTGTCTCGCGGCCTCAAAGCCAATACCTTTATTAGCTCCTGTAATAAGTGCTTTTTTCATTTTTGCTGATTTAAGATTAACAATGCAAAGTTGGCCCTGAAAAGAATAAAACCATTTACCATTTGGTAAAAAGCGATTTTCAGTCCAATCTGACTCTGTGCATGCAAATCAGGGTCAACGGATGTTCTTCCTGATTCGGCTCAGCGACTGCTGCGTGACGCCCAAATAAGAAGCGATATAAGAAAGTGGGACGCGATTGGCGATAGAGGGAAATTTTTCTAAGAATGTCAGGTATCGTGTCGTGGCATCTTCTGAAACTAGCGGACTTCTTCGGTCTAGTTTTTCTATGAGTGCCTTTTGGATAATTTTATTGACAATAGCGTCCCATCCGATAATAGTATTGGACAGTTCTTCCCAGTCTTTTCGGGAAAATACGAGCAGTTTACATTCGGTAACAGCTTGGACGTATTCTGAAGCAGGAATTTTTGCCTCGAAATGATGCCAGTCAACAATGAGGTGATTTTCGTCGCCGAAATATTTGGTGACTTCTTCGCCCTTGTTGTCGTAATAGCAGACCCGCAGAATCCCTTCCAAAACAAAGCCGACCTGGTTTGGAATTTTTCCTGCTTCTGAGAAATATGCCTCTTTCTTAAGTAACAGTTCCTCAGTCTTGCTGCCGATGAGGTCAATCTGCTGAGTGTTCAGGTTTCCGAATTGTAATAAGAAGTCTGTAAGTTCTTTCATAACGGAAAATTAGTAAATAGGATCTTTATAGGATTTATCAAATGGTAAAAAGTTTGTACAGACATAGGAACATTGCAAATTATGTCTTTGTTTTCTAGTAGCTGGGTCAAATAAAAAGGGACAAAAGATAAATTATCTTTTGTCCCTTTAGTGACCTCGACTGGATTCAAACCAGTAACCTTCTGAGCCGTAATCAGATGCGCTATTCAGTTGCGCCACGAGGCCTTAATGCGGGTGCAAATATAGGAAATTATGTTTATCTTGCAAATCAATTTTGAAATTAAATGTAATAAAAATGTCAATAGAAAAGTACATCCGTGATATTCAGGATTTTCCGAAACCAGGAATTGTTTTTAAAGATATAACGCCTCTTTTGGCTGATGCAGAGGCTTCAAAAGCGTGTTTAGAACTGCTAATCAATAGCTTAAAAGATAAAAAGATTGATAAAGTAGTAGGAGCAGAGAGCCGCGGCTTCTTTTTTGCTACGCTTTTGGCGTATCGATTGGGAGCGGGGTTTGTTCCTGTGAGAAAGCCGAAGAAGCTTCCGTTTACGACCATTGCAGCGACGTATGAACTGGAATATGGCACCGATACCTTAGAAATGCATACCGATGCTATAAAAAAAGGCGACAGAGTATTAATCCATGATGATGTTTTGGCTACTGGCGGAACGGCAAAAGCGATGTGCGAATTGGTTGAAAGGCTAGGCGGGGAAATCGTACAGTGTAATTTCTTGATGGAGCTTACTTTTCTCAACGGCAGGGAAAAAATCAAACAGTATGATATCTTTTCTCCCTTGAAATATTAATCTAACGCATGGGTCGTGACATAATATTTCCAGGCAATGATTGCTTTTTGCCATTTGGTTGCCTTGGCTAAGTCTAAGCCTTTCTTGGTGTAGTTGGGCAGCAGCCATTTGTTTAGTTTTGCTAATAGTTTGAACATGACTTTTCTTTTTATTTAAAGATACAAAAAAAGGCTGTCTTTTTAGGACAGCCTTTTGCTTTCTTGTTTTGTCTTATCTTAAGTTTTTTTCCATTTGTTCTTCCATCTGTTTTGCATAGGCTTCCATCTGCTCTTCAAAGATTTCCATTTTCTTTTCAAACTCTTCCATTTGTTTTTCGAAGTCTTTTGAGAAGGCAGCTTCCATTTCTTCACCATATTTTTCCATGGCTTTTTCGAATTTTGCCATTTCGCCGTCTTTAGCTTCCATCTTAGTTTCAAATTCCTTCATCTTTTTCTCAAATTCTTTCCATTCTTTGCTGTCTTCGTTATAAGCAACAGTTGGAGGCATTGGAGGTGTTGGGAATTGTGGAACCGGTGGCGTATTTGGCATTGCTGGCATTGCAGGCATTACTGGCGGTGTTGGCGGAGTAGGAGGTGTTGGCATTTCAAGCTTGTCGGCTGATACTACTACAGAAGATCCGTTTGTAGTTCTGCCGTAGAATGTGTTCTTAGGGCTAGAAATAACGACTTTATCATCTTCTTTTTTCAATACAAAAGGCTGGATCGGTTCGTCGCTTTTTAGGTATGAATTTCCTGAATTGCCATCCTTGTCTTTATAAGTTGTCTTGATGGCCACGATTTCCTTGTCGGCATTTCTTTTGACTTTTGAAAACTTCACGTCGATTCCATTATTCTTCTTAAAAATCTCTGATTGCAGTTTTAAGTAGTCATCCGTAGAATTTTTATCGATCTTGAATTCATAAGGATTTGTTTCCTGGATTGCTTTTTTTGAAGATTTCTCCTGCGCTACGGTTTCTACTTGAAACTGAAGCATGAAAACTGTCAGTAATGGCAATACGATTGCGTATTTCCAAGAATTTCGCTTTTTTGATTGATCTGTGTTTAACATAACGATTCGCTTTTTGATTAATGATTGAAAAAAATGATTAGTAATTGGAATGCAGTGATGAGGTGCACTTACTTTTAATAATGTTTTTTGGTATATGATTCGGTCCGAAACCATTTTTAAGGCTGTCGAATCGGCAATAAATTCTAAGTTTTGGACAATAGCTTTTTTATGTAACCAGGCAAAAGGATTAAACCAAAAGGCAATGCAGAATAATTGGCTTATGATCATGTCGGCCGAATGCATCTGCGAGCTATGTACTTTCTCATGTTCTAAAATGTTATCTAATTCTTCTTGCCTGAAACGGTTTGAATTGTAAACGATATAATTAAAAAATGAAAAAGGCGACTGTATTCTATCCGTATCCACAAGCTTAAAACTGCCGCAAGTTTCTATCGTCTGGTTTTTAAATATTTTTTTCAGTGCCCAAAAGTCTCGAATAAATTTTCCTAAGAAGAAAAGCATCCCGATAAGGTAGATTCCGGCCACAACATACAGCCAGTTAATCTCCAACGAAGGCTCTTGAATTATTGGTGGTATTTCGGTTTTTGGAAAATCACTAACGTAAGTCATAGGATATGCCCCTGTTTCTACGGGTACATAGTGCCTTACGACAGGTTCTGTCCACACTATTTTTTTGAAAATAACAAGTGGCAAAGCCAATGAGGTTAGTATCCCAGCCAAGAGGAACCATCTGTTAGACGTAAAGAATGTCTCTTTTCGCAACAGGAAATAGTAGGCTAGAAAGAACACGGCCAATAGGGCAGATGCTTTTGCAAAATAGAGGATGAAGTTTTCCATGCTTATTTCTTTTTTTCGATCATGTCTAAAATCTCACGTAATTCGTCGGCAGAAATCTTTTCTTCTTCAGCAAAAAAGGAGACTAGGTTTTTATAAGAGCTGTCAAAATAATTGTCAATTGCTGTAGTCATAAAACGTTTTCTATAGTCTTCAATGGCTACGATAGGATAATACTGGTGCGAGTTTCCGAAAGCTGTATGCGATACGAAACCTTTTTCTTCCAATATTCTCACAATGGTTGAGAGTGTGTTGTAATGTGGCTGGTCTTCTTTGATTTCGGCCATTATCTCTTTTACGAAAGCTTTTTCAAGTCTCCATAAAATGTGCATTACTTCTTCCTCTTTGTTTGTTAATTTTTGCATCTTTCTTTTTTATTTTTTTGGAAGTCTCCCGAACGTTCCAAGATAGAACGTTCAAGAGAAATACCAATCTAACCCTTTAACGAGACAAACTTACAACTAAATTTTTAGTTTGCAAACTATTTTTTTAGTTATTAAACTATTTTTTTAGTTTTTATGTCTTTTTTATTTGTAAATAGTTGATATTTAAAGGTGTAATAAAAATGAAATTGTAAGCTAAATTAATCAAAAATGTAATGCCGAAAGCAAAGGAGTTTAGAAAAACGCCTTTGTTATTTAAAATAAGCTATTTGTTTTTTAAGACCATTCGTTTCAAGTAAATGATGCTGGCGCAAGAGAGAAGGCCCAAAGTTCCCATTACTATCCAATTTGCATTGTAGCCGAAGCGGGAAATAATTTCCATACCTAATTTAGCGCTGGTGACATGCGCAAGGCTGAAGCTCATCGTAAACAAAGCCATATAGCGGCCTTCGTGTCCTTTTGGAGCTCGGCTCATCGCAAAGCTATTTGAAAACGGAAAGTTCAGCATTTCTCCTATAGTAATAAAGACCATGCTAATGACCAAGATGCCCACCCAGTTGTCAAAAAGCAATACAAAAAAGCTTAAGCTAACGAAAAAGGTACCCCAAAGAATAATTTTTAGACGGTTTACCTTTTTTCTTTCAAGGAAGGTGACCGTTGGCATTTCTAAGAAGAATATGAGCAGTCCGTTGAAAGACATCAATAATCCGGTCTGGAACTCGGTAATATGATACCATTCTGCATGATACAAGGGAAGCGTTGTAAACAATTGGAAAAAAATAAGCGCCGTAACATAGCTTCCAAAAAGGAAAACCCAAAAAGGAGCATCGCGGAATACCGATTTTACGATTTTTTCTTCAAAATTCTTGTGGTCTTCATAAGGCGATTTTTTCTTCTCTTTTACTAGTAATGCAAAAATCAGTATAGAAATGATACACGAAGCGCCGTCAATCCAAAATAATCCTTTGTAGCCTATTCCCATGATAATCAATCCTCCCAAAGCCGGTCCGGCAGCGAAGCCTAAATTCACGGCCAAGCGTACCAGCGTAAAAGCACGCGTTCTGTTTTCGGGTTTGGCATACGCTCCGAGGGAAACATACATGGCGGGACGGAACATATCCGCAATGATCATGATACCGAACATGGCAATGCACAAGCCTTCAAAAGAGGTCACAAACTGTACAGAAATCAATAATAATCCGCTGGTCAGAAGGCTGAAAATCATTATTTTGTAAAACCCTATTTTGTCCGAAAGCTTTCCGCCAAGCCAAGAACCAATCATCGAACCCGAACCGAAGCAGACCATGACCCATCCGACTTGGCTATAGGTGAAATGAAGGTCTTCTTTCAAGTATTTTGAAAGAAAAGGCAGTACCATTGTTCCGGCCCTGTTGATAAAAGTAATCAGTGTAAGTATCCAGATTTCTTTTGTAAAGCCTCTAAAAGAATCGATGTAGCGTTTGAAAGCTTTTTGGAGCATTGAATTGTGAATTTGACACAAAGTTACAAAGTTTGGATTCCTTTTTTTAGAATCTGTAATCGATTATTTTGCTTATTTTTGCCTAAAATTAAAAACTGTGAAAAGCTTTCTAAACCTCTTGTTTTTGCTGGCAGCTGTGGTCTCATCCGCACAAAAAAGTTTTGTAAAAGATTCTGTTATTGCTTTTCAAAAAGAAATCAATACAGAATATGCTGATTCTGTAAAAAGTCCGTTGCTCAAAAAAGATTGGAAAGAATTCAAGTCGTTGGATTTTTATCCGATCAGCGAAAAGTTTTTTGTAAACGCAAAATTTGTAAGGACTCCCGATGAAAAACCTTTTGAAATGCCGACGACAACATCTCGAAAGCCAATCTACGTAAAATATGGAGAAGCGCATTTTTCGATCAACGGCAAGCATTTCAAGCTGAATATCTACCAAAGCCAAGATTTGAAGAAAATTGACAAATACAAAGACGCACTTTTCTTGCCTTTCACAGATTTGACTTCGGGCGTGGAAAGCTATGGCGGTGGAAGATATGTCGATCTGAAAATTCCTGAAGGCGATACGATTGCGATTGATTTTAATACAGCATACAACCCGTATTGCGCTTACAATCACAAATATTCTTGTCCGATTCCGCCACAAGAAAATGACCTTAAAATTGAAATCAAGGCCGGCGTGAAAAAATTTAAAAAATAAGTTTTGCTATACAATCTCCATACGCACAAATTCTCAAACCATTCCGATTGCCTTGAATTGGTGAATCAGTATCCGCAGGAATTTAAGGAATCCATTCCGTTTTATTCGATAGGAATCCATCCTTGGTATATTGTAGAAGATAGGATAGGAGAAGATTTGAGGATTATTGAAGAAAAACTGCAATCTGCAAATTGCTTGGCAATAGGAGAATGCGGCTTGGACAAAAGGATTGAAGTTCCGTTTGATTTGCAAGAAGAAGTATTCAGGAAACAATTGCTTTTGGCAGAAAAATACCAAAAGCCAGTTGTAATTCATTGCGTGGCTTCTTTTCAGGAATTAATTGCAATTAAAAATGATTTGGGAATAACGGTTCCGATGATTATCCACGGATTTTCAAAAAACGAGCAGCTGGCAAAACAGCTACTAAGCAACGGATTTTATCTTTCTTTCGGAAAGTATTTGTTGAGAAATCCGGAACTGGAATCGGTCTTTAAAAATATTCCTGACAACCAGTTTTTTTTGGAAACCGATACCCTAGATGAAACCATTGAAGAGGTGTATGCGATAGCTTCGCGATATAAAAGCAAAAGTTCTGGTGAATTGCAGGAAATCATCCGATTAAATTTTGAAAAAGTTTTTAAAATACAGTTATAATAAATTTAGAAAAAATGGCGCAGTGGACAGAAAGGGCTGAATTGCTATTCAAAAAAGAAGGTCTTGAAAAATTAAAGAATTCAAATGTATTGATTGTCGGAGTAGGAGGCGTAGGCTCTTTTGCGGCCGAATTTATCGCAAGGGCAGGCGTTGGAAAAATGACCATAGTTGATGGCGATGTCGTAGATATTACAAACATCAACCGACAATTACCAGCATTGCATTCTACAGTTGGCGTATCAAAAATAGATGTAGTTGGCGATCGTTTGATGGATATAAATCCAGAATTACAGCTTACGAAAATAAAAGAATTCCTTTCCCCAGAGAGAGCATTTGAAATCGTGACCAATGATTTTGATTATGTCATGGATTGCATCGACAGCGTGACGCCAAAACTGAATCTTATCATTGCTTCTAAAAGAAAAAAAATAAAAATTATCAGCAGTATGGGCGCAGGCGGGAAAATGGAAGCTGCTAAAGTAAAAGTTTCGGATATCAGCAAGACCAAAAACTGCTATCTGGCCAAAGCCATAAAAAGAAGATTGAAAGAAGTAAAGATTGATAAAGGCGTAAAAGCCGTATATTCTTCTGAAATTCAAGATACTTCCAGCTTGAGAATGACCGATGGCAAGAACTTCAAAAAGTCATTTTACGGAACGAACAGCTATATGCCTGGGCTTTTCGGACTTCATGCGGCAGAAACGGTAATCCGCTATTTATTGAAAAAAGAAGAACACAATTAAAATTTTCTACCAAAAACACACAACACAACACAACAATGATAAAAACAGTAATTTTTGACATGGACGGCGTTATCGTTGATACGGAACCGGTTCATAGATATGCCTATTTCCAGCATTTTGACGAACTAGAAATTTCCGTAACAGACGATATGTTTGCGACTTTCACAGGAAATTCTACTCGCAATGTTTTCCAGAAATTAAAGCACGCTTTCGGTTTGGACCATGACGTAGAAGATTTGATACAGCGAAAAAGAAACATTTTCAACGATGCTTTTGATACCAAAAAAGACCTGCACCTTTTAGAAGGAGTTGAAGATTTAATTAAAGACCTTTACCAAAACGGCATCCAGCTTATCGTGGCATCGTCGGCTTCAAAGGTTACGATTGAGCGCGTTTTTAACCGATTTCATCTGCATCAGTATTTTTCCGATATCGTTAGTGGAGAAGATTTTCCGAAATCAAAACCGCATCCGGCCATTTTCGAACATGCCGCTTCGTTATCCATAGCTAAAAAGGAAGAATGCATTGTTATTGAAGACAGTTCCAACGGTATTGAAGCTTCAAAAGCAGCTGGAATTTTTTGCGTAGGTTATAACAGCGAACATACCAAACTTCAGGATTTGTCAAAAGCAGATCTGATTATCAATCACTTTAACGAGCTGAACGCCGAAAAAATTAAGAATTTAAAGTAAAACAAAATGGTTAAAACCGTGATTTTTGATATGGACGGTGTCTTAGTCGACACTGAGCCAGTTCACTATGATGTAAGCCTATTACAATTCAAAGATTTAGATATAGAAGTTCCCGATGAAATGTACCATACGTTCACAGGGAATTCAAACAAGATGATTTATCAGAAGATAAAAGACAGATTCCAGCTAACACACGAGGTCGAAGACCTGATTGTAGCTAAAAATAAGCTGTTTCTAGAAGCGTTTGACAATAAAGAAGACTTGCACCTGATGCCCGGCGTCAAAGACCTCATCATTGACTTATACGAAAATGGAGTGCAGCTGATTGTAGCTTCTTCTTCGGAAATGGCGATTATCAACAAGGTTTTCGAGCGTTTTGGACTGAATCCGTACTTTACGCACAAAGTCAGTGGTGAAGATTTTCCAGAATCCAAGCCAAATCCCGCGATATTTTTAAAGGCGGCTTCGTATTCGAAAGCGCCCATAAACGAATGTATTGTTATTGAAGACAGTACCAATGGCATTACAGCAGCAAAAGCGGCAGGTATTTTTTGTATTGCCTATAAAGGCAAAACTGCAGTAGGACAGGACCAATCGAAAGCCGATATGATCGTGACTGATTTTAGCGACCTGAGTTTTGAAAAAATAAAAAATATAAATTCGTAATGATAAGGAAGCTATCCGACAGCTTCCTTATAAACTTTCAGGCATCTTTCTCTGGCTTCTTTGTGGTCAACAATCGGTACGTAGCTTAGTTCTTGGAATTCAGGTACCCACTTTTTGATGTACTTGAAATCCTTGTCAAATTTTTTGACTTGCTCGCTCGGATTAAAAATCCTGAAATAAGGCGCCGCATCAACGCCAGAGCCAGCAGCCCATTGCCAATTCCCGATATTGCTAGATTGTTCATAGTCTAACAGTTTTTCTGCAAAATAGGCTTCGCCCCAGCGCCAGTCAATCAACAGATGCTTGCATAAAAAGCTGGCGACAATCATCCTTACGCGGTTGTGCATATTTCCGGTAGCATTCAATTGGCGCATTCCAGCATCAACAATAGGATAGCCGGTGTTTCCTTCGCACCATTTTTGGAACTCATTTTCGTTGTTACGCCACTTAATATGGTCGTATTTCGGACGGAAGCTTTCGGTAACTGTATTAGGAAAATGCCAAAGTATCTGCATGAAAAATTCTCTCCAAATCAGTTCATTCAAAAAAGTATCTTTTTTATGCTGTAGTGCCCTTTTTACAATTTTTCGGATACTCACAGCACCAAATCGTAAGTGCGGACTTAAATGTGAAGTGCCGTCGATACTTGGGAAATCACGAGTTTCTTTATAATTTTCAATAACCGTATCAGAAATATCAAAATCTTCAACTGGAATAGTAGATTTTAGAAATCCGATATCTTTCAACGTCAGAAAAGGATAAGAATGGTGAACTATTTGTCCCATTTTTTTCTCTGAAGGAAAAGAGTCTATTGGTTTATCTCGAAGATTTTCTTTCCACTTTTTAGAATACGGAGTATAAACGACATACGGCGTTCCATCTTCCTTCGCGACTTCGCTTTTTTCAAAAATAACCTGATCCTTAAAAGTATGAAATGCAATGTTTTTAGATTTCAAAAGGTTTTTGATTTCGGAATCTCTAGTTCTTGCATACGGTTCGTAATCATGATTGGTATATACCGCTTTTATAGGGTTTTCAGAAATTAATTTTGTAAAAACATTTTCAGGTTTATCATAAAAAACGGCCAGTGATTTTCCTGTTTTTTCGAGTTGATTTTGGATTTTTTCCAGCAATTGCGAAATAAAAGTTACCCGAGCATCATCTTCTGGAAGTTCGGACAGGATGTTCTTGTCGAATATAAAAATAGGAAGAGTCTCGTCGACGGACAAAGCTTCCCATAATCCTCGATTGTCTTCCAATCTCAAGTCACGCCTAAACCAAAATATATTCATAGCTTATTGCTTAAATTCACCAAAAAGTTCTACAAGTTTGTTTCGTCTGAAGGCAAAAATTTCGTCAAGTTTTGGCTTTACTAGAAAAGGATGCGCTAGCTGGCCTAAGATTCCCATGGGTACTTTATAATGGACAATATCCTCCATCTCTACGCCGCCAGCAATAGGAGTCAGGAAATGTTTATGATGCCAAAAGGCATAAGGCCCGAATCGTTGTTCGTCGACAAAGAATTTTCCATCATGGACATGCGTAATTTCGGTAACCCATTGCATCGGAATACCAAAGAGCGGCGTAATCGTATAATGGATGATCTGGCCTGCAAACATTGCTTTTTCATCGCCAGAAATCGTCTTGAACCCCATCGATTTTGGAGTGATTACTTCTAGGTTTTTTGGATCGGCAATAAATTTCCAAGCTTCGTCGACAGTGATCGGCAGCTTTTGTTTTGTATGCAGCGTATATAATTTCATACTACAAAAATATCATATTGTTTAATTAAAAGCTAATATAGTTAAACAATATAATACTTTTTTCTTGGTTTTATTTAACAAATAAGTAATTTGGAATTATTAAATTCGCAGACATTAAATCAAAAACTATAATTTATATGAAAAAGATAATTATTGCTGCAGGATTGCTTCTAATTACTTTAACTGCTGAGGCACAAGTAAAAACGCCACAGCCAAGTCCAAAATCTGATGTAACGCAAGTAGTCGGATTAACTGAGGTGCATATTGAATATTCTCGTCCGAGCAGCAAAGGGAGAACTATTTTCGGAGACTTGGTTCCTTTTGGAAAAACTTGGAGAACTGGAGCTAACGGTAATACGGTAGTCACTTTCAGCGAAGATGTAAAAATTGGCGGAAAAGACTTACCTAAAGGAAGCTACAGCCTGTTTACAGTTCCTAAAGCAGATTCTTGGGATGTTATCTTTTATAAAGACACCAACAACTGGGGCTTGCCAGCAGAATGGAACGAAAATAAAGTAGTTCTTAGAACAACTGCAAAACCAGAAAACCTAAACAGAAATGTGGAAACTTTGACGATTGCAGTTAACAATATCAGTAATGATTCAGGAAGCTTGGAAATTTCTTGGGAAAAAACTCTTATAGCGGTTAAGTTTGATGTTCCTACGCAAAAGACAGCGATGGCAAGCATCGAATCTACATTATCAGGACCTTCTGGGGATGATTATTTTGCTTCTGCACAATATTACTACCAATCTAACGGCGACATGAATAAAGCCTTGACTTGGGTAAATGCTGCGATTGAAAAATCAAAAGGTGATGCGCCGTTCTGGTATTTAAGACAAAAATCGTTGATCCAGTCGAAATTGGGAGATAAAAAAGGTGCTATCGAAACGGCTAAATTGTCTCTGGCTGCTGCTGAAAAAGCAAATAATGCTGATTATGTAAAAATGAACAAAGACAGTATTGCTGAATGGAGCAAGAAATAATAACCATTCTGTTATAATTTTATATAAAGCTGATTGCATTGCAATCAGCTTTTTTTATTGTTGCTTAGTATTAGAATTTCTGAAATATTGCACCGTTACCGAAACAATAATCGTGATGATAACTCCGATAAAGTTCAGCCATAAGTAGCTCAATTTTTCTTTTCCAGGAGGGAAGATGTAGATGGCCAGATAATAAATTATAAATATCGCAATCTGGCTGAAAACTGCGGCCCAGAAAATGGCTTGTGCTTTTACATATTTTATATAGAAAGCTACCAAGAAAATCCCTAAAATAGTACCATAAAATATAGAACCGATGATATTTACGAACTGGATCAAGTTTTCAAACAATGTACCAAAACAAGCAAATAGGATAGCAATCATACCCCAAAGCAACGTAAATCCTTTGGAAGCTTTCACAAAATGCGCTTCGGACTTTTCTGTTTTGATATTTCTTTTGTAGATATCGATTACAGTTGTAGATGCCAAAGAATTGATTCCTGCGGCAGTAGACGACATGGCCGCGCAGATAATTACGGCGAGCAGAAGTCCGATAAATCCTTTTGGAAGGTAATGGATAATAAAATGTATAAATACGTAATCGCTATCTGTAGTCTTGTTTTTCTTGTTGGCTTTGCTGATTAAGACTTTAGCATTCTCGCGAAGCGTTTTTTCTTTTTCTCCTAACGCGATGATTCTGTTTTTTAAGACTTTATTGTCGGTTTCAATATTTAGCTGATTGACATACGCCAGCGTTACTTCCTTTTTCTCTGAAGCGATATCCACCAATTCGCCTTCTAGCTTTTTATAGTCGGTGGCATAGACAGACTTTTCAATACTCGCCTTGCTATTTGGATTGAAATTGATTGGCACGGACTGGAACTGGAAAAAAACATAGACCATAATTCCGACCAAAAGAATGAAGAACTGCATCGGCACTTTTAAAAGCGCATTAAAGACAAGCCCCATTTGGCTTTCTCTGACCGATTTCCCTGATAAATAACGTTGTGCTTGAGATTGGTCAGTCCCGAAATAGGAGAGGGCCAAGAATAGGCCTCCTGTCAATCCGGTCCAAACGGTATATCTTTTTTCTTTATCTAAAGAAAAATCAAGAATATTCATCTTGTCGTTTACGCCGGCAATCTGCAAGGCATTATTGAAAGAAACCTCTTTTGGCAATAAGCTTAATATTATAAAAAAGGCGATGAACATTCCCGACATGATGATAAACATCTGCTGTTTCTGGGTAACGTTAACCGCTTTTGTGCCGCCGGTCATCGTGTAGATGATGATTAAAATACCGATAACGATATTCATCAGATTCAAGTTCCATCCCAATATAGAAGACAATACAATTGCTGGCGCATAAATTGTAATTCCAGTAGAAAAGCCTCTTTGTATCAGGAATAATATGGCTGCAAGCGAACGAGTCTTAAGGTCAAAACGTTGTTCTAAAAACTCATAAACGGTATATACTTTGAGCCTATGATAAATGGGAATAAAGGTGATGCAGATGATAATCATCGCCAACGGAAGTCCGAAGTAAAATTGCACGAAGCCCATTCCGTCATTAAAAGCCTGTCCTGGAGTAGAAAGGAAGGTAATAGCGCTGGCCTGGGTTGCCATTACAGAAATTCCCACGGTATACCAAGGAGTCTCATTGTTCCCCAAGATATAATCCTGCACGTTTTTACTGCCTCGAGTTTTCCAGGCACCATAAAAGACGATGAAAAAAAGCGTAATGATTAAAACTACCCAGTCGATTACCTGCATTTATGAAAAATATTGCATTATAAAGTAAAAAATCAGAATGTACAGGGCGTTCATTACAAGCACCAAGGTGTAATTTCTTTTCCAGCTTCTTAATTTCTTTTCTTCCATTATTTTTATGATTTTTCCTTTTTTCCTACGGAAATAAGATTGGTAAAAAGCTTAAATGCACCTGGAACGCCGGCTGGCAATTCCCTAAAAAAGCTTAATCCTGTGTAAATATAATATCCTTTTCCGTAATTCGCGATTAAAAGGCTGCCTTGTTTTTCAGATTCGCCTAAATCTTTCATGCCAAGGATAGGCGTGAACTCAGGCGCCCATTTATCAGGGAAATATAATCCTCTTTCTTGAACCCAGCCTTGGAAATCGGTTTCTGTTATCTTATTAGGATGATTTAAAACGGAATGCGTTGCGTTCAGAAACGAAACTTTTGCATTTTCATCGGTAACCCTGTCACTCGAAAGATTCAGTTCGTAAGGAGAAAAATCTGGTACATTGAATCCACGTCTTCCAGAAGTATTGTATTGCACGATCAAATTACCTCCATTTTTTACATATTCCAAAAGATAGCGCTGTTTGAATTGCAGGTCAGAAATTACGTTATACGCACGAATTCCCATTACGATGGCGTCAAATCCAGCCAAAGAAGTTTCTGTAATTTCATTCGGCTTTATGATTCGTACATCATAACCGATTTGTTTCAGACTCTGCGGAATTTCATCTCCAGCACCTTCAATATAACCGATAGTCTGTCCCTCTCTTTTAATGTCCAATCGTACGACAGAAGCTTCGGAAGGCATCAAAACAGATTGTTTTGGAATATGATCGTACTGAATGGTTGTCAATTTCTGTCCATATTTTTTCCCTTCAGAAGTGATTACAGGCGAAATGATTCCTTTGTTTTCTGAAGCAGGCGGCGTGACGTTGAAAATAACAATCTTTTCGTCATTTTTCATGGCGATTTCAAAATCGATAGTTTCAGGAGAAACTTTCCAGCCTTGTGGCACTTGAAGGCTAATGCCGCCTTTTAAGTTTGCTTTCCCCGCTTTTATCTTTACAGAAATTGGCTTTTGTCTAGAATCTGGGAAAATAGTCACATCATCCAAAACGAGCGCTGTTGCTTCGGGCAGGACTTCAAAAGGCTGATATACTTCGCCTTTTTCAGGATCTGAATATTTGTAGATAATTTCTCTGTAGACATCAAAAGGCTGTCCTGCAATTTTCAGGATCCATTTTAATTTGAGCTTTTCAGTATCCGGTTTTCCTATCAAGGCCATGTCTTTTACGGAATACATTCCTAAAGTTCCTTTTTCATTTAGCCAATAAGGCGAGGTGTAAGGTGTTCCAAGCGCGGTACGTAATTTCTTTTCGGCTTTGAAGAGACTGTTTTTATCAAGCTTTTTGCCTGAAATTTTCCCGTTTTCAGGATTATTTAGAAAGCTGACTTCGATCAATTCGATATCTTGGCTGCTTCGATTTACGGCCTCGAGCCTCAATGTAAATTCATTATTTGGATTGGTGCTTTGTTCTGAAGAAGTACCTTCTAAGAACAATCCTGCAGAAGCTAGGATAATAGTTTCAAGCTCTTGTTTTTTGATGGTTCTCCAATGCTCGTCTTCTAACTTGCTGATGAGATTGTACGCTTCAATCAATTTTGGAAGATGTACGGAAGGATCATTAAAGTTGAAATTAGCTTGGACTTCATTTAGTATCTTTCCGATGGCTTCGCCACCTTTGACTCTTGTCCAAGTGGTGTTTATGCCATCAAATAAATTGTTTTTGTCTTTTGGAAAATCGCCTTTTAGAAATTCGATATATTCCATTTCGTCGCCGCGAGTTCCTAAAGTACCGAAGCCTTGGCATTTGTGCTGGCTTCTGCTTAAGGCGGCAATTTCGCCATTGCTTTTACCTTTTATTCCAAAATAGACGCCTGCGTTGATTGCAATCATCTTGCTTTTGTCTGCCTGTTCAAATTTTTCTTCTGAGCCATAAAACCACCACGAAGTATTAAAAAATATTCGTTTTGGTTGCCAGGTTTCCCATGAAGAGAGCTGTTCTGGATAGCTTTTCTTGTTTGCGGCCAAATCAAAAGCTTCCATGCTGAGCATAGCAGAAGCGGTATGATGTCCGTGCGTGGTTCCCGGACTTCTATGGTCAAAGCGATTGATAATAATATCGGGCCTGAATTTTCGGATAGCCAAAACGACATCGCTTAAGACCTGATTTTTGTCCCAGATCGAAAAAGTTTCATTTGGTTCTTTAGAAAAGCCGAAATCGTTGGCACGAGAAAATAGTTGTTCCCCGCCATCGATTCTTCTGGCGGCCAATAGCTCTTGGGTTCTCAAGACGCCAAGTAGTTCTCGGAGTTCTGCACCTATTAAGTTCTGTCCGCCATCGCCTCGAGTCAAAGAAAGATAGGCCGTTCTGGCTTTAATTTCATTAGAAAAATAAGAAATAAGCTTAGTATTTTCATCATCTGGATGTGCGGCTACGTATAAAACCGAACCTAGAAAATTTAGTTTTTGTACTTGTTCGTAGATTTCGCCAGAATTTAATTTCTGCGGCTGTTGGGCATTCAGAATACCGAATGAAAATAGGAAGAAAAATAGGGTGTGGTAAGCAGTTTTATGTATCATTTTAATTTTATGGAACTCAGTAGCTTCAAATATAATAATTAATTTTCCTGTGTGTTTTTCTAGTTACGACTTTAACAAAAAAGAGAGCCTTTGGCTCTCAATTTATCTAGTCATCGTGATGATGTCTGTGATGTTTTTTTGCTTTGTGTTTTTTGTAGTGCTTGTGATTGTCGTGATAATGGTGGACATCTCTTACTACTACCGTATGTGGCCTGTTGCCTCTGTAATATTTTACTCTATGCGTATTAAAATGTGCATAAGGCCTTGAACCATGATAGTCTGTTAATACAACTTTATAGCCGTTGTAAAGATCATAATTTCTGTATCTGGCTGGTAAGTATCTGCCTCTAATCCAGTTTCCATTGCTGATGTAGATAAAATTAGAAGCTCTTACATCATAATAGGCTTCAATGTCTGGAAGATAATAGTAATTCGCTTCGGTATATCCGACAGGCCCCCAGTCTGGACGGCTTCCGATACTTACATTTACTGATACTTGGGCTTGTAGAGAACTCGCCACAAATAAGCCAAATCCTGCGATTAATAATTTTAGAGTTTTCATAGCTGCATTTTTTTAGGTTCTTATATTGATCGAAATCCAACAACTATGCCACTCAGATTTTATTAAGAAATATTTAACTATTCATACGGAACGGTTTCGGGCTTTCCAAACTCGAAATTCTGCATTCCGAAATCGGTTGTCTTAAGAGAGTTGGTCTGCATATTGCCGCTCCCGTCTTCTGGTACCGAAGGATAATAAGAGAAAGAAAATTGGAAAGTGTTAAATACCAAGAAGTCGTTGCTGATGAGCACTCCGATTCCTATTTGTGAATATGCTTTTCCCTTGTACAAGTTATTATTTTCATTGCTCAAGATTCCTACTGTATAGGTCAGGAAAGGATTAAAACGAAATCCTCCAAGATTCCAAGGCGAATAGGATTGTGTTTGTAACATAAGGGAAGCTTTTTTTGTACCACGCAACTTGTAGCTGTTAAATCCTGGAATACCATTTTCTTCATTAAGATTTACCCTATCTGCAATGGTTGGAAAACGATTATTCCCTATCACGAGTTTTGGTTTTACGAACTGCCTCAATCTCCAATCGCCTAATTCGATAAGGTTGGTGAAATAATTCGCTTCTACCGAAAAAACAGTCTGTTGGGTAATCGGACCTCTGAAAAAAGTGCCATACTCGACATTGGTGCTGAAATAGCCCCATCTGAAATATTGCCCGAATGAAAAACGACCGCCAAGATACAAACGATTAATATGGTTTTTGTTTTGATACCCTACCGTCAGCGCATAAACTTTTCCGATGGCGACGTCTTCTGTAATGCCATAATTGAAGAGGTATTTGTCTTGGATAAATTTTCTCGAAGTCACACCAAAACCCGCAAGATAGAAGTTCTCATCAGAAAAAAACTTAAGACTATCATAAGCAGGAGTAGGGAATTCACTGTAATTTCTTCTCAAGAATCGAAAAGAGGTGATAAAATTAGTGGTCCTGTCTTCTTCGGAATTTCCTTTGAAAATTTGAAGTGATTTTCCGACCCAAGCATCTTGTGTACCGACTTTAAAATTCTGCGGTCCATATCGGCCTGTTGCATCAGGCAGCGAATCAACTTTGAAATCTTGGGCGATATAAATTCCAGCTCCCCATTTTGCAAAAGCAGAGAAAAAAGGCCGGTCGACCGTAATGCTTTTTGAGTAATTATTATGTTCGTCGACGCTATAAGCAAGCGATGTTCGGATATAAGTATTTAATATGTTGGGAACAGTATATCGCGTACTGATGGCGCTTCTCCCGTTATCAAATCGTTGCCTGTACGTATTGTCTAGTTCGTGTCCGGTTCCTAAGAAATTGCGCTCCGTCAGCTCAAAAGTAGTCTTGGATGTCGAACCTGAAGCATTCGGAATCAAACTCCAAGAATCGAGCGCCCTGATATAAACATCGACAGAATCCGAGCCTGCTCCTGCAAATTTTGTAGTGATGTCCACGGCTCGAATATACCTCTGACTTCTGATCAAACGTTCTGATTCTTTCACCAAAAGCGAATCCAATGGACGATTTTTTTTGATAAGCAGCAGGTTTTTTATGGTAAGCCTGCTGGATCTTATATGAATTCTGTTTCCGAATCGTTCAAAACCATTTCGTGCTTTTTTGGTCGAGTCTTTTTCTGAAAAACCAAACGGATCGAGCGTAGTGATGTGTATGTTTCGGATGATTTTTCCTTCGTATTCGCTATAATTTTTAAGCACGACCTTGTCTTTCGGCTTATTTTTAGGTTTTTTAGAATCTACTGGCTTAAAGATAAGTTTGTGGAGAAACTTGGTAAATCCTCTTTTTTTAGAATAGCGCTCAATGTTGCGGTAGCCTCGCAAAGAATCCTTTTTGGCCGGCTTTTCTTGCGCATGCGACATTTGACAGCAGCTGATTGTCAATAGCAATAAAAAGAATTTTAATTTTCTGAGCATTGGCAATTTTACAATTTGGGATTACCTTGATTTGTGAAGTTACAAAATAGGAATCAATTTTTAAGCCAATTCCAGCTAATCTGTGAATTCTTTTTCCTCTCGCGTCGTATTTACAATAGAAACGCCTTTTTGCAGCAGCAGATTATTCGGATAAGTGACGAGCTCGCCTTCTTTGGTTCTCAAATAAGTGTGGAAAGCCTTGATGTCGTCGATTTCTGCCTCAAAAGGAAAATCTTTATCGTGTATCCTGATCGTATCGCCGATCTTAAAAGGAAAGGAGAAGAAAAGGATGATTCCGGCAGTTATATTGCTCAGTATAGACCATTGCGCAAAAAAAGCAACGCCAATAATGGTAATAACCGAAGTAAACGCCAAGTAGATGTCGCTCGTACGGACGCCCCAAATGATAAAAATTCCAGCCAGAGTCAACGCCATGATTACGATGCTAATGTACTTGCTGACCAGTATCGCGCGGTGTTCGTTGATTTCTGCATGCTTGGCGTAACGCTTTATCAAAGTAGTAATGATAAAACGGATGACCATTACGCAGACCAGTAAGATGATGGTGCTTATGATTTTAGGCGTGTTTTCTTCAAAAAAGGACATTCTCTAGCGGTTTTTCCCAAAGTTAGTAAAATATTCATAAACTTTATGGACAGGAAGACCGACAACATTCGAGTAAGAACCTTCTATTTTACTAATTCCGACAATGCCGATCCATTCTTGGATGCCATAAGCTCCTGCTTTATCGTAAGGCTTAAAATTCTCCAGATAATAAGCAATCGCCTCATCGGAAAGAGTACCAAAAGTGACTTTGGTAACTTCGTTAATAACTTCTACTGTGCCATTGTGCTTGAAGCAGACCGAAGTGTATACCTCATGGGTTGAATCCGACAAAGCTCTTAGTATATTAAATGCATCGTCGTAATCTTTTGGTTTTCCCAATGCTTTTCCATTATGCCAGACAATGGTATCGCTGGTGACCAAAATATCTTTAGGCCCTAATTCGTCTTGGAAAGCTTCGGCTTTTAGGATTGCTAAAAAATCCGTGATTTCAGAAGCTTTAAGATGGTCGGGATAGATTTCTTCCACCTCTTTCAGGCGCACTTCAAAATCGAGGTGCATATCCTTGAAAAACTGCTGTCTTCTTGGCGAGCCCGATGCTAAAAGGATGGTATATTCTTTTAAGTGAGAATTAAGCATATTTGATGTTGAAATTGATAACGGCAATAGAAAGAATTCCGAAGAAAATCACAAGCTTTAATACTTTGCTCAGATGATGAAAGTCCTTTTGGCTTTTTGCCCCAAACATTTTTACTGTGAAATAGATCAGCGGGGCCAGAATGAACACAAAACCATATCCAGAAGCGTAATATAAATTATTCGAGAATAAATGTTCGTTGATATAATAGATGATCAATCCTAAAGGAATAAAGCTCAATCCCAGCACTACTTTTGCCGTTCTAGCAACGCCAAGCACAATCGGAAGCGTATTCATTCCTTGATTATAATCGCCATTCACGTCTTCTAAATCTTTGACAATTTCCCGAATGAAATTGATGATAAAGGCGAAAACAGCATAATCAATCAATATTCCAAAAATAACGCCCATGTTTGCTTGATTTTCAGGAACAATCATCGGTAGCAGATCGAAAATTCCGATAATCAGAATACTTAGAGAAAGCAATAACGCAATGATGATATTACCAATCAGCAAAGTTTGCTTCAAGCCATTAGCATACACATAAAGCGTAGCCGCTATGATAATAAACACGGCTGCGAAATTTGATTTGTGGATGGCATTGGCAAGATAAAAGCCAATTCCTACACCTACAACATTTAATGCAATATAGATGTTATATCCCATAGATTCTGAAATCTGTTTTCCTATTACGATATCTTGTGGTTTATTGATTTCGTCTGTTCCTCTGTCAAAAATATTATTAATCAGGTAACCGCCAGCAGCGATACATACTGTTGAAAGCACCAAAAGCGCAAACTGCCAGTCATTTAAAGCCAAAGGAATAGATTGCGACTCCAAAAAGCCATATCTGAAAACCAGCTGCATCAGCGCAAGCAGGATAAGATTTTGATAACGTATCAGTTTTAAAAAAGACATGGTTTCTTTATTTAGAATGTGTTCTTGTTTTTATTAATCGTGTTTTCCGTTAAAATATTGCATCCACTTTCCTTGAACGCGCATCACTTGCTCAATAACGTCGCGAACCGCACCACGGCCGCCATTTTTATGAGAAATATAGCTACAGATTTCTTTAATTTCTGGGCTCGAATCCAGCGGACAGGTAGGCAATCCCACAAGCTTCATGACATGATAATCAGGAATGTCGTCGCCCATATAAAGAACCTGCTCCGGCTTTATGTTGTATAATTCGATATATTCCTTAAAAGTTTCCACTTTGTCAGGACAAGCTAGATGGATGTCTGTAATTCCAAGATTTCGCAATCGGATTCGGACGCCTTCGTTGCTGCCGCCAGAAATAATGCAGACGTGGTAGCCGCTTTCTACTGCTGCTTTCATAGCATAGCCATCGCGGATATTCATTACACGTAGCATTTCGCCTGTTGGGGTGATATGGACAGAACTGTCGGTCAGAACGCCATCGACATCAAAAATAAAAGTCGTGATGTCGTTCATGATTTCCTTATAGCTTTTTGACATTGGATTGTTGAATGGATTGGGTTAGTATTTTGTAAATTTCTTTTTGCATGTTGTTGGTCAGTAACGCCAAATGTGCCTGTATCGTATTTTGATCGTTTCTTTTTGCCGGTCCCGTCTGCGCTTCAAGAGGAGAGAGATGTTGAACCTTTTCGGCCGTTTCTGCAATCAAAGGCTTTAATATTTCAAACGGAAGCTGATGTTCCGCACAAATTTCTTTGCCAATTTGATACAGATGGTTCGTAAAATTATTCACAAAAACAGCGGCCACATGAAGCGATTTCCTTTGATCAGAACTGATGAGATAATGCTTGGCACCAATCGCTTCGGCAAGATCTTCTAATGTAGTATAGTCGTCATCGACTTCACTTTCAAGGCAAATTGGTATTTTAGAAAAATCCACCTCTTTGTCTTTTGTAAAAGTCTGCAGCGGATAAAAAACACCTCTACGGTTCTTGGAATCCAATTCTTCTAAAGGAACACCTCCAGAAGTATGTACGACGAATCGGTTTTTAAACGGAAGATTCGACGATACCTCAGCAATAGCGCTATCGGAAACAGCAATAATATAAATGTCCGATTCTAAAAGTTGTTGCCAGTTAGTAGCGATTTTGGAATCGTCAACCAAATGCAATACGCTTTCTTTCTGTCTCGAAAAAACCTGCTGCAGCGCAATCGCATCGCTTTTCAAAAAAGCCTGGATAAGATGCTGTGCCACATTCCCGGAACCGATTACAGTTGCTTTAATCATGGCGCTAATTTAGGGATTAGTTATGAAATATATTGCAGTGTTTTTATTTGAAAGTTTTCGAAAAAGGTTTAACAGACTCTTACGAAAGGCTTTGCGTTTAAATCGCTACATTTATGACAGCCAATTAATGAAGAAGAGTATGAAGAAGTTTAAATTAGCTGTCGAAGTCTGCCTGGCTTGTTTTGGTGCCTGCGAACTCTGTGCCGCGCTCTGCATCGAAATGAACGACAAGAACCATCAGCGGTGTATTTCCTTATGCCGTGATTGCGCAGAGATATGCATATTGTGCGTTAAGTTTTGTTCGAGAAATTCTACCTTTTCCAGCGGTTTGATGAAGTTGTGCGCCAAGATTTGTACGGCCTGTGCGTTGGAATGTGAAAAATTCAGCCATCATCCTCATTGTAAAGAATGCGCTGAAGCTTGTAGAAAATGTGCCGCTGTTTGTAGTTTTAAATGGTAAGTGATATTACAGCAAGATAATTAAGTCGCAAATTTCATGCAAACGCATAAACTCAATTCTATTTAGAAAAAATTAACAAGGAATTACGAAAACGCAGGAGCAGGAACAATGGTTGTATCAAACATTTTTCCTTACTTTTGTGGCACTTTTTAAACTACGTAATTCCACTCTCATGGATAAGATTTTTTCCTTCCTATTTTCCACCCGTTTAATGGCTGTCCTATTTATTGTTTTTGCTGTCGCAATGGGAATCGGAACCTTTGTTGAAGATGCTTACAATACTGATGTTGCCCGACTTTGGATTTACAACACTTGGTGGTTTGAGGCGATTATGCTTCTTTTTATGATTAATTTCCTTGGAAACATCAAGCGTTATCAGCTTTACAAAAAAGAGAAATGGACAACTTTATTGCTTCACTTGTCTTTTATTTTTATTTTAATAGGCGCTTTTTGGACGCGTTATATCAGTTTTGAAGGTATGATGTCAATCGCAGAAGGGCAGTCTGAGAACCAAGTTTTCTCAGATAAAACGTTCTTGAATGTGTTTGTTGACGGAGAATATAAAGGCGAAATGAAACGCAAAGCTGAAGAGAAAGAATTATTGCTTTCACCACAAGCGAATAACGATTTTTCTATTGACGGAAAGTTTGCTGAAACACCTTATGAGATTGTGTATAAAGACTTTGTGATGAATGCCTCAGAAACAATTAAGGAAGATGCAAACGGAGATACGTACATCAAATTAGTAGAATCTGGAGATGGAACGCGTCATGAACATTTTTTAAAGGAAGGTGAAGTTCAAAATATCCACAACTTGCTTTTTGCATTCAATAAACCGACTGATGGCGCTATAAATATTTCAAAATCAGGTGATAAATATACTTTTCAGGCTCCGTTTGGCGGAAGTTTCATGAGGATGGCTGATAAATTGCAAGGTTCTGTTGCTAAAGATACCGTTCAAGATTTGATGTTTCGTTCGTTATATAATGTAGGAGGCGCGCAATTTGTGTTTCCAGATCCTGCAATTAAAGGAAAAGTGGCTTTTGAATCTAACAATGATTACAAAGATAAAAAGAGCGATGATGCCTTGATTGTTACAATAAAATCAGGCGGAAAATCGCAAGATGTGACTTTAATTGGTTCAAAAGGAAGAATGGGCGAACCACAATCATTTAAATTGGGCAACCTTGACTTCACATTATTCTTCGGAAGTAAGGTCTATACATTACCTTTTAAAATTAAGCTGAATGACTTTATCGCTGATAAATATCCTGGAACTTTAAAGAGTTTTTCTGCTTTTAAAAGCAAGATTACTGTGGAAGACGAAAAGCCTTATGACTATGAAATTTTCATGAATAATGTCTTGGATCATGGCGGTTATCGATTTTTCCAAGCTTCGTATGATTATACAGACAATCACTTGAGAGATGCTTACGAGCCAAATATCACGGTACTTTCTGTCAATCACGATTTCTGGGGAACTTGGATTACCTACATAGGATATTTCCTTTTATATATAGGGTTGATGGCAATTATGTTTGATAAAAATTCAAGATTTGGCGAAGTGAAGAAAAAATTAGATAAAATTAAAGCGAAAAAAGCGAAATTGATGACGATTTTATTATTGTTTTTAAGCGTTGGAACTTTCGCACAGCACAACCACGACCATGCAGCTCCAGGTCATCAGCATACAACTTCTGCTAAAAAGGCAGCACCAATAAAAATGCCGACGGAAGCTGAAATTGATACTTTTTTGACCAAAATAAAAGTGAAGCCAGAACACGCGGCTAAATTTGGTCGTTTGGTAATTCAAGATGACGGCGGAAGGATGAAGCCAATCAATACTTTTTCGTCTGAATTGCTTCGAAAAGTGAGCCACAGCGATACATATAGAGGATTAAATTCTGATCAAGTTTTCTTGTCAATGTCACAATATCCTGAGTTTTGGGTAAATATTCCTTTTATTTTTGTGGAGAAACACAATGACAGCTTGCATAAAATTTTGGGAGTGGAAAGCAAGGCGAAATATGTCTCGTTCATCAACTTTTTTGACGAACAAGGAAATTATAAATTGTCTCCTTATTTAGATGAAGCGCAAAAAGCGGCAGTTCCGAATAAATTCCAGACTGATTTTATTGAAGTGGATAAAAAAGTAGTGCTTTTGAGCGCGGCTTTGAGCAGAAGAATTTTGAAAATTTTTCCGGTTCCGTTTGATAAAGGAAATAAATGGATTTCTCCTTTAGAATTAAATGAGTCTGGACTTACTGGCGTGGATTCAACTTACACAAGAAACGTGCTTCCGGCTTACATCGGATTTTTAGATGAAGCAAGAACTACTGGTGGTTACAAACAAGCTGATGAAATTTTAAGTGGCATTGAGCTTTTCCAGAAAAAATATGGAAAAAATGTGCGTCCGAGTGATGAAAAAATCAATTCAGAAATTATGTATAACAAGTATGATATCTTCAAGAAATTGTACTATTTATATATGATGGCCGGAATTTTCATGTTGCTTTTTACTATTATAAAGATTTTCAAAAACAACAAATTCATTAATTACACGGTAAAATTCTTCCACATTTTAATTGCATTTTTCTTCGTCTTGCACACTGCAGGATTGATTGTACGTTGGTACATTTCTGGGCACGCGCCTTGGAGTGATGCTTATGAATCAATTATTTATGTGGGCTGGGCAACAATGTTCTTCGGATTGGCTTTTGGGCGACAGTCACAATTGACAGTGGCTTCCACGGCTTTTGTGGCATCGATGATTTTGATGATCGCACATTGGAACTGGATGGATCCAGCAATCGCTAACTTGCAACCGGTTTTAAATTCATATTGGCTGATGATTCACGTGGCGGTTATCGTGGGAAGTTACGGACCCTTAACATTAGGAATGATTTTAGGATTAGTTTCATTGTTATTGATGATTTTTGCCAATAAAAATAACAGCAAAAAATTAGAATTAAGCATAAAAGAAATCACTTACATAACTGAATTAACCTTAACTGTTGGTTTGGTAATGTTGACTATCGGAAACTTCTTGGGTGGTCAATGGGCAAACGAAAGTTGGGGACGTTATTGGGGCTGGGATCCAAAAGAAACTTGGGCTTTGATCAGTATTATGGTTTACGCATTTGTAATTCACGCAAGATTGGTTCCTGGATTAAGAGGAACTTGGATTTTCAATGTATTTAGTGTGTATGCTTATTATTCGATTATGATGACTTATTTTGGAGTAAACTTTTACTTGACAGGTTTGCACTCGTATGCGAGCGGAGATAAAGTAGTTACGCCTAATTTTGTTTTTGTGTCTTTTGGCATTATAACCTTGATTTCGATTTTGGCATACATCAAGCAGAAAAAATATTTAAGAAGTTAAATACTTGCTATAGAAAAACCCATAATTTGATTATGGGCTTTTTATTTAACAAAAGTTTAGACGGAAGGAATTTCCTAATTATCTAATTTTATAAAAAATAAAACAATGAGAAAAATAGCCTTCGCCTTTGCACTCATAAGCTGTTTTGCCTGCCAGCAGAACCAGGCACAAGAGAAAAAAGCAAAAGCACCAACGCAAAAAAATAAAACAATGGCCAAAGAAAATATCTACCAGTTTAAGGTAAAAGACCTAGAAGGAAAGGATTTCGATTTCGCTTCTTTGAAGGGAAAGAAAATACTGATTGTCAATACCGCTTCAAAATGCGGATTAACGCCGCAATACAAAGATTTGCAGGCGATTTATGATCAGTATAAAGACAAAAACTTTATAATTGTAGGTTTTCCAGCTAACAATTTTGCGTCTCAAGAACCAGGAACGAATGAAGAAATTGGCGCTTTCTGTCAAAGAAATTATGGCGTGACCTTTCCGATGATGGAGAAAATCTCCGTGAAAGGCGATGACATGAACGAAGTTTACAAATTCCTGACGCAGAAATCTAAAAATGGATTGCAAGATTCAGAAGTAGAGTGGAACTTCCAAAAATACCTCATCAATGAAAAAGGGGAATTGGTAAAAGTGATTTCTCCAAAAACATTGCCGACAGATCCAGAAATTGTAAACTGGGTTAAAGCATAAAGACTTTCAAAATTTTATATACTAAGGCTTTCAGAATTCAAAACTCTGGAAGTTTTTTTATTTTAAGATCAGCTGCATCAGTTGTACGTCCAGCCATTTTTCAAATTTATATCCGGCTTCTCGCAAAACACCTGATTTTTCAAAGCCGAATTTTTCATGAAAAGCAATACTTCCGACGTTTTCTGCATCAATCAGTCCGATCATTGTATGCAATTTTTGCTTTTTGGCTGTATCAATCAGTTCAGATAAAATTTGTTTTCCTATTCCTTTGCCAGAGAGTCCATCTTTTACATAAACAGAATGCTCAACCGTGAATTTATAGCCGATTTTCACACGGAAATCGCCATATGTCCCAAACCCTAGAACGTTCGCTTTTTCATCAACAGCAACCAGAATTGGAAAACCGTGAGCCTGTTTTTCTTCAAACCAAATCAGCTGTTCGTTCAAAGTCCGGACGTCATAATCATAGATGGCAGTTGTGTTTAGGATAGCATCATTTACAATTTCTAAAATGCCTTCTATATCTTCAATTTTTGCAGGTCTGATACGGCTTTCCATGTCTTGATTTTTTTCACTTCCAAAGATAGAAAAACTTGCCAAGAATGTACGGAAAGCCTTTGTAATTTGTACCTTTGATGTATTGAAATACTACAGAATGATTTATCCAAAAATACCTCTGGCGCAAAGCATACTCGAAATCTGCAAGGCCAAAGGACTTACCGATATCGTAATCTCTCCAGGTTCCAGAAATGCCCCGTTAACTATTGGTTTTGCTAACAATCCCGACTTCAAATGCTACAGCATAGCTGATGAAAGATGTGCTGCTTTTTTTGCTTTGGGAATGGCACAACAGACCAAAAAGCCGGTGGCAATCGTTTGTACTTCAGGTTCTGCGTTACTGAATTATTATCCTGCAATCGCCGAAGCTTTTTACAGTCAGATTCCTTTGGTGGTGATTTCAGCCGACAGGCCTCATGATAAAATCGATATTGGAGACGGACAAACCATTCGCCAAGAAAATGTATACGCGAATCATATCCTTTACAATGCCAATTTAACTGAAGAAGCGTCGCAGGAAAACGACCTTAAAATTGCAGACGCCATAACTTTGGCAACTGTCAAAAAAGGCCCAGTTCATATCAATGCTCCCTTTGAAGAACCTTTGTACGAAACGGTTTCTGAGCTTTCGATAAATCCGGTTATTTCAGAAACTACTTTTGAAGGCCCAAGTTCTGAGGAAGATATAAGCTCATTTATTTCACAATGGAATACTTCTAAAAAGAAATTAGTTTTGGTTGGAGTCAATGATCCTAATGCTATTGACAAAGAAATCATACACCATCTGGCCAATGATCCGTCGGTAGTCGTTATGACCGAAACGACTTCTAATTTGCACCATCCGAATTTTATAAACAATATCGACACTATAATTACGCCTTTCACAGATGATGATTTTAAAGAGTTCCAGCCAGAAATTTTACTGACTTTTGGTGGAATGGTCGTATCGAAAAGAATAAAAGCATTTTTAAGAAAATACAGGCCTAAAGCACATTGGCACATCGATACGCTGAGAGCGTATGATACTTTTGGTACGTTGAGTAAACATTTTGTAGCAGAACCTAACGAATTTCTGAAACAATTTCTATCAAATTCTACCGTAATTTCCGACTATAACCAAAAAGCACAGGATTTAAAGAAGTTTAGGAAAGAAAAGCATGATTTATACCTTTCTAAAATTCCATTTTCAGATTTTACTGTTTTTGAAAAAGTAATTCCGAGCCTTCCAAAAAACAGCCAGCTACAGATCAGCAATAGTTCTGCAATTCGATACGCCCAATTGATTGATATCGATCCGACAATTGCTGTATTTTGCAATCGAGGGACAAGCGGCATCGACGGAAGTACCTCAACAGCAATAGGAGCAGCGCTGGCAAGCGGACAAGAAACCATTTTGATTACTGGAGACGTAAGCTTTTTGTATGACAGCAATGCATTGTGGAATACTTATATTCCGAAAAACTTTAAGATAATCTTGCTTAATAATGGAGGTGGAGGCATTTTCAGAATTCTTCCAGGACATCAAGAAACGCCGGTTTTCAATACCTATTTTGAAACTTCTCATTGCCTGACTGGAGAACATTTGGCTAAAATGTATCAATTTGATTATTTTACGGCAAGTGAAGAAACGGGCTTAGGAAATAGCCTAAAAGAATTTTACGCAAGTAATAAACCTTCAATTCTAGAGGTTTTTACGCCTACGCTAGAAAATGATAAGATTTTATTGCAGTATTTTAAGGAATTGGTCTAGTTTTCAGTTTCAAAAGGACTCAATAGTCTTAATTTGATTGATATAACACTATTTACATTTAACATTTGTACCTTTGCCCTCTGCAACTTAGAAACTTTGCAACTTTAAAAAATGATTGAAATAGGAAAATATAATACGTTGACAATTGACCGAGATACACAAGTCGGTTTGTTTTTGACGGATGGAAAAGAAGACGTTTTACTGCCTAATAAATACGTGCCAAAAATATTCGAAATAGGCGAAGAGATTACTGTTTTTGTATATCTTGACCACGAAGAAAGACCTGTGGCTACAACTCTAGAGCCTTATATACTGCTGAATGAATTTGGACTTTTAAGAGTGAATTACACCAACCAAATCGGTGCTTTTATGGACTGGGGAATGGAAAAAGACATTCTGGTTCCGTTTAAAGAACAAGCCCGTCCGATGGAGAAAGGAAAACGCTATCTCGTCTATCTTTATATGGATGAGAAAACGAATCGTTTGGTCGCTTCGAGCAAGACAAACCAATTCTTGAATAACGATAATCTTACTGTTGAAGTAGGCGAGGAAGTCGATCTGATCGTTTCTCACATTACAGAATTGGGAATCAACGTTATTATCAACGAGCAGCACAAAGGCTTGATTTATAAAGATGAAGTTTACGATGATGCTATCCGTACAGGCGATAGGCTTCGCGGATATATCAAGGCAATCCGTCCAGATAATAAGATTGATGTTGCTTTGCAAAAACAAGGTTTTGAAGCCGTTGAGCCCAATGCAGAAAAGATTTTAGATGAGCTTCGTGCCAATAGAGGTTTTCTTCGCTTGAACGATGCCAGCCATCCTGAAGATATCAAGTCTGTCTTAAGAATGAGCAAGAAAACCTTCAAGAAGGCTATTGGCGTGCTGTATAAACAGAAACAGATTGAGATTAAAGAAGATGGAATCTACTTGGTAAAAGAGTAATTAAAGCATCAATATAAACTATACGAACGCTTTCTTTTCTAAGAGAGCGTTTTTTTATTTTTCGTTTCAAAAGCTATTAACTTCAAATTAAGGTTTATTAAAAACTATTTTATACATTTGTATATACAAATATTATACGATTTGAAACGTTCGGATTTTATTAAAACAGTAACAGGAGGAATAGCTATGGCATCATTACAGCCTTTTTATAATTGGACACAAGAGTTAAGCGAAGAAGATATTAAACATCCCGTATTGTTCATCGGTCACGGATCGCCAATGAACGGGATCGAAGACAATGAGTTTTCACAGAATTGGGCGAAGATGGGGAAGGAGATTCCAAAACCAAAAGCCGTTCTGGTAATTTCGGCACATTGGCTGACGCGAGGAACGCACATTACTGCAATGAATAATCCGAAAACCATCCATGATTTTGGAGGATTTCCGCAAGCTCTTTTTGACGTACAATATCCAGCAAAAGGAAATCCAGAATTGGCCGAAGCAACGACAAAGTTGATCCATTCTACCGATGTTGGATTAGACCATGACTGGGGATTAGATCATGGAACTTGGACCGTCGTACGACATATGTATCCCGAGGCTGATATTCCGGTACTCCAATTGAGCATTGATTATGGAAAACCGGCACAATACCATTACGATTTGGCAAAACAGATTGCCTCATTGCGAAAAAAAGGCGTGCTCATCATAGGAAGCGGTAATATGGTACACAACCTTCGTATGGTGGCTTGGAATAAATTACAGGAACCCGAATATGGTTTTGATTGGGCTATAGAAATGAATCAGGTTTTTAAAGAGAGAATAGAAAACCGCGACCATAAGGCATTGATAGACTATGAAAACCTCAATAAAGCGTCGAAATTAGCAATTCCGACGCCAGATCATTACTATCCGCTGCTGTATTCGCTTGCTTTGCAGGACAATCAAGAAAATACGACTTTTTTTAACGATAAGCTGGTTGGAGGCTCATTAAACATGACTTCCGTGAAAATAGGCTGATTATCTTTCGGCTGTTTCTAACTGAAGGACTAGATTTTGATATTTTCGACTTAAAGAGAACATCTTTTCTGCAGCAACCATAATAATCACTGGAATTAGGAAATACTCAGCAAGATTCTCTACATACAACAAATAAGTTGTAAGGATGAACAATCTTGAATATTCAAGATAATAAATCCATTTTCGCTGTTCTAGCAGAGCGCCGCAGTTGATCAGCGTAATCATGATAAAGGAAAGCCCAAATATTTTGTCATAAAAGCTCAGATTTCCAAAGTAATACGTAAAGCCAGTCAGGACGATAGTGCTGATAGCCAATTGTATGTAAAGGTAATTCCTGAATTTTAGGCGATGGCTCCTGTCGGTTTTGTCTTGAAGGAATTTTTTCTCTAACATCGGCCGGATATCTTGGTCCATTGCAGCTGGACTTCCAAATACCGCATTCCAACGTGCTTGAAATCCTTTGGAGCGTTTCCAAAGCTCATAAATTTCAAAATAATAGTGAAAATGCTGCCATAAGAAACTGTAGCTTTTCAGCGGATGCGTCAGTCCGTACTTAGGCTTTTCTTCTTCCTCCTGAAATGTGCCGAAGATCCTGTCCCAAAAAGTAAACATGTCTCCATAATTTTTGTCCAAGTATTTTTCATCAGAAGCATGGTGGACGCCGTGTACAGAAGGCGTCACGAAAACATATTCGAGCCATTTGATGCGGCCGATGACTTGCGTGTGCGTAAAAAAAGAATAGGCTCCATGAACGATCAGCATCGTGATGACCATTTTTGGATGGAATCCTAAGAAAGGAAGAATGCACCAAAATCCGGTTCTGATAATTGCTTGAAAAGTGGTAATCCTTGCGGCGGCCGTAAAGTTAAATTCTTCGCTATGATGATGGACAATGTGTGCGGCCCAAAAAAAGTTTACTTCATGCCCAAGCCTATGATACCAATACCAAACAAAATCTGTGGCGAGGATTAATCCTACCCAAATCAAAAAAGTGCTCGGGATATCAAAGATTCTGTAATGTTCGTAAATATGATAAAAAAGCTGGTAGAAGCTTGCCGCGATAAAAAGATTGATGAGCCGTTCTGCCAATCCGATGCTGATATTGGAAACCGAGCTTTCATAATTGAATATTTCAGGACGTTTTCTACGTTGCGCCAATTTGTATTCTAAATATACGAAGAGGAAAAAGGCCGGCATCGCAAATGCCAGAAAATTAATGTTTTCCATAATTCTTTTTTGAAAATTAATATTCTAAATAGCTCATTTTTAAAACTTTTCTAGAGTAAAGTTATCAAAAAAAGTTCCAAATCTTGCAGTACGACTTATCAACCGCTGTTGATAAATAGCCTAAATTTTGGGCTGATTTACGGAAAGAAGAAAAATTAAAAACATTTGCTGAACATTAAGCAAAAGATGCTTTTCAAAATTAGGGATTGCTCAATTTCTGGAAGGCAAAATTTAACAGTTTTTCTATTTTATTTCAATATGGGAATTGATTTCTAGTAACGCATCGATGAAGGCTTGTTTCTTTTTTGGAGAAATGTATATGTCATCATATTTGTTGTATTTTATGATGAGTCCTTTCGAACCCAAACCCGGTTTTAGG
This sequence comes from Flavobacterium gossypii, assembly GCF_014138495.1. Taxonomy (NCBI): domain Bacteria; kingdom Pseudomonadati; phylum Bacteroidota; class Flavobacteriia; order Flavobacteriales; family Flavobacteriaceae; genus Flavobacterium; species Flavobacterium gossypii. Next base: position 191,813 of record NZ_JACJIS010000002.1, on the reverse strand, counting down.
TTCGACTGAATCATCCAGCCTTTTTGGTGTTCAATGGTATGGATTCTGTAAATATCAATCTTTCCTCTGATTGGACCAGATTTGTATTTTAAATAAGAACCTTCTAGGCGATAATTAGTATCTACTAAAATCCAGATAAGCAATGCAGCACAAACAGCACAAATGATAATCGGAATAAAAACAGTTCCTTCAATGTCGTTAGGCGTCATAAAAGGAAGAGCAATTAGGAAGGCTACCACAAGCCATAAAAGTAAAACAGTAGGGAGATGATAGTCGGTATTAAATTTTTTCATGTCTTAAATTTAGGAAAATATATAAAACAAAAAAATTCGGGATTGAAAAATCCCGAATCCTTCTTTTAAGATAGAAGTATTAAACTCCTAAATCTTTTTTAGTTTTTTTCTGAAGGGCATCTTTGTGCAATAAGACAGAAATTGCTTTTAATCTCAAATAAGGAACGCTCATGTAAACGTAACCGTCATTTCCTAGGTTTTTCGTTCCCCATGAATTTTTTACTTTGTAATAAATGTTTCCGTTTTGGTCTTTTACTTTCCCGACGATGTGCATCAAGTGATCATCAGTTGTATTGTAATTTTCAAATTCTTGCTGGCGGAATTCTGGCGTGATTTTTTTCTCCGGCTTGATTTCGGTCAAAATTGTTTTTTCATCGGCATCGTTTTCAGGAACTACGGCAATTCCGTTTCTTCCAGAAAAAGTCTTTTCGCTCACATCAGCATCCAAAGCCAAGGTATACCCTTTGTCTAAAGCATTGTCTATATTCTGTACAAATTCATCCAGCGGCATATTATAAAAGCTTCCGTTAGAGAAATTATCTGGAATATCCAGGATAAATGTCTTATAATACGGCTCGTTTGTGAACGAAGTAATCGTAATGTAATCTTTCAAATTCAGCTTGGTCATTTCCAAAAAGCTCTTTGGCGTATATTTTTTTCCGTCATAGGTAAATTCAGTTACATTCGCACCCATGTATTTGTCAAGGATTGCCTCAACATCCGTTTTCCATTTTGGATCTAGCTTTTTAGAAGGATCCGCATATTTCTTCAACAGATCTTCTAATTCTTTCGCCATTTTTGAATGGTCATGCTTTGTAGCGCTTCCTACCAATCCGGAATAAGCCGTCAAAGGAACGATACCAAATTCCATAGCACTGTTGATTACGTCATGATTCAATCCTCCTTCGCCAAATTGCGCTTTTCCTTGACGCATGACATAGTTCCAAGCCTTTTTTGGATACGTATTACGTACATTATACATCTCAGAAAGATCGATTTTTTTTCCTAAAACACGTATGATTTCGGCCTCTAAAAAAGAAGTAGAAGAGAAACTCCAGCAGGTTCCTGTAATGTCCTGAGAAATTACGGGAGTCGCTTCAATGTCTTTAATGGTTTGGAATTCATACTTTTGTGAGTAAGCCGAAAAGGCGAATGCTAGTAAGGCAATAGGTAAGAAAATCTGTCTCATTTATATTTTAATTTTTGTTTATTCGTAGTCTGTGAAAAATGATTTATTTTTACGCTAAAATAATATAAAAATGAGTTCAATAAACTGGGAAACTGTTAAAGATTTCGAAGATATAACCTATAAAAAATCAAATGGCGTTGCACGAATCGCATTCAACCGTCCAGATGTGAGAAATGCTTTTCGTCCAAAAACCACTAGCGAGCTGTATCAGGCTTTTTATGATGCGCAAGAAGATACGTCTATTGGTGTTGTTTTGCTTTCTGCTGAAGGACCGTCCTCAAAAGACGGCGTTTATTCGTTTTGTAGCGGCGGCGACCAGAAGGCGAGAGGCCATCAAGGCTATGTTGGCGAAGATGGCATGCACCGTTTGAACATCTTAGAAGTACAACGACTGATTCGTTTTATGCCGAAAGTCGTGATTGCTGTTGTTCCAGGATGGGCAGTTGGCGGAGGCCATAGCCTTCATGTAGTTTGCGATTTGACTTTGGCAAGCAAGGAACACGCGATTTTCAAACAGACCGATGCTGATGTGACCAGTTTTGACGGTGGTTACGGTTCTGCTTACCTTGCTAAAATGGTCGGACAGAAAAAAGCCAGAGAGATCTTCTTCCTTGGCAGAAATTATTCGGCACAAGATGCTTTTGATATGGGAATGGTGAATGCCGTGATTCCGCACGATGAGTTGGAAGATACAGCCTACCAATGGGCCCAAGAAATTTTAGAAAAATCGCCTACCTCTATAAAAATGCTGAAATTTGCCATGAACTTGACTGATGACGGAATGGTCGGACAGCAGGTTTTTGCTGGCGAAGCAACGCGTTTGGCGTATATGACCGACGAGGCAAAAGAAGGAAGAAATGCTTTCTTAGAAAAAAGAAAGCCTAATTTCGAAAAGAAATACCTTCCATAACAAACTTTTGCTGAACAAACCCCTCAATCTGAAACCGAATGGAATTTACCAACGAAACGATAGACTTAGACTTGCTTCCCAAATTTGAGGAAGTGCATTTTTCTTCATTGCATAAAGATTATATCAAGGTCGTTTATATCAATATTGCTATTATTTTGCTGATTATAGCAATTGGAATTGGCGCTCTGATTTACTTTAATGAAGAAATGCAACAAAGTTTGGCCTATTCGATTTTTGGTGTTTCTTATGTGGCTTTTGCTTTAGTTTTGTTTTTCAGTTCTGTAGCATCTGTAAAAAGACGTGCCTATGCCGTACGAGAAAAAGATATTTTGTATAAAAGAGGATTGCTTTCGACCACTACGACCATGATGCCCTTCAATCGGATTCAGCATGTAGCTATGCATGAAGGCGCTTTTTCTCGAATATACAACTTGGCACAAATACAGATTTATACGGCAGGAGGAAGCACGAGCGATGTCAAGATTTCGGGAATAGAAAAAGAAAAAGCGGAAAGCATTAAAGAACTTCTGATGCAGAAAATCCAAAATCAAATCTAATGGAGCTTGATTTTAAGACGCCACAGCGCCAATCCGTAACAGGAATCATCATTATGTTTGCCGATACGTTTCAAGGCCTTATACGTGCCTTATGGGCGCCGATTTTGGTGGTTCTTTTCAGGATGAAGTCCGAAAATTATCTTCTTATAGCTCTTGGATTCCTAGCTTTGGTTGTCTTAACCTTGGTGATTGGCTATTTAAAATACAGAAACTTTACTTTTTTTCTGGACGAAGAAAAGCAGGAATTTGTTCTAAGTAAAGGTATAATCAATAAAAGTAAGATTAATATCCAGCTTTCAAAAATCCAGCAGGTTAACATCAATCAGTCCATTATTCAGAAAATAATAGGTGTCTATAGCTTGGATATCGATACGGCTGGAAGCGATAAAAAAGAAATCAGCATACGCGCTATCGACCAAAGTTTGGCGCTAATTTTAAAAGAAAGATTGTTGGATTATGGCGATAAGGAAGAAGCTGTTTCTGAAGAAAAATCAGAAATAATTTCCAATACTAGTTTCAATACAAAACCCTTTATTAAAATAAGTTACGCTACTTTATTTAAAGTAGGGATTACATCCAATTACGGACGAACGATTGCACTTCTAATTACTTTCGCGATTACGCTTTACCAAAGTTTCAAAGATGCTATCAGTACTTTTGAAATCGACGAAACAACAGTTGATTCAGCTTTCGAAAAAAGCGCAGGCTATTTTTCGGCAGGAATTTTAGTGGTCGGACTTTTGTTCTTGGTGTTGCTGATCAATATCATCCGTACATTTATAAAACACTTCGATTTTGAGATGATCAAGCAGAAACAATCTTTGGCGATAACCTCCGGTTTGTTTGCAAAGAAAAATACGCTGTTAAATCCAGATAAAGTACAGATTACGTCCTACAGCCAAAATTATTTTCAGAAGAAGCTCAAGATTTTGGACATGAACATGAAGCAAGCCTCCAGCAACGAAGCCAAAGAAGAACAGAAAAAAAGCAACGTGATAGAAGTCCCAGGTTGTAATAGCTACGAAAGAGATGAAATTCTAAAGCTGATTCTTGGCAAAATTCCAGAAAAAAGAACTCCGATACAGCCTAATTTCCGCTATTTGATTTCCAGGATTTTTTCTGTGGCCGTATTTTTAGGTATAATTTTTACGGTTTTAAACTTTTCGGAAGTTGAAAATATCACATTTTATATCCCTTTGATTTTTGTATATTTAGGTCTCGTTAGCAGCGTGATTTATTTCGGATTCAAAAATAACAGGCTCTATTCCAATGAAAACTTTGTGATACTCAAGCATGGAGCGTGGGATGTAGAGCATGAGATTATTGAGCCTTATAAAATACAGGCAATTACGACAAGGCAATATTTCTGGCATAAGAGAGCCGACGTTGGCCATCTTACATTGCATACTGCAGCAGGAGACGTACATTTTAAATTCGGAGATTTTACAAAAATAAAGCAATTAGTCAACTATTGGCTGTATCAGGTTGAAACATCTAAGCAAAATTGGATGTAACTTTGCCTTTGAAAAAGAAAACACTATTTACGAATAAATACTAAAAATGAAACATTGGGTAGAAGCAGCACGTCTGCGAACATTGCCGCTTTCGGTATCAGGAATAATTGTAGGAAGCATGTATGCTTTGGCATATCCAACAGAAAATGTGCTAACGCCGACCGAAGTTTTTAACTGGCAGTTATTTGGCTTTGCCATACTGACAACACTCGGACTTCAGGTGCTTTCCAATTTTGCCAATGATTACGGCGACGGTATCAAAGGAACCGATAATGAAGATAGAGTTGGCCCAAAACGCGCCATACAGAGCGGCGTAATTTCTCCTGAAGCCATGAAACGAGCCATTATCATTACGTCTGTCCTGACTTTTATCTCGGCCGTTTTATTGATTTATTTTGCGTTTGGAGAGAACAATATCGGCTATTCCATTTTCTTTTTGATTTTAGGCATTTTGGCTATTGCTTCCGCAATCCGCTATACGGTAGGAAATACAGCTTATGGCTATCGCGGTTATGGCGACCTTTTTGTATTCGTGTTTTTTGGATTAGTAAGCACGCTGGGCGTCAATTTTTTATATTCTAAAGAATTAGATTATAAGCTTTTCCTTCCGGCAATCGCTATTGGTTTTTTAAGTGTGGGAGTGCTGAACCTCAACAATATGAGGGATGAAGAATCCGATAGAAAATCAGGAAAGAATACCATCGTAGTAAAAATTGGCGGTGCAAAAGCCAAGAAATATCATTATTTTCTAGTCATTTCAGCTATGATTCTGGTGCTTGTTTTTGCAATTCTGAATAACTTTCAGTTTGACCAATACATTTTTATCGTAGCCTATTTCCCGCTGACAAGCCATTTGATCACGGTCTACAAAAATAAAGATCCAAGAATGCTCGATCCAGAATTGAAAAAACTGGCTATCAGTACGTTTCTTTTATCTGTGCTTTTATCGCTTTGTCTTATTTTCTTCCTATCGGATATTATTGTAAATAATTAAAAATCAGAATTATGAAAATTACTTTCTACGGACACGCAAGCCTCGGGATTGAAGTTGGAGGCAAAAATATCATAGTTGACCCTTATATCACGGCAAACGAACTGGCTAGCCACATCAATATCGATGAGCTAAAAGCCGATTATATCTTAGTAACCCATGCCCACGGCGATCATACGCTGGATGTTGAGGCTATTGCAAAACGCACGGGAGCGACTATTGTTTCCAATGCAGAAATTGCAGGTTATTTCGAAAAAAAGGGATTGAAAAGCCATCCAATGAACCATGGCGGAAGCTGGAAGTTTGATTTCGGAACCGTAAAATATGTAAATGCCATCCATTCGAGTTCTTTTAATGACGGTACTTATGGCGGTAATCCTGGCGGTTTTATTATAGAAGGAGAGCACAAAAACATTTATATTGCTGGAGATACAGCTCTGACGTTTGACATGAAGCTGATTCCGTTGCGAACCAAACTAGACTTGGCTATTTTTCCTATAGGAAATAATTTTACCATGGATATAGAAGACGCGATTATTGCTTCTGATTTTGTCGAATGCGACAAGATTTTAGGCTGTCATTACGATACGTTCGGATACATAAAAATCAACCACGAAGAAGCCAAAAAGAAGTTTTTTGACAAAGGAAAAGACTTGATGCTTCTGGAAATAGGCGATTCTATCGATATCTAGCAAAATCGATTCGCAATCGACCTTTCAGCTTTGTTGTACAATAAAGCTATTAATGAACCATTTACAAATGCATACATCAAAAATTGCACTTTTTCTGCTGTTACTTATGGCCCAGTTTGCTTTTTCCCAGCAAGATGGCTATTGGGACAAAGATCGTGCGACTACAAAAGAAATTATTGTTTCAGCAGGAGACAGAATTACTGTAAGGACCGAAGACCTTCCGACTGGTACGACCGAAATCGTCTACAGGATCACGCTTCTTGACGAAAACCAGCAGATGGCGAACAGCCTGACTTCTTTGCTAAAAGCAATTCCAGATCCCACAGGAATCAGCCAAGGTGCTGCAGGAGCAGTGTTTTTGACGTCTAAAATTTCTGGCGATGATAAATGCACATATGGTATCTTTTCAAGCAATGCTCTTGCGAAGGAATACAAAGAAAAAGGAAAAACAGAGAACGCCTGCCTTTTTCAGAGTACTCCTGTAAATAAAGATGCAAGGCGTCTTTCGATGGATAAATCTTCCTGCCTGAAAGCGGGAATGGAGTATTTATGGTTTGGTTTTGAAAGTAAAAACTGGATCATGAAGCAGAAGATTATCCTAGAAGTCGTGCCTTGGGTAGATAATAAATTAAGCCGTGGCTGGACGACAGAAAATCGCCAGACAATTATCAAGCAGGTCAAAACATCGGAGTTGGCTAAAAAAATGCTCAACTCTGACGACTTTTCGCTTTGTATCCTTGAAAAAATGCAAAAAAAATACAAATTTCAAGAGTTCCAAAACCTTATGGCGATTGAAAAAGCAAAAGCCTTCAAGGATTTTGGAAATGCGTGCCTCTCTGAAAAACCAGCAAACAAATCAATCTTGACGTCAATCCGTTTGGATGCGTTGCACTATTTCAAAAATCGAAAATACGAACAAGCTATCGATTTATTGCAGACCGGAATTATTGAAAACGGCAATGCGACTGTTTTGGATTACAATGCTTTAGGTCAATATTATCTGTATTCAAAACAATACGATAAAGCGTTGAAAGTATTGAAAGAAGGCGAGGAGCTAGACGGTTCTGAATTGCTGATTCAATTGAATATGGCGCATGTTTATCTGCTAAAAGGCGATTACAAAAAAGCAAAGCAAATCCATAAAAAATATAATGGGCAAAACGTAACGACAGCCCTATCTTGGAAAAATAAAACACAATCCGACTTTGAAGACTTAAAAAAAGCAGGATTCAAAAACGACGATTTCGACAGGATTATAAGACTTCTCGAAGATTAAAAGTATAAATAATGCTCAAAGCCTCCTATAAAAAGCATATTCTTGATTTTAAGCGACCATCAGGTACATCGCGAGGTGTTATGACCCAAAAGGAGACTTGGTTTCTTATTTTGGAGGAAAATGGCAAAATCGGGATAGGCGAGTGCGGCATTCTCAGAACACTAAGCGCAGACGACAGGCCTAACTATGAAGAAAAGCTGCAATGGACCTGTGAAAATATCCATCTCGGAAAAGAGACGCTTTGGGAATCGCTGCTAGAATTTCCTTCCATACAGTTTGGAGTAGAGATGGCGTTCCAATCTTTAGAAAGCGAAACGCCTTTTTTACTGTTTTCTTCTGACTTTACAAAGGGCAAAAAAAGCATTCCAATCAATGGCTTGGTTTGGATGGGAGAACCTGCTTTTATGAAGGCACAAATTGAGGAAAAATTGGCGCAAGGTTTTAATTGTATAAAACTTAAAATTGGAGCCATAGATTTTGAAAAAGAACTCGAATTATTACGTTTTATTCGTCAAAATTATGATGCTTCAACCATCGAAATCAGGGTAGATGCTAACGGCGGATTTTCTTCAAATAAAGCTTTATATAAATTAAACCAATTATCTGAATTTAAATTACATAGCATAGAGCAACCTATACAAAAAAATCAGCATGACAGTATGTCAGAGCTATGTAAAACGACTCCTCTTCCGATTGCTTTGGACGAAGAACTAATTGGTGTTTTTGGATATGCCGAAAAAGAAGCATTGTTGCAAAAAATACGGCCAAAATATATCATTTTAAAGCCAAGTTTGATAGGTGGTTTTAGAGGTTCAAAAGAGTGGATTTCGCTTGCTGAAAAATACAATATCGGCTGGTGGGTTACTTCCGCTTTAGAAAGCAATATTGGCTTAAATGCTATTGCACAATGGACATTTTTGCAACAGAATCCAATGCCCCAAGGTTTGGGCACTGGCGGTCTGTATACTAATAATTTTGATTGTCCTTTAGAAGTAAGTAACGGAGAATTAGTTTATAATCCTGCCTTGGACTGGAATATAGGTTTGCTTCTAGATAAATAACTACTGTTTCGTTATAATCGGTGCGCTCAAGCAGCTTTCAGGAATCGCGAAAGCATTAACTAAAGGCACAGCATTCTGCCTGATTTCCCAACATAACTGATTTACGACTTTTCGAATGGCTTTTGTTTTTACACCTTCCATGTAGCCTTGCTCCAGATACCAGCTTGCGTTTTTTTCGAGAGTTGACAAGGCATAGAGTTGGCAGAGTTTCTTCAGGATTGCTTTTGCGCCTTCGTCTTTCGTTTTTTCAACTTGAAGCTGAAACTGTTCCAAGACAATTCGTTCCAAATAAGCCTGACTCACATTAATCAAATGATGCTGGGCGATGTTAAAAGCATCAAATGAATCCAAGCCACTATCCAGCAGCTTTTTGATACGTTTTGCCGCAGAAGCCTGTATTTCCCTTTCACGGAACTGAAAAGCATGAATGTGGAATTCGCTATCAGCCAGATGGTTTTCGTCCGTATTTCGAGTCGCAAAAGGATTCTTATAGGTAATTGAGGTCTTGGCTTGGTCTACGACATAATTAAAAAGGCTCAAGGCGTTCATTTCGCCAAACTGATTTTTGAATTCTGAAAGTCGATTTTTGGCAACGAGATTCATCAAGACAGTATTATCGCCTTCAAAAGTGGTATAGACTTCCGTATCATTCTTCAAAGCAGCAAATCGATTTTCAGCCAAATAGCCTTTTCCGCCACAGGCTTCCCTGCATTCCTGTATGGTATCGCGCGTGTTCCAAGTAGAATAGGCTTTCATGCCGGCTGCCAAAGCTTCGATTTCCTGCATTTCCGATTCTTTTCGGTTTAGGAATCGTTGCGTAACATATTGCAAGGCAAAATGTATGGCGTAGGATTTAGCCAGATAGGGCATTAGCCTGCGCTGGTGCATTCTGTAGTTTAAAATTGGGACTTCTGAGCCGCCTTGAGGGCCGAACTGACGTCTTTGGTCGCCATAGCGGATGGCAATTGTCAAGGCTGATTTGGCTGCCGCTAGTGCCGAACGCGGAATTCCAATCCTGCCGCCGACTAAAGTGCCGAGCATGGTAAAAAAACGTCGGTTATCACTGGCAATCGGGCTTTCAAATTGTCCTTTGCTGTTTATAGAAGCAAAACGGTCGAGCATATTTTCTTTCGGAATCACGACATTGTCAAAATAAATAATTCCGTTGTCTACACCGTTCAGTCCCATCTTTAGACCGCAATCTTCAATAGTGACACCTTCGTGCACCTTGTTTTTTGAGTCGCGGATCGGTACTATAAAGGCATTGACGCCATGATCTGTTCCGTCAATAATCAATTTGGCGAAAACAGTGGCCATCTGTCCGTCGCGAGCCGCATTCCCGATGTATTCTTTTCGCGCTAATTTATGCGGTGTATTGATCGTAAAGGTTTTTGTCTTGTGGTCATACGTCGCTGTGGTTTCAAGCGATTTTACGTTAGAACCGTGATTCGTTTCGGTCATGGCAAAACAGCCCGGAAGACTGAGCGTTCCGACTTTTTTCAAATATTTTGCATAATGTTTTTCGGTTCCAAGCGATTGGATGCTCATGCCCCAAAGTCCAAACTGCACGCCAAACTTGATGACAAGGCTCAAATCGTGATAGCTTAAAGTTTCCATGATAGAAAAATAAGCTTCTACATCGTCTTGGCCGCCATGAGCTTTAGGATAGGCAGTAGATCCCAAGCCTTCTTTTGCCAAAATTTTGCACCATTTCAAAACTTTTTCGCGATAGACCTCAATATCGGTCGATTCCTCATATTTAAAAGTGGGGCGACTGATAATTTTTTTGACCTTATTGATCGTTTCGGCCTGATTTCCATCAAGTATTTCTGTGAGTTTTTCTATAGAGAAAGTTGCTTCGGTAGCGTATTTTGAAGTAATGGTGTCATGTCTTTCTTTGAAGACATATACGGCTTCGTTGCTGATGATTCCTAATGATTTTTCTAAATTTTGAAGATAGAAGTAGAGCGGCTTTAGCTTTTCATTGCTGATTTTAGGATTGTCGAGCAGGGCTAATTTTATGGAGATATCTGTCAGCAATTCTTCTTCGCTGTCTTGATTTACGGCTCTTTTAATACTTTCTTTCCAATCCTGCAGTTCGGTTCTTGACGGAGGATTATCGATATTTATTTTAGAAAGAAGTTCTTTTTTGTCGGCTTTTGTCAGCCAGTCTTGGGTGTTGATGGATTCCTTAAGCAGGTTTGTTTCTTTTTCTGTCAACACATCATCAGACCAAGCGATATAAAATATAGGAAGGAAGGAATTTAAAATTGGATTTGTCATAATGGAATAATTTCTAAAAAAGCTGTGTAATTTCTAGCCCTTTAAAATTAAGCAATTATGATCGGATAAGGTTTAAATGTATGTTAATTAAGAATTTTTCTGTTGGTATTTTCTCAAAGATTCCAAAGCCTGATGCTGTACTTTTTTATGAAGGAAGGAAGACCATCCTAATAGCAAGCCGGTTGTTCCTAAAGCTTGTTTTGCCCAATTCCAGAAATCAAACGAATCGGTATGTTTGATAATCAGGCCGTCCTTAAATTCAAAGGAAGCCTTTATTTTGTTGATTACTTTTCGGTTGGTTTTTGTGAAAAGGTAGATTGCTGTCCATTGTGCCGTTCCTTTTTGAGCATCTGCCTTGATGTCGGAAAATTCTACTTTCAGATTTCCTTTAGCCCTTTCAATCAACATATACCACATATCTGAGGCGTCTTTTCCTTCGAGTTTTCCGAAAGCAGGATCTTCAAAAACGATATCTGGATGATAGCAGCTTGCCATTGTTTCTGCGTTTTGGGCTGCAAATGCCGCATAGAATTCTTCAATAATCTGTTCGTTGGTGTTCATGCTTGGGATTTTGAATCATTAAAAGTAGGCAAAAAAATACAATCGTTTACGGAGTATATGCATCTGACCAATCAGTCGAGCGGATAGCTGAGACTTTATTTTCGTTATTTAGCGTTACCTGAAGTTCTTTTTGTGCAAATTTTCTCTGGTAATCTGCCTTATATCTGAAAATAAGCGTGTTGTCAGAATTGTTTTTGATGACCTCAACCAATCTAATATCTTCAAACTGCCCATATTTTATCGAAAATTTTCTACAGGTGCTAGACAGTTTTTCTAAAGTCGTATTTTGGATTACCTTGTCGGTAGCTTCTTCTTTTGTAAAAGGCTTGAACTTAGAAGTGTTGCATGCATTCAATATCCTTTTTCCTAAATCATACGCCCTGCTTTTTTGGGACGGGCTTACTTGCGAAAGTTCTAGTTTGGCTATTTTAGGTGCCGATGGCTTCGATTTGCAGGCTGCAAGAACAGCAATGCAGAGCAGCAGCAGGAATAATTTTTTCATAGTGTGTTTCTTTTTCATTTTTTTTTATTTGGTAAAAAGCCAGCCTGAAGAAGCTGGCCTTAAACAAATAAAATTTAATTCTTTGGCTTTTTGATTTCGACAGACGCATCATTTTTAGAAACGTTCACGTCTGTTTTGCTCTCGCCATCTTTTGTGTTTACCTGAACACCGTCTTTTCCGACAGAAACGGTAGTTCCGTCATTATCTTGCTTTTCAGCTTCTGTCTTAGGCGACGGAGTCGGAGTTGGGTTTTCTACAGGCGGCGTCTCCGGAACTGGATCAGGAGTTTTTTTGTCTTCTTTACAGGAAGCGAACGCTAGCAACGCTATGGTTCCCAATGCGATAAACGATTTTTTCATTTTAGTCTAGAATTTTAGGTTATTATTGTTTTCAATGTACTCATTTTAACTTAAAATCGCTAGAATATATTGTTTTATTTCTAAAATTTAAGAAGATGTTAGGAATTGCCCTGCAAGCAATTCATACGATTTCTTGCGGTCTTCAAAATTTTCTGCTATGGTGGCAATCATGATTTCATCGGTTTCATACTCGTCGGCAATTTTTTCGATAGCGGCCTTGAGCTTTTCCGGAGTTCCTGCAATATAACGCCCTTTGTTATAAGCAATCCGTGCTTTCTGCTGCAACGTATAGCCCATATTTTTTATTTCTTCAAAAGAAGGAAGTTCTCCGGCAGCACCCGCTTCAATATGCAGCATTCGATAATCGAATTCTGTAATCCAATCGGCAATCTTTTGTTCGTCTTCAGAGCAGAAGGCAAAGATTCCGACATTTACTTTCGGTTGTTTCAGCTCGGCAGAAGGCTTAAAATTCTGGCGGTAGAAAGCCGCGACCTCTGGACCGCCATCAGGATTTATAAATTGAGCAAACGACAATGCCATTCCGAAATGGGCCGCAAATTGAGCACTGCCGCCACTGGATGTCAAAATCCATAAATCTGGAATTTCTTCCGGACACGGATACGATTTTACTTTTTCATGTACCGTATCGGCTAAGGTTTCATTCCTAAGAAAGGCTTGGACATCGATCAATTGCTGGAAAAATTCTTTTTCACTAAAGGTATTAGAAGGATTGAGCAGGTGAGACGACAGCCTGTCGCCGCCAGGAGCACGTCCAATTCCTAAATCAATTCTTTTTGGGAAAAGCGTTTCCAACAGTCCGAAGTTTTCGGCCACCTTGAAGGCGCTGTGGTTGGGAAGCATGATACCGCCCGAGCCAATCTTTATGGTTTGTGTCTTTGAAGCCAAAAACGGAATCAATACTTCGGGAGCCGTGCCGGCAACCATCTTAAAGTTATGGTGTTCTGAAACCCAGTAGCGGGTGTATCCTAGTTTTTCTGCTAATTGTACTAATTCGCCGGATTCTTGCAACGCTTGTTTTGCTGTTCCGTTTCTCCTGACCTGAGATTGGTCAAGAATGCTTAATCTGATATTTTTCATACTTGTAAAGGTAAGAAACTAATCACTTTTGACGGTTTCTGCCAAAGGCTGCAAGGTGTTATTTTTTTCCTAAAAATTTCCAATGTTAAGTTTTTGCCTGAAGTGAAAACTTAACATTGGCGCATCTATTAATGGCTTAAATTTGTTAACGTTAAATTTACAATATCGTAATTTTAACGAAACATGAACACTATTTCCAGAATCTCAAAATCATTGTATAATACTAATCGATAACCCTATGAGTCAAATAGCCGAAAACAATCCAGAAAACGCCCCTGAGAAAAGCCAAGATACTCCAAAAGCCACAGCTACTCCAGTTGCGAAGCAAGAGAGTCCAAAGCCTGCTTCAGCTCCGAGAGCTAGAGCGCCAAGGCCAGCCGCTGGTACGACAGCGAAAGCTCCTGCAGCTAAAACTGCGCCTGCAGCCAAACCGGCACCCGCAAGAATAACAGCTATAGCGGCTAAAACGGCTGCCGCTAACCCAGCCGCTGCAAAGCCTGCTGCTACGACAACAGTAAAAAAAGCAACTCCAGCGGCTACCAAAGCAGCGCCAAAGGAAAATACAGAGGCTAGTGCAAAAGAAGTTGAAAACGCATTAACGCCTATCCAAGATACTCAAGCGAATACCGAAGAAGCAGTACAGGAGGATAAAAAGAAAAACAAGAAAAAATCTAAAAAGATGAAAGAAAAGGAAAAAGCCAAGGCTAAAAAAGACAAGGAGAAAGCAAAAGCTAAAAAAGCAAAACTAAAAGAGAAGGAAAAAGCCAAGGCTAAAAAGAAAAAAGATAAGGAAAAGAAAGAAAAAGCTAGAAAAAAAGCAAAGGCTAAAAAAGTAGCGAAAGCTAAGGCAAAAGCAAAATCCAAAAAGAAATCGAAGAAGAAAAAATAAAGGAAATAAAAAACCGATGATTACTAGTCATCGGTTTTTTTGTGTATATCTACACCGTAAGTCTTATTTTTTTAGGCAAGGCCGCTCTTGCCGTATAAAGCCAGATTTTATAAGCCCTGTAATAAAAGTTTTTAATCAAGGTAATTGCATAAAACTGGCCCCAATAACTTTCAATGTGCCGTCAAAGCGTTTCCAAACTCTAAAATATCTAAATTTTCCTTCTAAAGGCGTTCCCATCATTTTTCCTTTCGCTGTCATTGTAACGATTGAAAGCGCAGTGTCGCCCATTATTCTAATGTCGTCAATTTCTGTTGAAGCATCTTCAATAATCATTGTTTTTGCTTTATGCGAGTTCAAGTCCATTTCTTTAGTTAGAATTTGTCCTGTCGGTGCAACTGCAACCAAATCATCGTGCAATAGTTGGTCAAGTAGGTCTACATTGCTTACAAGTTGAGCCGAAAAAAGTTTGTTTTCCGCTTCAAGGATATTTTCTCTGGTGATTTTTGTTTTGTCCATATTCTGATTTGTTTGTTGTAGTTTCGTCAATCGTTACAATCGTGTTATTGATTGTTTGTCCGTGATAATTTCTAATAGTCAGCCAAGGACTGTCCGCCTGACAAATTATAAGTTATAAATATAATTATTTTAATGCCTTACTTTTTCAAGATTATTTTTGATGTTTCACCAGCAGTAGCAATTTTTACAATATAACTGCCAGAAGGCAATGCACCAACATTAATAGACTTGTCTTTGACTTCTTTTGTGTAATCTTTAATAAATCGTCCACTCAAATCATAAACCAGAATAGAATTGATACTGAAATTTCCAGTTTCTATTTTAAGAATGTTGTCTGTAGGATTCGGGTAAACTTTTAGATTATCCTCTAAATCAATACTCTCTTTGGCCGGTTTATTTGTCTCATTGTCTTCCATACATTCTGATTCGTCTGGTTCGATTATGATATATTTAAGCTCCTTGTCAGAATTTAGCGGATTCAACAACATCCAATAATCTGAAGTAGAATTGATGTCGATTGATGGACTGGCTATATAGGTATTGTAATTATTGTAATTTGAATCGCTGGTATTATTACAAACATAGCTTCCAAATCCGGCCCAAGCATCCACATCATCTTCGCCATCTTTTTTTATGGTAACATAATAATCATTATTGCTTGTTGCTGATGCTCCAGAACCTATATTCCTGGTAATTAGTTTGATTTTGAATCTTTTTGGAAGACCATTTAATTCGCCAGTCTCACCACTCAGCTTCTGGCTTATCTGTATCTTGATGTATTGATCCTTTGCCAATTGAATGCTTTTTGGATTGAAAGTTGCTTTATGGCCGTCGGGGTCATGAGCTAAGTCTGAAATGTTAGAAGGGTTGATGATCATAGCGCCATTCAAGTCATTTTGCAAAATATTGGTATTGTTAAACCCTCGCCATTCTCTAAACGAAAAAACATTTGCGATATTTATAGAACGTGGCCTATCTTCATAACTTATAGGGATATTTCTTTTCAATATTTTGGTAGGAGAGTTTTTGCAGAAACTTGATGGAGGTATTTGATTCAAAGGAATTGCTAACGGAGCGTCGTTGAGATTCAAACTTTTAAAATCCTCGCAGATTAAATATAGAAAATCAGCACCCGTGCTTAATCGGTTTCCGGTAATATCAATATTATAAGGCACAAATTCTGTTTCTTCAAGCCCGATATTGGAACAATCAATATACGCAAGTGGATAAACTTCTGGAAATTGTTCACTGTGTGCATTCTCTAAAAAATTGTCTCTTATAATGACATATTGATTGGTCGTTTTTATAAAAGCACCTGTATGAGCTGTTCCTTGGTAAGATAATAGGTCATTATGCGCTATTAGTGTTTGCGAGCCAGTGGTGTCATTATCCTTGTCTTTTAAGTCTAGAATAGCATACTGTTTAAATATTTGAACCCTATTGTCATGTATATAGTTAATATCGCAGCCTTTTAATTTAATTCCAATATCGAAAGATTCTATTAAATTTTCAGAAACCGTAGAATCAAAAACTTCATAAAGATTAATAGCAATATCTGGAAAAGTTCCCGATCCTCTATCATGGCTGAAAATACAACGGGTGATCTTAATATTCAAGATTTGATTATTTTTTATTACAGGTGTTGTTTCATTATTAAACTTAATTCCTTTTTTGCAATGAAAATAAAGATCTTCAAAACTAGAATGGGTGGGGAAAGAGTTGTTACTGATCATAGAAAATACATATTGATCAGCATCAGAAATTATATTTGTGCTTCGACCATTTCCATAAATAATATGATTAAAATCCATGGAAAGATTTATAGTTCCATTTATTATATAATCACCTTTTTGAAAAAATACCCTTGGGCAAAAGTCTACTGCTTTCTGTATGGCATCTGTCCAATACGTATCAGCAGGTTTTTTCCACCATTCAGGTAGTGCTTGATCAATTTTTGGACTTCCCTTTACGATACCTGTACCGATACAATTGAATAGCTGAAAAGCACCAGCGTCCAACGGACCTTTAAGGGTTAGTATCACGCCGCTATTTATGGTAATAACAGCCCCTTTATAAAATTTTAAAGAAATATTAGAAGGCACGGTAAGATTTGCCGATACTGTTATGTTGCTGTTGATATGAAGGGTAGCATCATTAGTACCTATGCCTGTGACAGCTGCAGATAAGCTCGAAAATGATGATGGTGAAGGTGCTGTGGCTGTAATCTGGTAAGTTCCTGTTTGCGCAAAGCAGCCAAATGATGAGATTGCAAAAAGTAAGAAATAATATTGCTTCTTGAAAGAGGGCATTTTCCTAAAATTAAAATTTGTTTTGTCCATTGTTAAAAGTTATAAGTTGTTGAAAAACAGTGAAATATTGGATAATAAAATCCAAGCTTTATCAAATATAAAGATTTATTTAACACAAAAAACCTACAAAACTACAACCCTAAACAATTTTATATCAAAAACTACCTTAGTTGAAAGCTGTCTAAAGCGGGCGATTTTGAGGAGTTTTCAGGACTAGCAGTTGCTGGAACTGTCGCGGTTATTGGCACAGTAGGATTTGACGGGGCCATAGTCGTCACTTTCCGCAACACCGGCACTGCATCGCTTACTTTTTCTTTGAGCAGGACATTGGAATTGGAAGGAAACTTGGTTGACCTCGCAGGAGGAGCGGCTATTTCCAGATCGTTTTCAGAACTTGCAGACCGGAGGCGCCAATCTTTTGGTCAAAAACAACGATACGACCCAGCCGGGCAGCTATCACGTCGAAGTGAACTACTAGCTTCGATAAAAGAAAGAACCCTATTACCCTGGGGTTTCTTATTATTTTCTGTGCGTTTTGGCACTTTTTTCTTCTTCTTTCTTTTGATTTATTTAAATAGGCTTTCTTCTGTTTATATTTCATTTGATTGAAAATAATCTAAGTTATTTCCCTTTGTAAGAGCTATGATTATTAATGCGTCTGTGCATTTTAAATGTGCTATTCTGATTTATATTACTGATTTAAAGCTGATTGATAATTTCTTTTTTAAGCAACTGACGAATTGCTGGCTGTAAGATAATAATATACAGTATTTTGAAAAATAAATGAAAATAATCTAATTTAATATTTGTTTGATAGATTTATTTCTTATATATTTGCACTGTAATCATTCGATAATAGCCATTCAAAAGCCTTGTTGTCCGGAAAACAATCCAGAGAATCATATTAGCCACGAATATTACAAGAAATAAATCTTATAATTAAAAAAAGTAAAAATGAGTACAGAAATTAAAAACACACTCTTCCGATTCGTTACCATGAGATCGCCAGAGCTATCTGAAGAAAAAAACAAAGACAAACGTTTTGTGTATCGAAGCGCAAATGGAGTAACATTTGACAACGCTGTCGCCAACAGGCCGAGCAACAAGACCAAGTGGCAATCTATGGCAGATGCTTCTCCTTCTTTCGGAGCCATAAGCGAAGAAAATCTAAAATCTATCAATGCAGAACTATATGTGCTGGCTGTATGGATGGCAAAGAACAAATATTCGTATACTGAAGCAGACCTGAAAAAAGAGGTTTTGAAAGTTACAACAGGCTTGACACCATCGCAGCTGACTCTTTTATGGGACAATCTTTTTTACCAAGTAGTTACGCAGAAAAGCTTTTATGCTAAAGAAATCATCATGCAGTTGCTTGTCGCGAATCATCTATTTAGAAACTATGATGAATCGAATAAGCCATTGTCTAAACAATTGATGAATGCAAAAGTTGTCTTGCCTAAGCAGCTATTCGTAGAAAACACGTCTTCTGCTCCGATTGTTGCAAGAATGGCTGCAAGAGGTGAGTCTGAAGAAGAAGCACAAATGTCGCTGCCTAACGATGAGATGCGTCAATTTCAAGCAATTTCCTTGTCGAACATAAATATAGAAAGACAGAATAAGCTCAAGAAAGAATTGCAAAAAGTAGAAAAGGCCTATAAAAAGGAATATCAGGTTTCCTTTGAAAATGAACAGCTAAAATACCAGGCAGAAATACAGCCTATTATTGATGATTATCATAAGAATGTGGAAGATGCCAAAACCAAATGGTGTTCTGTGAGAAATCCTGATGTCCCGTTTGATGCGGCAGACCCTTGCAATGAGCCGCCAGTTGTTCCGATGCCTAAATTGCCTGCTTTTAATTTTAAATTCAGAAACGAAATTGATTTGGAACATTTGAAGTCTGTATTATCTGCACCAGCTTTTGATACATTGCTTGAAGTATTGGAAATAGAGACAGAAGACGAGCCGGAAAAAAAAGAAGAAGGCCTTGCGGCTAGAATCATTCCAGGATTGTCGAGCGATACTAGTCTAACGTCGTTCCAAAATGTTTTCACATTGATTGAAGATCAGGTTTCTACTAATACGCAGACTATCATCAGCCATACGCCTCATCAAGGAAATACTTCAATAAGTGTTGGAGGAGTTGTTATTCCTACGACAAATAATGTTACGGCTGGGATACTTCCTTTTTCTTATCAAGCCTGTCCAAAAATCTACAGTAGTAACGCTAATGGCGGTACCTACGTAAACTTTGACGTTTCTTTTACGGTAGCTGATTCTTCATGGCAGATTTCGGGAGTTGAGACTACGGTCGAAAAGTATTCTGGAGAAAAGGTGGTTCGTACTGCTTTTACGCAAAACAGAAACGGAAACAGCATCATGCTGACCAATCTTCATAATGATGCGCTTACGACAGGTGATTTCTACTACGTGATGAAGAATCTTACAGTAGCAATTACTTTTACGAATGGAGCAAAAAAATCGTTCACGACTGATTTTTGGCATACGTTGAATTGTGCTACGGGCAGGATGCTGACCATCTTAGAGCCGCAGCCAGAAAGCACGCCGTCGGTTCCCTCTGTACCTGCTACTGGGGCCGATGGATCGTTTATCCCTTCTGGATTTGGAGTAAAACAGCTTGGTATTGCCGATTATAAAAAAGTAGAACAGACTGTTCAAGGATATGTTGAAGGCGAAGTGGCGGCAATCGAAAACGTCATGGCCCGCGAGTATAAGGAGAAGGCTACCC
Organism: Flavobacterium gossypii; assembly: GCF_014138495.1. NCBI lineage: Bacteria > Pseudomonadati > Bacteroidota > Flavobacteriia > Flavobacteriales > Flavobacteriaceae > Flavobacterium > Flavobacterium gossypii. The sequence goes on along the minus strand of NZ_JACJIS010000002.1, from coordinate 172,061 downwards.
GCAAGCTCCGTAGAAGCGAAAATACGACGACGTCTACCTCTGAAAGAGAAAAAGAACAGTTGTCGGATACGACCAATACGAGCCGTTTCGAAATGCAGAGTGAAGTCGCAAAAGTGTTGCAGGAAAGCAAAGATCTTTCTGCCGGAGGAAACTTCGGAATGGAATGGGGCGGCGCTACAACAGGAGGTACCAAATTTACTCTGGGTGCAAATGTCAATATGGCTACGCATACTTCTAGAGAAGAAAGTACGCGCCAAGCTGTCAACCAAGCCAAAGAGGTAACAGAGCGTGCGATGGAAAGAATCGTGACTAAGGTAAAAGAAGAACGAATCGAGAAAATTATTGAAGAGTTTGAAGACAATAACAAGCACGGTTTTGATAATACGAAAGGCGACAAGCATGTCGTAGGAGTTTATCGCTGGGTTGACAAGGTTTATAAGAACCAGATCTATAATTATGGAAAACGCTTGATGTTTGAATTTATGGTTCCAGAGCCTGCCAAGCTTCATATATTGGGCATGTCTGAGAATGGAGGATCCAAATTGATTGAGCCCGTAGATCCAAGAAAATTTGTTGACACGCAAGGAACGACAACTCCGCTAAACTTAAAAGATTTTACGTGTGTAAATGATGCTACAGTAAAATATTGGGGCGGAAAGCTAAATGTTGATTTGGATGCGAGTCCTTCGCAATTCTTAAGTGTCGGTAAAGAATTCAATTTCTCTGGATTGATGAGTGGTGGTAATTCTTGGTCTGATAAAGCCAATCTGACTTTGCCGGAAGGTTATAAAACGGTTGATGCGGTAGTTACTGTATCTAGTGCTGCCATGCAGACCAGCTGGGGTAAATCGATTGGTGTCAGCGTTGGAAACTTGAGATACTATTGCGGTTCGTTGAACGACAACTGGAGATTATATCCAAAAGATGGCGAGGCTTTAAATGCTTTTGAAGGCAATATTCCAGTTTCTGTTTTCTTTATTACGCATCACGTAGGTATTGCCAATGTTAGCGTCAAGTTAGAAAGAACAGCCAATAAATACCAGCAATGGCAGCAAGAAACGTTCAAAGCGATTATTGATGCTTATGAAGATGCAGTTGTAGAATATGAGCAAAAATTAGCCGAAGAACAAGCCAAAGGTGTTGTTATCAAAGGTACCAATCCTGGCTTTTATCGTGAAATTGAAAACATGGTATTGCGTAAAAACTGTATCTCTTATATCATAGACCAGAATACCACAGCGAGAAGAACGTATGGAAAAGACATGACCAAACCTCTTGCTTCAGGTGTAGACAGATCTTTTGGAAACCATGAGATAAAAGTAGATGCTAATCTAGACGATTATGCTGCTTTTGCCAAATTTATTGAGCAAGCCTTTGAATGGGACATTATGTCTTATAATTTCTATCCGTACTATTGGGGAGCTAGAGAAGATTGGGCAAAACTGTATCAATATGATAACAACGATCCTTTATTTAGAAGCTTTATGCAGGCAGGTATGGCGAGAGTAATCGTAACAGTTAGGCCAGGTTTTGAAGAAGTAGTTAGCTATTATCTACAAACAGGCCAAATTTGGAATGGAGGCGAAGTACCGGTTATCGAAGATGAACTGTTCCTTTCTATCGTAGACGAATTGCGCGAGCCAGAAGGCCAAAAAGAAGGAAAAGCATGGGCTACAAGACTCCCAACTGCTTTGACCATTTTGCAGGCCGATAGCATTGGACTGAAAGTAGAGAAAGCATTGCCTTATGACGAAGACTTGTCAGACTTTGAAGACCCTGCTTCTGTACCGCATTCACCTAATTTCCATATCACGGGAGCACAGATGAACGGAGCTTCTTCAAAAACAGTTACCTTTTCGTATGAAGATATGGATAGTTTTGGTAATAATACTATTGGTCACTATGATTCGTATTCCAGTTTTCCAAGAACGTTCCGATGTATGGGAGAAGAAATCGTTATCGAAAGAGATGCCGCTTGGCAGTCAACAGATTCAGCGAAGGTTATCTATACGAAGCTAGCAGAACAACTGTCTCTGATTCCCGGGATCGATGCTCAGCAGTATACTTCAGCAGATAACAATGAAGCGTCTATCCGATTCATAGTGGACACGAGCGTAGTTCCGACATTTGTTTTTGAAAAAGAAACTCCAGTAACGGTTACGATGCCTGAACTGGATCAGGTAAAAGTTCTTTTCAATTCCGATTCTGTGAAGTTTACAAATCCGACAGCTTATTATGACAGGATTTTGGATGCTAACGGAACCAAATTAGCTTCTGCCGAAGTAAATACTTTATTGCCAATTTCTAGATTTTCTATATGAGCCAGATAAAGGCAGAAGCCATATGGCAGCACGAATTCGTGCTGCCATATATTTTAAATGACCTGAAAGCCAAAGTAGATGCGATTACTCCTGTAAGAGCTATTTACTTGCATGGTAGCAGGGGAAGGGTGTTGCCAAACGATTGGCGCCAATTGGAAGGTAAGGATTGGGACATTATGATGGTGTGTGATTTTCCGATCGTGAATTCACAGCTGTGGACAACTGCGCTGAACTATCATATCGACCTGACCATCACTACAGAATATAAAATCAAGAACTTTTTGCGAAACAATACCTCGGTTGTCGAACTATTTCCAAGCTATAAGTTGGCGATTTAAGAGTATTAACCATAAAAAATAATAATATGACAACAGATATATTTGAAGATTTTGACGAAGAAAGTCAGGATCTTCTACGAGAGTTGGATATGCAGGGCTTCGAAGCATTTCAGAACAGCGGACAAGTAGGTAATTTAAAAAATAATAGTTTTGAAGAAATTGCTTATGAAAAAATATATGGAGAAAATAATTCCTGTGGTGAATATAAAGATGAATGGACAACTAAAATAATTGACATTAATGAATTATTGAAATTTATCAGGACAAATAGACCCTATAAAAAGGCTTTTTATTTTCCAGCTTTCTTAATTCCTACGCTTAATCCACTGTCTTCGAAGAGCCCTTCGGCAATGATGCTGAAAAGTTTTTATGCTTCGGTTTCTAGTGATAAGACAATCTTTAATTATGAAGATGAAAATCGTAAGATAAAAAGGCAGGGAAAATTAGAAATCAAGCTTAATTCTAGAGCCTGTCATGTGAACTTAGATAAACCCGGCTATCTTTTTAAGATAGATGCTGCAAAAAAGAATCTAAACTTTCGGATTGCTTTTGTCTATGAAGATGCCATGCATTTAAGAAATTATGACGTAACGCCAGAAGTTGAAAATGATTTTGTATTAAGAGATCAATTCAATGCGATTATTATAAAAACAGACGATGCCAATGCATTTGTGGCATTAGCCGAACACACGGGATCAAAAGAATTTGTTAAGGAAAAAATTAAAAATGCTTTTGTTGAGGCTCTCAAAATAGCTAAAACGGGAAGTGAATTGAAGTTTCTTTATGAAAATATTCCTGACTTTATCTTAAATCAATTAGTGTCTCTTTTGAAAGAAGAAAGACTATGGGATCATGTGAATCTGCTCACAGATTATGATGATACAGGAACGTTTAGTAACTTTAAAGATAGCAGTGGTGCTTTAATGAATTTATTTAAGGCTTTTGGCAACTCTTTTTATATAATCGAAAAATTTAGTGAAGACCAAGCTTTTTTAAAAAGAATTTATGAAAACCTGGATGGAAGTTCAGAGTTTATGGGACAGGTCACAAGCAACAGGATAATTTTTGCTAGTATGATAAGTGCCTGTTGCATATATAATAATAAACTGAAGACAATAGGCAAGGTCTTTTATTATGGAAAAGGATATAAAATAGATTCCGATATTTCTTGGTTTAGTGACGAAAAGGAAGATGAATTTTACTTAAAGCAACAGAAAATCGTAGAACATACCTATCAACAGCCCAATACTGAAACTGATGAGTTTGGAGTGACTATTCCTTTAGGGCCTGATCTAGAAAGGACTTATTCTGAAACTGTTAATCAAGATCAAGGAAAGATGTATCACCCTTTAGATATGGTTTCTTTGGTTGATTATACTTCTGGTATTGATATTCCTATTCCCGTTCCAATTATTTTTGTAAAAGCACTCGCTGGCGAAAAAGAAATAAAGGATGTTGAGCTCGCTATTCGCATTGGATTTGATATAGTAGCTATCATTGCAGGTGTAATTGTAATGGCAACTACTGCAAATCCAGGGGTATTTGCTCTAGCTCTTGCAGATGTAGTACTAGCTACTGGCGATGTAGCTATAAATGCCAGTCGGAATGAAATTTTGGAAACTCCTGGAGGTGCTGAATTTTTAGAGACTTGGGAGCAAATTTATGTGGTTGGAGGTATTATAACAGCCGGCCCAGCACTTCTACAAAGCTTTTTTAAAGCAGGCGCAGGGCTGTTAAGAACAGCAAATGCGATTAAAAACTTTAAGGTTGCCAATTTTGCTAGAGCTTGTATTACAAAAGTCATCCTTGAAATAAATATTGCTAATTTTACTCAAAATACAGTAAAAGAGATTCTGTACGGTGAAGAAGCCTTAAAGCTTTCCGGAGTCAACTTCAAGATGGCAGGAGTCACCAGATTACAGCAGGAAGGAGTTTTATTCATTAAAGGAATTGATGCAGAAGGAAAGGCGGTTGCTTATGCTGCAATTTATAGAGGAGAAGCCATTGCAAATGGTACAGCTAAAGAAGTCAGGGAAACATTCAAAGAAATTTGGGCGGCAAAAGGTGCAAATTTAATTGAAAAGTTAAACGAGATTTTTGATTTAAAATACCTACCAGATGAAGTTCTTAAACATGCTGATGAAGGAGCTTTCTCATTGCCAGGCAACCCTAAAAAGAGTACTGCTCCAGGAAAAATGCTCGGTGGTGGTCATGGGCAAACCAATATTGTTAAACTCGAAAGCTTGGGCAGAGAATACAAAATTGAACATACCTATAAAAATGGTGTAAGAATCGGTAGTGTTGCAGGGCATGATAGTAATTTTAAAAGGTTAGTGGTAGGTGAAAAAATAACTGGACAGTCTTGGTTTCCAAAAAAATGGGGTGTAAAAAAGATAAAACAGGCTGGGCAACATGTTATAAATAAAAATTTCGAAAAGTTTAAAACTCTAGAAGATGGGAAGCCTATTTTTGATAATTTTGAAGGGGTAAGGGTAGGGGTTTTAAAAACCAAAGGAAAGCCAGCAACTATATTTCCGGATAATGCGATGCAACCTATAGCAAAGAGTAAAAATTTTGAATTAAATCCTTATAAAAATAACTAAGATGAAGACTTTAATAGAAAATACAATAAGGAATATTGAAAACAAACATCCTGAAGACCCTACGATAACAAGTGATTTGGATTATATAACAGAATTATTATCTAAAAATGTTGATGATTCAATTTTAATAATCAATGAATTAAATGAAGAATCAATTCGCTGGATTTCCTCGAGATTTGAAGGACTGTCATATAAATTTCAAAACAAAAAATTTGTTGAATGTTTAAAAAATCTTTTGTCAAAATTTCCTAATATTAGTTATTTGAAAGAAGATATTCAAGAAGCTGTAGAAGCATTTTACGAAGAATAAATAAAAAAAACCCGTCAACTGACGGGTTTTTATTTTATATTAAATGGATATTAGTACAAGCTAGGAAACTTCTCAGGATTTACCTCACTCATAATGGCATATACTTTTTCGTAAATATCTTCTGCAGAAGGCTTTGAGAAATAATCCCCATCCGTTCCATACGAAGGGCGGTGTGCTTTTGCAGTCAATGTTTCCGGTTTGCTGTCAAGGTATTTGTAACCGTTCTGTTCATCAAGAATCTGTTGCAAGATAAAGGCAGAAGCTCCTCCAGGGACATCTTCGTCAATTACTAATAATCTGTTGGTTTTTGCTAGAGATTTTACAATATCATGGTTAATGTCAAAAGGCAATAGCGACTGTGTATCGATAATTTCAACATCAATACCAATTTCAAGCAATTCTTTTGCGGCCTGTTCAACCAAACGCAAGGTAGAACCATAGGAAACAAGCGTAATGTCTTTTCCTTGCTTAAGTGTTTCTACAACACCAATAGGAGTCTTGAATTCGCCCATATTGACAGGCATTTTTTCTTTCAAACGATATCCGTTCAGACATTCCACAACAAGAGCCGGCTCGTCGGTTTCCAATAAGCTATTGTAAAAACCGGCCGCTTTTGTCATATTTCTAGGAACCAAAACGTGTATGCCTCGAATGGCATTGATAATCATTCCCATTGGAGAGCCAGAATGCCAGATACCTTCCAAGCGGTGTCCACGAGTTCTTATAATAAGCGGCGCTTTTTGCTTGCCGCGTGTTCTGTATTGTAATGTTGCCAAATCATCACTCATGATTTGAATCGCATACAAAAGATAATCTAAGTACTGGATTTCGGCAATCGGACGAAGTCCTCTCATCGCCATTCCGATTCCTTGTCCTAAGATAGTCGCTTCTCGGATTCCGACATCGGCTACTCTCAATTCGCCGTATTTCTCCTGCATTCCTTCCAGACCTTGGTTTACGTCACCAATATTTCCGGCATCTTCACCAAAAACAAGCGTTTCTGGATATTTGCTGAAAATAGCGTCGAAGTTGTCGCGGATGATAACTCTTCCATCGACTTCTTCTGCATTTTCTATGTATTCTGGAAGCACTTCTTTTACAGAAAAGACATTTTGGTCTGATTCTGAAAAGAGATTAGAGCTAAATTTCGGCTGTATTTTTTCAGTATAAGCCGTAATCCATTGCGAAAGCTGGGCTTTGCCATTTTCTTTTAGAATAAGACGCAGTACTTTTCGAGCTGTCGTAATAATATCCTTGCGAATAGGCTCTTTAATACTGGCTAAATCTGAAGCATGTTTTTGAATAAAAACTTTGTTTTCGCTAGCAGCGGCAATTGTTTCCAGCAAAGAAACCAATTCTTTCTGCTCGTTTTTAATAGGTTCTACAAAAGCATTCCAAGCGGCTTTTTTGCCATCGAGTACTTCTTTTTTAGCGATATTGTCAATTTCGTCTAATTCTTCTTGCGTAGCAATATTGATAGCAATCATCCACAATTTCAACTGGCGAAGACAGTCGAAATCCGCTTCCCAAGCTAAACGATCTGCATTTTTGTAGCGCTCGTGCGAACCTGAAGTCGAGTGTCCTTGAGGCTGCGTCAATTCTTGCACGTGGATCAAGACAGGAACGTGTTCTTCACGTGCAATCTGTGATGCCTGCTCATAAGCTGTAATCAAGGCTGGATAATCCCATCCTTTTACGCGAATGATTTCATAGCCTTTATTTTCGTTGTCTCTTTGAAAACCTTTTAGGATTTCAGAGATATTTTCTTTTGTAGTTTGGTGTTTTGCATGAACAGAAATTCCGTATTCGTCATCCCAAACGCTCATTACCATTGGTACTTGCAACACTCCGGCAGCATTTATAGTTTCGAAAAACAAGCCTTCAGAGGTACTGGCATTTCCGATAGTTCCCCAAGCAATTTCGTTTCCGTTAATCGAAAAATTAGTCTTGTTGTGGATTCCTGAAACATTTCTAAATATTTTAGAAGCTTGTGCCAATCCTAATAATCGAGGCATTTGACCAGCAGTAGGAGAGATGTCGGCACTAGAGTTTTTTTGTAGCGTTAGATTCTTCCAAGAACCGTCATCATTCAAGCTATGCGTAGCAAAGTGACCACCCATTTGGCGTCCGGCAGACATCGGATCATGCTCGATATCCGTATGGCCGTAAAGTCCGGCAAAAAACTGCTGAATGGTCATCTGGCCAATCGCCATCATAAAAGTCTGGTCGCGATAGTAGCCTGAACGGAAATCTCCATTCTTAAAAGCTTTTGCCATGGCCAGCTGAGGTACTTCTTTTCCGTCGCCAAAAATACCGAACTTTGCTTTTCCGGTCAAGACTTCGCGGCGTCCCAAAAGGCTGCATTCTCTGCTGATTACGGCAATTTTATAGTCATTCAACACTTCGGTCTTGAAATCTTCAAACGAAAGTTCTTTTTTGGAAGCTATTTGTGTCATAAAATGGAATTTCTTGAATAGAAAACAAATTTAGACATTTCTACTTACAAAACAAAAAAGAGCTCATTTAATTATCTGCAATCAATTTGCTTTGTAGTAAGTTTTGAATGAAAGAAGTTTAGTGAAAGTGAATTAAAATTGTAATATATGTAATTTTAGGCTAGAATAATTTGTTTCTGGTATTTTCTCGAATAAAACCTTTTTCAGCCTAAAACCATTTACGAGTAAAAAGATTGACCAAAGTTTTTGGACTGAAGGTTATGATAAAGCGGACTTTTTCGTTATAATGAGGCTGTCCGACTTCCCAGCCATTGCTGGAATATACAGGGAAATATAATTCAAAATAATCAGTCACAAGATTTAATCGGATACCGCTGTCATAAACAAAATTCGGGTCAGCATGCTTGTTTTTTACCAATCCGGCATCGCCATAGACTTCGATCCAATGCCAGATACTAAAACTTCCGTTCAGGGTGGTCATCCATTGGTTGGCAAACGGAGTATCAAGCTTGGACTTGAACCCACCTTCAGCAAGAATCAGTTGTTGACTGAAAAAACCAGTACTTTCTGAACGTCCATAATAGTTATAATCAAACAAATAATCTGTCGGACGGTCAAGCGCAAAACTGAAATAATCGGTGTCGGTTTTATTGTATAGAAAAGTTCCGGCGTACAATCTCAGGTTGAGCTGGCGGTTGTCTTCAAACAATTTTCGGTATTCAATTTCTGCTGCCGTTTTTCCAAATTTTCCGGAAATCTGCAAATCGGTTACAAAGTTAAAGTGGTTGGTCACTTCTGTCTTGACGTTGTAATATTTAGCATTAAAAACAGAATAATTTTCAGTTTCTTCCACATTATAGATAGACTTGTCACGGTTTACCAAGACTTCTCGAAACTGTATGCCTTGCTTTCTGTTATCGCGGAAATTATTTTCCCTGAAAAGCATCGTCACCGTAGGAGTTAGTTTCAGATAGGCCGCATCTGGAGCATAATGAAAATAAGACCCGTTCATCTGATAGCGGATGTTGAAAGGATTGTTGTTGCGGTTGTATTGGTTTACGGCAAAAGAAAATGACCCTGTCAGCGTCTGCGTATTTGGCGAATAGATTGGATTTATTTCATAAACAAACGGCTTGTCTAAAATGGTCTTGTTATGGAAACGGATTCCTGGCGAAAGCCCGTCGTATAAGTTATACGTTAATGTCGGGACATAAAGAACTTGGTTATAATAGGGATCTTCCAGGTCTTTCATGAAATTGAACTTGATCGGTCGGTTTTGATGCAGAAAGCCTTTTAACGATTTCCAGTTGTTGCGAAGATTGTATTCTGGAACTTCATTATGAAAATTCAGGACGATTTTGTCTGCTTCGTTGCGCGGCAGGGTAAAGGTACTGTCGGTTTTGATGTTGTCGAGCCATTTTTTAAAAACGACTTCATTTTTCTTCGTACCATAAACCGGAATAGGAACAACTGTTTTTGTCTTATTGCGAACCGTAAAAGTCACGCTATCTTTGGTTTTTGAGACATTGGTGAATTTATAATCCACGATATCTCTAGAATCGATTATCGTCTTGAAGAACCAGCTGATGTCTTTTTTTGCATTTGCTTTAAGGATCTTCTCAAAATCTGTCCTTGAAGCAGTGTGTTCTTTGTCCAAGGCATAAAATTCACGGATGCTGTTGTCTACGATGCCATTTTCCAAATAATTATCTAAATATTTAAGGCTAAGTCCCGCTCTGTATTTGCTGGCAATCTGCTCGTTGAATTTAATGAACGTATTTTTAGGATCGCCTATCGGCTGGTCTAGGTTTTTTCGAGCCATCAGCATATAGAAATAACTGTACTGCTCGTTAAAACTAATCGTTGTAAGGTTATAGCCTCTGAGCAACCACCATTGCGAAAGATTGCCCATCATTTTACTGTCCGGATGATGATCTTCTATATATTTCATCATGGTATAAATCTGGATACCGTCATAAATCCAGTTATCGTCTCTTGCATTTAGGTGAAGGCTGGTCTTGAGGAAATTATTCAGATAGGTCTTGAGGAATTTTATCTCAAATAAAAACTCATCGGGAAACGGACTTATAAATGACGGAAGCTGATTCAATCCGTAAAAAGGATTCTTTTCATAATCTGCTTGCGATACTGTAATTTTTTCAAAAGGATAGCTGCCTATATTTTCATTGACAAAATTTACGACTTTGTCAATGACAATCGCTTTCTGGATTTCGTTCAGCCTGTTTTCCTTGAGGTTGGTTTCTACGGTAACGACATTATTTTTATAACTGTAGAAGGTCGTTTTAGGTTCTAAGAATAGGTTGAAATCTTGGCGGTTTTTCCCAGACAGCTCATAAGTAGAAAACGTTGCGTCTTTGGTACGGCTGATTTCGTTTAGGTCTGAAGTAGCTTCAAGTCCTAATGGAAGTTTCAAGTTTACGTCAAAATCTGTGAGACTATTGGTGATATCGTCTAGATTATTGTTGCTGTACTTTATAAACTGGTGGTTTTCATATCGTGCAGGAGTGAGGAACCAGTTTTTCAGATTCATTTCACCGTTCTGGTTCCAGCCGTATTTGGTAAAACGGTCATTTGGAAGTTTTACCAGATACGTCAGTTTTAGTACTGTTTTCTCGTTAGGAGCCAATTTTTCACGAAGATTGACTTCTATTACATCGGGATGTTTTTCAAAACGGTGCCATTTCAAAAACAAATTATCTTGTCCAATAATGGTTATGTTGTCTGTCTTTCCTCTTTCTTCGTCTTTTGCCAAGTGAAAGCTTCTGACAAATTCATCAGAGAATCGTTTTGCCAGAGGCGTATTTTTATCCGAATAAGCATGGTTCCAATCATTAAGGATGATAGAAGTCAGCGTGTCTCCTGTCTGATTATTAAAGGTAATTTCCTGCTGTACGTAAGCTGACTTTTCTTCGCTATTAATTTCAACAATCATTCTGGAATGATGTTGCGCATTTCCTTTTATTGAAAGAAACATAAAAGAAAAACAGAAAAAGATTTTAAAGAAAGTATTCAAGCAGCAATTTTATATAATGTACGGTAAAACGTTAAAGCAAGTTTAGTTATTATTAGATACATTTCCTAATAAAGGTTGCTTAAGATTGGCTTAAAAAGAAAAGCTGCCTAAAAAGACAGCTTTCCATTTGTTTATTGTGATGAGCTTTTTAAAAATTAGGACTCAAATTGTATTTTTTGTAGAAATTATCCAATACATCCAATACTTCATCTTCATTGTCAACAATCTTGATAAGGTCCATGTCGCAAGGGCTTACGTTGCTGTATTTTTCAATCAGTACCGTTTTTACCCATTCGATCAGTCCAGCCCAGAAATCTCTTCCGACCAAGATGATTGGGAATTTGCCTATTTTTTTTGTCTGGATTAAAGTTATCGCTTCGAATAGTTCATCCAAAGTTCCGAAACCTCCCGGCATTACTACAAATCCTTGGGAATATTTCACGAACATTACTTTGCGTACAAAGAAATAGTCGAAATTTAAGTTTTTGTCTTTATCGATATACGGATTGAAATGTTGCTCAAAAGGCAAGTCGATGTTGAGTCCAACCGAAGTTCCGCCGCCCAAATGCGCTCCTTTATTTCCGGCTTCCATGATACCAGGTCCGCCTCCAGTGATAACGCCATAGCCGGCTTTACTTATTTTGTATGCGATTTTTTCAGCAAGCAGGTAATATTTATCGTCTGGTTTAGTTCTTGCAGATCCAAAAATAGAAACGCAGGGACCAATTCTTCCCATGTTTTCATAGCCGTTTACAAACTCGGACATGATTTTAAAAATTGCCCAAGAATCATTGCTTCGTATCTCGTTCCACGTCTTTTGTTTAAATACTTCTTGTATTCTGTCGTCTTCGTTTTCGAATGTTTCTTTTTTCATCTTTCTTAAAAATTAATCAGCCTGCTAAAGTAACTCTTTTTTCAAGAATTGCGCCGTGTAGCTGTTTTTATTTTTGGCAACTTCTTCTGGCGTTCCTTTGGCAATCAGCTGTCCGCCGCCTTTTCCTCCTTCAGGTCCGATGTCGATAATATAATCGGCGAGCTTGATAACGTCCATGTTGTGTTCGATTATCAGCACCGTATTTCCTTTGTTGACCAACTTGTCGATTACTTCCATCAAGACACGGATATCTTCAAAATGCAATCCAGTTGTTGGTTCATCGAGGATATAAAATGTATTTCCAGTATCTTTTTTAGACAATTCGCCTGCCAGCTTGATTCGCTGTGCTTCACCGCCAGAAAGCGTGGTGCTTTGTTGTCCTAAAGTGATATAACCTAAGCCAACATCTTGTAAAGCCTTGACTTTTCGGTATATTTTTGGTATATTTTCGAAGAATTCAACTCCTTCGTCAACAGTCATGTTCAAGACGTCGGAAATTGATTTTCCTTTGTATCTGATTTCTAAAGTTTCTCTGTTGAAGCGTTTTCCTTGGCAGGTTTCGCATTCTACATACACGTCGGGCAAGAAGCTCATTTCTATCGTACGTACGCCAGAACCTTCGCAGGTTTCGCATCTTCCTCCAGAAACGTTAAAGCTGAAACGACCCGGTTTATAGCCCCGAATCATGGCTTCCGGCGTTTGCGTGAACAAACTCCTGATTTCAGAAAAAACCTCTGTATAAGTAGCTGGATTAGAACGTGGCGTCCTTCCAATTGGCGATTGGTCGATGTCGATAATCTTGTCGATATTCTCTAATCCTTCAATCTTTTTATAAGGCTGTGGTTTTTTCACGCCGTTGAAAAAGTGAGCGTTTAGGATAGGGTAGAGCGTTTCGTTGATTAACGTCGATTTGCCACTTCCGGAAACTCCTGTCACACAGATTAATTTGCCTAAAGGCAATTCAATTGAGACATTTTTCAAATTATTTCCTGTTGCTCCCGTTAGTTTTAGAGATTTTCCGTTGCCTTCGCGTCGTTTTTTCGGAACTGCAATTTCCATTTCGCCATTTAAATAGGAAGCGGTCAAAGTATGTTCTTTCAAAAGCTCTTTTGGAGTTCCTTTGCTGATGATTTGTCCTCCAAATCGTCCCGCTTTTGGTCCGATATCGATAACATAATCGGCTCTTTCGATCATGTCTTTGTCGTGTTCTACAACAATTACAGAATTTCCGATGTCGCGCAATTGTTCTAAAGAATGGATCAGTTTTTCGTTGTCTCTTTGGTGCAAACCGATACTTGGCTCGTCCAAAATATAAAGTACTCCGACCAATTGTGATCCGATTTGTGTCGCTAAACGGATTCGCTGTGCTTCTCCGCCAGAAAGTGATTTCGAGCTTCGGCTCAATGCGAGGTAATTCAATCCTACGTTGACCAAAAAGCTCAATCTGGATTTGATTTCTTTGACAACTTCGGAAGCAATTTTTCGTTGCTTTTCGGTTAAATCGTTATCCAATTGGTCAAACCAAACGGCTAGGTCAGAAATATCCATATCGGTTAATTCTGCTATGTTTTTTCCATTTACTTTGAAGTATAATGATTCTTTTTTCAAACGAGAGCCTTCACAAACCGGACATTTTACTTCGTCCATGAATTCTTTTGCCCAACGTCGTATAGTAGTAGAACCGCTTTCGTCGAATTGGTTTTTGATAAAGCTTGAAATTCCTTCGAAGTCAATTTTATAATCTTTTGTCACGCCTAATGTCTTGGACGAAACTTCAAATTTTTCTTTTCCGCCGTGCATGATGACTTCCATGGCTTCTTCGGAAATCTTTTCAATCGGATCCGTTAATTTAAATCCGAATTTCTCTCCGATGATTTCCAGCTGCTTGAAAATCCAAGAGCTTTTATATTCTCCCAAAGGCGCGAAACCACCTTGCTTGATGGAAAGTTTCGGATTCGGAATGATCTTTTTCATATTGATTTCATTCACGGTTCCCAAGCCGTTGCAATGGTCACAGGCTCCTTTTGGAGAGTTGAATGAAAAATTGTTCGGCTCTGGATTCGGATAGGAAATCCCAGAAGTCGGACACATCAGGTTTCGGCTAAAATAGCGTGCTTCTTGGCTGTCTTGGTCAATAATCATCAAGATGTCATCGCCGTGATACATGGCTGTCTTGATACTTTCCGTCAGACGTTTGTCATTTTCGGGCGTATTTTCAATCAGCATTCTGTCGATGACCGTCTCGATATCGTGTGTCTTATAACGGTCTAATTTCATTCCGGCCGTAATGTCCTTGATCTCGCCATTGATTCGGACTTTTAGAAATCCTTGTTTTGAAATTTGTTCAAATAACTCGCGATAATGTCCTTTACGAGAACGGATTATAGGTGCTAAAATATTAATTCTTTTTCCCTCGAATTGTTCAAAAATAAGCTGCTTTATTTGCTCATCGCTGTAGCTGACCATTTTTTCTCCAGTCACATAACTGTAAGCATCGCCGGCTCTGGCATACAACAGACGCAGGAAATCGTAAATTTCTGTAATAGTTCCAACGGTCGAACGCGGATTTTTGCTTGTCGTCTTTTGCTCAATGGCAATTACTGGAGAAAGGCCGTCGATTTTGTCAACATCAGGACGTTCTAGACCGCCAAGAAACTGTCGTGCATAAGCCGAAAAGGTCTCAATATAACGGCGCTGTCCTTCGGCATAAATCGTGTCGAAGGCCAAAGAAGATTTTCCAGATCCCGAAAGTCCCGTAATGACTACGAGTTTTTCACGGGGAATTGTAACATCAATATTTTTCAGATTGTGGACGCGGGCGCCTAAAACTTCAATCGTATTTTCAGTATCTAGCATAGAATTTTTTGCAAAATGCAAAGGTACGTTTTTGTAATTTATTTTTAGTTAAAGACGAATGTCCAAAACTTAAATTTATGTAAAAAGAAGTAAGGGCTTAGTTTTGCTCTTTGTCAGTAGTTTATGAAAAGAAAAGTTCCTTATTCAATGACCATTTCTTTTAATTTTTTTCTATAGGATTCTAATACGCTTACCTTAGAGATGAACCCAAAATACTTGCCGTTTTTTGTGACTGGAAGCTGCTCCAAATGGGAGTTTTCGAATTTTTCCATTACAAGTTCCATTCCGTCTTCATAAGAAATCACATCAATAGGAGCTTTCATGGCTTCTGGAATGGTTGTATATTTTACCCTGAAAGAATTGAATACGATAGGTTTCAGGTCTTCAAAATCAATAATCCCAATCAGCTCATTTTTAGTGTTTACGACCGGAAAAACTTCTTGCTTAGAATTGGAAAGATATTCTACTAGACTCTCGATTTTGTCTTCCAGCTTGACAGTTTTGTATTCGGAATTGATGTGATTTAAGATGTCGATGTTGGAAAGGATGTTTTTGTCCTTGTCGCTCGTAAAAACATCGCCTTTGTCTGCCAAATGCTTGACGTCCATTGAATGCGTCTCAAACTGCTTGGAAACCGCAAAACTGATGGAAGAAACAATCATCAACGGCACCATAAGGTTGTAGCCTCCGGTAATTTCACCGATAAGGAAGATAGCTGTCAATGGAGCGTGGAAGAGGCCGCTCAAGATTCCGGCCATTCCTACAATCGTAAAATTTCCGACAGGAAGTTCTTTTCCGATTCCTAAAAGATTAAAAAATTTAGCTACGAAAAAACCCAAATAAGAACCTACGAAAAGGGAAGGAGCAAAGTTACCTCCGTTTCCGCCGCTACCGAGTGTCAATCCTGTAGCATATACTTTCAGAAGCATTGTGATTCCTACGAATAACAACAGTACCCATTCGTTACTTTTATATTCGTCAAGCAATGTATTTTCTAGAAGGACTTGTGGATTCGCGTTAGATAAGGTCTTGATGCTTTCATAACCTTCTCCGAAAAGCGTCGGGAAAAAGAAAATCAGCACAGCCAAAATAGAAGCTCCAAAGAGCGCTTTTTTATAAGTACTGTTTTTAAATTTTTTGAAAAAACTTTCTATTTTTTGGAAATTTCGGGCATGATAGATGGAGACAAGACCAGCCAAAACTCCCAAAAGGATATAAAATGGAATGTTATGGAAGTCAAACGTTTGCTGTTGCTTGAAGGACAGGAGCACGTCTTCGTTTAAAACAATTGTTGAAATCAAGGCTCCAGTCGCTGCAGAAATCATAATCGGAATAAAAGCCGTGATAGCGACATCGGTGAGAACCACTTCAATCGCAAATAATACGCCGGCAATGGGCGCGTTAAATGCGGCAGCGATACCAGCGGCGACGCCACAAGCCAAAAGCAAGATCCTGTCTTTTTGAGAAAGCCTGTATTTTTGGGCAAAATTGGAACCAAAGGCAGCGCCTGTAATCGTAATCGGTGACTCCAATCCTGCGGAACCTCCAAGTCCGACGGTCAAGGAACTTGTTATGATTTGTGCATACATTTGCTTTTTTGGGAGAATACCGCCTCTTTTTGCAACGGCATACAAAATTCGGGAACTCCCTTTTTCGAGCTTTCCGTCTAAAATATTTTTAATGACAAAAACCGTCAGAAGGATTCCTATTATTGGCAGTATACTATTGATATAAGGCAGTTTAAGATAGCCGTTGACATACGTAGCAAATACGAAAACGGAGTGGGCAAAGCCTTTCAACACGATTACGGCAAAGGCGCAGGAAATTCCAACGACTACGCAGGACAGGTAAATAAAATGTCTTTCGGAAAGGAAATTTTTAAACAAAAAGAACAGCGTTTCTATTTGTCGGAAAATGTTCCTGAAGAATATTTTTATGGGAGACGCTTTTTTGCCTGGCATTTTATATCTGAGAAAAACGATTAGGATTAAAATGCTAAAATACGCCTTTTGTTAAATTTTTAAAGATAAAACTATTATAAAGTTTTAATTTTTTCTGCGACAAAATCCCTTAACTCTTTAAAAAATAGAGTAAACTCTTGCTCAAATTCAGTATAGAATTCTCGTAATTCTTTTACAGATTCGCCCATTTTTGAAGTATTTTTGGTACGATAGTCCATTTGCGATAAAATTTTACCGATGCCGTCGATAAACTGGTAATTCCACAGCCAGTTGCCACGTTCCATGTGAGGGAGCATGTTTTGAGTTTTTAGCGTCAGGATGTCGAAATTATCTTCTAACGATTGGTAGAAATTGTTCACAAATACATCTAGTTTTTCATCCGAATAGTGCTTCCAGTTCTTGGCCAAAAAATGGTCGTAGAAAACATCAATGATAACGCCAGAATAATGGCCATATCGTTCGTGCAATCGATGCTTGCTGATTCGAAAAACAGAATGAGCATCCGTAAATGTATCAATAGCACGGTGCAATATGATTCCTTTTTGAATGTCTTCTGGAAAATGTTCGTAGTCTTTCCCGCGAATACCGTCGGCCATAAAACCGCCAATTTTCATGAAATCATTATTTCCGGAAAGATAAATATGGGCTAGAAAATTCATTCGTCTAATTTAGGAATTTTATATTACTTGAGGCGCAATTCATATATTTGCTAACAATTTAAATTTTAGGAACGAAAAAATCAAAATAAAATATGACCTTAATAAAATCAATATCAGGAATCCGAGGCACTATCGGTGGAAAAGTAGGAGATAACCTGACTCCGGTTGATGCTGTAAAATTTGCTTCTGCGTACGGAACTTGGCTGAAAGACTATTCGAAAAAAGACAAACTGACTGTCGTGATTGGCCGTGATGCCCGAATTTCGGGCCCGATGATTCATAATTTGGTCGTGAATACCTTAATCGGATTAGGAATTGATGTTATTGATTTGGGCTTATCGACGACGCCTACTGTTGAAGTTGCCGTTCCTTTAGAAAAAGCTGATGGTGGAATCATCCTGACAGCAAGCCACAATCCAAAACAATGGAATGCATTGAAATTGCTAAATGAAAAAGGAGAATTCTTAAGCGGAGCTGAAGGCGCTAAAATTCTAGACATTGCCGAAAGAGAAGCTTTTGACTTTTCAGATGTAGATAGTTTGGGAGAAATTATTTCAAATGATGCTTACATGGATATTCACATTGATGAGGTGTTAAATCTTCCTTTAGTTGATGTCGAGGCTGTAAAACAAGCCAAATTTAAAGTTGTTGTCGACGGAGTAAATTCTTCAGGAGGCGTTATCATTCCTAAGCTGTTAGAATTGATGGGCGTTGAGGTGGTAAAACTATATTGCGAGCCAAACGGACATTTTCCACACAATCCAGAGCCTCTAAAAGAGCATTTGACGGATATTTCAGAATTGGTCGTAACCGAAAAAGCAGACTTGGGCGTTGTTGTCGATCCTGATGTAGACCGTCTGGCGTTTATTTCTGAAGACGGAGAAATGTTTGGTGAAGAATATACTTTGGTTGCCGTGGCAGATTATGTCTTGAGCAAGACACCAGGAAATACGGTTTCTAACATGTCGTCTTCACGTGCGTTGCGTGATGTAACAAACAATCACAAAGGTACTTACGAAGCCAGTGCCGTGGGTGAAGTAAATGTTGTGGAATTGATGAAAAAGAACAATGCGATTATTGGCGGCGAAGGTAACGGCGGCATCATTTATCCAGAACTTCATTACGGCCGTGATTCTTTGGTAGGAGTAGCTTTGTTCTTGACGCATCTGGCAAACAAAAAGATGAAGGTTTCTGAATTGAGAGCTTCGTATCCTGAATATTTCATGAGCAAGAACAAAATCGAATTAACACCGCAAATTGATGTTGATGCCATTTTAGTCGCCATGACAGACAAATATAAGTCAGAAAATATTTCGACAATCGACGGCGTAAAAATTGACTTTGCCGAAAACTGGGTACATTTAAGAAAGTCCAACACAGAACCGATCATCCGAATTTACACTGAAGCCAAAAGCCAGTCAGAAGCGGATGCATTAGCACTAAGAATTATTGAAGAAATCAAAGCCGTAGCCGGAATTTAAATAGATAAAAATGGAAAACCAATCTCAAGAACCATACAAGCAAGAATCCTATAGAGCGGAACCGTATAGGCAAAATTATAGAAAACAACTTCCAAATGCCACGACCGTACTTGTTTTAGGAATTACTTCGGTAGTTACCTCGTTTTGTTATGGTATTTTCGGAATCATATTGGGCATCATTGCCTTAGTGATTGCGAAAAAAGACATGCAGCTGTATCGTGAAAATCCACAGGAATATGACGGATATCAGAACTTAAGCGCTGGAAGAATTTGTGCCATTATCGGATTGTGCATCGGCTCGTTGTTCTTTATTTTCATCATTTTCTATTTTATTTTTGTTGCTTCGGTGCTGATCCCTGCGTTTTCAGCCGCCGCAGCTACCTAAACTATTCTATTATGAAAAAGTTAGCCTTGACATTTGTCTTATTGTTAGTAACGATAGGCGTTTCTGCCCAAAAGTTTATGAAATCAGAACGGAATTTGATTCAGTCTGGAGATACGAAAACGATGCTCAAGGTTATTCAGATAACAGACGAGAAAGAACTAAAAATATTAAAATCAGTTTCAACAGATGTTGACCCGAAAGACGACCTGTTGCTATTGCTAGCGGAACGAATGTTTTTGGCAATGCGAGATCCCGCCAATCCGGGAATCGGAATTGCAGCACCACAGGTCGGGATTAATAAAAATGTCATCTGGGTACAGCGTTTTGATAAAGAAGGAGAGCCGTTTGAATTGTATCTCAATCCAAAGATAACTTGGAGTTCAGCTTTGTTGCGAAAAGGAAAAGAAGGCTGTCTTTCTATTCCAGATATCAGTGGCGATGTCTTGAGAAATTACACTATAAAATTAACGTATCTGGATAAAAGCGGAAAGCCTTGCGAAGAAATCATCGAAGGCTTTACTGCTGTTATCTTTCAGCACGAAACCGATCATCTGAAAGGAATTCTTTTTATCGACAGGATGAAAGAACAGGAAAAAATAGAAGTTTCTCCTGTCAGTAATGAAATCAACTTGTTTTTAGAAAAACGTCTCAGAAGACAATAATTCTTGTCATCAAGAATACTTTTTGAAAATGGTACTGGCCGTATGACCTCCAAAGCCAAAAGTATTGTTCAAGGCGTAATTCACTTTTTTGTTTATCGATTTGCCTAGTACAATATTCAAATCAGCCATAGATTCATCTACATTCTCCGTATTAATGGTTCCTGGAATGATATCATTTTTTACAGATAACACTGTAATGATGCTTTCGATAGCTCCGGCAGCACCTAACAAATGCCCTGTCATTGATTTTGTTGCACTGATAGCAACTGGATGATTGCCAAAAATTCCTTTAATGGCATTCAATTCACTACTATCGCCTTGTGGCGTTGAGGTTGCATGAGCGTTGATATAATCGATGTCTTTTGCTAAAATTCCTGCTTCGTCCATTGCTTTTTGCATTCCTAGAGAAGCTCCAAAACCGTCTTCGGGAGTTCCGGTCAGATGATACGCATCTGCTGCCATACCGCCACCGACGATTTCAGCATAAATTGTCGCGCCTCTTGTAATAGCATGGTCTAAATCCTCAAGAATTAGGGCACCGGCACCTTCGCCTGCTACAAATCCGTCGCGGTCTTTGTCAAACGGACGAGAAGCTTTTTGAGGTTCGTCGTTTCTTTTGGATAAAGCTTGAGAAGCATTAAAACCGCCAATAGAAGAAGCCGTGATTGCCGCCTCAGAACCGCCCGCAATCATGATTTTTGCCTTACCTAATCGTATGGTATCAAAAGCATTGATTATCGCAGTATTAGAAGAAGCACAGGCTGAAACCGTAGCATAGTTTGGACCGTGAAGCTTGTTTTTGATTGAAATCACGCCGGCTGCAATATCCACAATCATCTTAGGTATAAAAAATGGATTGAAATGCGGCGTGCCATCGCCATTGAAAAATTCTTTCAACTGTTCTTCAAAAGTAGTGATGCCGCCGTTTCCAGAGGCCCAGATGACGCCAACATCAGAACGTTCTTTTTGCGACATAGTTTCGAAATTCAGTCCGGAATCTTTGATAGCTTGATCGGATGCGGCGACGGCATATTGCGTAAACAAGTCATATTTCTTGAGCTCTTTGCGGTCCATATAGTCTTCGGGATTGAAATCTTTGACTTCGCATCCGAACTGGGTCTTGAACTTGGAAACATCAAATTTTGTCAGCTTGGCAGCGCCGCTTTTTCCGTCTATGATATTCTTCCAAAATTCATCAACTGAATTTCCCAAAGGCGTTATGGCGCCAAGGCCTGTTATAACTACTCGTTTCATTTGTTTTTTGTTTTAGTGTCGGCAGGAATACTTTCCTTAAAAAGTCTTTCTACCAATTGTTCTATTTTTGGAGCAATCAGCAAGATGGCAGGAATTGCGATGACATAAGCCAGCATCCACGATTTGATCCAAATCGTAAAGAAATTTTCTGTAAAACCTACATTTATGGAGATAAGCAAAAACGAAATAATACATGTCGTTACTATTCCCATAATCATCGCAAATGCTATTTTCTTCTTTTTCATGTTTATTTTATGTCCGTCTTCAATAGGTTGGTATAGCCTTTCGCCAGCAATTTGGTTCTGTCTTTGTTCCAGATTTCGCATTGTGCATTTACGATCGTCTTTCCTTTCTTGTTGATGGCTGTTTCTGAGATAATCACGTCGTTTTCTTTTGCAGAAGCAAAATAATCAATCACATTATTGAT
Source organism: Flavobacterium gossypii (assembly GCF_014138495.1). Classification (NCBI taxonomy): domain Bacteria; kingdom Pseudomonadati; phylum Bacteroidota; class Flavobacteriia; order Flavobacteriales; family Flavobacteriaceae; genus Flavobacterium; species Flavobacterium gossypii. Next base: position 150,440 of record NZ_JACJIS010000002.1, on the reverse strand, counting down.
GGTAACGTAAAAATGCGGCTCGCCATACGAAATCAGCGTGGCGCCTATGGCATCGTCGATTATGGCACCGATGACACCGCCATGCATGGTACCGAAAGGATTTGTCATTTCTTTTCGGATCGTGTATTCAAAGGAAAGTTTTCCTTCTTCTACCGAAACCATTTTAGGCTTGAGCCAGTTCATGAATGGGGAAGGAGACTGTGTGACTTCCTTTCCGATATGCTGTTTTAAAAAAAGGAAAGCTTCGTTATTCATCTAACTGTTTTTAGGATTGTGAATTCATTGCCAGCAAGGCATCTTTAGGAGAAGCAAGCGAAAGCTGGTAAATGTCTGCAGTCTGTCCAACGTGGATTTCAAAGTGATTTTCTTTGAAAGCATTGAACAAATCTTGAGCAACAACTTCAGGGCTAATTCCGTTTTCACCGCCGATTTCTTTTGAAAATTCGGTATTTACCAAAGGAGGCATTATTTCATACACTTGTGTCGAAAAAGAACTTCTTTCCAAAGCAATTCTCAACGAAAGCGTGTAGGAATGCAAGGCCGCTTTACTAGCAGAATACGAAATTAAAACTTTATTTGGCGCAAAAGCGACTATTGATGAGACGTTTACTATTGCTGCTTCTGATTGTGAATTTAAAACAGGAAGCAGTTTTTCAGTTAATCTTACAATAGAAAGGTAATTGGTATTTATTTCGTCAGAAGCTTTTGAAAAGGCATCTGCATTGGGAGCCAATACATCATAATAAGAAGCATTTCCAGCGTTGTTTATCAAAACATTCAGATTTGGAAAATCTTTTGTGATTTTTTGCGCCAAATTGTTTACGTCTTCTTCTTTGGTAATATCGGCCGCAATAGTCGTAACATTTGTAAGCTGTGAAGCTGCTTTTTTAAGCTTTTCTTCGCTTCTTCCGGTAATAATGACGTGGTTGTCGTTTTGAGAAAATAATTTAGCGATTTCGAATCCGATTCCTGAACCGCCGCCGGTAACTAAAATTGTGTTTTTACTTGTTTTCATTTTGTTTTTGTATTTGTTTTATACCAATTGGTATATTTTTAATTAAAAAAAATTATAATTCGTTTATGAGTTTTCGCAACGAAAGCATTAATGTCTTAAGATAATTGACCTTGCCTGTTAGTTTTGCAACCATTACTGTGCCTTCGATAATAGAAAGTATCAACAAAGCTGTTTCTTCTGGATCGGTATCAGGCTTAAATTCTTTATTGTCGATGCCTTTTTGTATAAGATGCATGAGACTGTCTTTCCATACCAAAATTGCTTTCTTGGCCGCTTCTTTTAATAGCGGATGCGTATCATCGGCTTCAATAGCTGTATTCATTATCGGACAGCCGCCGTCGATAAAATGTTTGGAAAAGAATTGCTCATACAGTTCTGGATAGGTAAGGAGCTTGTCTTTGTAAGTACTTTTTTTGCTTATCTCAAATGTAAAGAGATTCTGCATTTTCTTTTTGTTGTGCTCAAAAACCTCTAGTGCGACTTCATCCTTATTTTTGAAATTGCCATAGATGCTGCCTTTCGTAAGTCCGGTTGCTTCCGTGATATCATTCATAGAAGTACCAGCATAACCTTTAATATTAAAGATTGGTGCCGTCTTTTCGATAATGTATGATCTGGTTTTTTCTGCCTTGCCCATGATGATAGTCAAATAACACCGCAAAGGTAAATATACCAATTGGTATTATTTGTTAATGTTTGATTAAAGTTTTAAATTATTCTGCTTGGTCCATTCTTGGAATACAGATTTCCTCTTGAAACTTAAGGAATTTAGTGGGCGAGAGGCCTAGATAATGCTTAAAATCATGAATGAGCTGGCTTTGGTCATAATAACCGCAAGTTTCGACAATAGCAATCCAATCTGCTTTTTTTGAAGTTTCTGTCGTTTCGTTCAGCAGTTCTAACGCTTTTATGAAGCGCCTGTAGCGATTGATTTCTTTTGCACTAAAGCCCAAATATTTTTTAAAATTTAGCTGTACGTTTCTTTCGCTTTGGTTGGTTTTGTCGGCAATAGCCTTGATAGGATTCAGATTTTCTTCATCAAAATTGCTAATGCTTTCATAACCAAGCTCTCTATTGTTAAGGTAAGGCCGGCTAAAATCAAGAATGGAAGCCACTTTTTCCTCAACCGAAATTCTATCTTTTAAAGAATGCCACAAAAGCGTAAAGCAATTTTCGTCAACCAAATCATCGGGATGTACCGGAATCGTGTCTGAAATCAATGACAATCCAAAAAAACGATAAAAGGCATCGCCTTTGAAATTTGCAACCAGTATTTCTGAGTTCGTAGGCAATACATAATCGATTGGCTGGCGGATCGGACCTAAAACGAGGCACTTTTCTATTGTAATTGTCGTCTGTTTCTTAGTTGTTAGTGACGCTTTTTCGCCAAAACAGAACACTAGGATAGTCTGATAAGTCGGAAACAAAGTCTTATGGATTGTTGTTTCACCCGTATTTTTAGCCGAATAGAAATAGGAAAACACATCTTCAAATTCTGACGGAATAGGAATCTTATTTTCAATATACGTGCTTTCTTTTTCCACAGAAGATAATTTCAAAATAAAGATAGTTGGATTAGGTCGAAAGGAACGGGATACTCCAAATAATCCTCCAAAGAAGAGAATTGTTTGAATTTTGCAAGTTTTGCTTTGCTCTACGCAATAACTGCGCTCGATTGCTGCCCTAATTTTGCCTTATCAAATTTAAACAAAATCATTAATCATTTAAAACTATCAAAATCATGGAAAATTCAAATCAAAAAGTATGGTATATCACAGGAGCTTCAAAAGGACTAGGTCTGGCTCTTGCAAAACAATTATTAAGTGAGGGCAAGAAAGTAGCGGCAACCTCAAGAAGCCTAGAAGACCTTAAGAAAGCAGTAGGCGAAAACGAAAACTTTCTGCCGTTGGCCGTAAATATTCTTAGTGAAGAAAGTGTTGAAGAAAGTATCAAAAATACAGTAGAACGCTTTGGCAGCATTGACGTCGTAGTGAACAATGCCGGATATGGATTGGCAGGAGCGCTAGAAGAATTGACAGATGCCGAAACAAGACAAAACTTCGACGTGAATGTTTTCGGTTCGTTGAACGTAATTCGAAAAGTATTGCCTTATCTACGCAAGCAACAATCAGGGCATATTTTTAACGTATCGTCAATCGGCGGATTTACTGGATCTTTTCCTGGCTTCGGAATCTATTGCGCAACTAAGTTTGCAGTTCAGGGCTTTACCGAATCTTTAGCGGAAGAAGTAAAAGATTTCGGAATCAAAGCGACAATCGTTTCTCCAGGATATTTCAGGACCAATTTCTTAAACGACTCTTCTCTTAACGTGCCTAAAAACCAGCTTCAAGAGTATAAAACGGTTAGGGATGTCCAAGCGGCCCACGAAAACGAAATCAACGGAAATCAGCAAGGAGATCCGCAAAAAGCGGCATTGGCTTTCATCAAGACAGCAGAAATGCAAAATCCTCCAGTACATTTATTTTTAGGCCAAGACGCTTACGATATGGCGGAGGTCAAAATACAGGCAGTGAGAAATAACATGGAAGCCGTAAGAGAATTTGCGACAGCAACAGGATACGAAAGCTAGGCAATAGCGCCAGCTCTTTACGTCTGAAGTAAATTTCAAGGACGGCATCCTCTTACCTCGCAACAATTAAATTAAAAGAACAAAAAGTAAGCAGTATGAAAACAGATAAAATTTGGTATGTAACAGGAGCCTCGAAAGGACTTGGGCTCACGCTGGTTAAAAAATTATTGGCAACAGGCTATAAAGTTGCCGCGACATCTAGAAATAGTGCGACATTGAGCGCTGCTGTAGGCGCAGAGAATTCAGAAAATTTCTTACCTTTGGAAGTAGATTTGATCAATGAAATGTCTGTGGCTGAATCTATTAAAAAAACACAAGAAGTCTTCGGAAAGATAGATGTTATTGTGAACAATGCCGGATACGGAATAGGAGGAGCTATTGAGGAATTATCCCAAGAAGAAATAGCTGAAGCCTTCAATATCAACGTATTCGGAACAATAAACGTGATCAAATATGCGATGCCTTATTTGAGAACACAACGTTCGGGCTATATTATCAACATTTCGTCCATAGCTGGATTTGCTCCAGCAACAGGCTGGTCGATTTATGCAGCGGCAAAACACGCGATAATCGGATTGTCAGAGTCTTTGGCAGATGACGTACGATCTTTGGGAACAAAAGTCACCGCTATTGCGCCGGGTGCGTTCAGGACGCAATTCTTGACAAAAGAATCCTTGGTATTTGCCAAAAACGAAATTGATGATTACGAAGATGTTCATGCATCTCACGACAGGTTCCGAAATATGAATGGCACGCAGTTGGGAGATCCTGAAAAAGCGGCACAAGTAATGATTGATTTGGCTGAAAGTGAAAACCCTCCTGTCCGATTATATCTAGGAAGCGACGCCTATAGAAGGGCGGCCACTAAAATGGGAACACTTTCTTCGATGCTCGAAGACTGGAAAGATACCAGCCTTTCGACAGACTTTAACTAACGGCTGTTTGAATTTTACAGCTACAATAATTCTCATTATAACATGCCAAGCCTTAGAAAATCAGGTCTTGGTATAAATGAAAAATAGAAATCATGGCAAAAATAGAAACAATTGAAGATTTTTATAAAAAGAAATTCGACTACTTGCCGGACAACCTGCAAGATTTAGGACATTTCAATGTCTTCCGTACCGAAGACTGCTATAAAGATGGCGTACTTATTCCGGTAAGCTATACGCGAAGAGATTTTTATAAGATCAGCCTTGCCCGTGGGAAAAATGTGTTCCATTATGCCGACAAGAGCCTTGAAGTGGATGGGACGGCGCTTATTTTCTTCAACCCTCAAGTTCCGTATACGGTAGAATCTTTATCGGCTGACAAGAGCGGCTTCTTCTGTATTTTTAAAGAAGCTTTTTTCACGGAATCACTAAGAAACAGTATTACGAACCTGCCGATGTTCAAGATTGGAGGGAAACCGGCCTACATACTGAATGAAGAGCAAGACAAGCAGATAAGCGACATTTTTACCCGAATGATTGATGAGATCAATTCTGATTATATCTACAAATACGACCTGCTTCGGAATTATGTAACCGAAATGATTCACGGTGCCATGAAAATAGAACCGTCGGAAAAACTCTATCAGCATCCCGATGCAAATTCAAGGATAACCTCTGTTTTCACAGAACTGCTCGAAAGGCAATTTCCTATCGAATCACCATCACAGCGATTTTCGATGCGTTCTGCCAAAGATTTTGCAGAAAAGCTCTATGTGCACGTAAACCATCTCAACAGAGCCATAAAGCTAACGACAGGAAAGACAACAACCGACCTTATCTCACAGCGACTGGCTAGCGAAGCCCAAGCTTTGCTAAAACATACAGACTGGAATATTTCGGAAATCAGCTACTGTTTGGGTTTTGAAGAACCCGCCCATTTCAATAATTTTTTCAAAAAACAGATACAGATGGCGCCTTCGGTCTATCGATCTGCATAACTCTAACCGACTAATCATAGAAAAGCCATTCCTCAAGGAACGGCTTTTTTTATATAAATTGATTCTATAAGGCACAAAAGAAATCGCCATCCTTAAGATGGCGATTAATAAATTCTAAACTGAAATCAAGAAAGTATCCCTATTCATGTTTGATGTGTGATACTGCCAGTAAGTCCTCAACACATGCTGGAGCACTTTTTTCATCTTCTCGTAGTCGTTCGGCTTTTTAATATACACATTTGCTCCGAGCATAAAGGTTTCTTCCTGGTCCTGTTCCGAAGATGATGTCGAATAAATTGCAATACTAGTATCTGCATATCGATTGTCACTACGTATTTTGCTAAGGCAGTCAATTCCAGACATGACAGGCATGTTAAGGTCAAGAAAGATGATGTCAGGACTTTCGCATTCTCCGTCGTTCAAATAATTCATCAAATCCTTCCCATTGGAGAAAAAAACAAGATTGTAATTCTCATTGATTTCATTGATAGCCTCTCTAAATAAGCTGCATTCATCCGCGTCATCGTCGGCCAACACAATGTTAATCTTCTCTTCGAATAGTCTCATACTTAATACTAAATTTTAGGTTTAAAATTAATTACAAGCAAAATTCAAATTACGTTTGTTACTCAAATTTAAAAAACGAAAACCCCAAAAACGACTGTTTGGCTTTAATTTAACGTATCAAAAATGTCATATGATATAAATCCTCTTAGCAATTGTATAATGCTTTTTTACGAGAAATAACCGAAATTAGCTAGAGTTGGATTTTTGTAAATAATTAGCAGTCAGCGCTTAATAATCGATAAGCTGCTAAACCTAAAAAAGAACAAGATGGTTGCAGTATGCCAGTTTAAGATGCCAGAAAAATTAGAAATCGCAGGAAAAAACCTAGACGATATAAGTACAAAAAGTATCATCGATAAGATAATAGAAAGCCTGAAGTCAGGTAAAGCCGAATTGTACCGTGTCGAATCGTTCTGCGATATCGAAAGCCAGGCGAATGCCGAAAAAGAAGACGAAAAAGAATCCGGAACCTTTTTTGAAATCATCCTTATCCTTGATGAACACCAGATTCAAGACTATAAGATATACGATGCCCTTATCATTGACAAGGCCTTGCAATGTTTCCAGAACGATGAAAATTATATCTCCCGCTACTGGGTGAACGGAAACCAAGAATACATCGGCTTTGAAACCGAATTCTAATAAAAAGAAAACCCCGAAGCCATGCCTCGGGGTTTTTAAAACCTAACCATCTTACTTATTCCAAATAGCCAAAACGACCTAAGTTAAAGTCATTAAAAGCCTGTATGATTTCTTGTTGCGTATTCATCACAAAAGGACCATGAGCAGCTATAGGCTCGTTAATAGGCTCTCCGCTCAAGATTAATACTACGGCATCTTCTAGCGCTTCAACAGTAAATTCTTCTCCTTCGTTGGCAAACAATACAAAATTATCTGTCGGTACTTGTTCGCTGCCGTTTACTTTTATGCTTCCTTCGATGACCAAAAGCGCAGTATTGTATGTTACTGGAAAACTAAAGGAAGCCGTTACGCCCTTATGCAGCTTGGCATTAAGCAAACCTACGGGAGTAAATGTAGAAGCTGTTCCTGAAACACCGTTGTAGTTTCCTGCGATTACTTCTACCAATCCGCCGCCCTCTGGCAGTTCGTACTTATTGATTTCGCTATTCGTAATGCCTTGATATTTCGGTGGCGACATCTTGTCTTTTGCAGGCAGGTTCACCCAAAGCTGAACCATCTGAAAATCGCCTCCTGCTTTGCTGAACTGCTCTTCATGATATTCTTTGTGCAAGATGCCCGAAGCAGCCGTCATCCACTGTACGTCGCCTTCGCCAATAACACCGCTATTTCCAGCACTGTCATGATGGGCTACTTTTCCTTTATAGGCAATTGTAACCGTCTCAAAACCTCGGTGCGGATGCACGCCAACGCCTCTCAATTCATTAGTCGGAGGAAAATGGAACTTAGAATTATAGTCCATCATAATAAATGGGCTCATGCGCTGCATGCTCAAAGATGCGCCCGATGGAATGAAGTTATGTACCCTGAAACCGTCGCCAACCATATGAGGAGCAGGCGGTGCTATGATTCTTTCTATCTTTTTTGTTGTCATGATAATCAATTTTTAGTGTGAAAAAGTGAATTTTCCTGATATTCAGGATGCCTGTCGATATACGCATTTATAAACGGACAATACGGCTTGACTTTTAAAGCATTGTCTTTTGCATACTCCAGTACATATTTGGCCAAGGTAGAGGCGATGCCCTTGCCTTCGAGTTCTGGCGGAACGATAGTGTGCATATACGCAATGCCTCCGTCAAAAAGCTCATATTTTACATAGGCTGTCTTGCCATCAAGGGTGATTTCAAATCGCTTGCGGCTTTCATTATTTGTGATTGTATAGTCCATGATTTTACTTTTTTTGATACCGTAAAATTACGCAGTATAAAACTCATGGCACTTGACCTAGGTTAAGAAATGCAGCTACAAAGAAATGTCAGTAAATTGTCGGGTGCTAATCCCTGTTGAAGTTCTTGTTGGCGAGTTCCTTTCGCACCCTGCTTAGACCCTCTGGAGTAATTCCAAGATAGGAAGCAATAAGCTGTTGCGGAACTCGTAAGGACAAATCACGGTAGGTCTCGATAAATTTCAGGTACCTTTTTTCTGCGGAAGCGCTTAACAGATAATTGATCCTTTTTTCCATGTGCCGGATATTATTATGGAGCGCCAGCGTATTGACTTTGGCAAAATTCTCGAAGATTTTTTCGGCCTTATCGAAAAACTCCTTTTTCACATAAATTGCTTCTGTATTTTCTAAGGCATCAATATACATCTCCGAAGGCTCGTTGAAATAAAAGCTGCTTCGGTCGGCAATAATCCAATTTTCAGGAGCAAACTGTATCGTATGTTCTTTCCCTGCCTCATCAACAGTATAAGAACGCAGGATGCCTTTGCCTACAAAATAAGCCTTGTCGCAGATTTCATCTTTTTGCAGCAGCATTTCTCCTTTCTTGATTGCTATAGGATAGACGAGATGCTCTACTGCCTCATACTGGCTTTCGGTGCCGCATTGGGTCTCGATGATATACTTTTTAAAAAGATCAGACATAGCTTAGGAATTGGATATGGGCGAACGATTACGAATTTAAGAAATATCCTCCGTTTTCAAAGTACTACCCATTAAGAAAAATCTTCGGCAAAATCCTCTACAAAATTCTTGAATTGGCGTGCCGGTTTTCCAAGTATGTCTTCAACGGTAGCATACACTTCAGAAGCCTCGTTTCTTGAATAATGCGCATAGTCTTCGATAAGCCCGTCCGCCTGCCACAAAGGGAAGCCGACAGAAAGCAGTGCCGCTTTCATCTCTTCTGGCGCTATATCTATAAATTGTATCGTCTTGTCCAATACTTCAGAAAATAGGGCCGCCAGTTCCGTGTGCGTCAAGGCTTCCGGTCCTGTAATATTATATACTTTGTTTTCATGTCCGGCCGCTGTCAATGCTTCAGCAGCTATAGAAGCAATATCGCGGATATCGACCAAGCTGATTTTAGCATCGCCTATAGCAGCAAAAAACGCATTTTGCTGTTTGATAATATCCTTAAAGCCAAGCAGTCCCTGCATGAAAAGGTTAGGGCGCAGGAAGGTATACTCCATGCCTGATTCTTTTATCTGCGCTTCAACTGCTGCATGGTAGCGTAAAAAACGTACCGGAGAATCTGCCGACGCATGTAATTGCGAAAGCTTGACAATCTGCTTTACGCCAGAACGCTGGGCGACCGCGACAAAGTTTTGCTGCAGCTGTTGTGCGGTTTCAGAAGAATTAGTGAGCAAGAAGGCTTTTTCGATCCCGACAAGCGCATTGGAAAGACTGGCTGCATTAGTAAAGTCGCCCAACACGATTTCTGCGCCTTCTAATGAAGCAAGGCTTTCTGTGTTTTCGAAGGAACGAACCATTGCACGGAAAGGGATGCCTTTTTCAGAGAGTTGTCTTGCCAGTTCAGAACCGATAGTTCCTGTGGCTCCTGTAATAAGAATCTTTGGTGCATCTGAATGTTTCATAATCTGTATCTTTTTTTGATTTGTATAGGGCAAATTTCAGCATACGCAGAGACCTAAAATTGTAAGAAAACGAAAAGGCAGACCAATAAAAAAGGCTTCCAGAAAAAATTCCGAAAGCCTTAAGTGGATATATAGAGGGGAAAGTTACTTTACAGGGGTGCCGTCTTTGATTTCTTCAGAAGCCATTTTGACCAATTGCGCATTCTCAGGAATCTCGCCAAAGATTTCCACGCGGTCTTCTACCTCGCGGCCTTTTTGGACTTGTTTTCTGACGGTCTTATTGTTTTCGACCTGCAATACAAAAGTACCTTCGCTAGAAGTGACCAAGGCTGTTTTTGGCACCACATAGTTGCTGTCTTGCGCTTTCAACGGCAAGAGTACTTCCGCAACCATGCCCGGCAATAATTTTTTGGTCGTATTGATCACGTCCATTTCGACACGTTCCGAACGCAAGCGGCTGTCTAAAGCACCTGACATTCTAGCTACTTTGGCTTTAAAAGTTTGTCCTGGCATAGATTTGACGTTAAAGCTGATCTCATCTCCGTTCTTTAAATAGCCTGTGTAAAGTTCCGGAACATAGACAGACAAGCGCAATTTGTTTTGTTCTTGAATGGTAAACAAAGGCAGTTCCGAACCTTTTCCGGCCGGACCTACATAGGCTCCAAGGTTGACATTTCGCGCAGCAACCACTCCGTCAAAAGGAGCGCGTATCTGCAGATAGCCTTGGATGTTTTGGATTTCCTTATACGAAGCCTTGGCTGCCTGCAGTTGAGCATAGTCCGAGTTTTTTCTAGCATCGGCCTGCTCTAGGTCGTTTTTAGAAATTGTTCCTTCTACCTTGCTGGTTTCCAAAAGTCTTTTATAGGTGCTGTTGCTGGCCATATAAACAGCTTCCTGTGAACGCAATCTCGATTCTGAGGCCGCAAGCTGCGAGCTGATTTCCGGCGCCTCAAGCACCATCAGCAGCTGTCCTTTTTTTACTTGGGTTCCGATATCGGCTTTCAGTTCTTTTACAAAACTGCTCACTTTCGCATAGATGTCTACCTGCTGGAATCCCGTAAGCTCAGCCGGAATACGTAACTCTGTAGACAGCTTTTCTTTACTGACTTGAAAAGTTTCAATTGCTGGAGCCGTTTCTTCGGCCGGAGCCGCTTCTGCCTTTTCTGAAATGTTACAGCTGTTCAGCGTAGCCATAAGCACTACCAAGGCCGATGTTCTGTATAAATTATTTTTCATTTTGTGGGTGTAAAGATGATATATAATGTTTGCTTTCTTTGTCTTCTGGATCAAGTGATACCGACTGCGTTGAGGTCTTGCCCTGTGCCCAGGCGAAAATCAGCGGCAAGATAATCAATACTGTAAAAGTAGAGAATAATAAGCCTCCAATAACTGCTCTTCCTAATGGAGAAACTTGGTCGCCGCCTTCGCCGTGGCCTATCGCCATCGGCAGCATCCCCGCAATCATCGCAACGCTGGTCATGATAATCGGACGAAGCCTTAACGAAGCCGCCTCTCGTGCCGATTGCAGCGCATTGCCGTTATGTTTCCGGAGCTGTTCGGCATTCGTGACCAGCAGGACGGCATTCGCAATAGATACCCCGACCGACATGATGATTCCCATATACGACTGGAGGTTAAGCGTAGAGCCCGTAAGCAGCAATAGCAGCAAGGAACCGAGTACTACGGCAGGAACCGTTGTCAGGATAACCAACGATATCTTAAACGATTGGAAATTGGCAGAAAGCATCAGGAAGATAACCACGACGGCAACCAATAATCCTGTTTGCAGGCTGTTCATGGTTTCGTCCAAGACTTTGCTCAATCCGATAGGCTCGATAAATAGTCCTCTTGGCAGTTCGCCTAATGAAGCAATGGTGGTTTTTACGTCTTTTGAAGCCGTTCCCAAGTCGGTATGGTCTATATTTCCCGTGATGGAAATGTAGGGCATGGCACCCAAGTTGTCGTTCTCTCCATAAGTATGCGATGGCGTGATGGTTGCCACATCGCTCAATACAGGTCGTGTAGCATTTTTTAATAATGGAATCTCTCCCATATCGCTGATACTCTTCATCTTATTTAATGGTACCTGTACCTGTACATTATATGACAATCCCGCTTTTTCATCAATCCAAGTATTCTTTTCTGTATATCGAGAAGAAGACGTAGAAGCAATCAGCGAACGCGAAACCTCGCTCATGTCAACGCCAAGCTGTGCGGCACGCGTCCTGTCGATATTGATGTCCAGTGAAGGATATTTGATCGGCTGTGCAATCTGCACGTCCCTGAAATAATCAATCTTGTTGAGCTTGGCAATTAGCTTGTTGGCGTATTCTTCGTTCAGTTTTTTGTTTTTTCCGGCAATTCGAATCTCTATCGGAGTTGGAGAACCTTGGCTCAATACCTTGTCGGTCAATTCGATAGGCTCAAACGAAACTTTTACGTCGGGAAGTATCTTTTTTACCCTTTTGCGGAAATCATCCTTAAATACGTCCATATCTGCATGATAATCTTTCAATCCGATCTGGAAGACAGCCTCGTGCGGTCCGCCCATAAACAAGTAGATTGGCGAAACGGAGAATAGGGAAGGGTGCTGCCCGACATAGATAGAAGAAATAGCGATATGCTCTTTTCCGATCATGTTTTCTAGTTCTTTCAAGACCAATAAGGCTTTTTCTTCGGTACGTTCCAGACGCGTTCCGTCTGCAGCGCGAAGCCTCATCTGGAACTGACTTGAATTGACTTTAGGGAATACATCCTGACCGATAACGTTTAATAACAAGACGGCCAATCCTGTAATTCCGAAAAGGTATAAGAAGGTAATCGGCTTTCGCAGCGGGAACAATCGTTCCAGCATTCGCATGAATCGGTTTCTGAATCTTTCAAAACGGCTGACTTTGCCGTCGTTATTAAAATCGTCTCTTTCGACCAGTACTTTTTTCTGATTGAATGTGTCTGCTTCTGATTCGGCCGTAAGTCCAGAAGCGATAAATTCAGCCTCATCGTCTGTGATGCTAGGACCGTGCTCTTTTTTAGGGTGGCTTTTCATCAGCCAGTTGGCCATTACCGGAACAAATGTCTGTGAAAGCAAGAAAGAAATAATCATAGAAAACCCGATTGCCAATGCCAGCGGCAAGAACAAGGCGCCCGGTATGCCTTTCATAGTAAAGGCCGGAGCAAAAACGGCCAAGATACATAACAGGATCAGCAGTTTAGGCAAGGCGATTTCCTTACAGGCATCCCAGATGGCCAAGGCCTTGGGTTTTCCCATATCGAGATGCTGGTGGATGTTTTCGATGGTTACCGTACTTTCGTCTACAAGAATACCGATAGCCAATGCCAGGCCGCTCAGCGACATCAGGTTGATGGTCTGCCCGAATAATTTAAGGAACATGACACCCGAAATAATAGAAATAGGAATGGTAAGGATAACGATCAAGGCTGCTCTTCGGTCGCCTAAGAACAGCAATACCATCAATCCGGTCAGTACTGCCCCGATAATCCCTTCAGTAATCAAGCTTTTTACGGAGTTGATTACATACACCGACTGGTCAAATTCATAGGATAATTTCACATCTTCCGGAAGCGTGCTTTGTATTTTTGGAAGCTCTTTCTTTAGGTTCTGTACTACATCCCAAGTCGAAGCATCGCCCGCTTTGGCAATACTCACATACACCGAACGCTTGCCATTTACCAAGGCATACCCAGACGTGATATCTGCACCATCTTTTACGGTCGCAACATCGCCTAAGTATAAGTTCTGTACGCCGCCTTTGAACAGCGGAATCTTTTCGAAATCCTTGATTTCTTTAATCGTATTGTTGGTAGGAGTAATATAATTCTGGTCGCCGATTCTAACGTTTCCAGAAGGTGCCGTCTGGTTGTTGATACGGATGGCATCTACAATCTGGTCGGGCGTAAGGTTGTGCGAACGAAGCAGGTCAGGATCCACATTCACCTCCACAGTTCTAGGGCTTCCCCCAAAAGGCGGAGGCGACAAAAGTCCAGGGATAGACGTAAACGAAGCACGAACGTAGACATTGGCCAAATCCTGAAGCTCATTATTAGAACGCGTCTTGCTGCTCAAGACCAATTGTCCCACAGGAAGCGACGAGGCGTCAAAACGGATGATGAACGGCGGCTGCGAGCCTGGGGGGAAGGCGGCTTGTATCCTGTTGGATAGCGCACTCAATTCGGCTGCAGCCTGTGCCATGTTCGTGTCTTCATAATAAGTCACTTTCATCAGCGTAAGGCCTTGTGTGTTTTTGGTCTCGATCGACTTCACACCATTGGCGAAAAGCATGACGTTGACATAGTTTTTGGCAAAATAAGACTCCATCTGGTTGGGCGTATACCCTCCGAATGGGTGTGCCAGATAGATTACGGGCAGGTTCATCTTTGGCAAGATATCTACCTTAACGTCGCGGACAGCACCGATTCCGAAGAAGAATAGTCCGGCCACGAGCACCAATATGGAGATAGGTTTGCGAAGTGCAAAACGTATTAAATTCATTAGTCGTAAAAATTAAAATTCATTAATAAATAATTCAAAATCTCCTGTAGCGGCTGCTTTCATCAAAAGCGACTGCCACACATTGGTATAGATGATATCTCGGTCGATTTCGGCACGGTTCAGGGTATACAGCGTCTGCGTTACATCTACCAGATTGGTCAGGCCGTTTTTATATAAGGTCGTCTTTTGGAGATAAGCCTGAGCGGCTGCCTGTACTTGTTTCGGAGCTTCTATATAATTGTCCATTGCATATTTGATCTTGGCATCCGCCGCATCTGATTGGGTCTTGAGCTGCTGGTCGATGACATTGTATTCTTCTTGCAGTGCTTCAGAAATAAGCTTTTGGGCGCTGGCCTTTTTGCTCGATCGGGCAATAGTAGTCAAGTTCCAGCTTACGCCTACGCCAAGCAGGTAGTTCTGGCGGTTAGGGCTTACGCCGTCAAAATAATTTCGGGTATACGAATTCTGGTCTACGGCGTAATCGGAGTTAAAGCCTGATGCTCGTGTCTGGTAGACGCCGAATAGGCTGAAGGTAGGATAATATTCTCTCCTGAAAAGCTTTGCCTGCTGCTTGCTATAATCGATCCTGCTTTTATAGTATTGCAGTATCGGGTTCAGCGTGTCGTTTGCTGTCTCAAGGCGCAAGATTGATTTCGGGATTTCCTTCACGAAAGTGCTGTCCAAAACAAAATCTTTGATATCCACTCCCATGAGTGCCACCAGCTTGTTGTTTTGTTCCTTGACCTGATCCTTGCCTTGGTTCAGCTGGATTTTAGCGCGTGAAACCTCTGCAGAAGCCAAGGTCGAATCGACTCCCGGCAATAATCCGTTTTTGACTCTGGCGGCAGCAATCCTCTGGAACACAACTGCACGATCAAGATTTTTCTCCTGTGAGATCAGCAGTCTTTGGCTGGCAAGCAGGTTGAGGTAGGCCGCGGCAATCTTGATTTTCTGCTGAAATTTCTCTTGTTCTAGATCCTTGTCAAAACGTTCGGCATCGGCTTTTGCCAAGTTGATGCGCTGCCTTGCCTTTCCGAAAGAAAAGAAATCCCAGTTCATGTTGACCAGATAAAGGGCGCCGAAAGCAGCATTCCAGTTTTGTTCAGGAAGCGGCAATCCCGATGAAGCCACGCCAAGTCCGCCAAAACCGTACAGCGGTCCGTTCTGTCCGTTTACGGTACCATAGTCCTGCTGTGCGGCAAGGTTAAGGTTGGGCAGGTATTCTCTGCGTGCCTGTTTTACTGTTTCCTTAGAGGCTTCGGCATATTTGCTTTTGGCCTTTAGGGTTCCGTAATTCGCCATTCCAGTTTCTACCGCCTCTTTGAGCGAAAGAGTCTGGGAAAACCCTTGGAAAAAGAAGAGGGATAAAAGAAAAAGACTTATTTTTTTTGTAGTCATTTGTTAAGCCTGATATAAGTTTGAAAGCGCAAATTTACAGCAGGCGTAGGAGCGAAGGCTTCATTAAATGACCAATTCGCCTAAAAAAATGACGAATTCAATTGGTCATTAAAATCAGCAAAAAATTAATAATAAATCGTTAATTTGTAGCCTTAATTGCAAAAAATGAAATGGAAAGTCGATAATGTACTAGACAATAAATGGTGGCAAGAGGTTGCAATATTGCTGTTTTCGTTCTCTTTGTTTTCTTTAAAGAACGATTGGATTTTGTTTAATTCGGCGATTGCTGTCTCGTCGGGAATAGGCTATTACCTGATGCTTTATCTGCATGCGCAGACCAACCGTTTCTTCCTATTGCCCATATTAGTCAAGCAGCACAAAGGATTTTTATATCTGGTGCTTACGATACTTTTGGCGTTGCTTTTTTCAGTTGTCGTTTATGAAATATCGTCGGTCTGGATTACCAAAGCTTCTTCGCTGTATGAGTTTTCGCATCAAAAAAGCTACCAGTACCAGCTGGCTACGGTAATCGGCACGCTGATCTGTATTTTGGGGCCGGTTATGTTCCTTAAGTTTTACCGAGAAGAAAAAAGAAAGCGAGAAGAAGCCTTGCTGCTCAACCAGATGCAGCTCAATTCGCTCAAGAGCCAGCTGAATCCACATTTCTTGTTCAATACTTTTAATACGCTATACGGAATCAGCCTTGAGTTTCCTGAAAGAACCCCTGACCTGATTATGAAAGTATCGCAGCTGATGCGCTACCAGCTCGAAAGCAATGCAAAGCAGTGCGTATCGCTAGAAGAAGAACTGTCGTTTATCAACAGCTACATCCAATTAGAAAAAGAGCGCGTGGGCTACCGCTGCGAGATTACGTATGACAGCAAGATCGATAATGAGAATGCGTATAAGATTTCTCCGATGCTGCTCATCGCTTTTGTAGAAAATGCCTTCAAGCATGGCACCTGCGCTATCGAAAATTGCTACGTGCACATTTCGATTACGGTAGAAAAAGGAAAGCTACACTTACAGATTGTCAATTCCATACCCGAGAAGAAAATCAACGTTGTTTCTACCAGGATAGGCATCCAGAATACGACAGAGCGTTTGAAAATCATCTATGGCAGCGACTATACGCTAGACATCAAGAATACCGATACGGTCTATACTGTTAACTTGGCATTGCCGCTAAAAAAGGTAGGCGAATCATGAAAGATCCGAAAAAATGCATCATCGTAGACGACGAGCCGGCAGCACATTACGTGCTTATCAACTATATCCGGCAGAATCCGGAGCTGGAACTCGTGCACCAATGCTATAATGGCATAGAGGTAATGAACTACTTGCGTGAAAATCCGGTAGACCTCATGTTCCTTGATATCGACATGCCCGAAATCACAGGGCTGGAACTCTTAAAGATCCTTCCGTCGCAGCCCAAGACCATCCTTACGACAGCCTATTCTGAATTTGCGCTCGAAAGTTATGATTATGGCGTAATTGATTACCTGCTCAAGCCGATCTATTTCCCGCGTTTCCTAAAGTCTATAGAGCGATTTTTAGCTACCCAAGCAGATCGGAAAGTGATTGCCTCGAACCTTTTTATCAGCATAAAAGCCGATGGAGCGGTAATCGACCTCGATGTGAGGAAAATCCTTTTTGCGCAGAGCTACGGCAATTATGTCAAGATTTTTACCACAGGTAGGACCTATCTGGCCTCAATGACGACCAATGAATTGGAAGCCAGCCTGCCGGCAGAACAGTTCCTCCGCGTGCATAAGTCGTATATCGTGGCAATCGACAAGATTGAAGCGAATGAGCGCGATACGCTCGTCGTCAGCAGCCAGAGAATTCCCGTAGGCATTACCTACAGGAGGGAGCTGGAACGATTGCTAGCGCGATAATCGTTTTATAATATTTCCTCGTCTATTTCGTAAATTCTCTTGATTTCTTTCATAGAGCGGTCGCTCATGAAGTATTTCAGTATTGTAGAATCGTCGCGGAATCCTTTGTAGGTCTTTAATTGCTCCGGCGTCAAGATGCTCCTGAAATTATTTTCCGATTTAAAGATAATCGGCGCGATTTCTGAGTTTTTTCCCAAATTGATTCTTCCTAGCTGTGTTTTTTCTTCTTTCCAGATGCTTATGGCAGCCACTTCTTGATCTTCAGACAATTCCAGGAAAGAAATAGAGCTGATCTTGTTCTTGATAAATTCTGTTTCGGTCTCAGTCGCCATGGCTTTTGCATTGATCATGGTGATTGTTTTTGTTATTCTGCAGCTGGTCAAGGTTACAAGACAAAGTATAAAAAGAAGGAATGTAGTTTTTTTCATGTAGGATAGTATTTGCTATTACCGTTTGTTTAGGGCCTGGATAGGGAATCGGCAGCCGCCAAAAATACAGAAAATCTTCTGTATTTTCAGCCTTGCCTCAGGAAACAGCTTTTAGAAGCTGTATCCAATCTTGATTCCTGCTCTAAAGACAAAGTTGTCTATGTTTTTATTGTCAACATCGCCTTTTCCTTTTACTTCCCATTTCCAGTTAGCCCCGATAGAAGGATCGATGCTGAAGTTTTTGCCGATCATGAATTTGTAGCCGACATTTGGGTTGATGATGCTCCAATACGAATAGGTTCCGTCAAAATT
Source organism: Flavobacterium gossypii (assembly GCF_014138495.1). Classification (NCBI taxonomy): domain Bacteria; kingdom Pseudomonadati; phylum Bacteroidota; class Flavobacteriia; order Flavobacteriales; family Flavobacteriaceae; genus Flavobacterium; species Flavobacterium gossypii. The sequence continues at coordinate 132,273 of NZ_JACJIS010000002.1, read as the reverse complement.
TCCAAGTCCGGCAACATCCTCATCGAATTTCACATTACCGTAGGAAATAAAGTTCTCTGCATAAAACCCATCCCATTTTCCTTTTTCAACATACGTCCTGCTTCCCAATTCGATCACGAAGCCATTTCCGTCGATATCAACAACATCGTTGTCATAATTTAAGCTTGCGGCAGAAATGTTCAGTAAGTGTGATGAATTTCTTTCGCCCTCTTTATGCTTCTTTTTATACTCAAGGCTCAAGCCGTATTGCATCGGGTCAGAATAGTTGAAATTGGCAGAAAGCGTCAGTTTTGGACCTACTATTGCAGTTTCTTCGTTAGCTTCTTGTTTCTCTTGTGCAAAATTTAGTGCTGGTAGTAGCAATGCGAATAATAAAATACGTTTCATTTTTTTAGTTTTAATGTTTGTTAGTGTTATGGCTGCCGGCTAAAAACCGACTTCTATTAGCATAGACGAATGCCGTTTGAAAATGGTTGCATGGGCTTTTAAAAAAAATCAGGACCAGAAAGAAAAAAGCTTTGTAGGGGTTATGTTGCAGTCTCATTCTGAGAAGGTTCGGAAAAAGGTCCTTTTTTGAAAAAAATTCCCGAACAAGACCCGAACGAAACCCCAACGAGATTCGAAGCGATTTTGCCGAAATGACCCTCCATAATGTCGCATTTTGCCCTGCTACTATTGCTAAAAAGAAGCCAACTTTGTACTAAGCGGGTCGAGAATCGCGCCGCACTAATTGCTAAATAAAAAATCATGAAAAAACAAGAATTTACAATAGAGCTGGACGCGCCGCGCGAAAAAGTGTGGGACGTCCTGTGGGGAAAAGAAACGTATCCGTTATGGACAGCGCCTTTTGGCGAGGGATCTAGAGCTGAAACCGACTGGAAAGAAGGCAGCAAGGTACTTTTCTTGAATGCTGATGATGAGGGAATGGTGGCAAAGATAGCCAAGAACATTCCGAACGAATACATGTCTATCGAACATTTAGGCGTGGTAATGGGTGGCATCGAGCACACCGAAAACGAGAAAAGCGGCGAATGGGCCGGCTCGCTAGAAAATTATACCTTGAAAGAAGCCAATGGCAGGACCCAGCTTATGGTGGATATGGACGTGACCGAAGAGTATGAAGATTTTTTCAATACCACATGGCCGATCGCATTGGGCAAGATCAAGGAACTGTCTGAAAAGAAATAAAAAGGGGGACTATATCAGGTTATTAGGCTATTTTTCGACGATTTGTATACAAAACTCGTCAAAGTGGCTGTCTTTTATACTACTGATTTATTTCTAATTTCTATATTTGTAAACGATTATTATTAAGTAATTAGATATCAGCATATTGCTTGAACTTATAATTGTTTTCAATTATACTGGATTTGAATTAGTTACTTAAATTATGCAAGCAATGGGGTCCCATGAAAATGGGACCTTTTTTTAGGGTAGTAAAAAGGCTGTTATTTTTTAGAATTCCATTGCCACAGGTGCAGGCAGGCATAGGTGCGCTACGGGCTCCATTGGGCCGATAGCTTATGCATATCTTCTTTAAACTTTTTCTTGTCGCTTTTGTCCAGTCCAAATAAGGCAGCCATCGTATTTTGGATGATGAGGTCGTCGGCAGAAAAGACATCTTCTCGTCCCAGCCCAAACATAAGCAGATTCTGGGCCGACCATATTCCGATACCCTTGATGGAAGTAACCAGACGGCTTACTTCGTCGTCGGTCATCTCGTGGAGCTTTTCATACTGCAGGCCATGGTCGACATCAAACTGAGCTACATTCTTTATATAGTCTGTTTTGGATTTTGAGAGGCCAATGGCCTTTAGGGTTTCAAAAGGAGTATCGAGTACTTGCTGTGAAGTAGGCTCATTTCCATCGTATAGCGCCAGAAAGCGGTTAAAGATGACATCGCCAACCTTGGCGGATAGCTGCTGGTTGATGATAGAAGTATATAGGAACAGTGTCAGGTTGGTGTTCTTTTTCAGTTCCCGCGGCACCGCGTCTTGCAGTACTTCATTAAATACAGGGTCGCTTGATAAATGGAGTAGATAAGGGTGCTGCATAGAAGTATGATTGAAGCATTAGGATAACAAAGATATTATTTATTCAGACTCCAGCCAGATTACTTTTTGGATACTTTCATGGGATTTGTTTATGATTTCGCCGTATAGTTCCGGCTTTCTTGCCGCCATGTATCGACTTCCTCCGGCACTAGTGAGTTTTGTGGCGTCTATCTCGGCTACCGCAATGGCATCTGCAAGTTCCCTGCATTCAGCAATAATATCGCCATAAGGGTCAATGAGCATCGAACATCCATTTTTCAGCTGATTGTCGTCCATGCCTATCGGGTTAGAGAAAACGACATACACGGCATTGTCATAAGCTCTGGCGGGCAGCCATTTCATGAGCCATTGCCTGCCCTTTGGTCCATCGAATTCTTGGCGCAATTCTATTGCATTTCTATCTTTATCAGCCCAAAGCTTGGGGTCGACAAATCCAGCACCCGGCCTTGTGGATGGCGTGCACATGGTAACATGCGGCATAAATATGATTTGGGCGCCTAGCAAGGTTGTTGCACGGACATTCTCTATGATATTGTTATCATAGCATATCAGGATGCCGCATTTCCATCCATGGAGGTCAAAAACAGTATAGTTGGTACCGGGCAAAATAAGCGGATTAATAAACGGGTGGAGTTTTCTGTGCTTTGCCAATACTCCTGTCTGGTCTACGCACACATGGGCTTTATAAAGGTTTCCTTCGGAGTCTTTTTCAAATAGTCCTGCTAAAATGGTTATTTGGTGTTTTGCTGCAATAGCTATTAATGCTTTTATGCTCGGCCCGTTGGGAATATATTCTGCCAGTTCTGTCAGTTCTTTTTTGTTGAGGTTTCTAGCAAAAGTATATCCTGTAATAGCGCATTCGTGAAAATTAATGACATCGGCTCCTGCTGCGGCTGCTTCTCGTGACAGCTTTTCGATTACTTTCAGATTATAGGCCTTATCGCCGCTTTTGTTTTCAAATTGGGCGGTAGCGATTTTTAAATTTCTCATCGTATGTATCGTACTGGATTAGTACTGCGAAGATGAAAAGAAAGCAAGCTCAAAAATTGGAGAAAACCGACAAAATCGCTTAGGTCAGTAACAGAAAATTGACGGCCAGCAGGTTGTTGTTTGCTTGGTATTGGACAGGAGTGAGGCCCGTGAATTTTTTAAAGCAATTATTCAAGTGCGGCTGGTCGTAATAACCGCAGGCATAACTTACTTCTGTAAGGTTTGCATCTGGAGAAATCTGCTTCAGGCTTTTCAGGGAGTGCTGGAACCTGACGATGTCTGCAAATTTTTTAGGACTCAAGCCAATGTGTTCGCTGAATTTTCGTTCGAGCTGCCTTTCGGTAGCCGGAATTCCTTTTAGCATTTCTGCCAGGCTGTTCTTTCCTTTGTATATGTGAATCTGCTGTACGGCCACGGATACCAGGCTGTCATTATAGGAGTTTTTAAGGAGCTGGCCCAGCAAGAAGTTTTCAATTGCGGCTATGGCCGATGCATTTTCAGAAAGGCTTTGGATCTTTTCTATAAGAAGGCGGCCGGAATGACCTGCCAATTCTGTAAAAGGCAGCGTCTTGTCATTTATTTCAAAAGCGGGTACTGTAAATAGCTTGAATAGTGCCGTAGGCTGCAGTACTACCACAAGCATATCGATTTCTCCTGTAGCCGAGAGGGTATTGAATCGCGTGATCTGTCCATATACAAAGCAGTGGGGCTGTAAGCTAAAGTTGTCTTCTGTCTCGTTTTTCTCTTTAAAAGGAGCTTTTCGATGAAACACGATTCCGGGGCTTCCATCCGAAAAAATCCTAAAATCGGTGGCTGAAACTGCATCATTTGAAAGAATCAGATAATGCCTTACGATATGCTGCAGAGAGGGCGAGGGTGGTATTTGCATTAGGATTTTTGACTATAGGCCGTTTATAGAGGCGTTATTGATATGAACGAGGGCATTGAAAAAAAGAGGCAAAGTGAATAAAATCCAGTTATTTTATTTTTTCAATAGCTTCTCTCACCTTAACGATATCAGGCTGATGGTTTTTGCATTCTTGAACGCCTTCAGGATAAAGTACTTTTATAAAATCATTATAGTCATTGCAATTTTTGAAGATATTAAACTCTTTATTTTTAACATCCCATACAATACCTTTATGATTGCCTAAGGAACTGCCGATTGCACCGCCTACAGCTCCGCCAGAACCATAAGCAAAACCTTGTGCCCATTTATTAGCAAGGCTGACTTCGGTGTAATAGTAATTTTCTCCCATGGCTATGACTTTGGCAAAGCCATTTGGAAAATGATTGGTTTGCGCCCTGTCGGTTTTGTTTCTGTTGTCTAATATGGCCTGCGTCTGGAAATAGATATGTCCTTTGTAGCAAACGGCAAATACTCTCTTAAGCTTTTTGTCTTCATTTTTCAAATAAAAATAACACTCTGCTGGAATATCATCTACAATTTCTTCTTTTGTGAAGCCAACCAGGCCTTTAGGAATTACTACTGTTGTAGAATTTGGTACTTTGTTTATAAAATCTTCTTTGGTGTAATAGATTCCATTCGGACATCCATTTGCTGCGACCTTAGCATCTTCTTTTTTTGGAGCAGGCTTCTTGGCACTAGCAATGGTATCTGCTTTTGTTTTCTCTATAACCATTCCTTGCGAAAATTCGGTTGAAATGATGATGTTCCTGTTGGTAAAAACGCGCTTATGGTTTTCATCATCAATTACCTTGACTGTGCTGATTGCTATTTTTTTGTCTTCACCTGTTGTCGGTTCAAAATACTTAAAGTGCCCATCGGCAAGTTCTAGCCTTTCAAAGCTTATTTTTTCGTTTGTCGCCAATGTAATCGTTCCTTTTTTGGCAAGAAGGTCTTGGGCATTGCAATAGCTTGTAGCTATAAAGAAGAATAGGAGTAGCGCTTGTCTCATCGTAAGGATCTTGAAATAGGATAGGTTCTTTTATACGAAGAGCAAATATATAGGAAGATATCAGAATTATAGTAAAAAGTTTAGGGCTTTTGATTTTTTGCTCTCTGGTGCTTCTGCCTTCCTTCAGGAACTGACAATTCGCTTGTACTGAATGTCGTATTAAATACTGTTTGATGTATTTTTTATTGATTAATTATCGTAAAACGATAATTAATTATATATTTGCATAAAATATTTAAGAAATGAAAAGAGTCCGTCTTATTGCTACTTGTCTGTTTTACTTTTCAAGAGTGCTGGCGCTGCCGTATCTGGCAACGGCGGCATATTGTATTATTTGCTTTCTATTTCGTACTGATTCTCTGCAGCCCATAGAAGATGGGAAGCGGTTTGTCATCACCTATCCCTTTACCGATACGCGTTTTTTGATAGGTGACACCTATGAGTTTTATTACATTTTTGAAATGATAGCTTTTATAGCGTTGTATGGCATTTTCTTCTGGTTGCTGGGCAATATTTTCAAGACGTTCCGCGGAAAGAAATTGTTTACCCAACAGGGAGTAAGAAGGCTGAGCATCTTTTACCTGCTCAACTTTATCGTGCCGTTGCCTTTTTTGATAGGGCATATTGCTTATTCTTATGAGGTCGAAATACTCGTTAGCCTGTCGGCATTGCATTTTGTGCTTGGGGTATTTGCTTATTTCATGGCGGTAATATTCAAGCAGGGGCTCAATCTTCAAACCGAACAAGACTTATACATATAACCATGCCGATTATTATAAACATTGATGTAATGCTCGCTAAGCGGAAAATGCAAAGCAAGGAATTGGCCGAGATATTGGAAATAACTCCCGCCAATCTGTCGATTCTAAAAACAGGCAAGGCAAAAGGTATCCGTTTTGAATCTTTGGAAGCCATCTGTAAGGCATTGGATTGCCAGCCGGGTGATATTTTGGAGTACAGAGAAGAATAACCATCAATAACCATGTAGCGTATAAAAAAAAACGCCCCTAAGAGGGTGCAGGAATCTTATTGTCTAAAATAATCAATCAAAAATCAAAAAAATGAACAGTTTACAAATCAAAAACTTGAGCAAAAAGTACGACAACGGCGTACAGGCCATGCAAGACATTTCGCTTGAAATCAGCAATGGCATTTTCGGGCTGCTGGGTCCAAACGGTGCCGGCAAATCTACTCTTATGAAAACGATAGCTGGCTTGCAGGCGCCTGATAGCGGTGCGATTGTATTTAATTCGGTCGATGTGGTGGCCGATCCTGCCTTTATCAAGCAGCAGCTGGGCTACCTACCGCAGGATTTCGGGGTCTATCCCAAAATCAGCGCGTATAATTTATTAGAGCATCTGGCGGTGCTCAAAGGTGTTGGCGGTAAAAAAGAAAGAAAGGAGCAGATTTATGCGCTTCTCGAAAAGACGAATCTTTATGCAGACCGCAACAAGGCGGTAAGTTCTTTTTCGGGCGGAATGCGCCAGCGTTTTGGCGTGGCACAGGCCCTGCTCGGCAATCCGCAGCTGATTATCGTAGATGAGCCAACGGCCGGACTCGATCCGGAAGAACGCAATCGGTTCAATAATTTATTGAGCGAGATAGGCGAGCAGGTCATCGTGATCCTTTCTACGCATCTAGTAGAAGACGTACGTAATTTGTGTACCCAGATGGCCATCATCAACAAAGGAAAAGTATTGGCCTACGGCAATCCGGGAGCGTTTATCGACGAGCTGGAAGGGTGCATTTGGACCAAGGCTATAGAAAAGAAAGAGCTGTCAGCATATCAGGAACAGTTTCAGGTCATTGCTACGCAGTTGAATGCAGGAAGACAGCACATTCATATCCTTTCTAAAGAGAACCCGCATCACGGCTTTGCCATGAAACATACCGATCTTGAAGACGTGTATTTCGCCCAACTTTTTAATACGAAATAATATGTTTGCAGGTCTTTTACATTTTGACTGGATCTTTTTCGCAAAGAAAAAATCCTTCTTGGTACTGCTCGTTTTCTTTCTCGGATTCGGCTTGTTTACTTCTGTCGCGGCTAATTTCCCTTTTCCGGAAACCTATAAGAATTCGCCTTATGTGATCATGTATATCATCGGCATCATGTCGCTGATGTGTATTTTTTCTGTAGCGCTGCTGGCGGCGCAAAGCTTGATGCGGGAAAAAGACGCACATTTTGACCTAATTCTTTATGCTACGCCCATACAGAAAAAGTATTACTTGAGCAGCCGCTTTCTTGTCATTTTCGGTATTGCGGGTTTGACATTTGCGCTGTACGTGACAGGACTGCTTGTCGGCCACCAGCTGTTCAGCTCTCATGATGAGGAATTGGCAGTGCTTGACGTATGGAGCTACCTAAAGCCATTTCTAGTGCTTGCTGTGCCCAACATCTTGTTTTGTACAGGCGTACTGTGCAGCATAGGCGTATTGTCTAAAAACAGGATGGCAATCTATATCTCCGGACTCTTTATTTATTTCCTTTATTGGGGAATAGCAATGTTTTCTAATTCGCCGCTTATGGCCAGTGCGGCGCCCGTATCGGCAGCAAGCATGGATGTCATGGCAAAGGTTGATCCCTTTGGTCTGTCGGCCTTTTTTGAGCAGACACAGTATTGGACAGCTGGACAGCGCAATACGCAGTTGGTAACGCTAACCGGAAATTTCTTGTTCAATCGTATGGCTTATATGGCGGTGTCTTGCCTGCTGGTAGTCTTTGCTTATCGCAAGTTTAGCTTTGTAATAGGGAAAGATAGAAAATCGGGTAAGAAAGCTAAAGAAGATAAGACTGTTCTTGGCCTTGAATACATGCCAGTTCCAACAAAGAATAGCGGTGGTGCCTATAGCCTGAAGGCTGGGCTTAGTTTTGTAAAGATTGATATGGAATCAATCATCAAAAGTGTTTCGATATGGATTATAGTCCTTGGCTGGTGTTTCTTTTTCGGGATGGAAGTCATTGGTATCATCGATGCCGGAAGGCGCTTGCCAGAACGTTTTGCCACTTCGGGCTTGATGGTCAGCGAGATATTGAAGCTATTTCCCATGATCGGCCTGATAGTCGTATTGTTTTATGCAAGCGAGATTTTCTGGAGAAGCCAAGGCGCGCGCTTTGATGCGTTGGAAAACAGCAGTCCCGTTCCTAAGATGGCAGTCGTGCTTTCAAAATGGCTTACGCTTACGTTCGTGCCGATGCTGTTGCTTTTGTGCAGCTGTCTTGTCGGTATAGGATTCCAATTGGCATTTGGTACAGAAGCTATCGACTTGGGACTGTATCTGTCCTTGTATTATCTGATTGGCCTGCCATTGTCGCTCTGCGCTGCCTTGGTCATTAGCATACATACGCTGTGTAAAAACAGGTATATCGGCTTGATGGTTTCTTCTGTGGTTTTGTTATTGACCAATACTTCTTTTGGAGGGCTTATTGGATTAAAGCACCCTTTATTGCAATATGCCAATGCTTTTAAGGGGAATTATAGCGAAATGAACGGATTTGACCTTTTTATGGACGCGTTTCATATCAAAATGCTCTATTGGTCGTGTATTTCGGCTATTGTTCTTTTTGCAGCGGTCCGATTCAGAAGGAAAGGTGTCCCATCAGGCAGGTCAAAAATAGGGCAGGGTCTCTTATTGGCGGGCTGCCTAGCGGGCGCATTATTTTCGGGAAGCATAATCTGGAAAGAGACGGAAATTCCTAAGAAAGAAGAGCGCAATGATTGGAAGAAGGCGTATGAGGAACGCTATAAAAAATTCAGCGAGCTGTTGCAGCCTACGGTAACGGATGTCAAGACTTCCATCGATCTCTTTCCTGAAAAAAACAGCTATGCTGTCACAGGGACGTACGTGTTAGCTAATAAAGGCGACCAAACTATAGACTCTGTCTTGGTGTATGCTGACAAGGATATGCAATGGGGCCGTATTACTATCGAGAATGCCAAGCTGCTGTCTGTCGATAAAGAATACGGGCATTATTGGTATAAATTAATAAAGCCGCTGCAGCCTGGCAAATCAGCCAGCATGAAATTCGCTTTTGCCTATTCAGGTTCTTCGTTTAACGGGTTCAAGCAGTTTAATACGATCCTAAAAAACGGCTCGTTTATCCGCATCAGTAACTTTTTCCCGCGATTCGGCTATATGGCCGATAACGAGATAGACGACCCTAGAGAGCGTACCAAAAGAAAACTGCCGGCAGCCTCATTGGTATTGCCTTTGGAAGAGAAAAGGGAAACGCCTTATGAGTATGGCTATATCAATCTCGATGCCGTGATTTCTACTTCTGGAAACCAGACAGCTATCGGTATCGGTGATCTGAAAGCCACGTGGCAAAAAGAGGGACGTAATTATTTCCAATACAAGACTCCGTTGCCTATACCATTCCGTTTTGCAGCTGCTTCGGCACGTTATGCCGTACAAAAGGCGAACTACCAAGACATTGCGATTGAAGTATATTATCAGCCCGGACATGAGCATAATATCGAGCATATTATCCGAAATGCAAAGCAGTCATTAGAATACTGCGAGCAGCATTTTGGCAAGTATCCGTATGCCATGATCCGATTTGTGGAGATTTCTTCTTTTGTGAAAGGCTTTGCGGCTACGGCGTATCCTACGGGTTTCTTTATCAATGAATCGTTTGGTTTTCAGAATAATATCCGACAGGATCCTGAAAAAGACATATTAAACGAGCAGGTAAGCCATGAACTTTCGCATACGTGGTGGGGCAATGCGACCATCGACCCCGATTATAGGGAAGGAAGCAAGCTGCTAACAGAAACACTGGCAATGTATACCGAGTTGGTGCTCTATAGAAAAGCGTATGGCGATGAAAACATAGTATCGCGCGTGCAGATACATAAAGATATTTATATGGAACAGCGTGCTTTTGCAGGAGAAGAGCCTTTGTATAAAGCCGATCCTTATAAGCCGTTCTTGGCGTATGACAAGGGAATGGTCGTTATGTACCAACTAGAACTGCTTCTTGGGGAAGAAAACATCAATAAAGCGCTTAGAAGCTTTCTTAAGAAATATGCCTATCCGAATCAGCCGCCTATATCTTTAGATTTGATAAACGAATTGTATGCGGTGAGCGATAGTACCCTTCATCCTAAAATTGATGAGCTGTTCAAGCAGATTATCACCCACGACCTGCAGCTGGATAAAGTGTCTTACCGTAAGACAAACGAAGGAATATATGAGCTGGAAATAGCCGTTATTGCCAAAAAGTATAAGGAAGATGGAAAAGGCAAAAAAGCAACCCTAGTTTTTGATGAACCTATAGAAATCGATATCTATCTTGAAGATGGAAAAAAAGAGCGCGTTATCCTGCCACGGGGACAGAACAAGCTAAAAGTACGTGTGGCTAAAAAACCGGCTAAGGTCGTACTGGATCCGCGGATGAGGTTTATGGAAGCTGTCCTGGAGGATAATGAACAAACTTCTTTTATGCCTCTACTGCAAGGAGGTTTTTAGATTTTCTATGAAAATGCAATAGCTTGATATGGCGGTTAGAAGAAAGAGTTTAGTACCACTTAAAAATCAACATATCAAGCTATTGCTATTTCGCTGATAACCCTTACCTTTATGTCATTGCTATCAACTAATACTTGCGGACTATGACAAACGACATTTATCAGATCAAAAAACTACTAACTACAAAAAATGGCACTTTTACGTACTACAGCTTGCCGGAAATGGAGAAGCAGGGATACAATATCGAAAAGATGCCATTTTCTATAAGAATACTACTAGAGAATGCACTTCGCAATTTTGATGACTTCGCGATAACGCGCGAAAACATAGAAACCCTGCTCAATTGGAAGCCAGAAGCTTCTGATAAAGACATTCCTTTTAAGCCTGCCCGCGTGCTGATGCAGGATTTTACAGGCGTTCCTGCGGTTGTAGATATTGCTTCGCTAAGGGCAGAGATAGCGCGAAAAGGGAAAAATCCAGACGAGATAAATCCTCTGATTCCTGTAGATTTGGTTATTGACCATTCGGTACAGGTCGATTATTTTGGGACGGAATATTCCTATGAACGCAACATGGATGAAGAATACAAGCGTAACAAAGAACGCTACCAATTCTTAAAATGGGCACAGCAGTCGTTTAGCAATTTCAGCGTCGTGCCTCCGGGCATGGGCATCTGCCATCAAGTAAATCTTGAATATTTGTCAAAAGGAGTCATTGAGCGCAACGGCGAGATCTTTCCGGATACGCTGGTGGGAACCGACAGCCATACGCCGATGGTCAACGGGATAGGTGTTATTGCTTGGGGTGTCGGAGGAATAGAAGCCGAGGCCGCCATTTTAGGACAGCCGATTTATTTTATCATGCCAGAAGTGATAGGACTGCGCCTGACGGGGAAAATTCCGCTAGGTTCCACCGCAACAGATATGGTATTGACTATTGCTGAATTGCTGCGTAAGTACGGCGTCGTAGGAAAGTTTGTAGAAGTTTTCGGTCCGGGACTGGACAATCTTTCAGTTCCCGACAGGGCAACCATAGGCAATATGTCGCCTGAATTTGGCTGTACGGTTACCTATTTCCCTATAGATGACAAGACGCTGGAATACATGCGCATGACAAACCGTTCTGAAGAACAAGTAAAGCTGGTAGAAGATTATTGCAAAGCCAACCTGTTATGGCGTACGGGCAACGAGTCGATTACCTATACACATATTTTAGAATTAAACCTTTCAACGATAGAACCGACAGTTTCAGGTCCGAAAAGGCCTCAGGATAAGATACTGCTCAAAAACTTTCCGGCCACCTTTGCCGACGTCCTGCACCAGTCTTTCGGACGCAAATACATCAAGCCTCAAGAACAGCTGACGCGCTGGTTTGCGGAAGGAGGAAGCTCGTTGCCTATGAAAACAGAGACAACGATGGTACCGGATACAAAAATTGAAGGAAAAATTGAAGACGGGATGAAAATCGTTACCGTCACCGTAGGGCAGGAGCAGTTTATGCTTTCAGATGGAGCGGTCGTTATAGCGGCGATAACCTCTTGCACAAATACGTCCAATCCGTATGTGATGATCGGTGCAGGGCTGGTAGCGCGCAAGGCGAGAGAGCACGGACTGAATGTGAAGCCTTGGGTAAAGACTTCTTTAGCGCCTGGTTCTAAGGTCGTGACCGATTATTTGATCAAGGCTGATTTATTGGACGACCTGCAGTCGATGAAGTTCCATATCGTAGGATACGGCTGTACTTCGTGTATCGGAAACTCGGGACCGCTTCCGGCGCATATTGCCAAGGCGATTGACGAACATGACTTGGTCATGGCTTCGGTGCTTTCGGGGAACCGAAATTTTGAAGCGAGAATACATCCGCAGATTAAAATGAACTTCCTGATGTCGCCGATGCTGGTTGTTGCGTATGCGATAGCGGGACGTGTCGATATCGACTTATTGAACGAGCCGATCAGCTATGACCCGAACCAGCAGCCAGTTTATTTAAAAGATATCTGGCCTAGCGATGACGAGATCAATACGATCATGAGCTCGGTACTTTCTCCGAAACAGTTTGCCAACAGCTACGGGACTATTTTTGAAGGAAACGCGATATGGCAGAACCTGGAAGTTCCTAATGAGAAAATATATGTGTGGGACGAGCAGTCGACCTATATAAAAGAGGCTCCTTTCTTTAAGAACCTGCCAGAGCATCCGCAGCCTTTAAGAGATATTGAGAAGGCCAACGTGCTGCTGTCTTTAGGCGACAGTATCACGACCGACCATATTTCGCCTGCGGGTTCGTATGGCGAGCTGTCTGCAGCAGGAAAGTACCTGCTGAGTCGAGGGGTTGAAAAAGCCGATTTTAACTCCTATGGTTCCCGTCGTGGGCATGATGAGGTAATGATTCGAGGTACTTTTGCCAACGTGCGTATCAAAAACAGGCTGGCAGATCGCGAAGGCGGCTATACCAAATATTTGCCGACGGGCGAAGAAATGAGCGTATACGATGCTTCGGTGAAGTATAGAGAAGCTAAGATACCTTTAGTGATATTGGCTGGAAAAGAATACGGCAGCGGCTCTTCGAGAGACTGGGCAGCAAAAGGAACGTTCCTGTTGGGCGTAAAAGCCGTATTGGCCGAAAGCTATGAAAGAATCCACAGAAGCAATTTAGTGGGAATGGGCGTGCTGCCTTTGCAGTATAAGGACGGAGAGAATGCAGAAAGCCTCGGACTCACTGGCAGCGAGCAGTTTACGATAACGGGCATCGCGGAAGATATCAAGCCTTTAAAAGAGGTAGATGTTACGGCGCTGCGAAAAAACGGCGAGAAGATACAGTTTAAGGCTATTGCCCGATTGGACTCTAAGATCGAAATCGAATATTACAGGAACGAAGGCATCTTGCAGTATGTACTGCGCCAGTTCTTGCAGAAATCATAATGCACTGTTTTGAGAAAAAGAAAGGCGAAAAGATAACTACTATCTTTTCGCTTTTTTAGTTTATTATTTAGAATATCGCTTTACAGCATCTCATTCATTTCTGCAGCAGCAGGCTCTACTTTGCTATAATGCGGCTTTTTGATGGTCAGCTTGTAGACACGCCACATCAAGATGATACTGATGATCGAAATGACGACAATCACATAACCTACAGTATTGTAATGCTCTAGCGGACTGCCTTTACTTTTCTGCGTAACAATCATCCCTGCGACTGCTGCGGCAATACCGCCTGCAATCTGCTGCAAGGAAGAGTTGATGCTCATAAACGCACCACGGTCTGACATTTCGGGTACGGCGCTGGTCAATGCCGATGAGGGAATCATACGGCTCATGATACCAATCATCATCATGATATTCAAGGCCATGACGATAAGCAGCGGCGTGACGCCTAGGTTGGTATAGACCACGCAGATAATCATCATCCAGACAGAAGCTGCCGCGAATATGGTAAACTTGTTGACCTTGTCGCTCAGCTTTCCGATTATCGGCATCACGACCAGAGAGCTGACGCCGGAAACCATAAGGAGTATGGTCAGCTGGTTGTAATTCACGCCGAGGTTGTTGACGGCAAAGGCACTTCCGAAAGGCATCATCATAAAACCTCCGATCGAAAGCAGGGCAGTGGCCGTAAAGGCGATACGGTAGTCGCGCTTGGAAACGGTATGCCACAAGTGGGCGAAGGCAGACCTGTCATGCTGCAGCGCAAGATGTGCTGTAAGCGGTTTCAGGTAAATAGCTATGGCAATAGCAATAAATACGCTAAGGATGGCTACCATCCAAAATGGAGCTTCCCATTTCCAGAGCGTTGCGATATAGATACCGATAGGCACGCCTAGAACCTGGCTTGCGCCAAAGCCCATCTGGATGAATCCCATGACGCGGCCGCGCTGCTGCAGGGCAAACAGGTCGGTGATGATGGCCATAGAAATAGAGCCGATAACCCCGCCGAAGAGTCCGGTAATGATACGGGCGGCTACCAATACGGCATAGCTTTCTGCAAGACCGCAAAAGATGGTACCTCCTATAAATCCGATGTAGAAGAAAAGCAGCAGTTTTTTTCGGTCAAACTTATCGGCAAAGCCAGCAGTCAGCAGTCCGGAGAGTCCGGCACTAAAGGCATAGGCCGATACGGCAACACCAAAGGCAGACGGTTTTAGGTCTAGGGACTTCATCAGCATATCGCCTAGGGGCGACATGACCATAAAATCGAGTATGACCGTAAACTGCGTTATGGCCAGTATAAAGATTACAAATTTTTGATAGCCTGTAAAGGGCATGGATTGTTGTTCGTTCATTTTTTGATGAATTGATGATTAGTAATGGATTCTTGGCGAGTAACGGTATTATTTCTTAAGGGCTTTTAATGCGAGATCAAACGTCTGCCACAAAATTTCATCGGTGAGCTTGAAAGGCCTGCCGCCCATGCTTTTTCCTTCGTTGTGAAAACGGATAAGGTTATACAGCGGGGCAAAGGCGATGGACCAATAGACTTCAAAAGGCATTTTGTCGATTTCTCCTCTTTGGATGATGTTGTGCATGAACTTGCCTACTACGGTCTTGAATTCCTTCAGAAAGGAAGCCAGGAATTCTTGCTGGTAGGAAGAGCTGCGGAGCTGGTCGAAAAAGAGCGACATCATCGGATTGTTGATGGAATAGTTACAGCGGTTTTCCCATTGTTTCCGCAGGCCTTCTTCTAAAGACATTTCGGGATCAAAATCGGCAATCATGGCAGTACCCATTTTGTTTCCTTCTTCAACTGCAATCGTAATGATGAGGTCGTCGCGGTCTTTGTAATAGATGTACAGCGTAGCTACGGATATGCTGCAGGCTTTGGCTAACTTGTTCATACTAAAGCCTTCTAGGCCATGCGTAACGATAAGTTCGATTGCTTTTTCCTTGACTAGCTTTATCTTTTCCTCGTCCCTGATTCTCATGGTGCAAATATAAATGAATATTCATTCACTTATGAAAAGGTTGGAAAATTATTTTTGTAGTGGATAGGGGAGAGTTGATAGTTGAAAGTTGATAGTTGATAGTTGGAAGTTGGAAGTTGGAAGGGAAAATCTAAAATCAAAAATCTAAAATCAAAAATAAAAAGCCCGTGCATAGCTGTCGACAGAATAGCGCCGACAGCTAGACGGGACATTTCTTCTTAGAGCGAATAGTTGAGGTTGAGCGACCATCTGTAGTTGGCTTCGACTCTTCCGCCGGTAAGGTTTTGGTTTATGGGCAGCATGGTGCTTAGGCCGAGGGAGAATTTCTGGAGTCCTAGCTCGACGCCCATCTTTCCGAAGAGGATGTCTCCGGCGGTCAGCGGCACGTCTTCGCCGTGGTCTTTGTTCTCGTCGTATTTTTCTCCTGCCAGTCCTAATTGGGGCACGATGTCCAGATTGTCAATCTTTGTGCTGTAGAACAGGGTCGCGGCATAATTGAACTGGTTGCCGAACTGGTAGTTCTTTTCGTTCTCTGTCTTGAAAACATAGTTGACCGTGGCGTTTAGTCCGAGGCTGTTCTTTTTGACCGTATATTCCGAGGCGAGCGTATAATCCCAGCTGCCAGTACCCAGCTGGAAGCTTGGATTGATACTGCCGTTATTGGCGCTGTCGTATTTTCCCGTAGGGGCTTTTACTCCGGCACCGAGCTGGAACTTGTGGAACACCGTAGCGCTGTCGCTCTTGGTTCCGAAAAGGGTATAGAAGCCCATCAGGGTAATGTCGCCCAGTCCGTCGATGTTTTCTTTGCCGGTGGCTTTTTCGCGGTTGTTGAAATGATACGGGACTAAGGCCATGATTTCAATCCGTTCTGTAATAGGCACTCTTGCCCAGAGCTGTGCGGTATTGAAATTCTCGTCAATCCACGGAGAGTTGTTAAAGACGCCGTCGCGACTCTTGTAGCTTTGGTGGATGTAGCGTATGCCGACGAAATTGCTGTTGAGCATAGAACTGAATCCCATGCTTCCGCCATTGGCCGAGCAGCCGCAGGCATCGCAGTCTTCTTCCAGCAGGGCGACGTATCTGCGGAACGGATTGTCAATCGAATCTTTTTCGGTACGAGCCTCGGCTGCGTTCAGGGCAAGGATTGAAATTGCGAGCGTAAGAATTATTTTTTTCATCTGTTTGTCTTATGAATTAAAAAGGGCTTTCGGGTTTTTAGGTTCGAAAGTAGAATAGGGGATTGCTGACGAATTCTTCGTCGGTCAACGTCTTCAAGAAAGCAATGATGGCTTCTTTTTCCTGCTGGTTCAAAGGAATTCCGAGCGTAGGATGCTGCTGAAGCAAAGGGTCGAGATTCTGCGTGTTTTGTACTCCCGAGGCGTAAAAATTCAATACCGACTGTAGGGAGCCGAAACGGCCATCGTGCATATAAGGCGCAGTCAGTGCCACGTTTCTTAGGCTGGGTACTTTAAACTTGTAGCGGTCATAAGCAAATCCGGTGACTGTTTCCCTGCCGAGGTCGTTCAGGTTGGGATTCGGCGGCAGGCCGTTGTTGCGGAACTTGTTATCCGTGAAAAGATCAGTGGCATGGCAGGTGGCGCAGTTCGTCTGAAAGAGCGCGCGTCCTTGCAGTTCTTGGGTACTGAGCGTGCCGCCAGCTTCGTTGCGGACGTATTTGTCGTAGCGCGAATTGGCAGAAACCATCATGGTCATAAACTGGCCCAATGCCTTGAGCATGTTGCCGGAGCTGACTTCTTTGTTGGCGAAGGCTTGGCTAAAGAGCTTTACATACACTGGGTCTTGCTTGAGCTTGAGCACGATGCTTTCGAGGTTTTCGTCCATTTCTACCGGATTGTGTATCGGCACGATAGAGAGCATCTCTAGGCTGCTGGAAGCGCCGTCATAAAAGTATTCGCCTTGGAACGCCATGTTCTGCACGGCAGGCGCGTTGCGGAGTCCTTCGAGGTTGTCGACGCCGTGGCTGAAATCATGTCCGTGGTGCGTAAATGCAGAAGCCTGTTCGTGGCAGAAGGAGCAGGAAACAGTTCCGTCTCTAGACAGCCTGCCGTCGTAAAAAAGCTTCCTGCCGAGCTCGAATCCTTTTTGGGTCGGGGCATTGTAGCTGATGTCTTGTACGGGTTCTGGAAAATTAGACGGAATGATAAAATCTAAGGGCTGGTCGATCTCGATGTATTCGCCGTTATCGTCTTGGCACGAGAGTACCGATAGGATACTGAGAAAATATACTATTTTTTTCATTGGTAAAGTTTTAGGGCCGGAAGGTTTTCCGGATTATGCATGCTAAAGGACAGCCAGCCTAAAATCATCTAGGCTGGTTCCTTTAAAAGCATACTGTTTTTGCCTAGTGGTGCGTTCCCGCTCCGTTATGCACGTGGTCTACAGTGAACATCTTTTTGGTGTTGTTGGCAATCGTGATGAGGTTTTCGCCTGCCATGATGCTTGCTGCAGTTCCGGCACCGTTCAGGTTGTGGTGCAGCTCGATCTTGGTGTCGCCGTCAAGGATAACGTTGGCATCAGATTTTAGGTGAATGTTTGGCATTTCTCCTTCTCTCACGCGTGCCGTCGTCGGCAGGTTCAAGACTACTTCTCTGTAGTTGTCTGTAGCCGTGTTGCTGCCTTGGTGAATCATAAAGCCTCTTGATGTAGTATCGCCGCCATGAGCAGGGTCTACGGTAAAAGTACCTTGGCAGTTGATAAAGCGGTATCCGGTAGACC
Organism: Flavobacterium gossypii; assembly: GCF_014138495.1. Taxonomy (NCBI): domain Bacteria; kingdom Pseudomonadati; phylum Bacteroidota; class Flavobacteriia; order Flavobacteriales; family Flavobacteriaceae; genus Flavobacterium; species Flavobacterium gossypii. Next base: position 114,187 of record NZ_JACJIS010000002.1, on the reverse strand, counting down.
ATGTCCAGGTCATGTTATTAGCAAAGGCAAGGTCCCAGAAGCTCTGCTGTGCGGTTTCGCCTTGCAGGTAGCGCTGCTGGTCAACGCCGATACCAAACTTGATCTTTATATAATCGCCAGCAGGCACGTTCTCTAGGTGCACCGTAAACTGTCCAGTTTCTTCGTTGATGATAAAATAGCTTTCGTTTTTAGGGTAGGTAAACTCAGAGCCGTCTTCTTTTATCAATACAAAGTTGCTTACGATATAGGTGAAGCGTTCAAAGACAAGGGTCTCACCGTTGGAATTGGTATAGGAGTTTCCGAGCGTCAGGGCATCTCCGGCAACGCCGTTGTCGAAGAACAGTTCTACGTCGCCAGACGTTCCGTCGGCAGGAGCCGAGCCGTTATCGTCGCTGCTGCACGAGTTGATAAATAGGGATAGGGCAAGAAGGCCCGCTATGTTTTTTAAGCGTGATTTCATGATGTATTTTTTAAATTTGTTATAGGATGAGGCTGCTCCGGAATGGATTTCGGAGTACAGCGTTCAGAAACGGGCTGCTATCGCAGCATTTCTGCAAATCGTATGGAAATTTAAGAAAGGGGAGGACGGAAGATCGATCTGCTATCCAGATGGCTGTAGAGGTTTGGATAGAAGATGTAGCGACTACGATCTGCCAATGGAAATACTTGAGCTTCGAGCCCGAAATCTACGATTTCTTCAAAAAACAAAATGTGGCTTTCTGAGTCTGCCGCTCTTTTTTCGTGAGACTGTTCACCGTCTTCTTGAGAGGATTTGGCAAGTTCCTTCATCAGGTGGCATTTTCCGTTACACTTCAACTCCGGCTTGTCCTTGTTGATGCAGAGTACGGTTGCTATGTAGTCGTAATCAATAGCATACTCAATCACAGGAAGCACGGGCTTCAGGAGCATAAACAATGCAAATATGGATGCCATTTTTTTCACTCTGCGAATTTACGGAAACGAAATCAAAAAACGGCAAGATGTAGCGACTAAAAAGAGGATAATTTTTACAATTATAAAGCATCAAATCGTTCAGTTTCAAGTTGAGGGATGCCGATAAGAAGTTGAGCAGAGCCAATAAGAAGTTGAGCGGAGCCTATAAGAAGTTGAGCAGAGCCAATAAGAACTTGAGCAGTGCCAATAAGAACTTGAGCAGAGCCAATAAGAACTTGAGCAGAGCCAATAAGAACTTGAGCAGTGCCAATAAGGACTTGAGCAGAGCCAATAAGAACTTGAGCAGAGCCTATAAGAACTTGAGCAGAGCCTATAAGAAGTTGAGCAGAGCCTATAAGAACTTAAGAAGTACCTATAAGAACTTTAGGAGAGTGAATAAGAAGCCTATACCCAATAAAGGAAATAGGAAATTGTTAACTCTCATAAAGTTCTCTTTATAAACTTTACAGGTTCTAACTTTCGTAAATATAAGGAATCTCAAAAACAACTTTGGCACCTTCAATCATTCCGTTTGAGGCGATCAGATTATCGGTCTGCACTATAAAATCTTTATTTTTGGTGTACGAAACCAAGCGTTCTTTGGTAATGGTCATGGCTAGCGATTTGTGACTGCTTGATTGGGTGCTGGTACCAAAACCTTTGCCGTTATCTGTTACTTCAAAAAACAGCTTGTTTTCTTTCAGATAGAAATGAATAGCAATTTTTCCATTTTCCAAAGTGTTGCTCAGTCCGTGCTTGATGGCGTTTTCAATAAACGGCTGTGCTAACATCGGCGGCAAGAATATCGATTCGGTATCAATTTCTTTTTCTACCAGAATCGTAAATTTGAATTTGTTCTCATAGAGCAGCTGCTGGATAGAAAGGTAGTTTTCAATCATTTCTAGTTCTTCTTCTAGCGATATGTAGTTTTCATTGGAGTTTTCAAGTATTTGCCTTGTCAGTTTTGAAAATTTGCCCAGATAAACCACCGCTTCGTCGTTCTGCTTGTTATCGATCAGGCTTTCGATGTTCTGTACCGAATTGAATATAAAATGGGGGTTCATCTGGGTGATGAGCAGCTTTTGCTTGATTTGGTTTTTTTCTAAAACCGTAATGGCTTGTTTCTGCTTATTGTTGCGGTAGTAGAAATAAGCACCGAGCAAAAAAAGCAGGAATACAGAAGAAACCGCAATCAGCCAGTTATTTTTAACGGCCGTTTTCTTTTCAGAATCTAGCTTGATGGCGGCTACTTTTTTACCTTGAGCGAGTTTCTGGTTCAGCTGTTTTTTTTCAAAATCATAGACTAACTGTTGTTGGGCTAATTTATTTTTTGAGGTTTCTAGAGCCGCTTTCTTTTGGGCTTCGAGCTTGACGGCTGTCACTTTCTTTTGCTGTTCTAGTGTAACTGCCGCTAATTTCTTTTGCTGGAGTATTTTTTGCTGCAGTTCTTTTTTCTCAAATTGGTATTTGAGTTCCTGCTGCGCCAATTCGTTTTTTGAGGCTTCTAAATTTGTAGAATCTTTTATTACGATGTTCGCCTCATGCATTTTTAATGATTTTTCATACTGTCCGCTCTCTTTATAAATTTTGTATAGCAGGGAAGTGATACCCGACTGCGAATTGATGTTTTTATTTTTTTTCGCCAGGCTGTAGCTTAACTCACCATACTCTGCCGCTTTATCATAGTTTTTATTTTTGTAATTAATGCGTGCAGCACTCCCGTATACTCCTTGTTTTGAAATATCATCGTTACATAAATCTAAGGCTCTTTTTAAATAATCTTCCGACTCCGCTGGTTTTCCCAATTCACTGGAGGATTGAGCCAATTGTACTAAAATTATCGATTCTGCCTGCGGATCTTTATTCTTTTTGATATAGTAGTATGCTTTTAGAAAATGGTTATGGGCTTCGGTAAAGTTTTTAAGACGGGTATAAGATGTGCCTATGTTATTATGAATTACCGCTAAACTATGGCGGTCTGATTTTCTTAATTCTGACTCAGGGACATCAAAATAGGGCAATGCTTTTTTTAGATGAACAATAGCTTTATTCCAGTCCTGCTGGGCTATACAAGCGGTTCCTATTTCCATATTTACGGTTGATATTCCGTTTTCATTATTAATACTTTCGTAGAATTTTAATGCTTCAAAAAAGTATTTGAACGTATTTGGCCAGTCGGCAATATGGCGGTAGTACGCACCTTTACCAACTATTGCTAATGCCATAGGCTTGTAGTCTTTCGACTCTTTCCAATACTTTATAGCTTCATCAAAGTGGATTGGCGCATTTTTGTTACCCTCACTTGTTTCTTTTTTTGCGGTATTGTAGTAATACACACCCGCAGCAAATTGGTATTTTCGCTTTACTTTTGGGTGAAGTTTGGGCATTGCCAATCCTTTAGTAAAAACAGGAAGCAACTGATTGAAGTAGGCCACATGAGGTTTGCTCAACATGATTGTGTTATCCATACCCGCAATAATTGTATTAATGCGTGTCGTATCACTAATCTTGCGATTGGCTAATATCGTTTCTATCGAATCAATTGTTTTATTTTGGGAATAAATAGGAAGGATGCTAAAGAAAAGGAGTAGAAAAGGTACTAAAGGCCTGCGGTTTAACATAAATGTGGGGGTTGTGGTTAATAAAAAACGGAGGTAAAAGTAATTAATTGATAGGATAAATGAAAGGCAATATCTGCGAATAGATCTTTCAGCTTCCGTTACAAAGAAAATGGGCGCAAGAAACGTAACGAAAAACCCCTTCTGTACAAAGGGGTTTAGTTATCAAAATGAATAGCTCTTTACAATCTGTTCAATTCCTCAGAATTGCCCGACTGGCGTTCTTTCGTCTTAAGATTGCTGTTGCCAAAACGGTACGTCAATGAAAAACGTATGCGTTGCGTGTCCCAAACATTTTTAAATTCCTGGGTTACCCCATACATTTTCTGTTTTGAATATTCACGTCCGTTAAAGATATCGGTTCCGCTAATGCCCAGCTCTAATTTTTTATCAAGCATCTGGTATTTTACCGTAGCATAAAATTTGGCATACGGTTTTAAGCTTGAATTCTGGAACGTTTCCCCAAAATTCTGGAAATAGCTAAGGCTCATGAAAAACGTCTTGTTTTTATTTAATGTAAAATCATTGGTTGAGAAAAAAGACGTAGAGGTTCCCTTATTCCTTTTGTCAGAAACGACAATGTCTGATTCGGAGTAGCTGAAATTAAGATTGTTCACGCTGGTCCACCACGGTGTCGGTTTTGCCGTATAACTCTGCGTAAAGCTAAGCATGTCTTCGTTGACATAATTCATCCAGATATAATTGTTCTGTTTTGTATCCGGATTTAATATAGAAGCTTGGTTTACGCCATCTTTCATGCTTGAAAAACCGATTCGGGAATCGAATGTCTTATACGTAAAGGTCACTTCAAAATTATGCGTAAATGACGGCTTCAAAAACGGATTTCCTTCATTGTAGCTAAATTCGTTGTTGATCGTACGGAAAGGATTCAGGCTTTCGTAGCTCGGACGACGGATACGGCGCGAATAATTGAACCCAAGACTTTTGTCTTCTGTAAACTGATGCAGTACATATACTGTAGGAAACAATTTCAGGTAATCATTGGTATGGCGATTATTGGCTTCTCTCGAAAATCCATCCGTTTGGGTAGCCTCTAAGCGTAGGCCTAACTGGATATTCCATTTTTCATTGAACTTTTTGCTTCCCGAAATATAAAGCGCTTCATTCTTTTCGGTGTATTCGAAATAATTCGACAGGTTGGTATCGTATACCATTTCGCCATTTTCGTCTTGCTTAAAGGCATTAATCAGGTTGTCTGATTTTGAATTGGAAAATCGGGCGCCAGCCGTAAAATCAGCTATTTTGGTTGGCAATTCGAAATCTACTTTGACGGATAGATTTTGTATTTTGATGTCTACATCATTGATACCTGCATGCTCAGAGTTGGCAATCAGTTCGTTTGCCGGCGTATAGTTTGCGTAGGCATATTCATTGAAAGTTGGCGTGTGGTAGTTTACAAAATCAACATCCACCATCACTTTTTTGCCCAAAGTATCCAATTTATATTCTGAGTATATATTGTAAATCTGCTGATAAGTCTTATCGTTTGAGGCCGCATTATTCTTCATAAACTGCTGGATATTGCCTCCTTTTTGATCAAAAAGAGTCGTAAGCTGTGGCTGCGAATCGGTAAACTTAGAAGCATAGGAAGAAACTTTGGTACCAATCGTCCATTGTTTTGTCAGCTGATAATCCAGAGACAATTGTCCGTTTACATAACGATTTTTACCGTCAGAGCCGCTCTCATTCTTCCAAAAAGCATCTGGATAATAAATATCATTGTCCCAATTGATTAAAGAGCGTCGTATTCCTGTAGAAAGAGAGCTTCTCAATGTCAGCTTATTCTTTTGCAGGTTGAATGCCGTATTGTACTGTTGCGTGTTTCTTCGTCCACGCTGATACGCTCCGCCTGCTAAAGCATTCCAGCTGTCTTTCTTGACTTTTTTGGTAACAATATTGATGATACCGCTGTTGCCTTCGGCCTGATATTTGGCTGGCGGCGTAGTAATCACTTCAATTTTTGCCAAATTGGAGGCGCTGATACTTTCGAGATAATTCATCAGTTCTGCCTGTCCCATATAAGTAGGCTTGTCATCGATTAAAACCATAACCGAATTTTTACCTGAAATACTGATGCTTTCTTGTGTTACGGTAACGCCAGGCGTGGTTCTAAGAGCATCTATAGCCGTACCTCCTGTAGATGAAGTCGCATTGGCTACATGATAGATAAAGCGGTCTGCTTTGCGTTCCATCAGTTTTTTAGGAGCCTCGATTACTACCTCGTCCAGCTTGGTGTTGCTTTCAAAGGAAATCACTCCTAAATCGATATCGTTTTTTACTGCCAGCTCTTGCTTGTGCACCGCTTTATCAAAATATAAAATTTCTAAGCGGTAATCGCCTGTTTGTGCTTTTAAGGTAAAAGAACCGTTTTCGGCAGTCTTGCCTTTAATCGTATCTTTGGCTATCAATAAGACATCATAAAATGCTGCCGACCCGCCGTTGGCTTGCGCTATGCCTTTTACTTCATGCGTCTGTGCAAAAAGAGAAGTAGTAATTAAAAAGGTGATCCAAATTAAAAAATGTGCTGGTGTTTTCATGGTGTATTATTTTTCAGCAAATCTTCGACTTTTACTGTTTTTATTTTTTTTATTTCGACCAGCGCGATAAAAAATCCGACCAATAGGTTGGTCGGAGAAAAACAGGTGTTTGTCGAAAAAAAGTTTTTTAGTATTCCGTAATGCGCTACTTTTCCACTTTAAAAAATAGCCCAAACCATGAAGAAAAAATATGTGATTCTACTGCATCTGTTATTTTGGATGTACTATATAATGCAAGATTTAGCTGTATTTGACCCTGAACAAAATACATTCAGTTTCCCTATATTATCTTTCGATTTTAAAACTCCGGGAAATGCATTGACCTACTCTTTTACAGCAATCTATATTTTTATTTTTTATTTGAATTACTTAGTCTTTATGCCCAAGTTTTTTGATGTGAAAAATGTAAAACGAATCATACTATCGTTTTTGGCGCTGTTTGTTATTTTTATCGGAACGCGATATTTGATAGAAGAGGTTTTGTACGACACATGGCTTGGCTTCCATAATTATTCCAACGATGCAACAATTGTGTATTATATCTATGACAATCTGTATTATGGCAGCCGCCCGATCATGGCTTCTTCTGTCTTATGGTTTATTGTAAACATGCTGCGCCTGCAAAAAGAGCAAATCGTTTTATTGGAGAGCAAACGCGAGACAGAAATCAATTTTCTGAAATCGCAGATCAACCCGCATTTTATATTTAATACCCTGAACAATATTTATTACCTGATATTCGAGAAATCAGAAAAAGCGCTTCCGGCTGTAGAGCAATTGAGCGGTCTGATGCGGTATATGACGTATGAAAGCCAGAACGAAACTATTGCATTGCAGCGCGAAGTAGCCTATATAGATGACTTTATTGCTTTAGAATCGATGCGGATTTCGGGTGACGCACAAGTGGTTTTTAAGAAAAATATCGAAAATCCGGAATGCCGCATTCCGCCCTTGTTACTGATTCCGTTTGTAGAAAACGGCTTTAAGCACGGTATCCTGAACAATCCGGGACAGGTATTTACTATCGAGCTGACGCAAAATAAAAATCATCTAATTTTGCAGACGCAAAACAGCATCAGCAATTATAAAAAAGACCATCAGTCGGGCATTGGCATCGAAAATATAAAGAAGCGACTGCAATTGTATTTTCCTGACAGGCATTTGTTAGACATTACCACAAAAGAAAACATGTATTACGTAAAATTAGATATCAAACTATGAGAATCATCCGCTGTGCAATCCTAGACGATGAACCTATGGCAGTGGCTCTGTTGTCAAAATATGTAGAAAAAATTTCAAGTTTTGAATTGGTTAAAGCGACAACCAATCCTTTTGAAATACTGGAACTCATCGCCCAAACCACTATCGATGTCTTATTTATCGACATACAGATGCCAGAACTTACGGGCCTGCAGATGATGGAAATGTTGGGCAACAAAACAAAATTTGTAATCACGTCGGCCTATAGCGAGTATGCCCTGAAAGGCTATGAGCATAATGTGGTGGATTATTTATTAAAACCGATTTCCTTTGACCGTTTTTATAAATGCATACAGAAAATAGAATCCCTTTCTCAAGAAAAGCCCGCTCCAGCCGTAGAAGTATTGGCTAAAGCAGAAGAAAAGCAGGATGAGTTTTTATTCATAAAAACCGATGGCAAGCTGGTAAAAATAAACCTGAACGACTTGCTGCTGGTAGAAGGCCTAAAGGATTATCTGTATTTGCATCTAAAAAACGAAAAACTAATCGTGCTGGACACCTTGAAAGAATTTGAAGCAAAACTGCCAGCACCTTCTTTCATGCGAGTACACAAATCCTATATCATTCGGCTCGATCAGATTGAAACCATAGAACGCAACCGGGTATTTATTCAAAATAAGATTGTTCCTATCGGTGAAACTTACAAAATCAAATTTCAGGATTGGGTTAAGAGTTTTTTATGATCATTCGTATAAACTTCAAAAGTATAAAAGCCTCCTTTTTGGGAGGCTTTTTGTTTTTAAAAGAGGTATTGCAACTTAAATACTGTTTTTTACGAGCTTGCCGAGCTTCTGCAAACCTTCTTCTGCGCGGTCGTTCCATTCCATCGCATAATTAAGGCGCATGCAGTTGTTGTATTGGTTGTGCTGGGAGAACATCCTGCCAGGCGCAAAATTGATATTCATGGCGCCGGCGGCATCATACAGGTCTTCGGTGCAGATTCTCTTGTCCAGTTCCAGCCACAGCATAAAGCCGCCCTTGGGCTGGGAGATTTTGGTATTGTCGGGGAAATAGGTTTCTACGGCACGCTGGAACTGCAGGTAGTTGGCATAAAGCTTATTGCGGAACATACGCAGGTGGTGGTCATAACGTCCGTGTTCCAGAAAATCAGCAATGACATCGGAATAGAGCGACGGATTGCATACGGTCTGCACTAGCTTTTGGCGTATGATCTTGTCTTTGAATTGCCCAGGAGCAATCCAGCCCACGCGGTAGCCTGGTGCCAGCGTTTTGGAAACCGATCCGGCCCAGAGTACCAGTCCTGCTTCGTCATAAAACTTGCAGGGTTTAGGGCGTTCGGCTCCAAAATAAAGGTTGCCGTAGATGTCGTCTTCAATCAGCGGGACATTATAGTCGGTGATGAGCCGCACGAGTTCTTTTTTATTTTCGTCGGGCATCTGGAAACCCATCGGATTGTTGAAATTGGTCACGAAGCAGCAAGCCGAGATCGCAGGCAGTACTTTTTTTAAGGCATCCAGATCGATGCCATAGACCGGATGGGTCGGTAGCTCTACTGCTTTTAACCCGAGCAGCTTTATGGCCTGCAAGATGCCAAAATAAGCCGGGCTTTCTATGGCCACCGAGTCGCCGGGCTTGGTAACCGCCATCAGGGCGTGATAGATGGCGTTCATGGCGCCCGAAGTGATGACAAGGTCGTCTTCGGTTACTTTGCCTTCTAAGACCAGCGACCATTTGGCGATTTCACGGCGCAGGTGCTCGCTGCCTTGCACCGGTTCTAAGTCGGTACCGCTGTCGCTTCGGCTGCGTATGGCCTTGATGACTCCTTTGTTGAGTTTGGCTAATGGCAAGAAATTCCTGCCCGGCAGTCCCAAGGCAAATTGCGTCACATCGGGCTTGGCAATGGTATCGTAGACCTTGCTGATAAGGTCTTCTGGGGTTTTGCCTTTTCCGGCATCGGCTATAGCGGTAACAGAGGGCAGGGCCAGCTTTCGCTGCGAGGTCTTGCTGACGTAATAGCCTGTCTTGGGACGCGATTCAATCAGCGAGCGGCTTTCGAGCTCGAGGTAGGCTTGCTTGGCGGTATTGATGCTGACATTATGCAGCTTTTGTACGCTCCGTATCGACGGCAGCTTGTCGCCCAGAAGCAGTGTCTCGTTCTGGATCTGATCTTCGATAATCTTGGCTATTTTCAGGTAGAGTGTTTCCTTGCGCTGCATGGGCTTGTTGTTTTCTTAGAGATATGGCGTACTTGTTTATTGAGTATTGCGGATATTAGTTGAGCCAGTTCAGCACTGTGCAGATGCTGTCTTTTAATTGCTCTGGATCGTTATAATTGCCGGTGCCTTTTTCTTTGAGGTAGCGGGACACGAAAGATACGAAGATTCCTTTTTCGTCTGCATTCATATCGGGACTATTGTACACCTCAAAATCGATTGCTTCTTTGGCATTGAGCACGAGGCTCGCAAAGGCAACGATACGATCTTCTTTTTTGGCCAGCAGGAAAGGCACGCCGAAAGCGGCGGTAATGTCGTGTTCTTGCGGAAAGGCTTGAAGAAATATTTTTTTCAGCGCTCCCATGTCGGTAATATACACTTGTGCAAATTGCAGTGTTTCTTGGTATTCTAAAGAGGTTTCCATGACTGTACGTATTTGGTTTAGTAAAGTTAGGAAGACGGCGTCTTTGGTTACAGATACAGAAATATGTTTTTTAATGGGTACAGATAAGCTCGTACGACTGTAGCAAGATAATTTGTTGTTCCTACTTTATCGGCATCATAAGTTATTAGGATACTTATTGCCTTTATAGATAAATTATTCTATATATTATGTTATATTTATCATGTATTAACAATAAACCTATAAATTATGAGAAAAACTTTACTTTTATTTGCACTTATGGCAAGCGCATTCTCTTTTGGGCAGGTTCCGATCGGTTCGGGGACTCTTGTAGACAGCAATGCGGGACTCTCGACGCCTATCTCGATTTATTATTCGACTTCATTGTCTCAGACTATTTATTTTGCTTCTGAAATCGGCACGGCAGGAACGATTACTTCGATTGATTTCATGCTAAACACTACCGGTTCGCTGGCCAATACCAATACGATGATTGATGTGTGGGTAGGCCATACCTCAAGAGCTTCCTACAATCCTGTAGTTGGTGCTTCCGGTGCGGACTGGATTAGCGTGGCCAGCCACTCACACGTACTGACCAACGGTTCTTTTACGCTGACGGGTACCACGCTTAGGTTTACGTTTGACACCCCTTTTGCTTATAATGGAACGGATAACTTGGTGATTACGGTAGATGCCAACAAAGCGGGCGATGACGGAAATACGATAAAATTCTATCAAGCTGCTGCGACAACAGATGTAACGTCGTTAATGATCAGGACAGATCAGGCAGCGGAGAATGCCGATCCGTTAAATCCGCCTCTAAGCTATACGGGAACTACGACAGCTACTTCGGTGCAAGCCAAAAGAACGCGTCCGCAGATTGTCTTGAACGGCATTACGTTAGGAGTTGATGAGCATGGTTTGGCGAGCCGTATTGCGATATATCCAAATCCAGTAACCGACAATCTTTTTATCGGATCTGAAGATAAGGCTGCTGTGGGCGAAATTTATACCCTGACCGGACAGCTGGTACGCTCGGCAGCCGTAGAACAAAACAAAGTGTCGGTAGACGATTTGGCTTCGGGGGTGTATCTCCTAAAACTTCGTATGGAAGACGGTACGGCCGCTACTAAACGATTTGTAAAGCAATAAGGTTTTACCAACCTTTTGAAATAAGAATCCCTTTGCGAAAGCAGCGGGATTTTTTTATGCGTATCGGTTTCTTTTCAAAAAGCTTGGTTCAGGCTCGAAATAAGTTAACAATTTAATTATATAAACAGAGACTTGCTGCAGTAGGAATTTAAGATATTACAACCGCTGTTTTGGCTTATCGTGCAGGCCATAAATATGTAATAACTTATAAGGTTCTCAATGAGACAGACATGGGTATTCTAAAAAAAATAAACCGCAGGCGCAGGGCTTTTATGAAAGGCCTTACCAAAAATATCGGGAGCTGCAGCTATCCCAAAATAAAGGAGACTCCTGAAAACATCAAGATCGAAAAAGTGTTGATCTGCAGGCCTAACGGACGTTTGGGAAACCTGCTCTTGGTCACGCCGCTGGTGCAGGAAATTACAGCCGTTTTTCCAAACTGCAAGATCGACCTTATGGTAAAAGGAAATCTGGCTCCGATACTTTTCGAGAATTATGACGCTATCGATCATACGATCAAGCTGCCGAAGAAGCCCTTCAAGAGCCTTTTTAAGTACTTTCAAAAATGGACAGCCATTCGCAGGACGCGCTACGACTTGATTATCAATGTCGTCAGCTATTCCTCGTCAGGAAGACTGGCCACTTGGATTGCCAGAGGAAAGTACAAGCTGTTTGGCAATGACGAAGGAGGCATGATTGCTTCTCGGTATGAAAATGCGCAGCACATGGCCAAGTTTCCAGTCTATTATTTCCGTGATTTCTTGCTGCATTGCGGCCTTCCGGAACGAAGCGGGGCGGTTCCGTTGCTCGATCTTAAATTAAGCCCTGCTGAGCTACAGAAAGGTAAAGGCATCGTACAAAAACTAGTAGGAGACGGCAAGAAGACGATTTCCCTCTTTACGTATGCGACGGGACATAAGTGTTATTCATGCGATTGGTGGGCTCATTTTTACGAGGCCATGAAGCAAGCGTTTCCGGATTGCAACATTCTTGAAATACTGCCTATCGAAAAGGTCTCGCAGATTTCTTTCCAGGCTCCGTCATTCTACAGCAAAGATGTACGAGAAATTGGTGCTGTTATAGCCAATACCGATGTTTTTGTCGGGGCAGACAGCGGTATCATGCATTTGGCAAGTTCGGTGCATACGCCAACGGTAGGGCTTTTTTCGGTTACGGATAGTACTACCTACCAGCCTTATGGCAATACTAGCTTGGCTGTCAATACGGAGGAGATAGGAATTGAGGGATGCCTTGCCCTTATCAGGAGTCGTATCGGTTAAAGAAGGGTATAAGTTCCTTTCTAATGGTATAAATCGGTACGCTATATAAACTAGGCCGGATCCAGATCGTTCGCTTCATTGAATTTGCGCATGGCATTCGAAAATAACCGTTCTGCTTCATACACGTTTTGATACAGCTTTCGTTTTTCTTTAGAAAGCTCGAGCAAGCGATCTAATTCCTTATCCAGCTGTTCGCCTTTGGAGTTTTTGATTGTGATTTCTTGCGCTATTTCTTGCCTGGAGTACAAGTGCAGCTCTTTTAAGGATTTGTAATAGCCCGCTGCTGTCTGCTTCAGCTGCTGTCCCATAGCCAGATCATCCGGCTGGAGTGCTTCAATTTGTTTGATGATGGCGTCAAATTCAGTTTCCTGCGTGTCTACCACTGACAAGGCTTTGTTGAAATCATGCTGTATGAGATAGTCCAGCTTGCGGGATTCGGAGCCTTTTTCGTGAATGAGAATGTGTGAAATCTGTTTTTCTTGTAGGATGGCCTTTCTGAAATCAGCTGCTTTCTGCTTGCCGCAGGAGACGAACGAGAGCGTGATCATCAAAAAAAGAACGGCCTTATTTAGTTTTTCCATAATCTTTTCCTTTTGCGTATTCTAATCAAAGAGGGATGGTATAGTGAAGTTACTAAATTTTTTAGGATGTTCAAAATAACAATCGGCATATTCTTATCTTTACAAAAACCAGCGGCTCTTGCGCTGGATACTACAGAAAACAACCCAAATAGATGTACGATGGCTGAGAAAAAATCAAAACTGGCAGAGATCAAGACCAAACCAACCGTGGCAAGCGTAGAAGATTTTATCAATACGATTCCGGAGGAGCAAAAGCGAAAAGATAGTTTTGTGATTTTAGAAATGATGAAAGAGGCAAGCGGAGAAGAACCTGTCTTATGGGGCAGTTCCCTCATCGGGTTTGGTACTAAAAGATACAAGAGCGCTGCCACAGGAAGAGAAGTAGATTGGCTCAAGATAGGCTTTTCGCCGCGCAAGGCCAATCTGTCTCTATACATCAGCGTGGGCATAGCAGAACACGCCGAGGCTCTTAAAAAACTCGGCAAGCATAAGACAGGCGTAGGCTGTCTTTATATCAACAAGCTAGCCGATGTTGATTTGGATGTCCTGAAAGGAATGATTGCCGCTTCTTTGGATAAAAAGTAAAAGCAGCATCGAATGCGAAGAGCAAAAGAGCAAGCATTCCGATTCGTATTTTCTTATGCCGTTACTTCCAACGACTGGATCAGTCCGTCGATAATCTCAAAATGATAATTCAGGATAAGCGGACTTCCTTCAAATGTGCCTGAAACTTCTGTTGTCAGAATACTTGAGCTGCCTGATTCCGTATAGCCGATCGGTTTCATGACGGCTTTATATTTCTGGTTCGCTTCGGCAATCCATTTCTCAATTTCAATTGTTCCAGTATACGCCCTGCCTTCATCTAAAACGGTAGCTGTTTCTGCAAAACAGTTGGCATAGGCGATACTATCGAAGTTGTTTTGCGCCTTTACTAATTCAAGGATACTATTGGGTAAATTCATGATTTTATTTTTTAGAGTTATTAAATTGTTGGGAGGGTACCCCCATCAATGATATATTCAGTTCCGGTCAGATAGCTCGCTCGCGGCGAAACCAAAAAACCGACAAGTTCTGCTACTTCTTCTGGCTGTGCTGGCCTGCCGTAAGGTATGCCTCCAAGCGCGTCCATTACGCTTTGCGTGGCTTCTTCAATAGTGCGGTTTGAACTTGCTGAAATCCGTTCCATCATTCTTGTGGAGGCTGTCGTCATGATCCAGCCTGGCGATACGGTCAATACGCGGACACCTTTTGGCGCTACTTCGTTAGACAATCCCTTGCTATAGTTTATCAATCCTGCTTTTGCCGCCGCATAAGGCAAAGTAGAATCATACAAAGGCAATTTGCCCTGTATGCTAGCAATGTGGATGATAACGCCGCCTTTGCGTTCGATCATTTGGGGCAAAAACTTCCTGTCCAAACGCACAGGAGCAAGCAGATTTGCTTGTATCGTACTTTCCCAAGCCTCGTCATCCAATACGGCAAAACCGCCGCTCGGTGTTTCGGAGCTGCCTAGGTTGTTTACAAGAATATCGAGCCTGCCGTATTTTCCTAAAACTTCATCTACCACTTTTTGCGTTCCTTCAGGCTTGCTCAGGTCTGCCGAAATAAAATGCAGGTTTTCGTTTGCTGTTTCGGGCGTATTTCTCGCCGTGATGATTACCGTTGCGCCTGCTTGTAGCAGTCGTTTTGCAATAGCATTTCCGGCACCTTTTGTGCCGCCAGTCACCAAGGCAATCTTGCCTGACAACTCATTGTTGAAATTAAATTCGTGTTCCATTTTTACATTTGTTTAGTGCAAAGTTGGGACATACAATCAGTTTGTACAAGTACGGAAAAACGAATTGCATAGGGATAAATTTATCCTATATTGTACAGCTTGAGACAATGGATTATTTTTGTAGTATGTATGAAAGAAAGATTCCGTTGAGTTTAAACTGCGGCCTTGACCTGATAGGCGAGGTACTGTATGGCAAATGGAAAGTCCGTTTGCTGTGGTTTATCAATGAAGGGCATAAGCGCCCAAGCGAATTGCAACGCAAAATTCCCGACGCTTCCCGAAGGGTGCTGACGATGCAGCTTAAAGAACTGGAAGAACACGAATTGATTGCAAAAAAGATCTATCCCGTGGTTCCGCCAAAAGTAGAGTACAGCCTTACCGAATTCGGCAAGACCTTGATTCCTGTTATTGCCACTTTGGGACAATGGGGAGACGAGCACGAAGAACGACTGAGGGAAGTTATCTTGAAAAGAAATTTATAGTACATTGCAAGACGAATCATGTAAGCAAATAAGAGGATGACAGACGAAACCGGAAAGCCAGAGTTTTGGGAAACCGCTTTTGAAGAAAAGCAGGAGATGTGGGGCTTTGAGCCTGCTAAGTCGGCAGTAGCGACAAAAGATTTCTTTGTGGAAAAAGGCGTAAAGAACCTCCTGATACCCGGAATCGGCTATGGACGGAATGCCCAGATTTTTAAAGAAAGCGGCATGACCGTAACCGGAATAGAGATTTCAAAAACGGCTATCGAAATGGCAAGAAAGCATTACGGAACGGATATGGTCATCCACCATGGTTCTGTAACCGATATGCCTTTTGATGCCAACAAATACGATGGCGTATTTTGTTATGCCCTAATCCATCTATTAGATACGCACGAAAGAGAAAAGCTGATTCAGGACTGCTACAATCAGCTAGAAGACAATGGCCATATGGTCTTTACGGTAATCTCGAAAGAAGCGCCTACCTACGGACAGGGAACGCTTGTGGGCAAAGACCGTTATGAAATCTTTGCGGGAGCACAGCTGTTCTTTTATGATACCGAATCCATCCATGCCGAGTTTGGCAAGGCCGGATTGTTTGAAATTACTGAGATTCAGGAAAGCCAGCCGTTCTTCTTGATCAAATGCAAGAAAGAAGCGGGTCAGCTTTAGAAGATAATCCGTAGTAAAAAAGCCTTCAAGATTGTTGATTTTGAAGGCTTTTTTTTAAATAAGGAAAGACAATAATAGGGACTGTGAAAGCAGTTGCACTACCAAAGAAGCAAGATGACAATTTTGCAGTCTTGGTTTATCTATTCGATTATTATCAAAGTAAAAAGTATGATCTGCACAGACAATTATTATAGCTTTTATAGTTATTTTAGCATGCCTAAAGACGGCATATTCCACAGCGAAGAAAAGAGACAATGGAAGCTAAAGTCAGTATAAAAAAAATCATACAGCTATTTCTAAAATTGGGCTTTATTGGCTTTGGCGGTCCTGCAGCGCACATTGCTATGATGCAGCAAGAAGTCGTATTGAAAAGAAAATGGATGAGCGAACAGCATTTTCTAGACTTGCTCGGTGCTACCAATCTTATACCCGGACCCAACAGTACCGAGATGGCTATACACATTGGGTATGAGAAGGGAGGATGGAAAGGCTTGCTAGCAGCAGGACTGAGCTTTATTCTTCCTGCTGTTTTCATCACCGGTATATTTGCTTTTCTATACCAACAATACGGACAATTGCCTGAAGTGCAGCCTTTTATTTACGGCATCAAGCCTGCGATTATTGCAGTAATTATCGGAGCAGTTTATCCGTTGGCAAGGAAATCCTTAAAATCACTATTCTTAGTAATTGTTGGTATCGGAGTACTGACAGCCTCTCTGTTCAATATCAATGAAATTTACCTTATGTTTGGGGCTGGCTTGCTGGCTGTCGTGTTTTATTCTTTCGCAAGCAGAAAGACATCTACTTTACAAAACGTTGCACCGTTTCTGTTTTTACAGCTAAGCGGCAGTAGCTTATTCTCCGATACAACTATCCGACTGTTCTTCATCTTTCTGAAAATAGGCGCTATCTTGTATGGAAGCGGTTATGTATTGTTTGCTTTTTTAGATACTGAATTAGTAGCAACAGGATTATTGAGTAGGCAGCAATTGACGGATGCTATTGCTGTAGGTCAGTTTACGCCGGGTCCCGTTTTTTCATCTGTTACTTTTATTGGTTACCAAATTAACGGCTTCACGGGAGCCGCAGTATCTACCATTGCAATATTTCTCCCATCATTTATATTTGTGGCACTGCTCAATCCCCTGATGAAAAAAATACGCCAGTCCAAAATGCTATCCGCTTTTCTTGATGCGGTAAATGTCGCTTCTGTAGCCATCATAGCCTCAGTATGCCTTGCAATGGGCAGAGAAACAATTTACGATTCCGATACCGTTATTATTGCTCTTAGCAGTGCTTTTGTCGTATTCCGCTTCAAGAATATCAATAGTGCACTGATCGTATTGGGAGGCGCTTTGCTGGGCTTTGTATTATATCAATTTTAAATAAATGCCATATACTATTATGTCGTATCTTAGTTCCAGTTTAATTCCTAACAGGACAGTAGTAATTTAAAATTTTGGCTTATGAAAAGTAGTAAAAGATTAATTTTTGGTATGTTGCTTTTGATATCTGCGATTTCTCAAGCTCAGGTAAATGTCAATGTGAACATAGGAAACCCTCCGGCGTGGGGGCCTGTCGGCTATACAGATGTCCGTTATTATTATCTTCCCGATATTGAAACCTATTATGACATACAGACCTCTGACTATATCTATATCAGCAAGGGTAAATGGATTCATGGCAGGACACTGCCTGTGGCGTATCGAAACTACGATCTTTATGGCGGCTACAAGGTTGTTTTGACAGATTACAGAGGCAATGCTCCCTATGCAAATTTTAAAGCCCATAAAATAAAATATGCCAAAGGCTATAAGGGAAAACCACAAAAGACTATCGGCGCTAAGCCTGGAAAAGGTAATAACAAGGCGCAAGGCAAAGCCAAAGGACATGGGGAAGGAAAAGGACATGGAAAAAAAGGCAAATAAGTAAGCCTCGCACAAGCAGATAAAAAAATCCTGATGCATTGCATCAGGATTTTCTGTTTAGAAACATACGATACGAGAGCCTATTGTAGCCTATTATAACGTATTGATTCTGTGCTTCTCATAGCTAGAGAAGATTACTGTAAACTTTCGCAAATTCTGCCGCGAACTCCGCCAGTTTTACGCTGCCCAAGACCGGCCTGTTGCGGTAATAATCTTCATAGAGCGAGCCATTGCCTTGGCTGGCCTGCATTTCGACAAAACCGTGGGCGACTTGAGGATTAAAGCCGATGCGCAGCCAATTGTCGAGCAGCTGTTCGTCTGAGATGACCTGCCATTGCAAATTGGGCTTGCCGATGGCTTCGCCCAAGACCTTGGCGATTTCGTTGGGAGCCACTTCGTCGCTGGCGACATAACGCACGGTTCTTCCATCAAACGGACGGTCTATTTCTTCGGCTATCGCGCTGGCGATATCGGTCGGATATACCCACGGTTCTTTCGTATCGCCGCCGTAGTTTGAAATGATGGAACCTTTCGACTTGATGGTCTGCACAAAAGAGAACATATTGATGTAAAATCCGACCGGACGGATAAATTTGATGGAAACGGCTTCGGGCAATTGACGCAAGAGCTTTTCGACATTATGGTGAAAAAGCAGGATGCCGATTCCGGTGTCTGTATGCGCGCCGACACTGCTCAGGTGCACGACTTTTTGTACACCAGACTGTTCGATGGCTTTTTTATAGTTGCGGCCAATTTCTGTAATGCGGCTGATAAAATCGACTTCCTTGTCGAATAGATCTCCGGCTGCCTCCATAGTTTCCATAA
This sequence comes from Flavobacterium gossypii, assembly GCF_014138495.1. Classification (NCBI taxonomy): domain Bacteria; kingdom Pseudomonadati; phylum Bacteroidota; class Flavobacteriia; order Flavobacteriales; family Flavobacteriaceae; genus Flavobacterium; species Flavobacterium gossypii. The sequence goes on along the minus strand of NZ_JACJIS010000002.1, from coordinate 95,547 downwards.
GGTAAACGATATCGGCACCTTTAAAAGCAGCGGCCAAGAAGTCGGCATCAAACATGCTGCCGATAGCGGCTTGTGCGCCCAGCTGCTCGATTTCTTTTTTTCTTTCAAGGGTACTGCTGATGACGGTTACTGCATGTCCTTTCTGTACCAGTTCGCGCGTGAGTGGTTTTCCGATATTTCCAAGAGAACCTGTTAAGACTATTTTCATTTGTATGTTTTTTTGATTAGTGGATATTTGAGAGTAATAAAGTACGTTCGTGCCGATTTAGGCTTTGTTCTTTCCAAGCAACAAGACAACGATGGCGAGCAGCGCGCTGACTCCGCCGAATATATAGACAGATTGATAATCGAACCAGCTGGCGACAAGTCCGGCAATAGGAGCGGCGATTCCAAGCGACAAGTCGAAGAAGGCCGCATACGCTCCCAAAGCGGTGCCGCGCATTTGCGGATTCACTTTTTTTATCGCTAAAACGCCCAATGACGGAAATATGAGCGAGAATCCTGCGCCTGTCAAACTGCATCCTGCTATGGCCATGAATTTTGAAGTAGAGAATCCGATTAAAAGCTGTCCAAGGATTTCGATCAGCAACGAGAACAAGGTCACCTTAAGCCCTCCGTATTTGTCAGGAAACGAAGAAAAAAAGACCCTGACAAGCACATACGAAACTCCAAAGCAGACAAAGGCCAGCGAAGGATCGCCCCATTGTTTTTGGACAAAGAACAAAGCGATAAAAGACGAAATACAGGCGAATCCTATCGACGAAAAGGCCAGTGCCAATCCTTGTCCGGCTATGCTGCCGATTACTTTGTAGAACGGCGTGCGAACATGACTTAAGTCTACAGATAGGGTAGGAAGCTTTTTGATAATAAGCCAGCTGATGATCGACAAAAGCACGAGGGTAGCAAAGGCGCTTTCAATCCCGAAGATTTTCGTCATTCCGATGCCCAAAGGCGCGCCAATCGCAATTCCGGCATACATGGCAATACCGTTCCAGGTCATTACCCGTCCTGATTTTTGGGCTCCCACCAAGCCGATTCCCCAAGTCAAGGCTCCGGTAAGAAATAAGCTTTCGGCAATGCCATGTATCATCCTTGCGACCAAGATAATCCCAAGCGCCAAAGATAGGTTTGACATAAAAAACGTAGAGGCAACGTACAAGATGCCCGTCGTTGTCGTAAGGATGGTACCCAAACGGGTGCTGACTTTTGCGCCTTTGGTGTCGGTCGTCTTGCCTGCATAGGCTCTTGTCAATAGCGTTGCCAAGGCTTGCAGTCCTATAACGATACCCACGGTAACGCTTCCGAATTTAAGGCTGTTTTGTATGTAACCGGGCAGTATGCCCAGCGTTATTCCGATAGTAAGGTAAATTGCGAATACCGATAAGATAATCGGAGCGATCGCGGCATAAAAAGAGGTTTTGGTAGTATCCCCGCTGATGATTGTATCCATATTATTGTAATTAAACTTTCGGGTACAAAATTAGGCAGGGAGGATAGGGGATAACGCTGTTATTTCATGGTATTAGTTGGACAAATCATGGTTTTCTGTTTCTAAAATGAAGCGGGGTAGTGCCCGTATTCTTTTTAAAGAAGCGCGAAAAGTAGGCGTAATCGTCATAGCCCAATTCATACGCAACAGCCGTGATGTTGAGGTCGGTATACTGCAACAGTCGCTTTGCTTCCAATATAATTTCCTGATGGATCCAATAGCTGGCCGCAAATCCGGTGATCTTTTTTATAGCCTCATTAAGATAGAGCGGCGTGATGTTGAGAAAGTCGGCATACTCCTTCACCTGCTTGTATTCTCGAAACTTCTGCTGGATGAGCTGCTTGAACTTTGCGGTTATCACGTATTTAGAACCTTCAAAATCAATGCGCTTTTCGTTGGTCGTCAATATTTTTTGGGCTATCCATCCCACGATCGTTTTGGTCAGGGACGTGAGCATTTGCGTTTTTAATAGCGCTTCGCCGCTTTCGAGCCACTTTTGCAGTAGAACAACCAGTTCAAAAAGATCCTCATTTTTATCTAAAAGAAGGTATTGGTTGCTGTTTAAGAAGGTATCAAAAACTTCACGATACTGTTGCAAGGCAAAACTGGGATCGACAAAAAACAGCCATCCTTCCGGCTTTTCCGAACTGATATTGCGATGCACCTGTCCGGGCGCAACATAACAAAGAGAATTGGGTTCCAAGGTTATCGTATTGAAATCCAATTCCCATGTCGAAGACCCTTTTGCTTGGATGATAAACATAAAATGATCGTCCCTGTGCGCAGGATGCGTGACATCTGTAAGCAGCGATAAGGACTTTATATCAATCCCAATGCTTTTTAATTCATCTTTATGCAGCAGTATTTTAGGCTTCGGGTTCACGCTTTATGCAATTTCTTAGGGCGATAAAAGTACAAATTTAATCTAATTGCTGTTGTCAAACTTTGCTATGGCTTCGGGTGTTGCAGGCGTAAACAGATTTACGAGGTTGCCGTCGGGATCGCGAAACAACAGCGAGGTATTGCCCCAAGGCATCGCCGTAGGCTTCTGGACGATACGATCTTCAAGATAGGCTGCCAACCGGGCATAGTCTTTTTCTACATCGTCTACCCTAAATTCGAGGATGACGCTGCTGTTTTGGGCGGGCCTTGCAATGGCCTCGCCGCCAAAGAAAAGCAAGGTCTTGGTGCTTCCGATAGCCAAGGTGGCGGTGGCAGTTTTTAGTTCGGCAAAGTCGGGAGTATAGCGCACGGCAGTCTTGCCCGTTACCTGTTCGTAAAATGCTACCAATTCGTCTAGACGATCGGTAATAATGCGGATGGATACGAAATTCATTTCTTCTGTTTTAAAGTTATGCTACAAATGTAATAGGGCGGTATGACAACAGTCTGTAAGCAGTCTTGGCTTTTTTCTTTCGGACTGGATTTGTTGTATCGGAATGCAAACTCGTCGGCACCGATAATCCGATTTCCTAAATTATAGCGTATCTTTGATATTCGGACACGCAGAAACGATGCCACTACATTGCTATGATAAATGATTATAAAAAGCACGACCTATACGGCAAGACCTTGCTTCAAAAAATTGCTTTGACGCCGCCCTTCCAGTTTGATTTTCCGGTAACGGAACAGGCTTGCTTTTTATACGTGCTGAAAGGAGACGTCGAATACCAGATCGATGACGAACGGCTCAACATTCCGACGAACTATTCTTTATTGCTGAACTGCATCCAGTCCGGAAAGCAGCTCCATCATTCCCATCCGAAAAGCAATTGCGAGATTGTGATCGTTACTTTTTATCCGGAGATATTAAAGAAGATATACGACAGGGAACTGCCGGTATTGCTTCAGGCACCAAAGAATACCATCTCTAACCAATCTAGCGAAAAGATAAACAACGATTTCCTGATCCAAAAATACATCGAAGGATTGCTGTTTTATTTCGAGAATCCGTCCCTGATCAACGAAGACATCCTGATCCTGAAAGTAAAGGAAATCATATTGCTGCTATCTCAGACACAGAATGCGGAAGCGATACAGCTTATTTTATCGCAGCTTTTTTCTCCTACCACTTATACGTTTAAGCAGATTATCGAGGCGCACCTGTTTTCGCAGCTCACCATTGAAGAACTGGCGCAGCAGAACAACCTAAGCGTGTCTTCCTTCAAGCGCGAATTCGCTAAGATATACAACGATACGCCCGCCAACTACATCAAAGCCAAAAAGCTGGAGAAAGCGGCCGAACTCCTCTTGCTCTCCGACCAGCGCATTACTGAAATTGCGTTTGATTGCGGGTTTAATGATCTTGCAAATTTCACCAAAAGCTTTACCAGCAAATACAAGGTTTCGCCTACAGCTTACAGACAAAAGCAAAACAGCAAGCAGTAAGTACCAATAGCCTATCTTCTTTTAAGCCTCTTTCTGATCTATCGGAAGGGTGCTTTTTTTGTGAACCAAATTGCCAAACATTTGAACCGATCCGCTAAATGATTCTGTTTATTCTGATAGACATTTGTCCCGTCATTACTAACTTAAAATAAGATAAAATGGGACTTTCAAATTTAGGAATTTTTCATACCGTCATCGGTATTGCGGTCATTGTTGCGGCCATCGTAGGATTTGTCAAATACGGTAAGATCTATCTCGGCGCGTTATCGGGTAAAATATATTTTTATGGAACTCTTGTTACGTCGTTGACATCGCTGGGCATTTCAAAACATGGCGGACTGAATGCGGGACATGCTTTTTCGGTGTTTATCATGTTCCTTGTAGTGGAAGCGTATTTTCTTTACTCTAAAAAGAAAAGCAGCGGTAGGGCGCGTCATTTTGAAAACTTCTGCCTGTCGTTTAGCTTTTTCCTGTCGCTTGTACCTACCGTTAACGAAACATTTACCCGCGTTCCGATTGGACATCCGTTGGCAAAAGACAGCAGCGATCCTATTATCGGAAAGACGCTTCTTGTTTTGCTTGTCCTTTTTATTGCGGGCTTTGTCTATCAATTTAGAAAGCAAAAGAAAAGCAACAGCACGGTTGCCGTATAAGCTGCATTTTTATAAAACGGACTTGAAATTTTAAGGGAATTGCTATGCTGCCTCCGGACGAATCAATGTACCTTTGCAGCAATGTTTATCAACAACAAAAAAGCTTGAGATAACCAATTGCTTTGTCTTGGCTTTGCGCTACTAGCATAACTCGAAACGTAATGGATACAAACAATTTGCTGCAACAGGTCGCCTTTATCAAGGAAATCGATAAATTAAAATACATACAGCGCCGGACAAAATTATTTAACAGCGACCGGCATGAAAATGATGCGGAGCACAGCTGGCATCTGGCCGTAATGGCGCTGGTCTTGGCGGAGCATTCCGACAAGCCGATTGACGTGCTTAAGGTCGTAAAAATGGTATTGATCCACGATCTGGTCGAAATAGATGCAGGCGATACGTTTATCTACGATACTACAAAAAATCATACCAATACGGAGGAAGAGCTTTTGGCCGCAAAGCGAATCTTTGGGCTATTGCCGGAAGCGCAGGCGCAAGACTTCATAGCGGTTTGGGAAGAGTTTGAAGAGGGAAGGACCGATGAGGCAAAATTTGCCAGGGCCATGGACCGCTTTGAACCTTTATTGCAGAACTCTAGCAACAATGGCGGAACCTGGGCCGAATTCAATGTCGAATACCACACGGTTTACGACAAGAAAAAAGCAATCGCAAACGGTTCGACTTCTATTTGGAACTACGCGGAGCGTTTGTTAGAAGAGAGTGTGGAGAAGGGGATACTTCGGAGGGATAGTTTGTAGTTGTTAGTTGATAGTTTTTAATGGATAGTTGATAGTGGAAAGCTGTAAAGTCATAAAGTTGGGAGTATTGGGAGAGGGCAAAAGCCTAAAAGTCTCAAGCTCTGCCAGGAATTGATATAGTGCTATAAGCAGGAAGTGTTTGTTATATTACATTAGTCTTATGTTGTGTAACAAGCACTTCTTGTTGTACGTTATCTTTATCGTGTTACATGACATCAGTTCTATGTTGCACAACAGACGATTATTGTTATATAACATCAGTATTATGTAATATAACGTTTGTCAGGTGTAGCCCAGTAAATATTCCTTGTAGCATAACATCATCTATATGTATTAGTACATCTTCTGCATGTAGTATGACATACTAGTACGTGTTATAAAGCAACAATTTTATGTTATATTTCATGTGTATGTTGCTGTATAGCACCGTCACTATGTTGTGTTATAAGGAGTATGTGCTATTCTGCATCTGCTCCATGCAATACTGAACCGACAGGATGCAGTACTCATTCTTCTGAGTAAAGGAGTAATTGACTTTACATATAATTTCTTGATAACGAAAGAGGCCAGAATCTGGGTAACTTCTGTTTTCTTGATACTTTATTAATAGACGCTTGCTTTATCCGTTATTTATTTCCAAAAAACGATTGTACATCGAAAGCCAACGCTTAGACCTAAAAAAGAAACGCTTGTTCATTGGCCGAAATTTTTTTGTTTATTTTCTTAATTTTTGTACTGAAAATGCTAGGTACTACTCTTTTTACAAAAGATTAAATTGGGTAAGATTCGCTTTTAGCAAGAAAAATAATCATTTAAATACCAACAATTTCTGAAACAATTTCAGACCGAAAAACAGCAAGCATGAAGAAAACAATTACTCTTTTTTTAATTTTTTTATCATTACAAAACTACGCACAATGCTGGCAGACCATAAGTTCAGGCATAGACCACACACTTGCCATAAAACCCGACGGAACGCTTTGGGCCTGGGGCGAAAATGGAGTCGGCCAATTGGGTGACGGTTCGGATGTCGACAAGAACGTGCCCGTGCAGATCGGCACAGCAAACAACTGGAAAGAAATCAGTGCAGGTACAAGATTTTCCCTAGCCATAAAGACCGATGGGACACTCTGGGCGTGGGGAAACAACGCCTTAGGCCAGTTGGGGGATGGTACCAATACTCGCCGATATTACCCAGTTCGGATAGGAACCGCAACCGACTGGAAAAGTATCAGTGCCTCAGCAGGAACATTAGGGGGACATAGCTTGGCCATAAAAACCAACGGCACACTCTGGGCATGGGGCTTCAACTCATCAGGTCAGCTGGGCAATAGCTCGCTTACTAGCAGAAACCAACCTGTCCAGGTAGGGACTGATACCAATTGGAATGCTATCTGCGCCGGAAGCAGCTACTCAGTAGCTATTAAGATTACCGGAACGCTTTGGGCATGGGGAAATAATGTTTCATACCAATTAGGTGACGGTACCGGCACTAGCAAATTAGTACCTACACAGATTGGCACGGCCACCAATTGGAAAAGTATAGACACTACAAGAAACCATACCCTGGGTATCAAAACAGACGGGACGCTTTGGACATGGGGGTTTGGAAGTGAAGGACAATTGGGCTTGGGAACGGTACTATATATCAATGTTCCTACTCAAGTAGGATTAGATAATGATTGGGCAAAGGCCGTAGCAGGAGACGATCATTCCCTTGCCCTGAAAACCAATGGCACCCTTTGGAGCTGGGGCAAAAATGAAAGCGGTGAACTGGGCCTCGGAACAAACAGCACTACTGACATAACGGTTCCTACCCAGGTAAATACCAATGCGGATAAGACTTTGATTTCAACAGGGGGAGAGTTCTCACTAATAATGAATGCTGATGGCTTTCTGTATGCAACTGGTTTCAACGCTGATGGAGAATTGGGAGATGGGACCAACACCAACAAAAACACACTTACGCCTGTTATCTGTACTGCCCTGGGCGTAAATGAATTTGGAGCCACGAAAGTCAACGCTTATCCCAATCCGGTCAGAGACCTACTGCACCTTTCTTATGGGCAGGGAATTACTATGGTTTCCGTTTATAATCTGTTAGGACAGGAAGTATTCAGCAAGTCCATTCAGGACAATGAAGCTGCGCTTGATTTGTCTGCTTTGTCACCAGGAACCTATTTGGTAAAGGTTACCTCTGCTGCTAATACACAGACCCTGAAAATCGTAAAACAGTAAAAACTTCGTTTAATGAATTTCTTTGATAGAGCATAATGCAAAAAACGCCGTAAGACATTTGTTTTACGGCGTTTTGCTTTACATTACCTTTCAGTCTGTGGAAAAGAGGAATCAAACTTTATTGATAGACGCTTTCTTTACCCATTATTTATTCCCAAAAAACGATTATACATCGAAAGCCAACGCTTATACCTAAAAAAGGAACACTTGTTCATTCGCCGAAATTTTTTTGTTTATTTTCTTAATTTTTGTACTGAAAATGCTAGGTACTACTCTTTTTACAAAATATTAAATTGGGTAAGATTCGCTTTTAGCAAGAAAAATAATCATTTAAATACCAACAATTTCTGAAACAATTTCAGACCGAAAAACAGCAAGCATGAAGAAAACAATTACCCTTTTTTTTATTTTTTTATCATTACAAAACTACGCACAATGCTGGCAGACCATAAGTTCAGGCACAGACCACACACTTGCCTTAAAAACTGACGGTACGCTTTGGGCTTGGGGCGACAATGGCACCGGCGAATTGGGAGACGGTACCACAGTAGACAAAAACCTGCCCGTACAGATCGGTACAGCAAACGACTGGCAAAAAATCAGTGCAGGAAATAATTTTTCCCTAGCCATAAAAACCAATGGAACACTTTGGGCATGGGGAACCAATCTATTTGGCCAACTGGGAGATGGAACAAATATCTCCAAACAATCTCCTGTTCAGATAGGAACCGCAACAGATTGGCAAAATATCAGTGCCGCTTCAGGATTACTAGGAGGATCTAGCATAGGCCTAAAAACCAATGGTACTCTCTGGACATGGGGTGACAACGCCCAAGGCCAACTGGGCGACAACACGCTTGTCAATAAAAATCAACCCGTCCAGATAGGCGTCGATACCGATTGGCTGGCTATCGAAGCCGGAAGCGCTCACTCAATTGCTATTAAGACCACTGGAACGCTTTGGGCATGGGGATGGAATGGTACACACCAATTAGGTGACGGCACCAATACTAACAAAAAAATACCTACACAGATTGGCACAGCCACCAACTGGAAAAGCATAGACGGAGGACATACCCATAGCCTAGGTATCAAGACAGACGGAACGCTTTGGGCATGGGGATTTGGAAGTGATGGAGAATTAGGCCTAGGAAACTCATCCTCAGCCGTGACACCTACTCAAATAGGAACAGATAATGATTGGGCAAAGGCCGTGGCCGGATCCGACCATTCTCTTGCCCTGAAAACAAACGGCGGTCTTTGGAGCTGGGGCAACAACGAAACTGGTGAGCTGGGCCATGGAACAGCCAGCACCACCAACATCACTATTCCTACCCTGATAAGTACCAATGCAGACAAGACCTTGATTTCTGCAGGACGAAATTTCTCGCAGATAATGAATAGCGATGGCTTTCTATATGCAACGGGGGTAAATACTTTGGGGCAATTGGGAGACGGAACCAATACCAACAAAAATACACTGACACCTATTATCTGTACTTCCTTAGCCGTAAATGAATATGCAGCCACGAAAGTCAACGCTTATCCCAATCCGGTCAGAGAATTACTTCACCTTTCTTACGAGCAGGGAATTACTATGGTTTCTATTTATAATCTGTTAGGACAGGAAGTATTCAGCAAGTCCATTCAGGACAATGAAGCTGCACTTGATTTGTCTGCTTTGTCACCAGGAACCTATTTGGTAAAGGTTGCCTCTGCTGCTAATACACAGACCCTGAAAATCGTAAAACAGTAAAAACTTCATAATGAATTTCTTTGATAGAGTATAATGCAAAAAACGCCGTAAGACATTTGTTTTACGGCGTTTTACTTTATATTACCTTTCGGTCTGTGGAAAAAGAACTACTTTCCAATAGATTTTAACTGGCATTTTCTTTACTCTACTTTAATAGTATCTATTATAATTTGATAATATGTATCGCCTTATTGGCTTCATTTGTTTTTAGAAAGTATACTCCTGAGGCATGCTCTGAAATATCAATCAGATTTCCGGATCCTTGTTTTATTTTAGCGCCGAGGGCTGAAAATACGGTCCATTCTAGTTCTTTTGATAATTGGAATATTCCTGTTGACGGATTTGGATAGACTTTTATTTTATTTGAATTTTCTTCAGGAATTTCAACACCAAGATCACAGTGATGCACCATATAGGAGACTTCTTTTGTATTACTGCCAATTGTATTGCTAACGGTTAATAAAACATCTCTAGTGCCTTCTGTCGAATACAGTACAGAATGGGGACCGACTCCAGTTGCTGTTGCCGGCTGCGCTCCAGCACCAAAGTTCCATGCATAATTGTCTATGGTTCCTATAGAAACCGATGTGAAAGTAACTGCTGCGTTGATGCATCCCATCTGTGGGTTTACTTCAAAATCGGCGATTGGGGCTGCAGTTGCTCCAGCAAGTACAAACTCCATCTTATTGATATTAATATCGGCTCTTTCAAAATGCAAGGTGATGACATGAACACCCTGAGTTAAAGGAATATTGGTTACTGTAGCGGTTTGCCATGCTTGGAAGCCTCCTGAGTTTGGTATCGTCACAGATCCAGTCACATTGATACCATCGACTTCAAGATGCAGCGTTTTGGCATTATAAGGAGTTGAGGTTCTGAAGCTGATATTGTAATTGCCTGTAGTAGTTACTTGCGCCGTATATTTGAGCCATTCATTTGTAGCAACATACGCTATATTATAACCTCCTTCACTGCAGGCTTCTGTTCCCACTCCGTCGCCTGGCCTGTAGACGTTATCACCGCCACCATTGGTGTCAAAATAAGCAGCAGGGCCAATATCGTAGTTTTCTGCTTCTATAACACCCGGAATCTGGGCTACAATACCTTGATAGGGAGCAGTCTGTAGGGGAGTTGCAGTATAGAATGCCGTAAATGTAGCAGTGCCAGTGGCAGGTGCCTGAAATGTCTGATTAGCGGCTCCGCCTTGGCTCCAATGGTCAAAGTCATAACGGGTAGTACCTGCATATTGTGGCGTTGGGGCATTCAGTGTCTGCAAATTGGCATTGGCTACAACTTGTCTTGTAGCAGGCGCTACTATTGGCTTTTGATTGAATTCTAAGTTTAGCAAAGCAGGGGAGCTGGTTGTCGTGATATCCACCAGATTGGGATCAATATCTACAGATGCCGTAGCAGTCAGTCCGTTGCTGTCTGTTACCGTTACCGTAAATCGGTACCAGACATTCGGTGTCTTTTCGCCCTGGTTTGATGCTGTAAAATTTCCTGATCGGACACCTTGAGGGCTGGCACCTGGATGCGAATGTCCTGAACCAGGAACGTCTTCATGAAACAGGTCGATGCTCCAAGAAAAAGCACTGGCAGGCAATACTCCATCTTCCACATCGGTTGCGGTGGCTTCAAAATGAACCACATCATCGGCATTCCATGTCAAAGTAGGCAAGGGGGCGATAATCTGTACTTGTGGTCTATTGCTAAACGGTACTACCGTTAGTATTGCAGAATTGCTTGTTACTGTTCCTGCGGTATTGGAAACTATAACCGAATAGCTGCCGGCATTTGCCATAGTTACTGCTGGAATGGTATAGCTGGCGGCAGTTGCTCCGGTTATATTTACGCCATTAAACTGCCATTGGTAGGTTTGTCCGACTCCGCTAGCGGTAACGCTAAAAGTTACAGGATAGGTTTCCATTATTGTTTGCGAAACGGGATGGTCGACTATAGTTGGAGCAGCAGTTTCAATGTAGTTCAGCTTGATCAAATCGCCTGTGTTGCTGTAACTGCAATAGTAGATATACCCATCATTTCCGAGCATCATGCCCAATGCATATTGCTGTGGGGCAGTATAAAATACGTTGGAAACCGGATTTGCGATTGTCGGATCAAAAGATCGTATTTCATTCCTTACATAGTCCTTAAATATAAACTTTCCTTGAAGATTTGGATATCGAGGCGTTGCAGGATTATAAAGCACTCCGTTTGTCAGTGCGTTGCCTATGCTTCCTGTCGCATACGTAAATATTGGATTAGTAAATAAATTCGTTTCGGTCTGTACTCCGTCGCCGCCTTGCGGGTGTCCCCATCCATAGTTGCGGATGGCTGGATTGCTGATTTCATTTACTTCTTCCCATGAAGTTCCAACATCCAAGACAAACAATTTATTAGCTGTGGGATTGGGAATCAGCCTCCACGGATTACGGAAGCCATATACCCAAATGCTTTGTCGCTGTACAGAACCGCTTCCATAAAACGGATTTCCAGGAGCTGGCAGTCCGTTTTCGGTGATTCGAAGTATTTTTCCTTTATACGTATCTAAATCTTGGGAATTGGTGTTTTGCTGGCTATCGCCGACTGCCACATAAAGATAGCCGTTAAAGAACTTCAAATCGCCGCCATTGTGGAATCCGCCGCCGATGGGTTCTAGTAGCAAGATTTGTTGCCTGCCTATTTCCTGATTAGCATTGTTGATCTGGACTCTTTCAATCCGATGCCTGATAACGGCTCCATCATTGACAGAATAAAATACATAGATATAGCCGTTTGTGGCAAAATCAGGGTGCAATGTAAGTCCTAGCAATCCTTGCTCATTGTCTGTAACGGTTGTTACTGTAAAAACGGTGGAAACGGTATTATTTTGGTACACTTTTACGATACCGCCTCGTTCTGCTATAAATATTCGCCCGTCTGAAGACTGCTCTAAAGACAGTCCTTCCTTAATTACTGCTGCAGGCGTAAGGTTTTCTGTAATGTATTGGCTGCGGGCCTGCCAAGTATTGATTAAAAATAGAGTAAGTACTAAAAATAATGGGTGTAGGCGTTTTGAGAAACGGAAAGGTAGATTTGGATTCATAGCGATTTAATGAATTAGTAGGTTTGGTTAAACAAAGTTAGCATATTCTTATACCCTAAATGTTAGTTTAAAAAAAAATTAAAGGACACCTCTGTAATAATTCAATAAATAATCTGGCCGTTACCGTCAAAAAAAAGAAGAGACAACCAACAGGTTGTCTCTTCATCTATCAATAATTATAAGTTTATATTCTTTCTCAGTTAGTTACATTACTATTTTGTAAAATACCTAAACTGAGGCGTAATTAAAATAAAAAAACGTACTACTCTTTTATAACTTTTAGTGTTTTAAAGGCGCTATCGGCAGTTACCTTTACAAAGTACGTACCCGATGTTAAACTCGAAACATTAATAACTGTTTCAGTAGCATTTACTTGTCTTTCCATAACCTGCTGCCCTAAGGTATTGAAAACAGTGATGGTTCTGATTTCTTTATCAAACGAAACATTCAGTACATCTTTTACCGGGTTTGGATAAATCACTAAGTTAGCAAGCGAAAGATCGTCTGTAGACAAAGAATTCTGTACTGAAACAACGTTCCTAAAAACTGGCCCCCATTGACCCGTGTTGTCTTTTACACGGATATTGAATACGTGCAAGCCTACGGAAGGCAATGCGATTCCGGTTCTGCTTAGTTGTTCGTAGGCACTGTTAAAGCTGCCGTCAGTGGCCAAAATTGCTGTTCCGTTTCCAGCTCCCGGATCGGTATCCCAGAAATATTCGGCTTGCAATATTGACATTACAGATGTCGTACCAGGTTGTTCCACATTAATAATGTTTACAAAAACAGGTCCCCATTGCCCGGTATTGTCTTTTACTCGAATACAGAATTTATGCAATCCTACACTTGGTGCAGTAATTCCTATTTTGGTTAATCGTTCAAAAGCACTGTTGAAATTACCATCGGCAGCCTGGACAGGAGTTGCAAGTCCAACCCCTGGATCGGTGTCCCAAAAATATTCAGCCTGCGTTATCGAGCTTTGTGCAGTACAAAAGCTAGCGGCCAGTACTGCAGTTATAGTATATATAAATTTTCTCATCTTACTTTAAATTACGAATTATTTAGAATAAGCTGATCCACTTACATTTAATGTGCTGGTGCTTAAAATGGTTCTAGGGGTGATAAAATAGTTTACCTGAGGCCTTCCGCCATTGTCCGCTGGAAAGTAATTCGCCCAGCTGTTGGAACCGCCGTAATGCCCGGCATCGTTTCTGGTTAAATCTAAATCGGTATATTGTACCGCAGGGTTTCCTGTATTTACATTGCCTCCTGTAACCGTATAAGCTGTATTATCGAAGTTCATGTTGACAGATCCTGTATTGTTGCTTTGCGTGATTGTTCCCTCTACTACAAAGGCATTTGTAGATACGTTATAGCTCGCCGTTACTGTTGCTATATTATCGGAATAGATACAGGTATTGGTTTGGGCCACAACAAAAGAAATCGCATTGTTCATGATGGCAACGTTTCCGCCACTGCCCGGATTGCCATTTCCGGTGATATATATTGGCGCTACGTCTCCGCCATTAGGCTCATACACCGTATTGTTTACGATTTCGTTGGATCCGCCTGCTTTGGTTGCGTATACTCCAAATCCTGATGTAAAATTATTGTAGAACTTAAAATTATAGCTGGTCTGTTGATTCGCAATTACGGAAGAGGCTGAATTTCCTATAATTTCAACATCGTCAGCTGCTAGGGAAGTATCAGAAGAAGTGTTGTAGGCCGTCATTCTCTGCACTCTGTTTCCGGTCATCCTTCCGTGCGAAAAGAACACATAACCACCAACAGTACATCCAGACATGTTTGTGGTCGTGTTCGCTTGGGTTGTGTCCACATTGTTCAAATTGCAATTGAACAGATTGATGGTGGTTCTTCCGCCAGTTGTTGGACCTGTTGCGATTACGTTGTAAATGGTAAAGCTACCGGAATTTAAGTTGCTTATCGTCACCACGCGTCCTGCAGCCGGATTGATATTTATCGTTCCTCTGATGAAATACTTGTTGTAATTGGTTTCGGAAACGAAAGTTAGCGATTTGTTGATGGTCAAGTTTTCAATGTAAGCAGAGCCATCGGTTTTTGGCTGGATGATGATGCGGTCACCATTAGCAGCTGCTGTTATAGCTGCAGATACAGTAGTGTAAGCACCATTTGCTCCAGATGCCCTAACATACAAATCAGCTGCATTGGCCATCGAGGTAAACAAGCCCGCGATTGCGATAAGAAGTAATTGTTTTTTCATTTTGTCTTAAAATAATAGAGTTGGTATTTTATTTTTTTTAACGAGCCCAAAGCAACAATTTTTTTATTAATAATTGTTGCTTTGGAAGTTATTTTATTTGAAAATTTGAGGCATTAGCTTTCACTTATTGGTCTTTGAAAGCTACTATTGTCTCTATTTTTCAAGCTTCAACCAGAAATAGTCATTCCATCCTTCGATCAATCGGGTAGGGTCTGTATTCTTAGTTCTGTCTTGTTCAGGTATTTGCACTACTTTTTTATCCTTAACTGTAAATTTGTAGATCCTCGCATTGCTTTCACCTTCAACTGAAAGTTCAATTCTATAAGCGCCATCGGTAAGATCAGCAAATTTGATTTCCCCTGGTTTATTAACCAGTTTGAAAGCACAAGAAACTTCGTTCCATTTGGCTTGTTCTACCTGAGCTTGGTTAGGCCCGTTTCCATAATGCTGTGCATACAATTTGTTGTCTTTAAACATATTTACCGACCACTTTACACTCTTGGTCGTTTTTTTGCTGTTTGCAGGAAACGGCTTAAACTCTTCATGTGTGATATAGTACCCAAAAACCAAATTTCCTGTATCTGCATAATTCAAATAGGCAAAATTATTCCATGGCCCACGTGTAACAAACATATCTTTTATAGCACCATACGGGTCATCGTTTACCAGCTTGTGCAGTTCAAAGTCGAAAGCGTAGAACATTTTGTCTCCAGCATAAAAATCCAATCTATAATTACCCGGACCCCAGTCTGTTATGAACGATTCTGACCATCCAACCCATTCGCCATCACGCTTGTAACGACTGCTTGGCACATTAAACTTTGTCTTCTTACCGTCATCAAAAACTTGGTGTCCGTCATATTCAAAATAGTTCATGTATTCGCCGTCTTTATAAACCTTGATTCTTAAATACTCTGACTGGTCTGCGGTATAGTCTATTGCTTTTCCGTTTGCCGTTTTATTCGGAATAAAGGTGCCGGTATAGTCAGCACATCTTCCGTCTCTGGTTCCATAAAGAAGTGAGTTAAAAGTTATGGCAGGTGTCTGCTTATACATACTCCAGTCTAACTTTAATCCGGTTGCGAATCCGCCACCTGCTGCTTTACCTTTTACTTTTTTTGCTACTTTGTCGACACCTTTGGCGCCTTCAACCACGTTGCTGGCAGTATTGGCAGCTTTTGTAACTTTATTCAAAAGTTGCGCATTGGCTGCCGTAAAGGAAAATAATAGTGCAACAATCATCGCACTGGTTTTAATCTGTTTCATGTTTTTAATGTCTTTAAAAGTTAGTACTTTTTTAATTACAGGTCAAACATAAATCAAAATGGAATGGAAATTTTAGGCAATGTGTATACGTTTCCTTTTGGAGGAAATTCGTAGGATAGTAAAGGAAATTCGTTTTAGGGAAATTTTCGACCTAAAGGTTTTCGAGCAAGACCAAGAATTCTTCCTTTTTACGGACTGAAAGCGGTATGGCCGTTTTGTTTTTCATCATAATCGTATTTCCTCCATCGGTTTTGATGAAATGGTCGAAATACGCCATATTGATCAGGTGCGACTGGTGTGACCTGAAAAAATTATAAGGCGACAGCATCGTTTCATATTCCTTAAGATTGGTAGAAACAATAAGCTTGGGCGCATTGATGAAATTAAAAGTAGTGTAGTTTTTATCGGATTCGCAGTTGACAATATCCTGGATATTGACCGAGTAAATTTTATCAGCCGTTTTTAGGATTAGCTTCTGCAGGTTTTTCGGCCTTTCGAGATTAGAGAACAGATTGCTTAGTTTCATGTCAAAAACTTCCTTGCTCAGGGCTTCCTCAGCTTTCTTAACAGCATCAACCAAGTCTGCCGCATCTAGGGGCTTTAACAGGTAATCAATGGCTGAAAAGCGGAAGGCCCGAATCGCAAAATCCTCATAACCCGTAATGAAAATCACCTTAAAGTTAATCGGTTTGAGTTTTTGAAGCAGGTCGAAACCGGTACCATCTGGCATTTCAACATCGAGAAAAACAATATCCGGCGAAAGCTGCTTAATGGCTTCAATTCCGGATTCTACAGAATCTGCCTGCCCGATTACTGAAACATTAGGGCAACTGGCTTTGATGATGGCAATATTCTTCTTTCTGATATTTTCGATATCGTCTACGACAACGGCTCTTAACATGGTCTTTTAATTTTCGTAAATATACGGGATTTCAAAACTAATTTTGGCACCAACAATATTTTCATTGGTATCCTTTATATTATCTGCCTGCACGATAAAGTCGGCATTTTTGGTATAGTTTACAAGGCGTTCCTTCGTTATGGTCATCGCAAGCGATTTGTGGTTGGTCACTTTCTTCTCGGCATCAAAGCCTTTTCCATTATCCGAAACCTCGAAGAAGAGTTTGCTTTCCTTCAGGTAAAAGTGAATCTCGATCATTCCGTTCTTATCCTTGTTGCCCAAACCATGCTTGATGGCATTCTCAATAAATGGCTGAGTCAGCATTGGCGGCAGCAATATGGCTTCGGTATCGATGGCATCCTCTACATCAACCTTATAGTCGAATTTGTTGGAATACAGCAGCTGCTGTATGGAAAGGTAGTTCTCGATCATCTCGACTTCTTCGGATAAAGAAATGTAGTTTTCATTGGAATTCTCTAGGATCTGCCTTGTCAGTTTTGAGAATTTGGACAAGTAATTTACTGCGTCGCTATCTTTCTTGTCGTGGATGAGTCCTTGGATGTTATCAATGGAATTGAAGATAAAATGCGGATTCATCTGCGTAATCAGAAGTTTCTGCTTGATTTGGTTTTTCTCCAGTCCGGCTATGGCGTGTTTTTGTTTGTTATTTCGGTAATAGAAATAAACTCCTAGCAGCAACACTACAATCGCGCCAGAAAGTGCAATAAGCCAATTATTCTTAACGGCCGCTTTCTTTTGGGAAACGAGCTTGTAGTTTAGCTCTTTTTTCTCGAAGTCATATTGGAGCTGCTGTTTTTCAAAAGCGCCTTTTGCTTCGAGGATCTGGGTTGAGTCGACAATCTTCTCATAATATTTATACATTTCGAGGGCCTTCTCAAAATTTTTGGTCTTGATGTTTATCGTATACAGCAAATCGGCGCCTTGTTTCTGAAGAGCGATATTACCCGTTTCTTTGCTCAAGGCAAAACCTTTGGCGGAATATAAGTTGGCTTTGTCTAAATCTCCTTTTTCAAAATTGAGCAACCCAAGGCCCAGCGTTGACATGGCAATGGACAGGTTGTCGTTTTCTACAGTTAAGCTTTTCATTCCAAGAACTTCCTGGTATAATTTTTCTGCTTCCTCAAAATGGCCAAGCTTTGTGTGTGCCTCTCCCATTCTTGCCAACGCTTGTGCTGTCTGCGAATCGGCTCCTATTTTTTTCGTAATAGCCAGCGCTTTACTATTGTAAATAATACTCTGATTGTATTCCTTCATCCGGGTGTAGCAGAACGCAATATGGCCATAACACAAGGCTTTAAGGTAAAGAGTGTGAGTGATTGAGTTTTTGGCATAAAAAGCATCGTAGTAACCAATAGCTTTTAGGTCATAAGATATGGCTTTTTCGTACTGGTTTTGGCTGGAATACACATTGGCCATCATCGTCAGGGCATAGGACATTTGCTCGGCATACTTCACAGGATCCTTTTCATAAAACTTAAGAGCCGCATAAATCAGCGGAATTGCCTCTTTGTTTTTTTCCATCTTAGCATAAAATGCCGCTTTGTTTAAAGAAACTACGTACATTTCATCATAGGATTTTATGGATCTTAAAATCGCAATAGCTTTGTCATGGTAAGCCAATGCTTTTTCGGGCATCGCTTTTTGGGAATATCGATTTGCTACAATAGAATAATGCGCGGCAAGCCATTCGGCATATATTATTTGCTCTTTGGAGGTATTGCCTTTTTTATAATTTTTCAGGGCTAAGTTGCCCAATATAGTATTGAGGTAGTAATAATTTTTGTCGTCTAGCGAATAGTAGTTATCCATGACGTCAGCTATCGCCTGTAATTTTGTAGTATCATGGACCTTGGTGTTCCTAAGGACAATTTTCAGCGAATCAATAGTCTTGTCTTGCGAATAGCTGCTCGAAAAAAACAGGATGGAAAAAGCTAGAACTAGCAGTTTGGGGATTTTAAACATTGTAATGGCAATCGGGGTTTAATTTTCGTAAATGTAAGGGGTTTCAAAACTGACTTTAGTGTCCCCTATATTTTTAAGGGAATCAATATCATCCTGGCAATAGGAATTTGAATAAAAGAAACCAATTAAAAGCAGGACAGTTGTCTTAATAATCCTATGCATGGGACAAAAAAATATGATATTGAATGTCCAAATATAGAGAATAAAAAAGAATATTTTTTTAGGAAACAGAAATTAAAACAGGCTTAATTGTTTTAATAATATTCTCAATTGGGCGGTTTTCCTTTCTTTTTCCAAGTAAGTCTTTTGTTTCTAAGTTTATTGATATAAAAAAACAGCCTTAATTCCTAATGATAAAAAGATAGCAGTTCAAAAAAAGGCCACAGAATTGGCTTGTAAACTTTGTGGGTTTTTGAAAATTTTGGAAGTAGAAGAGGGGTAAGTCATAAAACAGAAAAACCTGCAAATTTTGAAGTTAGCAGGTTTTATGCTTTTTGACAAATATTTTGTGAACGCGACTGCGTATTGCCGGTATAGGATTTAAAAGCCCGGATAAAACTTTGAGTGGTACGAAATACGGCTTTCTCTAAATATTTCATACTCACGGCGAAGTTCAGGAAATATGTGTTCTTTCTTTTGGAATATCCGGTCCACTTTTTTAAAGCATGCAATTGCGGTAACACAAAGTCGTTTTAAACTTAATTAAAATGTTTTTTGATAAACAACAGCAGATTTTCTTCGCTCATTTTATTGGAGGTACTTTCTGATGCGGCCACATTTTTATATTGTGGTGTTTCTGCCAGATACTTCATAAACTGTTCCTGAATCTGCCCAGTTCCTGTTATGTGGATTTCATCAATGTTTGGCATTTGACTGGCAATTTCCTTGAAGAATTTCTGTGTTAGGGAAATCTCCTGATTGTTTGCTGCATTTTCGTTGGAGTTATTATCCGGACCTGCGTTTTTGACCTGCCCAATAACTGCAAACACTTTTTCTTCTTCCTCTGAATTTCCTACGATGGTTGCATTGTGGGAATCCATCCAAACCCCAAATAACTTCTTGTTTTTAGCTGACATATCTTTACTTTTTTTAAAGATAAGTCATGCGCACAGTATACAATGGAATTTGTGCTAAGATTGTGATTAGGTATGGGATTCTGAATGTAATTTCATAAAAGAAAGGTATCTACCATTTTATGAACTTCTGTGATACTGCTACAAAACAAAAAACGCCATAAAACATAAGTTTTACAGCGTTTTGCCTGTTCAGCGGAGAAAGAGGGATTCGAACCCCCGGACCTGTTACAGTCAACAGTTTTCAAGACTGCCGCATTCGACCGCTCTGCCATTTCTCCAGTATGTTGCTCTCATTTCCTGATTGCGAGTGCAAATATAGAAACCTTTTTCGAGTTTCAAAACATTTTATCATTAAAAATAAAACATTTTTTGGACAACATTTTTAATTATTTCATTTTCTAGACGTTACAGGAAAAATAATTTTCTGTGTTTTTTCTAGAATTCAACATATTCCATAATTTCTAGGCCATATCCAATCATTCCGACACGTTTTGTCTGTTCTGAATTGGATAGTAATCGGATGTTTGTGATGTCGATATCATGCAGGATTTGCGCTCCAATACCAAAATCTTTATTGTCCATTTTTACTTGTGGCGCTTTAAAGATTCCTTTTTCTTGCAATCCCTTTAGTTCTGTGATACGATTCAACAATTCGATAGGCTGGATTTCTTGGTTGATAAACAAGATAGCGCCTTTGCCTTCTTCATTGATTTTCTTGAACATGTTCTCCAATTTCTGATCAGGATCGTTGGTAAGGGTCCCTAAGATATCATTATTGACTTGGGTAGAATTGATTCTTGTCAATATCGATTCGCCGATATTCCAGCTTCCTTTCGTCAATGCAATATGCACCTGCTTGTTTGTTGTTTGCAGGTAGGCTCTTAGCCTGAATGTACCGAAACGAGTTTCTACTTCGTAATCTTCTTTCTTTTGGATAAGGCTATCATGCTGCATTCTGTAAGCAACCAAGTCTTCAATAGAAACAATTTTCAGGTCAAACTTCTTGGCTACTTCCAACAGTTGTGGCAGACGTGCCATAGAACCGTCTTCGTTTAAGATTTCTACAAGAATTCCGGCTGGTTTTAATCCAGCTAGACGCGCTAAGTCGATTGCAGCTTCTGTGTGGCCTGTTCTTCTTAAAACACCACCTTGTTTTGCTCTTAGCGGAAAAATGTGACCAGGACGTCCTAAATCTTCTGGCTTGGTGTTGTCATCGACTAAAAACTGAATGGTCTTTGCGCGATCGTGTACAGAAATTCCTGTCGTACAGCCATGACCGATCAAATCGACAGAAACTGTAAATTGGGTTTCATGCAATACGGTATTGTTCGTGACCATCAAATTCAGGTCTAGTTCTTTGCAACGTGCTTCGGTCAGAGGAGCACAGATAAGCCCGCGACCGTGGGTAGCCATAAAGTTGATCATTTCTGGCGTTACTTTTTCGGCGGCGGCAATAAAATCGCCTTCGTTTTCGCGATCTTCGTCATCGACAACAATAATGATTTTTCCTTGACGGATATCTTCAATTGCTTCTTCTATAGTATTTAACTGCGTAATTTTATTTTCGGACATTATTTAGGTGTGTTGTTGTTTTTTAGTTTAAATAGTTTTTGGAATCCTTTTTGGATAGGCGTAAGGATTACATCCATGTTGATCAATCCAATGTCGTTTGTAGCTCTATAGGTCAATAAAATAGCCAAAGGAGACAAAATGAAGGAAGACATCCAAGAGCCTAAGAAGGGCGGTATTCCGTTTTCTTGGGCCAATTTCCTTCCAAAAGTATTGATGAAATGGAAAGTAATAAATATCAAGACGGCAAATACGATGGGTAGGCCTAATCCTCCTTTTCGGATAATTGCACCCAAAGGAGCGCCGATAAAGAACATCAGCAGGCAAGCAAAGGCAATTACGAATTTTTCAAAAAGAGCCAACCAGTGATTATTGATATTCTTTTGCTTTAGGTCTATTTCTTGCTTGGTGCCGTCAATTGAAAATCGGGAGCTTTCTAAATTGCTATTGGCAATTTCTAATACTCGTGATTTGTCTGTAGCAGACAAAAGGCTGAGCAGATCGGCTGTATCGGAAGTTTTTTTAGGCTGTTCGATAGTGACTGTCGGTTTGGTAAAACTCGTGATTCCGGTTCTTTGGTATATGTTTTCAGCAAAAGAAACCAAATCTTTATCATAGTTTTTATGCAATGAATCTAGGGTATAGGTAAGCTCGCTCACGTTGAGCATGGCATTTGTGTTTGTAATGTTGGATTCGTCCTCCACCGTATTCAGTTTTGACAAATCGATATTGATGATGTCTTTTTTGAACGAAGCTTTTACAAAAGGTACTCTTCTGCGTTCTTCGTATTTTTTGGGAATGATGTTTTCGTAATAGTTTCCGTTGAATAAGATCAGCTGGAGCATGCTGGATTCTTCTTGATTGACAAGCACTCCATTTTTTGCTTTTATTACGACGTTATTTCCAACACCATTTGCTGCTTTTTTGTGTATCGTAACGCCTTCCAGCTTTTCGCCTTTATCGCCTGATTTCTTATTAACTTTGATATTATATTCTCCTACATCACTAAACTGTCCTTCTGCAATAGCCATTGCGGGTTTGGTCTGTACGATATCTCTTCGGAGGTTCAAGAACTTATATTCAGCAGCAGGAATAACGTTATTGGCAAAAAAGAAAGCAATGATGCTTAATAGAAAGATAAAGACCATCAAGCTTTTCATAGCTCTTTGCAATGAAATTCCAGAAGATTTCATGGCGGCAAATTCATAATTCTCGGCAAGATTACCAAATGTCATGATGGAGGCCAGCAGTATTGAAAGTGGCAATACCAGCGGAATCATCTTTGGCGAATAAAAAAGAAGGAATTTTGCGATCAGCAGTACATCTAGGTCTTTCCCTGCTAATTCTGCGATAAAGAGCCAGACAGCTTGCAGGATGAAGATGAAATAAAGGATTACAAAAACCGTAGCTAATGTTTTGAGGAATGTCGTTAGAATGTATCTGTCAAGAATTTTCACCGATGTATCAATCTAGTTTGTTGATATAGTAATTAGGGTATTTACTTTCCGCAAAGGTAAATTGATTTTTTGATAATGGCTGATTGGTTTTAAAAGAATTAACAGTGATTGTTGTTTTTGAACCATTCTTTCCTATTTCCATAAGATTGTAGATGTGTTTGGTCTGTACGTCGATACCGAGAAAAATCTCTTTTCTGTCGTCTTTAGAGCTTGTAGGCACTAATTTTACGTATTGGATTTTTCTGCCGCGTACGTTTTGAAGGATATCCCAAGAATATTTGAATCCGTGATTAAAAAAGGTAAGCATTTTTGACGGCGTCACGGCATCTTCTTCGTTTTCGTCAAATTTTGAGATGCTTATTTCTTCATCTTCTGGAACGATGTTGTATATTTTTTTTCCGTCATAGATTTTGGTCACTCCCATGAAGTTGAGCACATATTTGTTGCCCTGCATGATTACATTTCCTTTGCTCTCTTGATTGAGGTTTTCCTTCGGATTCGTAAGGGAATATTTAAAATCAATCGAGATATTATCATAGCTTTTTACCTTGGCAGAAACTTCATCCAGCAGATTTCTCGCTTTTTGGCTGTTTTGCGCTTGAAGATTGAAGCCGATAAGAAATAATGTAATAATTTGTAATAACCTTTTCATTTTAAAAATCATTTTGCTCATTGTTAAAAAACTGGTCAAGAGAAGCTAAGTCGGGGATATTGACACTTCTGGCCTTGCTTCCCTCAAAAGGGCCAACGATTCCAGCAGCTTCCAATTGATCGATTAATCTTCCAGCTCGGTTATAGCCCAATTTCAGCTTGCGCTGTAATAATGAAGCAGAACCTTGCTGTGCTGTAACAATGATTTCGGCAGCTTCCCTGAACATAGAATCTCTTTCCGAGATATCTACATCAAGTTTGATGCCATTTTCTTCTCCGATGTACTCTGGAAGAAGGTATGCGTTCGGATACGCTTTCTGTGATCCTATGAATTCGGTAATCCTTTCTACTTCTGGCGTATCTACAAAAGCACATTGGACACGAACAACGTCGTTTCCGTTGGTATACAATAAATCTCCTCGTCCGATCAATTGATCGGCTCCTTGGGTATCTAAGATGGTTCTAGAGTCAATTTTTGAAGTAACGCGGAATGCAATCCTTGCCGGGAAGTTTGCCTTGATGATACCCGTAATTACATTTACCGAAGGTCTCTGCGTAGCAATAATCAAATGAATACCGATAGCTCGTGCCAGCTGGGCTAGCCTTGCGATAGGCGTCTCGACTTCTTTTCCGGCAGTCATGATCAAATCGGCAAACTCATCTACGACCAAGATAATGTAAGGCAAAAAGCGGTGTCCTAATTCAGGATTTAATTTACGGGACTTAAACTTTTCGTTGTATTCTTTGATATTACGAACCATCGCGTCTTTTAATAAAGAATAACGGTTGTCCATTTCGACGCATAGCGAATTCAGCGTGTTGATTACTTTGGCATTGTCTGTAATGATAGCTTCTTCGGTATCAGGAAGCTTTGCTAAATAATGGCGCTCGATTTTATTGAACAGCGTAAGCTCTACTTTTTTAGGATCGACCAAGACGAATTTTACTTCGGCTGGATGTTTTTTATACAGCAACGAAGTCAATACAGCATTCAGCCCGACCGATTTTCCTTGTCCAGTAGCACCTGCCATCAAAAGGTGAGGCATCTTGGCCAAATCGACAACAAAGGTTTCGTTAGAAATTGTTTTCCCTAGAGCAATTGGCAATTCCATTTCGGCTTCTTGGAATTTAGCGGCTCCGATAACGCTTTTCATGGAAACCATCGTAGGATTCTTGTTTGGAACTTCGATACCGATAGTTCCTTTTCCAGGAATAGGAGCGATGATACGTATTCCTAAAGCAGAAAGCGATAAAGCAATATCATCTTCTAAGCTTTTGATTTTAGAGATTCGGATTCCAGCTTCTGGAACGATTTCATACAACGTTACTGATGGCCCGACAGTGGCCTTGATCTGGGCAATTTCAATTTTGTAGTTTCGAAGCGTTTCTACGATTCGGTTTTTGTTTTCTTCTAATTCTTCTTGGTTGATGGTAATTCCTCCGGTAGCATATTCTTTTAGCAAGTCTAGCGTCGGGAATTTGTAATTGGACAAATCTAAGGTCGGATCAAATTCGCCGAAATCGGCTACTAATTTTGAAGCCAGGTTTTCTATGACCGTATCTTCATCTGCAAATTTTTCAATCACGAAAGCATCGTCATTGGTTTCGATAATCTCTGGAGTATGATGCTGGATAGGAGCGACAGGAGCCTTGATAATCGGCTCTATCGTAATGTGCGAAGGATTATTAATTGTAGGCTTTAGAGCTTCTTTGTTGATTTCAAATTGAGAAATCGGTTTTAGCGTAGGTTCTTCAATTTCTTCGTCTTCATCTTCTTCTACTTCAACAATATCTTCTTCTAGGATTTCATCCGTCAGTTCTTGTACGGCGACAGGCGCAACGATTGATTCTGCCACAGCTCTTTCTTCGGCCTTTCTCTTTTTGGCTTCAAAATAATTTTTGATTCCGTCTGGAGAGATTTTGATCTTGAAGATAAGATAAACGAGCAGTCCGAAAATCAAAACGAGCAAGGTTCCTGCTTTTCCAAGATAATCTTGGATGAAAAGGTTCATTTCAAATCCGATAACACCACCCAATTCAGGCAAGAAATCGGCAAAGAATCCGAATAATATAGAAATAATGATGATGGCAAACAAGTCCCAAAACCACGTATTCTTTAATTTTCTTACCGGCATGTCTAAGATAAGATACATTCCGGTTATGAAAAACAATCGCACCAATAAGAAGGAAGCGACCCCAAATCCTTGGTATAGGAATAAATTGGCAAGATAAGCGCCAAATTTTCCCAGCCAGTTTTGGACTTCTATAGACCTATCGGCCAAAGCATCGACTGCACTTTGGTCATACTGTCCGTATAAGAAAAATGAAATGAAAGCCAGCAATAAGGCTACAGAAAACAAGACTAATAAAGCTCCAATGATTACTTTATGCTGTCTGGTCAATTTCCAAGGTTTTTTCTCTTTGGGTTGAGCATCTGCTTTGCCAGCTGTTTCTTTTTTTGTCGTTTTAGCCATTCAAAAAGGTGATGATTATACGTAAAAATAAATAAATTTTTTACAAATTCTGAAATATTGGTATATATATGATGAGGCCAACCGCAATAGCGGCAACGGCTGCAAAGAAGACCGCTCCGGCGGCAACATCTTTAATGAAGCCAATCTTGTCATGAAAGCTCGGGTGAATAAAATCGGCAATTTTTTCTACTGCCGTATTTAGTCCTTCGATGCTCAAGACCAATCCAATTGCTAAAGTCTGGAAAAGCCAATCTGTTTTTGAAATTTCAAAATAGAATCCAGCCGCTGTCATTATGATACCCAGAAAAAACTGGACCATGACGCTGTGCTCGGTGGTGACTAATTTATAGGCACCGTGGATTGCATACTTAAAACTTTTTAGCCTTCCTGATACAAAAGAATGGTCTGTCTTCATATAGTAATTTAAGGTTTTACAATACTGCCAAAGCGCTTTCGTAGTTTGGTTCGTTAGCAATTTCGCTAACTTGCTCTGTATGTAATACTGTTCCGTTTTCATCAAGAACAACCACAACTCTAGAATGTAGTCCGGCTAAAGCACTGTCGGCAATTTCTAAACCATAGTCTTTTCCGAAGCTTCCGTCTCTAAAATCAGATAGATTCACTACGTTTTCAAGGCCTTCGGCACCACAGAAACGTTTTTGCGCAAAAGGCAAATCTCTTGAGATGCAAAGCACAGTAGTATTTTCTAAACCGCTGGCTTTAGCATTAAAATTTCTGACAGAAGCCGCGCAAGTTCCAGTGTCGATACTAGGGAAAATATTCAATACTAATTTCTTTCCTGCAAAATCAGAAAGTGAAACTACGCCAAGATCTTTATTTACTAATTTGAAATCAGGTGCTTTTGAGCCTATTTTTGGTAATTCACCGCTTGTTTTTACTGGATTTCCTCCTAATGTTACTGTTGCCATCTTTTTAAATTTTATAAGGTTCAAAAGTATGAAAAATATATTTGTGAAATTGCCGTAAAACAAAAAACTCTCCCACATCATGGAAGAGTTCTGAATTTGGCTGAAGATAGATTACATCAGAAAAAGCATCGCCAAACTCATTAAGATCATAAGTCCGTCCTCGATAATCGTTACGGTACTCATTGGGAGATTAAATACGGCTCCAAGACAAGCACATTGGATTTTCTTTTTGTTGAGCACGCTTTGCAATACGCCAATAATGCTGATTGTCATCACAATTAAAGTAACCAAGTTCGTAAGAAAAGGTTCAAAATTTAAAGCGAAAGCAAGTCCCAAGGCCAATTCTAAGAAAGCATACAAATAACCCCAGCCCTTAAATTTTCGGGCTACGACATCATACATAGAATAGCTGTCTGCAAATCCGCGGAGGTTTAGCATCTTAAAGAAAGAGAAAGTCAGGAAAAATCCAGCCATGAAGACACGCATGGCCGTCATGTAGTCGAAAATACCATTGCTAAATCCAGCGATTAAAGAAATGGTCAAGATATACGAAAAGATCAAGACAATCGGCTTGTAGGTTTCTAACCACGTTTTTTCAGGCTCTGCAATCGGTGCAAAAACATTTTGATGCATCGTTACATTTTTTTCAGAAAGCTGGTATTTTGGATAGCCTTTTAGGATGTCTTGCAGTTCTGAAGTAGCAATATGTCTTTCCATTTCAATCGTAGCTTCTCCTTGCTCCAGATCGATATCTACATTTTGTACCGAAGGAATTTGTTTTAATGTGGAAGATACTTTGGCGGCACATCCTTCGCAAGTCATACCCGATATTTTATACGTATGTTTCATGTTTTTTGTTGTTTGATTTGTAGGATACAAAGTTGCGAAACATCGGTCGGAAGACTATTATGTTATTTCATGAAAGACTATTAACTTTTACAGTTCGTCGATATTCTTCCGCTTGGTTTCTTTCAACGACTTATAAAAGGTAGGAGTGAGGCCGGTAATCTTTTTAAATTGGCTCGATAAATAAGCCGTACTGCTGTAGCCTAGCTGTATTGCGATTTGGGAAAGCGACAGTTCATCATACACTAATAGTTCTTTGACTTTTTCTATTCGCTGCGCAATGAAATATTTTTCGATCGTAGTGCCTTCGACTTCTGAAAAAAGGTTACTGATGTAGTTGTATTCGTAATGCAACTTTTCTGAAAGCAGGCTCGAAAGATTAGTATTCTCAATTTCTTCTGAATGATGTATCAATCGGATGATTTCGGTCTTGATCTGCTCGATAAGTCGGCTTTTCTTATCATCGATCAGTTCAAAACCAAGATGTTTTAATGCATTTTCGAGCTCTTCGAGTTGTTCTTTAGAAATAGTTTCGGCAGTTTCGACTTCGCCTAACTCAATAGTTATGGGCATCAGACCTATTTTTTCGAATTCCTTCTGAACGGCCATCTTGCATCGGTTGCAGACCATATTTTTGATGTAGAAATGCATTTATTGATATCTAGATTAATTGGAAACTCAAAGGTATAAATAAAAAACGCTCCCCAAAGAGAGCGTTTTATAAGGCAAAAAGGATTATTTGTCAATGGAGCCAAGAACCCGCTTCATAAAATTATTAAGCGCTTCTTTTTTTTCTGTACCGTCTTTGATCATCTTATTGACTTCAAGTGCACCGTACATATTAGAAATCAATTCCCCGATAACATCTAATTCTTCGTCTTTTAAAGAATGAACCTCAGTCAAAGCTTCGAGGACTTCAATTGTTTCGATAATATAATCCTGGTCATTTTCTTCGATAAATTGAGTCAGGTGCTTTATAACGGGTAATTTCATTGTAGACTTCTTAAATTTTTAGATCGTTTAATTTGCTATTTCATTTACCAATTCTGATAAAACTTCTGCTTTATTAGTTTGTGTCTGATTGACCAACTGTCCGTTTACGAAAGTTGCGAAAGTCGGCAGGTTAGAAACATTGGCTAATTTTCTAGATTCTGGAGCATTTTCGGCATCTACCAAAACAAAAGTTACGTTTTCGTTTTCGGTAGCCAATTTTTTGAATTTTGGCTTCATGATACGGCAGTTCCCACACCAAGAAGCAGAATATTGCACGACAACTTTTTCATTAGAGTTTACAACATCCTGAAGCGTGTCTTCGTTTAAATCAATTAACATAGCAATTTTTTTAAGTAATTGGATTAGATCGTTCGGCTTTCCCAAAAGGATTGCCGAACAATCAAAAATTTGTTTTAGTTATTCAAGTAAGAAGCAACACCTTCTCTTGTAGCGAACATCGCTTCTTTTCCTTCTTCCCAGTTTGCAGGACAAACTTCTCCTTTAGTTTGAACGTGAGTATACGCATCTACTAATCTCAAGTATTCTCCAACATTTCTTCCTAATGGCATATCATTTACGCTTTCGTGGAAGATTTTTCCAGTTTCGTCAATCAAGTAAGTCGCTCTATACGTTACGTTTGAACCTTCGATGATAACTGAGTCAGTTTCTTCGCTGTAGCTTGTAGATTCGATATCTAAAATTCCAAGGATGTTGGCAAGGTTACGGTTTGTATCCGCTAGGATTGGATAAGTAACGCCTTCGATTCCACCGTTGTTTTTTGGAGTGTTTAACCAAGCAAAGTGTACTTCGTTGGTATCGCATGAAGCACCGATAACGATAGTGTTTCTTTTCTCAAACTCTGGCAATGCAGCTTGGAAAGCGTGCAATTCTGTCGGGCAAACAAAAGTAAAATCTTTTGGGTACCAGAACAAAAGTACTTTTTTGTTGTTGTTTACTGCTTCTTCAAAAATGTTGATTTTCAAGTTGTCGCCCATTTCTGAGATAGCGTCTACTGCAATGCTTGGAAATTTTTTCCCTACTAATGACATAATTATATGGTTTAAAAGTTATTTTTTCTGATGCAAAGCTACACTTATGATTCACTTTTGTTTATAGAAAATTATTATAAATATTTATTTTGTAATAGCTTCAGGCTATTCTTTTTGATTTACTGATAATTATATAATTTTCTTCAGATAATTTTAGCGGATTCCTAGTTTTGGCAATTTTCTTTTTCATAAATCCTATTATTAAGTTTGGTTTTATATATTTGTTTTTGGTTAAAATTTACACAACAGAAATAGATTCTTCACGAAATCAATTAAATACGCACTCCAAAATATGAGTTTTTCCAATTTATTCCGAAAGAAAACAGTACAGGATATTTTAAAACAAGTTGAAAAGAATGAGATCGACGGACATGGCTCATTGGGAAAGCATCTTACGGCTCGGGACCTTACAGCATTTGGAATTGCGGCTATCGTTGGAGCAGGAATTTTTAGTACCATCGGAAAAGCCAGCGCAGATGGGGGTCCAGCAGTTATTTTTCTGTTTCTATTCACAGCTTTAGCGTGTAGTTTTGCTGCTTTCGCTTATGCTGAATTTGCTTCTATGGTACCTGTTTCTGGAAGTGCTTATACGTATTCGTATGTTGCTTTTGGTGAATTAATTGCGTGGATTATAGGCTGGGCATTGATTATGGAATATGCTATTGGAAATATTACCGTAGCAATATCGTGGAGCGATTATTTTACAGGACTTCTCGAAAGCGGCGGACTCTATCTTCCGCAATGGATACAGATGGATTATCTGACAGCTTCTAATGGTTTTGCTGATGCTACGGCTTTGATGCAAGGCGGAAAGTCTTTTGCAAACCTTGATGCTGGATTGCAGGATGCGTATACGGCTTGGACGACTTCGCCTGTAATCGGTTCGTTTCATTTTGTGGCCGATTTACCAGCATTATTTATCATTGTACTGATAACTGCCTTAGTGTATAGAGGGATGAAAGAATCTAGAAATGCTAGCAATATGATGGTTGTTATCAAGCTTTGTATCATTCTTTTGGTTATTGCAGTCGGTGTTTTTTATGTAGATACTGCCAATTGGGATCCATTTGCGCCAAATGGTGTAGGAGGAGTGCTTAAAGGAGTTTCAGCCGTATTTTTTGCTTATATAGGCTTTGATGCCATTTCTACTACAGCAGAAGAATGCAAGAATCCCCAGCGCGACCTGCCAAGAGGAATGATGTGGGCGATTATTATTTGTACAGTCTTATACATTGCTATAGCCTTAGTCTTGACAGGAATGGTAAAATACAGTTCGCTGAATGTGGGCGATCCGCTGGCTTTTGTTTTTGACGAATTGGATTTAAAATGGATGTCAGGCATCATAGCAGTAAGTGCAGTTGTAGCTATGGCAAGCGTTTTATTGGTATTTCAGATGGGACAGCCAAGAATCTGGATGAGCATGAGTCGTGACGGGCTTTTGCCTCAGAAATTCTCGAAAGTGCATCCGAAATTCAAGACGCCATCTTTTGCCACTATCGTAACAGGTTTTGTTGTTGCCATTCCGGCGCTTTTTCTTAACCTGACCATGGTGACTGATTTGTGCAGTATCGGGACGCTATTTGCTTTTGTGCTTGTGTGTGCCGGAGTTTTAGTATTGCAGAATAAGCCAAATATTCCCCGCGGCAAATTCAAAACGCCTTATGTCAATTCCAAATATATTGTCCCAATTTTATTGATTGCAGGAATTGTTTACTCTTTTACCTACAACAAGAAAAACACGATGGATTTTGTGACGAATGTGCCGCAGATAAATGCGCCAGCTTCTATTGTGACTTCCTTAAATAGGACTGAGACAGAAGAAGTCTATGCCTTTTTAGTAGAAAACCATAAAGAAAAAGTCTTTAATAAGACAACCGACTTAGAGCAGATATTAAGCGATTTCCAAAATAATGAAACGGAATATGTTACTGTGGTCGAATCGCTTCCTATTGACAAATCGTTGAAATACGAGACAGGCTTTGCCTTGTTCAAACATAAAATTCCGATGTGGATTTTCCTGATTGTTCTAGTAGGTCTGGCTGTATGGGCTTTCCGCCAAAATCTATCTTTAATTCCTTTACTCGGACTCGTTTGCTGTTTGTATATGATGGCAGAATTAAGCGTCTGGAATTGGATTTATTTCTTCATATGGTTACTGATAGGACTGGCAATCTACTTTGGCTACAGTCGAAAAAATAGCAAGCTTAATTTTGTGAAAGAAAGCTAGTCAGCATTTAGAAATAAAAAAACCGTTTAAGGAATTCCCTAAACGGTTTTTTTATAGTAGCATGATTATTATTTCAAATGCAAGAAGAAATAATTAGCAATTTTTTGGTTCAGATGAATTCTATCCTTGCCGCTAACGTTATGCTCGTGAGTAGGATATAAGAAGTAATCAACCTGTTTTCCTTCCTTGATACAAGCTTGGATAAACTCCATGCTATTTTGCTGAACGACAACCGGATCTTGCGCTCCATGAATCATCAACAAATGGCCTTTTAATTGTTTTGCTTTGTAGATTACGCTTGTTTTTTCATAACCTTCTGGATTTTCCTGCGGCATGTCCATATACCTTTCACCATACATGATTTCATAATATTTCCAGTCGCAAACCGGACCACCAGCAACACCAACTTTGAAAACATCGCTATGGTTCAGCATTAATGAAGTTGTCATGAATCCTCCAAAACTCCAGCCATAGACACCGATTTTATCTTGATCTACGAAACTTTTTGATTTTAAGAACTCAATTCCCTTCATTTGATCCGCCATTTCGTTCTGTCCTAGATTTCTGTGGATTACATGCTCGAAGTCTTTTCCTCTAGCATCGCTTCCTCTGTTATCTACCGTGAAAACCACGAATTCATTTTGCGCCATAAAGAAATCAAATAAAGTAGCGCCTCCAAGCCATTCGTTTTGTACCAATTGTGCATGAGGACCGCCATATACATATACCATTACTGGGTATTTTTTATTCGCATCAAAATTTGCAGGATAAATCAAGCGTCCGTTCAAAGGTGTTTTGCCATCAGCAGCAGTTATCGTTACCAATTCCATCTTTGGAAGATTTGTTTTTCCTAAGTAAGGATTAGAAGCCTTGATAACATTTGTAGATTTTTTAGCCTTCAAGTTTACGATCGACACTTCGTTCGGCGTATCGACATTGGAATATTGATCAAACAATAACGTTCCGTCACTGCTGATACTTCCTGAGTGCATTCCTGAAGCAGTGGTCAATTGAGTCGTTTTGCCAGATTTTAAATCGACTTTAAAAAACTGCCTGTCTAAGCCTTTATTTGTAGTTCCGATATAAAATACATTTTTACCTTCCTTGTCAAAATCCAAAAGGTTAGTGACTACAACATCATTATAACCTAGTTTTTTGACTAATTTTCCATCGGTGTTATAAAGATACAACTGCTCAAAGCCGTCTTTTTCACTACGGTATAAAAACTCGGTATTCGAATTAGGCAAGAAAGTCAGGTCGTGCAATGGTTCTACATAGGTCGGAGCTTTCTCTTCAAACAAGGTTTTTACCAAAGCACCAGTTGAAGCATCGTATTTGTTCAGCTTCAAATGATTCTGTTCTCTGTTCAATACTCCGATATAAATAAACTTTCCGCTCGGTTCCCAAGTAATGCTTGTCAAGAATTGTTCTTTAGGCTCGCCCGTCTGCAAAGTCAGTGATTTTTTAGTGTTTACGTCATAAACCACCAAGGTTACTTCCTCGCTTTTCATGCCTGCCATCGGATATTTGATGTTCTTGTTAGTTGCAATTCTCGCTCCGAAATCTGTCAGCGGATAATCTGCAACCATAGTTTCATCTTTTCTGTAATAAGCCAATTTATCACTTTTTGGGCTCCACCACATTCCTTTGTTGATTCCAAATTCTTGTCTGTGTGTGTAATCACTTCCGTTTACGATTCCTGCATTTTCGTCAGAAGTTACAGTAATCGTTTGTCCGGAATTAGAAGTAATTTTGATATTATTATTGTCTAGCCAAGCTGTATATTTTCCGTCAGAAGAAATAGTTTGGTTTCTGCCTTCAGAAGAAAAAGCAGTGCCGTTTTTCACTTCTTTTTTATCAACATCAAATTGGATAAGGTATTTCGAATTCTTTCCGTCAACTTCAAATTCTAAAGTGTTTTTGTCAATCCAAGAATAGGCATACGGAAACATTCTTAACTGAAATTCATCGGAAGCAAATTTGCCTTTTAAAGCATTTTGTAATTCGGTTTTTGTCAATAGCGTCGTTTCGGCCCAATTGCCTTCCTCGCTTTTTGAAACCAGTTTTGAATACGAATTATCGAGATACGTTATTGCCTTGGTATCTTTTCTCCATTGCGGAGAAACAAGATTTTCAACAGCAAAATTCCGGTACTGTCCAAAAGTAGCTTCCTCGATAGTCAGGTTTTTCTGCCCGAAAGCCGTCATCCCGACCAAAAGGAAAGCTGATAAAAAAGATATTTTTCTCATGTTGTAAAAATTAAAGTCGCTAATTTACTCAAAATACTAGTCGTGCAAATGAAAGATTGTTACAAATATTCCTTAAAAAAGAAATATTCTCAATGTTTTTAATGCATATTGAAAAATCCGTGAAATCGGCGTTGTCCGCGTCAAAAAAAATGCCTTAATGATTCCAAAGCGAAATCAAAAAGGCATTTTTACAAATATTTTATATCGTAAGCTATTCGGCTAAAACCATAGATTGGTCTAATATCCCTAATTCTACCATACAGGCTTTCATCATAGAATACGTTCTCTCGATATCATTGTCCAAACCGATAGAAAAACGAATCAAACCATCCGTAAGTCCCATTGCAGCCTGTTCTTCCAAAGGAATTTCGCTCGAAGTAGAAGTACCCGGAGCGCTAAACAACGTCTTGTAAAATCCTAAGCTTACGGCAAGATAGCCTAGGTTTCGCTGTTGCATCAATTCCATCAGCTCGTTTGCTTTGTCTAACGTACCAACATCAACCGTCATCATACCGCCAAAACCATATTCAGGATTAATCATGCCTTTGTATAGCTCGTGGCTCGGATGGCTTTTCAATCCAGGATAAACCGTTTTCAATCCGTCTTTTTCAAATTTTTCAGCCAGATACTGTGCATTATGGCTATGCTGTTTCATTCGTATGTGCAGCGTTCTTAAGTTTTTCATCACGCTCGCTGAACGAAGGCTGTCCATTGTGGGTCCCAAAAGCATGCTTGCACCGTTGTTTACATTTTTCAAGTCGTTGATAAATTCTTGTGAAGCACAAACTACGCCGCCAACCGTATCGCTGCTGCCGTTGATGTATTTTGTCAAGCTGTGGATTACGATATCAGCACCCAATTTTGCAGGAGCAACAGACATGGGAGAAAAAGTATTGTCAACTACTAATTTAATATTGTGCTTTTTGGCAATCTTAGCCAATCCAGCAATATCAGCCACCTCAAGCAACGGATTGCTGACCGTCTCGCAGTATAGTACTTTAGTTTTCGGAGTAATTGAAGCTTCGACAATATCTAATTTAGTGATATTCACGAAAGTGGTTTTGATACCAAATTTAGGCGTAAAGTTTTTTAGGAAAGCGTAAGTTCCGCCATATATCGTTCGGCTTGAAACAATATGGTCGCCATGGCTGCATAATTGTAAAAGCGTAGGCGTTATTGCGCCCATTCCAGAAGCTGCAACGTTCGCAGATTCTGTTCCTTCCATGGCAGCTAAAGCCTTGTCAAGGTACAGATTGCTAGGCGAGGAGTGGCGGGAATACAAATAACAGCCTTCTGCATTGCCTTCAAAAGTATCGAACATCGTCTTTGCCGATAGGAAGGTGTAGGTTGATGAATCAGAAATAGAAGGATTTACGCCTCCGAATTCCCCAAAATATTGTAAGTCCTGGATATTATCCGCTGGATTAAAATTTTTCATGAATATATTTTTTGTAGTTATGATTGCTTTTAAATAATTAGACAAAAAAACAGTTATGTAAATAATTAATCAACCATATGGAATATATTTAGAAAATTAAACTATAAATACTACTTTTGGTAATTATATAAACTATTCAGGTCTGAAATTATTCAGTCCTGCCGAAAATTTATCCAAATGACTTTAGATGCAATCGACAAAAAACTTTTAAAGCTACTGCAAGAAGATTCTAAACGCACGACCAAAGAACTTTCTTTAAAATTAGATTTGTCCGTTACCGCAGTCTACGAGCGCATAAAAAAGCTTGAAAGGGAAAAAATTATTGAAAAATATGTCGTTCTTTTAGACAGGAATAAAATCCAAAAAGGCTTTGTGGTCTTCTGTCACCTCAAGCTGATGCAGCACACTAAAGAATTTATTTCACAGTTTGAAAAAGAAGTTATAAAGCTGACAGAAGTCTTAGAATGCTTTCACGTGAGCGGCGATTACGATTATATTCTAAAAATTTGCGTAGAAAATATGGAAGAATACCGAGAATTTATGGTCACAAAACTTACGACGCTGCAGCACATCGGAAGTACCCACAGTACCTTCATGATTGGTGAAGTAAAAAACACTACTGCTTTCGTATTATAATTTTGTTTTTTATCGTAACTAGCTTATTGTTAAATATTTATTTTTATAATTTTTTTGTTAAATTTTTGAAATAGCAATAATAATATTGAGCCTCCTGTATATAATTTCTTATATTTGATGTTATTAACTTAACCGAAATATTGTTATGAAAACAAACATTTTAAACATCGCAGGAGTAGAAGTACTCTCAAAAGAAAATTTAAAAGCAATCAAAGGTCAAGGACCGGTAGATCTTTCGTTATGCGGTTGCTCATGTAGCGGCTCTGTAACAGGGCCTAAGTATTGCGTATATTATATTGCTTGTCCGCAAGTTTATACTTGTGACCAATCAGCGATATAATTAGCACAAAAAATTAAAGAGCTGCTCAAGAGAAATCTTGGGCAGTTTTTTTATGTTGTCCTTTCAAAGAAACACAGCGATCAGTGATTTGAAAGCAGAAGCAGTATTTTAAACAAACTTTAAATGCCAAAGGACTTCCTAAACAAAAAAACTTCCTTAATTTTGTGACACAAATTTTAAAAACACAAAAAATAGATATCATGAGTTCATTTGACGTAGTCGTTATTGGTTCAGGACCTGGTGGATATGTTGCTGCGATCCGTGCTGCACAATTAGGTTTCAACACCGCAATCATTGAGAAATACAGCACTTTAGGAGGAACTTGCTTGAACGTTGGATGTATCCCGTCAAAAGCACTGCTTGATTCTTCGCACCATTACCACGATGCTATTTCGCATTTCAAAGAACATGGAATCGAAATCACAGGAGAAGTAAAATTCAGCATTGAGCAGATGATTGCCCGCAAAGGAAATGTAGTAGACCAAAACGTTTCTGGTATCAAATACTTGATGGACAAAAATAAAATCACTGTTTTTGAAGGAGTAGGTTCTTTTGAAGACGCGACCCACATCAACGTTGCAAAAAAAGATGGATCTTCTGAGACGCTTGAGGCAAAATATACGATTATTGCAACAGGTTCTAAGCCATCATCTTTGCCTTTTATCAAAATTGACAAAGAAAAAATCATTACTTCTACAGAAGCCTTGAACTTAAAAGAAGTACCGAAACACCTTATTGTTATTGGCGGTGGCGTGATCGGACTTGAATTAGGACAGGTGTATCTTCGTTTGGGAGCGCAAGTTTCTGTAGTAGAATATCTAGACAGAATTATTCCTGGAATGGATGCCGGCCTTTCTAAAGAATTGACAAAAGTCTTGAAGAAACAAGGCATGAAATTCTATACGTCACACAAAGTGAAATCCGTAGAAAGAAATGGCGAAGGCGTTCA
Organism: Flavobacterium gossypii; assembly: GCF_014138495.1. NCBI lineage: Bacteria > Pseudomonadati > Bacteroidota > Flavobacteriia > Flavobacteriales > Flavobacteriaceae > Flavobacterium > Flavobacterium gossypii. The sequence goes on along the minus strand of NZ_JACJIS010000002.1, from coordinate 57,902 downwards.
AGTACAAGCTGAAAATGCTAAAGGTGAAACAATAACTCTTGACGGAGATTACTCTTTAGTTTCTGTAGGCCGTCGTCCGTATACCGATGGATTGAATGCTGACAAAGCCGGCGTAAAAATTACAGAAAGAGGACAAATTGAAGTAAACGACCATTTGCAGACATCAGTTCCGAATATCTACGCTATCGGCGACGTGATTAAAGGTGCTATGCTAGCGCACAAGGCAGAAGAAGAAGGGGTATTTGTAGCGGAAACTATCGCAGGACAAAAACCTCATATTGATTATAACCTGATTCCTGGCGTTGTTTATACTTGGCCAGAAGTTGCTGCTGTCGGAAAAACAGAAGAGCAATTAAAAGAAGCAGGAGTAGAGTACAAAGCAGGAAGCTTTCCTTTCAAAGCCCTTGGGCGTTCTCGCGCCAGCGGTGACACAGATGGTTTCGTGAAAATTCTTGCTGATGCAAAAACAGATGAGGTGCTTGGCATCCACATGATTGGAGCCAGAACTGCCGATTTGATTGCTGAAGCTGTAACTGCGATGGAATTTAAAGCTTCTGCTGAAGACATTGCAAGAATGAGTCATGCGCACCCAACCTATGCTGAAGCTGTAAAAGAAGCCGCGCTTGCTGCTACAGACAACAGATCAATTCACATGTAATAGTTTAAAAATTGAATAAAAAGACCCGTTTCCAAAAGAAGCGGGTTTTTATTTGCTGCTAAAAAATAAAAAACTTAATCGTAATTTTGCTCTTCAAATAAAAGCTCTTGAGAACATCCATAAAAATAACGCTAGAAAATCCATCCGAATTTAAAGCACAGCTTTTGCTCTGGTCGCAGCAATTTCGCGAAGCAATTTTTCTAGACAGCAATAATTACGATCAAAAATATAGTTCGTACGATGCTATTCTGGCCGTCGATGCTTTTACATCTGTCAAAACCGACGAACATAATGCCTTCGAAGACCTGAAGCAATACCAGCAGATTACAAAAGACTGGCTTTTTGGCTATCTTTCCTATGATTTGAAAAACGATACAGAGGAACTAAAATCCAGCAATTATGATGGGCTGCATTTTCCGGATGTATTTTTTTTCCAGCCGAAAAAACTTTTTCTCATAAAAGACAACCAGTTCGAAATCCAATACTTAAACATGTGCGATGATGAGGTAGAAGAAGATTTGAAAGATATCGGAAATCAGAAATCAGAAATCAGTCAAAAATCAGAAATCAAAATCCAGCAGCGAATTTCCAAAGAAAGCTATCTTGAAAAAGTTTCAACCATGCTGGAACACATCCACAGAGGCGATATTTACGAAGCGAATTTCTGCATGGAATTTTTTGCTGAAAATGCATCCCTAAACCCAATCGAAACCTACACGCGCCTGAATGCAATTTCAGAGCCGCCGTTTGCTGTATTTTTTAAAAATAACAAGCAATTTCTTTTGTCAGCATCACCAGAAAGATATTTACGTAAAGAAAACGACAAGATTATTTCCCAACCTATCAAAGGAACTGCAAAAAGGCATGCAGACGTTCAAGAAGATGAAAACATAAAGCAAGAACTGCTGGTTAACGAAAAAGAGCGTTCTGAAAACATCATGATTGTCGATCTTGTCCGAAATGATTTGTCGCGAACCGCCTCAAAAGGCTCTGTTGAGGTCGAAGAGTTGTGTGGGGCCTATACTTTCAAGCAAGTACATCATTTGATTTCAACGGTTGTTTCGACTGTAGAGAGCGATAAATCTCCTATAGAAATTATCAAGACCACTTTTCCGATGGGAAGTATGACCGGAGCACCAAAAATCTCTGCTATGAAGATTATTGAAGAGTTGGAAGAAACAAAACGCGGCCTTTACAGCGGTGCGGTAGGTTATTTTACGCCAGACAATAGTTTCGATTTTAATGTGGTCATCCGAAGTATTTTATACAATGAAGGAATTAATTATGTCTCGTTTTCTGTAGGCAGTGCTATAACCTCGCTATCCGTTCCAGAAAAAGAATACGAAGAATGTTTACTGAAAGCCAAAGCCATGCGGGAAGTATTAGAAACATAACATTGTACTGACAGCCTTTGTAACTGTTAGGTATTAATTTTTCCTTTTCCTATCTTTGAAAATGCTTTTGAAATTTCAGAAATATCTTGTCAAAAATCTTCCTTTCTTAAAAGAAAAAAAACTGCTATTGGCTCTCAGTGGAGGTATTGACAGCATGGTTCTAGCGCACTTGCTGAAGCAGTCTGGTTATACGGTTTGGCTGGCTCATTGCAATTTTCAGTTGCGAGGAAAAGAAAGCGATGAAGATGAAGAGTTTATCAGAAATTTTGCTTCTGAAAATAATTTTAAATTATTTGTAACTACTTTTGATACAAATAGTTTTGCTAAAGATAATAAACTATCCATTCAAGTAGCGGCACGTCAGTTACGATACATTTGGTTTCATCAATTACTTCAAGAAAACAACTTAGATTATGTGCTGACGGCGCATCACTTAGATGATAATTTAGAAACTTTCCTGATTAATTTTTCAAGAGGCACTGGCTTGGAAGGCTTGACCGGAATTCCTGTTCAGAACGATAAAATTGTTCGTCCGCTTTTAACTTTCAGTCGTGAGGAAATTCAAGATTTTGCTGCTGAAAATAAGATCCAATGGCGCGAAGACAGCAGCAATTCATCGGATAAATACTTACGCAATAAATTACGCCACGATGTGGTTCCGATATTAAAAAGCCTGAATTCGGCTTTTTTAGATTCTTTCCAAGACACTTTAAGCCATCTGCAGCAAGCAAAATCGTTGGCCGAAGACGCTTCCGTTTTAATTTATAAGCAAGTCGTTTCCGAAAAAGAAAACCAAAAACATTTCAATATTGCAGAATTGAAGAGGCTTCCCAACTATCAAGCCTATTTGTTCGAATGGCTCAGGCCTTTCGGTTTCAAAGCTTGGCAAGACATTTACGAATTGGTCGATGCTCAGTCTGGAAAAGTGATCGTATCAGAAAATTATAGATTGCTGAAAGACCGTGAGTACCTTATTTTAGAACCCATTTCAGAAAAAGACTCAGCCATTTATGAAATGTCTGAAGACGAAATAAAATTTCCGATGCATCTGAAAATCTCTGCCGCAGATCAAATTCAGAAACAATCTGATAGCGCTACGATTTACGTAGATAAAGAAACGTTAAAGTTCCCCTTGCATATTCGAAAATGGCGTGAAGGTGATTATTTTTGCCCAGCAGGAATCGACGGCAAGAAGAAAGTTAGCAAGTATTTTAAGGACGAGAAAATGTCTTTAAGCGAAAAAGAAAGTACTTGGCTTCTGATTTCAGACGATAAGGTTGTCTGGATTATCGGAAAACGTTCAGACCGAAGATTTTATGTAAACAACACAACTCAAGAAATATTAAAAATAGAAACCTTAAAATGAAAAAAATAAGCCTCCTACTGTTCTTTTTCTTCGCTTTTATTTCTTCTAACGCCCAAATTTTAGATCCTGTAAAATGGACTTCAAAAATAGAGAAGACCTCCGATACAGAATATCTTTTGACTTTTAATGGAATCATTGAACCAGAGTGGCATATGTATTCGCAGTTTACACCAGAAGGTGGAGTCAATCCGCTAGAAGTGCTGATGAATAATGGAGAAGGTAATTTTGAGCCTATTGGAAAAGCTACAGAAAGCAAGACAAGAACAGAATTTAATGAGGTTTTTGAGATAGATGAAACGTTTTTTGAAAATGTTGTTCAGCTACAGCAAAAAATAAAAATCAATAATAAAGAAAATAACCTGATTCAGATTGAATTGTCGTATCAGGTCTGCAAAAAAGTCTGCATTCAGCAGAATAAGTATTTCGAGTTTGATCTAAAAAATCTGGCCGCTCAAGAAGTAATGACTTTTTCCGAACCTGTTGTAACCAAAACAGAAAAGAAAACAGAACAAACTGTAGCTCAGAAACCAGCAAAAGAAGCTGAAAAAGGGTTGCTTTCGATCTTTTTAATTGCCTTTTTCTCAGGCTTTGCGGCATTATTGACACCATGCGTTTTTCCAATGATCCCAATGACGGTAAGCTTTTTTACAAAACAAAGCAAGACCAAAGCACAAGGAATCAGGAATGCCATCTTATACGGTATTTCCATTATCCTGATTTATGTAATCTTGGGTTCGCTGGTTACGGCAATCTTTGGTGCTGATGCACTTAATGCTTTATCGACGAATGTATGGTTCAATATCATTTTCTTTATCCTTTTGATCTTTTTTGCATCGTCTTTCTTGGGCGCTTTTGAAATTGTATTGCCGAATTCTTGGGCAAATAAAGTTGACCGACAGGCAGACAGAGGAGGATTCATCGGAATCTTTTTCATGGCTTTGGCTTTGGCAATAGTTTCTTTCTCTTGTACAGGCCCCATCGTTGGTTCGCTTTTAGTAGAAGCAGCCTCAAAAGGCGGTATTGCACCGATTGTCGGAATGGTTGGTTTCTCATTGGCTTTAGCGTTGCCATTTATGCTTTTTGCCTTATTCCCAGGATGGATGAATTCATTACCAAAATCAGGTGGATGGTTGAATACGGTTAAAGTTTCTTTAGGGTTCCTAGAATTGGCTTTTGCCTTTAAATTCCTTTCTAAAGCAGATTTGGTTATGCAGACACATTTGCTAGAAAGAGAAGTGTTCTTGGCTATTTGGATTGCTGTTTTTGGAGCCTGGGCGCTTTATTTATTTGGAAAAATAACACTGCCGCATGATAGTCCGCTTTCGCATATTTCGGTCGGAAGGTTTTCACTAGGACTTTTGGTATTATCTTTTACGATATATTTGATTCCGGGGCTTTGGGGAGCGCCATTAAAAATTATCAGTGGTTTCCCGCCTTCAATTACCTATAGTGAGTCGCCTTATGGAGTTGGTAATTCAAAAGGAGGAGGAGCTTCTTCTGGAGAAGAATTGCCCGAAGGTGCAAAATTAGCCGTTCATGATATTGTTGCTTTTACGGATTATGACCAAGGAGTTGCTTATGCAAAAAAAGTCAATAAGCCTATTTTACTCGATTTCACAGGATTTGGCTGTGAGAACTGCCGTAAGATGGAAGACTTTGTATGGTCGGACGCCAAGATACAATCCATACTTAAAAACGATGTAGTGCTGATCTCTTTATACGTGGATGAAAAGCAAGAACTACCTGAAAGCGATAAATACGTTTCTAAGGAAACAGGCAGAAAAATAAAGACCAAAGGAAACAAATGGAGCGATTTCCAGATTACAAGATATAAAGCGAATGCACAGCCTTATTATATTATTCTTGATTCTGAAGGGAAAGACTTGAATGAGCCTGTAGGTTATACGCCCGATATCACAGAGTATGAATCTTGGTTGAAATCAGGAATCTCAAAACATACTAAATAATAAAAAAGCCTCAAATTTTGAGGCTTTTTTATTTTCCTAATTGACTTATCAATTTTCTTGCTGCAATCTGCACCGGATCCCAGACAGGTGAGAAGGGCGGAGCATACGACAGATCTAGATCGATAATGTTTCTCAAGGTAAGCCTGTTTGTCAAGGCAGTCGCTAAAACATCAATTCTTTTAGCAGCACCTTCTTCGCCTACAATTTGGCCTCCTAAGAGCCTTCCTGTTTTTTTGTCGGCGATTAATTTTACGGTGATGTCTTTTGCATCAGGATAATAATGTGCTCTGGTTTTAGATTGTATAGTTGTAGTGACATACTCAATATTTAATTTTTGTAGTTCCTTTTCTAGCAGTCCGGTTCTCGCTACTTCGTAAGAGCATATTTTGCACACTGCTGTGCCTACTACGCCCGGAAATACGGCTTTACCACCTGCAATATTCTTTCCGGCAATTACACCGGTTTTGTTGGCCACTGTTCCTAATGACACATAAAATGGTTTTTTGCTCACGAGATGGAATGTTTCCGCACAATCACCAGCAGACCAAACGTTTCGGATATTTGTTCGTTGTGTTCTTGCCACTTTAACGGCACCTTTTTCGGATAGTGCAATTTTAGAGTTTTTCAGAAAAGCGGTATTTGGGCTAGTGCCCATTCCTAAGATGACCAAATCAGCTTTAAGCGTTCGCTTATTGGTTACTACGGCAGAAATTCTATCCTTTTCGGTTTCGAAATGCTTCAATTCTTCGTTTGAATAGATTGTTACGCCTAGGTTTTTCATGGCTTTGTGGATTAGCGTTCCCATATCAGGATCTAATGTATTCATGATTTCTTCTGATCGATTGACCAAGGATACTTTCAGTCCTCTTATGAGCAGTGCTTCTGCCATTTCTAAACCGATATAGCCACCGCCAACAATCACTGCATTTTTGGGATTGAAATCTTTTATATAGCTGTCGATTTTTATACCGCTTCGTAATGTCGATACGCCAAAGATCCCGTTAGCATCTCTATTTGCCACATCAGGACAGTACGCTTTTCCGCCAGTAGCAATCAAGAGTTTATCATAATTTTCCCAGAACTGTGTTTTTTCTGTGCTGTTTTTTACTAAAACCCTGTTGTTGGAAGTATCTACCTCAAGTACTTCGTGTAAGATACGCGCATCTATATTATGTTTTTTTTTGAATTGCTCCGGACTTCTGACAATAAGTTTTTCAGAAGAGCTGATTTTTCCCGAAATAAAATAAGGAATTCCGCAAGCCGAATAGGAGGTATACTCTGATTTTTCAAAGACAATGATCTCTATTTCTTTATTTTCTCTCCGTACTTTGGACGCGGCACTCATTCCTGCCGCATCACCTCCAATAATTACCAGTTTTTGTTTCTTCATAGTTTTAAAAAAATCAGCCAAGATGTTTAAATATAAACATTTTGGCTGAGATATGGAAAATGGGGAGGTATTACTTTTTAAGAAAAATCCTAAATTCAGTTCCTAAGCCCAATTCTGATTCAAGTTCGATTTTTCCATTTAATTTTTGAACCATCTTTTGTACGGTTGAAAGTCCGATACCAGTGCCTTTTGTGGCAAAACGATCTGTTTTTCCTAACGTTTCAAAAATGTTGAAGATTTTATCGTAATTACCCTTCTCAATTCCGCAGCCATTATCTTTAATAGAGATGGCATAATAATCTTCTGTTTCGGAGAAATTAATATAAATGATTCCCTTTGGCTTGTCATTGTACTTTATGCTGTTACTGATCAGATTGTAAAAAATCTGACCCAAAGCCATCTTATTTGACTGTATCTTATGATTCTTTTCGGGCAATATGAATTCGAATTCATTTTTGGTATCCAATATGTCGATAAGGTACTGCATAAAATCGTTCAGCCTTATGTTCTCGTTGGTGATGACCTGCTCATTATCATATTTATAATATTCCAAAATCGCATCGACCAGTTTTTTTAGCTCTTCAGACGACTTATAAATATAATCCAGCATCTGTATCCCTTCGTCATCTAATCGATCATGATTGGTTTCCTGAAGCATTTTGGCGAGCATCATGATATTGTTCAAGGGAGATTTTATATCATGTGAAACGATTGAGGCAAATTGTTCCAAATCCTTGTATTTCGAAAGCAACATATTGTGATTTTCCATCAATTGGAAATTCTTCTTTCGCAATTCTAAAAGATTAATGACTTGATTTGCCAGCTTTTCTAAGGCCAAGAGCTGAAAATTATCCAAGCTTCTAGGGTGATTGTCAATCACACAGAGCGATCCTAAAGCATAGCCATTCGGATCTACCAAAGGAACTCCTACATAACAGCGTATGTTCGGAAATCCAGTCACCAGCGGACTATCATAAAAGCGATCGTCATCTAAAGAATCAGGAATAATAAGCATCTCTTTAGGATTGTTTAGCGTGTGGGCGCAAAAAGAGGTTTCTCGAGCTCCTTCAGAAAATTCAAGGCCTATTTTCGACTTGAACCACTGGCGATCCTTGTCGACAAGAGTAATGGTTGAAATCGGAGTCTGGCAAATTTCAGAAGCAAGCTTGACGATATCGTCAAAATCCTTTTCAGGAGCGCTGTCTAATATTTTATACGCTAAGAGGGCATCGAGACGCTCCTTTTCATTGTGTGGTATTTGAGGAGAAATCATTGGAAGCAAATAATAAGGGTGTTCTACTTATACGAAAAAAATGAGTTAATGGTTTTCTGTTTTTAATTAAAAAGATAAAAATATTTCATTTATGCTTCTATTCCACATTTATTACTGAGTTTAACAGAATTAGATTTTATTTTTTTCAATGTTGAAACAAGAAAATTAGTATTTTAGCGTATATAATTTATAAGCCATGTTAGTAAAAGTATACGGAAGCGCCGTTTTTGGCGTTGAAGCCACAACCATTACCATTGAAGTAAATATAGACAAAGGCATAGGCTATCATTTGGTAGGATTGCCCGATAATGCCATCAAAGAAAGCAGCTACCGAATAGCTGCGGCATTAAAAAATAACGGCTACCAGCTGCCGGGAAAAAAAATCACGATTAACATGGCGCCAGCCGATTTGCGAAAAGAAGGTTCTGCCTATGATCTTACATTGGCAATAGGCATTCTTGTGGCTTCTGGACAGATTCAGTCTGATGATGTGGATAAGTATATTATCATGGGCGAACTCTCGCTAGACGGAAGTCTACAACCGATTCGCGGAGCTTTGCCAATTGCCATTAAGGCTAAAGAGGAAGGTTTTAAAGGATTTTTTCTTCCGAAACAAAACTTAAAGGAAGCTGCTATTGTTTCAGAGCTTGAAGTGTATGGCGTCGAAAATGTTCAAGAAGTTATCGACTTCTTTGAAGGCAAGAGTACTATGGAGCCTGCTGTTTTTGATACGCGAGAAGAATTTTATAAGACATTGGATTTTCCAGATTTTGATTTTAGTGATGTAAAAGGGCAGGAGTCTATCAAACGCTGTATGGAAATTGCCGCAGCCGGAGGACATAATATTATACTCATAGGTCCGCCTGGAGCTGGCAAGACGATGCTAGCCAAGCGACTGCCCAGCATTTTACCTCCCATGACATTGCGTGAAGCCTTAGAAACTACAAAAATACACAGCGTAGCTGGAAAAGTAAAAGACGCAGGGTTGATGAACCAAAGGCCGTTTCGCAGTCCGCATCATACGATTTCAAATGTAGCACTCGTTGGAGGCGGAAGTTACCCGCAGCCGGGAGAAATCTCAATGGCGCATAATGGTGTCTTGTTTTTAGATGAGCTGCCTGAGTTTAAACGAGAAGTACTGGAAGTCATGCGGCAGCCGTTGGAAGATCGAGAAGTTACTATTTCAAGAGCTAAATTTACAGTTACTTATCCAGCGTCATTTATGCTGGTTGCGAGTATGAATCCTAGTCCGAGTGGATTTTTTAACAATCCAAGTGCCTCTATGACTTTATCTCCAAATGAAATGAACCGTTATATGAGCAAGATTTCCGGACCTTTGTTAGATCGGATTGACATTCATATTGAAGTAACTCCAGTGCCATTTGACAAGCTGTCAGAAGAAAGAAAAACAGAGAGCAGTGCCAGCATCCGAGAAAGAGTGATCAAGGCAAGAGAAATTCAGGTACTTAGGTTTTTAGAGTACGGCCAGGTGAATTACAATGCGCAGATGACTTCCAGACATATTCGAGAATTTTGTGTGCTAGAAGAAAAGTCAAAGCAATTGCTAAGGTCGGCAATGGAAAGACTGAATCTTTCAGCCAGAGCTTATGACCGGATTTTAAAGGTAGCCCGTACTATAGCTGACTTAGAAAATGCTGCAGATATAGATTCAAATCATATTGCAGAGGCTATTCAGTATCGAAGCTTGGATAGAGAGGGATGGTTGGGGTGATATTATTTCTGCTTAGCCACAAAAAAAGGATTCCATTTGAATCCTCTTCTTTTATTCTATTTCTGCAAAAGTATCACCTTGTTTTATATCGCCAGTTTTAAAACCTTTATTAAACCAGTACATTCGCTGCTCTGATGTTCCGTGCGTAAAAGAATCAGGAACGACTTGGCCTTGCATTTTCTTTTGGATGGCATCATCGCCTACAGCATTTGCTGCGCTTAGAGCTTCTTCAATATCGCCAGGTTCTAAGATTTGGTTCATTTCTTCGTTGTAGTGTGTCCATACGCCAGCATAAAAATCAGCTTGGAGTTCTAAAGCTACAGAAAGTTTGTTGGCTTCGGCTTCACTAAGACCCTGTTGCATTTGTCTCATTTTTGCAGAAGTTCCTAAAAGCGTCTGCACATGGTGTCCAATTTCATGGGCGACCACATAAGCTACAGCAAAATCACCGCCTTTGGCGCCAAACTTCGATTTTAACTCTTCAAAAAACGACATGTCCATATATACTTTTTGATCGCCTGGACAATAGAACGGGCCAGAAGCTGAGCTGGCTCCGCCGCAGGCCGTCTGAACTTGCCCGCTAAATAAAACTAATTTAGGCGCTTTATAGGTCCATCCGTTTTCTTTGAAGATTTTAGTCCAGACATCTTCATTGTCAACTAGAAGGGCATTTACAAATTCTCCTTCTTCTTTTTCTTTGGCAGTCAATTCCCTGGACTCTGTAGGAGCGGATTGGCCTTGTTGCAATTGCTCTAAAATGGGAGCAATATTTTGGGCGTTTTCGCCACCAAAAATATTTACTAATAATATAATAATACCAATAATCCCACCTCCGGCGACTACTTTGCCGGTTGAGCCTAAGCCTCTACGGTCTTCCATATTATCACTCTGACGTCTACCTTGCCATTTCATAATTGTTCGTTTTTATACAAATTAAATACTTTTTAAGATAAAATTATTCATAAAAACAAAAATTAATCAGAAAAGACCAAATTTTTAAAATTTATAAAAGAAGCAAGAAGGCTATGTTTTTATCCTATTGCTAAAATGCTTTTTTGTCTTTTTGTTTTATATTTAATATTGGCATCCAGGATAACAAGCGAGACAGAATTGCACTACCCAATGACTTATAACTAATTTAGCTAATGAGATACCTATTCCAAACTTGGTCGCCAAGCTTTTGGATTCCATAACCTAAATTTTCGGTTTCTAGTTTTTGCGATGAATCATCATCAAAAATCAGTTCGAGGTAGAGTTTTTGGTCTTCTTCGCAGACGTTCCATTTTCCGTTATATTTCTGAGTATTTTGATTCGGCAGATAGAAATCTCCGCCTGAAACATTGCTGAAGCATTCGAGAACATAAACAGAACTGAAATCTGGATATAAAAAGAGGGCATATTTCTGTTCTTCATGCCAATTGTTGCCGGAATAGTCGCTGTCGCTGTTTGCTTTTTCTAGACGCAACACTCTATTTGAAAGAGTATTGATGATTCGGTTTATTGAGGGATTCATAGATTGTAAGGTTTTAAATTGCACTTGACTTGTTGTATAAAGGCTATTTGATGTGCGCCCTTTATCAGCTTTATCACAAAAAAACAACGGTATAAAATTGATTTTTTATAATTGTATGTAAAAGAGCTTATTTCCTGTATTTTTTAGTAGTTATTCCTGAGCACAAAAGAAATAAGGCTTGATAAAAAAGGGGAATTTTCCCCTTGCAACATTTTTCCAATTAAGATAGTTTTGTTGCTTATTAACAACTTAAACTTTTAAAACATGAAAAGCTCAAAAACTATTTTTTTAGCTGGATTATTTTGTTTAACTTTTTTCCTCCAATCTTGCAGCGAAGACAGGATTTATGAAAAGCCTACCCAATTGATTACAAATGATTTAGCGCTACAGCTGAATAGCAATTATAATATGAATACATTGCAATCAAAAGCTGCGACTGTTGATAGTATTAGGGAAGATGCCAATGCTGTGTGGTATTCTGTAGAAGAACTAGAGAGATATATTAATTATGTGAAAACGGAAGGAATTAATAAAGGATATACAGTCGATGGTATCAGAATGTATCTTGGTAAATATCCAAATGACCCGAAATTAGGAGAGAAAGCAGGAATGACGACCGTATTTCTTTCGCCGACAGGAGCAAAAAGTGACGAGCAGAAAGCGGGAACAGGAACGTCTAATAGCACAGCTGACCAAGAGGAAAATCATTATGATATAACCGATCTTTCTCCAATGAATTACGGATCGATGGGCAATCCTCCAAAAATGACATATCCCTATAATAAATAATGTTAGAAAACTTAAGATTTTATAGTATTTACTTAGCTTTATTAGCAGGAATTGTAGGGTTGTTTTTTCTTTACAAACTCCCTGGTAATAAAGCTAAGTCTTTGCTAGGCATGATCTTTTTTTCTGTCCTGACGGAATTTGTCGGAAGCAATCTGACGCGATGGACAGGACTCATAAATTATTGTGTTTTTAATATTTATATACTTGTTAGCTTTACTTATTATTTGATTCTCTTGAAATACTTATTGGTTCATCGAAACCACAAGAGATTCGCCGATATACTCCTTATTATTTTTGTTCTTTTTTATATATGTGATTTTATTTTTATACAAAAAACGATATTTGAGGCATTTACGTTTAGTTTTGCTTTTGGAGTTATATTTGTTTTAATACTATCATGTTTGTACCTTGTGGAAATATTTAACTCAAAGAAAATTCTGAATTTCGGAAAATCGATTTTTTTTTGGTTTATACTTGGCGTCTTGCTTTTCCATGTTCCTTTTTTGCCCTTTATGCTGGCTATTAAGTGGTTTTTGATAGAAAGCAACGAAACTATTTACAGCTTGATGCTGTTTATTTTAAATCTTTTGATGTACGGTTGTTTTATATTCGGATTTATATGGAGCGAAAAGAAATACAATTACTAGTTATTTCATTAAGCATTGTACTTTTTACTTTGCTGATACTGATTCTAGTACTGTTTTTCTATTTCCATAAAAAGAAAACCAATTTTTTGATCGAAAAGATGGAATCCGATCTTCATTTTCAATCAGAGCTGGTGAAATCCAGGATTGAGATGAAAGACCAGACATTGTCGGAAATCAGCAGGGAGCTTCACGATAACATCGGACAAATATTATCAGTAGGCATCATGCAGATTAACTTGTACATGCAAAATCAGAAAGAAGTCAGCCGAGACGACCTAAACGATCTGAAAGGCATGTTGTCTAAGTCACTAGACGAAATCAGAACTTTGTCAAGAATAATCAATAGAGATAACTTACTCGAGTCTAATTTTTTAGAAGCCATACAATTGGATTTAGAACGAATCCGAAAACTCAAAAAAATTGATTGTACTTTTAGCCTGAAAGGAGATTTTCCTGAAATAAATGTAGAGCATGAATTGATTATCTACAGGATTTTCCAAGAAGCCATCCTCAATATCTTAAAACATTCTCATAGCGAAGTGATCGATTTCCAGATTGACTGTCTTGATAACGATACCATACAAATGAAACTGACCGACCACGGGATTGGTTTTAATGCAAAGAAAAAAAGCAGCGGTTCAGGACTTAATAATATAATTGTCCGCGCAAAACTTATTGGAGCTACCGTTTCGATTGAATCGGATAATTCAGGAACCAAGCTATTATTTACTTACCCAAAAAGAATAAGCAATGAAAACTAGTACAAAAAATAAGGTCATTATAGTAGACGACCATCTGCTGTTTTCGCAATCGCTGAAATTTTTGATTAACAGCTTTGATGATTTTGAAGTCACGCATAGTTTTGAAAATGGCAAGGAATTTATACAGTTTCTCGAGCAAAAAGAGAATTTAGATATCGAGGTCGATTTGATTCTTTTAGATGTCAATATGCCTATCCTGGATGGCTTGGGGACAATGATGTGGCTTAAAGAAAACAGGCCCGATTATAAGGCGATAGCACTTTCTGTAAACAATGAGGAAGATATTATCATCAAAATGATCAAGAATGGCGCGAAAGGCTATCTGTTGAAAGATACAACGCCTACAATTTTCTATGATGCGCTAAAAACCGTAATAGAAAAAGGGTACTTTTTTACAGAAATGGTTTCTGGAATTTTAGTAAACAGAATCGATAATAAAGACAAAAAGCTCGAATTTAAAGAAAAAGAACTGGACTTTATCAAGCGTGCCTGCAGCGAAAAAACCTATAAGGAAATTGCAGACGAAATGTGCCTGAGTCCCAAAACAATTGACGGCTATAGAGAAAATATCTTTGCCAAGTTGGAGATAAAGACAAGGATAGGCTTGGTTTTATATGCGATAAAAAATAAAATCGTCTGCGTATAATCAAGCATAAAAAAACTCCATTAATCTAATGGAGTTTTTTATTGATTATGTGTTATTCTAATATTCGGAAGAATTTCCAATTTCATCTAATTCATTCTTATCGTCGATTCCTACCGCATTCGCATAAATCATATACTGCATCGAATAGATAATCGGTATGGTGAATATGATTCCGATACAAAAAGCAAAAATCCCTAAGCATGACAAAACTACGGCTAGAATCATTAATCCTAAAAGAATAAGGAAATTTTTTGATACAAGCATCAAGCTTCCTTGAATAGCATCAACAGCTTTAAGATTTCCGAAAATGATCAATGGGGTAGTGAACAAGGTCAGAAGCAAGATAATATAACTTATTATCGCGCCAATAATCGGAACTCCTGATAACTCTAGTGCTGTGCTGATACCATTACTGCAGATGCCAATCAATACTCCGGCAAGCACAATTTCTTTCAAATATTCGCTTTTGTAATAATAAAAAAGCGTAGAAAAATCAAAATCCTGTCTTGCGTCAGCATGATGAGCAACCCTTAAGATCCCTGCATAAAAAGGCTTGATGAGTGCAACAGCAATCACGCCGCCTACAAGGGTAACGATGATTCCGGCAGCCGAAAAGTTTTGAATCTGGAAGTCAGCAATGTCGCGACCAAAAGCATCCAATCCGACAAAAACGCCTGCCAAACCAATTATGATTCCCAAGAATACGATGGAAACAAGCAATATCCCTGCTCCAGTAATCCAGACAATTTTCTGGTAATTATTAAAAGTTTGAGAAAGAACTTCGCCAAATTCAAGTGAATATCCATCACGCTTGATGTTTTCGAGCTTTTCTTTCGTTGTAGTAATTTTGTACATAGTAAATTAGTCCGTTTGTCGCGCGAAAGTAATCAATATTTTTTATTTTTTAGGTATCAGAACCATTTCAGCAATTTCCGTATCATTTTCAGCTTGTTGTTATAAGGAGCATAGCGTAGGGGAATATCAAGCCATGTCGCTTTTTTTACGATTGATTTCTGGTGGGAGAATGTCTCGTAGCTCTTTTTGCCATGATAAGCTCCGATACCGCTGCTTCCAACACCGCCAAAAGGCAATCTTTTATTCGAAAAATGGACTACGGTATCGTTTATGCAACCGCCTCCAAATGAAAATTTCTGGATGATACGTTCGGCAAAGGCCTTATCTTCCGTAAAGGCATATAAAGAAAGCGGTTTTTCATATCTGGAAATAATTTTCTCTAAGTCGCTTTCGGTTTCATAAGAAAGGAGCGGAAGCAACGGCCCGAAAATCTCATCTTTCATGATATTGCTGTCTAGCGTGGGTTCATCAATCAGAGTAGGAGCGATATAGAGCAATTCTTCATCATGTATTCCGCCTGCAATTACTTTACTTTCTTCAATCAAACTTATGAGTCTGAGGAAGTTCTTTTTGTTTATAATCCTCGTAAAGTCAGGAGAAAGCGCTGGATCTTCGCCAAAAGCATTGATTATTTCTTGCTTCAATAAGCTGATGAATTTTGCTTTGATGCCTTTTTGTATGAGAAGGTAATCTGGCGCAATACATGTCTGTCCGGCGTTGATGAATTTTCCCCATACAATCCGTTTTGCGGCTATTTGAAGGTTGGCACTTTTGTCAATAATACAAGGATTTTTTCCGCCTAATTCTAAGGTAACGGGAGTGAGGTTGGCCGCCGCCGCTTTAGCGACTTCTTTCCCTACAGCAACGCTTCCGGTGAAAAAAATATAATCCCATCGTTTAGAGAGCTGGCTTTTGGCAACATCGGCATCGCCCAACACGGCAACCACTTCTGAAACTTCAAAAGTTTCTCTGATAATTTTAGAAATCAGGCTTGATGTGTGCGGAGTCAATTCCGAAGGTTTCAATACAATAGAATTTCCAGCCGCATACGCAGCAATTAGAGGACAAATGGCCAATTGGAAAGGATAATTCCAAGGCGAAATGATAAGTGTCTTTCCGTAAGACTCCGTATAAATATAATCTGACGAAGGGAAATTAAGTATTGAAGCTCTGACTCTTTTTGGTCGTGCCCACGAACGTATGTTTTTTATCGTATCCTTTAAATCAGATTGTACTACGCTTATTTCTGTGAGGAATGCTTCAAAAGCAGGCTTCTTGAAATCCTTATGCAATGCGGCGATAATTTCCTCTTCATGGAGCGAAATGGTATGGGAGAATTTCTTGAGTTTTTCTTTTCTGCGGTTGATTTCCTTTTGATCCATCATTTTTAAATTATTGCAAGCCTATTCGAAAGCCCAGATAGAAATCTGCCTGTTCGCCGTCATTAATCAAAGCGGTAGCGATAGAGCTGGAACCGATAAAAAATCCTCCGGCCCTGATTCCTAATCCAGCGGTAAATCCAGAAATTTCATTAGAAGCTAAAGGAGCATACACTTCAAAGCTTTCTGTCGAATATCTTGGCGTTACTGAAAATACATTTTGCGCCGTAATCTGGTCGTCGCTGTCATCTTTGTTCATTTTTTGCTGTCCGAAAACAGTAACATAGAAATCTGGAATGATTTTCACATCTGCATAGGCAGAAAAAACAGTTGGCAGTTTTACTTTAAAATCACGTGAAGATGAGGTTGTCGTTAAAAAACCGCTCTCTAAAAGAATTTGTTCTATTTCCTCAAAGCTTTCGACATTTTCAAACTGGTTTAGGTCTAGTGACTGTCCAGCAGGTATGTTGAGTTCGTAATTGGTATTGTTGTTATTGTCGGATTTAAAAGTCATGCTTCCGATATTGCGCACTGCAGCACCAGCATTGATCTTGTAGCCGTCGTTATCGTCTTTCCATTGATAATTGACGCCAAGGTCTGTGGCAAAGCCGTTTAATTTTCCAAAAATGGAACTTGTATAATTGCTGAAATCAGTAAAATTTTCTGCCAAATCTCCAGAATAGGCGATATTCAATCGTGCCGTAGCATCGGTCATTTCAACATCTCCGAGATTGTTTGTTATGGTTCCAGAGAATCGATCGAGTCCTAGGTTGGCATACGATCCTGGAAATAATAGCTTTAGCGTAACGCCGACATTAAATTTGTGCTCGTCGTCTTCATAAACGTTTCTTGAAACCCCGAAGGCAATTTCTCCCCAAGTCGTACCGTTGGCACGCTGATTTTTATTGCTTTCAATTGTCGTGGCTCCAAAAATAGCGCTCAAGGCTCCATTTGTAACAGCATCACCAATAGTCGGATCTACGTCGGTAAAATTGACTTTTCCGTAGGCTTTAGTCGCGAAAGAAAAGGCCCATTTGTCCATTTTCATAGCAAATGCAGGACCATAGACTTCGCCGTCGAAACGCAAATCGACATCTTCGTTTCCTTCAAAAAGCTTTTGTTCAAGGTCATCGCCGCTTACCAAATCATCGAATCCAAGCCTGTTGTTGGAGAGATTAAAGCTTCCTGAAAAAACACCAATTTCATATTTGGTTTTCAAGTTAGCAAGTTCTGCCGGGTTGGCAGCAGCATTTAAAAGTCCGCCTCTTCTTGAGGTAGAGATTCCTGAAAAGTGGTCTTGCGAAAAACTGCTTGCCGTAATCAGGAGGCAGGAGAAAATTAATAGTTTCATAGCGGTAGTTTTTTTGTATAAATTTAAGGGAATTTTCGGCTTAAAGTTATCAAATTAACGCAAAAAACTATTATTTATTCTTAAAAAGATTAAATCGCTTTCCATATAGGGTCGTTAGGAACTGGGGCGATAATTTCTAAAGATTCTTTAGTCACGGGATGAATGAAGACAAGCTTTCTGGCATGCAAATGTATGCCACCATCGGGATTGCTTCTGTCGGCGCCATATTTTAGGTCGCCTTTAATTGGCGAACCTATTGCAGCCAGTTGTGCGCGAATCTGATGGTGTCTGCCCGTGTGCAGATTGATTTCGAGCGCAACATAATTGTTTAGCTCTTTGATTATTTTGTAGTGTAAGCTGGCAATTTTGCTGTCGGGAACTTCTTTCAAATGGGCTTTGGAAGTATTGTTCTTTTCGTTTCTTTTTAAGTAATGGACTAATTTGGCGGAAGCTTCTGCAGGTTTGTTTTTTACGACAGCCCAATAGGTTTTTTGGGTTTCCCGGTTTTTGAACAATTCATTGAGCCGAGTCAAGGCTTTGGATGTCCTTGCAAAAACGACGATTCCAGTAGTAGGTCTGTCTAGTCGATGCACGACACCAAGAAAAACTTCGCCCGGCTTATCATATTTCTCCTTGATATATTCTTTGACAACATCGCTCAAAGGCTTGTCGCCCGTCTTATCGCCTTGGACGATATCGCCAACGCGTTTATTGACGACAATAATATGATTGTCCTCGTGCAAGACTTGAAGATTATCCTTTGTGGAAAGCGTTTTCATTGTTTTGAAGATTAGATTTTCGGGTATTCAAAAGACAATTAGTATTGTTCTTTCTCGTTTGGAAAATCTTTTGACTTCACATCGGCAACATATTGTCCGATTGCAGTCGTCATTCCTTCATATAAATTCATGTATCTTCTCAAGAATCGCGGACTGAATTCGTTGTTCATTCCAAGCATGTCATGGATTACCAAAACCTGCCCGTCGACGCCGCCACCGGCACCGATTCCGATTACAGGTATGGAAATGCTTTGAGCTACTTTCTCAGCTAAATGGGCAGGGATTTTTTCTAATACAAGCGCAAAACAGCCTAGTTTTTCAAGCAATTTTGCATCTTCTAGTAGTTTTTCAGCTTCAGTTTCTTCTTTAGCACGAACACTATACGTACCAAACTTATAGATCGATTGTGGCGTAAGGCCTAAATGTCCCATTACAGGAATTCCGGCATTTAATATTTTTTTTATAGAATCTTTAATTTCGCTTCCGCCTTCTAGCTTAACGGCATGGCCGCCACTTTCTTTCATGATTCGGATTGAAGAACGCAATGCTTCTTTAGGATCAGACTGATAGCTTCCGAAGGGTAAGTCGACTACTACTAATGCTCTTGTTATCGCCCTTACAACACTAGAGGCATGATAAATCATCTGGTCTAGTGTAATTGGCAACGTAGTTTCGTGACCGGCCATTACGTTTGAGGCAGAATCTCCAACCAAGATTACGTCAACACCAGCTGTATCAACAATTTTTGCCATTGTGAAATCATAGGAAGTCAGCATTGAAATTTTTTCGCCATTGGCTTTCATTTCAATCAGCGATTTGGTCGTAATTCTCTTGTAATCTTTTTTTGCTACAGACATAATGTAAAAATTATAAGATGTAAATGTACAAATTGCTTTATTCATGGCTGTAACATAAAGCGGATTTTTTATACTAACTTTATGCTTTGGAATATTAAATAGTTCATCATGAGGAAATTACTTTTTATTGTTTTCTGGCTGCCTTTTCAGCATTTGGCCGCGCAAGAATCAGAAATCAAGCATTCTATAGAAATCTTTTTTGATGGTTTTCATTCTAGAGACAGCCTGAAAATAAAATCGGTTTGCGACGCAGGCCTAATATTGCAGTCTATTTCTGAAAGCTCAAAAGGGACTAAGCTGTCAACTGAGAAAGCTTCGGACTTTATAAAATCGATTGTCAGCATTTCTGATAAGATGAAATTCGAAGAGCGGCTACTTTCCTATAAAATTCAGGTTGATGGCGCTATGGCACACGTATGGACGCCGTATGAGTTTTATGTCAATGGAAAGCTAAGCCACAAGGGTGTCAATTCTTTCCAATTGTTTAAAGAAAAAGAGACTTGGAAAATCATTTATATTGTGGATACCCGAAGGAAAGGCTGAATTAGCTCATGCTGGTCTTTAATTTAATAGTGAACTCGCTTCCAAATCCTAGATTGCTTTCTACAGAAATGGTTCCTCCTTGTGCTTCAATAAATTCTTTGCTGATGGCAAGACCGAGTCCTGTCCCTTCTTTTTCGGCTCCAGGAACTCTAAAATACTTATCAAAGATTTTGTTTTTATACTGTGGGGAAATCCCGATTCCGTTGTCTTTAACGCTTATTTCGAGAAAACTTCCTTTTGCTTCTGCAGTAATGAGTACTGTTGAGTTTTCATATGAATAACGGATTGCATTTGAAATCAGATTGGAAACGACCCAGGTTGTTTTTTCTTGATCGCCGGCTATTTCGGGTAAAAACTCGGGAAGATTCAGATGCAAGCTGATGTTTTTTTGTTCGGTCAGTATTTTTGTAGCTTCAACCGCATCAGCAATGATTGTTTTTGGATCGCAGTTTTCAATCTTTAGCTGTGTTTTTCCTGTTTCAACCTGTGTAATATTTAATAGTTCTCCAGTGGTTCTCAGCAATCTTTTAGCATCGTCTTTTATACTGGAAACCAGTTGTTTTTGCTCTTCATTTAAATTTCCGATGCTGTCGTTTTCAAGCAACTGCAGGCTCATTTTCATAGATGCAATTGGCGTCTTGAATTCGTGCGACACCATAGCGATAAAGTTGGTTTTAGCAAAATCGAGTTCTTTGTAAGCCGTCACATTACGCAGAATTATAAAAGAACCGATTAGTTTTTTTTCTTCTTCGCCTGTTGGCAGGACAAGAATTGGCACGACTTGTTTTTCGAAATAGCTTTCCTTGTTGTCGGCATAAATTTTCAGGGTTTCTTGTGGCTTTTCAGTATTTTCACTAATAAGATGCTGTAACAGCGAACGGACAAGGTCATTAGAAAGCGTTACTTCGCTGGCTGATTTTCCGATAATGTCGCTCGCTTTCAACCCCGAGATTTTTAAAGCTTCTTCGTTCGCAAAAAGGATATTGTTTTTGTCATCAAGGCCAATGGCAGGATCTTGCATGTTGTTGATGAGCGTTTCGATTCTTTTTTTCTCCATCATCAGCTTGGCCAAATTGCTGTCGCTGTATTCTTGTAGCTTTCCTGCCATAGTGTTGAAAGACTTGGCAAGATTGCCGAACTCATCGTGTGTTTCAAAATTTACGCGTTGGGAATAGTTTTTTGCGGCGATCTGTCGGATGCTTTCCGTCAGGTCTTTTATGGGATTTGCAATGTCGCTAGGCAGGTTAATCAACAGGGTAAAAGCAATCATAAAGCAGGTGAGGCCTGTAATAGAAATCCAAAAGATAGCACTGTCGGCTGTTTTTTTCGCCACGATGCTTTTTCTTTGTATGGCATCCATGTTGATTTTCATGATGTCGTTGAGGTCTTTTCGGATTTGGCTGGCAATGGACTTTTTTTCGGGCTGTAATTGGAATGCTTTTGCGTCTTCAGACAAGCTTTGGGTGAGTTCTTTTTCTCCAATTTCTGTGACATTCTGGTTCTGCAATTTCAAAAAGCGATTGAAATTTTCGAAGGATTGTTTTTTGCCTTCAATCTTATCAAGCTCTTTCATCATGTTACGGGAATAGTCTAGGGAATTGTAATTGGCAACAAGAATATTTTCGGTGTCGTCTGCAATAACGTGTACTTGTCTTACGGCCAGAGCTACAAGCAAGACAATCATAAAGAAAAGTAATCCGACTCCGAGCCTTAATTTTGTTTTAATTCGCACAGTTGATAGTTTATAGGTGATAATTTATAGTTTATAGTTTATAGTTGAGAATGGATAGTTTCTGGTTTTTAGTGTGGTCTCTCTAGGTTTGCTCTGGATGTCTTGACAATTGCGGTAAGCATTTTGATCAGTTCGACACTATCTTCGTAAAGGGATTGAAATTCTTTTTCTGACAGATAATGTGTTTCGTGTAACAAACGGAGCCAATATTCGGTTTCTTGTGCTTCTTTCAGCGAAATATTCATCTTGTTGCTAAAATCTTTTTTTGATGCGCCTTGCAAGGCTTCGCAGATGTTTGCTCCAATTGAAGTACCGCTTCTGACTAATTGTTTTGATAAAATAAATTCTTTTTTGTTTTCTGAAATATGCTGATACAATTTTACGACTCTCACAGCAAACAGAAATGATTTTTCTTTGATAATGCTATTCTTCATAATTACTTTTTTATGGCTTAAACTTTCAACTAAAAACTTTCAATTCTCAACTAAGAATAATCAAATCAATTTCACTCGAAGATAGCTTATTTAATAATTCTTTGAAAGCATTTGTGGAAAGAATAATCTTCATCAGATTCATTCTGGGTTTTCCGATGCAGACTGTCGTAATGCCTTTGTTTTCGGCTTGTTCTATGATGGCTTTGGCAATTTTAGTGTGTTCAATTTTGATGACTTCGGCTCCTAATTCGGTTGCCAATTTGAAATTGTTAATAAGGTGGCGCTGTTTGTCTAAAGGAATCTTGTCGGCACTTTCACGGGGTAGTTGGACATACAGTACATACCATTTGCTGCTGTTGTAATAATTTGCCAAACGGGCTGTTTTTCGAATTACTTTTTTAGCGGTTTCCTCGTTGCTGCTGATACACGCCATAAATTTTTCATGTCGGGAACCTTTGTTTTTAGGAACTTCAATTTCTACTTTTCGTTCGACTTGGCTGGCGACTTCTTTCAAGGCTAATTCTCTCAATTGCAGAATGTGCTCGCTTTTGAAAAAGTTTTTCAGCGCCATTTCAATCTTTTCGGTCCTGTATATCTTTCCTTCTTTGAGCCTCGTAATTAGCTCATCGGCTGTCAAATCGATGTTTACGACTTCATCGGCTTGTGCCAAAACGCTATCTGGAATACGTTCCTTTACCTCAATTCCGGTAATGTATTTTATTTCCTCGTTCAGGCTTTCGATATGCTGGATATTTACGGCGCTGATTACATTTATCCCGGCTTCTAGAATTTCAAAAACATCCTGCCAGCGTTTTTCATTTTTGCTGCCTTCGATGTTAGTATGGGCAAGTTCATCTACAATTACGACTTCCGGACGAAGACTGATGATGGCCTGCACATCCATTTCCTCCAGCTCTTTTCCTTTGTAGAATAACTTTCTTCTTGGAACAAGAGGAAGTCCTTCAAGCAGATCGTGGGTTTCTTTACGATTGTGCGTTTCTATATAGCCGATTTTAACGTCAATACCATTTTTTAATAGCGAATGGGTTTCTTGAAGCATGCGAAAAGTTTTGCCTACACCGGCACTCATGCCGATGTAGACTTTAAACTTTCCTCTTCTTGATTTTTGGATTAAGTTTAAAAAATGTTGTACGTTATCTTCTCTTTTACTTTCCAAAATAGTGTGTTTAGGTATTAAAACGATATTGCCAGTGAGGTAACGGCTACAAAGTTTTGTTTTGTAGGATCGCCATTTTCGGTGAATATTTCATCTTTGCTATTCAAGCTTCGGGCTTCGATTCTCCAAACGACATTGTCATAAATGCTGTAATCAAAGTTAACGGAATACCCAAAAGTTTTGAATCCATTAGGCGTTTCAGTAGCGATAATTACGCCGTTTTCATCTGCATAATATTCTCCTCTTGCGCTGATGCTGACTTTATCTGAAGCTTTATATTTTGCAATCAAGACAGGGGAATACCATGAATTGTAACTGTTGCTTCCTTTTTCTTTCTGTTCGGCTCCAATATCAAAACCAGCTGTCAGACCCCATTTTTCGTTTAACTGAAAGATGCCATATAGATTGTGAAAGTAGCGCATTCTTTTGTCATTATCAGGTTTGTCATTTCCAACAAACGAACTGCTGTTCAATGTGATAGCTGTGTTTGGTTTATACGTTACTTGATGTCCGAAAGCCAAGGTTTTGTTGCCGTCTACTCGTTGGATTCTTTGCCATCCGTTTAAGACAAGCCCGCTAAGAAACCACTTTCCATTGTCGGTAGTATAGGATATTTTGGCACCGCTTTCATAATACGGCGAATTATCAGCCAAGATGCTTCGGGTTAGTGTCCAGCAGTCTTTGCCGACGGCACTTTCAAATCCGATATGCGAGGCAAAAATTCCGGCATCGACCCAAAGGTTTTTTGTTTTTGATATTTTGACACCTGCGTTGGCTTCATAAATATTTTTAAGAATGCCTTCTTCTGCGGCAAGATTGGCATTGCCATAGGTTCCGGTCATTATGGCAAGATTTGCCCTAACGTTGTCTTTCTCATAATTGGCCTTAATGAAACCTAGATTTAAGGCGACTTCATTATGTCTGTTGTGAGAATAGATGAATCCAGGTCGTGTATTATTTTCAGGTGCTCCAAAATCATAGGCATAATAGGCTTCTACATAGCCTGAAATTTTCAAAGGCGATTCTGATTTTTTCAGCGTGTCGGTTTGGGCTCCTGCGAAAGAAGTTATTGCGATAAAAGCTGTGGTAGCTAAATTTTTCATTTCTATTTTAGTTTATCTAAAGCGATGTTTAATTGTAATACGTTTATTTTTTCTGGACCAAATACGCCTAGGAGCGGCTTTTCTGTATTTTCAGCAATAAGCTTTTCTAGTTTTGACTCTTCAATGTTTCGAGTTTTTGCAATACGCTTGATCTGTACTTTTGCACCTTGTACCGAAATGTTTGGGTCCAATCCGCTGCCGCTGGCGGTCACCAGATCGGCAGGAATTTCATTTGCTTTTATATCAGGGTTTTGGATCAGGAAGGTGTCGATTCTTTTTTGGACTTCTGCCAGATATTCAGGATTGCTAGGTCCTTTATTGCTTCCTCCAGAACCCGCTGCGTTATATCCTACGGCAGACGGCCTAGAATTAAAATATTTAGTATCGGTAAAAGACTGGCCAATGTTTTTATAGAATTTCTTCCCGTTGCTTTCAACAACAATTCCTTTTCCTTGGTTTGGCGCTATCTGGGCTATTCCAAAGATGAACAGCGTGTAAATTCCAGCGAAGAAAACGATGGTCGCCAAGGTTAATTTGATTCCTATTACTATATAATTTTTCATTTCTGTAGTGTATTAGATGAAGAATGTCACGATAATGTCAATAATTTTTATTCCGATGAAAGGAACAATGATACCTCCCAGACCGTAGTACAAAAGGTTTCTTCTCAATAAAGCAGAGGCACCGATTGGTTTATAGGTCACACCTTTTAAAGCCAGCGGAATCAAAAACGGAATCACTATGGCATTAAAGATAACAGCTGATAGGATAGCGCTTTCTGGACTGTGCAAGTGCATGATGTTTAGTCCTTGCAAGGCTGGAATTGCGGTAATGAACAGGGCAGGGATGATGGCGAAATATTTGGCTACGTCGTTGGCAATACTAAAAGTGGTCAAGGTTCCTCGAGTCATCAGCAATTGTTTCCCGATTTCTACGATTTCAATCAGTTTGGTAGGATCATTATCTAAGTCTACCATGTTTCCGGCTTCTTTGGCAGCTTGGGTACCGCTGTTCATGGCAACGCCTACATCGGCTTGCGCAAGGGCAGGAGCATCGTTTGTTCCGTCACCCATCATCGCGACAAGTTTGCCACGCATTTGTTCTTCTTTGATGTAATTCATCTTATCCTCAGGCTTGGCTTCAGCAATAAAATCATCGACTCCGGCTTTTTCAGCAATGAATTTGGCGGTCAGCGGATTATCTCCTGTTACCATTACTGTTTTGACTCCCATTTTTCGCAAGCGCTCGAAACGTTCTTGGATTCCAGGTTTGATAATGTCTTGCAATTCAATTACGCCTAAGACTTTATCGTTTTCAGAAACTACCAAAGGCGTTCCTCCGTTGCTAGAAATTTCGGTTACTTTTTCAGCAGTGTCTTTTGGAAATGTGTGTCCCGCATATTCGCTTAGTTTTCGGATAGAATCATAAGCTCCTTTTCGGATCTTTATACCATCAGGAAGATTGACACCGCTGCTTCGTGTTTCGGCAGTAAATTTTATCAAAGTGGCTCCTTTTACAGAAAGGTTTTTTGACGCTTCTTTGCCTGCCAATTCTATAATTGATTTTCCTTCTGGGGTTTCATCGGCTAAAGACGAAAGAATGCTCGCTTTTATAAATTCGCTTTCGGATACGCCAGTTGTAGGATAAAAATGAGTTGCTTTTCTGTTCCCGATCGTGATGGTTCCTGTCTTGTCTAAAAGCAGTACGTCAATATCACCAGCAGTTTCTACCGCTTTTCCAGATTTTGTAATCACGTTGGCACGTAAGGCTCTGTCCATTCCAGCAATACCAATGGCTGATAACAATCCACCGATGGTTGTTGGGATCAAGCATACAAACAATGAAATAAAGGAAGCGATGGTTATCGTGATGTTTGCATAATCAGCGAAAGGTTTTAAAGTGACGCAGACAATGATAAAAACTAGAGTAAAACCTGCTAATAAAATAGTCAATGCAATCTCATTTGGCGTTTTTTGGCGTGAAGCTCCTTCGACCAAAGCAATCATTTTGTCCAAAAAGCTTTCGCCTGGTTCTGTGGTAACTTTGACTTTAATCTTGTCAGAAAGTACTTTTGTACCGCCTGTCACGGAGCTTTTATCACCACCAGCTTCTCTAATTACAGGAGCACTTTCTCCCGTAATGGCACTTTCATCAATGGTTGCAAGACCTTCAATGATTTCTCCGTCGGTCGGAATCGTGTCGCCCGCTTCGCAGATGAAGATATCGCCTTTTGCTAGGCTAGAGGATGGTACGATTTGCAATTCATCAACATACATTTCTCCAATTGGGAAGATTTTCTTTGCAGGTGTTTCTTCTCTGGTTTTTCGCAAGCTGTCCGCTTGTGCTTTTCCTCTTGCTTCCGCTATTGCTTCTGCAAAATTGGCAAACAGCAAGGTGAACAACAAAATGATGAATACCGTGAAGTTATAGGTAAAACTGCCTTGTGACTGTTCACCTGTGAGAATCCAAAGGCAAACGCAAAGCATGACAGCGGTTCCGATTTCTACGGTAAACATAATCGGATTTCGGAACAGCGTTGCCGGATTAAGTTTCAGAAAAGACTGGGCAAAGGCTTCTTTCAGCAGTTCTTTTTGAAACAGTGATTTATTTTGAGTTTTCATTTTTTTTGAAAATCATTTGATTAATAAAGAGTGAAATATTCTGCAATCGGGCCTAGCGTCAAGGAAGGGAAGAAGGATAAGGCAGCGATAATAAAGATCACGGCAAAGACCATAAGTCCAAACGTTGATGTGTCGGTTTTTAAAGTTCCAGCGCTTTCAGGAATATGTTTTTTAGAGGCTAAAATTCCGGCTATAGCTACTGGTCCGATTATCGGAAGGAATCTTGAAAGTAATAAGACAATTCCCGTCGTAATATTCCACCATGGATTGTTGTCGCCAAGTCCTTCGAAACCACTTCCGTTATTGGCTGCAGAGGAAGTGAATTCATACAATATCTCGCTGAATCCGTGGAATCCTGGATTGTTCAACGTGCTAGCTCCTTGTTCAGGAAAAGCCGTTGACAAAGCAACACCAACCAAGATTAGGAAAGGATGCAACAACGCGATGATCATGACAATCTTCATTTCTCGGGCTTCAATTTTTTTACCAAGGAATTCAGGAGTTCTTCCAACCATCAATCCGCTGATGAAAACAGCAAGTATGATGAAAATGTAGAAGTTTAGGATTCCGACGCCACATCCGCCATAAAAGCAGTTGACCATCATGGCAAGAAGCTGGTTCATTCCAGACAAAGGCATCGCGCTGTCGTGCATCGAGTTAACGGAACCTGTAGAGATTACGGTTGTAGCAATGCTCCAATAGCCAGAGGCTGCTGCTCCAAAACGTACTTCTTTTCCTTCGGTCGCGCCAGCTGTAGTGTCGATTCCCATTTGGGCAATGGCAGGATTTCCGTTCATTTCGGTAATAACAGTCGGAATTGTCAATGCTAGGAATCCGATAGTCATTACGCCAAAAATCATCCAAGACAATTTTCTTCGGTTCAAATAGAATCCCAAGGCAAAGACCATAGCAAACGGAACAATCATTTGGGCGATCATCTCAACGATATTGGTCAGGTAATTAGGGTTTTCAAGCGGATGGGCAGAATTGGTACCGAAAAATCCTCCACCGTTTGTTCCTACGTGTTTTATGGCAGTAAAAGCGGCAACAGGGCCTGTCGAAACTTGAACAGCATCTCCTTGTAATGTTGTCATTTCTTGCTTGCCTTCAAAAGTCATCGGAGTTCCGTTAAAAAGCAGCACGGTTGCTACGATTACGGAAATTGGCAATAAGATTCGAGTACATGACTTGATAAAATAATTGTAAAAGTTACCAAGGGTTTCTGTCGTTCTTTCTTTTAAGGCATTGAACAAGACAGCCGCTGCGGCCAATCCGATTCCGGCAGAAACAAATTGCAGGAACATTAAGAAGAGCTGGCTGAGGTAGCTCACGCCGGTTTCTCCAGAATAGTGCTGCAGGTTGCAGTTGACCAAAAAGGAAATAATCGTATTGAAAGCCAAATCGGGCGTCATGTTTGGATTATTGTCTGGATTGAGCGGCAGCCAGCCTTGGCAGAGCAGCACGACCATTCCTAAGGCAAACCAGACCACGTTGATGGCCAGTAATGCGACCATGTGCTGTTTCCAGTTCATTTCTTTTTTAGCATCAATGCCGCTGACTTTGTAGAATAGCGTTTCAATCGGGACAAAGACAGGGTCTAAAAAAGTTTTTTGTCCTAAATACACTTTGGCGATGTACCTCCCTAATGGTAGGGCTAAAATCAGGGTCAGGACAAACATGGCTATAATTCCTATAATTTCTGTGTTCATTTTTTAAAATTTTTCAGGTTTGAGTAAGACATAGATGATATAGGCAAAAACAGCGAGGGCAATAAGAAATAAGGCTATCATAATTTTAGATTTTATCAAAATAGTAAATCGATACATAAAAAAGGGCGAAGCAGAGCAGCCCTACGATGGTGAGGATAGCAATTGTCATACTCCAGAAGTATTAATTTGTTTTACATATTCCTTGTGCAGTGAAATCGGCAGCAATTGCGAAATCTTCAATCGGTTCATTTCCATATAATGCGAAACCGAAAACAGATAGACATTCGTAATTGCGTTTTTCATTTCTACATTGCCTTTGACAAGCAATTCTTCGGCAAGGGCAAGGCATCTTTTTGTTCGAGCCATTTTACCTAATTGGAGACTGCTGATGGTAATTTCTGCCAAGCGCTCCATTTTTTTGATAAGGCTATCATTGAAATTTTTCATATGATTAAGTTATTTTCGAAGCCTTATGCCAAATTAGAGTCCAATTTTTTGGCAGGACTGCTAAAGCGCTTGTTTATTATGCCTTACATTTTATTGAGACATATGCCAAAAGAAAAACCCTATCGAAACGATAGGGTTGGCACTTTCAAAATGATAGGTATTTAGCTGATTTTGTATTCCTCAAGCTTCCTGTATAAGGTCGTAAGAGCAATATTTAGCAGCTTTGCAGTTTCTGTTTTATTGTGGTTGGTATAATTCAATACCTTTTGGATATGAATTTTTTCGGCAGAAGCTAGAGAAAAAGCGGATAAGACAGGTGCTTCTCCTGTTGTTTCAGAAGCTTTCAATTGCTGGATTTCCAAAGGAAGGCAATCGGTAGTCAAAATGTTTTCCGTTTCTAATATGACGCTGCGTTCCAAGACATTTTTAAGTTCTCGGATATTGCCTGGCCAAGTATGCAGTTTTAATAGCTGTATGAATTCTCCTGAAAAGGATTTGATCTTTTTATTGGTTTTCAAAGCAAAGAAATGCAGGAAATAATTCGCCAAAGGCTCTATATCTGCAACTCGTTCTCGCAAAGCGGGCAATTGGATTTGAAATACCGAAAGACGGTAGAATAGATCCTGCCTAAAATGTCCTGCCTCTATTTCTTTAGCCAGATCTCTGTTGGTAGCAGCAATAATCCTTACGTTGACTTTGGTTGGCTTGCTTTCACCGACTTTTATAAACTCCCCGTTTTCGATGACACGTAACAATTTTGCCTGAAGATCTAGAGCCATTTCACCGACTTCATCTAAAAATATGGTTCCGTTGTTGGCTTCTTCAAACAATCCCTTTTTGTCTTTTGAGGCTCCCGTAAAAGAACCGGCAATATGGCCAAACATTTCGCTTTCTAACAAATCATGGCTGAAAGCCGAACAGTTGATGGCGACAAAAGGTTGATTCTTTCGCAAGCTCGATTGGTGAATGGCGGAAGCAAAAACCTCTTTTCCAGTTCCTGTTTCTCCCGTCAGCAAAACAGTGGTATCTGTAGGGGCAACTTTTCTCGCTAGTTCGATAGATTGCTGCAATGATTTGGAGCTTCCTATGATTCCGTCAAACGAAAGCTTAGTGTCCAGTTTGGCTTCTAATTGGGCAATTCTTTGCGTCAGATTGCTTTTTTCAATGGCACGGTGGAGCAGGGGAATGATCTTATTGTTGTCGTCGCCTTTTACGATATAATCAAAAGCACCATTTTTTATCGCCTGTACGCCATCGGGAATATTTCCGTAAGCCGTCAGCAAGATCACTTCAGTCTGTGGCGACTTTTCTTTGATAGCAATGGTCAGGTCAACGCCGTTTCCGTCGGGCAGCTTTACATCGCAAAGCACGACATCAAAGTTATACTGTTCTAGTTTCTTTAATCCAGATTTGCAATCTCCGGCTTCTACGACTTCAAAACCTTCAAGGCCTATAATTCGGGCCATCAGGCTTCTTAATTTTTCTTCGTCGTCAATGATTAGAATTTTTTTCAAAGGGAATAGAGTTTCTACAAAATTAGTGTTTTGCGGAATTGGAGTGTTGTTTTTACTATTATTTTACTCTAGAATAGCTTTTAAAGTTAGTCTAGCTAAGAGAATTTTCATTATTGCTAGATAAGCTTTTCTTTGAGAATTTAAATATGAGTATTATTAATAGGATAGTTACTACTGCATAGATGTATATAGGAATTGATGATAATGTTCTCATAAACTTGCCTTTTTCATTTGGGAAAGACACATCTACTGAGCCATTTTTATGAGTTAGTCTTATTTTTTTATAATCTAAAAAATTATTATTATAATTATCATCACTCCAGCATATTACTATTATTTCATATGAAGGATTTAATTCACCTAATTTAATGCTACTGGAAAAGGAATGGAAAGATGATTTTTTGAAAGGATAATCAGTTTTACAAAATCCATTTAAATCGGTTAGTAAAACTAGATCTTCAAGAGGTTTATCACTATCGTTTTTAATTGTAAATACCCAAAAAGATCTGTAATCATTACCGCGACTGACAATCAGTGACATAGTATCATCAATATTAAAAGAAGTTCGAGACCTAATCTCAGAATCTTTAATCAGAGAATCTATTTCTTTTTGTGAAACAATTTTTTTATCTCGAGCTATGGTTTTTAACGTAGTAAAATACGCCTTACTATTCCTGTATCCATTTAACAAAAAAGGAGGTGATTGATAACTCGAAACAGTTCCTTCTGCGATAACATCTTCTGCGAATCTATCATATAAATCTATAGACCCTATTACTATACTAATCAAAACAGATATTAAGCCAATTACCTCAAGAGGTTTAAACTTCAAATTTTCAGACATCTAAAATTATTTTAAACAAACTTACATAATAATCTATTATGAAATAATAGCTTATTAGTAACGATTTTATTTTTTTGAATATTACTTTTCAACTTCAATCTATTAAAAACAAAAAACCTGAAAAATAAAATCTTTCAGGTCTATAAGTTTAAAATAGTCAGTATCGTATTAACAGTCGGCCATATTCACGCTAATCGCCAAACCACCTTCCGAAGTTTCCTTGTATTTCGTATTCATATCTTTTGCCGTTTCCCACATCGTATTGATAACCTTGTCTAAAGGCACTTTGGCATTCTTAGGATCGGTTTCTAGGGCTAATTCTGCGGCGTTGATGGCCTTGATAGCGCCCATGGTATTTCTTTCGATACACGGAATCTGAACCAAGCCGCCAATCGGGTCGCAAGTCATTCCTAAATGATGCTCCATTGCAATTTCTGCAGCCATAAGTACTTGAGCCGGTTCGCCGCCCATCAGTTCGCACAAAGCTGCTGCTGCCATGGCAGAAGAAACTCCAATTTCGGCCTGACAGCCGCCCATTGCTGCGGAAATCGTAGCGCCTTTTTTAAAGATACTGCCGATTTCGCCAGCCACCATCAAGAACTGCTTGATTTCTTTTTCTCCTGCTTGGTGGTTTTCAATCACCATATAGTACATCAAGACGGCCGGAATCACGCCTGCGCTTCCGTTGGTCGGAGCGGTTACGACTCTTCCAAGTGAAGCATTCACTTCGTTGACTGCCAATGCAAAACAGCTGACCCATTTTAGGATCTGGCGGAATTTTACTTCTGTCTTACGAATAGTCTCCAACCATTCTTGCGGATTGCTGTAATTGGCCAGTCCGATAAGGTTCTGGTGCATGTCGAAAGCACGTCGGCGTACGTTGAGTCCGCCAGGCAAGATACCTTCAGAATGGCAGCCGATGTACATGCATTCGAGCATGGTATTCCAGATGCGCATCAATTCGCTGTGGATGTTTTCTTCCGTGCGCATTGACTTTTCGTTTTCATAAACGATTTCAGAAATGCTTTTGTTTTCCTTGATGGTATAATCAAGCAACTCTACCGCATTTTGTATCGGGAAAGGGAAGGCACATTTTATAGCCTCCTTTTTAATCGCATTCGCTCTTTCTTCTTTTACGACAAAGCCGCCGCCAATAGAATAGAACGTCGATTCGTATTCGCTATCGGCAGTGTAGGCGGTAAAAGAAAATCCGTTAGAGTGGAAAGGAAGGAAGTTTTTATTAAATACGATATCCGCTTCCATGTCAAACGGAATCATAGTCTCGCCCGCTAAAGGCAATTGCTTCCTTTTCTTGATCTCAGCAATGATTTTATCGATATTCTCAATCGGAATATACTCAGGATCGGCACCTGTCAGGCCTAACATGACGGCCAAATCGGTAGCATGCCCTTTTCCTGTCAGCGAAAGCGAGCCGAACAAATCTACTTTGATTCGGATGACCTTGCCTAAGATGTTTTCTTCACGAAGCTCTTTCAAAAAACGTTCTGCTCCGCGCCAAGGTCCTAAAGTGTGGGAACTCGACGGGCCGACGCCAATCTTAAGCATATCAAATACCGAGATACATTCTTCCATAGTAATTACAAGACAATTTTACGCAAATATAATTTTTTTACGATTGCGAAAACGTTGTAAATTTATTAAATGTGCATTATTCCTAGATGATTTTAGAAATTTGATATAATTGGGTGATTTAAAGAGGGTTGGTTTGATAAAGTCGTAAAGTCGTAAAGTTGCAAGTCGTAAAGTTGTAAAAAGTATAAGGCATGTTGGTGAGGTCTTAAAATACGTTTATAGTGAGTCGTCTAACAGAGTTGACAGGCTAAAGTGAGGTCATTTTGAGGTGTCTAACAGAGTTGACAGGCTAAAGTGAGGTCATTTTAAGCTTGTTTCAGCTTGGGAGAAGCTGTCAACTGCGATAAATGGGTTGCCGTTCAGAATTTTCGCCTTCCAAAACGAAATTTCTTTACATTTGGATTCTTATTAACTGTTTTATGAAAAAACTATTCATTGTCTTGATTCTGTCTTGTTTATCAAGTAGGGCACAAATCAAGAGTCCAGCAGAATTTTTGCCGAATTACGGAAAGCAGGTCAGCTTTTACAGCGAACTCGAATCCTATTACGCTCATCTAGTTGCCAATTCTAATTGGATACAGCATAATCCGTATGGCTTTACTTCGCAAGGACGCACTCTGAATACCTATTATATTTCGACGCCGGAGAATTTGAAAAACTTGGAAAGCATTCGAGAAAATCACCTGTATTCGATTGGCATGACCGATAAAAAAACTGCCACTGCAAATGAAAAAGCAATTGTCTGGTTAAGCTTTAACGTACACGGCAATGAAATAGGTGCGGCAGAAAGCGCGATGAAAGTAGCGTATGAACTGCTAAACCCTCAGAATGTAGAAACTAAAAAGTGGCTCGAGAATACGGTCATTATCTTAGACCCGTGCCTAAACCCTGACGGTTTTTCACGATATGGCAACTGGCTCCGCGATATTTCTGGAAAAAACATACATACGGAATTAGCGGATAGAGAACACATGGAACCATGGCCGGGCGGAAGACAGAATCATTATGCCTACGACCTCAATAGGGACTGGGCGTGGCAGACACAAGTCGAGACGCAGCAGCGCATGGTAATGTACAACCAATGGATGCCGCAAGTGCATGTTGACGTTCATGAAATGGGCTATAACGAGCCTTACTTTTTTCCGCCGGCGGCAGAACCGTTCCACGACTTTATCACCAAGCCCCAACGCGATTTCCATAACGCTATTGGCGAGAATACCTCTAAAAAATTCGATGCCCAAGGCTGGAGCTATTATACTAGAGAGCGCTTTGATTTGTTTTATCCAAGCTATGGCGATACCTATCCGAGTTTTAATGGTGCTATCGGAATGACCTACGAGCAAGGAGGCATCGGTGCCGGACGTGCTGTAATGATGCAGAACGGAAGCATCCTTACCTTGCAGGACAGGATCAATCATCACTCGGTAGCCGTATTGACTGCTGTAGAAACAGCATCAAACAGAAAGGAAAAGCTGATTGCGGATTTCAAGGCGTATTTTAAAGACAGCCGCCAGAACCCCAAAGGAAAATACAAGACCTATGTCGTAAAAAATAATGGCAAGTCAGAACAGCTGGCCGTACTGCTGCAACAGAATGGTATTGAGTTTGCGTATGCCGACGAAACCAAAAAGCTGTCAGGCTATCACTATCAATCCGATAAAGACAAGTCGTTCACGATTGAGCCCAACGATATGGTGATTCAAGCGAGCCAGCCAAAATCGGTCTTGACTCAGGTATTGTTTGAGCCGAACCAGCGATTGTCCGACAGCTTGTCTTACGACATTACGGCTTGGGCCTTGCCGCATGCTTTCGGTATTGAAAGCTATGCTTTAAAAAATGCGCTGTCTGTAAAATCCAAGACCCAGCTCAATCACCCGGATAAGATTGTTGCCGAAAATGTTTTTGCCTTTTATATTCCGTGGAACAGCAGGGTTTCAGCTAAAATTGTGGCTGGACTATTGCGAAAAAATATCAAGGTGCGTTCTTCAAGAAAGACATCGGCTTTTGGCGCTATCAAGATAGGGCTAGGTGATCTCATCGTATTGAAATCGGACAATCGCCAACTGCCTGATTTTGAAAAGACATTGGAGAGCTTATTGATTGAGAAATCGGACTATAACGTCATCAAGAGCGGCTTTTCTGTCAGCGGAAGCGATCTAGGCGGTGAAAACTATCCGCTGCTACGGGCGCCGAAAGTCTTGCTTTTAAGCGGCAGCACTATCAGCCCGACCGATTTCGGACAGGTCTGGTTTTATATGGACCAGATCATCAATTATCCTGTCAGTATTGTAGATGTAAACGATCTCAGGAGAATCAGCCTCTCTGAATTTACGACCCTGATCTTGCCTGACGGCTGGTATGACCTGTCCGACAGCCAGAAGAAAAATATCGATGACTTTATCTCAAAAGGTGGGAAGGTAATTGCCCTGCAGAATGCCCTAAGCTTGTTTGAAGACAGGGAAGGCTACAACCTTACGCAATATGCCACCGACGAAGAGAAAGACGAAGCCAAAAAAGAAAGCAATGAAGAAGCGCTGAAATTGCGCTTTCAGCAATACCAGAATGCGGAAAGGCGTTCGATTTCCAACGCCGTTCCCGGAGCCATCGTAGAGAATGTATTGGACAAGACGCACCCGCTTTCGTACGGACTGGGCGATACCTATTACAGCCTTAAAACATCGGACAAGCATTTTAAGATATTGAAAAATGTATGGAATGTGGCGTATGTTCCCGAACACTACAAAAGCTTTGGCTTTATTGGCAAGAACCTCAAAAAGAAACTAGAGAATACAGCTTCCTTTGCTGTAGAGCCGATCGGCAAAGGACAGGTGATTTATATGATCGACAATCCGCTTTTCAGGGGATTTTGGGAAAACGGAAATTTACTGTTTAGCAATGCCTTGTTTTTAGTCGACTAGCCATGAAAAGATATGTGCTTATACTAGTTGTTGTATTGTTTGGCGCGTATGCCAAAGCACAGACATTGAACGAGGTGTACGGACAGAGCGTCAAAGCTTACGAAGCTAAAGACTATAAGTCTTTTTTAGCATTGACCTTAAAGTTAGACAGCTTGAGACCATCGCACCCGACATTTACGTATAACCTGGCAGCGGCACACGCCTTAAACGGGAATGTCGAAGAAGCCAATTTGTATTTAGAGAAATTGGTACTGACAAACAACAAGACTGAATTTGAAAAGGATGCCGACTTCAAGAGCCTAGAAACTACAGCCGCCTATAAAAAGACCCTATTGTTGAAAGCCGAGCTGGAAAAAGAAATCAAGAATTCAAAGAAGGTGATTTCCTTATCCGAAAAAGACCTGCATCCCGAAGGATTGTTGTTTCTGGAGAAATCAAAGACTTGGCTGGCAACAAGCATCCGAAAAAGAAAAATCGTTTCTTTCAATCCTAAGACAGGAAAGTGTACCGACTGGCTTGCCGGCAAAAACATCTTGGCGGTTTTTTCGATCAAAGCAGACAAAGACGAGAAATATTTATGGGCGGCTACTGGCGCCTTGCCCGAAATGGAAAAATACTCGAAAGCACTAAAAGGAAAAGCAGAAATCTTAAAAATTGACATCAAGACCAAAGCCATCGTAAAACGGTTTTCTGTTGGCGGGGAACATCTTTTTGGCGATTTGGTGGTTGCTAAAAACAACGTGGTCTATAGCACCGACAGCGAAAAGCCGATTGTTTATAAGATCGAGAAAGATACGATTACGGAATGGCTCAGCCTTAACGGAGAAGCGCTCAGCCTTCAGGGAATAGCTCTCAATGCGGAGAATACAAAACTGTTTGTGGCAGATTACCTGAGCGGAATTGTAGCAGTAGACATCAAAAACAATGCTGACAGGTCATGGCTGGAATTTCCGAAAGGCAGTACCAAAAAGGGCATCGACGGCCTGACGTATTATGACAATTCGCTGATTGCGATTCACAATGGCGTGCAGCCGATACGCATCGTTCAATACAAGCTGGATAAAAACCAGAAGCAGCTGACAGGCTTTACCACCCTAGACAATAACCGTCCGGAATTTAATGAGCCGGTACTGTCGATGCTCAAAGGCAACAAGCTGTATTTCTTTGCCAATTCGCCTTGGAAGTTTTATTCTAAAGAATTTGCGTTGGATTTGAGCAAGTTTCAAAATCCGATGCTATTTAGTTATGATCTTAAAGGCAAAATATGAAGGCAATATCGATAATTTCATTACTGACGGTTGAAGAGAATGTGTTAGGTAAGATTTTGACAAAACGGGAATTTATTGTTCAGCAATGCTTTGTTTTTGGCAGACTAAAATGCAGTTACTTCCGTTATCTTCTATAAAAAAGATATGAAAAGAATAATCGTTCTGCTAGTAGCGTTTGCCCTTTTGAGTTGTGATAAAGACAATGACTCGTCTGCTTCAGAGGATCGCAATTTTAGACAAGACATGCGCGATTTTGTCATCGGAATCAGCCAAAAAGCAAAAGGCATCAAGCCTGGTTTTGCTGTCATTCCGCAAAACGGAATCGAATTGGTTTCTGAAAACGGAGAAGCAGACGGCCTTCCGGCCCAAGCTTATTTAAATGCCATCGACGGAAACGGACAAGAAGATCTGTTTTACGGATATGACAATGACGATCAAGCAACTCCTGCCGATATTTCGAATTATGTAAAAAGCTTTTTAAACCTTTCAAAGAACAAAGGCAAGACCATTTTGGTAACGGATTATTGTTCAACGGCTTCAAAAATGAACAATTCCTATCAAACGAATGCAGTAAACGGCTATATTTCTTATGCCGCGCCGCAACGGAATTTGACCGTAATCCCGACTACGGTTCCGAATAACTCCAATACTGCCGTAATCACAAACTTGTCACAGGCAAAAAATTTCTTGTATTTGATTAATACTGAAAACTTTGCATCGAAAACGGCTTTTATAAACGCCATACAAGCGACGAATTATGATGCGATTATAATGGATTTGTTTTTAAACGAGGAACAATTTACGGCTACAGAAATCAACCAATTGCGAGACAAAGCCAACGGCGGAAAACGTTTGGTCATCTGTTATATGTCTATTGGAGAGGCCGAAGATTACCGCTACTATTGGCAGCCTTCTTGGAATACGTCAAAACCCAACTGGATGGCGGCGGTAAATCCGGATTGGCCTGGAAATTTCAAAGTGAAATATTGGAATGAAGACTGGCAGAAAATTATTTATAAGAACAACGATTCTTATCTGGACAAAATTTTAGAAGCTAATTTTGACGGCGTTTACCTAGATATCATTGACGGTTTTGAGTATTTTGAGAAATAAAAAAAGTTTAAAAATGTCATCTTGTCATATTTATAAATGCCAATTTTAACAAAAACTGACAATTTTAATTATTTTTTGTCTTGGCACAAAGATTGTCTAATTGTTCACGAGTTCAAAAATTAGTATAGAAACAAAATATATATAAAAATGGGTAAAATAATCGGAATTGACTTAGGAACAACAAACTCTTGCGTTTCTGTTATGGAAGGAAGCGAACCAGTTGTAATTCCTAATGCTGAAGGAAAAAGAACAACGCCATCAGTAATTGCATTTGTTGAAGGTGGAGAAATCAAAGTTGGTGATCCTGCCAAAAGACAAGCAGTGACCAATCCAACAAAAACTGTTGCTTCAATCAAACGTTTCATGGGAAATAAATTCTCTGAAAGCGCTACAGAAGCTAAAAATGTACCTTACAGTGTTGTAAGAGGTGACAATGACACGCCACGTGTTGACATTGACGGCCGTCTTTATACGCCACAAGAATTATCAGCAATGACACTTCAAAAAATGAAGAAAACGGCTGAAGATTATTTAGGTCAAACAGTTACAGAAGCAGTTATTACTGTTCCTGCTTATTTCAACGATGCACAGCGTCAGGCTACAAAAGAAGCTGGTGAAATCGCTGGTTTGAAAGTAATGCGTATCATCAACGAGCCAACTGCTGCAGCTTTAGCATACGGTTTGGATAAAAAAGGTACGGATCAAAAAATTGCAGTTTACGATTTAGGTGGTGGTACTTTTGATATCTCTATCCTTGAATTAGGAGACGGAGTTTTCGAAGTATTGTCTACAAACGGAGATACACACTTAGGTGGAGATGACTTTGACCAAACTATTATTGACTGGTTGGCTGAAGAATTCAAATCAGAAGAAGGTTTGGATTTGCGTCTTGACCCAATGTCATTGCAACGTCTAAAAGAAGCTGCTGAAAAAGCTAAAATTGAATTGTCATCTTCTGCTCAAACAGAAATCAACTTGCCATACGTTACTGCAACAGCTACAGGACCTAAACACTTAGTGAAAACTTTGACTAGAGCGAAGTTTGACCAATTGACTGACGCGTTAGTAAAACGTTCTATGGCTCCAGTTGCCAAAGCATTAAAAGATGCTGGCTTGAGCATTTCAGATATCGACGAAGTTATCTTGGTGGGTGGTTCTACAAGAATCCCAAGAATCCAAGAAGAAGTAGAAAAATTCTTCAACAAAAAACCGTCAAAAGGAGTTAACCCTGATGAGGTTGTAGCTATCGGTGCTGCAATCCAAGGAGGTGTTTTGTCTGGAGATGTTAAAGATGTATTGTTGTTAGACGTTACGCCTTTATCTTTAGGTATCGAAACTATGGGTGGTGTTATGACAAAATTAATTGAGTCTAACACAACTATCCCAACCAAAAAATCGCAAGTGTTCTCAACAGCTTCTGACAACCAACCATCTGTGGAAATCCACGTTTTGCAAGGTGAAAGAGCTTTGGCTGCAGATAACAAAACTATCGGTCGTTTCCACTTAGATGGAATTCCACCAGCAGGTAGAGGAGTTCCACAAATTGAAGTAACTTTTGACATTGATGCTAACGGTATCATCAAAGTTTCTGCAACTGACAAAGGAACTGGTAAATCTCACGATATCAGAATTGAAGCTTCTTCTGGATTGACTCAAGAAGAAATCGAAAGAATGAAAAAAGAAGCAGAAGCAAATGCTGATTCTGATAAAGCGGCAAGAGAAAAAATTGAGAAATTGAACGAAGCGGACAGCATGATTTTCCAAACAGAAAGTCAGTTGAAAGAATTTGGTGAGAAATTATCGGATGCGAACAAAACAGCTATCGAATATGCCTTGACAGAATTGAAAATGGCGCATGCTAACCAAGACATCGCTACAATTCAACCAGCTTTAGACAAAATCAACGAAGCATGGAAAAATGCTTCTGAAGAGATGTACAAGCAAGGTGATGCTCAAGGCGCTCCACAAGATGCACAGCCGCAAGGTGAAGCAGGTGGTGACAACGTTCAAGATGTTGACTACGAAGAAGTGAAATAATCACTTTTTAGATTATAGTTCAAAAGCGCAGGGTTATGAACCCTGCGCTTTTTTTGTGCACTACTTTAACAATTAGGGTCTTATATTTTTTGTATTTTAGGCATTCCAAAAAAAAAATATACTATGAAAAAGACCGCATTTTTAATCTTACTCGTACTTACTGCTGCCTTTAGCTACGGACAGAAAAAAGGATCCAAAAAGAAAGCCGCTGCAAAACCAGCTTCAGCTGCCTTGGCAAAAGCAGACAATCTTACGGCAGAAATCGTAAAAGGAAATTTCTACCTGTTCATTAATAACAAAGCCAAAAAAGATACAATCGGAATCAAGACGGTTGATGAAAAGAATCCGCCTAAAAATTGCACGCTTAAAGGTTTTACGGCAAAAGGAATACCTTTATACCTGCTAACATGGACAGAGGAGATTACAACCAAAACCGAGTTAAAGACCGAAGTAAGAACCATTCTGTTTTCTGAAGTATACGATACGGCTTCAAAAACAAAGCTGTTTTCGAACCAGCAGACAACGACAAACATTACAGAGAAGGTTTTTCTTGATCGATTAAAGAACGCGTCGGAAACGCAAGAAAAGGTGAGAAGAGAAGGCTTTGAGTTTGTCTTGACACCAGAAGGTGACATCTTACAGAAGAACAAGACACAACAGAATACTTTTGCCTTCAATGCAGCGGATAAAAAATATGTAGAAGGAAAAACAACGAGTACGGCGCCAGCCGCACCGGCAAAGAAAAAGAAAGCCTAAGGTACAGCATAAAAAAACCGAGCACTTAGCTCGGTTTTTTTATTATCTGAAAATATTTCCAATGGAGTGGAAGATTCTTCCGAAGAAAGTTTTTCTTACGACGACAACCTCTCCTAACAGCATATAATCTGGTTTCATAATTATTGAAATCTTTTTATTGGAATTGACAATCATAGATTTGTTTTTCATTCCCATAAAGCTAAATTCCAGTTCATCTCCTTTATTGGCAGTCATTGAAAAACTTCCATCAAGGTCTGTTTGCGTACCAATTGATTTTCCCTTTATCATGACACTAACTCCAGGGAGTGGTATATCTTGATCTAATACCATACCGTTGATTTGTATTTCAGAAACAGAAAGAGTGTCATCAGTTGATTTTTCAGCATTACTTTTTTCTAGAGTCTGTTCTGTTTTTACCTTTTCTTGAGAAAAGAGCTGTTGATTTCCGACACTTAAAAAACTCAATATCCCAGTAACTCCAGCAATCCAAATACTGCTTTTCTCTTTTGGAAGCTGTAAATCTTTGTTTAGCTGTGTTTTTAAAAAACGACCACAGCTATTTGGCTCAGAATTGATTTTTTCAATAAGTTGCCTATCGGATAATTTTGTAAAATCATATACCGTCTTCTGGCACGAATTGCAGAATCGGCCTTTTTCTACAGCTGTCATCTCCTGCCAATTTTCGTGGCAAGGTTTCGGAATCGATATATTAATTTTATTAAACATCTGACTTTATTCTGAAATCTTGATCTCAAACATTTTGTCCCATTTTTTTCCGGTGACAAAAAGCGTTTTGGTTTTTGGGTTATAAGCCAATCCATTCAATACGTCGTTTCCTGGATCATGGCCGATCATGTTGACCTTAGTCTTTAATTCTCTTAAGTCAAGAATACCTTCAACAGCGCCAGTTTTCGGATTGATTACAGCTACGGCATCTTTTTGGTATACGTTTCCGTAAATTTTTCCGTCTACCCATTCCAGCTCATTGACAGCTTTTATCTTGCTTGCTTCAGAATATACGTTGATATAATCTGCTTCTTTCATAGTTTCCGGATCCAAAACCCAGATTTTTTCGGTACCGTCAGATTGGTATAATAACTTTCCGTCGTTACATAATCCCCAGCCTTCAACTTTTTTGAAGTACTCAAAAGTTTTGATTTGCTTAAGATTATCGGCATTATAGATAAAGCCTATGTTTTCTTGCCATGTTAGTTGGTACACTTTATTATTTAAGATCGTGATTCCTTCTCCGAAATAGCGGCCTTCCAAGTTGATGGATTGGTAGGCTTTCCCAGTTTTATAATCGGTTTTCAGCAATTTTGAAGTACCGCGCTGTCCAGTTCCTTCAAATAAAGTATCTCTGTAAAATTCCAATCCTTGCGTATACGATGTTTCATCGTGCGGGTAGGTATTCACTATGGTATACGTAAGCAATTTCGGCTTTACGTTAGAAACCACTTCGATTCGGGTTTCCGTTTCTACATTTTGTCCTTCATAATAGACAAGCGCTTTTACGTTTTGGTAGCCTAATTTGGTATCGGCCAAAGCAAAATCTAATTTCTTGTTTCCGACAACCGCACCGGCTCTTTTCTCGTTTACATAATAGATGATAGAGTCGATGGTCTTGTTTTTATCGTTCTTTAGCATCAAAGAAAGCGATTCTTGAGGCTGATATGACTCCTTTAAGCTAGCAGAATCAATGCTGAATAAATTTTTTTTCTCTTTTTCGTCATCACCGCAGGACACGATTACCGTCCCTAATAAAATGAATGCTAATAGTTTATGTTTTTTCATTGTTTTAAAATTGATTAGGACAATATACAACGTTATTTTATAACCGCCAATTGCCTTGCAAAAATATAAAATCTTTGTATATTTGCACCGGCAAGTCCTACACGACCAGCTCCTGCAGACTCCCCCAGGGTGGGAACACAGCAAGGGTAAGCGGTTGTAGCGGTGCGATGTAGGTCGCTTGCCATTTTTTTTAATCTTCCCTTTGCGGAGGATTTTTTGTTTTTAACCCTTTCAGGGTTTTAAACCCTGAAAGGGTTTGGATCAAAAATAAAATACTAAATTTGGCTTCATTTTCTAAGAAGCTATCATGTCTAAAATCATACTAATTACCGGCGGTTCTTCAGGAATCGGGAAATCCATTGGAGAATACCTCGTCCAAAAAGGATATACCGTCTATGGCACTAGCCGTAATCCAGAGCGTATCACCGGTTCTAAATTTCCTCTAGTCGCGCTTGATGTTCGAAATGTAGAAAGCATCCAGAATGCTGTTGCGGAAATCATCCAAAAATCAGGAAGAATTGACGTCGTAATCAACAATGCCGGTGTCGGTATTACGGGACCTTTAGAAGAGATTCCAACATCTGAAATCAAGAACAACTTTGAAA
Source organism: Flavobacterium gossypii (assembly GCF_014138495.1). Taxonomy (NCBI): domain Bacteria; kingdom Pseudomonadati; phylum Bacteroidota; class Flavobacteriia; order Flavobacteriales; family Flavobacteriaceae; genus Flavobacterium; species Flavobacterium gossypii. Next base: position 14,337 of record NZ_JACJIS010000002.1, on the reverse strand, counting down.
CCAATTTTTTCGGGCCTATCGAAGTCATGAAAGCTGTGCTGCCGCAAATGCGCTCACAGAAATCGGGCTTGATTATTAATATTACTTCTATAGCTGGCTATATGGGATTGCCGTACAGAAGCGTCTATTCGGCTTCAAAAGGAGCTTTAGAGCTGATTACGGAAGCGTTGCGCATGGAAGTCAAAGATTTTGGCGTAAAGATTACCAATATCGCTCCAGGCGACTTTGCAACCAATATCGCTTCGGGCCGATTCCACGCGCCGCTGATCAAAGGCTCAGCTTATGAAAAGCCATACGGCGACACGCTAAAAATGATGGACGAACATGTGGATTCAGGAAGCAATCCGAACGAAATGGCGCTAGCTGTTGCCAAGATTATCGAAAATCCAGATCCTAAAATACATTACAAAGTAGGCGTTTTTATGCAGAAATTCTCGATTGTCCTAAAGAGGGTTCTGCCGGATAAAGTTTATGAAAAAATGCTGATGAACCATTATAAATTGTAATTTTGCTACCGAATTTTGAGATCTTATTCAAGATTTGATTATAAGCGTAAACACACAAATTAAACTATAACAGATGAAATTTTTTATTGACACGGCTAATTTGGCTCAAATTAAGGAAGCACAAGCTCTTGGCGTTTTGGATGGCGTAACAACGAATCCGTCATTAATGGCAAAAGAAGGAATCACAGGAAAAAACAACATCCTAAAACATTATGTAGATATCTGCAATATTGTAGAAGGTGATGTAAGTGCCGAAGTAAATGCGCTTGATTTTGACGGAATGGTAAAAGAAGGTGAAGAGTTGGCCGAACTGCATGAACAAATCGTGGTAAAACTGCCAATGACGAAAGAAGGCGTAATGGCTGCGAAATATTTTTCAGATAAAGGAATCAGAACGAATGTTACTTTAGTATTTTCTGCAGGACAGGCTTTATTGGCTGCAAAAGCAGGTGCTACTTATGTTTCTCCGTTTATCGGACGTTTGGATGATATTTCTACAGACGGCTTGAACTTGATCCAAGAAATCCGTGAGATTTATGATAACTATGGTTTTGAGACTGAAATCCTTGCGGCTTCTGTTAGAAATACCATGCACATCATCAACTGTGCTAAAATCGGTGCCGATGTCATGACAGGACCGCTTTCGGCTATCACAGGATTGCTAAAACATCCTTTGACTGATTTAGGATTGGCTCAGTTTGTTGCTGATTTTGAAAAAGGAAATAAATAAGAAGATCTTTTAGATATAAAAAAATCCCGCCTAAATTAAGCGGGATTTTTTGTTTATATTATTCACGAGATTATTTCAAATGCTCGATGAACTTGACATCAAATAAGTTGACGAAAGCGTTGTTGATCGTTCCATCTGCATTGGTCGTAATAGCGCGGTGTATTTTTGTAATGACCCATTTCTGTTTCAATTCCTCAAAATCTTTTACCCTGAATTCTTCTATATCGCTGAATTTGTATTTAGAAAGATTGGTCTTCCATTTGGATTGATTGTCGTCAACATTGACAGCAATAAAAGTATAGGCAGGATATTTAGCTTTTAGTTCCATTGCTTTTTTGTGGACGGTTTCGAAATGGGATTCTGCATTTTCTGTCCAGAAAAAGATGACGCATTTTCCTTTCACAACATCCTCGCTGCTAACAGATTCTCCATTCAAATCAATCAAGCTGACTTTTGGCAAAGGATTGCCATTTTTTAGCATCTGGATTGCGTTGCCTATTTTTATGATTTCATTCTGGTTGCCTTTGTCCGTTGAAAGCTGGTTATAGCGGTCAAGGAATTTCTTATTGTTTATGATATGCTGGTCTTCTAATAGATAAGCAAAAGCAATATTGTCTAGGATCGTATTTTTTATTTCCGGATTCTTGAAAAGCGTGTCAGCAATATTAAGCTTGGTGATGTTCATGTCTAAAGCCTTGTCTTCTTCCGAAGCCTTTTCGTCCGCTTTTTCCAAGGCCATATTGTTGAGCATGTAGGTAAGATATTTTACAAAAGGAGAGAAATTAGTCAAATCCTTGTTATTGTAATCAATCTCGTCGCGGTATTCATAAAAATTCTTCGGCAATTTTTGAGAGACATTTTCGCCTGTCCTGATTTCATGAATTACAGGATAAATTTCTTTTTTCGTATAATAAGGAAAATCAAGAGAAGCCAAAGCATAAAGGTCAAACTCATCACTCCATTTTAAAGCTTCTTTCTTGGTCGTATAGTAGTTTTTCCTAGAAGTATAGGCCGAGTCGATGTATTTGTTGAATTTATTCAAGTCATAGTCAAATACCGTAAACATTTTGTTTTTGTCTTCCTCATTCTTAAGATACATTTCCATCAAGAAATTGTTCTTTTCTTCGCCGCGGCCGCAAAACACAACAGATTCGTCAAAGTCATTAGAATTCATGCGTACCATAATACTGTCGTTCTTGTCAAAGTAAACATATTGGTATTCTGGCTCGTGCTTGAAAGTATATAATCCAGGAGCCAAAGAATCGAATTTCTTAAAAAAACGATTGTTCCTGTCCAAAGGAATAGTATCTATCACTTTGTTGTCTTTAAGAAACAGGACATAGCGATTTAGAGGATTTGTAACTTCGCCACCGAAATAAGCAGTAAAATTATCGTTTTTGAATTTATTTTCGCAGGATCCCATTAGGAACAGGCTGAAAATTGAAAACGATACGATTTTAAAAACTTTCAAATTGTGCATGTAGTTTAGATCTAATAAACAAAAATATTCAGATGCATCTAGATTCTCTGTTAAGGCATAGTTAAATATAGATGCCTTCAATTATTTAGAATGCGATTAAATAATTAAATAAGAACTTTAAGTTTATGCTGTAAAACTATCTCCGGTTCCTATGCCAAAAGTGCAGTATTTTTTCTACTTTTGCAAAACTTTTTTAAAAACTATAGCAATGTTAACAGTAAATAATTTATCAGTACAGTTTGGCAAAAGAATTTTGTTTGATGAAGTAAATACAACCTTTACAGATGGTAATATTTACGGAGTTATTGGAGCAAATGGTGCTGGAAAATCTACCTTCTTAAAAATACTTTCAGGAGAATTTGACCCGACTTCAGGGAATGTTTTCTTGGAACCGGGCAAACGTATGTCGGTGCTGAACCAAAATCACAACATGTTCGATGAGCATACGGTTTTGGAAACAGTAATGATGGGAAATAAAGTGCTGTATGCCGTTAAAAAAGAAATGGACGAGCTTTATCTGGATTATACAGATGAAAATGCAGACAGGATAGGCGAGTTGCAGGTACAGTTTGAAGAAATGAACGGCTGGAATGCTGATTCTGATGCGGCTTCTTTGCTTTCGAGCTTAGGCATTACAGAAGACAATCACTATACTTTGATGGCCGATATGGAAGGAAAACTAAAAGTCCGCGTGCTTTTGGCACAAGCGCTTTTTGGTAATCCTGACGTTTTGATTATGGATGAGCCTACCAACGACTTGGATTTTGAAACTATTGCTTGGTTAGAGAACTTCTTGGCAAACTATGAAAATACCGTAATCGTCGTGTCGCATGACCGTCACTTCTTGGATGCCGTGTGTACGCATATTTCGGATATCGACTTTGGAAAAATCAACCATTACTCTGGAAACTATACCTTCTGGTATGAGTCTAGCCAGTTAGCCGCAAAACAGAGAGCACAGCAAAACAAAAAAGCTGAAGAAAAGAAACAAGAATTAGAAGAATTTATCCGTCGTTTTAGTGCGAACGTGGCAAAATCGAAACAAGCTACTTCGCGTAAGAAAATGATCAGCAAATTGAATATTGCCGAAATCAAGCCATCGAGCCGTCGTTACCCGGCGATTATCTTTGACCAAGAAAGAGAAGCGGGAGACCAAATCTTGAACGTAGTAAATTTAAGCGCTTCAATTGATGGAGAAACGTTGTTCACAGGTGTAGATTTAAATATGGCAAAAGGCGACAAGATTGTCTTGTTTTCTAAAGATTCGCGAGCTACGACAGCTTTTTATGAAATCTTAAACGGAAACCAAACTCCGGATTCTGGAACTTTTGATTGGGGAATTACAACGACTCAAGCGTATCTTCCGGTTGAAAACCACGATTTCTTTGAAAACGACCTGACTTTAGTAGATTGGTTAAGACAGTGGGCAAAAACAGAAGAAGAGCGTGATGAAGTGTATATCCGCGGATTCTTAGGGAAAATGATTTTCTCTGGTGAAGAAGCTTTGAAAACAAGCCGTGTATTGTCTGGAGGAGAAAAAGTACGTTGCATGCTTTCTAGAATGATGATGCAGCGAGCAAATGTCCTGATGTTAGATGAGCCTACAAACCACTTGGATTTGGAATCGATTACCGCTTTCAACAACTCATTGAAAAACTATAAAGGTTCTGTTATTTTCACGACACATGACCACGAGTTTGCACAAACTGTAGGTAACAGAGTGATTGAACTGACGCCAAAAGGAGCCATCGATAGATACATGACTTTTGACGACTATCTTGACGATGAAAAAGTACAAGAGCTTAGAAAGAAAATGTATTCTTAAGGAATAAGCCTCATGCAAATAAAAAAATCCCGTTCTTAAAAAGTACGGGATTTTTTGGTTTAAAATGGTTGGTTTTGGTTATGGTGTTTTATTTCTTAAATCTGCTGATGATAAAGATGATCAAAGCGATGATGGCAACAACAATAAAAATGCCGACGCCCACGCCGAGATTAAAAATACCTTCTACGACTTCGCAACTTGAAAAAGAAAGAAGTATCAAAAGCATAATGGATATTCTAGATATCTTGTTCATGGTTTCTAGTTTTTTATTTTTATAAAGTTCTCCATTTTGCACAGAAAAATATTACATCATTAGTATTTTTGGTTATATAATTATGATCCTGTTGGCATATGGCCTAAAACTGTATTTTTAATTTTACTTAAAAATAAATTTTGCCTACTTTTACAAACCAAACACAACACTTCATTATGAGTCAAAAAATATTGCTTACTTCAAAAGAAGTCAATATCATTCTGCATCGTTTGGCCTGCCAGTTAATTGAAAAGCATCTCGATTTTTCAGACACGATTCTTGTTGGTATTCAGCCACGCGGAACTTTCTTGGCAGAACGCCTCAAAGAAATCCTTCAAAATGAATACCATGTAAAGGAAATAGCTTTAGGTTATCTGGACATCACTTTTTTTAGAGATGATTTCCGCAGGACTGAAAAACCTTTGGAAGCCAATAAGACGCAGATTAATTTCTTGGTAGAAAACAAAAAAGTGATTTTTATAGACGATGTTTTATATACCGGAAGAAGCATCCGTTCGGCCTTGACTGCAATACAGTCTTTCGGAAGACCGGCTGAGATTGAATTGCTGGTGTTGATCGACAGGCGTTTTAGCCGCCATCTGCCAATTCAGCCTGATTACCGCGGCCGACAAGTAGACTCGATAAACAATGAAAAGGTAAAGGTCAGCTGGAAAGAGCAGGAGGGAGAAGATGTGGTTTATCTGGTGACCAACTAATAAGTTCTTAAAATAACAACAACACAACACATATAAAAATGAGCGAATTAAGCGTAAATCATTTATTAGGAATAAAATATATCAACAAACAAGATATTGACCTTATTTTTGAAACAGCCGATCATTTTAAGGAAGTCATTAACCGTCCGATAAAAAAAGTCCCTTCACTTCGAGATATTACCATTGCCAACATATTTTTTGAAAACAGTACAAGAACCAAGCTTTCGTTCGAATTAGCCCAAAAGCGACTTTCGGCTGACGTCATCAGTTTTTCGGCAGCGCAGTCTTCGGTCAAAAAAGGAGAAACCTTGATTGATACCGTAAACAATATCCTTTCGATGAAAGTCGATATGGTCGTAATGAGGCATTCCAACCCAGGAGCGGCTTATTTCCTTTCGCAGAACGTAAATGCGAGTATCGTCAATGCAGGCGATGGAGCGCATGAGCATCCGACTCAAGGTTTACTGGATTCTTTTACGATCAGAGAAAAATTAGGCGAAGTAGCCGGAAAGAAAGTGGTTATCGTAGGCGATATTTTGCATTCGAGAGTAGCGCTGTCGAATATCTATGCCTTGCAGATGCAGGGAGCTGAAGTAAAAGTCTGCGGACCAAAAACCCTGATTCCAAAATATATTGAATCTTTAGGAGTTACTGTCGAGCCAAATCTGAGAAAAGCTTTAGAATGGTGCGACGTGGCCAACATGCTCCGCGTACAGAACGAACGAATGGATGTGAATTATTTTCCTTCTACAAGAGAATACGCACAGCAGTATGGAGTAGACAAGGCCTTGTTAGATTCGTTGAGCAAAGAAATCGTAATCATGCACCCGGGACCTATCAACCGAGGCGTAGAGATTTCTTCAGATGTAGCCGATTCACAGCAGTCTGTCATCCTAAACCAAGTCGAAAATGGCGTGGCAATACGAATGGCGGTGATTTACTTATTGGCTTCAAAAATCAAGCAATAGCTAGCAAAAAGACAAAAACCTTTGTAACTTTGAATTGCTGCAAAGGAAATTCGTATTTCATAAAATAAATAAAATGAAAGTAGATCAAAAAGGACATACTACCGTAATAAAAGATACTCAAGGGAGTGTAAATTCCTTCCTTGAAAAAGTGACGAACGAATACGGCAGTTTTAAAAATCAAAACCTTATCTTGGATATTTCGGCCGATAAAGAGGTAACGCTTGACCAAGTATTATCTTTCCTTTCTTTGTCTAACAAACATAGAAAAGCAAAGAAATCATTTGTTTTAGTAATTAACGATTTTGATTTTAACGAAGTTCCTGATGAGATGATTGTCGTTCCTACGCTTCTTGAAGCGCATGATATTATTGAAATGGAGGAAATCGAAAGAGACCTCGGATTTTAATCTCTGTTTGCATTTAAAATGAAACTGACGATCTTAGGCTGTTATGCCGCAACACCCCGAACCATTACCAATCCGACATCGCAGGTATTGGAAATCAGGGACCGAATGTTCTTGATCGACTGCGGAGAAGGAACCCAAGTCCAGTTGCGAAAGAATAAGATCAAATTCTCGAAAATAAACCACATTTTTATTTCGCACCTTCATGGCGATCACGTGTATGGATTGGTCGGACTAGTTTCTACCTACATGCTCCTGAATCGCGTAAACGACCTGCATATTTACGGTCCAAAAGGAATTAAGGAAATCATCACGCTGCAGCTAAAACTGTCGAATTCATGGACCAACTATAATCTCTATTTTCACGAATTAGAATCGACAGTATCTGAAACCGTTTTTGAAGACGATAAGGTTGTCGTTAAGACCATTCCTTTAAAACATAGGATTTATACGAATGGCTACTTGTTCCAAGAGAAATTTAGCGAAAGAAGGCTTAATATTGATGCTGTACAGCAGTATGAAATAGACCAAGTCTATTACAGAAAAATCAAGCATGGCGGTGATATTACTTTAGAAGACGGTGGTGTCATTCCAAACTCAGAGCTGACTTTTGATCCCGAAAAACCGAAGAGCTATGCCTTTTGCTCGGATACGGTTTATAATGAAGATATCCTGCCTTTGATCGAAGATGTTGATGTGCTTTATCACGAATCTACCTTTTTAGAAACAGAAGCCTTGCTGGCGGAAAAAACGATGCATTCTACCGCAAAAGAAGCAGCAAGAATAGCACTGAAGGCAAAAGCTAAAAATCTTGTCTTAGGCCATTATTCTACACGATACGAATCTATTTTAAAGTTCAAAGAAGAAGCGGAGACCGTTTTTCCAAATGTGCTTTTGGGAGATGATGGGGAGAGTTTTTCTTTTTAGGCACTAAGGTTCTAAGAAAAGAAATTCATTATTGAAACAACTTAGCTGATTCTCTAAAATAAACCAACCTAAGTGCCTTAGCGACTCAGAACCTTAGTACCTCAAAACTAAACTGACAAATATCATATCCCAACATACTAAACTTTGTAACTTTGTGTTTCAGAAACTCTCTATTAAAGAAACATGAAAGACTTAAGCAACTACAGAAAATCATACGAAAAAAGCGAGCTTATCGAAGGCGCTATTCCTGATAACCCTTTTGAATTGTTTTCTACTTGGTTTAATGAAGCCGAGGCTATTGGCGGTACCGAAGAGGTCAATGCTATGACCATTGCTACGATTGGCCAAGATGGTTTTCCAAAATCAAGAATCGTGCTTTTAAAACAGTTTACGTCTGAAGGCTTTATTTTCTTTACGAACTACGAATCGGAAAAAGGGAAATCAATCGCAGAAAACCCAAATGTCTGCTTGTCTTTTTTCTGGCCTTATGCCGAAAGGCAGGTAATCATTAAAGGCAAAGCAGAAAAAACATCAGATCAAGTTTCTGACGAATATTTCCATTCCCGACCTTTTGGCAGTCAGCTTGGCGCCGTTGCTTCTCATCAAAGCGAAGTCATTTTGAATAGGGAAGTGCTGGAAAATAAAATCCGTACTCTCGAAACGGAATTTTCTGGAAAAGAAATTACGCGACCTTCCTATTGGGGAGGTTATCTTGTGAAACCCCATGAAATTGAATTTTGGCAGGGAAGACCTAATAGATTGCACGACCGCATTCGTTTTCAACTTCAAGATTTGGCTTGGAAAAAAGACCGCCTTTCTTCTTAGAATGTAGGTTTTTACTTCTAAAAAATATAATAACATGCATTTCGTCGATTTTATTTTGCAGTTCAACGATGTTTTTGTAATATTGAATCGTTAAGTAAGAGTTGTGCCCCATCATGATCTTGCTTGATATTTGAAAAAGTTTTCCCAAAGGCTTTTTTGAATCTAAATCTTAATCTACTTAACCTATGAAAGCAATGATGCTCAGAACATTAGTGCCAATGGCTCTGTTGTTCACTATGTTATCCTGTTCTTCGGACTCTTCTGATGAAAACAATGTCCCTAATTCGACCCTCGTAGAGAATTATGACTACAATCCCACAGAATTAGATTTAATGCGCATTATCAACGAACACCGGCAATCCGTTAATTTGCCAATTCTACAGCCAATCAATCATATCTCTTACAAGTCTGAGGAACACAATGAATACATGATTGAAAATAACGTTGTCAACCATGCTTTTTTTGAAGAAAGATCACAAAACCTTATCCAAGTACTTGGAGCGGTAAAAGTTAATGAAAACGTGGCCTACAACTATCAAACGCCACAAGCTGCATTAAACGCATGGCTACAAAGTCCTGGCCATAAAGCGAACATCGAAGGAGACTTTACCCATTTCGGAATCTCTGTTCGTACAAGCCCAGAAACAGGACGCAAGTATTATACGAATATGTTCATAAAAAAATAAGAAAGCCGAGACTCAGTAAAAAGGACTGCAGTTTCATGCAGTCTTTTTTTTGAAGCGGCCTAAAAAGATTGTTATTTACGTTCACCTTTCATTTATTACTGATTGCAATAATTCAACAGGAATTATTTTTTTTAGATAATTAATATTAGATGGGGTTTAATTTTCGTGGATTATTTATAGAAGCTTAGGCTGTTTATACAATAGATTCATATAAAGATTGTTCTTTTGTTTTGATTAATCTTTCAGTACCGAATGTGTGAAAACTATTGTATGGGGATATATTTTTAAAATATATTACAGTAGGGTAAATAACAAAAAAAGCATCCTTCTAGTCAAGGATGCTTTTGCTTTTTATGGGCATTTAGGATTATAATTCAGTTATGATAAATTCACTGCGTCTGTTTAACTGATGCTCTTCTTCTGAACATTCAACTCCATCAGCACATTTGTTTACTAATTGGGTTTCGCCATAACCTTTTCCTGTTAATCGCGAAGCTTGTATTCCATCTTGTATCATCCAAGCAATTGTTGATTTTGCTCTTCTGTCGGATAGTTTTTCGTTGTATTTGTGTGTTTGTCGGCTGTCGGTATGCGATCTTACATCTACTTTCATCGTAGGGTATTCACGCATCACATCAACAATTTTAGCCAAATCTGTAGCTGCATCTGGTCGGATGTTCCATTTGTCTAAGTCAAAATAAATAATCTTGATTCCAAATGTTTTTGCTAAATCATCACCCACTTTGACTTTCTTAACTGATTTTTCAAGAGCAATCGGAAGATCGGTTTCACCGCTTTCTTTAGGCAGCGTCACTTTTACTTCTTTAGTAACATACTCTGGTTTTTCAGCTTTTACGTAATACGCTTTACCACATTGTACGTCTTCGAAAACATATTTCCCGGTAGCATCCGATGTAGTTTCTTTTAGCTTGTTGAATTTCTCGTCAGACAAAGTCACTTTTGTGTTTGGAAGGATAGCTCCCGTTTCCATGTCTGTTACGATTCCTGATAAAAGCTGTTGGCAGGCAAATTCTAATTTTTTAGTCTCAAGGAATTTGTAAATGTCATCGTTTCCGTTTCCGCCTTCTCTGTTAGAACTGAAGAAGCCATTGCTGGTTTTTGTATTGATAACAAATCCGAAGTCGTCTTTTTTGCTGTTTGCCGGTTCTCCGATATTTTTTACTTCTTTAAAACTTCCGTCTTTTTCAATTTTTGAAACAAAGATGTCGAATCCGCCAAGGCCAAGCTGACCATCAGAAGCAAAATACAATTCATTTTCATCCGATACAAAAGGAAAAGATTCTCTTCCAGGCGTATTGATTTTAGGACCTAAATTTTCTGGAGTTCCAAAACTTCCGTCGGCATTAATGCTAACTTTGAAAATATCAGACTGGCCTAACGTTCCTGGCATGTCAGAAGCAAAATACAATGTTTTTCCATCCGGACTCAAAGCAGGGTGGGCCACGCTGTAATTATTATTGTTGAAAGGCAATTCGGTTACATTGGTCCATTTATCACCTTCCAGCGTAGCTTTGTATATTTTCAACAACGTTACTTTGTCGCTACTTTTTCCTTTTTTTCCGTCGTTATAATTGTTTCGGGTAAAGTACATCGTCTTTCCATCTTTGGTAAAAGCTGGAGTTGCTTCATGGAATTTTGTGTTCAGGCTTTTCGCAAATTTTTGCGGAGCAGACAAATCACCTTCCGGACTCATATCGGCAACATACATGTTTGTGAAATATTGATTGGTCCAAGAATGCTGTCTTTTCGAGAAATTTCCGGTATCTCTAGCAGAAGTAAAGACAACTTTGTCGCCAAAGAAAGCACTTCCATAATCAGAATATTCAGAATTTATACCTGCATTTTCTACATTGTATCTTCCGGAATTCTTCTTGATTTCTTCTAGATAATTTTTTCTTTCTTCGTATAATTTTCCTCTAGAATCGATACCCGACTTTTGGTTGAATTTTTCAAGCATTTCGTTTGCTTTGCTATAATCACCGATACCTTTCAAAGATTGAGAATAACGATAGTAATATTCGGCGTCTACATCTTGTGTCATTGCAAAAAGCTCACCGTACCATTTCGCGGCATTTTCCAGATCAGCATTGAAATAATAAGAATTTCCAAGCTTCTGGAGCATGTCTTGCGATTTGTATCCTTTTTCTGCAACACGCTCGTATGTTTTTATTGCATCGACGTAAGCGTATTTTTCGTATTCCTTATCCGCTGATGCTACAGCTGCTTTTTGCGAATATCCGCTGATACAGATGATGCTTAAAAAAGCTATATATGTAAATTTGATTTTCATAATTACGCAGTATTAGAAGAACCTAGGTGAAGTTACTTTGTTGAATTTATTGAAAAGCTCGAATCGTAGGAACACCTCATGTGAGCCCGAGTTGTAGTTGGACAGTTTTGTTGTTTCTAGATCGTATCCGTACCCTACGAATATTCCATCGGTAACTTGAAAACCGGCCATTGCGCTTACCGCGGCATCCCATCTCCAGGCAGCTCCAATCGTAAATTTGTCGTTGAACAAGAAGTTTCCAGACACATCAAGCTGTAGGGGAGCGCCTTCAATTGTTTTCATAAGGAAAGCGGGCTTGAATTTGATAGTAGGGCTTAAGTCAAATACATAACCTCCGATTAAGTAGAAATTCATTCGTTCTTTGTATACAGAAACAGAATTGTCTTCATATCGAGTTGATTCGAAAAAGTTAGGCACAGAAAGACCTACATACAATTTATCGGAGTGAAAATAAACTCCGGCACCAACATTTGGCGTAAAATTATTGTTGAAATTTTGCAGATGCGAATCTCCTGCATCGGCTGGATTTAATTTGTTTACGTCTAAGCTGAATAGGTTTGCTGTTCCTTTGATACCAAATGAAAGATTATACGTTTCCGATGTCTTTACAGTATAGGAGATGTCTGCCGAAATTGTATTTTCGTCAGTTGGACCGATCCTGTCATTGACAAAAGAAAGTCCGACACCTAATTTACTATTATTAATAGGAGTATTTAAAGAAACTGCATTGGTCACAGGAGCACCGTCTAATCCAACCCATTGTGTTCTGTGAAGGCCAAAAATGCTCATGACGCCTCTTGAACCAGCATAAGCCGGATTTATATTAATAGTGTTGTACATATACTGCGTGTATTGTGCATCTTGTTGCGCAAAACCTGCAAAACCTGCCAACATTAAAGCGAAAAATAAAAATTTTGTTTTCATTTATTTTGTTTGTTTAGTTCCAGGGACTTACATCCCTGGAAGTTAGACTTTATCTATTAATATATAGATAGCTTGCTTTTTCTCTAGATTTTCCATCAGCATCTACGTATTTAAGTACGTAGTAGTATGTTCCATCAGGCAATTCTTCTGATTTTTTAACTGTTGCTCGACCTTCTGATATTCCTCGGAAGACTTTATTTGTATTATCATATCCTTGAGCATCGAATACTAAAACACCCCAGCGGTTATAGATTTCTACCGTATTATTTGGGTAACAATCAAGACCTTCAATCATAAAGAACTCATTTAGAGTATCTCCATTTGGTGATATTGCATTGTGTACGATGATCTCGCAAGGCGCTAAAACGATACATTCGTCATTTACATTCATGTTGACTTGAATAGTTCTAGGACAATCGCCATTAGCGATAACATAGCTCAAGATGTAATCTCCAAGTGCAACTTGCGCAGGATTAAATGTGCTTCCCTGTAATCCGCCTGAATTATTAGTATCGACCCATGTACCTGTTGTTTCTACTGAACCATCAAGCAATGTGAACAAATCAATTGAAAGATCCTCGACACACAGTTCGCTAGGAATTGTTTGCGTTGGGCTTGTTATCGTAACATTTACAATTTGTGTAAATGTATTTGAATTGCCACAGCTGTCAGATGCAGACCAAGTTCTCACGATAGTATAACCTGTTGCTGTCTGATTTTCAATCTGTTCATCAAATATAACATTTTCTACTGAAGAACAAGAGTCTGTAAATTGTAAGGCTGGCGCATCTGGAATAGCACTACAAACCACATTTATCGTTCCTTCAAAAGGAGTAATTAATGATGGAGCAGTATTATCTTCTACTGTGATGGTTTGGGTTGCTGAAGTTGTGTTTCCACATAAGTCAGTAGCAATCCAAGTTCTTGTTATCACTGAATCACCAGTACAAGCTCCATTCGCTGTAGTTTCTGTCATCGTAACTGTTGCAAGACTACAGTTGTCAGTTGCCGTTAGAGTTACTGCTGTTGGAATTGCTCCACAAGCTACGGTAACGTCTGCCGGTACAGTCTCAACAAATGTAGGGGCTTGCGTATCGCTTACCGTTATTGTCTGGATATGTTCTGCAGTATTGCCGCATAGGTCAGTCGCAGTCCATTTTCTTGTAAGCGTGTAGCTTCCGGCGCAGGCACCGTCAGTCCTAGTCTCAGCAAAAGTCACCGTTGCAGTTCCGCAGGCATCAGTCGCAGTCAATACAGCCGCAGCCGGGATGTTGTCGCAAGATGCAGCCAGTTCAGCAGCAGGCAATGTTCCTACGAAAGCAGGAGCCTGAGTATCGGTTACATTCACTACTTGAGTGTGCTCGGCTGTATTGCCGCAAAGGTCAGTAGCCGTCCATTTTCTTGTAAGCGTGTAGCTTCCGGCGCAGGCACCGTCAGTCCTAGTCTCAGCAAAAGTCACCGTCGCGCTTCCGCAGGCATCTGCAGCGGTAAGTACAGCCGCAGCCGGGATATTGTCGCAAGACGCAGCCACTTCGGCAGCAGGCATTGTTCCTGCGAATACAGGAGCCTGCGTATCGGTCACGGTCACTGTCTGAATATGCTCGGCAGTATTTCCGCAAAGGTCAGTAGCCGTCCATTTTCTTGTAAGCGTGTAGCTTCCGGCGCAAGCACCATCAGTTCTAGTTTCAGCAAAAGTTACAGCCGCACTTCCGCAAGCATCGGTTGCAGTAAGCGTAGCCGCAGCCGGGATATTGTCGCATGACGCAGCCACTTCAGCCGCAGG